>CAVQLC010000008.1:0-250548 GCA_963713255.1 uncultured Actinomycetota bacterium
TCGGCCGTGATTGTGCGTTTGGACGATGGAGAGTAGGTACGTCACCCTCGTTCGGCACGAGCCCACATTGGCGTCAACACGGGGCGCCACCGCTCTGGCAGGTGCACCCAGGGGTGTGGAACCGGTCGCTACTCGGCTAGGGGTCGACGCTGAAGCTGAACATCATTCCGCTCTCGTGGTGTTCGGCGATGTGGCAGTGCGCCATCCAGAGACCGGGGTTGGTCACGTCGAGGAGGATGTCGACGGTTTCGCCGGTGCGCACGAGGACGGTGTCTTTCCAGACGAGATTGGGCTCGACGGTGTCGTCACGGCTCATGACAAGGAAGCGGCCCGCGCCGTGGATGTGGAAGGGGTGGTGCATTGGATGGTCGGAGTCCATTTCGTTGACCAGCCGGATCTTCACCTGATCGCCGACCTTGAAGTGCCAGTCGATCGCATGGTTCTCCCCACCTGTGCTGCGGTCGACCAGCTTCCAGCGCATGTTGGCTGGTGTGGTGATCCGGTTGACGTCGACCATGTCGTCTTCCCACTCGATGCCACCAGTTTCCTCATGGCTGTGACCGTCGGCGTGGCCGTGCTGCTGGTCGGTCGCGTGGTGCTGGGCGTGGGTGGGTTCGTCGCCGTGGTGTTCTTGGGCCTGGTTGACGAGTTGCGACGGCATGAGCTTCATCCCGCATTGGGGGCAGCGGTCGGGTGAGTCGCTCACCACGTCGGGGTGCATCGGGCAGGTGTAGGTGGCGGCAACGGCAACCAGCTTCATGCCGCAGTGCGGGCATCGGCCTTGCTCGGCGGTGATGACTTCGGAGTGCATCGGGCAGGTATAGGTGAGGGCGACGGAGATGGCCAGCAGCTTCATCCCGCAGTCGGGACAGGTTCCCTCATCGGCGCTCATCACCTCGGGGTGCATGGGGCAGGAGTAGACGATGGGGCCGTCGGGTACACCCATGTCCATCTCAGCCACAAACGCGAGCGTCTTGTCCGGTGCCACATCGCGGTACCGGTCCAGCCGATCCCGTTCGGCTGTCATGTCGGCGTTGGTGCGAAGTACCTCGAACTGCTTGCTCAGCTCCGGCTCGGCCGGGGCTTCGCCAACGGTGACTGATGCCAGGGGGTAGGTGCGCTCTGGATGCCGGTGCTCGAGGGTCACGAGCCCGGGCTGGTCGAACAGGACGTCGACGACGATCCGCTCCGAGGGCGCGAGCATCACCTCGTCACGAAGGCCTCGTGCTCGACCCGGCCGCTGTCACCACCGACCAGCTTCATGCGGGCCTTGTCGAAGCCCACATTGAAGACCCGCGTGTTGGCGGTGTTGGTCAAGTAGAAGCGCACCACCTCCCCGAGGTTGGCCGACAGTTCAGCGGCGACGTCACCGCCGATGAGCATGGTGTTGCCGAATCGCCCCATCGCCACGTAGGTCGTCTCGGTGCGGCTGAACGACGCGATCTGACCGTTCTCGAGCAACACATCATCGAGGGTGAGCAGCTCTTCCCGGTTCACCGTGGGCCAATAGTCCGGGTCCGACGGGACGACCACGATGTTGCCGTACAGGCCCATCTCCTGGCCGTAGTCTTCGCGGATGTGCGGGTGGTACCAGTACAGGCCGGGATCGTGGAACTGCAGTCGATAGCTGAAGCTCTGACCCACCCGCATCGGTGTCTGGGTCTCGTGCGTCCCGTCATAGGCGTTCTGCAACCGCAGCCCGTGCCAGTGCACGGTGGCCTCGGTGTCAGCCTCGTTGGTCACCTTGATGACCACTTCCGAACCCTGCTGGACCTGCATGGTGGGCCCGGGCACCGACCCGTTGTAGGCCAGCATGCGCACGGTCGCATCGCCCAGCCGTTTGACCATCGGAGCAATACCCAGGTCGAACTCCTCCCCGTCTGCGAGAACGACGACCTCGGATGGTTGAGAGTCTGGAAGGTCACGTATGTCGGTGGGGAACTTTCCGCGATTCTCGGTCTGAGTGTGGTCATTGTCGTTCGGCATGATCGGTCTCCTCCTGGCTTTCTCCCGCGTCGGGGTGTGCACGCTTGGCTGCCACTGGCCGCCGTTTGCGGGCGTCGGTCAGGGTCTGGATGTGTGTGGCGATGTACTCGGCGTCGTCTTTGTCAGATGGGTGGCTGGGGGTCGTACTGGATGCCGCGCCGGACTTGCCGGGCCCGTTGGGGCCGGCGAGGCGAGCGACCAGGTGCAGTGCCATGTCGATCCCGGCGCTGACGCCGGCAGAGGTGATGAGGTCGCCGTCGTTGACCCAGCGGTCGGCTGGGCGACCTGGACGGTGGGGTCAAGCCCGCGCAGCTCGTCCATCGCAGCCCAGTAGGTCGTCGCCGGCCGCTCGCGGAGCAGCCCGGCAGCAGCGTAGACCAGAGCGCCAGTGCAGACGCTGGTCATCAGCGGGACGGTCGCGCGTAGGGCGCGGACCCACTGGAGGTGTTGGGGTCGCGCAGAAGCCCCCGGGTGCCTTCGCCGCCTGGGTATATGAGCACTTGCAGGGGTGGTGCGTCCGCGATGGCGTGGTGTGCGCCCAGAACCAGGCCTTTGGCTGCGGTCACCGGCAGACCGTCTTGGGACATGCAGGACACGGCCCAGCCGTCGTCTGGGTGGTTGCGGGTCCAGTGGGCCAGTACTTCCCACGGGCCGACGGCGTCGAGCTCTTCGACGCCGTCGAAGAGCAGGATGGCGATGTGGTGTGGGAACGTGCTGGGCTCGTTGGTCATGTTCTCAGCGCGCCTTGAGGAAGAGAGCGGTCCGGGGTCTTTCGCTCTTGAGGACCCTCGCCCACTGAGGAGTTCATTCTCTGGCGGCGTGGGCGAGTGCCGAGGGCGTCTCGCGGCCGACGATCGCGGGGGCCTCGTGGATGAGCTCGTCGTTCTCGAGGGCCTCCACCATGAATAGGGCAAAGTCCACTCGACGCGTGAGGTTGCTCGCCAGGATTGGATCGCCTACGTGCTCGCTCCACACGGGCAGGCCCTGGCTTTCGCCCTCCTCGAGGTCGCTGCCGCGCACGACTGTCCACCGGGTGTCGCTGGCAAACACCCCCCGGCATGCCTCCACCTGGTCGTCGAGGTCGACCTTTCGAGCGAGTCGCGCAAGCCGGCCGAAGACGTTCACCATCATCTTGAGCTTCCATGAGTACACGTCCTGGCCGTCGCGGGTGATGTGACGGCACGAGAACACAAGGCGCGCGCCCGGAGGTGCGTAGTCGAGCACCGCCTGGGTCGTTCCGTCGAGTACCCGTTGACGCCAACCGGGGTCATCACGACGAGCACCCCGTCGCACCCCGCGACCGCGAAGTCGATGACCTCGGGGTCGTCCGTTGCTCCCGGGATCACGGTGATACGCCCCTTGAACCGGTCGAGTTTCCCGACGCTTTCCTGCCGGCACACGCCGACCACCTCGTAGCCTCGATCCAACGCGTGCTACCCATGTACTGCCCGAGTTTGCCGGACGCTCCGACGATGCAGACCGTCATCGTGTGCCTCCCGTAGCGGTCTGGAAATCGGCGGAGGCGTACGTGTCCGAAGGGGCTTGTCGATGTCCCGGAGTTCGAGAACAGCCGCTTTTCTGTAGGTGTCTTGGACGATCGCTTTCATGGGCTTTCTTCTTTCTGAGGGGGCCGGTCCGACCGGTGTCACTTCACCAGTGGTTGGTTGTTCCGGAGCGATGAGACGACGTCGAGGATGGCCCGGGTGGTGGCCTTGGCGTATTCCTTGTCGGTGATAAGCCCGGCATGGCTGGCGTCGTCGATGACGCGGTGCGAGCTATTGGTCGACAACGTCGCCAGCTTGTTCTGCGCAGCATCGTGGGTGGCGTCGGTTTCGGCGCCGGCGGTGAGCACGACCAGCGGCTTGTCAGCGAAATCGGTGAGCATCGCGGCCTCTGCTCCGGAGGCGTTGGCCTGGACGAACTCGTCGATCCAGCCGGCGGCGTAGTCGGCGGTTGCAGTCTTGGCGCGGACCTCGTCACGCGACTGCGGGGGCAGATCGCCGTAGCCGAAGCTCCCGACCAGGCGCACCAACCCGATACGTGCAGCCGCGGCGCCGAGTGCTGCAACACGATCCGTGACGGCGTCGTAGGAGCCGCTGTCGTAGGCCGTTGCCTTGGCCGGGTCGGCGTCGGTGGCCGGGTTGGTGGAGTCAATCAGCACCATGCCGGCGACGTCGCCGGGGTAGCGGTCGGCGTAGGTGAGGACGTAGAGGCCGCCGAAGGAGTGACCGGCCAGCACGTAGGGTCCTGGAACGTTTCCGCGTTGCAGCAGCGTGTGCAGGTCAGTTGCTATCCGGGTGGCGTCCTGGGGGCTATCTGCGGGCTCGCTCCAACCGCGACCTGCTCGGTCGTAGACGCAGACTCGGGTGTCGGCGGCTACGGCGGGCGCTATCCACGCCATGACCGAGGAGAAGTCGCCTCCTCCCGGTTGCAGGACGACGGTGGGGCTGCCGGAGCCGGTGCAGTTGAGGTGGAGGCGGTGTCCGCCCACGTCGATCAGCTGACCCGGCATCGGGTATGCGTTGGCGTCCGCCTCTCGCGCACGGTCTCGTAGCCGCCGCCGACCGAGGCAACAGCCAACACCGCCAACACCGGGTATAGCAGCCAGCGTCGGCTTCGGCTATGAAGCTGTCGACGCGCCCGTACGAACATCCAGATCACCAGAGCGAGCAGCACCGGTGGCCATACCCAGTTCAGCACCTCCCGCGACGAGCTGCCGAATGCGATCAGGAGAAGACCGCCCAGGCCCATGAACATCGCAGGTGGGACAGCCCACCGCTGGGGTTGGTCGGTGGACCGCGACGAGAGGATCGCTAACATCGCCCAACCCACAGCGAACCCGCAAAGCACTGCGCCCGTCACGTCGTCCTCTTCTGGGGAGATAAAGGGGGCGGCGACGAGAAGCAGGGCGGCGACGAGCCCAGTCGCCAGTGACCCGGCCACGATCCGGCCGATATGGCCCGCACGTGCGGGATCGGGGCCGTCGCCAGGACGGACCTGAACGGGGGCGGTGGGGGTGGTGGCCATGGACGCAACTCCTCGCGCAGGTGGCGCAGCGCGAGCACAGTCATCTGCACCTGAGGCACGTTCCGTCATCCCCGACAGTACGCGCATAACCTGGATTTGGACCGTCCGAGGATGACCAAAATCCAGCGACTGCCGGCAACCGTTCGCAGCGCGCCCGTGCGTTGACCGCCTGAGCCCGCAGGCATGAGCGGATGCCTCTTGTCGGGCCGACCAGCGGCGAAGGGGCGGATGTGCGGCCGGGGGCTCGCCAAGAGAGCGCTCCGGACGCGAGCCACCAAAGGACAAGCTGCCGTGGTGGCTGACCCTGGCGAACGGGAGGTCATCACGCGTCATGGCGACCGTGACGACCTCTCACCGACGTGACTGACCCTGGCGGCAAGCCCCTCAAAGTCCCAAGTCGCGGCTGGTAGTGGTCGCGAGCGCGTCGGCGGGTCGGATGAAGTGGTTGAACAAGGTGGTCAGATCGCGGTGTCGGGTCTGGGCGGCGATCCGGTCGATCGGGGCGCCGTTTACGGCGGCTGTTGTGGCGTGACCAGCGCGCAGAGAGTGGCCGCTGATGCCGAGGGCGCCGAGGCCGGCGGCGTGGGCGCGGTTGCGGACGAGGTCGCTGACGGTGCGGGGCCCGATACCGCTCCCGGGTGACCGGCCTGGCGGCCGGCACCCGGGTGAAGAGCGGCCCCTGCCCGATGGGCCGGAGGTCGAGCCAGGCGCCCAGGGCGCGGATCGGATCGGTGGCGCGGCGCAATCCGGCCGCGACGCCAGCGAGTTGGCCGTGTCCTTCTTGGTCGGTCTTGGAGCGTCGAATGGTGATGAGCAGGCCGTGCGGTTCGACGGTGACGTCAGCCAGATGGAGCGCCGCGATCTCCATGGGACGCAGCGCGGCGGCGTAGCCGAGGAGCAGCACGGCGCGGTCGCGGACACCGATGGAGACCTCGGTGTCAATGCTCGCCACGATCTGCGCGAGCTCGGCGACCGTGAGCGGGTGAGCCTGCCGGCGGGGCGCGGTGCCCATGATCCGACGGAGACCCCGACGGACCCGGGCGACGACCGGATCGGCGGTCGGATCGACTAGGCCTTCCTGATGGTGGCGGTGGGCGATCGCGGAGCAGGCACCGTCGAGGGTCCCGTAGCAGAGTCCGGACTCGGCGCGCTCGGCCAGGTAGGCGGCCAGAGCCCGGGGCGGCCGGCAGCGCCGGCAGGCCGCGGGCGCGGCACCAGCCCTCCCAGTTCCGCCAGGAGGAGGCGTAGGCGGCGCGGGTGGCCGAGGAGAGCTCGGCTTGGATCGCGGTGGCGATGCGCTCGACATCTCCGCGGTCAGTCCGCCTCGGATGTCCTGGGCCAATCGGCCGATCGGGCATGGGCGGCAGGGGCAGGAGGAGTGGTCATCCGCCACGGTCGCCCCGCGCACTCTCGGCTCGGGCCAGCGACAGGGCGGAGCCTCCGAGAAGGAGGGTTATTGGAAGGTTGATCAAATCCAAATGCTTTCAGGCGTGGGATCCGACTGGATCCCACGCCTGAATTTGGTAGCGGGGGCAGTGTGCTGGTTCAGGACATAGGAATGGGGTGTCTCACGACATCGGAATAGCGTGTCGCAGGTCATCGGAATGGCCCGGTCTCGACAGGCTCGGCCATGTCGAACTCCTCCAAGCGGCGGCTGGTCATCACAGCCGTGCTCGCCGGTTCCAGCCAGTCCGAAGTAGCCCGCACCTACGGCGTCTCCCAGGGGTGGATCAGCCGTTTGATGGAGCGCTACGCGCGCCGAGGGCGAGGCTGCGTTCGAGCCGCGCTCACGGGCTCCGCGAACCTCACCGGCCGCCACCGCTGCCACGACCGTCGACCTGGTCCTCGAACTGCGCAAGAAGCTCTCCGAGGCCGGGCTGGACGCCGGCGCGGACACCCTCGGCTGGCATCTCCAACACCACCACCAGATCAAGCTGTCCCGGGCCACGATCAACCGGATCCTGGTCCGCGCCGGGCAGGTGACCCCCGACCCCGCCAAGCGACCCAAGTCCTCCTACATCCGCTTCGAGGCCGAGCAGCCCAACGAGACCTGGCAGTCCGACTTCACCCACTACCGGCTCACCGCCCCGACGGCACACCCGGCGCCGACTGCGAGATCATGACCTGGCTCGACGACCACTCCCGCTACGCCCTGCAGTCACCGCCCACGCCCGCGTCACCGGCCCGATCGTGCTGACGACCTTCCCCGACCGCTGACCTGCACGGATACCCCGCCTCCACGCTGACCGACAACGGGCTGGTGTACACCACCCGCTTCGCCGGCGGCAGAGGCGGCCGCAACTCCTCGAGCACGAGCTAGCGCGCCGCAACATCATCCAGAAGAACTCCCGCCCAACCACCCGCAAACCCGAGGCAAGGCCGAGCGGTTCCAGCAGACCCTGAAGAAGTGGCTGCGCGCCCAGCCCGACCAGCCCGCCACGCTCGCCGAGCTCCAGGTCCTGCTGGACCCCTTCGTCGAGCAGTACAACCACCACCGGCCGCACCGGTCGCTGCCCCACCGCGCAACCCCGGCCACCATCTACACGACCCGCCCAAGGCCACCCCCGGCGCCGACCGCGACACGACACCCACGACCGCGTCCGCCACGACAAGATCGACAAGGCCGGCAGCGTCACCCTGCGCATCGCCGGCCGACTGCGCCACATCGGCGTCGGACGAACCTACGCCCGAACCCACGTCATCCTGCTCGTCCAGGACCTCCACGTCCGCGTCATCAACGCCGCCACCGGCGAGGTCCTGCGCGACCTGACCATCGACCCCAGCCGCGACTACCAGCCCACCGGCACGGCCACCCGGACCCACCAAAGAAATAGGCCGAACCTGCACTTCGCAGGTCCGGCCTATTCCGATGTCCTGAGACATCACATTAGTAGCGGGGGCAGGATTTGAACCTGCGACCTCTGGCTACCAGGTCAAACCACAGCAAGGGCGATCACACCAGATCCAGTGCGATCCGATCGTCGCTAAGGTGCGTCGCTCCCGACGAGCCCTATGTCGCGGAGTCTCCATGGCACCGATGCGGCCCCGGTTCTCCACAGGCGCCGCGGTTGCCGGTGCACACCTTCATCACGAGGGCAAACCTGTTCTCGTCACCACGAAGGAGCACATGATGAGCACCACGACCGAGACCAGCCTGGAAGGCGGCATCCTCACCATCGACCAGGCCGCGGCTTACCTCTCGATTCCGAAGGCAACGCTCTACACCTGGCGGACCCGGCGCGCGGGCTTCGGCCCGCGGGCGGTGAAGATCGGCGGCTGCCTGCGCTACCGCCGGTCGGACCTGGACGCCTGGATCGCCGAGCACGTCGAGATTCGAGGCCGTCCCGACCATGCCCGAGCAGGGGGCGGGCGACGGCGTCTCGCTGTCCCGGGCGAGCCGGCCGCGCTGAGGCAGGGTGTCGACATGGGACGCGGACGCCCGCCGACGGCGCTGGGCACTTGGGGCGCGATCCGGACGAAGCAGGTGCGTGAGGGCGCGTACCGGGCGCGGACCCGGATCCGGGACAAGGACGGGGTGACTCGGGAGGTCACGGCCACTGGCACCACGAAGGCGGCGGCTGAACGCGCGCTGCGAGAGAAGCTGGTCGATCGCGCGACACCCACGCGGCAGGCGATCACCGCCGACACCACGGTCGCCAAGCTGGCGTTGCTGTGGCTTAAGTACCTCCGCGACGAAGGTCGGATCGAGGCCACCACGATCAACGAGTACGAGCGCGTCCTCTCCAAGGTGGTCATCCCCGAACTCGGCGGGCTTCGCCTCCGGGAGATCACCACCAGCCGGCTCGACCTCTTCCTTGTCCGGCTCCGCGCGACCAGCACGAGCCGACAGCGGAAGACCAAGGTGGTGATGGGCGCGATGCTCGGGATGGCGGTTCGCCACGATGCGCTGGCCGTGAACCCGGTCCAGCAGACCTCCCGGATCCACCGGGAGAAGTCCGAGACCCGCTCGCTGACGCCTCGAAGACCTCAACACCGTCCGCGACGGCGCTGCGCGCGTGGACGTCAAAGCAGCGGCCAGGCCCCAAGGCGTCCAGCGACATGGCCGACATCATCGACCTGATGCTCGCGACCGGGCGCCGCATCGGCGAGATCCTGGCCCTGCGCTGGAGCGACGTCGCACTCGATGCCGACGCGGCCCAACCTCACCGTCAACGGAACGATCAAGACCGAGCCTGGCAAGGGCACCTATCGAAAGCCCAGCCCGAAGTCGGACGCCAGCGTGCGGACGGTCGTGCTGCCGGACTTTGCCATCGCCGTGCTCCAGCGTCGTCGGGCGGCAGACGCGAGAGCACCCGATCGACGCGGTGTTCCCGACCCGCAACGGCACCTGGCAGCAGGTCAACAACGTCGAGCGCCGCTGGCGGCAGATCCGCAAGGACACCGGCCTCGATTGGGTCACACCACACACGTTCCGCAAGACGGTGGCGACGCTGATCTCTGAGCGGGTCAACGCCGAGACCGCCTCCCACCAGCTCGGCCACTCCTCCCCCGCCATCACCCGCGAGTTCTACATCTCCAAGCCGGCGATCGCCGCCGACGTCGCGCACGTTCTGGACGAGCTGGCCGGGTCGCGAGATCCGGAGGGCGGCTCCGAATACTTGGGGAATAAGTGGGGAATAGCGCGTTCGGGTTCAAATGCCAGAACCGGCTCCGATCCAGCGTTTTCGCAGGTCAGAGCCGGTTTTTCGGTCGGGCTGACAGGATTTGAACCTGCGACCCCTTGACCCCCAGTCAAGTGCGCTACCAAGCTGCGCCACAGCCCGAAACCCTGCTCGGCAGGGCGGTGTGAACCTTAGCGCAGGGCCCGGGCACGGTCGGAATCGAGGCTCCTTCCACGTCGCGTGCTGGGCGCCGCGGCGACCACGACCACGTGAGCACCCGACCCGCGTCGGGTGGCTGGGCGCGGCCTCTTGCGCGGGCGTGTCCCCCCGGCCAGACTGCGCGGGCGGCGACACCACGCCGTCCGGGGAGGGGGACACCAGTGGCTTCGGCGCCGTCCGCACGTGTCGCCCCGACGCGGGTGCTGCTGGTCGCCTGCTTCGGCGCCTTCCTGGCCTTCCTCGACGCGACCATCGTCAACGTCGCCTTCCCGTCGATCCGGGAGTCCTTCCCGACGACGTCGATCGCCAGCCTGTCCTGGGTCCTCAACGCGTACAACATCGTCTTCGCCGCCTTCCTCATCGTGTGTGGCCGCATCACCGACCTGCTCGGCCGCCGCCGGGCGTTCGTCGCGGGCGTCGGGCTGTTCACGGTGGCCTCCGCGCTCTGCGGGGTGGCTCCGTCGTTGGACCTGCTGGTCGCGGCCCGCATCGTCCAGGCACTCGGCGCGGCCATGCTCGTGCCCGCCTCGTTGGCGCTCGTGGTCGAGGCCTTCCCCGGCGAGCGACGCTCGCACGCGATCGGGCTGTGGGGCGCGTCGGCCGCGGTCGCCGCCGGCCTCGGCCCACCGATCGGCGGCGCCCTGGTGGAGCTCGGCGGCTGGCGCTGGGCCTTCTTCGTCAACATCCCGTTCGGCGTGGTCGCGCTGTGGACGGCCCGGAGCCAGCTCGTCGAGAGCCGCGCGCCGGGTCGACGCACCCTGCCGGACCTCGTGGGCGCGGCCCTGCTCGCCGGCGCGCTGGCCACCTTGAACCTCGGGATCATCAAGGGCCCCGACTGGGGCTGGTCGAGCGTCGGCGTCCTGGTCTCCTTCGGGCTGGCGGTCGTCCTGTTCGGCCTCTTCGTGCTGAGCTCCCGGCGGCACCGCTCGCCGCTGCTCGACCCGACGCTGCTGCGGGTGCGGTCGTTCAGCATCGGGTCCACGGCCACGGTCGTGGCCGGCTTCGGCTTCTACGCCTACCTGCTCACCAACATCTTGTGGCTGCAGTACGTCTGGGGGTACGACGTGCTGCGCGCCGGGCTCGCGCTGGTGCCGGGGGCCGTGGTCGCGGCGCTCGTCGCCGCCCGGCTCGGGCCGCTCGCCGACAAGCACGGCTACCGGGTGTTCGTGGTGCCCGGTGCCCTGGTGTGGGCGGGCGCCTACCTCTGGTACCACCAGATGGTCGGGATCGAGCCGGCGTTCTGGGCGGAGTGGATGCCCGGTCAGGTGCTCAGCGGCATCGGCGTCGGTGCGACGCTGCCGCTGCTCGGCAGCGCCGCCCTGGCCGCCATCCCCGGCGGCCGGTACGCCACCGCCTCGGCCGTCGTGTCCAGCGCCCGCCAGGTCGGCGGCGTGCTGGGGATCGCGGTCCTCGTCGTCATCCTGGGTGACCCCACCCCGGCCACCGCCGTCGCGGCCTTCCGTGACGGCTGGGTGCTGTCCATCGTCGCCTTCGTGCTGGTCGCCCTCATCGCGCTCCCGCTCGGCAAGCTGAAGCCCGCCCCCGAGACCGAGCAGTCGCCCGACGACGACCAGGCGGCCCTGGTCTACCCGCCGATCCCCGACGATCGGCCCGCCGACACCGTCGCGGTCCGGGGTCGACCTCCGTGACCTCTCCGACGTCCCGATGCTGGCGTCGCTGCCGGTCGAGGCCCGCCGCCGCCTCGAGGAGGCGGCCCAGATCGTGCCGGTCCCCGCCGGGACCTGGCTGATGCGCGAGGGAGACCCGCCCGGCTCCGCGTACGTGGTGCGGGCGGGCCGGCTCGACGTCCACGTCGCCGACCGGCTGGTGCGCGAGCTCGGTCCCGGTGACGTGCTCGGCGAGCTGGCCCTGCTGACCGGCGAGCAGCGCTCCGCCGGGGTGCGGGCGCGCCGCGACTCCACCGTGCTGGAGATCCCGAGGGACGCCTTCGAGACGATGCTGGCGACCGACGCCGCGGCCGCACGCTTCGTGCTGACCCAGGTGGCGGAGCGGCTGCGCACCGCCGGCGGGCCGCCGCCGCGGACGCGGCCCCCGCACCCGTCGGTGATCGCGGTGGTCGGGCTGCACTCCGGCTCCGGCGCCGCCGAGGTGGCCGGGGCCCTCACCCGGCGCCTGGCCGTGCACCTCGACGTCGCGGCGCCCGGGGTGATCGGTCCCGACGGTCTCGAGCGCGCCGAGCGCGACCACGACCGGGTCGTCCTGGTCGCCGAGGACAGCGCGGATCCGACCGAGGCGTCCTGGCGCGACTTCTGCCTGCGCCAGGCCGACGCGGTGGTGCTCGTGGCCCGCAGCGGGTCGGACGCGCCTCCCCAGGTCGAGCCCGGCCCGGTGCGGCAGCCCGACGTGGTGCTGCTCGGGACACCTCCCGGCCCGGCGCAGCGGGTGGCCTGGGTGGCCGCCACGGACGCCTGGCAGCTCACCCTCGTCGACGGGGACCTCGCGAGCGGGGTCCGGGCCCTCGCGGACCGGCTCGCCGGCCGGTCGCTCGGCCTCGTCCTGGCCGGCGGCGGCGCCCGGGCGTTCTCCCACATCGGCGTGCTCCGCGAGCTCGAGGACGCCGGCCTGCACGTCGACCGGGTCGCCGGCAGCAGCATCGGCGCGGTCATCGCCGCCGTGCACGCCTGCGGCTTCGAGGGCGCCCAGATGGAGGAGATGCTGTACGGCGAGTGGGTCCGTCGCAAGCCGTTCAGCGACTGGCGGCTGCCGAGCCGGTCCCTCTCGAAGGGGAACCGCGTCAGGTCGGCGATGGTGCGTGCCTTCGGCGAGGACCGGGTCCTCGAAGGGCTGCCTCGTCAGCTGCGGATGGTCAGCGTCGACCTCGTGTCCCGCACCCGGCAGGTGCACACCCGCGGCAACCTCGTCGACGCGGCGCTCGCGTCGGTCCGGCTGCCGGTCCTGTTCGCGCCCCTCCCGCAGCAGGACGGTCGCCTGCTCGTGGACGGCGGGGTGCTCGACAACCTGCCCGTCGACCTGCTCACCGAGCGCGACGAGGGACCGGTCGTCGCCGTCAACGTCGGGATGGGCGGGTCGGGCCGGGTCCGGGCCGGGCCGCCCCGGGTCCCCGCCCTCGGCGAGACGCTGCTGCGCACCATGATGATCGGCAGCGGCGGCGCGATCGCCACCGCACGCGAGCACGGCGCCTGGGTCGTGTCCCCGTCGTCCATGGGTGTCGGGCTGCTGGAGTTCCACCAGCTGGACCGGATGGTCGGCTCGGGCCGGGCCGCCGCGCGGCTGCTGCTGGAGCAGGCCGGCGGTGACCTGCTCGGCCACGCGGCCGGAGCCCCGGCGCCCGAGGCCGCGGAGGTCAGCGCTTCCGCTTCTCCCGTGGCTTCTGGTTGATCACGATCGGGGTGCCGACGAAGCCGAACTCCTCGCGGAGCCGGCGTTCGATGAACCGCTCGTAGGACGCGTCGAGCTTGCCCGACGTGAACAGCACGAAGGTCGGGGGCGCCGTGGACGGCTGGGTGCCGAAGAGGATCCGCGGCTGCTTGCCGCTGCGCACCGGGTGCGGGTGCTCGGCGACGAGCCGACCGAGGAAGGCGTTGAGCGCGCCCGTGGTGACCCGGGTCTCCCAGCCCGCGAGCGCCTTGTCGAGGGCGGGGACGAGCCGGTCGACGTGCCACCCGGTGCGCGCGGTGACGTTGATCCGCGGTGCCCACTGCACCTGGACCAGGTCCCGCTCGATCTCGCGGGTCAGGTAGTACTGGCGGTCCTCGTCGACGAGGTCCCACTTGTTGAACGCGATGACCAGGGCCCGGCCCGCCTCGCGGACGGTCTGCAGGATCCGGACGTCCTGCTCGGAGATGGGCTCGCCGCCGTCGAGAACGAGCACGGCCACCTCGGCCCGGTCGATGGCGGTGCTGGTCCGCAGCGACGCGTAGTACTCGTGGCCGGAGGCCTCCTTGACCCGCTTGCGGATCCCGGCGGTGTCGATGAAGCGCCAGGTGCGACCGCCGAGGTCGACCAGCTCGTCGACCGGGTCCACGGTGGTGCCGGCGACGTTGTCGACGACGACCCGCTCGGAGCCGGCGAGCTTGTTGAGCAGCGAGGACTTGCCGACGTTGGGCTTGCCGACGATGGCGATGCGACGCGGGCCCCCGACCGTGCCGAAGGTCTCGGGCGGCGTCTCCGGAAGGGCCGCGAGGATCGCGTCGAGCATGTCACCGGAGCCGCGGCCGTGCAGGGCGGAGACCGCGTGCGGCTCCCCCAGCCCGAGGTTCCACAGCCCCAGCGCCTCGGCCTCGGTGCGCTGGTCGTCGACCTTGTTGGCGGCCAGCACGACCGGCTTGCCCGACCTGCGCAGGATCTTGACGACGGCCTCGTCGTGGTCGGTGATGCCCACGGTCGCGTCCACGACGAACAGCACCGCGTCGGCGAGCGTCACCGCGATCTCGGCCTGGCCGGCGATCCGCTCGGCGAGGCCCCGCGCGTCGGGGTCCCAGCCGCCGGTGTCCACGACGGTGAAGGCGCGGCCGTTCCAGGTGGCGTCGTACGACACCCGGTCGCGGGTCACGCCGGGCACGTCCTCGACGACGGCCTCGCGACGGCCGATGATCCGGTTGACGAGCGTCGACTTGCCGACGTTGGGGCGGCCGACCACCGCGAGCACGGGGATCGCGCCCGTCGGCTCGGCGGTGGTGGTGATCTCGGTCATGTGGTGGCCTCGCGTCGTGCGGCGTCTCGCTCGCTGTCCCCTGCGGGCAGCGGGCCGGGGAGCTCGCGCCCCGTGATGGTCTTGGCGTCGGCGAGGGCGCGGAGCATGTGGGTCCGCAGCGACGCCATCGCGTCGTCGACGTCGGCCTTGCGCCGCGGCCAGGGCTGCGCGGGCACCTGCCACGGATCGCCGAAGACGACCTCCACCGGCGGTGCGCCGCTGGCGGGCCGGGAGTGGCTGTCCGGAGCCGGGCTCGCGGGTGCCGAAGAGGCTCACCGGCACGACCGGTGCCCCGGTGACGAGCGCCAGGTACGCCGCCCCGCGGCGGAACCGCTCCAGCTCACCGGTGCCGCGGGCTCCTTCGGGGAAGATGCCCACCACGCCACCGTCGCGGAGCACGCGCAGGCAGGTCTTGATGGCGCCCGGGTCCGGGGCGAACCGGTCCACGGGGATCTGACCGGCCCTGCGCAGGAACCCGTCCATCCGGCCTTCGAACATCTCGCGCTTCGTCAGGGCGTGCACCGGCCGCGGGCTGTGGATCGCGAGCATCGGCCCGTCCAGCCAGCCGACGTGGTTGGCCGCCAGGATCACCGGCCCGGTGCGCGGCACCCGGTCCTGGTGGTGGACGCGGACGCCGTACCGCCGGCGCGTGTAGACGCGCACGAACGGCCGGAGCGTGCTCATCATCAGCCGTCGTGGGTGCGGATGGTCGGCGCTGCGCGGCAGCTCGTGGTGGGACCCGTCCGGGGTGTGCTGCTCGGTCACGCGCGTGCCTCGACCGCCTCGGCGAGGGCGACCACCTGCTCGACCACCTCGTCCAGGGTGTGCCCGGTGCCGTCGATGTGCACGGCGCCGTCGGCCTGCACGAGGGGCGCGGTGGAGCGGCCCGAGTCGATCCGGTCGCGGCTGAGCAGCGACTCCTGGGTGGCGGCGAGGTCGGCGCCGCCCTGCTCGGCGGCCCGCCGCTCGGCGCGGGCCGCGGGGTCGGCGGTCAGGAAGATCTTCACCTGCGCGTCGGGCGCGACGACGGAGCCGATGTCACGACCCTCGACGACGATGCCACCGTCGCCGATGACGTCGCGCTGGAGCTCGAGCAGCCGGGCCCGCACCGCGGGGACGGCGCTGACCGGGCTGACGGCGGCGTTGACCTCGTCGGTGCGGATCGCCAGGGCCACGTCGACGCCGTCGACCATGATGCCGGGGCCGCGCGGGTCGGTGCCGACCAGGATCTCGGGCTCGGCCACCCGGGCGGCGACCGCGCCGGCGTCGTGCACGTCGACGTCGTGCCGCAGCAGCCACCAGGTCATCGCGCGGAACATCGCGCCGGTGTCCAGGTAGCGGAGACCGAGTCGCGAGGCGACGCCGCGCGACGTGCTGGACTTGCCCGATCCGGACGGGCCGTCGATCGCGACGACGAGCCCGGAGTGGCTCTGGACATGGTCAGACACGGCGGGAAGCCTACCCGTGGGTCAGCCAACCCCGTGATTCCAGAGACGTGCTGAGCCGCTGGGTCGAGCCCTCCGCGACGACCAGCTCCACCAGGCCGGTGTCGCGCCCCGGGTCGTGGTCGATGCGGACGTCCTCGATGTTCACGCCGCTGGCGCCCGCGTCGGCGAACAGCCGGGCCAGCTCGCCCGGGTGGTCGGGGACGGAGACGAACACCGACGCGGTGGCCCGCACCGGGCCGCCGTGCTTGCCCGGGATCGCGTGCGTGCCGGCGACGCCGCGGCGCAGCAGGGCGCCGAGCGCGTCCCGCTCCCCCGCCCGCACCGCCGCGATCAGGTCGTCGAGCTGGCCGCGCACGTCGCCGAGGAGCTCGAGCACGGCGTCGGCGTTGGCGGCGACGATCTGCTGCCACATGGCGGGGTCGCTGCCGGCGACCCGGGTGACGTCGCGCACCCCTTGCCCCGACAGCGCCAGGTGGGCGCCTGGGGCGTCCGCGAGCTGCCCGGCCACGAGGGCGGCGAGCAGGTGCGGCAGGTGCGAGGTGCGGGCCACCGCCCGGTCGTGCTCCTCCGGGGGCAGCCGGACCAGCACGGCCCCGCACCGGTCGGCGAGCTCCTCGACCAGCGCCACCGCCGCGGGGTCGGCGGTCGGGTGGGCCGTCACGGCCCAGGGCCGGCCGTCGAAGAGCGCGGCGCTGGCGGCCAGGGGCCCGGACCGCTCGCTGCCGGCCATCGGGTGCGACCCGACGTACCGCCGCAGGGCGTCGGGGTCCACCGCTGCGGCGACCTCGTGCAGGGGCCGGGTCTTCACGCTGCCCACGTCGGTGACGACCGCGTCGGTCTCGGTGAGGGCGTGGACGAGCACCTCGCCGAGCAGGTCGGGGGGCACGGCCACGACGACGAGCTGGGGGCGGTCCTCCGGCTCGACCGGGCGGCCGGCGCCGAGCCCCGAAGCGGTCCGGACGTGCTCGGGCGAGACGTCGGAGAGCAGCACGTCGAGGCCGGCGCGCCGGCAGGCCAGGGCGATCGAGGTGCCGAGGAGGCCGGTGCCGACGACGAGCACCGGCCCGCGCAGCGCGGTCACCGCGCGTCCGGGACCGAGCGCACCCGGGTCAGGTCGCTGCGCAGCGACGCCGCGCCGTGGAGGTAGCAGTGGGTGATGTCGGCCCGGGGCAGGTCGGTCTCGACGTGCGCCATCATCCGGACCACCCGGGGCAGGGACCCGGCGATCTCGAGCTCGCGGGCGCACAGCAGCGGGATCTCGCCGAAGCCGAGGCGCCGGGCGGCGTACGCCGGGAACTCCGAGACCAGGTCGGAGGTCGCGGTGAAGATCACGCTGATGAAGTCGTCGACGACCAGGCCGTTCGACGTCATCACGTCGGTGACCATCTCGGCGACCCGCTCCAGCATGTGCTCGCGGGAGTCCGTCTCGAGCTGGGTCGCACCACGCACGGCACGCACCGCCACACCGGTCTCCTCTCTGGACAGCCCCCGACGACCCCCAAGCCTAGGGTCCGTGCACGGTCACAGCTCGGCGGTGTCCAGCAGCGACCCGAGCTCGTCGAGCGTCAGGTCGCGCAGCGCCCCGGAGCGCAGGCCGCCGAGGGCGACGGGGCCGATCCGGACCCGGGTGAGCTGCCGGACCGGGTGGCCGACCTCCGCGAGCAGCCGGCGCACGATCCGGTTGCGGCCCTCGTGGATGACCAGCTCCACGACGGTGCGGCCCTGGGCGTTGCCCTCCCCGTGGGTGACGACGCGGGCCTGGGAGACGGTGACCGGGCCGTCCTCGAGGGTCACCCCGTCGCGGAGCCGCTGGAGGGTCGCCCGGGTGACGCTGCCGTCGACCTCGGCGACGTACGTCTTGTCCACTTCGTACGACGGGTGCGCCATCCGCTGCGCGAAGTCACCGTCGTTGGTGAGCAGGATCAGCCCGGACGTGTCCGTGTCGAGCCGGCCGACGTGGAAGAGCCGCTCCGGCCGGTCGGCGACCAGGTCCTGGAGCGTGCGCCGTCCCTCGGGGTCCGACATCGTCGACACCACGCCGCGGGGCTTGTTGACGGCGAGGTAGACGTGGGCGCTGATCGGCGGCAGGCGCTTCCCGTCGACGCGGATCACGGCGGTGCGCGGGTCGACCTTGGTGCCGAGCCGGGTGACCACCTCGCCGTCCACGACGACCAGGCCGGCCAGCATCAGCTCCTCGCACTTGCGCCGCGAGGCGACCCCGGACTGGGCGAGCAGCTTCTGCAGCCGGACCAGCCCGTCGTCGGTGTCGTCGTCGGTGCCGTCGGGGGTGCTCATCCCACCTCGGTCCCGCCGTCGGGCTCGGTGCCCGGTCCGGCGTGCTGGGCCGGATGGTGCGCCGGGTGGGCCGGCGTGGTCGCCGGACGGGGCGGCGGCGAGCGCCTCGGTGAGCTCGTCGTCGAAGTCCTCCATGTCGGGGAGGTAGGGCGCGAGCTCGGGCAGCTCCTCGAGCGAGGTGACCCCGATCCGCTCCAGGAAGTAGCCGGTGGTGCGGTAGAGCGTGGCGCCGTGCTCGCCGTCCTGCCCGGCCTCCTCGACCAGGCCGCGACTGACCAGCGTGCGCATCACGCCGTCGACGTTGACGCCGCGGATCGCCGAGACCCGGGCGCGGGAGACCGGCTGCTTGTAGGCGACCACGGCCAGGGTCTCGAGCGCGGCCTGGGTGAGCCGCGCCCGCTGGCCGTCGAGCACGAAGCCCTCCACGACGCCGGCGTACTCCTCGCGGGTGTAGTAGCGCCAGCCGCCCGCGACGTTGCGCAGCTCGAAGCCGCGGCCCTGGGCGGTGTACTCCTCGGCGAGGGCGGCCAGCGCCGCCTCGACCTCGGCCACCGGGTAGCCGACGGCGGAGGCGAGCGCGACCTGGTCCTGGGGCTCGTCGGCGACCATCAAGATGGCCTCGAGCGCCGGGCGCAGGTCGGCCACCGCCACCGCCAGGGTGTCGGACTGCTCGGTCACGTCGTCTCCTCCTGCGGCTGGTCGGACTGCTCGGTCCCGGGGGGTGGTGCGTCGTCGGCCGGCGCCCCGTCGAACTCGTCGGTGATCTCGATCTCGCCGTCCTCCGCGCCGGTCCAGCGCACCGTGAGCTCCCCGAGCGGCGTGACCTGGTCGAAGCCGACCGCGCCCTCCCGGAAGAGCTCCAGCAGCGCCAGGAAGCGGGCCACCGTGGTCAGCACGTCCGGGGAGTCGCCGCACAGGGCCCGGAACGTCATCGTGCCGGTGCGCCGCAGCCGGTCCACCACCAGGGCCGCCTGCTCGCGCACGCTCACCGCCGGTGCGTGGATGTGGTGCAGCGACACCTCCTCGACCGTCTTGGGCTCGAGCGCCTTGGCGGCCAGCGCCGCGAACTGCTCCAGCCCGATCCCGATCAGCACCTCCGGCAGCAACGTGGCGAACCGGTCCTCCAGCCCCACGGCGCGCGGGTGCCGCAGGCTCTCCGCGGCCAGCCGCCGCTCGAAGGTGCCCGCCACCTGCTTGAAGGCCTTGTACTGCAGCAGCCGGGCGAAGAGCAGGTCGCGCGCCTCGAGCAGCGCGAGGTCCTCCTCGTCCTCGACGTCGCCCTGCGGCAGCAGCCGCGCGGCCTTGAGGTCCAGGAGCGTCGAGGCGATGAGCAGGAACGACGTCGTCTGCTCGAGGTCCCAGACGGGTCCGCCGGCCTTCACGAAGGCGATGAACTCGTCGGTGACCGTGGCCAGTGCCACCTCGGTGATGTCCAGCTTGTGCTTGGAGATCAGGCTCAGCAGCAGGTCGAACGGGCCCTCGAAGTTGTCCAGCCGCACCGCGAACGCGGGGGTCGCGTCGGTGTCGACGCTCACGTCCTCACTCCTCGGTCAGCCGCCGGACCAGGACGCTCTCGTCGCCGTGCGCCTCGAAGTCGGCCAGCACGAGCGCGAGGGCCTCGCGGACCAGGCGGCCACGGTCGACGGCCAGCCCGTGCTCGCCGCGCAGCTGGAGCCGGGCCTGCTCGAGGTGGAGCAGCTCGGCGGAGGTGACGTAGACCGTCATCTTCTCATCGTGCCGCACCCGTCCACTCGGCTTGCGCGGTGCGGCCGACGGCTCCTCGGCGACGTCCTCGCGCCGCGCGTCGCCGGGGCCGTCGTCGAAGCGGTGCGGGTCCGGGACGACCCGGATCCCGGCCTCGTCGTAGCGCGCCTGCTCCTCGCTGGTGCGGCGGAAGAGGTCGTCGGCGGCCGGCAGGCTCACCCGTCTTGACACCTGGCGAGCACCTCCTTGGCGAGCTGTCGGTAGGAGTCGGCGCCGGCGGAGGTGGCGGCGTACGTCGTGATCGGCTCGCCGGCCACCGTCGAGTCGCTGAACTTCACCGTACGCCGGATCACCGTGTGGAAGACGGTGTCGCCCCACGCCTGGACCAGCCGCTCCATGACCTCGCGGCCGTGCAGGGTGCGGCCGTCGTACATCGTGCCGAGCACCCCGTCGATCTCGAGCTTGGGGTTGAGCCGCTCGCGGACCTTGTCGATGGTGGTCTTGAGCAGCGCGACGCCGCGCAGCGCGAAGTACTCGCACTCCAGCGGCACGATGACCCCGTCGGACGCGGTCAGGGCGTTGACCGTCAGCAGGCCCAGCGAGGGCTGGCAGTCGATGAGGATCAGGTCGTACTTCTCCAGCGCCGGCGCGAGCACCCGCTGCAGCGTCTGCTCGCGGGCGACCTCCTGGACCAGCTGGACCTCGGCGGCCGACAGGTCGATGTTGGAGGGCAGCAGGTCCATCCCGGGCACGCCGGTCGGCACCACCACGTCGAACACGTCGACGTCCCGCTCCATGAGCAGGTTGTAGATCGTCAGGTCCATCTCGTGCGGGTTGAGCCCCAGGCCGACCGAGAGCGAGCCCTGCGGGTCGAAGTCGACGAGCAGCACCTTGCGACCCAGCTCGGCGAGGGCGGCGCCGAGGTTGATGGTGGTCGTGGTCTTGCCGACCCCGCCCTTCTGGTTGCACATCGAGATCACCCGGGCACCGCCGTGCTCGGTGAGCACCGCTCGGCTCGGGGATCTCCGGCATCGGCCGGCCGGTCGGACCCAGCACCCGGACGGGCGGCTCGGGGACCTCGACGAGCTCGGTGGCGTCGGGGAAGGGGATGGGATCACTCATACGGACCTCCATACGGGCCCCACTATGGGCCTCGTCTCCGGACTGTTGGACGGACGGCATGGGACGCCGCGCGAGGGGCGGCATCTCCGGGGCTGTGCTGCCGTGCTGGGGAAGGCCCGTGACCCCGCCACCGCTCATGTTTCTGCTCCTCGTCCGTGGGGGGTTTGTCGACTCGACGACTTACCGCCGAGCACGGGCGCGACTCTAGGCCCGCCCTCCGACAGCCAACAAGCCGATGCGCCAAACCCCCAGGCTGCCTGGCAAATCTGTTCAACCGGCCGCGCTCATGTGCACAGGCGGAGGGTCGCCTGTGGACAGGCCTGTGCACGAGATCGGGACAACTTCAGGCCACGTGGGCGGCCGCGACCAGGTCCTCGACGCCGGCCCGGAAGTTCGGGCACTGGGCGATGTCGTGGGCGCGGCAGCCGAGGGCGTGCAGCGTCATCTCGCGCGACCGCGCCATCTCGGCCATCCGGCGGTCGAGGTCCGCGACGTGCGCGTCGAGGACCCGGTGCCGGTCCGCGGCGCCCGCGTCGAGCAGCACCGCGATCTGGGGCAGGCTCATGCCGGCGTCCTTGCTGCGCACGATCACCGCGATCCGCACCACGTCGGCGTCGCCGTACCGTCGTCGCCCCGCGGCGTCCCGGTCCGGGCGGAGCAGGCCGGAGTCCTCCCAGTGACGCAGCACGTGGGTCGCCAGGCCGAACTTGGCGGCGACCTCCCCGACCGACCAGCTTGACTTCATGTCAACATGAAGTCACACGATGGTGCGCGAGACAAGTCCGCCGACGAGAGGCTCCCATGAACCCGCTCCCGCAGCACCCTGCGCCGTACGACGTCGTCGTGGTCGGCGCCGGACCCGCCGGCCTCCAGGCCGCCCTCACCCTGGGCCGGATGCACCACACGGTGCTGGTCCTCGACGCGGGCCACTACCGCAACGACCCGGCGGCGCACGCGCACAACTTCCTCACCCACGACGGCACTCCCCCGGCCGACCTGCGGTCCGCCGCGCGCGCCGACCTCGCGGCCTACGACACCGTGGAGGTGCGCGACCTCGCCGTCGGGGAGGTCCGGGCAGCGGGCGAGGGCTTCGCCCTCGAGCTCGCCGACGGCACCAGCGTCGACGCGCGTCGGGTGGTGCTCGCGACGGGTCTCCGCGACACGCTTCCGGACACGCCCGGGGTCGCGGACCTGTTCGGCACGGTGGCCGCGCACTGCCCCTACTGCCACGGCCACGAGTTCGCCGGCCGGCACGTCGGGATCCTCGGCAGCGCGCCGCACGTCGCGCGCGTCGGGCTGCTCCTGGCCCGGATCGCCGACCGGGTGACCGTCCTCGCCGACGGCGGGGACCTCGAGCCGGACACCGCCGCCCTGCTGGCCCGGGCCGGGATCGCCGTGCGGCCGGAACCCGTCTCGGGGGTGTGTCGCAGCGCCGTGGGCGCGCGGGTGTCCTTCGTCGGCGGCCCCGACGAGGAGGTCGGCGGGCTCTTCGTCACGACCGCCTTCGCGCAGTCCGCGCCGTTCGCGGACCAGCTCGGCCTGCGGATGCTCCCCTCGGGATGCGTGGAGGTCGACGTGGTCGGTCGCACCAGCCTGCCCGGGGTCTACGCCGCCGGCGACCTCGCGCACACCGCGGCCGTCCCGATGCCGATGGCGTCGGTCCTCAGCGCGGCCGGCGCCGGGCTGCTGGCCGCCACCGCCGTGGACATGGACCGGCTGACCAGCGAGTGGGGCATCCCGAGCCCGGTCTGAGCGGCTCAGCGACGCAGGTCGAGGTAGTCCGGGTGCTCGTCCATCCAGCTCTTGATGAACGGGCACCGCGGGACCACCCGGAGACCGCCGCGCTCGCGCACGTCGTCGAGGGCGGCGCGGGCCAGGGCACCGCCGATGCCCTGCCCTTCGTAGGCGTCCTCGACCTCGGTGTGCGTGAAGATGATCCGCGGTCCGTCGATCTCGTACGCCGAGAAGCCGGCGAGCGAGCCGTCGACCCACGCCTCGTACCTCGACTCGTCGGGGTTGTGCCTCACCTCGGGGCTCGCCATGTGCGCGACACTACGACCTGTGCCCACGTTCTCCGTGACCTCGATGACCGCTCCCCTGCGACGGGTGGCCGTGCGCGGGCTGCCGCAGCACGCGGATCCCGTCGCCGACGCCGGCTGGCACCGGACCCCGGACCGCGACCTGGCCGCCACCCAGCACGCCGCCTTCGTGGCGGCGCTCGAGGCGTCCGGAGCCGACGTCGAGGTGCTGCTGCCGACCGAGGGACTCGCCGACTCCTGCTTCGTCTACGACCCGGTGTTCGTCACCGGCCGCGGCATGGTGGTGCTGCGTCAGGCCAAGCCGGTGCGCTCGGCCGAGCCGCCGCTGCTGGCCACCGAGCTGGCCGCCCTCGGGGTCCCGGAGGTGGGCCGGCTCACCGGCGACGCGCGCGCGGACGGCGGTGACCTCTGCTGGCTCGACGAGCGCACGCTGGCCGTCGGCCGCGGCTACCGCACCAACGCCGCCGCCCACGTCCAGCTGCGCCGGCTGCTCGCCGAGGAGGGCGTGGAGGTGCTGTCCTTCGACCTCCCGCACGACCGGGGGCCGGGCGAGGTGCTGCACCTGATGTCCCTGGTCTCCCCCGTGGCCGAGCGGCTGGCGGTCGTCTACGAGCCGCTCGCGCCCGTCGCGCTGCTGGAAGCGCTCACCGAGCGCGGGATCCGCTGGGTGGCGGTGTCCGGCGAGGAGTACGCCGCCCTCGGCTCCAACGTGCTGGCGACCGGCCCCGGCAAGGTCGTGATGTTCGACGGGGCGCCCAACGTCACCGCGTCCCTGCGCGACGAGGGTGTCGAGGTCACCGTCGTGGACTGCTCGGAGTTCGCCGTCGGCGACGGCGGCCCCACCTGCCTCACCCGCCCGCTCCTGCGCGGCTGAGGTCGCCGGCGAGCCGCCGTGGGGTGTCGTGCTCGAGCACCCGCCGGGATAGTCCGTCACGCAGCGCACCTGTTTCGTGCTCCGGGAGCGCCACATCGTGACGGACTATCGCGGTGGGGCAGCGGTTCCAGCCTCAGCCGACGGGGCCGCAGCGGCGGAGGGCGAGGACGAGGAGGCTCCTCGCGACGTCCAGGGTCTCCTGGATCGAGACCCGCTCGCGGGGGGCGTGGGCGTCCTCGGCGGCGCCGGGGCCGTACTGCAGGGTGGGGATGCCGCCGAGGCCGAGCAGCAGCCGCAGGTCGCTGCCGTAGGGACCCGCCGCCGGGACCGGGCGGGAGCCGTGCGTGTCCGCGGCGGCGCCGGCCACCTCCTCGATCAGCGGGTGGTCGGCCGGCAGCCGCCCGGACGCGAACTGCCCGCCGTCCCAGGTGACCTGCGGCCGGTGGTCGCGCAGCCAGGGGTCGCGGGCCGCGGCCTCGGCGACGGCTCGCTCGAGGGCCGCCCGCGCCTCGGCGACGTCCTCGTCGAGCCGCACCCCGTAGCGTCCCTCGGCGGAGAGCCGGTCGGGGACGCTCGAGGCCCAGTCGCCGGTCCGCACGATCCCGACACTGAGCGCGTACGGCAGCGTGAAGTCACCGAAGAGCGGGTCCACGACCTGGTTGCGCTCCCGCTCCAGCTCGCGCAGGGCGGCGTACACCGGCAGGAACGCGTCCAGGGCGCTGAACCCGGCCAGCCGGGTCGAGCCGTGCGCGGCCTGGCCGTCCACGTCGATCCGGAAGGTGAGGGCGCCGGCGTTGGCGGTGATCATCCGGCCGCTGGTGGGCTCCGGGATCACGCACGCGTCGCCGGTGTGCCCGCGGACCAGGGTCGCGAACGCGCCCAGGCCGCCGTCCTCCTCGCTGACCACCGTGTGCACGGCGAGCGGCCGCTCCAGCGTGATCCGCTGCTCGGCGAGGGTGCGCACGACCGCCGCGTTGGCGGCAACACCGGCCTTCATGTCACAGGCGCCGCGGCCGTGGAGGTAGCCGCGGCCGGCTCCGCGGATGTCGGCGGAGAACGGGTCCGCGTCGGCCCACTTCGCCAGGTCACCGGTCGGGACGACGTCCACGTGCCCCTGCAGCACCAGCGCGGGCCTGCCGGGGCCGGTGGCCGCCACCATCCCGTAGCCCTCGACCCGCTCCGCCTCGGTCCCGGGGAAGCGCGGGTCGGCGCGGAGCGCCTCGAGGTCCAGCGCCCAGGTGTCGACGTCGAGCCCCCACGCGGCGTACTCCGCGGCGGACGCGATGCTGCAGGTCGGACTCCTCGGCGGTGCCGGTGATGCTCGGCAGCCGGACCAGCGCGGTGAGGTGGTCGACGAGCGCCTGCTCGTCCAGCGCGGCGACGGCGCGCGCCTCGAGGTCCGTCAACCCGGTCACCCGCCGAGCGTAGTGCGGACCGTCGTGACACCGCCGTGAAGCCGCCGTGAAACCGGAGGGCCGCAGGATGGCCGCATGAACACCCATCCCACGCTCCACGACCAGCTGCCGGCGATCTCCGCCCACGGCCTGGTCAAGACCTTCGGCGACCACCGCGCCGTCGACGGCATCGACCTCGAGGTCCGCCGCGGCGAGGTCTTCGGGGTGCTCGGCCCCAACGGCGCCGGCAAGACCACCCTGATGAAGATGCTGGCCACGCTGCTGCCGCTCGAGGCGGGCGAGGCGCAGATCTTCGGGATCGACGTACGGCGCGAGCCGCACGTCATCCGCCAGCTGCTGGGCGTCACCGGCCAGTACGCGTCGGTCGACGAGCTGCTCACCGCCACCGAGAACCTCTACCTGTTCGGCCGGCTCCAGGGACTCGGCCGGGCCGAGTCGCGGACGACGGCCGCCCGGCTGCTCGAGCAGTTCGACCTCCAGGAGGCGGCGGCCAAGCCGATCAAGCACTTCTCCGGCGGCATGCGCCGTCGCCTCGACCTCGCGGCGAGCCTGATCACCCGGCCGCCCCTGATCTTCCTGGACGAGCCCACGACCGGCCTGGACCCGCGCACCCGCGGCCAGATGTGGGACACCATCCGGGACCTCGTCCGGGACGGCTGCACGGTCCTGCTGACCACCCAGTACCTCGACGAGGCCGACCAGCTCGCCGACCGCATCGCGGTCATCGACCACGGCCACAAGGTCGCGCAGGGCACCCCCGACGAGCTGAAGTCCTCGGTGGGTCGCTCCACCCTGCAGGTCCAGCTCGTCGACCTCGACGACCTGGCCCGGGCCGGGGCGCTCGCGCACCGCATCATCGGCGAGGAGCCGGTCCCCACCCCGGAGACCCGGCACCTCACCGTCCCCCTGGACCGCGGCGACCGCGCCGTCGACGTGCTGCTCGCCCTCCGCGACGAGGGCATCGGCATCGAGTCCGTCACCGTCGCGAAGCCGTCGCTCGACGAGGTGTTCCTGGCCCTGACCGGCCACGACGCCCACGAGCACGACGAGACCGACCCCACCGTGCAGTCCCTCGACCTGGAGGCCGTCCGATGACCACCCTCGACTACCGGGCCGCCGGCGGCGCGCCGGTCCTGGCCGATCCCGCCTCGCTCCCCCGGCGCGTGAGCCCGGTCGACGCCCTGACCCAGACCATGGTGATGGCCTGGCGGGCGACGAAGAAGATGCGCCGCAACTTCGAGCAGTTCTTCGACGTGACCATCCAGCCGTTGCTGTTCACCGCGATGTTCGCCGGCATCTTCGGCGGGGCGGTCGCGGGCAGCGTCGACGACTACCTGCCGCTGCTGATCCCCGGCCTCATCGGGCAGACCGTGCTGACGGCCTGCGTCGCCACCGGGACCCAGCTGCGCGAGGACATGGACAAGGGGGTCTTCGAACGGTTCAAGGTGCTGCCGATCTCACGAGTCGCGCCGCTGGCCGGCCCGATGGTCGCCGACACGATCCGGTACGCCATCGCCTCGGTGCTCACCTTCGCCACCGGCATCGTGATGGGCTACCGACCCGGTGGGGGTGCCTTCGGGCTGACCGCGGCGGTGCTGCTGGCGATCTTCACCGGCTGGTCGATGGCCTGGATCTTCACCTGGTTCGGCACCGTGGGCTCGTCCGCCCAGGCGGTCCAGGGCTACTCGTTGATGGTGATGTTCCCGCTGACCTTCCTGTCCAACGCGTTCGTCCCCCTGGACACCCTGCCGCCCTGGCTCCAGGCGTTCGCGACGGTCAACCCGGTCTCCCACGTCGTCACGGCGCTGCGCGACCTGGCCAACGAGGGAGCGGTGACCGCGGAGGTCGGGTGGGCGGTCGTCGCCTGCCTCGCCGTGGTGGCGGTCTTCGCCCCGCTGTCGGTGCGGTCGTTCACCCGGAAGATGTGACCCCGGCCAGCAGCACCCGGGTCTCCGGCACCAGGTCGTAGCCCGGTCGGTCGGCGTACTCCTCCCGGAGCGCCGCCAGCCGACCGGGCCGGGCCCGCTCCGCCAGCGCCTGCAGCGGGGCCCAGGCCAGCGCGGGCAGGCTGCGGTTGTAGGCCCAGCGGTCCCCGATCGCCAGCAGCCGGATCCCGTCCTCCTGCTCGGTCTCGGTGCCGAAGCGGGTCAACCAGGCGCCGACGGCCACCACGGGGACCCCGTTGAGCGGCAGGTCGAGGTACGGCAGGTTGCCGCCGGCGGCGTTCTGCTCGACCAGCAGGTCGCGCAGGACCCGAGCCCGGGCGATCCCCTCCGCGTCGGCAGCGTGCAGCACGTGGGCCACCAACGAGCCGGAGGCGGCGAGCAGCAGCCACGGGGTGACGGCCATCGCCTGCCCCGGGGGCAGCTGCAGGACGCTGTCGAGGGCCGCGTCGTAGCGGGCGAGCCCGCCCCGGACATCGCCGCGCGCCAGCGCCAGCTCGGCCCGCCCCGCCAGCATCACCATCCGCGACGCGACCTGGCCGGCGCCGATCATCCGGTCGACCTCGTCGAGGATCCGCTCGCACTCCGCATCGTCGCCGTCGAGCAGCGGCGCCATGGCGGTGTACAGCCGCAGCGACCGGGCGTCGTCGTGCGCGTGCAGCGCCACCAGCATCGGCCAGGCGAGCTCCGCGTAGCGAGCCGCCTCGTGGTGGTCGCCGGTCCACATCGCCAGCTGGGCCAGCTGGGAGAGCAGGGATGCCTCGAGGTACGGCATCGTCGGGCCCTCGTCCAGCCCGCGCCGGGCGTACGCGACCGCGGTCGCCACGTCTCCGCTGTTCTCCGCGGCCAGGCTCGCCCACATGAGGGCGGTCTGGCGCGTGGTCCGGTCCGAGGCCCGGTCGACGAGCGACTCCAGCGCCGCCAGCGGGTCGTCACCGCCCTCGACGAACATCGCCCACGCCGCCCGGGCCCACGCCTCCCGAGGCTCACCCCAGCGTGCCAACGCCTCGCGGAGCCGGTCCATGGGCCGGCCCGGCAGCCAGCTCAGGTGGATCACCAGCAGCGCGGCGGCCTCCTGGGCCACGGCGAGCACGTCGGCGGGCGGGTCCCAGTCGCTGAGCACGGGCTCGACGCTGTCGACCACCGCGAAGATCCGGGCGTGCTCGCCGGTGATCGTCCACAGCAGCCCGAGGGCCGAGACCAGCCGGGCCACGAGCGACGCGTCGCCGGCGGCGAGCGCGCGGCGCAGCACGTCGGTGAGGTTGTTCTCCTCGCGACTCAGCGTGTCGATCGCCACGACCTGGTCCCCCGTGGAGAGCTCCGGGCGACACCGGCCCACGAGGTCCACGGCCCACCGCTCCTGCGCGCGCCAGGCCGCGTCCCGGTCCCCCGCGGCCACCAGGCGCAGCCCCGCGAACTCCCGGATGGTCTCCAGCATCCGCATCCGCACGACGGCGTCGACCTCGGTCACCACGACCAGTGAGTGCTCGGCCAACGTCTCCACCAGGTCGGCGCCGTCCGGCCCCAGCACGGCGTCGACGGCCGCGCCGTCGAAGCCGTCGTGGAAGACCGACAGCAGCGCCAGCGCGTGCTGCTCGCCGGCGTCGAGCAGGTCCCACGACCACTCGATGACCGCGGTCAACGTGCGGTGCCGGGCGGGCAAGCCCCGGTCCCTGCTGCGGAGCAGCGCGAACCGGTCGTCGAGCCGGCGGCGTACCTCCTCGACCGACAGCGTCCGCACCCGGGCGGCGGCGATCTCGATCGCCAACGGCAGGCCGTCGAGGCGCTCGACGACGGCCGCGACCGTGGCCGGGTCGAGCTCGGCGTCCGGGCGGACGGCCCTCGCCCGGCTGCAGAAGAGGGCGACGGCGTCGTCGGTCTCCAGCAGCGACAGGGGTACGGCGCGCTCGGCCGCGATCCGCAGCGGCGCCCGGCTGGTGGTCAGGACCTGGAGGTCGCGCGTGGTGGCCAGCAGGAAGGCCACCAACGACGCGCTGGCCTCGAGCACGTGCTCGCAGTTGTCGAGGACCAGCAGCGTCGGTCCCGCATCGAGCTGCTGGGCGATCCGGGCGCGCACGTCGGCCTGCTGTGCCGGGGAGAGGGTGTGCCGCGAGGTCACGGAGCCGCGCACCCCGAGCACCGCCCCGACCTCGGCGACCACGTCGTCGGCCGCGGCCACGCCCGACGAGCTCGACGACGTGCACGCGGGGCAGGGTCGACTCGCGCGCCAGCACCTGGGCGATCCGGGTCTTGCCGATGCCCCCGGGGCCGAGCACGGTGGTCAGCCGGCCGCTGGCCATCGCCGCGCGGATCCTCGTCAGGTCGTCCTCGCGACCGAGCAGCTCGTCGCCGTCGAAGCGCACCCCGGTCCGCACCGGGTCGTCGGCGGCCAACAGCTCCTGGTGGAGCCGCTGCAGGTCGGGGTCGGGGTCGACGCCGAGCCGGTCGGCGAGCCCGCTGCGATACGCCTCGTAGCGCTCGAGAGCGGTGGCCGCGCCGGACACGGCGGCCTCGGCGCGCAGGAGCGCCGCCATCAGCGCGGCATCCCCCGGAGCCTGCTGGTGCGCCTCCTCCAGGAACGGCAGGGCCTCGGCCGGGCGACCCGCGGCGACCAGCGCGCGGGCCCGGCAGCGCACGAGGACGGGCCGGAGCGCCTGCACGTCGGCGACCAGGTCCGCCCGCGGGCCGGACGCGGCGTCCACGGCCGTCGCCGCCAGGTCGAGGGCCTGGGCCGACAGCTCCACCGCCGCCGGGTCACCGCTGCCGAGGGCGCTCTCCGTCCGGACCCGGAGCCGGTGCAGCAGCAGCAGGTCGACGTCCTCGGCCGCGAGCCCGAGCCGGTAGCCGCTGTCGCCGCGGACGACGACGTCGGGGCCGCACTGGGCGCGGACCCGCGAGACCAGGACATGCAGGGCCTTCACCGGGTTGGCGGGGACCGCGTCGGGCCACACCTCCTCGACCAGGCGGGCGTCGGAGAGGCCCGTGGGGTGCCGGGCCAGGGCGATCAGCAGCGCCGCGACCCGCTCACCGGGAACCCGGCTCCCCCGCCAGCGCACCTCGCCGAGCAGCTCGAGGGCGGGTCCGGGCACCCGCCCAGGATAGAGAGCGGTCACTGCTGCCTCAGGGCCACGACGGCCAGGACCAGCTCGCCCGCCTCGTCGGAGGCGTCGCAGTCGACGATCCCCTCGAGCACCCAGTCGTGGTGGCCCTCCGGGTCGTGCAGGGTCTGCCGCACCCGGCGGATGCGTGCGCGCGTGCCCTCCTCGGTCCCGGCCGGTTCGCCGACCTCCTCGGGCCCCACGACCAGCAGGTCGGGGCCGCGCGCGTCCGCCCCGGTGTCGAGGGTGTCGTGCTCGGCGTAGTACGCCTCCAGGGCCTCGTCCCACCGGGACCGGGTCGTGACGACCTGGCGCGCCGGGTCGGTGCGGTCGGCCGCGGCGCGTTCGAGGCGCATCAGCCCGTCGAGGTCGTCGCGGGCGATGAGCAGCACGCGGGCGAACATCGCGTTGCGGATCATCACCGTGAACGCCCGCTCCTGCTGCGAGAGCGGCCGCGGCGGCGGCGGTGGCGCGTGCACGTCGCGCCCGGGGCCCGCGTGGTCCGGGTCGAGCAGCGCCTCCCACTCGTCCAGCAGCGACGAGTCGGTCTGCCGGACCGTCTCGCCGAGCCAGGTGATCAGGTCCTCCAGGTCCGGGGTCCGGTGCGCCTCGGGCACGGTGCGGCGCAGGGTCCGGTAGGCGTCGGTGAGGTAGCGCAGCACCAGCCCCTCCGACCGGGCCAGCTCGTAGCGGCGCACCAGGTCGGTGAAGCCCATCCCCTGCTCGACCATCTCCCGGACGACCGACTTGGGCGCGAGTGCGTGGTCGGGGAGCCACGGGTGGGTCTGCCGGTAGATCTCGAAGGCGGCCTCCAGCAGCTCGGCGAGCGGCTGCGGCCAGGTGACCTGGTCGAGCAGCGCCATCCGCTCGTCGTACTCCAGCCCGTCGGCCTTCATCTCCGCGACCGCCTCGCCCCGGGCCACCCGCTGCTGGGCGAAGAGGACCTGCCGCGGGGGCTCGAGCACCGCCTCGACCACCGAGACGATGTCGAGGGTGTACGTCGCCTCCTCGGGGTCGAGCAGGTCGAAGGCGGCGAGGGCGAAGTGGGCCAGCGGCTGGTTGAGCGCGAAGTCGTCGGGCAGGTCGACGGTGAGGACGTACCGACGGCCGTGCTCGTCGGGCTCGTCGAGGCGGGTCACGGTGCCCGAGCGGACCAGGGAGCGACCCAGGCGGAGCGCCCGTCGGGCCAGGCGGAGCTGGGAGCGCCGGTCCTCGTGGTTGTCCATCAGCAGGCCGCGCAGCACCGGGAACGCGTCCTCGTCGCGGGCCAGGACGTTGATCAGCATCGCGTTGTCGACCCGCATCCGCGACGGCAGCGGCTCGGGGGCACCCGACACGAGCTTGTCGAAGGTCTGCTCGGACCAGACCACGGCGCCCTCGGGCGCCTTCTTGAGCTGGGCCTTGCTCTTCCGCTTGGGGTTGGCCCCGGGAGCGGCGTTCTTGGCGGCGGACTTCGCCTTGGCCTTCTCGTTCTCGATCACGTGCTCGGGCGCCTGCACCACGACGTACCCCGCGACGTCGAAGCCCGCCCGGCCGGCGCGCCCGGCGATCTGGTGGAACTCACGCGCCCGCAGCACCCGCTGCCGGTTGCCGTCGAACTTCGCCAGGCCCGTGAACAGCACGGTCCGGATCGGCACGTTGATGCCGACCCCGAGCGTGTCGGTGCCGCAGATGACGGTGAGCAGCCCGGCCTGGGCCAGCGTCTCCACGAGCCGCCGGTAGCGCGGCAGCATCCCGGCGTGGTGGACCCCGATGCCGGCCCGGAGCAGCTTGACCAGCGTCTTCCCGAAGCCGGCCCCGAAGCCGAACCCGCTCAGCCGTTCCTTGAGCGCCTCGGGCGTCTTGCCGGACGCCACCGTGGCGACCCCGAGCAGGGACACCGCGTGCTCGACCGCGGCGGCCTGGGTGAAGTGCACGACGTAGACCGGCGCCTGACCGGTCTCGACGATCTCCTCGAGCGTCTCCGCCAGCGGCGTCAGCGCGTAGGTGAAGTCGAGCGGCACGGGTCGCTGGGCGTCGTCGACGACCGCCGTCTCCCGGCCGGTACGACGGGCCAGGTCGGCCGCGAGCGCGCTGACGTCTCCCAGGGTCGCCGACATCAGCAGGAACTGCGCGTCCAGCAGCTCCAGGAGCGGCACCTGCCAGGCCCAGCCGCGGTCCGGCTCGGCGTAGAAGTGGAACTCGTCCATCACCACCAGCCCGACGTCGGCGGCCCGGCCCTCCCGCAGCGCGATGTTGGCGAGCACCTCCGCGGTGCAGGCGATGATCGGCGCGTCCGGGTTGACCGACGCGTCGCCGGTCAGCATCCCGACGTCGTCGGCGCCGAAGATGTCGACGAGGGCGAAGAACTTCTCGTTGACCAGCGCCTTGATCGGCGCGGTGTAGAACGACACCCGGTTGCTGCGCAGCGCCGCGAAGTGCGCCGCGGTCGCGACCAGCGACTTCCCCGACCCGGTCGGCGTCGCCAGGATGACGTGGTGGCCGCCCATCAGCTCGAGGACGGCCTCCTCCTGGTGCGGGTACAGCTCGAGCCCCTGCTCCCCCACCCAGTCGAAGAACGCGTCGTAGCCCTCCTCGCCGGTCGCCATCAGCGCGCCCGCGGGTGCGCGGTCGCGAACACCTCGCGCAGGTTGTCGACCGTCACCAGCGTGTAGATCTGCGTGGTGGTCACCGAGGCGTGCCCGAGGAGCTCCTGGACCACGCGCACGTCGGCGCCGCCGTCGAGCAGGTGGGTGGCGAACGAGTGCCGCAGCGTGTGCGGGGAGACGTCGGCGGTGACGCCGGCCCGCTCCGCGGCCCGGACCAGGACCGCCCACGCCGACTGCCGGGACAGCCGGCCGCCGCGCGCGTTGAGGAACAGCGCGCCGCCGACCGACCGGCCGCTCGTCGCGGTCGAGACGGACGCGGCGACGAGGCCCGGCCGGGCCCGGGTGAGGTAGGACTCCACGGCCTCGACGGCGTACGACCCGACGGGCACCAGCCGCTCCTTGCTGCCCTTGCCCCGCAGCAGCACCGTGCCGTCGACCAGGTCGAGGTCGTCGACGTCGAGGCCGACCGCCTCGGAGATGCGCGCGCCGGTGCCGTAGAGCACCTCGAGCAGCGCCCGGTCCCGCAGCGCCAGCGCCGTGCCGGGCTCGCCGGCCGCGGCCAGGATCGCCTCGACGTCCGCGAGCGGCAGCGCCTTGGGCAGTCGTTTGGTGGGCGACGGCGGCTTGACCGCTGCGGCCGGGTCGACCGTCGCGAGCCCGTCGCGGACCGCGAACCGGTGGAAGCCGCGCACCGCGACCAGCGTGCGCGCCGCCGAGGTGGCCGACAGCGCGGGATGGCCGCCCTCCCCCGGGTCCCCCTCGCGCAGCCGCACCAGGAAGGCCGACACGGTCGCCTCGGACACCCCGGACAGCTCGGAGATCCCCTGCCCGTCGAGGAACTCCAGGTACCTCCGCAGGTCGCGGCGGTAGGACGACAGGGTGTTGGCCGCCACCCCGCGCTCGACCGTGAGGTGGTCGAGGTAGGTGCGGACCGCCCGGGTCAGTCCCGAGGGTGAGCCGTCAGGCAAGGGCAGCGTCCAACGTGACCGCCTCGATGCCGACCGCCTCCCCGACCGGCCCGTTGGTCAGCTGTCCCGCGTGGGTGTTCAGGCCGAGCGCCAGGCTGTGGTCGTCGCGGCAGGCCTGCTGCCAGCCCTTGTCGGCCAGCGCGACGGCGTACGGCATCGTCGCGTTGGTCAGGGCGTAGGTCGAGGTGTTGGGCACCGCGCCGGGCATGTTGGCGACGCAGTAGAACACCGAGTTGTGCACCTCGTAGGTCGGGTCGGCGTGCGTGGTGGCGTGGGTGTCCTCGAAGCAGCCGCCCTGGTCGACGGCGATGTCGACGAGCACCGAGCCCGGCTTCATCCGCGAGACCAGGTCGTTGCTGACCAGCTTGGGCGCCGCGGCGCCCGGGATCAGCACCGCGCCGATGACGAGGTCGGCCTCCATCACCTGCTGCTCGACGGCGAGCTTGGACGACGCGAGGCCGTGCACGCGGTTGTTGTAGCGCCAGAACGACATCCGCAGCTTGTCGAGGTCGGTGTCGAGGAGCGTCACGTCGGCGCCCATGCCGAGCGCGATGTTGGCGGCGTTCTGGCCGGAGACGCCGGCCCCGATGATGACGACCTTGGCATTGGCGACGCCACCGACACCCCCCATCAGCACGCCGCGGCCGCCCTGCGCCTTCATCATCGAGTAGGCGCCGACCTGCGGCGCCAGGCAGCCCGCCACCTCGGACATGGGGTAGAGCAGCGGCAGGCCGCCGGAGGGCAGCTGCACGGTCTCGTAGGCGATCGCGGTCGTCTTCTTCGCGATCAGCTCGTCCGTGAGCGGCTTGTCCGCCGCGAGGTGGAGGTAGGTGAAGAGGGTGAGTCCCTCGCGCAGGCGGTGGTACTCCTCGGCGATGGGCTCCTTGACCTTGAGCACCATGTCGACGCTGCCCCAGACGTCGTCGGCGGAGTCGAGGATCGTGGCACCGGCCGCGACGTACTCCTCGTCACCGATCGACGAGCCGAGCCCGGCGCCCTTCTCGATGAACAGCTCGTGCCCGTGCTGGACGAGCTCGTGCACGCCGATGGGCGTGATGGCCACGCGGTACTCGTGGTTCTTCACTTCCTTGGGAACGCCGACCTTCACCGTTGCGCCTCCTGTTCACGGCGGCCGCGTCGTCGCGCCCGCTTCCGTCGGGGCGACCCTACTCCCGGGCGAGCGCTCCGCGACGGCGCAGTACGTCGTAGGCGAGCACCGCCTGCGCGAGGGGTCCCTGACGGACCCGGCCCTCGATGACGGCGTCGAGCAGCTCGGCCATCGGGACCCACAGCGTGACCATCTCCGCCTCCTCGCCCAGCAGCTCGAAGTCACCCCGGTCCGCGTGGCTCAGACCGCGCGCGAGGTAGATCTCGTGGACCTCCTGGGTGAGGCCGGCGGAGGGGAAGGTGCTGAGCATCGGTCGCCAGTCGGTGGCCTGGAGCTCGGCCTCCTCGCGCAGCTCGCGACGCGCCGTCTCCAGCGGGTCCTCGTCCTCGGCGTCACGCAGCCCGGCGGGGATCTCGATGTAGTCGTGCTGCCCGGCATGGCGGTACTGCCGCAGGCACAGCACCCGCTCGTCGTCGTCGACGGCCAGCACCATGACCGCCCCCGGGTGCTCGACCACGATCCGACGGAACCGGTCCTCGGGGTGGCCCGGGCGGGCCACCACGTCCTCGCGCAGCCCCACCACCCAGTCGTCCCGGTGCAGGTCGCGGGTCGACGACACCGGCCACGAAGCCGGGCGGTCCGCCAGCGGGGCGTCGTCCTCACACATGGGGGAATCCTCGCAGGCGGTCCGTCGCTACGGTGATGCCCATGACCCACGCCGGCGACCTGACTCGCCTTCCCGAGCTTCAGGTGCGCGATGTCGAGGCCCTGCGGGCGCTGTTGGCCGACGTCTACCTGGGCACGGTGGCGTACGTCGGTCCGCACGGCCCGGATGCGCTCCCGACCGCGGTGGCGCTGCACGACGGTCGGCTGGTCTGGCACGGCTCGACGGGCTCGGGCTGGATGCGCCGGCTGGCGGACGGCAGCCCCGTCGCGGTGTCGGTGACGGCGCTGGACGGGGTGGTGGTGGCCCGGGCGTCGTTCGAGAGCTCGTTCTGGTACCGCAGCGCGGTGGTGCGCGGCGTCCCGCGGGTGCTGGCGGGCGACGAGCGGTTGGCCGCCCTCGATGCGATCGTCGAGCGCATCCTCCCCGGACGCACGGCCGAGACGCGGGTGCCGTCGGCGAAGGAGCTGGCGGCGACCGTGGTGCTGGCCCTCGAGCTCGACGACTGGACCCTGAAGGTGTCCCGGGACTGGCCCGAGGACCTGCCCGCCGACGTGGCGGGTGACGTCTGGGCCGGCGTGGTGCCCCTCGAGGTGCGGCACGCCGCGCCGCTGGACGCTCCCGACCTGCGCGCGGGGATCCCCGTGGCCGCCTCCTGCCTGCGGCTCGTCGACGGCGCGGCAGAGGCTCCCTAGGGAGGGGGTCCGCCTCCGAGGTCATCGCCTACGGTGGCTTCATGACCGAACCTGCCTCCTTGACCAGGTCCGAGGCCGAGGCCCGCGCCGCGCTGATCGGGGTCCGCCGCTACGACATCGCCGTCGACATGACCGGCCTCCTCGAAGGCCCGACGATCGAGGCCGTCTCGACGGTCTCCTTCACCTGCGAGGAGCCCGGAGCCTCGACGTTCGTCGACTGCGTCGCCGAGATCAGGCACGCCACGCTGAACGGCCGGACGCTCGACCTGAGCACCGTCGAACGCGGCCGGCTGCCCCTGCCCGACCTGGCCGCCGACAACGTGCTCGTCGTCGCCTCCGCCCAGGACGACACCGGGTCCTCGGCCGGCATCCTCCGGACCGTCGACCCGTCCGACAAGCTCGTCTACGTCTGGACCTCCTTCGAGCCCGACGCGGCGCGCCGGGTCTGGGCCTGCTTCGACCAGCCCGACCTGAAGGCCCCGCACGCGTTCACGGTCACCGCCCCGGAGTCCTGGACGGTCACCTCGAACTGTCCTCCCGACTCGGTCGAGACCGCGCCGGACGAGGTCGGCAGCGCCGCCAGGGTCTGGCGCTTCGGGGACACGCCGCCCCTGTCGACGTACGTCGTCGTCGTCAACGCCGGTCCGTTCGTCGAGCTGCGCAGCAGCCGCGGCGGCTACGACCTCGGCCTCTTCGCCCGGCAGTCGCTCGCCAAGTACCTCGAACGCGACGCCGAGGAGCTGTTCACCGTGACCGCCCAGGGCCTGGCCTTCTTCGGCGAGCGGTTCGCGCTGCCGTTCCCGCAGCAGCGCTACGACCAGGTGTTCGTCCCCAACATGGGCGGCGCCATGGAGAACTGGGGCTGCGTCACCTGGACCGACGCCGTGATCTACCGGTCGTCGCCCTCCTACGCGCAACGGGCACTGCGGGCCTCGATCCTGCTGCACGAGATGGCGCACATGTGGTTCGGCGACCTGGTGACCATGCAGTGGTGGGACGACCTCTGGCTCAACGAGGCGTTCGCGTCCTGGGCCGCGAGCTGGTCGTCGGCGGCCGCGACCGAGCACGTGGACGCCTGGGCGGGCTTCCTGGTCGGCATCAAGACCGAGGGATACCGCGCCGACATGAGCCCCGGCACGCACCCGATCCGCGCGGACGTCCCGGACGTCGCCCAGGCGATGGCGAACTTCGACGCGATCACCTACGCCAAGGGCGAGAGCGTGCTCAAGCAGCTCGCGGCGTACGTCGGCGAGGACGCGTTCGTCGAGGGCCTGCGCGCCTACTTCCGCGACCACGCCTGGGGCAACACCCGCCTCGACGACCTGATGGGCGCGGTGGGCACCGCCGCGGGCCGGGACCTGACCGACTGGACCAGCGCCTGGCTGGACCGGGCCGGCACCGACACCATCCGGCTCGGCACCGGCGCGCTGACCGTGGAGTCGCCCGACTCGCTGCCGCCGCGACCGCACCACCTGGCGATCCGCAGCTTCACGGCCACCGACGACGGCCTGGACGAGGTGGGCGTGCTGTCCGTCGAGACCAGCGGCACCCGCACCGAGGTCGACCTCCCGCGGGCCGACCTGCACCTTCTCAACGCCGATGACCTGACCTTCGCGGCCGTGCGTCCCGACCCCGCCTCGGTGCGGGTGCTGATGGAGCGGGCCGGCGACCTGCCGGACCCGATCTCCCGCGCGCTGGCCGGGGCGACCGCCTGGGACATGTTGATGAAGGCCGAGACCCGCGCGGCCGACGTGGTCGGGACCCTCACCAGGGCGCTGGTCACCGAGACCAGCCCGATCGTGGTGGAGTCCTTCCTCGCGCTGGCCACCCGGGCCGCCGAGCAGTGGGCGCCGCTCGACGAGGTGCCGGGCCTGGTCGCCGAGGTCGCGAGCACCGCCGCCGGCCTGACCGCCCAGCAGGAGTTCCGCCAGCCGGCGCTGCGCACCCTGGCCGCCACCGCGACCACCGACGCGCACTTCGCGACGTTGCGTGGGCCCGCCGAGACCGACCGCGACCTGGCCTGGCGGGTGCTGGCCCGCCGGGCCGAGCTCGGCGACTACGACGAGGCCGCGGTGACCTCCCTGCAGGACGCCGACCTCGACCCGGAGGCCTGGGTCCGCGCCCTCGGCGTCCGGGCCGCCCGCCCCGACGAGGCGTCGAAGGACGAGGCCTGGCAGGCGATGCTGGTCGACCGGAAGGTCCCCGCCGGCACGCCGCTGGTCCAGATGGGTGGCCTGTTCTGGCGCTCGACCCAGGCGGACCTGCTCAAGCCCTACACCGACCGCTACCTCGACCTGCTGCCCACGCTGTCCGGCGGCGGACTGCTGATGGCCGGGTCGCTGATCCGGGCGGTGTTCCCGCTCGCGGTCGCGGACCAGGACTTCCTGGACCGCGCCCTCAAGATCGCCGAGACCCCCGGTGCGCACCCGGCCGTACGCCAGAACCTCCTGATCGGCGTCGACACGGTGACCCGCATCCTCGCGGCCCGGTCGCTGCCGCCGCGGTAGGAGCGGCTGGTCGAGGACTCAGTCGTCCTCGTCGCGCCGGCGCAGGCCGGACTCGTCGATGGGGAACCGGAGCTCGCGCTGCCGGGCGATCGCCGCCCCGACCAGGCCGGCGAACAGCGGGTGCGGCCGGGTCGGCCGGGAGCGCAGCTCGGGGTGCGCCTGGGTGGCGATGTAGTAGGGGTGCACGTCGCGCGGGAGCTCGATGAACTCCACCAGGCCCAGGTCCGGGTTGGTGCCGGAGAAGACCAGCCCCGCCGCGGACAGCTGGTCGCGGTAGGTGTTGTTGACCTCGTAGCGGTGCCGGTGGCGCTCCTCGATCCGGGTGGCGCCGTACGTCTCCTGGGCCAGCGATCCCGGGGTGAGCTCGGCGGCGTAGAGGCCGAGGCGCATCGTGCCGCCCAGGTCCCCGGCGCCCTCGACGTAGGACTTCTGCTCCTCCATGGTGGCCACGACCGGCTCGGGCACGTCGGGGTCGAACTCCGTGGACGCGGCCTTCTCCAGCCCGGCCATGTTGCGGGCGTACTCGATGACCATGCACTGCAGGCCCAGGCACAGCCCGAGCGTCGGGATCCCGTGCGTCCTGGCGTACGTGAGCGCCCCGAGCTTGCCCTCGATGCCGCGGATCCCGAACCCGCCCGGCACGACCATCGCGTCGACGTCCTCGAGGTGGTGGCGGGCACCGGACGGGGTCTCGCACTCGTCGGAGGGGATCCACCGGATGTTGACCTTCGCCTCGTGCGCGAAGCCGCCCGCGCGCAGGGCCTCGCTGACCGAGAGGTAGGCGTCGGGCAGGTCGATGTACTTGCCGACCAGGGCGACGGTGACCTCCTCCGAGGGGTGGTGCACGCGCCGGAGCAGGTCGTCCCAGCGGGTCCAGTCGACGTCGCGGAAGGGCAGGTCGAGGCGGCGCACGAGGTAGGCGTCGAGGCCCTCGCGGTGCAGCACCTTGGGGATGTCGTAGATCGACGGCGCGTCGGCCGCGGTGACCACGGCCTCCTGGTCGACGTCGCACATCAGCGAGATCTTGCGCTTGATGCCGGCGGGGATCTCCCGGTCGGCCCGGCAGACGATCGCGTCGGGCTGGATGCCGATCGAGCGCAGCGCGGCGACGGAGTGCTGGGTCGGCTTGGTCTTCAGCTCGCCGGACGGACCGATGAACGGCACCAGCGAGACGTGCAGGAAGAAGCAGTTGTCCCGGCCGATGTCGTGCCGGACCTGGCGCGCGGCCTCGAGGAAGGGCAGCGACTCGATGTCGCCGACCGTGCCGCCGATCTCGGTGATCACCACGTCGACGTCGGCCGAGCCCATCGCCCGGATCCGGTCCTTGATCTCGTTGGTGATGTGCGGGATGACCTGCACGGTGTCGCCGAGGTAGTCCCCGCGCCGCTCCTTGGCGATCACGCTGGAGTAGACCTGGCCGGTGGTCACGTTGGCGATCTGACCCAGGTCGGTGTCCAGGAAGCGCTCGTAGTGACCGATGTCCAGGTCGGTCTCGGCGCCGTCGTTGGTGACGAACACCTCGCCGTGCTGGAACGGGTTCATCGTCCCGGGGTCGACGTTGAGGTACGGGTCCAGCTTCTGCATGGTGACCCGGAGCCCGCGCGCCTTCAACAGGCTGCCCAGGCTGGAGGCCGTGAGGCCCTTCCCGAGGGAGGAGGCGACGCCTCCGGTGACGAACACGTGCTTCGTGGGAGCGGCAACCTTCACGGGGTTCTAGCCTACCCCAGCGGTACGGCGCCGTCGGCGCCCGCCGCACCGAACGCGCCGCCCGACGTCGTCAGGGAGCGGATCAGGGCCAGCACGGCCGTGGCCTGACCGGCCGCGCCGTCGGTCCCGTCCACGGTGGTGACGCCCGCGACCGCCGCGGTGCTCCGGAGCCTGGCGAGCGCGCCCGGCTCGGCCTCGGCCTCGCCCGCGACCACGACGCCGGTGGCGGTGCCGGTCAGCCCGGTCACCAGTCCCTCGAGGATCGGGTCGGACTCCGGACCCGGGTCACGCCCCAGCACGACGAGGACCAGGGGGGACCGCACGTCGGCGATCCCGGCGGAGGTGAGCAGGCCGGCGCCGGCGAGGCTCTCGACGATGGCGGACGAGTCGGCGCTCAGCCCGGCGCCCTCGGCCTTGGTGGTCGCGATCGCGCCGCCGAGCAGCGCCCCGATCCGGTCGTAGGCGGTGGCGTCGGCCGGCACCTCGGTGTCCTTGGCCTGCTGGGCCAGCTGGCTGCCGAGGGTGTCGACCAGCGACTTCTCCCCGGGGTCGAGCAGGAGGTCGGCGACGTCGTACCGTCCGGCGACCAGGCCGCCGGCGGCGCCCACCTGGGCCGCGAGGGCGTCGAGCACCGCGCCGGACGCGCCCGGCAGCACCACGAGGGCCACGGTGCGGCCCGCGAGCCCGCCGGCGTAGGCCCGGGAGGCCACGGAGCCGGCGAAGGTGTCCGCGTAGGCGGCCCGGACGTCGGGCGCCGTCGGCGTGGCCGGCGCGGTCCGGGCCGGCGTCACCGCCGTGCCGACCTCGGACAGCGGGCCACCCCCCAGCACGATGCCGACGGCCAGCGCCAGGAACAGCGCGACGAGGGTGACGACGTGCTGGCGGAAGGCGATCACGGCAGCCACCCCTGCACCGTGTCGACGCCGCGCTCCACGGCCGGTCGAGCGTCGTCCACCCACTCCTGACCGACCGGGGTGGTCGCGATCGCCGCGCCCAGGGCCAGCAGGCCGGCCACCGTCACCGCGAGCAGGTGGCGGGGGCGCACCCGGCCGGAGTAGAGCAGCGGCAGCGACGACGCGTCGACCAGGGTCGGCCCCACGGCCAGCCGGGTCAGGAAGGTGCTGGCCACGCCGCCGCGCCGTCGGTCCAGGAACTCGTCCAGGGTCGCGTGCATGCCCACGCCCACGATCACCGACGCGCCCGCGCGCTGGGCGAGGATCAGCGCCGCGTCCTCCGCGGTGGCCCCGGTCTCGAGGCGGAGCGGGTGGATGCCCATCTGGCGCAGCGGCGCGGTCGCCGTGGCCGGGCTCCCCCGGTCCAGGCGCACCACCACGTCGGTGGCGGCCCGCAGCGCCCGGCCGGAGACCCGGTCGCCACGACCGGGCTCCTCGGTGACCACCACGACGTCCGGGTCGTGGCCGGCGGCCAGGAGGGCGTCGGCGCCGCCGTCCACGCCGACCAGCACCGGGCGGGCCTCCTTGACGAAGCGCCGGATGGCCTTGAGCTCCTCGCGGTGCTGGTGCCCGGTCGCGACGACCACCACCGGCCGGTCGGCGAACGTGGTGCGGGTCCCGGGGATGCCCCGGCCGTGCAGGAGCAGGTCCTGCTCGCGGCTGAGGAACTCGCTGGTGTTGTGCGTGAAGCTCGCCAGGTGGGCCGCCATGCCCTCGCGGGCCTGCGCCATCTGGGCGGCGACCTCCGCGGCGTCGAGCACGGTGCCGGAGGCGACGGCGACGTCGTCGACGTACAGCACCCCCTCGTCCAGGCGCACCGGGGCGCCGTCCTTGACCGCCGTCAGCACCTCGGGGCCGGCGCGGTCGACGAGCACGACCCCGGCGGCCACCAGCACCTCGGGGCCGAGGGTGGCGTAGCGGCCGGAGATCATCGCCGACGCGTTGACCACGGCGGCCACGCCGGAGTCGACGAGCTGGTGGGCGCTGGCCCGGTCGAGGTCGAGGTGGTCGAGCACGGCGATGTCACCGGGCTTCAACCGGGGCACGAGGGTGTGGGTACGCCGCTCCACGCGGGCGGTGCCGATCAGCCCGGGAGGCGTCGTCTCGGCGGGTCGGGGGGACCGAGTCGCAAACTTCATGACCGCCCGATCCTGTCAGCCGACGACCCGCCTCCCGGGCAGGACTCGCCCGGGGGCGGGGTTCGGCTCAGCGGGTCGAGCGGGCGGCGTCGAGCAGCTCCCGCGCGTGCGCCAGGCCGCTGTCGGACTCCTCCACCCCGGCGAGCATCCGCGACAGCTCCCGGACCCGCGCGCCGTCGTCGAGCACGGTCAGGCCCGACGTGGTGACGGAGCCGTCGCTCGCCTTCTCCACGACGACGTGCCGGTCGGCGTACGCCGCGACCTGCGGCAGGTGCGTGACGACGAGGACCTGAGCGGTGCGGGCCAGCCGGGCGAGCCGGGCACCCACCTCGATGGCCGCCTTGCCGCCGACGCCGGCGTCCACCTCGTCGAAGACGAACGTGGGCACCGGGCTGGTGCCCGCCAGCGCCACCTCGAGGGCCAGCATCACCCGGGACAGCTCGCCGCCGGAGGCACCCTTGTGGAGCGGGCGGAGCTCGGATCCGGTGTTGGCGGCCAGCAGCAGCTCGACCTCGTCGAGCCCGCTGGCGGCGTAGCGCAGCCGTCGACCGTCGACGTCCAGGACCCGGGCGGTGGTGTCGTCGGCGTCCACCTCCCGCTGGGTGACCGCGACCTGCAGGCGGGCGTGCGGCATCGCCAGCGCCCGGAGCTCCTCGACGACGGTGCCGGACAGCCGGAGGGCGGCCTCGGACCGGGCGGCCGAGAGGCGGGCGCCCACGGAGGCGAGCTCGGTGCGCAAGCTGCGTGCGGCGCTTCCGGAGCTCCTCGATCCGCTCGTCGGCGTGGTCGAGCCCGCCGAGCCGGGTGGCGGAGGACGCGGCCCAGGCGAGCACCTCGTCGATGGTGTCGCCGTACTTGCGGGTCAGCGCGGTCAGGGCGGCGCGGCGCTCGGAGACCACCGCGAGCCGGTTCGGGTCGGTCTCGAGCCCGCTGGCGTACGACGCGACGTCGGCCGCGAGGTCGGACAGCAGGTAGGTCAGCTCGGCGAGCCGGTCGGCCAGCTCCCCCGCTTCGGGGTCGTGCTCGCGGACGCTCTCGAGCTGGGTGCGGGCCGCCGCGGTCGTGGCCAGCGCGTCGGGACGGCCCTCCTCGCTGGAGAGCGCCTCCCGGGCCTGCTCCGCGGCGGTGCGCAGGGTGTCGGCGTGGCCCAGCCTGGCCTCCTCCGACGCCAGGTCGGCGTCCTCCCCCGACTGCGGCGAGAGGGCCTCGATCTCGTCGAGCCCGAACCGCAGCAGGTCGGCCTCGCGGGCCCGCTCGCGCGCCGAGGTGGTCAGCTCGGTGAGCTCGCGCTCGCTGGCGAGGAGGTCGGCGTGCACGCGGGCGTACGTCGTGGCCAGGTCGTCGACGGCGGCGCCGCCGAAGCGGTCCAGGGCCTCCCGCTGGGCCTGCGGCTTGAGCAGTCGGTGCTGGTCGGACTGGCCGTGCACGGCGACGAGCGGCTCGGTCACCGCGGCCAGCGTGGAGACCGGCACCGAGGCGCCGCCCACGAAGGCGCGCGAGCGCCCCTCGGCCGAGATGGCGCGGGCCAGCAGCACCCGCTCGTCCTCGACCTCCCCGCCCGCGTCCTCCACGGCCTCGGCCACGGCCGCCGGGGCGTGCACGACGCCCTCGACGCGCGCGTGGCGGGCGCCGGTGCGGACCGCGCCGGAGTCGGCGCGGCCGCCCAGGAGCAGCCCGAGGGCGGTCACGAGCATGGTCTTGCCGGCGCCGGTCTCACCGGTGATCACGGTGAGCCCGGGCCCGAGCTCGAGCGCCGAGGACTCGATCACCCCCAGCCCGGTGATCCGGATCTCCTCGATCATGCGCCCGCCTGCTCCTCGGGCCGGCGGCGCCGCTCTCCCGCACCGCGCCAGCCCTCGACCGGCAGGTCGAACTTGGCGACCAGGGTGTCCGCGAACTGGTGCGCGTGCAGACGCACGAGGGTGACCGGGGTGGCGCCGCGGCGCACCTCGATCCGCGCGCCGGGCGGCAGGTCCACGGTCCGCCGGCCGTCGCACCAGAGCACGCCGGCGCCCTCGGTCCGGGCCAGCACCTCGACCGCGAGCTTGGCGGTCGGCGAGACCACCATCGGCCGGGCGAACAGCGCGTGGGCGCTGATCGGCACCATCAGCAGGGCGTCCACGCCGGGCCAGACGATCGGTCCGCCCGCGGAGAAGTTGTAGGCCGTCGACCCGGTCGGCGTCGCGCAGACCACGCCGTCACAGCCCCAGCGCGAGACGGGACGCGAGTCGATCTCGACGATCACCTCGAGCATCCGTTGGCGGGCGGCCTTCTCGACGCTGGCCTCGTTGAGGGCGAAGGTGCTGGTCACCAGCTCGCCGTCGCGGTAGACCGACACGTCGATGGTGAGCCGGTCCTCGAGGGTGTAGTCGCGGCTGACGATCGCGGCGATCACGGTGTCGAGGTCGTCGTACTCCGCCTCCGCGAGGAAGCCGACGTGCCCGAGGTTGACCCCCAGCAGCGGGACGCCCGTGCCGTGGGTGATCTCGGCGGCCCGCAGGATCGTGCCGTCGCCGCCGACCACCAACGCCAGCTCGCAGTCCTGGCCCGCGTCGTCATCCGGCCCGGTGATCTCGAGTGCCGGCTCGAAGTCGGCCGGCGACAGGCCGAGGTCGGTGGCCTCGTCGGCCAGCAGCCGGACCCGGAGTCCGTGCGCGGTCAGCGCCGCGCACGCCGAGCGGGCCACCTCCCGCGCGTCCTCGCGACCGGTGTGGGCGACCAGCAGCACCCGTCGTGGGGGGCCATCCGGCGGCAGCGCGGCGGGAGGTCGGATGGTCACGGGTCCACCCTCTCACCAGGCACCCCCAGCAGCGCGGAGCGCTCCGCCTCCGCGGCCACGTCGGCCGCGGTCACCGTCGCCGGACCCCGTCGCAGCCACACGAAGAACTCCACGTTGCCCGACGGCCCGGGCAACGGGCTGGTGGTCACCGCGCGGGCTCCCCAGCCGCGGGCCGCGGCCTCCTCGGCGACCCGGGTGACCGCCTCGGCCCGCAGGGCGGGGTCACGGACCACGCCGCCCTTCCCCACGCGCTCCCGGCCGACCTCGAACTGCGGCTTGACCATCAGGGCCAGGTCGCCGTCGTCGACGGTCACGCCGAGCAGCGCGTCGAGGACCAGCAGCAGCGAGATGAACGACAGGTCACCCACCACCAGGTCGACCGGCCCGCCGATCGTGTCCGCGGTCAGCTCGCGCACGTTGGTGCGGTCGAAGACCTGCACCCGCGGGTCCTGGCGCAGCGACCACACCAGCTGTCCGTAGCCCACGTCCACCGCGGCCACCTCGCGGGCGCCGCGCCGGAGCAGCACGTCGGTGAACCCCCCGGTGCTCGCCCCGGCGTCCAGGCAGCGCCGCCCGGCCACCCGCAGGCCGAGCGGGGCGAGGACGGTCAGCGCGCCGTCCAGCTTGTGGCCACCGCGGGACGCGAAGTCGGGACGGTCGGGATCCTCGGTCACCAGCACCGCGACGTCGGTGGTGACCCCGGTCGCCGGCTTGGTGGCCCGGACGCCGCCGACCTTGACGCGCCCGGCGGCGATCAGCTCGCTGGCGTGCTCCCGGGAGCGGGCGAGTCCGCGACGGACCAGCTCCGCGTCCAGGCGCAGGCGACGGGGTGGCACCGCGGTCGGGACCGGTCAGGCGCCCTGGTCGCCGTTCAGCACGGAACGCAGCGCTCCGTGGACGGACTCGAACACGGCGGGGTGCTCGTCGACCGGGCGCTCCTCGAGGCCCTCGAGCGCCGTGAGGGCCTCGTCGACGGCCGGGACGCCGGTCTGCTCCGCACCTGTCTCGCTCATGCGGGGAGCGTACCCGTCGCCGGTGCCGCTTCCGGTGGGCGCACGCCGCTGACGTCGACGACGGTCCCCGAGTCGTCCAGCGCCGACCAGGCCGCCGCCGCGACGCAGCGCCACCAGTCGCTCGGGTCGCCCGTCCCGGCGGTCGTGAGCCGGCCGTCGGCGACCGTGGCCGTCCAGTCCCCCGCCACCCACGCCTGCCCGTCGACGGTGGGCGCGGCCTGGGGAGCCAGCAGGCCGCGCAGGTCGGCCGCGAGGTAGGTCGGGCGCAGCCGCGGCGCTGCCGCCACCAGGTCGGGCAGCCCGGTCACGCCGGTCATCACCAGGAGCGAGTCGATGCCGGCGTGGGTGGCACCCTCGATGTCGGTGTCGAGGCGGTCGCCGACCATGAGCGGCCGCCGCGCCCCGGTGCGCGCGATCGTCTCGTCGAACAGCGGTCGCTCCGGCTTGCCGGCCACCACGGGTGACACCTCGGTGAAGTCGCTGAGCATCCGCACCATCACCCCGTGCCCGGGCGCGATGCCGAACGCGGTCGGGATCGTCCCGTCGGTGTTGCTGGCCACCCAGGGCAGCCCGTCGCGGACCCGGACCGCCGCCCGCATCACGTCCCGCCAGACCACGTCCGGCCCGTAGCCGGTCACCAGCGACACCGCGTCCTCGTCGTCCACCCCGACCGGCTCCAGCCCGGCCGCGGTCGAGCGCCTCGCGCAGTCCGGCCGCGCCGAGCGTCACGATCCGGGCGCCGGTGCCGTGCCGCTCCAGGAGCACCCGGGCCGCCGCCTGCGCCGAGGTGACCACCTCGGCCGGGTCGGCGGGCACGCCGGTCCGCCGGATCTTCTCCGCCACCTTGGCCGGTGACCGCGACGCGTTGTTGGTGATGAACGCGATCCGCTGCCCCGCCGCCCGCGCGGCCTCGATCGCCGACGCCGCCTCCGGCACGGGCGCGTCGCCCACGTAGACCACGCCGTCGAGGTCGAGCAGCGCCACGTCGTAGGCCCGCGCCAACGGCTCCTCGCAGGATCCCAGCACCCGTCCCGACTCCCTCTCGACTCACCTCTACGATGCTCCGATGGAGTCCAGCGAGGCGGTCACGCCGCCGTACCTGGCGACACCCCTCCAGCTGGAACCCTTCCGAGCACTCATGCTCGCGCCGTACCGGGTCGGCGACGCCGGGGCCGGGCGAGCGTTCGCGCGACCCTACCGTGAGGTCGCCGGCCGGCTCCGCCGCTGGGAGGCGGCCGGCCGGGTCATCCACGACCCCGAGCCGGCGGTCTACCTGCACGAGTACACCTCCGGGGGGATCACCGTCCGGGGTCTGGTCGGCGCCCTCGACATGTCCCGGCGGGCCACGGACCTCGCCGAGCGGGCGGTGCTGCCCCACGAGGGGATCCACCCGCACCGCGCCCACGACCTGGCCGACCACATGCTCGAGATGCGTCTCAACCCGGCGCCGATCCTGCTCGTGCACCGCGGGCCGGAGGAGGTGCGCGCCGCGGTGCGGGCCCTGCTCGAGACCGAGCCCGACCGTCGGTTCGCCGACCGGGCGGAGCAGCGGCACCGCCTGTGGGCGCTCCGGGGAGACCGGCTGGAGACCGTCACCCGCGCACTCGCCGGCAGCCGCCCCCTGATCGCCGACGGCCACCACCGGTACGCCGCCTACCTCCAGCTGCAGCAGGCGCGACCGGGCACGGCCTGGGACCGCGGGCTGGCCATGCTCGTCGACCAGGACGACACCCCGCTGTTCCTCGGCGCCATCCACCGGGTGCTGCGCGGCGTGCCGCTGGCCGACCTCGGGGACGTCGTCGCCCGGGGTCCGCACACCCTGGCCACCTGCTCGCGGGCCGCGGCGCTGGACGCCCTGGGACCGCACGCCCTGGCCGTGACCGACGGACGGTCCTGGGCCACCCTGCGCCTGGTCCTCTCCGGCGACCGCAGCGCCGTCGAGGAGCTCCACGAGGTGATCCTGCCGGGCCTGGACCGCAGGGACGGGACGATCACCTACCACCACTCGGTGGAGGAGACCCTGCGCAAGGTCAGGCGGGACCGGGACAGCGCGATCCTGATGCCGGCACCGGACTTCGACCTGGTGCATCACATCGTCGCCCACGACCGGCTGCTGCCCGGAGAAGGCCACGTCGTTCCAGCCCAAGCCGAGCACCGGCGTGCTCATGCGCTCGCTCGACGACGAATGACGCGGGCCGACGCCACCTCGATCTCCACCCGCGACACGGACCCACCGCCGGCCCGGAAGAACCGCCGCCGCACCGCGCCGCCGACCTCCACCAGGTCACCGGCCCGCCAGGTCGCCACCGTGCGGCGGCTGCGGCCGCTCCACACGGTGCAGTCCAGCGCGTCCACCGGGGCGCGGGACACGCTCGGCCCCGCTCGGGGAACGACCACCCGGAAGGTCCACAGCGGGTCCCCGCTGGGCAGCGTGCGCAGCTCGGGGTCCTGGGACAGCCTCCCGACCAGCCGGACCTCGTTGACGGTCTCGGGCTCGGAACCGGGGACCGCTTCCTCCGGGACCGATGTCTTGCTTCGTGCGGACATGCACCTCACCTCCACGCGCCACGCTTCCGTGCGGCACCGACGTTCGGCGCGCGGGTGCCGGCAACCGTGTGGAGAACCCGGAGAAGGACACGGGTTGTGGATGTCGAACGGGCTCGAAGGAGGAACCGGAAAACACCCGTAAATGTGCGTAGCGGCCACCCTTGGGGGGTGGCCGCTACGTGGTGTGTGTTCGGCGGCGTCCTACTCTCCCACAGCCTTCCGGTTGCAGTACCATCGGCGCTGGCAGGCTTAACTTCCGGGTTCGGGATGGGTCCGGGTGTTTCCCTGTCGCTATGGCCGCCGTAACGTTGTGAAACCTGTTGTCAAACACTCATGTCACCTGGTTGGGTGGTGTGTTTGGGGTTTCTATAGTGGACGCGAGCACCCTGTGGTGCGTTTTGCAGCAGTGTGTGTTGTGCTGTCATCAATGAGGGTGGTTGTGGTGGCAAGCCCTCGGCCTATTAGTACCGGTCGGCTGGGCATTGCTGCTGTACACCTCCGGCCTATCAACCCCATGGTCTGTGGGGGGCCTTAACCCATATAGGGTGGGAAACCTTATCTTGAAACGTGCTTCCCGCTTAGATGCGTTCAGCGGTTATCACTTCCGAACGTAGCTAACCAGCGGTGCCCTTGGCAGGACAACTGGCACACCAGAGGTTCGTCCATCCCGGTCCTCTCGTACTAGGGACAGCCTTTCTCAAGTTTCCTACGCGCGCGGCGGATAGGGACCGAACTGTCTCACGACGTTCTAAACCCAGCTCGCGTGCCGCTTTAATGGGCGAACAGCCCAACCCTTGGGACCTACTCCAGCCCCAGGATGCGACGAGCCGACATCGAGGTGCCAAACCATCCCGTCGATATGGACTCTTGGGGAAGATCAGCCTGTTATCCCCGGGGTACCTTTTATCCGTTGAGCGACGCCGCTTCCACATGCTGGCGCCGGATCACTAGTTCCGACTTTCGTCCCTGCTCGACATGTCTGTCTCACAGTCAAGCTCCCTTGTGCACTTACACTCGAAACCTGATTGCCAACCAGGCTGAGGGAACCTTTGAGCGCCTCCGTTACATTTTAGGAGGCAACCGCCCCAGTTAAACTACCCATCAGGCACTGTCCCTGATCCAGATCATGGACCTAGGTTAGATATCTAGTACGACCAGAGTGGTATTTCAACGTTGACTCCACCCTCACTGGCGTGAGGGTTTCACAGTCTCCCACCTATCCTACACAAGCCGAACCAAACACCAATACCAAACTATAGTAAAGGTCCCGGGGTCTTTCCGTCCTGCCGCGCGTAACGAGCATCTTTACTCGTAGTGCAATTTCGCCGAGTCCATGGTTGAGACAGCGCCCAAGTCGTTACTCCATTCGTGCAGGTCGGAACTTACCCGACAAGGAATTTCGCTACCTTAGGATGGTTATAGTTACCACCGCCGTTTACTGGGGCTTAAATTCTCCGCTTCAACTCACCACAAGGGCGGTCTGACGGGTCCTCTTAACCTTCCAGCACCGGGCAGGAGTCAGTCCGTATACATCGTCTTACAACTTCGCACGGACCTGTGTTTTTAGTAAACAGTCGCTTGGGCCTGGTCTCTGCGGCCCTCCCCGCTTCCCCCAGCAAGTGGGTTCACGGTTCGGGCCCCCCTTCTCCCGAAGTTACGGGGGCATTTTGCCGAGTTCCTTAACCATGGTTCGCTCGATCGCCTTGGTATTCTCTACCTGATCACCTGAGTCGGTTTGGGGTACGGGCGGCGCATAGCTCGCTAGAGGTTTTTCTTGGCAGCATAGGATCATCTGCTTCCCCAAAAGAGGGTCCCCATCAAGTCTCAGACTCCACATCGAAGTGAGAGACCCGGATTTGCCTAGGTCTCGTCCTACACTCTTGGCCGTGGACAACCATCGCCACGGTCAGACTACCTTCCTGCGTCACCCCATCGCTTGACTACTACCCGATCGGATCCCACGCTCTGCCACACCCCCGCCCCCCGAAGGGATTGGTAGGTGTGGTTTCGGATGGTTAGCATCACGGACCTCGTCAGGGTCGCTACATTGCCGGTACGGGAATATCAACCCGTTGTCCATCGACTACGCCTGTCGGCCTCGCCTTAGGTCCCGACTTACCCAGGGCAGATTAGCTTGACCCTGGAACCCTTGATCATTCGGCGCACGGGTTTCTCACCCGTGATTCGCTACTCATGCCTGCATTCTCACTCGTGTCGCCTCCACCCCTGGATCACTCCGGGACTTCCCTGGCGACACGACGCTCCCCTACCCATCCACACCCCTGAACCACAAACCCGCAGGCATTGTGGCTAGAGCATTGTGTGAATGCCATAGCTTCGGCGGATGACTTGAGCCCCGCTACATTGTCGGCGCGGAATCACTTGACCAGTGAGCTATTACGCACTCTTTCAAGGGTGGCTGCTTCCAAGCCAACCTCCTGGTTGTCACTGCGACTCCACATCCTTTTCCACTTAGTCACCGCTTAGGGGCCTTAGCTGATGGTCTGGGCTGTTTCCCTCTCGACTACGGAGCTTATCCCCCGCAGTCTCACTGCCGCGCTCTCACTTACCGGCATTCGGAGTTTGGCTAACGTCAGTAACCTTGTAGGGCCCATCAGCTATCCAGTGCTCTACCTCCGGCAAGAAACACGCGACGCTGCACCTAAATGCATTTCGGGGAGAACCAGCTATCACGAAGTTTGATTGGCCTTTCACCCCTATCCACAGGTCATCCCCTCCATTTTCAACTGAAGTGGGTTCGGTCCTCCACGTCGTCTTACCGACGCTTCAACCTGCCCATGGATAGATCACTTCGCTTCGGGTCTTGATCGTGCTACTGAACCGCCCTATTAGGACTCGCTTTCGCTACGGCTTCCCCACACGGGTTAACCTCGCAACACAACGCAAACTCGCAGGCTCATTCTTCAAAAGGCACGCCATCACCCACCCGCCCCCGAAGGGACGCCAGGCTCTGACGGATTGTAGGCACACGGTTTCAGGTACTATTTCACTCCCCGCCAGGGGTACTTTTCACCTTTCCCTCACGGTACTTGTCCGCTATCGGTCATCGAGGAGTATTTAGGCTTAACGGGTGGTCCCGCCAGATTCACACAGAATTCCAGGAGTTCCGTGTTACTTGGGAGAACAACAACACAGCCACACACTTACGCGTACGGGGCTCTCACCCTCTACGGCGCCCCTTTCCAAGGGACTTCAACTTCATGCGTGGTTTCTTACTGTGCGCCAAGCCGGCAGACTCGACAAGCTGCTTCCCACAACCCCGCACACACAACCCCTGCCGGGTATCACATGCATACGGTTTGGCCTCATCCGATTTCGCTCGCCACTACTCTCGGAATCACTTTTGTTTTCTCTTCCTGTCGGTACTGAGATGTTTCACTTCCCGACGTTCCCTCCACACACCCTATATATTCAGGCGCGGGTAACTGGACATGACTCCAGCCAGGTTTCCCCATTCGGACACCCCCGGATCACAGCTCGGTTGCCAACTCCCCAGGGCTTATCGCAGGCTCCTACGTCCTTCATCGGCTCTCGATGCCAAGGCATCCACCATGTGCCCTTCATAGCTTGCCACAACACCCACACCACCGACCGGACCCAATCAAAGCCCCGCCACCAGTGTGAGCGCACAAAACACCACACAACACCCGCACCACCCCACCGCCCGACCCGGACCACCCCCCAAAAGGGGGCAACCCGCACCGACGACCAGAGCAAGCACGCGTGTTCGTGGCACAACAAATTGCTACAAAGATGCTCGCGTCCACTATGGAAATCTCAAACAACACACCCCGACACCCCCGACCACCCCGCATCCCGCGGACCGGCCCGAAGCCCAGGCACCGAACAACCCAGCCACCCACCCACCCCCTCAACGCGGGACAGGACCGGGCGCGCCTGATTCCTCAGAACCCCAACAGCGTGCCACTGACCTACTCCCCCACCCAGACCCCCGGCGTGACCCGGCAGCCCCACAGGCGCCCCCCTCACGAGAGACACGGGAAGACCCACCCCAGCCCAACGAATCGGGAGCCCGACACGGACGGCGCACTGAGGCGACCGGCGGGTGGGTGTCGATGGTTCCACTAGTAAGCAACCCCGGCCGGCACCACGAACGGGCACCCAGACCGGGAGAACACCACCCCACTGCGCGCCCGGCACGAGACCGGACGCTCCTGGGGGGCGTGCTGTTGATTGCTCCTTAGAAAGGAGGTGATCCAGCCGCACCTTCCGGTACGGCTACCTTGTTACGACTTCGTCCCAATCGCCAGCCCCACCTTCGACAGCTCCCTCCCACAAGGGGTTGGGCCACCGGCTTCGGGTGTTGCCGACTTTCGTGACGTGACGGGCGGTGTGTACAAGGCCCGGGAACGTATTCACCGCAGCGTTGCTGATCTGCGATTACTAGCGACTCCGACTTCATGGGGTCGAGTTGCAGACCCCAATCCGAACTGAGACCGGCTTTTAGGGATTCGCTCCGCCTTGCAGCATCGCAGCCCTCTGTACCGGCCATTGTAGCATGCGTGAAGCCCTGGACATAAGGGGCATGATGACTTGACGTCATCCCCACCTTCCTCCGAGTTGACCCCGGCAGTCTCGCATGAGTCCCCACCACCCCGAAGGGCGTGCTGGCAACATGCGACAAGGGTTGCGCTCGTTGCGGGACTTAACCCAACATCTCACGACACGAGCTGACGACAGCCATGCACCACCTGTACACCGACTAAAAGGGCCCCCATCTCTGGGGGTTTCCGGCGTATGTCAAACCCAGGTAAGGTTCTTCGCGTTGCATCGAATTAATCCGCATGCTCCGCCGCTTGTGCGGGCCCCCGTCAATTCCTTTGAGTTTTAGCCTTGCGGCCGTACTCCCCAGGCGGGGCGCTTAATGCGTTAGCTGCGGCACGGAACCCGTGGAATGGATCCCACACCTAGCGCCCAACGTTTACGGTGTGGACTACCAGGGTATCTAATCCTGTTCGCTCCCCACACTTTCGCTCCTCAGCGTCAGGACATTCCCAGAGAACCGCCTTCGCCACCGGTGTTCCTCCTGATATCTGCGCATTTCACCGCTACACCAGGAATTCCGTTCTCCCCTGAATACCTCTAGTCTGCCCGTATCGGAAGCAAGCACTGAGTTAAGCCCAGTGTTTTCACTCCCGACGCGACAAACCGCCTACGAGCCCTTTACGCCCAATAATTCCGGACAACGCTCGCACCCTACGTATTACCGCGGCTGCTGGCACGTAGTTGGCCGGTGCTTCTTCTCCACCTACCGTCACCACACCCAAAAAGGCACGACTTCGTCGGTGATGAAAGAGGTTTACAACCCGAAGGCCGTCATCCCTCACGCGGCGTTGCTGGATCAGGCTTCCGCCCATTGTCCAATATTCCCCACTGCTGCCTCCCGTAGGAGTCTGGGCCGTGTCTCAGTCCCAGTGTGACCGGTCACCCTCTCAGGCCGGCTACCCGTCGAAGCCATGGTAGGCCATTACCCCACCATCAAGCTGATAGGCCGCGAGCACATCCCCCACCGGAAAAAACCTTTCCACACCCACCAGCATGCCTGGAGAATGTCATATCCGGTATTAGACCCCATTTCTGAGGCTTATCCCGAAGTGAAGGGCAGATTACTCACGTGTTACTCACCCGTTCGCCGCTCGTGTACACCCGAAGATGCCTTACCGCTCGACTTGCATGTGTTAAGCACGCCGCCAGCGTTCGTCCTGAGCCAGGATCAAACTCTCCATCGAAAACCTGATCCCAACAGAACAAAACTAGCAAATGCCAGAATTATCTGTCGAAAAAAACAATACCCAACCAAAAACTGAAAGGGCACACAAAATTAATTCCATCGACTATCAATGACACACTGTTGAGTTCTCAAAAATCAGACGCGCACGATCTCAGACCCAAGACATGGGCCGTCAAAGGGGCAACCTGAGAAAACTTACCCGTAGGCCGGACCTGAGTCAACTCGTCGAGTGACGGTCACGCACCACGTGGAAGCCTCCCACTGCGCCACCCCCGAAGGGGGCAACGAGGAACAACGTTACCCAGTCCCCCGCCGTCGGGACAAATCGGCCGCCGGACGGTACGTCGAGACGCTCGGCGCCCCCTCGATCCAGAACCGCCAGGGCCGCTCCGCGGCCCGTCGCAGACCCACCCGCGGGCCGGTGCGGACGCTCTCCGGAGGCACCGCGAGCGGCGCCGGCACGAGCGTGACGGGCCCCCTCACCAGGTCCGCGCCGTCCTGGGCGCGGTCCAGGTCGAGCGCGCGGCACAGCCGCGCCGGGCCCCGGGCCAGGTCCCGGTCCGTCCGCGCGGCAGGACGCCGGGAGCGGGCCACGTCGAGGCCGTCGACGACCTCACCGGCCCGGAGCAGGACGGCCGCCGCGGTGCCCTCCGGGCCGCAGACCACGTTGCAGCAGTGGTGCATCCCGTAGGTGAAGTAGACGTAGAGGTGCGCCGGCGGACCGAACATCACCGCGTTGCGCGTCGTGCGTCCGTGCGCGGCGTGGGAGCCCGGGTCGGACGGGCCGTCGTACGCCTCCACCTCGGTGATCCGCACGGCGACCTCCCGGTGCCGCAGCACCGCGCCGAGCAGGCGCGGTGCCACGTCGAGGACCGGCCCGGCCAGCAGGGCCTCGAGGTCAGGCGGTGCGCTCACGCGCCCTGGCCACCGCGGCGTGGAGCTCGGCCAGCTGCTCGCGGACGCGGACGGGCGCCGTGCCGCCGCGCCCGGTGCGGGACGCGACCGAGCCCTCCACGGTGAGCACCTCGCGCACCGCGGGGGTGAGGTACGGCGACACCGCGGCCAGGTCGTCGTCGGAGAGGCCGGGCAGGTCGATGCCGCGCTCCTCGCAGGCCCGCACGCAGGCGCCGGCGACCTCGTGCGCCTCCCGGAACGGGACGCCCTCGCGGACCAGCCACTCCGCAACGTCCGTGGCGAGCGAGAAGCCCTCGGGCGCGAGCTCGGCCATCCGGGCCGTCTCGAACCGGAGCGTCGCCACCAGCCCGGTCATCGCCGGGAGCAGCACCTCGAGGGTGTCGACCGAGTCGAAGACCGGCTCCTTGTCCTCCTGGAGGTCGCGGTTGTAGGCGAGCGGCAGCGCCTTGAGCGTGGTCAGCAGCCCGGTGAGGTTGCCGACCAGCCGGCCGGACTTGCCGCGGGCCAGCTCGGCGATGTCGGGGTTCTTCTTCTGCGGCATGATGCTCGACCCGGTCGACCAGGAGTCGTGCAGGGTGACGAACCCGAACTCCCGCGTCGACCACACGATCACCTCCTCGGCGAACCGGCTCACGTCGATCCCGACCTGGGCGGCCACGAAGGCGAGCTCGCTGACGAAGTCGCGGCTGGCGGTCCCGTCGATCGAGTTGGCGCTCGAGCCTGCGAAGCCGAGCTCGCGGGCGACGAGCTCGGGGTCCAGGCCGAGGCTGGACCCGGCCAGCGCCCCGGAGCCGTACGGCGACTCGGCCGCGGTCCGCCGCCGCCAGTCGGCGAGCCGGTCCACGTCGCGCAGCAGCGCCCAGGCATGGGCCAGCAGGTGGTGCGAGAGCAGCACCGGCTGGGCGTGCTGCAGGTGGGTGCGCCCGGGCATGATCACGTCGAGGTGTGCCTGCGCCTGCGCGGCGAGCGCCTCCACGAGGTCCAGGACGAGGGCGCTCAGGCCGACGGAGTGGTCGAGCAGGTAGGACCGGAAGAGCGTGGCGATCTGGTCGTTGCGGGAGCGGCCCGCGCGGAGCCGGCCGCCCACCTCCGGCCCGATCTCCTCGATGAGCAGCCGCTCGAGGGCGCCGTGGACGTCCTCGTCGCCGGGGTCGGGTCGGAGGGCACCGCTGGTGTAGCGGTCCGCCAGGACGTCGAGCCCGCGGTGGATCTCCGCCTCGTCGGCGGCGTCGAGGAGGCCGGCGGCCGCCAGCGCCTTCGCGTGCGCGTGCGAGCCGGCGATGTCGTAGAGGGCGAGCCGCCAGTCGAAGTGGGTGGACCGGGACAGCGCGACCAGCTCGGGCGAGGGACCGCTCGCGAACCGGCCACCCCACAGCGACCCCTGGTTGGTGCCGCCGCTCACGGGGCCACGCCCGGCGCCGCCAGGGCGAGGAAGCGCGCGGCCAGCGCGGACCCGCCCTTGGGGTCGCGGCCGATCACCAGCACCGTGTCGTCGCCGGCGATGGTGCCGAGCACCTCGGGCATCTCGGCCTTGTCGAACGCCGACGCGAGGAACTGGGCCGCTCCCGGCGGGGTGCGGAGCACGACCAGGTTGGCGCTGGCCTCGGCGCTCACCAGCAGGTCGGCGCAGAGCCGGCCGAGGCGCTGGGACGCCGCGGCGGTCTCGTGCGGCGCGACCGGGGCCCGGTCGCCGCCCTCGGCCGGGACGGCGTACACGAGGGCGCCGGTCCGGGACCGCACCTTGACGGCGTCGAGCTCGACGAGGTCGCGGGACAGGGTGGCCTGGGTGACGTGCACGCCGCGCTCGGCCAGGAGGTCCGCCAGCTCGGTCTGGGAGCGGATCTCGTGATGGGTGACCAGGTCGATGATCCGCTGGTGCCGGGCGCCCTTGGTCGCCGGCGACGCCGCGCCGTCGTTCACGACTGCTCCAGGAGCCAGGTCAGGATCGCCTTCTGGGCGTGCCGCCGGTTCTCGGCCTCGTCCCAGACGACGCTCTGCGGCCCGTCGATCACCTCGGCCGCGATCTCCTTGCCGCGGTAGGCGGGCAGGCAGTGCAGGACGATCGCGTCGGGCGCGGCTCCGGAGAGGAGGGCCGGCGTGAGGCTGTACGTCGCCAGCTCCGCGAGCCGGGTCTGCGACTCCTCCTCCTTGCCCATCGACACCCAGGTGTCGGTGACCACGACGTCGGCGCCGGCGACGGCGGTCTTCGGGTCGGGCTCCACGGTCACCGAGCCGCCGGTGGTGGCGGCGACCGCGACCGCCCGCGCGACCATCGTGGGCGGCGGCAGGTAGCCGTCCGGACCGCTGACCCGGACGTGCATGCCGGCGGTCGCGCCGGCCAGCAGCCAGGAGTTGCCCATGTTGCACGCCGCGTCGCCGAGGAACGTCGCCGTGAGCCCGGCCAGGTCGCCCTTGTGCTCGCGCACCGTGAGCAGGTCGGCCAGCAGCTGGCACGGGTGGAACTCGTCGGTGAGCGCGTTGACCACGGGGACACCCGCGTAGGCCGCCATCTCCTCGATCCGCTCCTGCGCGAAGGTGCGCCAGACGATCGCCGCTGCCTGGCGGCCGAGGACCCGGGCCACGTCGGGCACCGACTCGCGGACGCCGATGCCGGCCAGCGCGCCGTCGACCAGCATCGGGTGCCCGCCGAGCTCGGCGATCCCGGCGGCGAAGGACACCTGGGTGCGCAGGGTCGGCTTGTCGTAGATCGTGGCGACGCTGCGCGGCCCGGCCAGCGGCTTCGCGTCGTACGGCGCGCGCTTGAGCGTGGCGGCCAGCTCCAGCACCGCGGCCTGCTCGGCGGGGCTGAGGTCGTCGTCGGCCAGGAAGTGGCGCGTCACCTCGGGTCTCCCCCCGTCGTCGTGTGGGCATCGCCGAGTATGCCCGGCCAGGAGCCCAGGAACGCGTCGGCGTCGGCGCGTGTCAGGACCAGAGGCGGGGCGAGCCGGATCCGGTCCGGGGTCGGGGCGTTGATGATGAAGCCGTGCCGGAGCCCGGCGGCGGCCACCTCGGCCGCCCGCGGCTCCGCGAGGGTGAGCCCGATGAGCAGCCCGGCGCCCCTGACCTCGGTCACCCGGGGGTCCGCGAGGCCCGCGCGCAGGTGCTCGCCGAGCGTGGTGGCGTGGGCCAGCAGGCCGTCGTCGCGGAGGGTGTCGAGGACGGCGAGGCCGGCCGCGCAGGCGACCGGGTTGCCGCCGAAGGTGGTGCCGTGGTTGCCCGGCTCGAAGAGGTGTCCCGCGTCGCCGAGGCCGATGCAGGCGCCGATCGGGATGCCGCCGCCCAGGCCCTTCGCCAGGGTCACCAGGTCGGGGGCGGGGGTGCTGCCCTGGTGGGCGAACCACTGGCCGGTGCGGCCGACCCCGGTCTGGATCTCGTCGAGCCAGAGCAGGGCACCGCGGGCCGTGGTGATCTCGCGGGCGGCGGCCAGGTAGCCGGCCGGCGGCATCTCGACGCCGGCCTCCCCCTGGATGGGCTCGAGCACCACCGCCGCCGTGCGGTCGGTCACCGCGGCGCGCAGCGCCTCGACGTCGCCGTACGGCACGAAGGTGACGTCGCCCGGCAAGCGGCTCGAAGGGGGCGCGGTAGGCCTTCTTCGCGGTCAGCGCGAGCGCGCCCATGGTCCGGCCGTGGAACGCGCCCTCGGCGGCGACCAGGTGGGTCCGGCCGGTGCGCCGGGTCAGCTTGAAGGCGGCCTCGACGGCCTCGGTGCCGGAGTTGGTGAAGAACACCCGGCCCGGTGAGTCCAGGAGGTCGAGGAGCCGCTCGGCGAGCGCGATCTGCGGCTCGCTGGTGAAGAAGTTGGAGATGTGCCCGAGCGTGCCGAGCTGGGTGGTGACGGCCTCGACCAGGGCCGGGTGGGCGTGCCCGAGGGCGTTCACGGCGATGCCGCCGAGCAGGTCGACGTACTCCCGCCCGTCGCTGTCCCAGACCCGCGCGCCGGACCCGCGGACCAGGTTGAGCTTGGGCGGGCCGAAGGCGTTCATCAGGGACCCGGCGTACCGCTGCTGCCAGGGCTCTCCCGCGGGGTCGATCATCCGGGGCCTCCCGTGGACTTGCGGACCAGCGTCTCGACGCCGGGGAGCACCTGGGTGCCCACGCCGTCGTCGGTGAACAGCTCGACCAGGACGGCGTGCGGCTCGCGGCCGTCGACGACGGTGGCGCGCGGGACACCGTCGGTGACGGCCTTGAGGCAGGCCGCCATCTTGGGCACCATGCCGCTCTCGAGGGTCGGCATCAGGGCCGCGAGCGCCTCGGGGCTGATCTCCTTGATCACGTCGTCGCTGTCGGGCCAGTCCCGGTAGAGACCCTCCACGTCGGTGAGCACGAGCAGCTTCTCGGCGCCGAGGGCGACCGCCAGCGCCGCCGCCGCGGTGTCGGCGTTGACGTTGTGGACCTGGCCCCACTCGTCCGGCGCGACGCTGCTGACGACCGGGATCCGGCCGGCCTCGATCAGGTCCAGCACCGACTCGGGCCGCACCCGGGCGACCTCGCCGACGAGGCCGAGGTCGACCTCCTCGCCGTCGACGATGGTGTTGGTGGTCTGCGCCGTGAACAGGCCGGCGTCCTCGCCGGACAGCCCGACGGCGAGCGGTCCGTGCTGGTTGATCAGCCCGACCAGCTCGCGCTGCACCTGGCCGACGAGCACCATCCGGACCACGTCCATCGCCTCGGGGGTGGTGACCCGGAGCCCGCCGCGGAACTCCGACTGCGATGCCCAGCCGGTCGAGCATCGTCGAGATCTGCGGACCCCCGCCGTGCACGACGACCGGCTTGAAGCCGGCGAACCGGAGGAAGGCGATGTCCTCGGCGAAGGCGGTCTTGAGGGTCTCGTCGGTCATGGCGTTGCCGCCGTACTTCACCACCACGATCTTGCCGTGGTAGCGCTTCAGCCAGGGCAGGGCGGCGGCCAGCGTGGCGGCGGGCGTGGGTGTCATGAGGAGTAGGCGCTGTTCTCGTGGACGTAGGCGTGCGTGAGGTCGTTGGTCCAGACGGTGGCGCGGGCGGAGCCGGCCTTGAGGTCGATGGTGACCGTGACGTCCCGCGCGGAGAGGTCGACGGTGGCGGGGTCGGCGGACGGGGTCGAGCGGCGGCACACCCAGACGCCGTTCATGGCGACGTCGAGGTCGGCCGGGTCGAAGGCGGCGCCGGTCGTGCCGATCGAGGCGAGCACCCGGCCCCAGTTGGGGTCGTTGCCGAAGACGGCGGCCTTGAAGAGGTTGCTGCGGGCCACGCTGCGGCCGACCTCGACCGCGTCGTCCTCGCTGGCGGCGTTGTGCACGCTGATCGCGATCTCGTGGTCGGCGCCCTCCGCGTCGGCGAGCAGCTGCATCGCCAGGTCCGTGCACGCCTGGGTGAGCGCGGCCGTGAAGTCCGGCAGGGACGGAGCGATCCCGGAGGCACCGCTGGCGAGCACCGTGACGGTGTCGTTGGTCGACATGCAGCCGTCGGAGTCGAGGCGGTCGAAGCTGACCCGGGTGGCCGCCCGCAGCGCCGTGTCGAGGTCTGCGGCGGGCACCACCGCGTCGGTGGTGAGCACGACGAGCATGGTGGCGAGCTGCGGGGCGAGCATCCCGGCGCCCTTGGCCATCCCGCCGATCGTCCAGCCGGCGCCCTCGACCACGACCTGCTTGGGCACGCTGTCGGTGGTCATGATGGCGGTCGACGCGTCGGCACCACCGTCGGCGTCGAGGGCGTCGTACGCCGCGTCCACGCCGCCGAGGAGCGCGTCGCGGTCGTTGGCGAGGCCGATCAGACCCGTGGAGCAGACGACCACGTCGACGGCCCCGAAGCCGAGCCGCTCCGCGACCCGCTCGGCGACGGCGTGGGTGGTCTGGAAGCCGTCCGGGCCGGTGTAGCAGTTGGCGCCGCCGGAGTTGAGCACGACCGCGCGCACGACGCCGTCCTTGACGACCTCCTGGGACCAGAGCACCGGGTTGGCCTTGCAGCGGTTGGCGGTGAAGACGCTGGCGGAGTCGTGGGTCGGGCCGTCGTTGACCACCAGCGCGACGTCGCGCCCGCCGCTGGTCTTGAGGCCGGCCGCGACGCCGGCCGCGCGGAAGCCGAGGGGGGTGGTGATGCTCATCCGGGGCCCCCGTTCGAAGCGGAGCGAAGCGAGCATTCGAATGGGGTGTTGGTCACGGTGCGAGCCCGACGGTGGTGAGGCCCAGGGTCTCGTCGAGACCGACGGCGAGGTTGAGGCACTGGAGCGCGCCGCCCGCGGTGCCCTTGGTGAGGTTGTCGATGGCGCCGACCGCGACGAGCCGGTGCGCCGACTCGTCCACGGTGACCTGGAGGTGGACGGCGTTGGAGCCGGCCACGCTCTGGGTCTGCGGCCAGCGGCCGGGTGGGAGGACGTGCACGAAGGGCTCGTCGGCGTACGCCTTCTGGTACGCCGCGTAGGCCTCGTCGGCGGACACGTCCCCGCGCAGCGGGGCCGAGCAGGTCGCGAGGATGCCACGGGACGTCGGGACCAGGAGCGGGGTGAAGCTGACGGTGACCGGATCGTCGGTGACCCCGGCGAGGTTCTGGGTGATCTCCGGCGTGTGCCGGTGGGCGCCGCCGACGCCGTACGCGGACAGGTTGCCCACGACCTCGCTGGCCATCAGGTGCGGCTTGGCCGCCTTGCCGGCCCCGGAGGTGCCGCTCGCCGCGACCACGACGACGTCGGGGGTGACGAGGCCGGCCGCGACCGCGGGGACCAGGGCCAGCGTCGAGACGGTCGGGTAGCAGCCGGGCACCGCGATCCGGGTCGCCCCGCGCAGGCGGGCGCGTTGGCCGGGGAGCTCGGGGAGGCCGTAGGGCCAGGCCCCGGCGTACGACCCGCCGTAGAAGTGCTCCCACTCCCCCGCGTCGGTGAGCCGGAAGTCCGCCCCGCAGTCGATCACCACGGTGTCCGCACCGAGACCCTCGGCGATCGCGGCGGACTGCCCGTGCGGCAGCGCGAGGACGACGACGTCGTGGCCGGCCAGCGCCTCGAGGGTGGTCGGCTCGACGACGCGGTCCGCGAGCGGGAGCAGATGAGGCTGGAGGGCGCCGAGCGACTCCCCCGCGCTCGAGGCCCCGGTCAGCGCGCCCACGCGCACGCCCGGGTGTCCCAGCAGCAGTCGCAGCACCTCGCCGCCGGCGTACCCGCTCGCGCCGGCGACAGCCACGGAGATGTCCGTCATCTGCATGACTATACATGCTCATGTAATTGTATTCATCCCGGGTCTCGCCCGTGACGGTGTCGGAGGGCGTGGTTAGCCTGGCACGCATGAGCTCTACGCCGAGTCGGGTCGAGACCAGACTCCCCGCCCCTGTCTACCTCGACCACATCGTGCGTGAGTCCGCGCGGTTCCGCGACGTGCTGGCCGGGGCCGACCCCGGGGCCAAGGTGCCCAGCTGTCCGGCCTGGACCGCCGACGACCTGCTCTGGCACCTGACCGGCGTGCAGCGGTTCTGGGCCTGGATCGTCGAGCACCGGCCCGCATCCCCCGACGACTACGTCGAGGCCGAGCGCGCGGACACCCACCAGGGACTCCTCGACGCCTACGACACGGCGTCGGCCGACCTGGCCCGCGCTCTGGCGGGCGCCGAACCAGGCGATGCCGCGTGGACCTGGTCCGAGGACCACACGGTGGGGTTCGTGCTGCGCCGACAGGCGCTCGAGGTGCTCGTGCACCGGCTCGACGCGGAGCAGGCGGCCGGCACCGTCACGCCGCTGGACCCCGAGCTCGCCGCCGACGGCGTCGAGGAGGTGCTCGACGTGATGTACGGCAGCTGCCCGCCGTGGGGCGACTTCTCCCCGCTCCCCCACTACCTGCGGGTCGACTGCACCGACACCGGCACCTCGGTGTGGGTCCAGATCGGCCGGTTCAGCGGCACCGACCCCAAGGACGAGGTGCGCTACGACGAGGACGACATCCACGTGGTGGCCGCACCCGGTGTCGAGCCCGACGCGGTCGTCTCCGGCACCGCCGAGGAGCTCCTCGCCCGGCTCTGGCGGCGCGGCGACGGCGCGACCATCCACCTCGCGGGCGACCTGCACATCGTCGACAAGTTCCGGAACGCGATCCACCACCCGATCGACTGACGCGCGCCTCTGCGCGGGGCGGGCCGGCCCGCGCCGGCGGTGAGTCAGCCACCCTTTCCTGCGGCTGAACCGTGGCTGGCTCACCGATCGCCGCCGGGAAGCTGCGGTTTGGTCACCAACCGCAACCCCGGGCCGGCTCTCGGTGAGTGAGCCACCGTTTCCCGCGGCCGAACCGTGGCTGGCTCACCGACCGCCGGCAGGCACCTGCGGTTTGGTCACCAACCGCAGAAAAATGGCCCTCGGACCTGCGGTTGGTGACCAAACCGCAGGTCCGCGCGGCGCTCGTCAGCGCTGGACGGCACCGACCCGCTGGGCGGCGAGGGCGACCGCGGCCTCACGCGCGGCGGTCGTCTCGGCCTCGGTGAGCGTCCGGTCGGGAGCCCGGAAGCGCAGGGCGAAGGCCAGGGACTTGCGCCCGGGGCCGACCTGGTCCCCGGTGTAGACGTCGAACAGGCGCACCGACTCGAGCAGCGCGCCGGCGCCCTCGCGGAGGGCGGCCTCGACGGCCGAGGCCGGCACGCCCTCGTCGACGACCAGGGCGACGTCCTCCTTGGCGACCGGGAACGTCGAGAACGACGGCCCCGGGACCACGTCGACCGCCAGCTCGATCAGCCGGTCGAGGTCGATCTCGGCCACCGCGGTGCGCGGGGGCACGCCGTACGCCGCGCAGACCTTGGGGTGCAGCTCGCCCGCGTGGCCGACCACGGCGGAGCCCGCGAGCAGCTCGGCGCACCGGCCGGGGTGCCAGGGAGCGCGGGTCGCGGCGCGGACGTCGAGGGTGACGTCGAGGGCGCCGGCCACCTCGTGGACCGCCGCCACCGCGTCCGCCCACGAGGCCGCGCGGCCGCCGCCCCACCAGCCCGACGCCTCGCGGGACCCGGACACCAGCAGCGCCAGGTGCAGCGGCTGGGCCGGCAGCGCCTTGTCGAGGTCGGCCAGCTCGCCCTCGGTGGGGCGGCGGTCGACGGGCAGGATCGGGGCGCCCGGGCCGTCGTGCGGGAGGGTCACCGTCGCGGTCTCGAACAGCGCGACGTCCGGCTGGCCGCGACCGGCGTTGCGCGCCGCGGTCTTGAGGATGCCGGGCAGCAGCGTGGTGGTCATGGCCGGCTCTTCGCTGGACATCGGGTTCGACAGCCGCAGGAGCGTGCGCCGGTCGTCGGCGGCGTCCAGGCCGAGCGCGTCGAGGTCCGGCACCCCGATGAAGGGGAAGCTGATGACCTCGACGAAGCCGGCCCCGGCGAGGGTGCGCCCGATCCGACGGCGCAGCCGCTGGCTGCGGGTGAGACCACGCCCGGCCGGCGCCGGCGGCAGCACCGACGGCACGTGGACGTAGCCGACGATCCGGGCCACCTCCTCGACCAGGTCGAAGGGGTCGGTGAGGTCCGGGCGCCACGGCGGCGGGGTCGCGGTGAGCGTGGTGTCGCTGCGGTGCACGCGGCAGCCGACGGCCTCGAGGTTCGCGATCACGGTGGCCGCGTCGATGGGCATGCCGGTGACCCGCGCGGGCAGGTCGTAGCCGATCGTGATCGGGGCCGGCTCGGGCGGGACGCCCACCACGGTCACGCCGGGGTCGACGGTCCCGCCGCCGTACGTCGTGAGCAGCTCGACCACCCGGTCGGCGGCGGCCTCGCAGATGGTCGGGTCGACGCCGCGCTCGTTGCGCTTGCCCGCCTCGGAGGTGAGCCGGTGCCGTCGGCCGGTGCGGAACATCGCGGTGGCGTCCCAGTGCGCCGACTCCACCAGCACCCGGGTGGTCGTCCCCGACATCTCGGTGGTCTGCCCGCCCATGACGCCGCCGAGCCCGATGATCCCGGAGTCGTCGGTCACCACGAGGTCCTCGGTCGACAGCGCCCGGTCGGTGCCGTCCAGGGTCGTGAGCCGCTCGCCCTCGGCCGCCCGGCGGACCCGGATCGGTCCGGTCAGCTTGTCGGCGTCGTACCCGTGGATCGGCCGGCCGAGCTCGAGCATCACGAAGTTGGTGACGTCGACCGCGAGGGAGATGGGGCGCATGCCGGCCAGCTGGATCCGCCGGGCCATCCAGGCGGGCGTCGGCGCCGCCGGGTCGAAGCCGCTGACCGTGCGGGCCACGAAGACCGGGCAGCCGGACGGGTCGTCGACGACCACGGGGTAGCCGTGGGCGTTGGCCGTGGGGGTGGTGCGGAGGGCGGGATCGGTGAACGCCCCGCCGGCCGCCACCGTGGTCATGGCCGCCTCGCGGGCGATCCCGCGCAGCGAGAGCGCGTACGCACGGTCGGGGTTGATCTCGAACTCGATGACCTCGTCGCGCAGGGCCAGGACGGGGAACGCGTCGTCCCCGGGCTCCCCCGCGTCCGCGGGCAGCACGATGATCCCGTCGTGGTCGTCGCCCAGGTCCAGCTCGCGGGCCGAGCAGATCATCCCGGCCGAGACGTGGCCGTAGGTCTTGCGGGCGCTGATCTCGAAGCCGCCGGGCAGCACGCCGCCGGGCAGCACCACGACGACCAGGTCACCGGGAGCGAAGTTGTGCGCGCCGCAGACGATGCCCTGGGGCTCGCCGGTCCCGTTCGCGGCGCCGACGTCCACCGTGCACCAGTTGATCGTCTTGCCGTTGGACTGCGGCTCGGGCTCCATGGTGAGCACCCGCCCGACGACCAGCGGTCCGCTGATGTCGTGACCGGGCCTCTCGAGCGCCTCGAGCTTGAGGCCGAGCGCGGTCAGCTCGGCGGCCAGGTCCTCGACGACGAGGTCGTCGGGCAGGGCGACGTAGTCCCGGATCCAGGACACGGGGGCCTTCATGGTCAGATCTCCGTTCCGAAGGCGGCCGAGAAGCGGACGTCGCCCTCGAACATGCTGCGCAGGTCGGCGATGCCGTGCCGGAACATCAGCGTCCGGTCGATGCCCATCCCGAAGGCGAAGCCGGTGTAGCGCTCGGGGTCCACCCCGCAGGCGGTCAGCACCCGAGGGTTGACCACGCCGCAGCCGCCCCACTCGATCCAGCCCTCGCCCTTGCAGGTGCGGCACGACTCGACCGCGCCGGCCACGCCACGGCAGACGAAGCAGACCAGGTCGACCTCGGCGGACGGCTCCGTGAAGGGGAAGTACGACGGCCGGAAGCGCGTGGTGATGCCGTCGCCGAACATCGACGCGGCGAAGTGGTCCAGGGTGCCCTTGAGGTGGGCCATGGTGATGCCCTCGTCGACGACGAGGCCCTCGACCTGGTGGAACATCGGGCTGTGCGTGGCGTCGTACTCGTCGGTGCGGAAGACCCGGCCGGGGCAGACGACGTAGATCGGCGGCGTCCGGGTCAGCATGGTGCGGGCCTGCACCGGTGAGGTGTGCGTGCGCAGCACCAGGTGCTGGTCGGCGGGCTCGGTCCAGAACGTGTCCTGCATGGTGCGGGCGGGGTGGTCGGCGCCGAGGTTGAGCGCGTCGAAGTTCAGCCACTCGGCCTCGACGATGGGCCCCTCCGCGACCTCCCAGCCCATGGCGACGAAGACGTCGGCGATGAACTCGGAGCCGGTGGTGACCGGGTGCCGCGAGCCGCGGGGGGCCCGGTCGACCGGGAGCGTCACGTCGACGGTCTCCTCGACCAGCATCCGCTCCTCGTGCTCGGCCTCGAGGACCTCCAGCCGCGCGGCGAGCGCCTGGGTGACCGCGCCCCGCGCCTGGCCGATCCGCTGCCCCGCCTCCTTGCGGGCCTGCGGCGGCAGCGCACCGATCTCGCGGTTGGCCAGCGCCAGCGGCGACCGGTCCCCCGCGTGGTCGAGGCGCACCTGCTTGAGCGCCGTCAGGTCGGCGGCGGTCGCGATCGCCGCCAGGGCTTCGTCGCGCCGCGCCTCGACCTCGTCGGCACGCAGCGGCGTGACCTCGACGGGGTCGTAGTCGGAGTTGGGGCCGGACATGCGGAGCAGTCTAGGAACGCGGGAGGCGGCCCCGCGAACCGGTTAGCCGCCGACCGGCTCGACGGGGCAGACGACCGGGGTCGGAGGGGGCGCCGGGTCGTCCTCGAGCGCCGCACGCGCCCGGGACCGGCCGAGGTTCCACTCGAGCCAGTCGTCGTCGGACTGCGCGGTCGCCGGCGCACCCGGGCCCGGGACCAGACCCGCGTCCACGAGCAGCGGCACCGCGTCGGCCGACAGGGAGAACAGGTACGACTCGTCGACCTTGCCGGTCGTCTCGTAGCGCTCGAGGTTGTGCTCGGCGATCCAGGCGTCGGGGTTGATCGCGGCCAGCCCGAGCAGCGCCGCGGCACCGGTGAGGACCGCGGCCCGGGACAGCCAGGCGCCGCGCAGCCCGATCCCGGCGACCAGCACGCCGAGCACCACCAGCCCGAGCCAGCCCTCGAACACGTCGACGAGCAGTCGCAGCCGGGTGAAGCCGTAGGCCTCCTGGTAGACGTGCATCCGGTAGAGCGCGGAGGCACGACCACCAGGGTCAGGACGCAGAGCAGCCCGAGGGCGCCCCGCAGCCAGGCCCGGTCCGCCGGCGTCTCGCGCGGCGCCTTGCGGGCGGCCGCCCACACCACGAGCAGGGTCAGCGCGGTGACCACGGTGAGCTGCCCGAAGCCCTGGTGGACGTACTCCGCGTAGGTCAGCCCGGTGGTCCGCTCGAGGTAGTCGTGGCCGCCGAACACCACCGTCGCCTGGGCCGCGAGGAAGAGGGCGAGCACCGCGTCGACCAGCGCCACCGGGACGAGCCACTCGTAGCGGTGCCGCACCGGGGACCGCTCTCCACCGCGGTAGAGCTCGACGTCGGGGCGGGTTCAGGGCGACGTACGCCGCGGCCAGCACGACCGCGAAGACGGCGCCCGCAATGAACGCCCGCAGCACGAACGACGCCGGGTCCCAGTCGGGCAGCACGGCACCCACCCACGAGGCGACCAGGGCGTCGGCGGACACCACCAGGAGCCCGAAGACCAGCACGGCGAGCACCGACCAGGCGACGGTCCGCGCGAGCGCGGGCACCCGGCCCCACCGGCCCAGGCCCTGCAGGGTGCGACCGAACCAGGGCAGCCCCCGCAGCGAGGCCAGCGGCCAGGCGATCCCGGCCAGCACGAAGCCCGGGACGGTCCGGCCGCGGGTGACCCCGATCAGCAGCACGGCGGCGCCCGCCAGCACGCACAGCGTGGCGATCCACTCGGCGTCCAGCAGCACGACGGGCAGCACCAGCAGGCCGGCCAGCACCCCACAGGCCAGGGTGAACGGCTCGCGCAGGTGTGGCGAGGCGAGCAGCACGGTGCCGCCACACGCGAACAGCACCAGCGCCCAGCCGAGACCGAGATCGCGGAACGGCAGCACCAGGGCCGCGAGCAGCCCGGTCGCGGCGGCCGCCCCCACGACGGCCCGACGCCCGGGCACCCGGTCGGGCCAGAAGGCCCCGAAGAAGGAGTCGAACACCGGTGGGGTGTGGACCGGCGCCGCGGCGGGCGGGGCGGGTGCGGTCGTCTCGGGTGCGCTCACGGGGTCCTCCTGGGTGCGGTCTGGTCGGATGGGTCGGGTGGGTCGGGTCCGCGGGCAGGTCGACGCGCACGGTGGTGCCCGGACGGTCGGCGGCGAGGAAGCCGATGGTGCCGCCGTGCAGCTGGGCCACCCAGCGAGCCACCGCGAGGCCGAGGCCGGTGCCGCCGGTGCCCTCCGCCGAGGTGCCGAACCGCTCGAAGACCCGGTCCGACTCGGGCCCGCCGTTCCCCTGGTCGCCCACCTCGAGCCACCAGCCGTCCGCCGCCCGGGCCGCGGACACGGTGACGACGCCACCCGGCGGGCCGTGCCGGACCGCGTTGTCCAGCAGGTTGACGACGAGCTGGCGCAGCCGGGCGGCGTCGGCGGTGACGGTCAGCCCGTCCGGGACCCGGAGGTCGTACGACGCGGCGCGGCCGGGCAGCGCGACGTCGGCCCGGGCCTCGGCGACCAGGGCGGCGACGTCCACCTCGCTGAGCCGCAGCGAGGTGATGCCGGCGTCCACCCGGGACAGGTCGAGCAGGTCGGCGACCAGGGTGCCGAGCCGCCGCGCCTGGGCCAGCACGCCCTCCAGCGCGTCGCGATCGACGGGCTCGACTCCGTCCGCGAGGTTCTCCAGCCGCGCGGCGAGGGCCGCCAAGGGGGTGCGCAGCTCGTGGGAGACCGTGGCGACCAGGGCGCGGCGCTCGAGGTCGACGGCGGCGAGGTCCTCGGCCATCCGGTTGAACGCGTCGGCGAGCTGCCCCACCTCGTCGCGGGACGTGCTGGTGACCCGGCCGGTGTAGTCGCCCCGCGCCATCCGGCGGGCCACCTCCGTCATCTGCCGCAACGGCGAGGTCATCCCGACGGCGAGGAGCTGGGTCACCCCCAGCGCCAGCGCCACCGCCACCGGGATGCTCAGCAGCGGCGGGACGCCGCCGGCGGCGCCCACCGCGCCCAGCACCGCCGCGGCCGTCACGCTCGCGGCCACCAGCAGCCCGAGCTTGACCTTGATCGAGGTGACCTGGTCCAGCGGGGCGCTCGGTCCGCTCACGCCGGTTCCAGGGCGTAGCCGACGCCGTGCACCGTGCGCACCCGGGAGGCCCCGATCTTGGCGCGCAGCGACTTCACGTGGCTGTCCACGGTGCGGGTGCCGGAGGCATCGGGCCAGTCCCACACGTCGGCGAGGAGGCGCTCACGCGTGCAGACCTGGCCCGGTGCCTCGGCCAGGCAGGCCAGCAGGTCGAACTCCGTGGGGGTCAGCGCCACCTCGGCCTCGGCCACCCGGACCCGACGGGTCCCGGTGTCGACCACGAGGTCGCCGACCGTGAGCACCGCGCCCGGCCGGGCCGCCCGCTCGGCGGCCAGCACCGGGGCCCGGTCGACGCGACGCAGCAGGGCGGCGACGCGCGCCACGAGCTCGCGCATCCCGAAGGGCTTGGTCAGGTAGTCGTCCGCCCCGGCCGCGAGCCCGGCCAGCACGTCGGCCTCGTCGTCCCGCGCGGTCAGCATCAGGACCGGCACCGGCCGCGCGGCCTGGATCCGACGGCACACCTCGTGGCCGTCGTAGCCCGGCAGCATCACGTCGAGCACGACCGCGTCGGGCGGCTCGGCGGCGCACGCGGCGACCGCGGCGGGCCCGTCCCAGGCCTGCGCCACGACGTACCCCTCGGCGCGCAGCCGGAGCGTCACCGCGTCGTTGATCGCGGCGTCGTCCTCGACCACGAGGAGCCGGCGGGGTGTGGTCACGTCGTCGAGGGTAGGTCTGGCGCGGGGCGCGGGATGCCGCGACGCGTGAAGGTTGTGTGCAGATCGACGCGGTCAGCGGCGGGGCTCCTCGGTGGGCCACCGGATCACGATCCGGGCGCCTCCGCCCGGGGCGTCGTCGATCAGCACCCGGCCGTGGTGGGCCCGCACCAGGCCGTTGACGATGTACATCCCCAGACCCGAGCCGCCGCGCGACCCGTGGGTCCAGAACTTGGTGAAGATCCGGCGGCGGATCTCCGGGGGGATCCCCCGGCCCTCGTCGTCGACGGTGAGCTCCACCCCCTTGAACTCGGCTCCCGGCACCGGCGCGGCGGCGGCCAGCGACACCGTGACGGTGCCCTCGCCGTGCCGCACCGCGTTCTCGACCAGGTTGGTGACGACCTGGGTGAACTTGTCGGGATCGGCGTGGATCTCCGGGAGCAGCGGGTCGGGGGCGAAGGCGATCGTGCGCGCGGTCCCGGCCCGCACGGAGTCGACCACCCGGCCCACGAGCAACGACGCGTCGCAGGCCCGGGGGTACATCTGCAGCCGACCGGTGTCGATGCGGGCGACGTCGAGGAGCTCCGCGATCAGCCGGCTCAGCCGGTCGGCGTCCGCGCTGACGGTCGCGAGCATCAGCTTCTTCTGCTCGTCGTTGAGCTTGTCCCACCGGTTGATGAGCGCCTGCACGAAGCCCTTGACGCCGGTGAGCGGGGAGCGCAGCTCGTGGGCCACGGTGGCGACGAGGTCGGAACGCTCCCGGTCCAGCCGGGCCCGGCCCCGACCCGAGCGCATGCTCACCGCCACGCTGCTCACCGCTCCCCCGGACGTGACCCGGTTGATGGCGGCGGCGACGAGGACCTCCTGGCCGTCGGCCAGCAGCCAGGACTGCTCGGGGATGCCGGTGCGGGTCGGCAGGCCGCCGTACGGCACGTTGATCTCGCACCAGGCGTGGCCGGTGCGGTCCAGGAGCGTGAGCACCTGCTCGAGCGGCTGCCCGGCGGCCTCGTGGCGGCCGATGCCCAGCATCCGCTCCGCGACCGTGTTCAGGAGCGTGACGTGGCCGGTGCGGTCCGCCACGACGATCCCGTCCGGCAGCGTGTCGACGGGGTCGGGCCGGCCTCCAGCACCATGGTCGCCCGGGGGATGCTCACCCGGGCCACCCTAGTAGCCGGGCGTCCCGTGCGAGGTCAGCGCGCGGCGCGCTGCGCGCGTGCCGTCGCGTGCAGGCACACCGCCGCGGCCGTGGCGAGGTTGAGGCTCTCGGCCGCCCCGTGGAGGGCGATCCGGACCCGGTGGTCCGCGGCCGCGGCGACCTCGGGCGCCAGCCCCCGGGCCTCGTTGCCCAGCAGCCACGCGGTCGGGCCACGCAGCAGGTCGTCGGCGTCGTCGAGCACGACCTCGCCGTCACCGTCGGCGGCCAGCACGGTCAGCCCGGCGGTCCGGGCGGCGGCCACCGCGGCCGCGACGTCGGGCTCGACGGCCAGCGGGAGGTGGAAGAGGCTGCCGACGCTGGCCCGCACGGTCTTGGGGTTGTAGGCGTCCACGGACGAGCCGGCCAGCACCACCGCGCCCGCGCCGAACGCGTCCGCGGTGCGGATGACCGTGCCGGCGTTGCCGGGGTCGCGGACGTCGGCGCAGAGAACGGCGAGCGCGGTACCGCCCGCCAACGCGTCCGCGAGCGGGACGTCGAGGAAGTGGCAGACGGCCACCAGCCCGGCCGGCGTCACGCTGTCGCTCAGCGACGCCAGGGCCGCCGGTTCGACCTCGGTCCACACCGGGGCCGCGGCCGCGAGGGCGGCGTACTGCCCGGTGGCGTCGGGCGTCGCGAAGACCTCGACGACGCAGCCGTCCACGGTCAGCGCGCCCTCGACGGCCTTCGGGCCGTCGGCGAGGAAGAGCCGCCGCTCGGCGCGAACCGAGCGGCGGCTGAGCTTCGCTGCGTCCTTGACCCGGGCGTTGCTGCGGGCCAGCGGGACGGTCAGGCGGACACCTGGGCGACCTTGGGGGCGTTGACGTCCTCGGGCAGCGCGGCCTTGGCGGTCTCGACCAGGGCGGCGAAGGCGGGCGCGTCGTTGACGGCGAGCTCCGCGAGGATCTTGCGGTCGACCTCGACCCCGGCCAGGTTCAGGCCCTGGATGAAGCGGTTGTAGGTCATCCCGTGCGACCGGGCCGCGGCGTTGATCCGCTGGATCCAGAGCTTGCGGAAGTTGCCCTTGTTCTTGCGGCGGTCGTTGTAGCTGTAGACCAGGGAGTGGGTGACCTGCTCCTTGGCCTTGCGGTAGAGGCGCGAGCGCTGGCCGCGGTAGCCGGCGGCGCGCTCGAGAGTGGTCCGACGCTTCTTGTGGGCGTTCACTGCCCGCTTGACGCGTGCCATGGTGTGTCTCCTTGTTGCTAGGTGGGTGTCAGGCGGCCGGTCTCAGAGACCGAGCAGCTTCTTCGCGCGGGGGACGTCGGCCTTGGCGACCTCGGTCGTGCCGGACATCCGGCGGGTGACCTTGGAGGACTTCTTCTCCAGGTTGTGGCGCAGGCCCGTCTTCTGGCGACGGATCTTGCCCGAGCCGGTCACCCGGAAGCGCTTGCTGGCACCCGAGTGGGTCTTGTTCTTCGGCATCTCACTGTCCTTTGTGTTGCAGTCGGGCTTGGTTGCGGTCTTGGTGGCCGACTTCGTCGGCGTCCTCGTTCGAGGCGGCGACTGCGTCGCGCCTCGAACTCAGGCCTCGATCTCAGGATCCAGGTTCTCGGAGCGTCCGCGTTCCTTCTTCGCGGCCACGGTGTGGCCGACGTTGTGCGCGGTGCGCTCGGCGCGCTCCTCGGCCTGCGCCTCCGCGCGGGCCTCCGCCAAGGTGGCCTTCTCGGCGGCCATCTCGGCCTTGGCCTCGGCCTTCTTCCGGTGCGGGCCCAGGACCATGATCATGTTGCGGCCGTCCTGCTTGGGGGCCGACTCGACGAAGCCCAGCTCCGTGACGTCCTCGGCCAGCCGCTGGAGCAGCCGGAAGCCCAGCTCGGGCCGGTGCTGCTCGCGACCGCGGAACATGATCGTGATCTTCACCTTGTCGCCGGCGCGCAGGAACCGGACGACGTGGCCCTTCTTGGTCTCGTAGTCGTGGGCGTCGATCTTGGGACGAAGCTTCATCTCCTTGATGATCACGTTCGTCTGGTTCCGGCGCGCCTCACGGGCCTTCTGGGCGTTCTCGTACTTGAACTTCCCGTAGTCCATGAGCTTGCAGACCGGGGGGCGCCCCATCGGCGCGATCTCGACCAGGTCGAGGTCGGCCTCCTGGGCGAGCTTGAGGGCCTCGCTCGTGGGAACGATGCCGACGGTCTCGCCGTTGGGTCCGACGAGCCGGACCTCGGGTACCCGGATCCGGTCGTTGATACGAAGCTCGGTGCTGATGTGTCCTCCAGTGGTTCGGTGGCTCGGAGGTCACGCCTCATTTCGGGCCCGAAATGAGAGATGGCCCCCGCGGGTGCAAGCGGAGGCCAGTACGACACGTCCCACCCGCGCGCGGCGGCTGATCGTGTGGACCGGACCCGACGACCTGGTGCGGTCGATGCGGGTGGGAGACGATGGTGCACGAGTCCCCGCTTGAAGATCTGCCGGATCACTCCCGCGGACGGGCGTGACCTGACACATCGGTCAACCAGGAACCCTACCGGAACATTCCGGTCGGCCACCAATCGCAGGCGACGGCGTCAGGGCGCCGGCCGCACCCAGCCCGTGGTCTCCCCCACGCGCGCGATCCGCCAGCCCGCCGCCAGTCCCACCAGGTCCTCCCCCTGCACCACGAACGGCACCGGACCGCCCACGTCGACGACCAGGGCCGCCGCGCCCTCCTGCAGCGCGGCCCGGGCGGCGACCTGGGCGGTCACCGGGACCGGCCGGGCGTCGGCGCGCCAGCGGTGCAGCGGCTCCGTGCCGGTGAACCCGAGCAGCGCGGTCCGCCCGTCGGCTCCGGTCAGCAGCACCGCCGCCATGTCGCTCGACTTGTCGTGCGCGAGCCCGGCCTCGTCGATCGCGACCTCGCCGAGCAGCGCGACGACCGGCACGAGGAGCCGCGCGGTGCGCAGGGTGGCCAGGGCGGCGGCGTACGTCCCCGGGTCGTCGGCGTACGACGCGAGCGCGGCGCCGACGTCGGCCGGCACCGCGCCGGTGTCCCCGGCGAACCCGGGATCGGGCACCCGCACGCCCTCGAACCGCTCGCCCGCCATGCTCCCGATCGTGTCATGCACGGTGTCTAGAGTGGAGTCGTGGACGAGACGACCTGGGGTGCCCTGGCGGTCGTGCTGACCCTGCTCGGCGGCGGCTACACCTACTGGGCCTTCGTGAACCGGGGTGCCGCGGCCGGCACCCGCGGTGCCGCGCTGACGCTGCTGCCCGCGGCGGCGTGGGCGACCGGGACGCTCGAGATGTTCACGCGCATCGTCGACGCGGTCGTCGACTGGGCCACCTCGCTGGTGTTCAGCCCCCTCGTCTGGTTCGGGGTCGGGCTGGCCGGGCTCTCGATGGTCTTGTTCTTCGTCTCGCGCTTCCTGAGGAGCCGCGCTACCGGAGGCGGGAGCGGCACCGCCGCGCCGGTCTCCGGGACGGCTCGTCCCGAGCTGCCGAAGGCTCGGAGCCCGAAGTCCGAGCCGGTGATCGACGACGAGATGGCCGACATCGAGGCGCTCCTGCGCAAGCGCGGGATCACCTGAGCGGATGTCGATGACCGAACCCGCCTCGCCGGCGCGCCGGGCCCGGCACCTGATGGACCCCGACAACCCGCGCCCGCCCGCACCGCGCCGCGCCGGCTCCATGAGCACGGAGCGGGTGCAGCAGTGGGTGGCCTCCGCGCTGGTCATCACGACGCTCGCGCACCTCGCCGCCGGCATCGTGGTCGCGGCCCTCTACCTGGACGGCGCCCGAACCGCCGAGCAGCTCGTCCTCGTGATCATCGCCGGGATCTTCGGCGTGATCTCGATCGCCGTGGCGCGGGCCATCCACGGCAAGCCGCTGCTGACCCCGTGGCTGCTGGTCGGGCTCCTGCCGACGGTGATCGGCACCTACCTCGTCCTGGTGCCCTGACCCCATGGCCGAGCCGGACACCGTCGTGCGGTGGTGCCTGAGCCGCGAGCCGCGACTCGGCACCGGCCGCCTGCTCGCGGTCGACGGCCCGGCGGGCGCCGGCAAGACGACCTACGCCGAGGCGTTGGCGGCGGCCGCGCAGCGCCTCGGGGTGACGACGCGGATCCTCCACCTCGACGACCTCTACGAGGGGTGGAGCGGCCTCGAGGAGGTGGGCCAGCGGGTGCGCGACGACGTGCTCGACCCGCTCAGCACCGGGACGCCGGGGCTCTACCGCCGGTGGGACTGGGAGGCCTCCCGGTGGGCGGAGTGGGTGCCGGTGGACCCGGTCGCCCTGCTGGTCCTCGAAGGGGTCGGCGCCGGGTCGCTGGACGTCGCGCCGTACCTGAGCGGCCTGGTGTGGGTGGACGCCCCGTCCCAGGTGCGCCACGAGCGCGGCATCGCCCGCGACGGCGAGGCGTTCGCCCCGCACTGGAGCGCGTGGGCCGCCACCGAGGTCGTGCACTTCGCCGAGCACGGCACCGAGCTGCGCGCGGACGTCCGGGTCGTCTCGGGCTGATCTCCCCCCGCGAGGGGCCATGGACGCAGCCTCGTCGCGAGCCTGCCTGCGCATAGGGTGATCGCCATGGTTGCGCCCACCGGAGAACAGTTCGAGATCGCCGGAGGCGGATACCGAGCCGTGGTCACCGAGGGCGGCGCGGCCCTGCGACTTCTCGAGCACGACGGGCGGCCGCTCGTCGACGGGTTCGCCGAGGACGCCCCGCCGCGGGTGTGCCGGGGCCAGGTGCTGATGCCCTGGCCCAACCGGATCCGCGACGGCAGGTACGCCTTCGGCGACCGCGCCCTGCAGCTGGGGCTCACCGAGCCGACCCGGCACAACGCCTCGCACGGGCTGGTGCGGTGGGCCGCCTGGACGCCCGAGGAGCACACCGCGCACTCGGTCTCCCTGACCTACCGGCTGATGGCGCAGACCGGCTACCCCTGGACCCTGGACCTGCACCTGCTCTACGACCTGTCCGCCGACGGCCTGACCGTCACCCACACGGCGACCAACCTCAGCGGGGAGCCGGCGCCGTACGCCGCGGGGATGCACCCCTACCTCACCGTCGGCGAGCCGACGGTCGGTCGGCTGGACGCCCTCGAGCTCCTGCTGCCGGCGGCCACCCGGTGCCTGGTCGACGACCGCAAGCTGCCCACCACCGACGAGCCGGTGGAGGGCACGGCGTACGACTTCCGGGTCCCCCGGCCGCTGCGCGACACGGTCCTCGACCACGCCTTCACCGACCTCGCCCGCGACGAGCGCGGCCGCGCGGTGGTCGAGCTCCGGGACCCGGCCGACGGCCAGGGGGTGGCGCTGTGGGTGGATGCCGCGCACGGCTGGCTCCAGGTCTTCAGCGCCGACGAGCCGCAGGACGACCTGACGCGGCGCTCGCTGGCGGTGGAGCCGATGACCGCGCCCGCGGACGCCTTCAACTCCGGGCGGGACCTGCGGGTCCTCGCCCCGGCCGGGGAGAGCGGCGACGAGTGCTCGGCGTCCTGGGGGATCTGGGCGCTGTAGCGCGGCTCACGCGTCGAGCACGGCGCGCAGCTCGCGCAGCGCCTGGAGGGCGCGGTCGCCGTCCGAGCCCTGGATCCCCATCGCGGCGACGGTGGTGCCGTCGTCGAGGTCGAGGGTCGCCCACGGCGCCCCCCGACCGAGGTGCGCCGCGACCACGGCGTTCCGGTCGAAGACCCGGCGCCGGAACCCGTTCACGACGACGATGCGCTCGGCCTCGGCGGTGACCCGTGACCGGCTCAGGGCGAGCAGGGCGCCCACCACCATCAGTCCGAACCCCACCAGGGTGAGCTTCTGGGGGAACGTGAACGCGTCCCGGATCTCGTCGTCGAAGCCGATCCAGGCCATCGCGCAGACCACCAGCAGGGCGCCACCGAAGATCACGGCGGCGAGCCGGACGCCGAGCGGACGCCAGGTGTGTGGGAGCGGCACGCCCCCGGACTCAGAGTCGGCAGGCATGGATGTCGGTGAGCAGGATCCCGCGCGCGCCGAGGTCGAAGAGCTCGTCCATGAGCCGGTGGGCGCCGGCGCGAGGCACCATCACCCGGACCGCGACCCAGCCGTCCCGCTGCAGGGGGGACACGGTCGGGCTCTCGATGCCGGGCGCGAGGGCCGAGGCCTGCTCGACCCGGTCGAGGGCGATGTCGTAGTCCATCATCACGTAGTTGCGGGCCACCAGGACGCCCTCGAGCCGGCGCTTGAAGACCTCCAGCCCGTCCGGTGACGCGGCGCCCGCGCGGGTGATGAGCACCGCCTCGGACTCCAAGATGGGGTCCCCGAAGGTCTCGAGCCCCGCCGCGCGCAGCGTGCTCCCCGTCTCCACGACGTCCGCGATCACGTCGGCCACCCCGAGCTGGATGCTGGTCTCGACGGCACCGTCGAGCCGGGTGACGCTGGCGTCGATGCCGCGCTCCTCGAGGAAGCCGCGCACGATGCCGGGGTACGACGTCGCGATCCGCTGGCCGGCCAGCTCCTCGAGCCGGCTGAAGCGCCCGGCGGGACCGGCGAACCGGAAGCGGGCCCGGCCGAACTCCAGCTCGAGCACCTCGTCGGCCTTGGCGCCGGAGTCGCGCAGCAGGTCGCGGCCGGTGATGCCGACGTCGAGCTGGCCCTCACCGACGTACACCGCGATGTCGCGGGGTCGCAGGTAGAAGAACTCGACGCCGTTCTCGGCGTCGACGAGCCGCAGCTCGACGGTGTCGTGCCGCTGGCGGTAGCCGGACTCGCGCAGCATCTCGGTCGCGGACTGGGACAGCGAGCCCTTGTTGGGCACCGCCACCCGCAGCAGCGGGGTCTCGGGCAGCTCGGTCATCAGGGGTCCTAGAGGTGGGCGTAGACGTCGTCGAGGGTCAGTCCGGAGGCGAGCATCAGGACCTGGGCGTGGTAGAGGAGCTGGCTGATCTCCTCCGCGGCTCGCTCCGGGCCCTCGTGCTCGGCGGCCATCCACGACTCGGCGGCCTCCTCGACCAGCTTCTTGCCGATGGCGTGGACGCCGGCGTCGAGCTGGCGGACGGTCCCGGAGTCCGCGGGGCGGGTGGCTGCCTTGTCGCTCAGCTCGGCCCACAGCTCCTCGAACGTCTTCACGAGGGTCCAGCCTAGGCGCTGGTGCCGGCGACCGAGCGCAGTGTCCGGGCGGTGACGAGGGCGGCGGAGGTCGCCTCGTAGCCCTTGTCCTCCTGGGACCCCGGGAGCCCGGCCCGGTCGAGGGCCTGCTGCTCGGTGTCGCAGGTCAGCACGCCGAAGCCGATCGGCACCGTGTGGTCGAGCGCCACCCGGGTGAGCCCGTCGGTGGCGGCGTTGCACACGAAGTCGAAGTGCGGGGTGCCGCCCCGGACGACCACCCCGAGCGCGACGACCGCGTCGTACCCCGTGGCCGCGAGCGCGGAGGCCACCACCGGCAGCTCGAAGGTGCCGGGCACCCGGACGACCAGCGGCTCGCGCACCGCGTAGTCGGCCAGCGCGCGGGCGGCCCCGGCGAGCAGCCCGTCCATCACGGCGTCGTGCCAGCTGGCGGCCACCACGGCGACCCGGAGGTCGCTGCAGTCGACCGGAGCGGAGCCCGGCGCCCCCGCGCCGCTCATCGGGCCACCTCCGGGAGGCCGGCGATGACGTGGCCCATCCGGTCCCGCTTGGTGCGGAGGTACTCCACGTTGTGGTCGTTGGGGCGCGGCGTCAGCGCCACCCGCTCCTCGACGTGCACGCCGAAGTCCTCCAGGGACGTGGTCTTGTCGGGGTTGTTGGTGAGCAGTCGCACCGACGTGATCCCCAGGTCCCGCAGGATCTGGGTGGCGGTGCCGTAGTGCCGGGCGTCGGCGGGGAGGCCGAGGTCCAGGTTGGCGTCGACGGTGTCCCGGCCGCCGTCCTGGAGCTGGTAGGCCTGCAGCTTGGCGACCAGCCCGATGCCGCGGCCCTCGTGGCCGCGCAGGTAGACCACCACGCCCCGGCCCTCGGCGACGATCCGCTCGAGCGCCTCGTCGAGCTGCGGACCGCAGTCGCAGCGATGGCTGCCGAACACGTCACCGGTCAGGCACTCGCTGTGCACCCGGGTCAGCACCGGCTCGGGGCCGGACACGTCGCCGTACACGAGGGCGAGGTGCTCGCCGCCGTCGATGGTGATCCGGTAGCCGTACGCCGTGAAGTCGCCGTGCCGGGTGGGCAGCCGGGTCTCGGCCACCCGCTCGACGTGCCGCTCGTGCCGGCGGCGGTAGCGCACCAGGTCCTCGATGGAGATCATCGCCAGCCCGTGCTCGTCGGCGAACTCCCGCAGCTGCGGGCTGCGCTTCATGGTGCCGTCGTCGTTGACGATCTCGACGAGCACCCCCGCGGGGGTCAGCCCGGCGAGCCGGGCCAGGTCCACGGCCGCCTCGGTGTGACCGCGGCGGACCAGCACGCCGCCCTCGCGGTAGCGCAGCGGGAACACGTGCCCGGGCCGGGTGATCTCCCACGGCTCCGTCGCCGAGTCGGCGAGCACCCGGACGGTGTGGGCGCGGTCGGCGGCGGAGATGCCGGTGGTGACGCCGTCGCGGGCGTCGACGGAGATCGTGTACGCCGTGCGCAGCTTGTCCTTGTTGTGCGGTGTCATCAGCGGGATCTCGAGGCGGTCCAGCATGGTCGCGGGCATCGGCACGCAGATCACGCCGCTGGACCAGCGGATCGTGAACGCCATCAGCGCCGGCGTCGCCTTCGACGCGGCGAAGATGAGGTCGCCCTCGTTCTCCCGGGTCTCGTCGTCGACCACGACGACGGGCTTGCCGGCGGCGATGTCGGCGATCGCGCGCTCGACGGTGTCGAGCCGGACCGTTCCGGCGCGTGCGGTCATGAGGTGCCTCCCGGCAGATAGGCGTGGATGAGCTTCTCGACGTGCTTGGCGATGACGTCGACCTCGAGGTTCACGAGGTCGCCGGGCTGCTTGGTCCCGAGGGTGGTGCGGGCGAGGGTCTCGGGGATGAGGGACACCGTGAACGACGTCGGCCCCGCCTCGACGACCGTGAGGCTGACCCCGTCGACGGTGATCGAGCCCTTGTCGACGAGGTACCGGCCCAGGGTCTCGGGCATCGCCACCTCGACGACCTCCCAGTGCTCGCTGGGCGAGCGCGCGAGGATCGAGCCGACCGCGTCCACGTGGCCCTGGACGATGTGGCCGCCGAGCCGCTTGTCCGCGGTCACCGCGCGCTCCAGGTTGACCCGGTCGCCGGGCCTGACGTCGCGCAGCGAGGTCTTGTCGAGCGTCTCCTGCATCACGTCGGCGGTCCACAGCTCGCCCGGCGCGCCGAGACCACGGTGAGGCAGCACCCGTTGACCGAGATCGAGTCGCCCAGGTGCACGTCGTCGAGCACGGTGCGCGCCCGGACCGTGAGCCGGATCGCGTCGCCCTGGTCCTCGACGGCGGCGACGGTGCCGAGCTCCTCGACGATGCCGGTGAACATCAGCGGTTCTCCTTCGGACGCAGGGTGAGGCGGAGGTTGTCGTCGGACCGTTCGGGGCCGTCGTGGCCGGCGAGCAGGGTCACGTCGGTCAGCTCCAGGTGCAACGCCTCGGAGATCGAGTTGATGCCCAGGTCGCCCACCGCGGAGCGGCCCGAGCCGAGCAGCATGGGCGCGACGTAGGCGATCACCTCGTCGACGAGGCCGGCGCGCAGGAACGCCGCGGCCACGGTCGGCCCGCCCTCGAGGAAGAGGTGCTGGCAGTCGCGGGCGAACAGCGCGGCCAGCGCGACCCGCGGGTCGCGGGTGCGCAGGTGCACGGTCTCGGCCCGGTCGTCGAACACCCGGCGGCCCGGGTCGAGGTCCCGCTCCCCCATCACCACCCGGAGCAGCTGGCGCGACAGCGGGTCGCCGTACTCGTCCCGGACGGTGAGCTCGGGGTCGTCGACCTCGACGGTGTTGGTGCCGACCAGGATCGCGTCGCAGAGTCCGCGCAGCCGGTGGGTGTCGCGCCGGGCGGCGGGCGAGGACACCCAGCGCGAGGTGCCGTCGGCCGCGGCGCTGCGTCCGTCGAGGGTGGTCGCCAGCTTCCACGTGACGAACGGCCGGCCGTGCTCGACCGCGAAGGTCCACGCCCGGTTGAGCAGCCGCGCCTCGTCGGCCAGCAACCCGCCCTCGACCTCGATCCCGGCGGCGCGCACGGTCGCCGCGCCCCCGCTGGCGACCGGGTTGGTGTCGGGCTGGGCGAACACCAGCCGGCGCACCCCGGCCCGGATGAGGGCCTGGGCGCACGGCCCGGTCCGGCCGGTGTGGTTGCACGGCTCGAGGGTCACGACGGCGGTGGTGCCGCGGGCCGCCGGGCCGGCCTCGGCGAGGGCGGCGGCCTCGGCGTGCGGGCTGCCGGCGCCCTTGTGGAAGCCCTCGGCGACCTCGGTGCCGTCGTCGGCGAGCAGCACGCAGCCGACCCTCGGGTTGGGGCCGAGCGGGACGCCGTCGGTCGCGGCGATCTCGAGCGCGCGCCGCATGGCGGTCCGCTCGTTCTCGCTGAAGGTCATCGCGCCTCCCGGTCCGGTCACGGACTCCGGGGGCCGACGGTGGACGACCACGACGCCCACGGGGAGCGTCGGCAGTCGGCCTGCGTGCGCTTCTCATCCGGACTTTGACCGTCGGTCCAGGAGTTCCACCTGGTCAACCGGTCACTGGTGGTGACCGGGTCGCGGACTTTCACCGCCGGTGCGGACTTTCACCGCCCCCAGAGCACGCGAGCTCTTGCTCGTCTGGACCAAGAGTGCCACACGCTGCCGGGACCGGGCGCGTGAGACCACTCACAGCGGTCAGGGGGCGGCGGACTCGGCGGCGCTGCGGAGCTCGGCCACCATCGCGTCGGGGTCGTCGGCGCTGAACACGGCCGAGCCGGCGACGAACACGTCGGCGCCCGCCTCGGCGCACCGGGCGATGGTGTCGAGCGAGACCCCGCCGTCGACCTGCACCCACGTCTCGAGACCGTGCTTGGCGACCAGCTCGCGGGTGCGCCGGATCTTCGGCAGGCACAGGTCGAGGAACTTCTGGCCGCCGAACCCGGGCTCCACGGTCATCACCAGGACCATGTCGAGCTCGGGCAGCAGGTCCTCGTAGGGGTCGATCGGAGTGGCCGGCCTGAGCGCCATGCTGGCCCGGGCGCCCAGGGCCCGGATCTCGCGCGCCAGCCGCACCGGGGCCGCCGCCGCCTCGACGTGGAAGGTCACGCTCCCGGCGCCCGCCTCGACGTACGACGGCGCGTGCCGGTCGGCGTCGGCGATCATCAGGTGCGCGTCGAGGGGGAGGTCGGTGCTGCGCGCCAGCGCCTCGACCATGGCCGGCCCGAAGGTCAGGTTCGGCACGAAGTGGTTGTCCATCACGTCGACGTGCACCCAGTCGGCACCGGGGATGCGGGCCACCTCCGCGCCGAGCGCGGCGAAGTCGGCGTTCAGGATGCTCGGTGTGATCTGGATGCCCACGCGGTGATCCTAGGGCCGCCCTCCGGGCGTCAGTCGGTCTCCGGCTCGTCGGGGACCTCGTGTCCCTGACGCTCGTCGCGGTCCGCCCACTCCAGGAGCGGGGCGATGTCGAACACCTCGCTGTCGATGCCCTCGTGCAGGTCACCGAGCTCGGCGAACCGCGACGGCATCGTGAAGATCGTGAAGTCGTGCGGGTCGCAGTCGTCGACCTCGTCCCAGCGGACCGGCGCGGAGACGCGGGCGTCCGGGAAGCCGCGCACCGAGTACGCCGCGGCGATGGTGTGGTCGCGCGCGTTCTGGTTGTAGTCGACGAAGAGGTGGTACGGGTCGCGGTCCTTGCGCCACCAGGTGGTGGTGACGTCGTCCGGGGCCCGGCGCTCGACCTCCCGGGCGAAGGCGAGCGCCGCCCGGCGCACCACCTTGTGGCCGTGGTCGGGACGGATCCGGACGTAGATGTGCAGCCCCTTGCCGCCGGAGGTCTTGGGGAAGCCGACCGCGCCGAGCTCGTCGAGGACCTCGTGGCTGACGGCGGCGACGCGCTGCACCTGGGCGAAGTCCGACAGCGGTCCGGGATCGAGGTCGATGCGCCACTCGTCGGGCTTCTCGGGATCGGCGCGCCGGCTGTTCCAGGGGTGGAACTCGACGGTGGACATCTGCACCGCCCAGATGACGCTGGCCAGCTCGGTCACGCAGAGCTCGTCGGCGGTGCGGTTCCATCGCGGGAAGTGCAGCCGGACCGTCTCCACCCAGGGCGGCGCGCCGGCGGGCAGCCGCTTCTGGTGGACCTTGTCGCCGGCCAGCCCCTTGGGGAACCGGTGCAGCATGCACGGTCGCTCGAAGAGCGCGTTGACGATCCCGTCACCGACCGCCAGGTAGTACTCCACCAGGTCGCGCTTGGTCGCGCCGCTCTCCGGGAAGTAGACCCGGTCCGGGTTCGAGATCCGCACCACCTTGTCGTCGACCTCGATCTCGATGGCGGGCGGCTTGGAGGGCACGGGCAATAACGTAGCCGCCGTGGACTTCGACCAGCCTCCTGTGCTGCGCGTCGACGTACGCCCGGACGGGGCTCTCGAGCCGGGCCGGTGGCCGATGGACGTGCCCGCCGTCGCCCAGCTGGCCGGGTCCGGGCTCGCCCTGCCCAAGGGCGTCACCTTCGTGGTCGGCGAGAACGGGTCGGGCAAGTCCACCATCGTCGAGGCGGTGGCCATGGCGTACGGGCTCTCCCCGGAGGGCGGGTCGACGGGAAGCCGGCACCGCACCCGGGCCACGGAGTCCCCGCTGGCCGACGCCCTCGTCCTCAGGCGCGGCCTGGGAGCCAGCCGGTGGGGGTTCTTCCTGCGGGCCGAGACGATGCACGGCTGGTACTCCTACCTCGAGGCGAACCCGCAGACCTCCGGACGGGTCCCGGAGCCGCGCTTCCATGAGCTCAGCCACGGGGAGTCGTTCCTGGCGGTGCTCGAGACGCGGTTCGAGTCGCCGGGCTTCTACTGCCTCGACGAGCCCGAGGCGGCGTTGTCGTTCCAGTCCACGCTGGGACTGCTCGCGGTCCTCCAACGGCTCGTGGCCGCCGGTGGCCAGGTGCTGTGCGCCACCCACTCCCCCGTGCTGGCCGCGCTCCCGGGCGCCCACCTCCTGGAGGCCGGCCCGTGGGGCCTGCGCGAGACCACCTGGAGCGACCTCGACCTGGTCGGGCACTGGCGCCGGTTCCTGGACGCGCCGGAGCGCTACCTGCGGCACCTCACGGACTGAGCGGGCGGCGGACCGGCTGGTCCTTGCGCAGCGTCACCCAGACGATGATCGCGTTGAGCAGCGCGCCGACGACGAAGATGGTCGCTCCGGTGGGCCCGGTGAGCAGGGCGACGAAGAGCACGCCGACCAGGATCACCACCGCGGCCGTGGCCAGCGCCCGCACCCGGTCGCTGACCACCTCGGCCTTGCGACCCAGCAGCGCGGCGGCCGCCAGGCACGCGATGGCGGCGACCAGCAGCGCCGCCTCGACGCCCTGGTTGACCACCACGCCGCTGTCGTCGTCGTTGGCGGCGCGGAGGTAGATGCTCCCCGCGGCGAAGACCCCGGCCATGAAGGTGTTGGCGAGCACGTTGGAGCGCGGGCGCACCGGATCTCCCGGCAGCTGGAGGCGGCTCATCGTCAGCTCAGCGACCAGTCGTTGTCGCCGTCCTTGACCGTGCCGTCGCTGTACTGACCGCTGTGCGCCTTGGGCCAGACTCCCCCGGGGAACTTGTCGGAGGAGAGCGCGGACTCCATGGCGCCCATCTGGTGCACCTGCGTGGTGAGCAGGGCGCCGAGGCCGGTGGCCAGCGCGGCCAGGGCGGCGGTGTTGACGCCGGCCTCCTCGACGACGAGCGCCAGCCCGGCCCACGAGAAGACCACGCTGCCCAGGGCGACCAGGCAGGCGACCAGGGCGGCCACGAACTTGACCACGATGACGCCGACGCCGATGTAGAACGCCAGCCCCCCGAGGGCCAGCTCCAGCAGGGACCCGCGCATCTCCTCGGCCTGGCTGGACAGCTCACCCGCCGCCTCGCGCTGCGGCGAGATCTGCCGGCGGTAGGCCTCGGCGCCGATGCCGGACCACTCCGCGGAGCCGGCCATCTCGGCGTCGCCGAGGTTGGCGACCACACCGTTGGCGTCGTCCACGACCGTCTGCAGGTCGCTGCGGAAGTTCCAGAAGTAGAGCGGCGCGGCCACCCCCTTGAGGAACTCCACGAGCTTGTCCCAGATCTTGCCGGCCAGGTCGATCATCTGCTCGGCCATCCAGATCACCGCGTCGGCGACGAAGCCCGGGATGTACCAGTGGTCGATGGCGGCGTTGGCCTTGCCGGGGAGCTCGTCGATCTTGGCCGAGATGTCGTCCATCCCGTTGTTGATCTTCTCCACGACTGCTTCGAACTCAGCGATGCTGAAACTCATCTGTCTCTCCTCACCAGAGGTTCCGGTAGGCGTGCTCCTGGGCGTTGTCCTCGTCCTGGTAGGTCTTGCCCACCTGACGCAGGGTCTTGCCGATCTCGGCGAACTCCGAGGCACCCTCGCGGGCCCGGTCCTGCAGGCCGGCGCGGACCTTCTCGTAGGCGTCGTACACGATCTGGAACAGCCCGGCCTCGAGCCGGGTCAGGCTCATGCCGGCCATCGTGACGTTGATGTTGGTGAGCGCGGGGGCGTTGTCGTCCCACTTCTGCGCCTCCCTCTCGAGTGCGCCGGTGGCGACCTTCACCTCGGCTGCGGTCGGGTTCCCCATGTCAGGCTCCTGTCGTCGGAGGGGTGAGTCGGTGGAGGACGTCGGAGAGCACCGAGTCCGCGTCGTCGAGCAGGGGGTCCCCGCGCGTCTCGCGCGACCGGGCCCGGCCGCGCCTCGGCCTGCGCGCGCCCCACGGCGCCCATCACCTCGGCCGCGATGGCCCGGGCGCTGTGCTCCTCGGCCCAGCGGCCGTCGATGTGCACCGACGCGAGCTGACCGTTGCTCAGGGCCACGGAGACGGGGCCGGACGCCGGACGCCGGTCAGCGACGGAGGCGTCCGTGGTCGGTGCCGTCGCCCGCAGGTGCGCGGTGTCCAGCAGGCGCATCAGCTCCTCGGCCAGCTGGCCGAGGTCGCGTCCGGACGGCGGCGCGCTCGGCACCACGAACGGGTTCGCGGGCGCGGGTGGCGCCGCCTGGAAGTCGCGCATCTGGTAGCCGAAGCCCTCCCGCTCGAGCGCGTCGGACCACTCGCCGAGGTGCTTGCTGACGGCGTCCTGGTACGCCTCGAGGACCGCCGCGCCGAGGGCCTCCGGCGCCAGGTCGCTGGACCAGCGCTCGTCGATGTCCACGCCGGTGGGGCGGCCCTCGGCGTCGACGCCGGCCGTGACCCGACCGGTGGAGTCCGCGCCGCGCGCACCGGCCGGAGCGGCCTTGGACGCCGAGCTCAGGACCGAGCCGAAGGCACGGGCGTACCTCTGCAGCTCCTCGAGGTCCTGCATGATGCTCTGGTCCATCGGTTCTCCTGTCCGGGGTGCGGCTGCCGTCTCCGGCACTCTGCCCAGGGCGACCCGGCGGCAAACGCGCCGGTGTGGAATCGAGCTCAGGTGCGGCGCAGCAGGGCCACGAACATCGCGTCGGTGCCGTGGCGGTGCGGCCACAGCTGGACGGTGCCGGGCAGCGGCCCGACGCAGTCGGGGACGTCGTCGAGCAGGGCGCCGGCGTCCTCGAGGCGGACGTCGGACCGGCCGGCGAGCACCGCACTCACGACGCCGGAGGTCTCGGCGAGGACCGGCGAGCAGGTCGCGTAGACCACCGCCCCGCCCGGGCGCACGGCGTCCACGGCGGCGGACAGGAGGGCCCGCTGGAGCGGCACCAGGTCGGCCAGGTCGGCCGGGCTGCGCCGCCACCGCGCCTCCGGGCGGCGCCGCAGCGCTCCCAGGCCGGTGCACGGCGCGTCGACCAGCACCCGGTCGAAGGCACCCTCGGACCAGGCGGGGCGGGTCCCGTCGGCGGTGACGATCCCCAGCACCCCGCCGGCGCCCGCCAGCGCGCGGGCCACCAGGCGGGCCCGGTGCGGCAGCCGTTCCGCCGCGACCAGCCCGGCCCCCTGGGCCGCCGCCAGGCCCGGCCAGCAGCGCGGCCTTGCCGCCTGGTCCGGCGCACAGGTCCAGCCACCGGTCGTCACGGCCGTCCACCTCCGCCCAGGCCAACGCCAGGGCGACGAGCTGGGAGCCCTCGTCCTGCACGCCGGCGCGCCCGTCGGCGACGGCCGGCACCGCGGCCGGGTCACCGCCCTCGAGCACCCGACCGTAGGGCGAGTAGGCGGTCGGTTCGCCGGGCAGCTCGTCGATGCTCCGCCCGGCCGGGACGGGCGACGAGGGTGACCCGGGGCGGCGCGTTGTCCGCGGCCAGCAGCGCGCCCAGCTCGTCGTCACCGACGGCCTCGCGCAGGAGCTCGACGACCCAGCGCGGGTGGCTGTGCACGACGCTCGCGTGCCCGACCGGGTCCTGCGCGGCGTCCGGCGCGACCCGGGCCAGCCAGCCGTCGAGGTCGTCGGCGGAGACCTTGCGCAGCACCGCGTTGGTGAACCCACCGCTGCCCCGGCCGGCCCGGGCGACGGCCAGGTCGACGGTGGTGCTGATGGCCGCGTGGGCGGGCACCCGCATCGCGAGCAGCTGGTGGACCCCCAGCCGCAGCACGTCGAGGACCTTGGCGGGCGTGTTGGCGAGCGGGCGGTCGACGCAGGCGGCGAGGACGGCGTCGTAGGTCCCGCGGCGGCGCAGGGTGCCGGACGTCAGCTCGGTCGCGAACGCCGCGTCCCGCCCGGAGAGCCCCCGCTCGCGCAGCGCGGTCGCGAGGGCCAGGTTGGCGTAGGCGTCGTCGACCCGGACCGCCCGGAGCACGTCGTAGGCCGCCTCGCGGGCCGGGTCAGCCATCGCCGAAGTGCTGCTTCACCAGCTTCTTGGGCGCCCGGTGGGCCCAGGCGTCGGTGATGATCTCGGCCAGCTCGTCGCGGGTCAGCTCGCCGAGGCGCGACTGCTGGACGAGCACGGCGTTGAAGCCGTTGAAGTGGTCGATGGTGAAGAACGGGGTCGCCTCGTCCTCGACCAGGGCCCGCTTCTCGGCCTCGGTCGGGGTGATGATGACGAGCAGGTCGTCGTACATCTCCCCGGTCTCGGGGTCGACCGCGGTCTTGTGGGGCATCCGGTAGAGCAGGAAGCCCCGGCCCTTCTCGCCCTTCGGGACCTTGTACGTCGGCCGGTCCCCCCAGCTGATCCCGAGCTCGACCTCCGGCAGGCCGAGGCAGATCGCGTCGACGTCGTCGGGAGTGGCGGGGCGGGACCCGTCGCTGGGCATGCCTCAACCGTCCCCGAAGCGGGCGCCCACGTCCACCCGCAGGCCGCGCGCCCAGTCGGCCGCGGCCATCTGGCGCTTCCCGAACGCCTTGACGTCGCCCAGCCGGACGGCGTCGGTGCCGGTGCCGACGTGGACGGCGTGCTTGGAGACCTCGAGGTGGCCCGGGGCGAGTCGGACGTCGGGATCGGGTCGCACCGGACCGAGCTTGACCCGCTCCCCCGCCCACGTGGTCCAGGCTCCCGGGAACGGCGTGCAGGCGCGCACCTGGTGGTCGATCAGCCCGGCCGGGTGGCGCCAGTCCACGCGGGCGTCCTCGACGGTGATCTTCGGGGCGAAGCTGACCCCGTCCTCCTGCTGGGGCCGGGCCTCGACCGAGCCGTCCTCGATGCCGTCGAGCGTGGCGACGAGCAGGCCGGCACCGCCCTCGGCGAGCCGGTCGAGCAGGTCCCCGGCCGTGTCGGTCGGGCGGATGCGTTCGGTCATCACGCCGAAGGTCGGGCCCGCGTCGAGCTCCTCCACGAGCCGGAAGGTGGTCGCGCCGGTCACCTCGTCGCCGGCCCAGATGCTGTGCTGGACCGGCGCGGCACCCCGCCAGTTGGGGAGGGCCGAGAAGTGCAGGTTGACCCAGCCGTGCGGCGGGATGTCGAGCGCGCTCTGCGGGAGCAGCGCGCCGTAGGCCACCACCGGGCAGCAGTCCGGTGCCAGACGGCGCAACGCCTCCTGGAAGTCGGGGTCCCGGGGGTGCTCCGGGGTCAGCACCGGCACGCCGAGCTCGTCACCGCGCTGCCCGACCGGGCTGCGCACGAGGGTCCGGCCCCGGCCGGCGCGGGCGTCGGGCCGGGTGACGACGCCGACCAGGTCGTGCGACGAGGCGACGAGCGCCTCGAGCGACGGGAGCGCCACCTCCGGGGTGCCGGCGAAGACCAGGCGCATCAGCGGGTCACAGCGCGAAGCCGCCGGTGGCGTGCGGGGACACCTTGACGGTGGGTCTCTCCAGCCCGAACCACTCCGACTCGCGGATCGCCTTCATCGCGGCCTTGCGGGCCTCCCCGTCGAGCCGGTCGACGAAGAGCACGCCGTCGAGGTGGTCGGTCTCGTGCTGGAGCGCCCGGGCCAGCTTGGCCGAGCCCTCCACCCGCAGCGGCTCGCCGTACATGTCGAAGCCGGTGGCCACCGCCGACAGGGCGCGGAGGCACTCGAAGGCCAGCTCGGGGATGGACAGGCAGCCCTCCAGCCCGTCCTGCTTCTCCTCGGAGAGCTCGAGCACCGGGTTGACGAGGTGGCCCACCTCGCCGTCGACGTTCCAGGTGAAGACCCGCAGCCCCACGCCGATCTGCGGGGCCGCGAGGCCCGCGCCGGGCGCCTCGAGCATGGTGTCGGTGAGGTCCTCGACGAGCCGGCGCAGCTCGCGGTCGAAGTCGACCACCTCCTTCGCGGGTCGGCGCAGGACGGGATCGCCGAACAGGCGGATGGGTTGGACGGCCACGGGGACGGAGTCTAGGCACGCCCGGGGCGGTCAGCCCAGCGCCGTCGGGTCGACCTGGATCCGGACCGCGTCGAGCTTGCGGGCCGAGCGCACCCGCTGGACCTCCATGAGGGCGGCGCTCAGGGCGGCGGCCTCGACGCGCGGCACCCGGACGATGACCCTCGACTCCTCCCCGACCGGCACCGGGCCGAGCACCTCGGCGTGCGGCGGCGGGGCGAGCAGGGTCAGCGCGTCGTCCACCGCACCGGGCTCGCCGGTCAGGGTCGCGAGCCGGGACGCCGGGGGCAGGTGCGCCTCCTGCCGCTCGGCGATCTCGCGCTCCGCGAAGCCGGCCGGGTCCCAGCGGACCAGGGCCTGCAGCGCGGGGTGGGTGGGATCGCCGACGGCCACCGCCTGGCCGCCGTCGCGGACCAGGGCCACGGCGTTGGCCCAGCGCCGCAGCGCCTCCTCCGTGGCGCGGAGGTCGGTCCGGGCCAGGGTCAGCCAGGTGTCGAGCAGCACGACGGCGGCGTAGCCCGCCGCGGCCACGGGCTCCGCGCCCGGGGTGGCGACCACGATCGCCGGCCGGTCCTCGACCGCGGCGAGCACCCGGTCACCGCTGGAGGAGCGCACCCGGACGGCCGGGAACGCGCGGCCGAGCTCCTCCGCGGTCCGGCTGTCGCCGACCACCGGGGCGCGCAGGCCGCGGTGCCCGCAGACGACGCACGCCCACGCCGGCTGCTCGGTCCCGCACCAGCGGCAGGTCGGCGGGGCGGTCGGGGACGGGAGGGACAGCGGGCCGGAGCAGGTGCGGCACCGGGCCGGTTCGCGGCAGCGCTCGCAGGCCAGGGACGGCACGTAGCCCAGGCGCGGCGTCTGCACGAGGACCGGTCCGTGCTCGAGCGCCTCCCGGACCGCCTGGTGGACCTCGGCGGGCAGCCGAGCCCCGGCGGCGTGCGGGTCGCGCTCGCGGGCGCGGTCCGTCGCGCCGGCGACGCGGGTCGCGAGGCGGGCCCGGACCAGCCCGCGGGTGGGAGCGATCTCGCGCGCCCAGCCGGTGCGGAGGAGGTACTGCGCCTCGGCGGTGCGCGCGAAGCCACCGAGCAGGGCGGCCGTGCCCTGCTGCTCCGCGCGCAGCAGCAGCGTCTCGCGGGTGTGGGGGTACGGCGCGCGGGGCTCGCCGTGCAGGTCGTCGCCGTCGTCCCAGAGCACCACCAGGCCGAGGTCGTGCACCGGCGCGAAGGACGCGGAGCGGGTGCCGACCACGACCCGGGTGATGCCGCGGGAGACAGCCAGGAACCGCCGGTAGCGCAGCGCGGGTCCGTCGTCGGCGGTGAGCGTGACGTGGGAGTCCGCGCCCAGGACCGCGGCCAGTGCGGCCGAGACGCGGTCGACGTCGCGGTGGTCCGGCACGCAGACCAGCGCGCCGCGGCCGGCGTGCACGGCCGCAGCCACCGCGTGGGCGACCAGGAGCGGCCAGTCGGTGCCCGGCGCCGCCCCCCAGACGGCCCGCGGCCCGCCACCGGCGGCCAGGTGCGACAAGAACGCCTCGGCGTGCGCGTGCCCCTCCCAGGCGCGCTGACCGGCGGCCAGGTCAGGGGTCGCGGGCGTCGCGCGGGTCGCCGACGGCTCGCGCTCGGTGGTGGCATGACGGGGCGGGACCGCCAGCCGCAGCACGTCGCTGCGGGCCCCGGCGTACCGCTCGGCGACGGCGGCGCTGAGCGCGACGATCTCGGGCGCCAGGACGGGCTCCGCGCTCACCACGCGCCGCAGTGGCGCCAGCGTGCCGAGGTGGTCGCTCGCCGCGGCGCGGCCGACCAGGAAGGCGTCGACGTCCTGGCCGGCGAAGCGGACCTTGACCCGCACCCCGGGGACGGCCGCCTCGGCCATCGTGGCGGGGACGAGGTAGTCGAAGGTGCGGTCGAGATGCGCCAGCGGCAGGTCGACCAGCACCTGCGCGACCGGGTCGACCTCGGCGGGTGCCGCCTGCGCGGCCTTGCGCTTGCGGGTGGCGGCGGCCTTCTTGCGGGAGTCGGCCACCACGGCGCGGAGACCCGGCAGCATCGCCGGCTGCGGGTCGTCGCCTCCGGTCCGCTCGGTCACGGGTGGAGTTCTACCAGCACGGGCCGACGGGCCCGGGCGCGAACCGGTCAGCGGCCGACGGCGGCCTTGAGCTCCTCGACCCGGTCGGTGCGCTCCCAGGTGAACTCGGGCAGCTCCCGGCCGAAGTGGCCGTAGGCGGCCGTCTTGGCGTAGATCGGGCGCAGCAGGTCGAGGTCCGCGATGATCGCGGCGGGGCGGAGGTCGAAGACGTGCAGCACGGCGGCCTGGATCTGCTCGTCCGGGACGGTGCCGGTGCCGAAGGTCTCGATGAAGACGCCGACGGGCTGCGCCTTGCCGATCGCGTAGGCGACCTGCGCCTCGCAGCGCCGGGCGAGCCCCGCGGCGACGACGTTCTTGGCCACCCAGCGCATGGCGTACGCCGCGGAGCGGTCGACCTTGGACGGGTCCTTGCCGGAGAAGGCACCGCCGCCGTGGCGGGCCATGCCGCCGTAGGTGTCGACGATGATCTTGCGGCCGGTGAGGCCGGCGTCGCCCATCGGACCGCCGACGACGAAGCGCCCGGTCGGGTTGACCAGGAGGCGGTAGCCCTCGGACGGGATGGAGAACGACGACAGCACCGGGTCGATGACGTGCTTCTTGATGTCCGGCTCGAGGGTCGACTCGAGGTCGGTGTCCTCCGAGTGCTGGGTCGAGAGCACCACGGTGTCGACGCGCACCGGGCGGTTGTCGGCGTCGTACTCGATGGTGACCTGGGTCTTGCCGTCGGGGCGGAGGTAGTCGAGCGTGCCGTCCTTGCGGACCTCGGACAGCTTCTCGGCGAGCCGCTGGGCGATCACGATCGGCAGCGGCATCAGCACGTCGGTGTCGTCGCAGGCGTAGCCGAACATCAGGCCCTGGTCGCCGGCGCCCTGCTTGTCCATCGCGTCGACGGAGCCGGTGCGGCTCTCGTGGCCGGTGTCGACGCCCTGGGCGATGTCGCCGGACTGGCCGCCGATGGCGACCATGACCCCGCAGGAGGCGCCGTCGAAGCCCTTGTCGGACGAGTCGTAGCCGATCGCGAGGATCCGGTCGCGGACCTTCTGCTTGATGTCGACGTAGCCGGTCGTCGTCACCTCGCCCGCCACCACGACCAGCCCGGTGGTCAGCAGCGTCTCCACGGCCACGCGGCTGTGCGGGTCCTGCTCGAGCATCGCGTCGAGCACCGAGTCGCTGATCTGGTCGGCGATCTTGTCGGGGTGACCTTCGGTCACCGACTCGGAGGTGAAGAGGCGTCCGCCCACAGTGGATTCTCCCGTTCGAGGCTTGGCGTGACAGGTCCGGCGAGGTGTCAGGTTACCGGCAGCCCAGGATGCAAGATGCGGGTCTCAATCAACGAATCGCCGGGCGACATGGTCCCAGATGACGTGGGCGAGGGCGTTCTTCGACCCGAGGGGTACGTCGACCTGCTCGCCGTCGGCGCTCAGGATCACCGCCTGGTTGTCGGCCGCGCCGAACACCGCGCCCCCGCTGACGTCGTTGAGCACCAGCAGGTCGCAGCCCTTGCGGGCCAGCTTGGCGCGGGCCAGGTCGAGCACCGAGCCCGTCGCGTCGCCGGTCTCGGCGGCGAAGCCGACCACGACCTGGCCCGGGCGACGCCGGTCGTGCGCGAGCTCGGCGAGGATGTCGGGGTTCTGCACCAGCTCGATGGTCGGGGCGCTGCCGTCGTCGGCCTTCTTGATCTTGGCCTCGCTGACCGAGGTCGGCCGGTAGTCGGCAGGGGCCGCGGCCATCACCACGGCGTCCGCGCCGGCCGCCGCGGCCAGCACCTGTTCGCGCAGCTCCTCGGTGGACTCGACCGGCACCACCTTGACCCCGGCCGGGTCGGGCAGCGTCACGTTGGCGGCGACCAGGGTCACCTCGGCGCCGCGGGACGCGGCCGCGCGCGCGAGCGCGTAGCCCTGCTTGCCCGACGACCGGTTGCCGAGGAACCGGACCGGGTCCAGGCGCTCCCGCGTGCCGCCGGCGGACACGACCACGTGCCGACCGGCGAGGTCCTGCTCGCCGGCACCGCGGGCCAGCACCTCGAGCGCGAGCTCGAAGATCTCGGCCGGGTCCGGGCAGCCGACCCTTGCCCGTGTCGGCGCCGGTCAGTCGGCCCTCCGCGGGCTCGAGGACCACCGCACCGCGCTCCCGCAGGGTCGCGACGTTGGCCCGGGTCGCGGGGTGCTCCCACATCTCGGTGTGCATCGCGGGCGCGAACACCACCGGGCAGCGCGCGGTCAGGAGGGTGCTGGTGAGCAGGTCGTCGGCCAGCCCGTGGGCGGCCCGGGCCAGCAGGTCCGCGGTCGCCGGGGCGACCACGACCAGGTCGGCGGTCTGGCCGATCCGCACGTGCGGCACCTCGTGCACGCCGCTCCACACGTCGTCGGCGACGGGCTTGCCGGAGAGCGCGGCCCAGGTGGGCGCGCCGACGAAGCGCAGCGCCGCCGCGGTCGGCACGACGGTGACGTCGTGGCCCGACTCGGTGAAGCGGCGCAGCAGCTCGCACGCCTTGTAGGCGGCGATGCCGCCGGAGACCCCGAGGACGACGCGCTGGCCCACCGGAGTCGTCAGATCACTCGTTCGACGTGAACGACGCGTCGAGGGCGGCCTGGGCGCGGGCCTCTTCCTCGGCGGCGAGCTCGGCCGGGTCGACGTCCTCGCAGGTCAGCAGGTCCTCGTTGATCTCGCGGAGCGCGATCGAGAGGGGCTTCTCCTGCACGTGGGTGTCCACGAGCGGACCGACGTACTCGAGCAGGCCCTCGCCGAGCTGCGAGTAGTAGGCGTTGATCTGCCGGGCGCGCTTGGCGCTGTAGAGGACCAGCTTGTACTTGCTGTCGGTCTTGGTGAGCAGGTCGTCGATCGAGGGGTTGGTGACGCCCTCGGCGGCGATGTTGGGGGCAGACACGAAAGAGGCCTCGCAGAAGTTGTCGGATGGGTGGGAGCGCGCGTCGAGAACAGACTCAGGCGGTCCCGGTCATCAAGGCTACCAACTCGGTGGCTGCAGCGTGAACTTCGTGGTTGACGATGGTCACGTCGAACTCGCGCTCGGCGGCCAGTTCCGCGACCGCGGTGTCCAGCCGCCGGAGGCGTTCGGCCTCGGTCTCGGTGCCGCGCCCGACCAGCCGGCGGACCAGCTCGTCCCACGACGGCGGCTTGAGGAAGACGAACAACGCCTCCGGCATCGTCTCCCGGACCTGGCGCGCGCCCTGCAGGTCGATCTCCAGCAGGGCCGGCCGTCCGGCCGCGAGCATCTCCTCCACCGGCGCCCGCGGCGTGCCGTACCGCGCGGCACCGTGCACCACCGCCCACTCCAGCAGCGCCTCGCGCGCGACCATGTCGTCGAACTCGGCGTCGGAGACGAAGTGGTAGTGCACCCCGTCGACCTCACCGGGGCGCGGCGCCCGGGTGGTGGCGGAGACGGAGATCCAGACCTCCGGGTGGTCCGCGCGGATCGCAGCGGCCACGGTGCCCTTGCCGACGGCGGTCGGGCCGGCGAGGACGACGAGACGGGACCGGGTTCCTGGGGCGGGTGCCTCAGTCACGCGCGCCGAACTCGCGCTCCAGCGCGGCCACCTGCTTGGTCCCCAGGCCCCGCACCCGGCGGCTCTCGGCGATCCCGAGCCGCTCCATGAGCTGGCGGGCGCGCACCTTCCCGAGCCCGGGCATCGACTGCAGCAGGTCGATCACGCGCATCTTCCCGATCACGTCGTTCTCGTGGCCCTCGTGCAGGACGTCCACGATCGAGGCGCCGGAGTTCTTCAGCCGGTTCTTGACCTCGGCACGCTCCCGGCGGGACGCCGCGGCCTTGTCGAGCGCGGCCTGGCGCTGTTCGGGCGTGAGCGGGGGCAGTGCCACGGAGGAGTCCCTGTCTGTCCGAGTCGAGCATCGAGTGCGGTCGGCTGTCCGACGTCCGGTCAATCTAGTCAGAACCGGCGAGCGACGGCAATCGGGGTCAGAGCACCAACGGCGTCTGGCAGACGTCGAGCGCCTGCTGCTCCAGATCGGCGAGCGCGCGCTGGGTCTCCTGGGCGCCGAGGTCGCGGGCGGCGTCGGTGATCGCGGTCTTCTCCGCGTCGTCCAGGCCGGCGGGCGGCTGCTCTGCGTCGTACGTCGCGGGGTCGACGTCGGCGGCCGCGAGGGCGTCCCCGAGCGCCTCGATCCGGTCGATCACGAGGCTCCACTCGTCCTCGATGTCGGTGGGCGCCTCGCCGGCGAGGTCGCGGAACGGGTCCAACGCCTCCAGGAGGGCCGCGTCACCGCCGCTCGCCAGCACCTCCCCGAGCTGCTGCTGGTGGTCGCCGACCGCGCCGCAGTACTGCTCCTGCCGGTCCGCGCAGCCCGCGCCCAGGGCCGCGACCAGGAGCAGGGCCACCGGCCCGCCGAGACGCGTCACAGGCCGCGCAGGTCGTCGTTGGCGCGGCGGGCCGCGTCGGCGAGCCGGCCGGCGTCGGGTCCGTGCCGGAGCAGGTCGCGGCTGGTGCTCGCCAGCACCGAGCCCGACGAGCGGCCGAAGATCCGCCGGAGGTCGGCGGTGGTGCCGCCCTGCGCGCCGTACCCCGGCGCGAGCAGCGGGCCGTTGATCGCCAGGTCGACGTCGGCGGGCAGCTCCCCCAGCGTGGCGCCGACCACGGCGCCGAAGGAGCCCAGTGGTGTCGCCCCCTCGTTCAGGGCGCGCAGCCGGGCGAGCACCCGGCCCGCGACGGTCGCGCCGTCCACGGCGGCGTGCTGCACCTCGGGGCCCTCCTTGTTGGAGGTCAGCGCGAGCACGAACACGCCTGCTCCGTGCCGGCGGGCGGTGTCGATCATCGGGTCCAGCGAGCCGAAGCCGAGGTACGGGCTGGCGGTCACGGCGTCCGCCGCCAGCGGCGAGGAGGGGTCGAGGTAGGCGTCGGCGTAGGCCTGGCTGGTGGAGCCGATGTCGCCGCGCTTGACGTCGAGGAGCACCAGCGCACCCGCGGCGCGCGCGGTGGTGACGACCCGCTCGAGGACGGCGACGCCGCGGCTGCCGAAGCGCTCGTAGAACGCGCTCTGCGGCTTGACGACCGAGACGTGCGGCGCGAGCGCCTCCGTGGCGCCCAGCGCGAAGCGCTCCAGGCCCGCGACGTCATCGGTCAGGCCCCACTCGTCGAGCAGGGCGGCGTGCGGGTCGATCCCGGCGCACAGCGGCCCGCGCGCCGCGACGGCGGCGTGCAGGCGGGCTCCGAACGGCACGGTCATGAGGCCTCTCCTGGCAGTTCCTCGAGCTCGGTGACGAGCCGGTGGGCGGTGGTGGGGTCGTGCAGGAGCGCGGTGCCGACCTGGACGGCCACCGCGCCCGGCGCCCAGGAACGCGCGCACGTCCGCGACCGTGCCGATGCCGCCGGAGGCGATCAGGGGCACGTCGGGCAGCGCCGCGTGCGTGTCGGCCAGGCAGCGCAGGGCCAGGGGCCGGATCGCGGGGCCGCTCAGGCCTCCGGGGCGCCCGTCGGGCAGCGCGGCCGGCAGCGCGTTGCCGATGACGACGGCGTCGGCGCCCGCCTCCACCACGGTGCGCGCGGTCTCGACCACCCGGAACACGTCGGTGCGGAGCTTGGCCAGCACCGGGATGCCGCGCGGCAGGTCGCGGCGGACCGCGGAGACCACCCCGCCGGCCTGGAAGGGCTCGCGGACGTCGAAGACGTGCGGTCCGGTCGCGTCGGGGGCGGACAGGTTGACCTCCAGGGCCGAGACGCCGGGGGCGCTGCCCAGGCGTCGGGCCAGGTCGGCGTACTCCCCCATGGTGCTGCCGGCGATCGACACGACCACCCGGGCACCCTGGCGGACGAGCCAGGGCAGCTCGATGGCCAGGAACTGCTCGAGGCCCGGGTTGTGGAACCCGATCGCGTTGACCAGGCCGCCGGGGGTCTCGACGATCCGCGGCATGGCGCCCCCGGGCCGGGCGTCGAGGGTGATCGAGCGGGTGACGAACCCGCCGAGCCGGGCCAGGTCGCCGTACGCCGCGAGCTCCCGGCCGGTGCCGCCGCACCCGGCCGCGACCAGGACCGGCGAGGCGAGGGTGAGCCCGGCGAGGGTGACGGTCATCGGGCCATCCCCTGCAGGTCGCGCCACCGGACCCGGTCCCCGCGGAACACCGGGCCGTCGACGCAGGCCCGTGCCGTGCGCGGCGCGCCGTCCTCGCCGACCACCGGCACCGCGCAGCCGTGGCACAGCCCGGTCGCGCACACCAGTGGTTCCTCCAGGGCGGTCTGGCTCCAGGCGCCGATCGCCTCGGCGGCCTCCGCGACGGCGTGCAGCAGCGCGGTCGGGCCGGCGGCGTAGACGACGTCGGCCCTGGCCTGCTCGAGCAGCCCGGCCAGGTGGTCCTCGACCCGGCCCCGCAGCCCGACCGAGCCGTCGGCGGTGACGACGGTGACCGCGCGCGCCGACCGGCGGGCCTCGAGGGCGGACAGCAGGTGCGCCTCGTCGTCCCCGGCGACCACCAGCGAGACGCCGCAGCCGCGCTCGCGGAGCCGCTCGGCGAGGGGGAACAGCGGCGCCGCGGCGTGGCCGTGCCCGACGAGCACGCAGCTCACCGGCTCCTTGGGCAGCGAGAACGGGCGGCCGAGCGGGCCGGTCACCGCGAGCCGGGTCCCGGCCGGCAGCCCGGCCAGCCAGCGGGTCCCCGGGCCGACCTCCTCGACCACGATCTCCAGGGTCAGCCCGTGGCCGCCGGTCGGACGGACCTTGTGCACCCAGAACGACCGGCGGCCCAGGCGGACCGTGCCGCCGTCGGAGCCGTCGGCGCCGACCGAGAGCGCGACGAAGGTGCCGGGACGGAACCGCTCGGCGATGCCCGGCGCGACGACGGTGAGGTGGTGGAACGCACCGACCTTGCGGGTCGCCAGCACCGTCCCGGTGACGTGCAAGGGCGTCACCTCGCTCATGCGAGCCCGCGCACCAGGCGGCGGGGCCAGCGCGGGCCCTCGTAGACGAACGCGGTGTAGGCCTGGAGCAGGGTCGCGCCGGCGGCCAGCCGGGCACGGGCGTCCGCGGGCGTGGTGATCCCCCCGACCGAGACCAGGGTGAGGTCGTCGCCGACCCGGTCCTTGAGCAGCCGGAGCACCTCCAGGGAGCGCGCGGTGAGCGGCCGGCCGGACAGTCCACCGGCGCCGACCCGCTCGACCTCGGCCGGGTCCGCCGCGAGCCCGGCGCGGCTGATCGTGGTGTTCGTGGCGATCAGCCCGTCCAGGCCGAGGCCGGTCGCGAGGTCGGCGACCGCGAGCACGTCGTCGTCGGCCAGGTCGGGGGCGATCTTGACCAGCAGCGGCACCCGGTGGTCGGTGACCGCGTCGGCCCGCCGGCGTACCGCCTCGAGGAGCGGACCCAGCCGGTCGACCGCCTGCAGCGACCGCAGCCCCGGGGTGTTGGGCGAGGACACGTTCACCACGAGGTAGTCGGCGTACGGCGCCAGCAACCCCGCGCTCTTCTCGTAGTCCGCCTGGACCGCCGCCTGGTCCCCCTCGTCCACCACCTTCGACTTCCCGATGTTGACCCCCACCACCACCCCTGCCCGCCGAGTCGGCGCGGATGGCGTGCCGAGTCGGCGCCGATGGCGCGTCGAGTCGGCGCTGATGGCGGCCGCCCGGGCCGCGAGACGGCGGGCGACGACCTCGGCGCCGTCGTTGTTGAAGCCCATCCGGTTGACGATGGCCCGGTCGGCGGGGAGCCGGAAGAGCCGCGGCTTCGGGTTGCCGGGCTGGGGCTCGCCGGTGACCGTGCCGATCTCGACGTGCCCGAAGCCGAGCGCCGCGAGCGCGTCGATGCCGACGGCGTTCTTGTCGAAGCCGGCGGCCAGCCCGAGGGGGTGCGGGAAGGTCAGGCCGAGCGCGTGCACCGCGCCATCTGCGCCGACTCGGCGCGCCATCTGCGCCGACTCGGCCAGGGTGAGGACGGGGCGGGCGGCGCGGATCGCGCGGAAGGCGGCGTGGTGGGCCCGCTCGGGGTCGGTGCGGGTGAGCACCCGGTCGAAGAACGCGTCGTACGCCGTCAAGCGTCCTCGCTCCGGCTCCGGGGCCGCACGTGGTCCGCCCAGTCCTGGAGCGACCGGACGCCGATGTCGCCGGCGATCAGCGCCTCGATGCCGTGGACCGCGGCCCCGAGGCCCTGGACGGTGGTGATGCACGGGATGTTGGCCATCACCGCGGCGGTGCGGATCTCGTAGCCGTCGATGCGTGGCGACCCGCCCGAGGCGGAGCCGTGCGGGGTGTTGACCACGAGCTGCACCGACCCGTCGGCGATCTGCTGGATGGTGGTGGGCTCACCGCCCGGCCCCGGCCCCTCGAAGTGCTTGCGCACCACGGTCGCCGGGATGCCGTTGCGGCGCAGCACCTCGGCGGTGCCCTGCGTGGCCAGCACCTCGAAGCCGAGGTCCGAGAGCCGCTTGATCGGGAAGATCATCGTCCGCTTGTCCCGGTTGGCCATGGTGACCAGCACCCGGCCGCTGGTGGGCAGCGAGCCGTACGACGCGGTCTGCGACTTCGCGAACGCCCGGCCGAAGTCGGCGTCGAAGCCCATCACCTCGCCGGTGGAGCGCATCTCGGGCCCGAGCACCGTGTCGACGGTGCGCCCGTCGGGGGTCTTGAAGCGGTTGAAGGGCATCACCGCCTCCTTGACCGCGATCGGCGCGTCGGGCGGCAGGTCTCCCCCGTCGCCCTCGGCGGCCAGCAGCCCCTCGGCGCGGAGCGCCTTGATCGGCTCGCCGAGCATCACCCGGGCCGCGGCCTTGGCCAGCGGCACCGCGGTCGCCTTCGAGACGAACGGCACGGTCCGCGACGCCCGCGGGTTGGCCTCCAGCACGTAGAGCACGTCGGAGCCGAGCGCGAACTGGATGTTGATCAGCCCGCGCACCCCGACCCCGCGCGCGATCGCCTCGGTCGCGGCCCGGATCCGGCGGATCTCGGCCGCACCGAGGGTGATCGGCGGCAGCGCGCACGAGGAGTCGCCGGAGTGGATCCCGGCCTCCTCGATGTGCTCCATCACGCCGCCGAGGTAGAGCTCGTCGCCGTCGAAGATCGCGTCGACGTCGATCTCCACCGCGTCGTCGATGAACCGGTCGACCAGCACCGGGTGCTCGGGGCTCACCTCGGTGGCCCGGGTGATGTAGGACTCGAGCGCGAGGTCGTCGTACACGATCTCCATGCCGCGGCCGCCGAGGACGTACGACGGCCGCACCAGCACCGGGTAGCCGATCTCGGCCGCGATCTCCTGGGCCTGCGCGAACGACGACGCCATGCCGTGCTTGGGCGCCGGCAGCCCGGCCTCGGCGAGCAGCCGCCCGAAGGCGCCGCGCTCCTCGGCCAGGTGGATCGCGGCGGGCGAGGTGCCGACGATCGGCACCCCCGCGTCCTCGAGCCCCTGCGCGAGCCCGAGCGGGGTCTGCCCGCCCAGCTGGCAGATGACGCCCGCGATCGGGCCGGCCAGCGACTCGGCGTGCACGATCTCGAGCACGTCCTCCAGCGTCAGCGGCTCGAAGTAGAGCCGGTCGGAGGTGTCGTAGTCGGTGGACACGGTCTCGGGGTTGCAGTTCACCATCACGGTCTCGTAGCCGACCTCGCTCAGCGCCAGGCTGGCGTGCACGCAGGAGTAGTCGAACTCGATGCCCTGCCCGATCCGGTTCGGCCCGGACCCGAGGATGATCACCGCCTCCCGCTCGCGGGGCGCGACCTCGCTCTCCTCGTCGTACGACGAGTAGTGGTACGGCGTGGCCGCGGCGAACTCGGCCGCGCAGGTGTCGACGGTCTTGTAGACCGGTCGGATCCCCAGCGCGTGCCGGACGCCCCGGATCACGTCGGCCGAGAGCCCGCGGATCTTGCCGAGCTGCTCGTCGGAGAAGCCGTGCCGCTTGGCCTTGAGCAGCAGCTCGGGCGTCAGCTCGTCCGCGGCGGTGACCTCGCCGGCGACCTCGTTGATCAGCTGGAGCTGGTCGATGAACCACGGGTCGATGCCGGTGGCGTCGAAGACCTCCTCGGGGGTCGCCCCGGCGCGCAGCGCGTCCATCACCTTGCGCAGCCGGCCGTCGCGCGGGACCCGGATCTCCTCGAGCAGGCCGGGCTTGTCGAGCTCGACGTACTCCCGGCTCCAGTCGAAGGGCGCCGTCTTGCTCTCCAGCGACCGCAGCGCCTTCTGCAGCGCCTCGGTGAAGTTCCGGCCGATCGCCATCGCCTCGCCGACCGACTTCATGTGGGTGGTCAGCGTCGGGTCGGCCCCGGGGAACTTCTCGAAGGCGAAGCGCGGCACCTTCACCACGACGTAGTCGAGGGTCGGCTCGAACGCCGCCGGGGTGCTGGAGCCGTCCGCCCGCACGGTGATGTCGTTGGGGATCTCGTCGAGGGTGTAGCCGATCGCCACCTTGGCCGCGATCTTCGCGATCGGGAAGCCGGTCGCCTTCGAGGCCAGCGCGGACGAGCGCGAGACCCGCGGGTTCATCTCGATCACCACGACCCGGCCGTCGGCGGGGTTGACGGCGAACTGGATGTTGCAGCCGCCCGTGTCCACGCCGACCGACCGGATGATGCCGATCGACAGGTCGCGCAGGTGCTGGAACTCCCGGTCGGTCAGCGTCATCGCCGGCGCGACGGTGATCGAGTCACCGGTGTGCACGCCCATCGGGTCGAGGTTCTCGATCGAGCAGACGATGACGACGTTGTCGGCCCGGTCGCGCATCACCTCCAGCTCGTACTCCTTCCACCCGATGATCGACTCCTCCAGGAGCACCTCGGTGGTCGGCGACGCCACGAGCCCGGAGCCGGCGATCTGGCGCAGGTCCTCCTCGTTGTAGGCCATCCCCGAGCCGGAGCCGCCCATCGTGAACGACGGCCGCACCACGACCGGGTAGCCGAGCTCCTCGGCCGCGCCCACGCAGTCGTCCAACGAGTGCGCGATCCGCGACTTGGCGACGTGTCCGCCGAGCTCCTCGACGATCCGCTTGAAGGACTCGCGGTTCTCCCCGCGCTCGATCGCCTCGATGGAGGCGCCGATCAGCTCGACGTCGTAGCGCTCGAGCACGCCGTTGGCGGCCAGCGCCATCGCCGCGTTGAGCGCGGTCTGGCCGCCCAGGGTGGCCAGCAGCGCGTCGGGCCGCTCCTTCGCGATCACCTTCTCCACGAACTCCGGCGTGATCGGCTCGACGTACGTCGCGTCCGCGAACTCCGGGTCGGTCATGATCGTCGCCGGGTTGGAGTTGACCAGGATCACCCGGATCCCCTCGTCCCGCAGCACCCGGCAGGCCTGCGTCCCGGAGTAGTCGAACTCGCACGCCTGGCCGATCACGATCGGCCCGCTGCCGATGACCAGCACGCTCCTGATGTCGTCGCGCTTCGGCATCAGCGACCGCCTCCCATCAGCGACACGAAGCGGTCGAAGAGGTACGCCGCGTCGTGCGGGCCGGCCGCCGCCTCCGGGTGGTACTGCACCGAGAAGGCCTTCAGGTCGCCCGCCTCCGAGCGCAGCTCGAGGCCCTCGACCACGTCGTCGTTGAGGCAGACGTGGGAGACCGTGGCGACCCCGAAGGGCGTCGTGGTCGGGGCGTCCAGCGGCGCGTCCACGGCGAACCCGTGGTTGTGCGCGGTGACCTCGACGGTGCCGGTGGTCCGGTCCAGCACCGGCTGGTTGATGCCGCGGTGGCCGTACTTCAGCTTGTAGGTGCCGAAGCCCAGTGCCCGGCCGAACAGCTGGTTGCCGAAGCAGATGCCGAAGTAGGGCAGCCCGCGCTCCAGGGCGCCCTGCAGCAGCGCCACCTGCGCGGTGGTCGCGGCCGGGTCGCCGGGACCGTTGGAGAAGAACAGCCCGTCGGGCTCGACGGCCAGCACGTCGTCCAGCGACGCGGTCGCGGGCAGCACGTGGCTCTCGATCCCGCGCTCGGCCATCATCCGCGGCGTGTTGGCCTTGAGGCCGAGGTCGACCACGGCGACGGTGAAGAGCCGCTCGCCGACCGCGGGCACGACGTACGGCTCCGCGGTGGACACCTCCGCCGACAGGTTGGCGCCGGCCATCTGCCCCGACTCCAGGACCCGCGCCAGCAGGGCCTCCGCGTCGGTCTCGGTCGAGGAGATGCCGACCCGCATCGCGCCCCGCTCGCGCAGGTGCCGGGTCAGTGCCCGGGTGTCGATGCCGGAGATCCCGACGACGCCGGCGTCGCGGAGCGCGTCGTCCAGGCTCCGTCGCGACCGCCAGCTCGACGGCACCCGGGCGGGATCGCGGACGACGTACCCGGCCACCCAGATCCGCTCGGACTCCGGGTCCTCGTCGTTCATCCCGGTGTTGCCGACGTGCGGGGCGGTCATCACGACCACCTGGCGGTGGTACGACGGGTCGGTCAGCGTCTCCTGGTAGCCGGTCATCCCGGTCGAGAAGACGGCCTCCCCGAAGGTCTCGCCGCCCGCGCCGTAGGACTCGCCCCGGAAGGTGCGCCCGTCCTCGAGCACGAGGATCGCCCTGACTGGTGCCGAGGGTGCTGCGGTGGCATGCAGGGGCACGCCGACCTCCTTCTCCGCCTCACGGGACGGTTCGTTAAAGGATGTTCGAGCGGCTCCGACCCTATCAGCGCGTCCGGCCGCGGTCGCGGAGGATCCGCTGGCTGGCCCGGCCCTCAAGGAGCCCGGTCACCCAGCAGCACCTCGGCCAGACGCACCACGACCGGCCAGGCGCCGTCGGTGGTGTTCGAGAGCACCGCCCAGGTGAAGGCGCCCGGCACGTGCACCGAGCCGAACGACGCGCCGGCATCTCCCCCGCGCAGCTCGATCGCCGTGCCCCAACGCCGGACGCCCAACCCGTAGCCCTCGTCGTCGGGCAGCTCGGTGCGCGAGCGCATCATCTCGTCGCGGGTCTGCGTGGACACGATGCGACCCGCGTCGAACGCGTCCAGCAGCGCCACGACGTCACCGGCCGTGGTGAAGATCCCGCCGTCGCCGCCGCCGATGACGGGCAGGTTCAGCACGTTGGTGCGCAGGTCGTCCTCGTGGTCGGCCGCGTGGAGGTAGCCGAGCGCGGCGTCGGCGGGCAGCTCGTCGGAGCGGAGGTACGCCGTGCCGAGCAGGCCGGCCCGCTCGATCACGTGCTCGCTGACCAGCTCGTGGAACGGGGTCCGGGCCGCGCGCTCGGCGAGGATGGCCAGCACGCAGAAGGCCGCCGTTGCAGTAGGAGAAGTCGGTCCCCGGCGGGAACTTCTGCGGGTAGCCGTCGAGGATCGCGAGGTAGGACTCGGCGGAGTCCAAGGTGATCACGGGCACGGGGAGGACGAAGGTGGTGAAGTCCTCGATGACGTCCTCGTCGAGGTAGTCCCCGATCCCCGACCGGTGGCTCAGCAGCTGCTCGACCGTGACCGCGTCGTCCACCAGGGGCAGGTCGGTGCCGAGCAGCTCCCGGGCCCGGGTGTCGAGCCCGAGCACGCCGTCCTCGACCAGTCGCATCACGGTGAGCGCGGTGAACGTCTTGGCGCCGCTGGCGACCCCGATCCGGGTGCCGACGGTCATCGGCACCCGGTGGGCGCGGTCGGCGAACCCGTAGGCCCGGCCCAGCAGCTCCCCGTCGGGGCCGTCGACGCGGACCACCCCGGAGAAGGCGGTCTCGGCGGCCACCTCGTCGACGGCCGCTGTCAGCTCTTCCCGAGTCGTCATGGGGTCACTGCACCTTCCCGTCCAGCACGGTCGCGCGCCCCCGCAGGAACGTCGCCACCACCCGGCCGGGCAGCTCCATGCCGGCGTACGGCGTGTTCCGCGACAGCGAGGCGGACTCCGACGCGTCCACGACCCGACGCACCGACGGGTCGTACAGCACGACGTTGGCCGGTGCGCCCACCTCGAGCGGCTGGCCGTGCTCGCTGACCCGCCCGATCCGGGCCGGGGCGTAGGACATCCGCTCGGCGACCCCGGCCCAGTCCAGGAGGCCGGCGTCGACCATCGTCTCCTGCACGATGGACAGCGCGGTCTCGAGGCCGAGCATCCCGAAGGCCGCCGCTGCCCACTCGCAGTCCTTGTCCTCGTGCGGGTGCGGCGCGTGGTCGGTGGCGACGATGTCGATCGTGCCGTCGGCCAGCCCCGCGCGCAGTGCCTCCGCGTCGGCCTGGGTGCGCAACGGCGGGTTGACCTTGTAGATCGGGTCGTAGGTCGTCGCGAGCTCGTCGGTCAGCAGCAGGTGGTGCGGGCACGCCTCGGCGGTCACGTTCCAGCCCTGGCGCTTGGCCTGCCGGACGATCTCCACCGAGCCGGCCGTCGACACGTGGCACACGTGCAGGCGCGAGCCGACGTGGGCGGCGAGCAGGCAGTCACGGGCGATGATCGCCTCCTCGGCGACCGCCGGCCAGCCGGTGAGCCCGAGGCGTCCCGAGAGCTCGCCCTCGTTCATCTGGGCGCCCTCGGTGAGCCGGGGCTCCTGGGCGTGCTGGGCGACGACCCCGTCGAAGGCCTTGACGTACTCCAGCGCCCGGCGCATCAGCACCGCGTCGCTCACGCACTTGCCGTCGTCGGAGAACACCCGCACCCGCGCGGCGGAGTCCGCCATCGCCCCGAGCTCGGCCAGCCGCTCACCGGCCAGGCCGACGGTCACGGCCCCGACCGGGTAGACGTCGCAGTAGCCCGCCTCGCGGCCGAGCCGCCAGACCTGCTCGACCACGCCGGCGGTGTCGGCCACCGGATCGGTGTTGGCCATCGCGTGCACGGCGGTGAAGCCGCCCAGCGCCGCGGCCCGGGTGCCGGACTCCACGGTCTCGGCGTCCTCGCGACCCGGCTCGCGCAGGTGGGTGTGCAGGTCGACGAGCCCGGGGAGGGCGACCAGCCCGGTCGCGTCGACGACCTCGGCGTCCCGAATCTCGGTGGTCGAGCCAGTCGAGACCCCGACGCCGATCTCGGCGATCACGCCGTCGCGGAGCAGCAGGTCGGTGGCCTCGCCGCCCAGGATGGCGGCTCCCTGGATCAGGTAGGTGCTCATGCGTCCACTCCCTCGTGGTCCTCGCTGCTCGACTCGGCCCCGCTCAGCAGCAGGTAGAGCACGGCCATCCGGACCGCGACGCCGTTGGTCACCTGCTCCACGATCACCGAGCGCGCCGAGTCGGCGACGTCGGCGGTGATCTCCATGCCCCGCACCATCGGCCCGGGGTGCATCACGATCGTGTGGTCCTGGAGCATGCCCATCCGCTTGCCGTCGAGGCCGTAGCGGCGGGAGTACTCCCGCGCGGTGGGGAAGAACCCGCCGTGCATCCGCTCGGCCTGGACCCGCAGCATCATCACGGCGTCCGCCTTGGGGAGCACGCCGTCGAGGTCGTACGACGTCTCGACCCCCCAGGTGTCCACGCCGACCGGGAGCAGCGTCGGCGGCGCGACCAGGGTGACCTCCGCCCCGAGCGTCTGGAGCAGCAGCGCGTTGGACCGGGCGACCCGCGAGTGCAGGACGTCGCCGACGATCGCGATCCGCCTGCCGTCGAGGGTGCCGCCGCTGGTGGCGCCGAGGTGCCGCCACATCGTGAAGGCGTCGAGCAGCGCCTGGGTGGGGTGCTCGTGGGTGCCGTCGCCGGCGTTCACCACCGAGGAGCGGACCCAGCCCGAGTGGGCGAGGCGGTACGGCGCCCCGGACGCACCGTGCCGGATCACCACCGCGTCGGCGCCCATGGCCTCGAGCGTCAGCGCGGTGTCCTTGAGCGACTCGCCCTTGGACAGCGAGGACCCCTTGGCCGCGAAGTTGATGACGTCCGCGGAGAGCCGCTTGGCCGCGGCCTCGAAGGAGATCCGGGTCCGGGTCGAGTCCTCGAAGAAGAGGTTGACGACGGTGCGGCCCCGCAGCGCCGGGAGCTTCTTGATCGGCCGGTCCGCCAGCGACCGCATCTCCTCGGCGGTGCGCAGCACCAGCTCGGCGTCGTCGCGGGTCAGGTCGGCGGCCGACAGCAGGTGACGCTTCATCGGACGACTCCTTCGATGGTGACGGCGTCCTCGTCGTCGACGCCGGCGAGCGCGACGCGCACCCGCTCGACCAACGAGGTGGGGAGGTTCTTGCCGACGAAGTCGGCCCGGATGGGCAGCTCGCGGTGGCCCCGGTCCACGAGGACGGCGAGCTGCACGGAGGCGGGTCGACCGACCTCGGTCAGCGCGTCGAGGGCGGCCCGGATGGTGCGGCCCGAGAACAGCACGTCGTCGACCAGGACGACCGTGCGGCCCTCGATGCCGCCGGGCGGGATCTCGGTGGGCAGCAGCGCGCGCACCGGCCCGCGGCGCAGGTCGTCGCGGTACATCGTGACGTCGAGCGAGCCGACCGGCACGTCGAGGCCCTCGACCTCGGAGATCTTCTGCGCGATCCGCTGGGCGAGGGGCACCCCGCGGCGCGGGATCCCCAGCAGCACGAGGTCGCGGGCGCCCTTGTTGCGCTCGAGGATCTCGTGGGCGATCCGGGTGAGGGCCCGGGTGATGTCACGGGCGTCGAGCACGGTCCGGCTTCCCTGATCGGGAGGGACCTCGGTCTGAGGAGCAGGCATGGTCGCCGCTGACCTCCTTCTCCGCCTCTCGGGACGGCTCGTTAAAGGATGTCGATCGAGGGCGACAGTACCCGCTGGCCCCCGGGTCCACCACCCGACGCGACGTACGGTGAAGCTCCGTGCGTCGACCAGGAGGTCCCATGCCCGAGCTGCCGTTCCCGGCGGAGGTCCGTGCCCTGCTGACCAAGCCCAACCCGGCGGTGGTCACGACCCTGCGCTCCGACGGGCACCCGGTGTCGGTGGCCACGTGGTACCTCCTCGAGGAGGACGACCGGGTGCTGGTGAACATGGACCACACCCGGGTCCGCCTCCAGCACCTCCGCCGCGATCCGCGGGTCACCCTCACCGCCCTGGACGAGGCCGGGTGGTACACGCATGTCTCCCTCGTGGGCACGGTCACCGAGATGCGCGACGACGTCGGCCTGGTCGACATCGACCGGCTCAGCACCCACTACCGGAACCGCGCGTACCCCAACCGCGACAGCCCCCGCGTCAGCGCCTGGATCACCATCGAGAAGTGGCACGGCTGGGGCGCCGCCAAGGCCTGACGCACCGTCGGCGGTCGCCTACAGGGCGGCGGCCATCGACGCGCAGGCCGCGAGCCAGGCGCGCCGGGTCTGTCGGGAGAGCTGGGCGTAGGGCACCACGGAACCCGGCACCAGGGCCGGTTCGAACGGCACCCGGTGCACGCTGCGGGTGCGTTGGGAGTAGACCTCGACCAGGTCGCGGGCGAGCGCGTCGTCGACGCGGTCGGACGGGTCGGAGAGCACGGTCAGCGTCTTGTACTTCAAGTCGGCGTAGCCGGCGTCGGTCAGGGCGTCCAGCATCCACAGGCCGCTGTAGCCGGTGTCCTCCCGCACCGTGCTCGTGACGACGAGCAGGTCGGCGGCCTCGGCCGCGGCCAGCCAGTTCTCGGCGCGCATGTTGTTCCCGGTGTCGACCAGGATCACCCGGTAGAACCGCTCCAGGAGCCGGTGCACCTCCACGAAGTCCTGCGCGCGGATGGTGCCCGTGACGTCGGGGCGCTCGTCCGAGGCCAGGACGTCGAAGTGCGCGTCGCCCTGGGCGCGGACGAAGGTCGCGAGGTCACCGATCCGGGACTGCGCGTCCGCGAAGCGGTCGATGTCCTCGAGCAGCTCGCGGGTGGTGTTCCCCTGGTTGCCGCGCATCGCCCGGATGCCGAGGGTGCCGCGGGTCTCGTTGTTGTCCCAGGCGACCACCCCGCCGCCCCGGACGGTGCCGAACGTGTAGCCCGCGGCCAGGACGCTGGTGGTCTTGGCGGCGCCACCCTTCGGGTTGAGGAAGGCGATCGTGCGCGGTCCGTCGAACTCGCGCTGGACGGTGGCCCGGTCCTTCTCGAACACCCGCTCGGCACGGCTCCGTCGAGGTCGGACGGTGCCTCCGGAGAGCCGGTGGACCGCTCCCCGCCAGCCCCAGGTGGCGGGGCCTTCCTCGACCGAGCCGGCGCGACGGTCGAGGAAGTCGCTGGCACTCGTGAGCCGCCGGCTGCCGGCGTGCCGACGTCCGGGGTCGGGCGCCGGACCGGGTTCGACGGGCGCGGCGGCCGGCTCGGGGGGCGCGTCGGGGAGGCTCGAGAGACGCAGGTGGTCGGGAGACATGGGCTTCTCCACTTCCGGGGGGAAGCGTTCAGCGTAACGGAAGTGACGAAAGTGACGAAACCCCGGCTACAGGTCCTTGAGCACGCTCTCCACCGCACGGTGGAACGTCGGGTAGGCGTAGTGCATCGTGCGCAGCGTCGCGAGCGGGGTCTCGGCGTGCACGGCCAGGGCCAGCATCGAGAGCACCTCGCCCCCCGCCGACCCGACCACGGTGGCGCCGACGAGCACGTCGCGCGCGGGGTCGGCGACCACCTTGATCAGGCCCTCCTCCTTCGCCAGCCAGCCCCGGGCGCCGAGGTCCCCGCTCGCGGTGACGGGGTCGAGACCCTGGTCGCGGGCCTGCTCCTCGGTCAGCCCCACCGAGGCGACCTCCGGCTCGGTGAAGGTGACCCGGGTGACGGCGCGGTAGTCCGCGGCGGGGCCGCCCTCACCGAGCACGTCGCGCACCACCACCGCGGCCTGGTACATCGACACGTGGGTGAACGCGCCCTTGCCGGTGATGTCCCCGACGGCCCAGAGGCGCTCCCCCGCCCGCAGCCACTCGTCGGTCTCCACGACGTCGGCGTCGGGGTCGACACCCACCGTCTCGAGACCGATGCCGGACAGGTTGTTGCGGCGCCCGGCCGCCACCAGCAGCTTGTCGGCGGTCACCTGCTGGTCCCCGAGGTCGAGCGTGAAGGTGCCGTCCTCGTGGGCGACCGACCCGATCTCCACCCCGGTCAGGACCTGCACGCCCTCCGCCGCCAACGCCTGCTCCAGGCGCTCGGCGGCCTCCGGCTCGTCGTGCAGGAGCAGCCGGTCCGCGGCCTCGACGATCGTCACGCGCACCCCGAACCGGGCGAAGACCTGGGCGAACTCGCAGCCGATCGGCCCCCCGCCCAGCACCACCACCGACGCCGGCAGCTCGGTCAGCGCGACCGCGTCGCGGTTGGTCCAGTACGGCGTGTCCGCGAGCCCCGCGACCGGCGGCGCGCTCGGCGTCGTGCCGGTGTTGAGCACCACACCGCGCGAGGCGACGTACGTCGTGTCCCCGACGACCACGCGGCCGGGACCGTCGAGACGACCGGTGCCCCGCACGAAGCGGACGCCAGAGTCGAGGAGCCGGTCGACGGCCGCCGCGTCGTCCCAGTCGTCGGTGGCCTCCTCCCGCACCCGCCGGGCGACCTGGGACCAGTCGGGCTGGACCTGCGCGGCGCCGGCGAAGTCGGCGACCCGGTGCACGCCCGCGACGGCGTGCGCGGCGGCGATCATCATCTTCGACGGCACGCAGCCGTAGTAGGGGCACTCGCCGCCGACCAGGCGGTTCTCGACCGCGACCACGTCGAGGCCGGCCCGCCCCAGCTTGATGGCGGCGTGCTCCCCTCCGGGGCCGAGCCCGACCACGACGACATCGACGTTCTCGGTGGATTCCATGACGCAACGTTCGCATGCCGGACCTGGGTGCGCGGCACCATGGGGCCATGACGACCTCACGACGCGCGTTGCTCGGCGGTGGGCTGGCCGGGGAGTGCGCTGCTGCTGGCCGGCTGCACCGACGCGGACACCCCGTCGGCCGGGCCGGGCTCCGCCGCGACGACCACCTCGACCGCCGGTGCGACCGACCGGATCCCCGAGCGCCGACCTCGTCGTTCCCGACTTCGACCCCGAGGACTGGGAGTCGGTGCGCGCGCAGTTCCCCCTCGACCCGTCGGTGTCTCAGTTCGCGGCGTTCGTGCTCTCGCCGCACACGGCCCAGGTCGACGCGGCGATCGACCACCACCGGCGACGGCTCGCCTTCGACACCGAGGCAGCGCTGCTCGCGGGCATCGAGCAGGAGGCAGCGGTCATCGACGCCGCGGCGGCGTACACCGGCGGCACGCCCGCGCAGTTCGCGCTCACCGACAGCACCACGATGGGCATCGCCACGATGTACGGCGGGCTGACCTTGCAGCCCGGTGACGACGTGCTGTCCACGACGCACGACTTCTACTCCACCGAGGCCAGCCTCCGGCTGCTCGAGCAGCGCACGGGGGCCACGGTGCGCCGGGTGACGCTGTACGACGACCCCGCGACGGCCTCCGTCGACCAGCTGGCCGGCAAGCTGGTCCGGGCGATCACCTCCCGGACCCGGGTCGTGGCGATCACCTGGGTGCACTCGAGCACCGGCGTCCGGCTGCCGATCGCCGAGATCGGGGCGGCCGTCGCCGACATCAACCGGACCCGTGAGCGCCCGGAGCAGATCGTGCTCTGCGTCGACGGGGTGCACGGCTTCGCGGCCGTCGACGTCGACCTGCCGGACCTGGGCTGCGACTTCCTGGCGACCGGCACCCACAAGTGGCTCTTCGGACCGCGCGGCACCGGTCTGGTCTGGTCGCGCGACTGGGGTCCCCTGACCGAGATCATCCCGAGCTTCTCCGGCCCCGACGGGGGGCTGCGGCTCACCCCCGGCGGCTACCACGACTTCGAGCACCGGTGGGCTCTCGACCAGGCCTTCGCCTTCCACGACCGGATCGGCCGGTCCCGGGTCGTGGCGCGGACCGTCGAGCAGGCGACGCAGCTCAAGGAGGGCATCGCCGCGATCGACGGGCTCCGGCTGGTGACGCCCCAGGACCCGGAGGTGTCCGCCGGGATCGTCTGCGTGGAGGTGCCGTCGATGCTGCCGGGCGACGCCGTGGCGCGGCTGCGCGAGCGCGGGATCGTGGCGAGCGCGACGCCCTACGCGACGTCGTACCTGCGGCTGGGACCCAGCATCGTCACCACGCCCGAGCAGGTCGACGCCGCCGTGGAGGCGGTGTCGTACCTGGCCTGATCAGCGAGCGAGGTGCCGCGCCCGGGCGAAGCAGAAGAGCCCGTAGCAGGCGAGGCCGACGGCCATGATGCCCAGCAGGAACGGACCGAAGGGCTGCTCGAGGACGGTGTGCAGCGCCTCGTCGAGCCCGCCGGACTTCTCGGCGCTTGTGCGTGAAGGCCGCGTAGACGAACAGCCCGCCGACGATGATGATCGCGATGCCCTTGGCCGTGTAGCCGACCTTGCCGAAGTAGTAGTAGGCCCGGCCCGACTGGCCCGAGGTGCCGCCCGCGTCGATCTTCTCGCGGAACTTGTCGGTGTAGGCGATCCGGATCTGGTTGGCCCCGTAGCCGATGATCGCGAACCCGACCAGGCCCACCAGCACCTGGCCACCGGGCAGGTCCATGATCTGGGCGGTCAGGGACTCGGTCCCGCTCTTGCCGGACGAACCGCCGCTGCTGCCGCCCGTGGCCTGACGGACCGCCGCGACGCCGATCACGGCGTACAGGACGGCCTTGACGACGTCGAAGCCGCGCTGGGCCCACCTCTTCTTGTCGTCGTCCTCCTCCTGGTGGCCCTTCCAGGCGTCGATCAGCTTCCACAGCACCAGGGCGAACATGCCGAGCGCGACCAGCCAGAGGAAGAAGGTGCCGCCGGGAGCCTCGTTGATCTGCTGCATGGCGCCCTGGCTGGACGCCTTGCCCTCGTGGTCGCCCAGGGCCAGCTGGAGCGCCAACCAGGCGATCAGCAGGGTCACCACGCCGTAGGCGACGAACCCGGCCCGGACGGCCTTGTCGAACCACTCGCTGTTCTCGACGTTGTCCCCGGCCTGTTCGGCGCGCTGCGTCATCTCACCCATCCGGGTAGTCAAGCAGGTCAGGACCGGGTGCCATCACACCCTTACGGTTGGGGCGTCGGACCGCCCGTCGGGGCCTCGTGCTGGTGCCGGGCCACGGCGTCGAGGATGCCGTTCACGAACGCCGGCGACTCGTCGGTGGACAGGTCCCGGACCAGGCTCATCGCCTCGGTGACCGCGACCGCGTCCGGGACGTCCTCGGCGTAGAGGATCTCCCACGCGCCGATCCGCAGCACGTTGCGGTCGACGGCCGGCATCCGGTCGAGGGTCCAGCCGCGGGAGTACGACGCCAGCAGCTCGTCGATGCGGGCCTGCTCGGCGACCACCCCGCGCACCAGGGTGAGCGTGTAGTCGTTGGTCGGCCCGGTGCCGTCCGCGACCGCCTGGTCGAGGGACGCGATCGGGTCGTCGGCCCGCAGCTCGGCGGCGTACAGGACGTCGAGGGCGCGCTTGCGGGCCTTGGTGCGGGCGCCCATCAGGACTTGACGCGCCCCAGGTAGGAGGAGTCGCGGGTGTCGACCTTGACCTTCTCGCCCTGCGTCACGAAGAGCGGGACCTGGATCTCGTGGCCGGTCTCCAGGGTCGCGGGCTTGGTGCGCCCGGTGGCGCTGTCGCCGGCCAGGCCGGGCTCGGTGAACGTGATGACCAGCTCGACCGAGGCGGGCATCTCGATGTAGAGGACCCGGCCCTCGTTGGTGGCCACGATGGCCTCCTGGTTCTCCAGGAGGAAGTTCGCGGCGTCGCCCACGATGTCGGGGCCGACCTCGAGCTGGTCGTAGGTGCCGGTGTCCATGAAGACGTAGGAGGTGCCGTCGTTGTAGAGGTACTGCATCGTGCGCTTGTCGACGTTGGCGACGTCGACCTTCACGTCGGCGTTGAACGTCTTGTCGACGGACTTGCCGGACTCGATGTTCTTCAGCTTCGTGCGCACGACCGCGCCACCCTTGCCGGGCTTGTGGTGCTGGAACCAGATGACCTGCCAGAGCTGGCCGTCGAGGTTGAGCACCATGCCGTTCTTCAGGTCGTTGGTCGTTGCCATGCGCGCGAGTCAGCCTTCGTGTCGATGTCGGGGATGCCGCCCGGGAACGTCACCGGGTGCCGGCAGCCGAGTCTAGCCGCGGCCCGCAGGCCCCGCCTAAACCGCCGACTCGGCGCAGATGGCGCGTCGACTCGGCGCAGATGGTCGGCCAGGGCGCCTCGAAGGTCGCCGAACGGCGCCATCGTCGCCGACTCGGCACGCCATCGTCGCCGACTCGGCGGGGGTCAGGAGGGCTCGGCGGCGAGCAGGGCGAGGGCCTGGCGGTAGCCGTCGACGCCCTGGCCGGCGATCGAGGCGACGGCGTGCGGCTCGACCACGGAGGTGTGCCGGAACTCCTCGGGCCGCTGCTTGGGGTCGGAGAGGTGCACCTCGACCAGCGGGGCGGTGAGCTGCGCGCAGGCGTCGTAGAGCGCGAGGGAGTAGTGGGTCCAGGCTCCGGCGTTGAGGACGACCGGGGTCCGGTCGTCGGCGGCGGTGTTGAGCCAGTCCAGGAGCTCGCCCTCGTGGTTGGTCTGGAGCACCTCGATGTCGAAGCCCAGCTCGTGGCCCCAGGTCACGCACAGCCGGGCCAGCTCGCCGTGCGTGGTGGTGCCGTAGATCTCCGGCTGCCGTCGGCCGAGCCGCCCGAGGTTGGGCCCGTTCAGCACCAGCACCTTCATGACCGGCCTCCGCTCAGCACGTCGTACGCCGCCCGCAGGTCGGCCTCCGCCGGGTCCGCCAGGATCCGCGGCCGCCCGATGTCGTCGAGCACCACGAACCGCAGCTGCGACCCGCGCGCCTTCTTGTCCACCCGCATCCCGGCGAGCAGGTCCTCGAAGGAGGCCCCCGACCAGGTCGTGGGCAGCCCCACCCGGGCGAGCACGTCGTGGTGCCGCGCCACGACCTCCGGCGCCAGCGTGCCGGCGCGAGCCGGCGAGCTCGGCGACGTAGACGCAGCCGAGCGCGACCGCCTCGCCGTGCGGCACGGCGTACGACGACGCGCGCTCGATCGCGTGGGCCATCGTGTGCCCGTAGTTCAGGACCTCGCGCCCGATCCCGGAGTCGCCACCGGTCTCCTTGAGGTCACCGACGACCACGTCGATCTTCACCCGGATCGCCCGCTCGACGAGCTCGCGCAGCACCGACGAGTCCGCGACGAGGGCGGCGGGGTCGGTGGTCTCGACCAGTCGGAGGATCTCGGGGTCGGCGATGAAGCCGCACTTCACGACCTCCCCCAGCCCCGCGACCAGGTCGGGCCGCGGCAGCGTCGCGAGGTGGTCGAGGTCGCACAGCACGCCGGCGGGCTCGTGGAACGACCCGACCAGGTTCTTGCCCGCGCCGGTGTTGATGCCGGTCTTGCCGCCGACGGCGGCGTCCACCATGGCCAGCAGCGTGGTGGGGACGTGCACGACCCGCACGCCGCGCAGCCAGGTCGCGGCCACGAAGCCACCGAGGTCGGTGGTCGCTCCCCCGCCCACCGTCACCACCGCGTCGGACCGGGTGAAGCCGCGCTCACCGAGCGCCTCCCAGCAGTCCGCGGCGACCGCCGCGGTCTTGGCCTGCTCGCCGTCGGGCAGCCCGAGCGCCAGCACGTCGAAGTCCGGGACCAGCACGTCGAGCAGCGGCTGGGCCCGCTCCTCGAGCCCGGCCGGGAAGAGCAGCGCCACGCGCTGCACGCCGGCGCCGAGCACGCCCGGCACCCGCGCGGTGAGGCCGTGCCCCACCACCACGTCGTACGGCGAGGCTCCGGCGACGGTCAGGATCGTGTCGTCGGCTCCTGGGTCATGAGGCGGCGTCCAGGGCGGCCGACACCTCGTCCGCGACCTCCTCGGGCGTCCGCCCGTCGGTGTCGACGACGACGGTGGCGACCGACTCGTAGATCGGGGTGCGCTCGTCGAGCAGCGCCTTGATCCGGGAGCGCACGTTGCCCAGCAGCAGCGGCCGCGAGGTGCCGAGCCCGACCCGCTTCACCGCGTCGGTCAGCCCGACCCGGAGGAAGACCACCCGGTGTCCGGCCAGCAAGGCCCGCGTGTCCGGGTCGAGGACGGCGCCGCCGCCGACCGCGAGCACGCCGTCGTGGGTCGCGAGTGCCTCGGCGACCGCCTTGGCCTCCAGCGCCCGGAAGTGCTCCTCGCCGGAGTCGACGAAGATCTCCGCGATCGAGCGGCCCTCGGCGGCCACGATGTCGTCGTCGGTGTCCCGCACCGGCAGCCCCCAGCGCCGGCCGAGCAGCCCGGCGACCGTGGACTTGCCGGCCCCCATGGGGCCGATGAGCACGGTCGTCATCGGGGTCCCCGCGGGATCGTGGAGCGCCAGCGGAGCGATCTCGTGGGGTGGTTCATCGGAACCTCAGGGTGTCCAGGTAGCTCTCGACGTTGCGCCTGGTCTCGCCGAGCGAGTCGCCGCCGAACTTCTCCAGCACCGCGTCGGCCAGCACGAGCGCCACCATCGCCTCGGCCACGATGCCCGCCGCCGGGACCGCGCACACGTCGGAGCGCTGGTGGTGGGCCACCGCCTCCTCGCCGGTCGCCACGTCCACGGTGCGCAGCGCCCGCGGCACGGTCGCGATCGGCTTCATCGCGGCCCGGACCCGCAGCGCCTCGCCGGTGGACATGCCGCCCTCGGTGCCGCCGGAGCGTCCCGACGTCCGGCGCAGGCCCTCGCCGGTCGGCACGATCTCGTCGTGCGCGAGCGAGCCGGGGGTCGCCGCGAGCGCGAAGCCGTCGCCGACCTCCACGCCCTTGATCGCCTGGATGCCCATCAGCGCGCCGGCCAGCCGCGCGTCGAGGCGGCGGTCCCAGTGCACGTGCGAGCCGAGCCCCGGGGGCAGACCGTGCACGACCACCTCGACGACGCCGCCGAGGGTGTCGCCGTCCTTGTGCGCCTGGTCGATCCGGGCGACCATCGCGGCGCCGGCCTCGGGGTCGAGGCAGCGCACCGGGTCCTCGTCCAGCCGGGCCAGGTCCTCGGGCAGGGGTACGACGCCCGCGGGGGCCGCGACCCCGCCCAGCTCGACGACGTGGGACACCACCCGCGCGCCGACCGCCTGCTCGAGGAAGTTGGCCGCCACCCGTCCGAGCGCGACCCGGGCCGCCGTCTCCCGGGCCGAGGCCCGCTCGAGCACCGGCCGGGCCTCGTCGAAGGCGTACTTCTGCATGCCGACCAGGTCCGCGTGCCCCGGCCGCGGCCGGGTGAGCGCGGCGTTGCGGGCCAGGGCGTCCAGGACCACCGGGTCGACGGGGTCCGCGGACATCACCTGCTCCCACTTGGGCCACTCGGTGTTGCCGATGGTGAGCGCCACCGGACCGCCCTGGGTCTGCCCGTGGCGGACCCCGCCCGTCAGGGTGACCTCGTCGGCCTCGAACTTCATCCGGGCGCCGCGGCCGTAGCCCAGCCGACGCCGCGCCAGCGCCTGCGCGATGTCGTCGGTGGTCACCCGGACGTGGGCGGGCAACCCCTCGAGGATCGCGACCAGGGAAGGTCCGTGGGACTCCCCCGCGGTCAGCCAGCGCAGCATGGGCGTCAGTGTTTCACGAGGCGGGTGGCGATCCCGTGCTCCGGGCGTCCCCCGAGACCCGAGCCGTCAGGCGACGAAGCCGGACAGGATCGGGAAGCCCCAGAGGATGCCGACCAGCGCGCCGACGAGCATGAACGGACCGAACGGATACCCCTTGCGATCCACCACCCGCAGCACCGACAGCACCCCGCCGAGCACCCCGCCCAGCAGGAAGCCCGCGTAGACGCCGACGATCAGCGGCCCCCATCCCAGCTGGCCCAGCGCGATGCCGAGCACGCCGCTGAGGCGCACGTCGCCGAAGCCCATCCCGCGCGGGTAGACCCGCCACAGCAGCCAGTAGAGCCCGAACGCGACCAGCAGCCCCCACCCCGCGCGGACCAGGTCGTCGGTGTCCCGCGTCGCCGCGAAGCAGACGAGCACGCCGACCACCACGAGCAGGTACGACGGGCGGATCACCTTGGTGGGCAGCAGCCGGGTCCGCCAGTCGACGACCGCGAGCGCGACGCAGACCGGGACCAGCGGCAGCAGGTAGACCAGCGGCCACGCCCAGCCGAGCTCGCCGGCGATGAGCCCCCCGGAGACCGCGGACACGAGCGCGGACTTCCAGGCGAGGCCGGGCAGCGCGGCGATCGCGGCGTAGGTCTCCTTGGGGTCGTCGTCCGGCACGTCCGGGTCGGCGTCGGGGTCGGGCGCCGGCTCCGGGATCCAGGCGATCAGCCTGGGCGCGGCGAGACCCGCGAGCCCGCAGAGCACCGCGGCCACCAGCGCAGGGACGACCTCCATCACGCCCCTCGCTCGCTCAGGGCTCGTTCGCCCGCCGACCGCATCTCGGCCACGGGCGCCGGCACCCCGGTGAACAGCGCGAACTGCAGCGCGGCCTGGTGCACGAGCAGGTCGAGCCCCGAGACCAGCACCTGGCCGCGTGCCGAGGCGGCGACGGCCAGCGGGGTCGGCCACGGGTCGTAGACCACGTCGAACACCGCCGGCACGTCGGCGCAGCGCGAGACCAGGTCGTCGTCCTGCGCGCCGGCCGGGATCGTCGAGACGACGACGTCGCCGGTCGCCTCCCAGGCACCCAGCGGCAGGACCTGCACGGTGGGCGCCGACGGGTGCCGGCGCAGCCGGATGACCGTCTCCGCGGCCCGGTCGATGTCGCGCACCAGCAGCGTGAGGACCTCCGCGCCGCGGTCGGCGAGCGCCAGCCCCGCGGACGTCGCGGTCGCGCCGCCGCCCAGGATGGTCGCCGTCCGTACCTCCGTGACGCCGCGCTCGGCCAGCGCCGCGGAGGCACCCGGCACGTCGGTGTTGTCCCCGACCACGGTCTCCCCCAGCAGCAGCGTGTTGGCGGCCCCGGCCAGCCGCGCGGTGTCCGACAGGGCGTCCACGAGGCCGACGGCCTCCCGCTTGAGCGGCATGGTGAGCGCGAGCCCACGCCAGTCCGCGTCCAGCCCCGCCAGGAACGCCGACAGCCCACCCGCGACGACCCGGTGCGCGTCGTACTCCCAGTGGAGCCCGGTCGCGGCGTAGCCGGCGCGGTGCAGGACCGGTGACAGGGAGTGGGCGATCGGGTCGCCCAGCACCGCGCACCTCATGTCAGCAGGCGTCGGAGGTCGTGCAGTACTCGTCGAGCTCCGCCTTGTAGGTGAGGAACTCGTCGTAGGTCTCCGCGAACTTGGTCTCGCCGGTGGCCAGGTTGGTCGTGACGTAGAAGTACCACGGGCCCTCGGTCGGGTTGAGCGCCGCCTCGATGGCCTTGTCGCCCGGCGCCTCGATCGGGGTCGGCGGGAGCCCGGGCCGCAGGTAGGTGTTGTACGGCGTGTCCTGCTGCAGCTGCTCGGTCGTCAGCGCGACGCCGAGCTGCTGGTCGAGCCCGTAGTTGACCGACGCGTCGATCTGGAGCAGCCCGTTGGTGTCCGAGTCGTTGGGCACGTCCAGCCGGTTGTAGATCACCCGCGCGACCTTGCCGTAGTCGGGGTCGAGCTTGGCCTCGGCCTCGACCAGGCTGGCGATGGTCATCACCTCGGCCGGGGTGTAGCCCAGGGCGGCCGCGCCGCCCTCGAGGTCGAGCTCCTCCGCCGCCTGCTGCCAGCGGGCCACCATCTTGGTGAGGATGTCCTTGGGCTTGTCCTTGGGCCCGAAGTCGTAGGTCGACGGGAACAGGTAGCCCTCGGGGTTCCCGTTGGCGTAGGCGGGCAGGCCGATGGAGTCGGGGTTCTCCAGCACCTTCTCGTAGGCCGCCCGGTCGAAGTCGGTCTTGTCCGCGAGGATGTCGAGGATGTCGGTGACCCGGAGCCCCTCCGGGATGGTGACGGTGTTCTTGACGAGGTTGGCGGGGTCGACGAGGACGCTCAGCGCCTCGGCGGCCGGCATCTCCTTCTGCAGCTCGTAGAAGCCCACCTGGATGCCCGTGGAGTCGGGCTCGTCGAGGGCGGCGGCGGTGAACGAGTCCACCGACTTCACCACGCCCTTCGCCTTCAGGTTGCGGCCCATCTGGGCGATGGTGTCGCCGGTCTCGACCTCGAAGACGACCTTGCCGTGGCCGGGCCCGGGGTAGTCGCCCGGGGAGGCCAGCTTGTCGGTGAGCAGCTCGACGCCCTTGGTCGCCACGACGTAGAGACCGCCGAACAGGATGGCGACGGCCACCAGCGCGGCAAGGCAGCCGGGAACGCTGCGGAAGCGCTTCTTGCGACGTCTCCCGCCCTCGGGCGGGTACTCGTCGAGGACGCCCGGTCCCTGCTATTCGACCTCAGTCATCTCCAGCCTCGACGATCTCTCCTGGCGCTTGTCCGGTGCCGCGCTCGGTGTCCAGGGCTTGCTGCAGGATCAGCACCGCCGCAGCCTGGTCGACCACGGCGCGCCGCTTCTTGCCCTTGCGACCCTGCTCACGGAGCACGTTCTCCGCGGACACAGTAGTCAGGCGTTCATCAAAAAGCCTGATCGGCACGGGATCAACCTGCCGCGCCAGGGCCCGGGCGAACTCCCGCACCTTGGCCGCGGCCGGCCCCTCGCGACCCGACAGGGACCGCGGCAGGCCGACCACGATCTCGACCGCCTCCTCCTCGGCGAGCAGCGCCGCGATCCGGGCCAGGTCTCCCTCACCACGGGTCACGGTGCCGACCGGGGTCGCCAGGAAGCCCGACGGGTCGCTCCGCGCGACACCGACCCGCACGTCACCGGGGTCGAGGCCGAGCCGGACTCCCGACCTCAAGCCTGGACCGCCCGGCCGACCTCGGCCTCGACGAGTGCGAGCGCCTCGTCGACGCGCGCGGCGTCGGCGCCGCCACCCTGCGCCACGTCGTCCTTGCCGCCGCCCTTGCCGCCGACCAGCGGCCCGACCGCGCGCACCAGGGCGTTGGCCGACAGCCCACGCGCGCGCGCCTCGTCGTTGACCGCCGCCACCACCGCGACCCTGCCGTCGGCGACGCCGATCACGACCACCACCCCGGGCTCCCCGGCGGGCAGCCGGCCCCGGACGTCCAGCGCGAGCTGGCGCACGTCGCCGCCGGCGGCGCCGTCGGCGCGGTGGGCCACCACCTTGACCGGACCGACCTGGTGGGCGCCGGCGGCGAGCTCGGCGCCGGCGAGCAGCAGCTGCTGGACGCGGACCTTCTCGATCTCCTTCTCCGCGGCGCGGAGCCGTTCGACGATGTCGTGCACCCGCTCGGGGAGCTGCTCGGGGCGCACCTTGAGGGTCTCCGACAGCTGCGCGACCAGCACGTGCTCCCGCGCCAGGAACCGGTAGGCGTCGCCGCCCACGAGCGCCTCGACCCGCCGCACCCCGGAGCCGATCGAGGCCTCGCCGAGCAGCTTGATCACGCCGAGCTGGCCGGAGCGGCCCGCGTGGGTGCCCCCGCAGAGCTCGCGCGCCCAGTCGCCGACCGACACCACCCGGACCCGGTCGCCGTACTTCTCGCCGAACAGCGCCATCGCGCCCGAGGCCACCGCCTCGGCCTGGGTCATCACCTCGGCCTCGACGGACAGGTCGTCGAGGATCACGTCGTTGACCCGCGCCTCGACGTCGGCCATCACCGACGCGGGGACCGACCCGGTCGCGGAGAAGTCGAACCGGAACCGTCCGGGCGCGTTCTCGGAGCCGGCCTGGGTCGCGGTCTCCCCCAACGCCTCACGGAACGCCTTGTGCACCATGTGGGTCGCGGTGTGGGCGCGCGAGATCGCGCGCCGCCGGTCGACGTCGACGCGGGCCACGGCCCCGTCCCCGAGCAGGACCTCGCCGTCGAGGACCCGCGCGCGGTGGACGATCAGACCCGTCACGGGCGACTGCACGTCGAGCACCTCGAGGCGGGCGCCCGAGTCGAGCTCGATGACGCCCTGGTCGGCGAGCTGGCCACCGCCCTCGGCGTAGAACGGCGTGCGGTCCAGCACCAGCTCGACCTCGTCGCCGGCGCCGACCCGCGGAACCGCCCCGTCGCCCGTCACCAGGCCGCGGACCGAGGCCTCGCTGGTCACCTGCGCGTACCCCGTGAACTCGACCGGTCGCCCGAGGGCGTCGGCCACCTCGCGGTAGGCGCCGGCGTCGCGGTGCTGACCCTTCTTGGCCTTCGCGTCGGCCTTGGCCCGGCTGCGCTGCTCGCCCATCAGCCGCTGGAACTCGACCGCGTCGACCTCCAGGCCCTGTTCCGCGGCCATCTCGAGGGTCAGGTCGATCGGGAAGCCGTAGGTGTCGTGCAGGGCGAAGGCGCGCTCGCCGCTCAACGTCACCCCGCCCTCCTTCTTCACCGCGGAGGTGGCCAGGTCGAAGATCTGGGTGCCCGCCTTGAGGGTCTGCCGGAAGGCGTCCTCCTCCGCGTAGGCGATCGTCGAGATCCGCTCCCAGTCGGTGTGCAGGGAGGCGTAGCTCTCGCCCATCTTGTCGCGGCTGACGGGCATCAGCTCGGGGAGCACCCGGTCCTCGATCCCGAGGAGCCGCATGGAGCGCACGGCGCGGCGCAGCAGCCGGCGCAGGACGTAGCCGCGGCCCTCGTTGCCGGGGGTGACCCCGTCCCCGATCAGCATCATCCCGCTGCGCACGTGGTCGGCGATCACGCGCATCCGCACGTCGTCCTCGTGGTTCGCCCCGTAGCGGCGGCCGGTCATCTCGGAGGCCTTCTCGATGACGGGGAGCATCACGTCGATCTCGTACATGTTCTCCTTGCCCTGGAGGAGCAGGGCGACGCGCTCGAGGCCCATGCCGGTGTCGATGTTCTTCTTGGGCAGCGACCCGACGATGTCGAAGTCCTCCTTGGACCGCACCGCGGAGAGCTCGTCCTGCATGAAGACCAGGTTCCAGAACTCGAGGTACCGGTCCTCGAGCGCGGTGGGCATGTCCAGGCCCATCGACGTGAAGTCGGCCTCGGGGCCGTACGCCGGACCGCGGTCGTAGAGGATCTCCGAGCACGGCCCGCCCGGTCCGGGCACGCCCATCGACCAGTAGTTCTCCTTGTTGCCCAGGCGGACGATCCGCTGGTCCGGCACTCCGATGACGTCGCGCCAGAGCGCCAACGCCTCGTCGTCGCCGTGCAGGATCGAGGGGTAGAGCCGGCCCTCCTCGAAGCCCCAGCCCCCGTCGGCCCGGCTCTTGGTGACCAGGTCCCAGGCGAGCCGGATCGCACCCTCCTTGAAGTAGTCACCGAAGGAGAAGTTCCCGCACATCTCGAAGAAGGTGCCGTGCCGCGTGGTCTTGCCGACGTCCTCGATGTCCGGGGTCCGCACGCACTTCTGCACGCTGACCGCGCGGTCGTACGGCGGCGCCTCCTGCCCCAGGAAGTACGGCTTGAACGGGACCATGCCCGCGTTGACGAACAACAGGTTCGGGTCGTCGAGCAGCAACGGTGCCGACGGGACCGGCTGGTGCGCACCCACGGTCCGGTCCTCGGCGAAGTGCGCCACGAACCGGCGGCGGATCTCCGCGGTGTCCATCAGCTGTGCCCTTCCTTGTCCCTCGGTGCTGCGTCCATCGGTGCTGCCAGGGGCCGCTCGACGGCCGGGTCGACGCCCCGTCCCTGCTCGAGCTCACGTCCATGAGGCACGAGGTGGAGCCGCTCCCGCAACTCGGTTTCCTTCTCGCCCGCACCCGCGGCGACCTCCTCGCGCAGGGCCCGCAGCCCCACGACGGCGGCGTTGGCCCGGTCCTTGAGCCCGTCGAGGCTGACGGCCTCGGCGACCCGGCGGGCGCGCACCATGACGTAGACACCCGCCCCCGCCCCGGCCGCGAACCAGAGGCTGCGGCTCACCTGTGGAACCCGCTCATGCCGCGTCCTCGTCACGCTGCAGGTCGGCCAGGTGTCGGCGCGCGGCCCGCAGGTCGATCCGGCGCTGCTTGCGCGACCGCTTGACCTCCTGGCGCATCTGGAAGCGGATCCGGTTGCGGGTCTCGGGCGCGAGCGCCCGGCGCACGCCGTAGACCAGCGAGACGCCCTTGACCACGGACTCGCGCAGCACCAGGTCGGCGAAGAGCGAGCCCTCGATCCGACGCTCCGCGAGCGGCTCGCTCTCGGGCTCCGCGATGGCGGTGACGACGTACGTCGCCTCGTCGGCCACCGCCCCGGCGGTCGCGGGGCTGTCGGGGGCGGGCGCCTCGAGCACCTCGGCGTCCACCGCCGGTGATCGCGGCGGGGACTCGCCGCCACGTCGGCCGCCAGCGACCGGACCTGGCGGCGGAGCCGCACGACCTCGATGGCGAGGACCAGGACGACGAGCGCCAGCCCGACGCTCGGCACCCACGCCGTCCACTCGTTCACACGCCGAACCCTAACGCGTGCCCCTGGGGGTCCCCCGGATCAGTCGGCGGATGCGCTCCCAGCGCTCCTTGACCGCGGCCTCCGCCCCCAGCGACGTGGGTCGGTAGTAGGCTGGCGTCGGCGACCGCGTCCGGCGCGTACTGCTGCTCGGCGATGCCGAACGGCTCGTCGTGGCTGTACTTGTACGGCGTGGCCGCGCCGCCGGCGTGTCCGAGCTTCGCGGCACCCGCGTAGTGCCCGTCCCTCAGGTGCGGCGGCACGGGACCGATCTTGCCGGCCCGCACGTCCGCGCTGGCGGCCTCGATGGCGGTGATGACGGCGTTGGACTTGGGCGCCACCGCCAGCGCGATCGTCGCCTGGGCGAGGTTGAGCCGCGCCTCGGGCATCCCGATCAGCTGGACCGCCTGGGCGGCGGCCACCGCGGTCGTGAGCGCGGTGGGGTCGGCCAGTCCGATGTCCTCGCTCGCCAGGATCACCAGCCGCCGCGCGATGAAGCGTGGGTCCTCGCCCGCCTCGAACATCCGGGCCAGGTAGTGCAGCGCCGCGTCGGCGTCGGAGCCCCGGACCGACTTGATGAAGGCGCTGGTGACGTCGTAGTGCTGGTCCCCCTGCCGGTCGTAGCGGACGGCGGCCTGGTCGACGGCGGTCTCGGCCGACTCGAGGTCGATCGTGGTGGTGCCCTGGCTGCGAGCGGCCCCGGCCGCCGCCTCGAGGTAGGTCAGCGAGCGGCGCGCGTCGCCCCCGGCCAGCCGGACCAGGTGGTCCAGCGCGTCGTCGGCGAGGGTGAGCTCGCCGCCCAGGCCGCGCTCGTCGGCCAGCGCGGTGGTGATCACCTCGCGCACGTGGTCGTCGGTGAGCGACTCCAGCCGGAGGAGCAGGCTGCGGGAGAGCAGCGGCGAGATGACGCTGAAGAACGGGTTCTCCGTGGTGGCCGCCACCAGGGTCACCCAGCGGTTCTCCACGCCCGGCAGGAGGGCGTCCTGCTGGGCCTTGCTGAAGCGGTGCACCTCGTCGACGAAGAGCACCGTCTCCCGCCCGCCCTGCACCAGCTCGTTGCGGGCCGCGTCGATGGCCGCCCGCACCTCCTTGACGCCGGCGGAGACCGCCGAGACCTCGACGAAGCGCCGGTCGGTCTGCTGGCTCAGGATGCCCGCGATCGTGGTCTTGCCGGTGCCGGGCGGGCCCCAGAGCAGCAGCGAGAGGGACTGGTCACCCTCGATGAGCTGGCGCAGCGGCGAACCCGGCGCGCGGAGCTGCCCCTGCCCCACGAGCTCGTCGAGGGTGCGCGGTCGCATCCGGACGGCGAGCGGCGCGGCCGGGTGCACGGAGCCGGCGAGCGAGCCGGAGCCGGGGGTCGCGCGGGAGCCTCCCGGCGTCCCCATCTCGAACAGACCGTCCACGCGGTCGACAGTAGACGGCCGGGCCGACGTGGCGTCAGGCAGAGGTCATCTGCTGCGAGCGGACGTCGAACCAGGTCTTCTCGTAGCCCGGGCATCAGCTTCGGAGACTCGACCGAGCCGTTCGACGACGGGCTCCCCTGGTCGTCCACGCCGAGCAGGCCGCGGTCACCGGACGGACCGGGTGCGCACCGAGCTCGCCGGCGAAGTGGCAGGCCACCTTGTGGCGAGGCCCGATCTGGAGCAGCGGCGGCTCGACCTTCGCGCAGATCTCCTGGGCGAGCGAGCAGCGGGTGCGGAAGCGGCAGCCCGACGGCGGGTTGATCGGCGACGGGACGTCACCCTCGAGCCGGATCCGCTCGCGGCGGCCACCGATCGCGGCCTGCTTGATGTCGGGCACCGCCGACAGCAGCGCCTGCGTGTAGGGGTGGTGCGAGTGGCTGTAGAGCGTGTCCCGGTCGGCGATCTCGACGATCTTGCCGAGGTACATCACCGCGACCTCGGGGCAGAAGTGCCGGACCACGGCGAGGTCGTGGGCGATGAAGAGGAACGCGATGTTGAACTCGCGCTGGAGGTCCTGCAGCAGGTTGACCACCTGCGCCTGGATCGACACGTCCAGCGCGGACACCGGCTCGTCGGCCACGAGCAGCTTGGGGTTGAGGGTCAGCGCCCGCGCGATGCCGATGCGCTGCCGCTGGCCGCCCGAGAACTCGTTGGGGTAGCGGTTGTAGTGCTCGGGGTTGAGACCGACCACCTCGAGGATCTCCTGCACCCGCGGCGAGCACCTGCTTCTTCGGGACGATCTTGTGCACGATCAGCGGCGCACCGACGATCGTCCCGACGGTGTGCCGGGGGTTCAGCGACGTGTACGGGTCCTGGAAGATCATCTGGACGTTGCGGCGCAGCGGCTTCATCTGCCGGTAGGACAGGCCCGGCGAGGTCCTTGCCCTGGAACATCATCGACCCGGACGTCGGCTTGTAGAGCCGGGTGATGAGCCGGCCGGTGGTGGACTTGCCACAGCCGGACTCCCCCACCAGGCCCAGCGAGCCGCCCTCGGGCACCTGGAAGGAGATCCCGTCGACGGCCTGGACGTGCCCGACAGTGCGGCGGACCAGTCCCGGCGACTTGACCGGGAAGTACATCCGGAGGTTCTCGACCTCGAGCACCGGCGGGGCGTCGGGGTCCAGCTCGGCCGGCGGTGTGCCCCAGCTCGGCGAGCTCGCCGAAGGTCGTGGCCGCGGGCGCCGCCTCGTGCTCCGAGGTGACGTCCGTGCGGGTCGACGGTCGGGCTGCTTCTCGGCATCGTCGGGCGGCGAGACGTTGACGTCGGTCATGAACGGCAGGTCCTTCTCGACCAGGTCGGGTGCGATCTCAGGCAGCACCTCGGTCTGGTAGATGGCGTCGGGGTCGGGCAGGTGGCAGCGCTTGAGGTGCGCATCGCCACGCTTGCCGGGGCTCAGCGGGGGCATGGTCGTCGCGCAGAGGTCGCCGGGCACCTTCTCCCGGTGCACGCACCGGGGGTGGAAGGCGCAGCCGCTGGGCGGGCTGAGCAGGCTGGGCGGGTTCCCGGGGATCGGGATCAGCCGCGCTGAGGTGTCCGCGGTGACGTCCGCGACGCTGGACAGCAGCCCCCACGTGTACGGCATCTCCGGGTGGGTCAGCAGCTCCTTGCAGGAGCCGTACTCCACGCCCCGGCCGGCGTACATGACCAGGACGTCGTCGGCCATCTCGGCGATCACCCCCAGGTCGTGGGTGATCATGATGACCGCGGAGTTGAACTCGCGCTGCAGGTCCTGGAGCAGGTCCAGGATCTGCGCCTGCACGGTCACGTCGAGGGCCGTGGTCGGCTCGTCGGCGATGAGGAGCTTGGGGTCGTTGATCAGCCCCATCGCGATCATCGCGCGCTGGCGCATGCCGCCGGAGAACTGGTGCGGGAAGTCGTCCACGCGTCGGTCCGGCTGCGGGATCCCGACCCGGTCGAGCATCTCGATCGACTTGCGCCGGGCGTCCCGCTTGGAGGAGTCCCCGTGGTGCACGAGGTAGGCCTCGGAGAGCTGGTCCCCGACCTTGTAGAACGGGTGCAGGGCGGCCAGGGCGTCCTGGAAGATCATCGCCACGGAGTTGCCGCGCAGCTTGCGCATCCGGTTCTCGGACAGCCCGATGACCTCGGTACCGCCCACCCGGATCGAGCCGGTGATCTGGCTCGACTTCGCGTCGTGCAGGCCGAGCACGGCCATCGACGACACCGACTTGCCGGAGCCGGACTCCCCCACGATCCCGAGCGTCTTGCCCAGCTCGACCCGGTAGGACAGGTCGGAGACCGCGGTGACCATCCCGTCCTCGGTCGGGAACGAGACGCTCAGGTCCTCGACGACGAGGTACGCGTCGTCGGAGGTCGCCGAGTCACTGCCCGGCGTGGCAGTGGTCATGGTGTCGCTCACGAAAGCCTCACCCTCGGGTCGAGAACGGAGTAGACGATGTCGACGATGATGTTGGCGATGATCAGCACGATCGCGCTGAAGATGGCCATCGCGGCCACCACCGGCAGGTCCTTGGCGTCACGGCCTGCAGGCTCCAGTAGCCGATCCCGTCGATGTTGAAGATCCGCTCGGTGAAGATCGTGCCGGCCAGCAGGGTTCCGAACTCGATGCCGAAGATGGTGATCACCGGGACCAGTGCGGAGCGCAGCGCGTGCTGGTAGACGACGGTGCGCGGCGGCAGGCCCTTGGCCTTCGCGGTGCGGATGTAGTCCTCGCTGAGGGTCTCCACCATCGAGCCGCGGGTGTACCTGGTGTAGGTCGTGCAGCCGAAGATGCCCAGCGCGATCCAGGCCAGGGCCATCCCGGAGAACCACTTCGCGGGGTTCTCGGTGAACGGGAAGTAGCCGGTGTCGGAGATCAGCGGTATCTCCCACTGGACGGTGAGGAACAACCACATCAGCAGGGCGAACAGGTAGTAGGGCACCGAGCTGATCACCAGGAAGCTGGAGACCAGGGCCTTGTCGGTGACGGTGCCGCGTCTTCGCGCGGCGGCCACCCCGATGGGGATGCCGAGGAGCAGGTAGAGGGCGGCGCCGCCGATCGCGACCGAGAAGGTCGCCGGGATCCGCTCCTTCAGCTCCTCGAAGACCGGCACCTTGGTGCGGTAGGAGTAGCCGAGGCACGGAGCGGGGCACTCGTAGATGGTGGCGTTGCCGAACTGGATCTCCCGGCCGACGAAGATGCCCTTCACGAAGGTGCCGTACTCGGTGTACCAGGGGTTGTCGAAGCCGAGGTTGCGCTCGAAGATCGCCAGCCGGGCCGGCGTGCACCGGTTGCCGGTGTCGCGGTCGCAGATCGGCTGGGCCGGGCTCGAGGGGCCCTTGAAGAAGAGGAGGAACACGCTCAGGGAGACCAGGGCGATGACGACGAACTCCCGACAGCAGTCGCTTCACGACATAGGCGAACATGGCGAACTAACCCTTCCGCGTGCGGTCTAGCAGGACTGACCGGTGGGGGCCCTCGGGCTATCGAGGACCCCCACCGTCAGTGTTGCATCATGAACTGCTCAGAGGAACGACTCGTCAGGAGCCGAATCCTCACAGTCGTCACTGGATGACGTACAGGTCCTGGTAGTAAGGAGCACCGATCGAGCCGTTACCCTTCGGGTTGCCGATCCGCTCGCCGAAGGCGAACAGGTCGTTGCGGAACGCGGTCGGGATGGTCGGGAAGTACTCGGTCCCGATCTTCTCGTCCAGGGCGCCCCAGGCGTCAGGCTGCTCGTCGAGCGGGAGGGTGGCGATGTCGGCCATCTCCTCGTCGACCGACGGCTCGGAGAAGAACGCCGTGTTGTACACCGCGCCCGTCTTGAGGAGCGGCGGGAGCATCGTCGAGCCCGACGGCCAGTCGGAGCACCAGTTGACGCCACGGAGGTTCAGCGTCTTGTTGATCTTGTTGTCCGGGTCGAGCCAGATGTTGTACAGCGACTCGGTGGCCGGGATCGGAATACCGGTGACCTTGAAGCCGGACTCCTCGAAGCCCTTGACGATCTGCTTCTGACCGGCCGCGGCGAGGGTCTCCTCGCTGTAGGCCATGGTGATCTCGTACTCGCCGGGCTCGTAGCCCGCCTCGGCCAGGAGCTCCTTGGCCTTGGTCGGGTTGAAGGTGAACTGCTCGCCGTCGGCGAAGTACTCCTTCTTGCCCGCCATGCCCGGGGGCATGTACGAGTTCGCGGGGACCCGGGTCACGCCGGGGACCTCACCCGTGGCGAGCCAGACCGACTCGTAGGGGTAGGCGTAGGCGAGAGCCTTGCGCACCTCGATGTCGGTGATCTTGGTGTAGTCCGGCGTGATCGTGCTGACGCACTGGGACGTCTGCTGCACGAGGCGGTCACCGAGGGTCGAGTCGGCCTTCGTGTAGTTGTCCGAGCCGACCGCGGAGGAGACCGAGGTCTGCGACTCGGTGTTGCCGCTCAGCATGATCTCGTCGACCTGGGCCTGGTCCTGGTTGAACTTGAACACGAAGCCGTCGGCGTACTGGTGACGGGCCGGGTCGGAGTTCGGGTCCCACTGGTCGTTCTTGACCAGGACGAGCTCCTCACCGGGGCGGAAGCTGTCGACCATGTACGGGCCGGTGGCCAGCGGGTCCTTGCCGTAGTCCGGCGGGTTGGAGGTGTCGCCCAGCGGAGCCGGACCCATCGCCATGAACGCGCCCCAGTAGTCCATGTCCGGGAACGGCGTGGACATCTTGATGGTGACCGTGTTGGCGTCCGCGTCGAAGGTGATCGCGTCGTACGGCTTGCCCTTGTCGGTGTAGGGGCCGTTGTACTTGTCGGCGCCGGCGAAGTACGTCTTGGAGTACTCGGTGCCGGGGCCGGACGGGAACTGCTCGGAGTCCAGCGAGCGGGTGATGCCGAAGGCGACCTCCTCCGCGGTGACCGGGTCGCCGGTCTCCCACGTGGCGTCGTCGCGGATCGTGAAGGTCCACTCGGTGTAGTCGTCGTTCGGCGTGCCGAGGTCGGTCGCCAGGTCGGGGACCAGGACGATCTCGCCGTCGTCACCGATGCGGTACTGGGTGAGCGACCGGTTGACCAGCGCCTGCTGGATCGAGTTACCGGTCACCGACCAGCCGCCGGTGGGGTCCAGCGTGTCCGGGACCGGGGTCGGAGGGGAGGAACACCGTGATGGTGCCGCCCTCGACTGCGCCCTCGACCTCGGGAGCGGGGCCCTGGGCCTCGGGGTCCTTGCCGCCGCCCTCCTGGCCGCCGAAGGTGCGCTGCGTGGTGGGGTCGTTCGATTCGTCGTCTCCGGATCCGCCACATGCGGCGAGTCCGAACAGAGCGGCGACAGCAACAACCGCAAGCGGCTTGCTCCGTCTCATGTGTCCAGCCTTTCTTTTCATGGGTTCGCGCCAGCCGTCGGTCGACGACGGGCGACGTGTGTTCGGCGTCAGCGCCGGGTCTTGGGGTCGAGGGCGTCGCGGATCGCGTCGCCCAGGAGGTTCAGGGAGAGCACCAGGAGGGTGATCCCGATCATCGGCTCGTAGAGGTAGAGCGGATAGTTGTCGAAGAAGGGGACGGCCGCGTCGATCGTGCGGCCCCAGGAGGCGCCCGAGGTGACGCCGATGCCGAGGAACGCCAGGCCGGCCTCGATGGCGACGAAGGCCGGCAGCATCAGGGAGACCGAGACGACGATCGGCGCGGCGAGGTTGGGCAGCAGCTCCTTGACCAGGATCCGCCACGTCGGCATGCCCAGCACCCGGGCGGCCTGGACGAACTCGCGCTCCCGCAGGGAGAGCACCTCGCCGCGGATCAGGCGGGCCACGCCCATCCAGCCGAACACGGCCAGCACGGCGATCAGCGTGTAGCGCTGGATGGTGAAGTAGTTGGGGCTGAGCGAGAACCGCTCGCTGATGATCGGGGCCAGCGTCAGGGCCGCCAGCAGGAAGGGGATCGTCAGGAACAGGTCGGTGATGAAGGAGATGATCCGGTCGACGACGCCGCCGACGAAGCCGGCGACCAGGCCCATGAAGATGCCGAAGGTCGAGGCGAAGAGCGTCGCGGTGCCCGCGATGATCAGCGAGGTGCGGCAGCCGTAGAGCCAGTAGGCGAGGTTGTCCTCGCCGGTGCGCGGGGCGATGCCGAAGGGGTGCTCGGGGTCGAAGCCGTGGAGCGGCGGGCCCTCCTTGGGCAGGCCGCCGGCCAGGATGTCGAGCACCTCGGCCGCGAACGGCGCCTCGAGGGAGACGTTGAAGAAGTCGGCGATCACGCCGGCGAAGATCGGCGATGAGGATGAAGAAGAAGGCGACCGCGGCGCAGAGGACGGCGATCTTGTCCTTCATGAGCCGGCCGAGGGCGATCCGCATCGGCGACTTGCCGGAGATCTCCTTGGCCTTCTTGCTGTTCGGATCGACGATGGAAGTCTCGTCGCTGGTGCCACCCAGCGTCTCAGGACCTGTCGTCGGAAGCGACATGCTCATCCCATCGTCGAGAGCGGCCACGCGCCGGGGATCACCCGGTCTGCGCCCGAGCGCCCGGACCGGGCGCCGTCGGGGACTCTATGTGACGCAGACTGCAGAGCGGATCACCGATCAGTAACGATCTGATCTCAGGTCGTGGACACCCTGAGGGGTTCCTGAGGACTCTGTGCCGTGTCGACGCCCGCCTCCTTGCGCTGCGCGGCCGTGATCGGGGCCGGCGCGGCGGTGAGCGGGTCGAAACCGCCCCCCGACTTGGGGAAGGCGATCACGTCGCGGATCGAGTCGGTGCCCGCGAGCAGCGCCACGATCCGGTCCCAGCCGAAGGCGATGCCGCCGTGCGGCGGAGCGCCGTACGTGAAGGCGTTGAGCAGGAAGCCGAACTTCTCCTGCGCCTCCGCCTCGTCGATGCCCATGATCGCGAAGACCCGCTTCTGGATGTCCTCGCGGTGGATACGGATCGAGCCGCCGCCGATCTCGTTGCCGTTGCAGACGATGTCGTAGGCCCAGGCCAGCGCGTTGCCGGGGTCCTGGTCGAAGGTGTCGAGGTCCTGGGGCGAGGTGAAGGCGTGGTGGACGGCCGTCCAGGCGCCCGACCCGACCGCGACGTCGCCGGCGGCCGTGGCCTCGTCGGCGGGCTCGAACAGCGGCGCGTCGACCACCCAGAGGAAGCTCCACGCGCTCTCGTCGATCAGCCCGCCACGGCGGCCGATCTCCAGGCGTGCCGCCCCCAGCAGCGCCCGGCTGCTCTTGACCGGCCCGGCCGCGAAGAAGACGCAGTCCCCCGGGTTCGCGCCCACCTGGGCGGCCAGCCCGGCGCGCTCCTCGTCGCTGAGGTTCTTGGCGACCGGTCCCCCGAGCTCGCCGTCCTCGCCGACCAGCACGTAGGCCAGGCCGCGGGCGCCGCGCTGCTTCGCCCACTCCTGCCAGGCGTCGAGCTTCTTGCGCGGCTGCGAGGCGCCGCCGGGCATCACGACCGCCCCGACGTACGCCGCGTTCTCGGGCGAGAAGACCCGGAACGGGGTGGCCCGGAAGTACGCGGTGCAGTCCACCAGCTCGAGGCCCATCCGCAGGTCGGGCTTGTCGGAGCCGTAGCGGGCCATCGCCTCCGCGTAGGTCATCCGCGGCAGCGGCGTCGGCACGTCGTAGCCGATCAACGCCCAGAGGGCGGAGAGCACGTCCTCGGCGACGGACAGCACGTCGTCCTGGTCGACGAAGCTCATCTCGATGTCGAGCTGGGTGAACTCCGGCTGCCGGTCGGCGCGGAAGTCCTCGTCGCGGTAGCACCGCGCGATCTGGAAGTAGCGCTCCATGCCGGCGACCATCAGCAGCTGCTTGAACAGCTGCGGGCTCTGCGGCAGCGCGTACCAGCTGCCCGGCTGGAGGCGGGCCGGGACCAGGAAGTCGCGGGCGCCCTCCGGGGTGGAGCGGGTCAGGGTCGGGGTCTCGATCTCCACGAAGTCGTGCCGGTCGAGGACGTCGCGCGCCGCCTTGTTGACCTTGCTGCGCAGGCGGAGGGCGGCGTTGGGACCGCTGCGTCGGAGGTCGAGGTAGCGGTGCTTGAGACGCGCCTCCTCCCCCACGTCCACGTGGTCGTCGATCGGGAACGGCAGCGGTGCGGCCGCGCTGAGCACCTCGACCTCGGCGGCGATGACCTCGATCTCGCCCGAGGGCAGGTTCGGGTTGGCGTTGCCCTCGGGCCGCAGGGCCACCTCGCCGACGACCTTGAGGCAGTACTCGTTGCGCAGGTGATGCGCGATGTCCTCGTCGCGGACGACCACCTGCACCACGCCGCTGGCCTCGCGCAGGTCGAGGAAGGCGACGCCGCCGTGGTCGCGCCGGCGCGCCACCCAGCCGGCGAGCGTCACGGTGGAGCCGACGTGCTCGGCGCGCAGGGCGCCGGCGTCATGGGTGCGGATCACGGGTTCTCCTCGGTGTTCACGATGATGCTCGCGCGGAGGTCTGCCTCCGGCGGGGTCCAGGTGCGCGGGTCGGCGTCGACCTGCGCTCCGGACCGGATGTCCTTGACCTGGTGGCTGCCGTCGGCCTGGACGAACCAGACGTAGGGGATCCCCCGCCGCTCGGCGTACCGGATCTGCTTGCCGAACTTGGCCGGGTCCGGGGCCACCTCGCAGGCGATCCCGCGGCCGCGCAGGCTCGCCGCGACGACGTCGCTGTCCCGGCGGCCCTCCTCGTCGGTCAGCGCGACCAGGACGGCGCTGGGCACGGCCCGGCTGCCCGCCAGGACACCGTGCGGAGATCAGCGGGACCAGGGTGCGGGAGACGCCGAAGGACACGCCCACGCCCGGGTACGTCGTCCGGCCGTCGCTCGCCAGGGCGTCGTACCGACCGCCGCCACCCACGGACTTGAGCCGCTCGTAGCCGGCCATGAAGATCTCCAGGACCGTGCCGGTGTAGTAGTCCAGACCGCGGGCGATGCGGAGGTTGGCCTCGACCGTGACGCCCTCGCCGCCCACGTCGGCGCAGCCGTCGAGCACGGCGGCCAGCTCGGCCAGCCCTTCGTCGAGGAGCTCGTCGGCGACGCCCAGGGCCCGGACGGTGTCGACGAAGGAGGTGTCGGGGACCCGGATGGTCGCCAGCCGGAGGCACTGCTCGGCCTGGTCCGCCGTGGCGCCGGCGAGCTCGACGAGCTGGCCGGCGACGACCTCGGCCGGCAGCTTGTCCAGCTTGTCGATGACCCGGATGGCAGCCGTGACGTCCGGGATCCCGAGGCCGCGGTAGAAGCCCTGGATCAGCTTGCGGTTGTTGACCTGGAACGACAGCGGCGGCAGCGGCAGCGCCCCGAGCGCCTCGACCATCACCCGCACGACCTCGACGTCGTGGTGGAAGCCGAGGGTGTCGCGCCCGACGATGTCGATGTCGGCCTGGGTGAACTGGCGGTAGCGCCCCTCCTGGGGCCGCTCGCCCCGCCAGGCCGGCTGGATCTGGTAGCGCCGGAACGGGAACTCCAGCTTGCCGGCGTTCTCCAGGACGTAGCGGGCGAAGGGCACGGTCAGGTCGAAGTGCAGGCCCAGGCCGGAGTCCGAGTCGCCCTCGGCGGCCTGGAGGCGGCGCAGGGCGTAGATCTCCTTGTCGATCTCCCCGCCCTTGGCGAGGCGGTCGAGAGGTTCGACGACGCGCGTCTCGATGTTGGCGAAGCCGTGCAGCTCGAAGGTCCGCGCGAGGGAGGCGATCACCTCGCGCTCGACGACGCGCTGGGCAGGCAGCAGCTCGGGGAACCCGCTCAGCGGGGTGATCTTGGTGACCATGTGTGTCAGAGACCTCGGGTGACTCGACCCGCGGAGCCCTCGGTGAGGAGCTCCCGCAGGAACGGGTTGGTCGCGCGCTCGCGACCGATGGACGTCTGCTCGCCGTGACCGGGCAGCACCACGATGTCGTCGGCGAGGGTGAGCACCTTGTCGGTGAGGCTGCGCAGCATCGTGGCGTGGTCACCGCCCGGCAGGTCGGTGCGCCCGATCGACCCGGCGAAGAGCAGGTCCCCGGAGAACATCACCTCGGAGATGTCACCGCCGTACGGCGTCCGGAACGTGACCGACCCCTCGGTGTGTCCCGGGGTGTGGTCGACGACGAAGCTGAGTCCCGCGAGCTCGATGGTCTCCAGGTCGGTGAGCTCCTCGACGCGGTCGGGCTCGGCCCACGCGTAGTTGCCGCCGAGCAGCATCTGGCTGGTCTCCCGCGACATGCCGGCCATCGGGTCGGCGAGCAGGTGCCGGTCCCGGGGGTGGATGTAGGCGGTGGCGTCGTACGTGCCGGCGACCGGGGCGACGCACCACATGTGGTCCACGTGCCCGTGGGTGACCAGCACCGCGACGGGCTTGAGCCGGTGCTCCCGGACCACGTCGGCGACGCCTTCGGCGGCGTCCTTGCCGGGGTCGATCACGACGCACTCGGAGCCGGCGCCGACGGCTGCGACGTAGCAGTTGGTGCCCCACGGACCCGCGGGGAAGCCGGCGATCAACACGCCGGAAGACTACCGAGTGCGGGGGTTCGACGTCGCATCGGTTGGCCTGCCGTCGAAGGTCCCGAGGGCCCCCCGTCTAGCATGAGGGCCTTGCCGGCCGAGGATCCGGCAACGAGCGACCGATAGGAATTTCACGTGACGAGCCACGAGTGGGGACGGGTCGCCGAGGACGGGACCGTCTTCGTCCGGACGCAGGACGGCGAGCGCTCCGTCGGCCAGTACCCCGAGGGCACGCCCGAGGAGGCGCTGCGCTTCTACACCGAGCGGTACGCCGCGCTGGAGACCGAGGTCGGCCTGCTCGAGCAGCGGGTCCGGGCCGCGAAGCTCTCGCCGGACGAGGCCGTCGCCACCGTCAAGACGGTCCGCGGCCAGGTCACCGAGGCCAACGCCGTGGGCGACCTGCAGGCCCTGGTGGGCCGCTTGGACTCCCTCGGCCCGGTGATCGCCGGCCAGCGGCAGGCCCGCAAGGCCGAGCGCGCCCAGCAGCTGGCGGAGACCCGGACGCAGAAGGAGGCCATCGTCGCCGAGGCCGAGAAGCTCGCGACGTCGTCGGACTGGCGCAACGGCGTGACCCGGATGCGGGACCTGCTGGAGACCTGGAAGTCGCTGCCCCGGATCGACCGGGCGTCCGACGACGAGCTGTGGAAGCGGTTCTCCGGCGCGCGGACGACGTACACCAAGGCGCGCAAGGCGCACTTCTCCGAGCAGCAGGAGAAGCGGGAGGGCTCGCGCGCGGTGAAGGAGCGGCTGGCCAAGGAGGCCGAGGCGCTCGCCACCTCGACCGACTGGGGCCCGACCGCCGGCAAGTACCGCGACCTGATGCGCGACTGGAAGGCCGCCGGCCCCGCGCCGCGCGAGGTCGACGAGGCGCTGTGGAAGCGTTTCCGCGGCGCGCAGGACACGTTCTTCGAGGCCCGCGACGCCGCCAACGCCAAGCTCGACGAGGAGTTCGCCGCCAACGCCGAGGTGAAGAAGGAGCTGCTGGTCCAGGCCGAGGCGCTGCTCCCGGTCACCGACCTCGACGCCGCCAAGCGCACCTTCCGCGACATCGCCGAGAAGTGGGACGCGGCGGGCAAGGTCCCCCGCGACCAGATGAAGGACCTCGAGGCGCGCATCCGCAAGGTCGAGCAGGCGATCCGTGGCCTGGAGGAGGACCAGTGGCGCCGCAGCGACCCCGAGAAGTCCGCCCGCGCCGACGACATGGTCAGCAAGCTCGAGAGCGCCATCGCCGACATCGAGGCCGAGCTCGCGGCCGCCCGGGCCGCCGGCGACCAGAAGAAGGTCGCCTCGCTGGAGGAGAACCTCGCCTCCCGCCAGGCCTTCCTCGCCATGGCCAAGAAGGCCAGCGACGAGTTCTCCGGCTAGCCGGCCGACCTCGGTGGTCGAAGGACCTCGGTGCTCGAAGGACCCTCGGTGGTCGAGCAGGTCGCGCCAGCGACCGTGTCGAGACCGAGACGGGCAGTACGGCGACCCTCGGTGGTCGAGCAGGTCGCGCCAGCGACCGTGTCGAGACCGAGACGGGCAGTGCGGCGACTACGGCGACCCCGGTGGTCGAGCAGGTCGCGCCAGCGACCGTGTCGAGACCGGACGGGCGTACGGCGACCCTCGGTGGTCGAGCAGGTCGCGCCAGCGACCGTGTCGAGACCGGGACGGGCGTACGGCGACCGGTGGTACGGCGACCCCGGTGGTCGAGCAGGTCGCGCCAGCGACCGTGTCGAGACCGAGCGGCAGTACGGCGACCGTGGCGGCAGTACGGCGACCCTCGGTGGTCGAGCAGGTCGCGCTAGCGACCGTGTCGAGACCTCCACCTGCCCCGCGCAAGCCCGGGCAGGTCGCCGTACCTCTGCTGGATCAGGGCTACACGTTTTGCACGCGACCAGTTCTGGATCTGCTTCTCGCGGGCGAACGCGGCGCCGATGTGCTCATGCTCTTCGTGCCAGACAAGGCGCACTGGAAGGCGCTCTCGCGTGTACGTCGCGCCGAGTCCCGTCTGATGCTGGTGGAGCCTTGCCGCCAGGTCGCGCGTGCTCCCGACGTAGAAGGAGCCGTCTGAGCAGACCAGCATGTAAACGTAGGCCACGCCTTCATGGTCGCGAGAGCGGTGGCCCGCTGCCAGCGTGGACGTACAGGCTGTGGATGGAGGTCTCGACACGGTCGCTAGCGCGACCTGCTCGACCACCGAAAGGGTCGCCGTACTGCCCGTCTCGGTCTCGACACGGTCGCTAGCGCGACCTGCTCGACCACCGAAGGGGTCGCCGTACTGCCCGTCTCGGTCTCGACACGGTCGCTGGCGCGACCTGCTCGACCACCGAAGGTCCGCGCGACCTGCTCGACCACCGACGAGTCCGCGCGTACCACCGAGGGTCGGCGCGACCTGCTCGGGTTACTGGGTGACGCGGTAGACGTCGAAGACGCCGGGGACGCCGCGGACGGTGGCGATGACGCTGTCGAGGTGGGTGGCGTCGGCCATCTCGAAGGAGAAGCGGCTCTTGGCGACCCGGTCCCGGGTGGTGCTGAGGTTGGCGCTGAGGATGTTCACGTGGGCGTCGGAGAGCGCCATCGTGATGTCGGAGAGCAGCCGCGAGCGGTCGAGGGCCTCGACCTGGATGTTGACGAGGTACGTCGACTGCGCCGTGGGGGCCCACTCCACCTCGAGCAGCCGCTCGGGCTGGTTGTTGAGGCTGGCCGCGTTGGTGCAGTCCTGGCGGTGCACCGAGACGCCGCCGCCCTTGGTGACGAAGCCCAGGATCGGGTCCGGCGGCACCGGCGTGCAGCACTTGGCCAGCTTGACCCACACGTCGTCGACGCCCTTGACCACGACGCCCGAGTCGCCGGCGGTGGCGACCTTGGTGCGGCCGCTCCGACCGGTGATCCGGACGCCCTCGGAGAGGTCCTCGGCGGCGCCCTCGTCGCCGCCGTGCAGGTCGATGACCCGGCGCACGACCGCCTGGGCGCTGATGTTGCCCTCGCCCACCGCGGAGTAGAGCGCGGAGACGTCGGCGAGCTTGAAGTGCTGGGCCACCAGGGTCAGGGACTCGTGGGTCAGCACCCGCTTGAGCCCCATGCCCTCCTTGCGCATGAGCTTGACGATCTGGTCCTTGCCCTGCTCGATCGCCTCCTCACGCCGCTCCTTGGTGAAGTACTGGCGGATCTTCGAGCGGGCGCGGGGCGACTTGACGAAGCCCAGCCAGTCGCGTGACGGTCCCGCGGTCGGCGACTTCGAGGTGAAGACCTCGACGACGTCCCCGTTGTCCAGCGGCGACTCCAGGGACACGAGCCGGCCGTTGATCCGCGCGCCGATGGTGCGGTGCCCGACCTCGGTGTGCACGGCGTAGGCGAAGTCGACCGGGGTCGCGCCCACCGGCAGCGCCTTCACCTCGCCGCGCGGGGTGAAGACGTAGACCTCGGCGCGGTTCATCTCGAAGCGCAGCGACTCCAGGAACTCCCCCGGGTCGTCGACCTCGCTCTGCCAGTCGAGCAGCTGCCGGACCCAGGCCATGTCGTCGAGGTCGCCGAGGCGCTCGGTGTCGACGCCGGCGGTCCCGGCCTCCTTGTACTTCCAGTGCGCCGCGACGCCGTACTCCGCGCGCCGGTGCATGGCGTAGGTCCGGATCTGCATCTCCACCGGCTTGCCGTGCGGACCCATCACGGTGGTGTGGAGCGACTGGTACATGTTGAACTTCGGCATCGCGATGAAGTCCTTGAACCGGCCGAGGACCGGGTTCCAGCGCGAGTGCAGCACCCCGAGCACGGAGTAGCAGTCCCGGTCGTCGTCCACGAGCACCCGGATGCCGACCAGGTCGTAGATGTCGGAGAAGCCGCGGCCGCCGAGGATCATCTTCTGGTAGATCGAGTAGTAGTGCTTCGGCCGGCCGGTCACCGTCGCCTTGACCTTGGCCTCCCGCAGGTCCTGCTCGACCTGGGCGATCACCTCGGCGAGGAAGCGGTCCCGCGACGGCGCCCGCTCGGCGACCAGCCGGACGATCTCGTCGTAGATCTTGGGGTGCAGGGTCGCGAAGGCGAGGTCCTCGAGCTCCCACTTGAGCGCGTTCATGCCGAGCCGGTGCGCCAGCGGCGCGTAGATGTCGAGGGTCTGCCGGGCGGTGCGCTCCTGGGACTCACGGCGCACGTAGCGCAGGGTGCGCATGTTGTGCAGGCGGTCGGCGAGCTTGATGACCAGCACCCGGATGTCGCGGGCCATCGCCACGATCATCTTGCGGATGGTCTCGGCCTCGGCGGTCTCGCCGTACTTCACCTTGTCGAGCTTGGTCACGCCGTCGACGAGGGCCGCGACCTCCTCACCGAAGTCGGCGGTCAGCTGCTCGAGGGTGTACGGCGTGTCCTCGACCGTGTCGTGGAGCAGCGCCGCGACCAGGGTCGGCTCGGTCATGCCGATGTCGGCGAGGATCGTGGTCACGGCCAGCGGGTGGGTGATGTAGCGGTCCCCGCTCTTGCGCATCTGGGTGCCGTGCATCTCCTCGGCGGTGAGGTAGGCCCGCTCCAGCAGCGCCAGGTCGGCCTTGGGGTGGTTGGCGCGCACGGCGTTGAACAGCGGCTCCAGGACCGGGTTGCCGGGCTGGCTCTTGGTGCCGATCCGGGCCAGCCGGGCGCGCATCCCGCGCCCGCTGGCGGCGACCTCGGGCGCGCGCTCCCGTACGACGGGGGTCGCGGTCTCCTCGGTCACACCCCCGAGTCTAGGCCGTGCCAGGACCGGGCCTCAGACCGTGAGGAGGACGGTGAAGGGGAGCTCGCCCACGGCCTCGCGCCCGGGGAGGAAGCTCAGCTCCATCAGCATGGCGACGCCGTGCACGACCGCATCGCAGTTCTCGACGAGCTGCCGGGTGGCCGCCAGCGTGCCGCCGGTGGCCAGCACGTCGTCGACGAGCAGCACCCGCTCGCCCGCGCGCAGCGCGTCGCGGTGGATCTCCAGCGTCGTGTGGCCGTACTCGAGGTCGTAGGAGACCGCGTGCGTGGCGCGCGGCAGCTTGCCGGCCTTGCGGACCGGGACGAACCCGACGCCGAGGGCGAGCGCGACCGGCGCTCCGAAGATGAAGCCCCGCGACTCCATGCCGACGACCTTGTCGACGACCACCCGGTCGTCCTCACGGCCGGCCTCGGCGAGGGCCGCGATCGCGGAGGCGAACCCGGCCGGGTCGGCGAACAGCGGCGTCATGTCCTTGAAGACGACGCCCGGCTCCGGGAAGTCCGGGACGTCGATGACATGCCGTTGCAGCGCGGCCGCGGCCGCGGCGCGTGCGCTCACTTCTTGCCGCGCTTGGAGCGGCTCTGCCGGGTCGGCTGCACCCGCCCCGACGACGCGCTCGGCTCGACCGGCCCGTGCGCCTTGGGCACCACCCGACCGCGACCGGCCTCCTCGACCGGTCGCGCACCCGACGGCGGGTGCCGTCGTCACGACCGGTCGGCTCTGCGGAGCCGGGGCGTCGTCGAGGTCGTCGTCCGCGCTGCGGACCGGCTGGTCCTCGGTGTACGACGGCACGTTGGCGTAGCGGTCCGCGTCGTGGCGGCGCTTGGCCAGCGCCCGACGCTCGATCTCCTTCGTGCCCTTCTCGCGGGACTTCAGCTGCACCAGGAACGGCGTGGCGATGAAGATCGAGGAGTACGCCCCGGCGGCCATGCCGACGAAGAGCGCGAGCGCGAGGTCCTTCAGCGAGCCCGAGCCGAGCTGGACCACGCCGACGTAGAGGATCGCCGCCACCGGGATGAGCGCGACGATCGAGGTGTTGATCGAGCGCACCAGCGTCTGGTTGACCGCCAGGTTGGCGGCCTCGGCGTACGTCATCCGGGTCCGACGGAGGTTCTTGGTGTTCTCACGGACCTTGTCGAAGACCACGACCGTGTCGTACAGCGAGAAGCCCAGGATGGTCAGGATGCCGGTGACGGTGGCGGGCGTGACCTCGAACCCCGACAGCGCGTAGATGCCGACCGTGATCAGGACGTCGTGCGCGAGCGCCACGATCGCGGCGACCGACATCTTCCACTCGCGGAAGTAGGCCCAGATGAGCAGCACCACCAGGACCAGGAAGACCGCGAGCCCGATCAGTGATCGCTCGGCGATCTCCCGTCCCCAGCTGGCGCCGATCTCGGACTGGGAGATGTCGTCCGGCGTCGCGCCGGTCGTCTCCAGGATGGTGTCGACGACCGTGGCGCTCTCGTCCGCGGTCAGCGGCTCCGTCTGGATCAGGATGGCCTCGTTGCCCGAGGTGGTCACCACCGGCGCGGCCGCGCCGTCGATGCCGGTGCCGGCCACCGCCGTCCGCAGCTCGTCGGCGGTGTCCTGGGTGACCTGCGAGGACTCCACGTTGACGCGGTACTCCGCGCCGCCGGTGAACTCGATGCCCATGTCGAGGCCCCGGAAGTAGAGCCCCGCGATCGAGGTCACCAAGATCGCCGCGGAGATGGAGTACCAGAGCCACTTGCGACCGACGAAGTCGATCGAGACCCGTCCCTCGTAGAGCGCGTTGCCGAGCCGTGAGAACTGACCCATCAGGCCCTCCCTCCCACGGCGAGGCGGTCCGCGGGCCGGCCGTCGATGCCGAGCGTCTCGTCGGACAGCCCCGACAGCCGGTGACCGGTGTTGAAGAAGCGGTAGCGGGCCAGGTAGGTCACCATCGGGTGGGTGAACCAGAAGAACACCGCGAGGTCGATGAGGGTCGACAGGCCGAGCGCGAAGGCGAAGCCCTTCACGACCCCGGCGGCGAAGATGTAGAGCACCACCGCCGCCAGCAGCGAGACCGCGTCGGCCGCGACACAGGTGTTCCGGGCCCGGGCCCAGCCGGCCTCGACGGCGATCCGCATCGACTTGCCGTCGCGCATCTCGTCCCGGATGCGTTCGAAGAAGACCACGAACGAGTCCGCGGTGATACCCACCGCCACGATCAGTCCGGCGATGCCGGGCAGGGAGAGCGTGAAGCCGGCGGCCTCGCTGAGCAGCAGCACGAGGCCGTACGTCATCGCGGCCGCCACGAGGAGCGAGGCGATCACGACCAGGCCCAGGCCCCGGTAGTAGAAGAGGCAGTAGAGCATCACCATCGCGAGGCCGGCGAGACCGGCGGTGATCCCGGCCGAGAGCTGGTTGCCGGCGAGCGACGGGCCGACGGTCTCGACCGGCGGGTCGGACTGGAACTGGATCGGCAGCGCGCCGAACTTCAGGCTGGTGGCCAGGCTGTCGGCCTCGGCCTGGGTGAAGCTGCCGGTGATCTGGGCCTTGCCGTCGTGGATCGGGGCGTTCATGACGGGCGCGGAGATGACGTCGCCGTCGAGCACGATCGCGAACTGACGGTCGGTGCCGTAGAGCGCGTCGGAGATCCGGCCGAACTCGTCGGCGCCCTCGCCGTTGAACTCCAGGTTGACGCCGTACTCGAGCTGCTGGCCGTTGGGCGACAGCAGGGACGCCGAGGAGAGCTGGGTGCCCTCGATGAGGGCGGCGGAGAGGAGGTACTTCACGCCGTTCTCGTCACACGTGATCAGCGGCTTGGTCGGGTCGTCGTCGACCTCGGTGGCCTCGCCGGGCGCGGGGCACTGGAAGGCCGCGAAGGCGTCCAGGGACTTCTGGTCGGGGTTGACCATCCAGGTCAGCGGGTCGTCGGTGGCCGAGCCGGCCGAACCGTCGTCGCTCGGGGTGGCCGTCGGCGACGCCGTGGCGTCGGCGCTGGGGGCGGCGCTCTCGGACTCGGCCGGGAGCGACGTGGGCTCGAGGGACGGCGACGGCGACGACTGGTCGGCGACGAACGGCGCCCGGTTCTTCGGGGTGGCCGACTCCGTCGACGACGGCTTGGGCTTCTTGGTGGGGCTCGCCGGCGCGGTGACCAACGGCTGCGACGGGAGTCCGCTCGGCTCGGCGGAGGAGGTCGACGCGGCGGCCGTGCCGTCGGCGGTCTGCGCGACCACCCGGAACCGCAGCTGCGCCTGCCGCTTGACCGTGTCGACCAGGTCGGCCCGGCTCTCGCCCGGGATCTCGACCACGATGAAGCGGTTGCCCTGGGTGGTCACCTCGGCCTCGGTCACGCCGGAGCCGTTGACGCGCCGGTCGATGATCTTGCGCGCCTCCTCGAGGTTGGCCGAGGAGTTGTTCTCGTCCTTGGCGATCAGCGTGATGCGGGTGCCGCCCTGCAGGTCGAGGCCGAGCTCGGGCTTCCAGGAGCCCGCGATCGCGACCAGGCCGTAGATCACGCCCATGGTCATGAAGAAGATGACCAGGGTGCGGCCGGCCCGGGACGCCGGGGTCGTGCGGGCCATCTCAGCCCTCCTCGTGGGCGTCGTCGGGGCCCTGCGACTCGGCCGGCGTCGTCTGCTCGACCGAGGCGACCGCGGCGGTCGCGATCTCGATGACCACGCCGTCGGAGACCTCGACCCGCGCGGAGTCGCCCTCGACGCTCACCAGGGTGCCGAAGATGCCGGCCGTCATCATCACCCGGTCGCCCGGGGTGAGTGCGGACCGGAGCTCCTGGAGCGCCGCGGCACGGCGGCGCTGCGGGCGGATGATGAGCAGCCAGAAGACCAGGAAGATGGCCAACAGGGGCAGCAGGGTGGAGGCCAGCTCCGGCACGGCAATTACCTCTCGAAAAGATGACGGGGGCGGTCGACGACTCCGGGGGGCACCAGGGCGCAGCCCCGGGTGTGGTCGACCAACGGTGAAGTGTAACCGGGGGATCCTCAAGGACCCGAGTCGGGACGAGCGGTCAGTCCTCGAAGAGGGTGACGTCCGCGGAGGGCGGCGCGGGTGGGGTCAGTCCGAGGTGCCGCCAGGCCGCGGGGGTGGCCACCCGGCCGCGCGGGGTCCGGGCCAGCAGCCCACTGCGGACCAGGAACGGCTCGGCCACCTCCTCGACCGTCTCGCGCTCCTCGCCGACAGCGACCGCGAGGGTCGAGACGCCCACGGGTCCCCCGCCGAAGCGTCGGCACAGGGCGTCGAGGACCGCCAGGTCGAGGCGGTCCAGCCCCGACTCGTCGACCTCGTAGAGCTCGAGCGCGGCCCGGGCGACGGGCAGGGTCACCACCCCGTCGGCGCGGACCTGGGCGAAGTCGCGGACCCGGCGCAGCAGCCGGTTGGCGATGCGCGGGGTGCCGCGCGAGCGCGAGGCGATCTCGGCGGTGCCCGTGGTCTCGACCTCGACGCCGAGCAACCGGGCGGAGCGCAGCACGATCTCGTCGAGCTCGGCCGGGTCGTAGAACTCCAGGTGCGCGGTGAAGCCGAACCGGTCCCGCAGCGGACCGGGCAGGAGCCCGGCGCGGGTGGTCGCGCCGACCAGGGTGAAGGCCGGGATGTCGAGCGGGATGGCGGTCGCGCCCGGGCCCTTGCCGATGACCACGTCGACCCGGAAGTCCTCCATGGCCATGTAGAGCATCTCCTCGGCCGGCCGCGACATCCGGTGGATCTCGTCGACGAACAAGACGTCGCCCTCGTTGAGACCGGACAGGATCGCCGCGAGGTCGCCCGCGTGGGTGATCGCCGGACCACTGGTGAGGCGCAGCGGCACGCTCATCTCGTGGGCGATGATCATCGCCAGGGTGGTCTTGCCGAGCCCCGGCGGGCCGGAGAGCAGCACGTGGTCGGGCGGCCGGTCGCGCTGCCGGGCCGCCTCCAGCACCAGGCCCAGCTGCGCCCGGACCCGGGTCTGCCCGACGACCTCGTCGAGCGAGCGGGGCCGCAGCGCGGCTTCGATCACCCGCTCGTCGCCGTCCACCTCGGCGGCGGTCAGGCTGCGCAGGTGCGCGTCCTCCGCGGCGTCCAGGTAGTCCTCCACGTCGTCCACCCTCACGCCCTGCTCAGGCTGCGGAGGGCGGCGCGCAACAGCGCCGCCACGTCGGGGGTGGCCCCGGCGTCGGGAGCCACGGTCTCGACGGCACGCTCCGCGTCCTTGGCGGGCCAGCCGAGCCCCACCAGCCCCTGGTGGACCTGGTCACGCCAGGTCTCGGTCGGCACGGCGGCCGCCGCCGGTCCGCGATGGCCGACGACCACCCCGAGGCGGTCCTTGAGCTCGAGGATGATCCGCTGGGCGCCCTTCTGCCCGATCCCGGGCACCCGGGTGAGGGTCTTGACGTCCTCGTGCGCGATGGCGGTACGCAGGTCGTCGGGAGGCAGCACGGCGAGGATCGACTGGGCCAGCTTGGGCCCGACGCCCGACGCGGTCTGCACGAGCTCGAAGATCGTCTTCTCGTCGTCGTCGAGGAACCCGAACAGGGTCAACGACTCCTCCCGCACCACCATGCTCGTGGGCAGCGTGGCCTGCTGCCCGACGCGCAGCGTCGCGAGGGTGCCGGGGGTGCACATCAGCTCCAGGCCGACGCCGCCCACGGCCAGCACGGCGCTGTTCAGGGTCAGCTCGGCGACCTCGCCGCGGACGAAGGCGATCATCCCCTGCTCCTCACGGTCGTGGCCGCGGCCGACGCGCGGGCCAGGGCGGCGTCGATCCTGGCCTGGGCCCCACCCCGCCAGATGTGGGTGATCGCCAGCGCGAGCGCGTCGGCGGCGTCCGCCGGCTTGGGCGGGGCGTCGAGACGAAGGATCCGGGTCACCATCGCACCCACCTGCGCCTTGTCGGCGCGCCCGCTGCCCGAGACCGCGGCCTTGACCTCGGACGGCGTGTGCAGCGCGATCGGCAGCCCGCGGCGGGCGGCGCAGACCATCGCGATCCCGCTCGCCTGCGCGGTGCCCATGATCGTGCTGGAGTCCGAGCGGGCGAAGACCCGCTCGACGGCCACCGCGTCGGGGCGGTGCTCGTCGAGCCAGGCGTCGATGCCCTTCTCGATGGTGACCAGACGCTGCGCCACCGGCTGGTCGGCGCTGGTGCGGATGACGTTGACGTCGACCAGGGTCAGCGGCCGGCCCACCGAGCCCTCGACCACGCCCAACCCGCAGCGCGTCAGGCCGGGGTCGATCCCGAGCACCCGCATCTGGTCGCCTTCCGTCCGAACACCTGTTCGGTGAAGACGCTAACGCGACCGGCCGCGGTCCCGGCGTACGACACGCGGTCTCGATGCGTCCTGCGCTCGCTACCCGACCACCGGGATCAGTCGAGCTCGGCCATGACCTCGTCGGGCACGTCGAAGTTGGCGTAGACGTTCTGCACGTCGTCGAGGTCCTCGAGGGCCTCGACCAGGCGGAACACCTTGCCCGCGCCGTCGCGGTCGAGCGCGACCTGCATGTCCGGCACGAACTGGGCCTCGGCGGAGTCGTAGTCGACCCCCGCGGCCTGGAGCGCGGTGCGGACCGCGACCAGGTCGGTCGCCTCCGAGATCACCTCGAAGGCCTCCCCCAGGTCGTTGACGTCCTCGGCGCCGGCGTCGAGCGTGGCCTCGAGGACGTCGTCCTCGGTGACCTGCTTGCCGTCCTGGTCGTTGGGGACGATCACCACGCCCTTGCGGTTGAACAGGAAGGACACCGAGCCCGGGTCCGCCAGCGAGCCGCCGTTGCGGGTCATCGCGGTGCGGACCTCCATCGCGGCCCGGTTCTTGTTGTCGGTGAGGCACTCGATGAGCATCGCGACGCCCGACGGGCCGTAGCCCTCGTACATGATCGTGGTGTAGTCGGCGCCGCCCGCCTCCGCACCCGAGCCGCGCTTGACCGCGCGGTCGATGTTGTCGTTGGGGACCGACGACTTCTTGGCCTTCTGGATCGCGTCGTAGAGGGTCGGGTTGCCGCTGATGTCGCCGCCACCCATCCGGGCCGCGACCTCGATGTTCTTGATCAGCTTGGCGAACATCTTGCCGCGCCGTGCGTCGACGACGGCCTTCTTGTGCTTCGTGGTCGCCCACTTGGAATGCCCGGACATGCGCTCCTCTTCTACGTCGTCAACCGGTGGCCGGCTCGCGGGCGGCCACCATCTCGACGAACATCGCGTGGATGCGGTCGCCACCCCCGAACTCGGGGTGGAACGAGGTGGCGAGCAGCGGACCCTGCCGGACCGCGACGATCCTACCGGCGGCGCCGCCGTCCCCGGGCTCCCCGGGGACCCGGGCGAGGACCTCGACGTCCTCCCCGACCCGCTCGACCCACGGAGCGCGGATGAACACGGCGTGCACGGGATCGGCGAGACCGGCGAAGTCCAGCTCGGTCTCGAAGGAGTCGACCTGCCGCCCGAAGGCGTTGCGGCGGACGGTGACGTCCAGGCCGCCGATGGTCTCCTGGCCGACGGTCCCGTCCTCGACCCGATCAGCGAGGAGGATCATCCCGGCACAGGTGCCGAGGGCCGGCATACCGTCCGCGACCCGGTCACGCAGCGGTGTCATCAGGTCGAAGATGCGGGCCAGCTTGGCCATGGTGGTGCTCTCGCCACCCGGGAGCACGAGCCCGGCACAGCGGGCCAGCTCGTCGGGGCGGCGGACGGCGAGCGCGTCGGCGCCCAGCCGGGTCAACGCCCTCAGGTGCTCACGCACGTCGCCTTGCAGCGCGAGGACGCCGATCGTGGGGGCTGGCACCGGCACAGGATAGGGCCGGGCTCCCCCGGGGTCGTACGTCAGACGAGCGCGGGCTGCCGGTGGCGACCGTAGGACTGACGGGTGTCGGTCTCGTTCGGGAACACCATGGTCACGACGCGCGACCGGCTGCGCATGCGCAGCGCGATGGCGAAGGTGATGACCGCGTACGCGGCGAGGACGGCCTGCAAGACGATGATGCTCATCGCTTTCTCCTTGCGATCGGGGGGATCGGGTAGTTCTTGAAGGAGAAACGACCGCATCGCGGAACTGTGACGCGGTTCCGCAGATATTTCTTGCAGAGGCGGGCTACCAGCCGCGCTCGGCCAGCCGGTGGGGCGCCGGGATCTCCTCGACGTTGATCCCGACCATGGCCTCGCCGAGGCCCCGGCTGACCTTCGCGACCACGTCCGGGTCGTCGTAGAACGTGGTCGCCTTGACGATCGCCTCGGCCCGCTGCGCGGGGTTGCCGGACTTGAAGATGCCCGAGCCGACGAAGACCCCCTCCGCCCCGAGCTGCATCATCATCGCCGCGTCGGCCGGAGTGGCGATGCCGCCCGCGGTGAAGAGCACCACCGGCAGCTTGCCGGCCAGGGCGACCTCCTTGACCAGGTCGTACGGCGCCTGCAGGTCCTTGGCGGCGAGGTACAGCTCGTCGTCCTCGAGGCCCTGGAGCCGGCGCAGCTCGCCGCGGATGGTGCGCATGTGGGTGACCGCGTTGGACACGTCGCCGGTGCCGGCCTCGCCCTTGCTGCGGATCATGGCCGCGCCCTCGGTGATCCGGCGGAGCGCCTCGCCGAGGTTGGTGGCCCCGCAGACGAACGGCACCCGGAAGGTCCACTTGTCGATGTGGTGGGCGTAGTCCGCGGGCGTCAGCACCTCGGACTCGTCGATGTAGTCGACCCCGAGGCTCTGGAGCACCTGCGCCTCGGCGAAGTGGCCGATCCGCGCCTTGGCCATCACCGGGATCGAGACGGCGGCGATGATGCCGTCGATCATGTCCGGGTCGCTCATCCGGCTGACGCCGCCCTGGGCCCGGATGTCGGCGGGAACCCGCTCCAGCGCCATCACCGCGACGGCGCCGGCGTCCTCCGCGATCTTGGCCTGCTCAGCCGTGACGACGTCCATGATGACGCCGCCCTTGAGCATCTCGGCCATGCCGCGCTTGACGCGCGTGGTGCCGGTCGTGGGGGTCTCGCTGGTGCCGGTGCTGCCGGTCGAACCTGTTGCCTGGGACATGCTCCGATCGTAGTGCCGGAGGTCGACGCGGCCCTACTCGGGGACGCGCTTGTCGAGGGCCTGGCTGCGCACCAGCCAGATGCGCTGGCCGACGGTGATGGTGCTCGCCAGCGCGAGAGCCCACAGCGCCACCTCGTAGAGGATGGGCAGGTCGAACAGGTCGCCGAAGAAGAGCGTCGCCAGGATCGCCACCAGCCGGTCGGCCCGCTCGGCGATGCCCGTCTTGGCGACGTACCCCAGGCCCTCGCCGCGCGCCCGGGCGTACGACGTCACGCCGCCCATCACCAGGCACACCAGGGCGAGCACCAGGTACAGCCGGTCCTCCGCCACCCAGGCGAAGTAGAGGGCGACCCCACCGAAGATCGCCCCGTCGGCGATCCGGTCGAGCGTCGAGTCGAGGAACGCTCCGAAGGTGTCGGTGCGGCCCATCGTGCGGGCCATCTGGCCGTCGATGAGGTCGCTGAAGACGAACGCGGTGATCACCAGCACGCCCTGCCAGAGCAGCCCCTGGGGGAAGAAGATCAGGGCGCCGGCGGACACCCCGAGGGTCCCCACCACGGTCACCGCGTCCGGACTGATGCCCAGGCGGATGAACAGGCGGATGAACGGCGCGAGCATCACCGTCTGCCAGAACTTCTTGAAGCGGTCCATGGTGGCGGCAGGCTACCCGGTCGCGAACGCCGTCCAGCGGCCTCGGGCCATTCTCGGGACGACAGCGGCCCCGCGTCGTTATCTTTGCTGGTCATGGTCTTCAAGGCGGTGTTCTTCGCCACCGTGCTCATGGTGCTGAGCGCGGCCGCCCTCGTCGGCGGCCGCTTCCTCGGCATCATCGACCCGGCCCCCGCCGCGACGTCGTCGGTGTGCGACTCGCTGTCCGCTGCGCAGCGCAAGGCCCTGGTCGGGGAGAAGACTCCCTACGCCGAGGAGCTGCCCGCCTCCGACGGGGTACGCGGCGGGTGCCGCTGGACCCTCGAGGAGGGCGACGACAAGACCCTGGTCGAGGTCACGTCCATGGACGCCGACGCGTGGGTGGTCGAGTTCGCCCGGGAGGCTGCCGACGGGTCGTCCGGCGACGCCGCCAAGCAGGCGGTGCGCCTCCGCGCGCTCGAGCTCGGCACGAGCGCCAGCGACCGGGAGGCCTGCGCGCTGGCCTCCCAGGTCTTCGAGCTCGACGGCGCCGCCCGCGGGGCGCAGCGAGCCGCGGTCTTCGAGGACAGCGGCCGCAAGTCCTCCCCGCGGCTGGTCGTCCAGGGGTGCGCGGAGGGCGTCTTCACCCGGGTCGTGGTGGCCGCTCCGGCGCTGAAGACCAGCGCGACCCTCGAGCGCCGCGCCACCGCAGGCGCTCGAGCAGGTCGAGTCGCGACTCAGCTGACCAAGGGCCAGGCGCCCGCCAGGAGCCGCCGGGTGTCGCCGAGCAGCTCGGGCAGGGTCTTGGTCCGGCCGATGATCGGCATGAAGTTCTGGTCACCCGCCCACCGGGGCACGACGTGCTGGTGCAGGTGCGCGGAGATGCCGGCGCCCGCGACCGCACCCTGGTTCATGCCGAGGTTGAAGCCGTGCGCCCCGGAGACGTCGCGCACGGTCACCATCGCCTGCTTGGTGAGGGCGGCGATCTCGGCGGCCTCCTCGACCGTCGTCTCGGTGTAGTCGGCCAGGTGGCGGTAGGGGCACACCATCAGGTGTCCCGGCGAGTAGGGGTAGAGGTTGAGCACGACGTACGCGAGGGCGCCCCGATGGACCACCAGGCCCGCCTCGTCGTCGAGCTCGGGGACGCGGCAGAAGGGGCACTCCCCCGCCGAGCCGTCCGTGGGCTTGTTCTCGCCGCGGATGTAGGCCATCCGGTGCGGCGTCCACAAGCGGTCGAGGTCGTCGGAGTCACCGGCTCCTGGCTGGTGCAGGGACTCCTCTCTCACCCGTCGATCCTAGGGCGTCCGAGGACGGGCGCCCGGCCGGCTAGACGACGACCAGGCTCAACAGCATCACGAAGGCCAACCCGACGACCGAGATCGCGGTCTCCATCACCGACCAGGACTTGATCGTCTGTCCGATGGTGAGCCCGAAGTACTCCTTCACCAGCCAGAAGCCGGCGTCGTTGACGTGGCTGAAGAAGAGCGATCCGCAGCCGATCGCCAGCACCAGCAGCGACAGCTCCGTGGACTCCAGCCCGGTCGCCACGCCGGTGACGATGCCGGCGGCCGTGATCGTGGCGACCGTGGCAGACCCGGTGGCGAGCCGGACCCCGACCGCGACCAGCCAGCCCAGCAGCAGCACGGAGATCCCGGTCCCCTCCGCCCAGTCGCCGATGACGTCCCCGACTCCCGCGTCGACGAGCATCGCCTTGAAGCCACCCCCCGCAGCGACGATCAGCAGGATGCCGGCGATGCCGGGCAACGCGGAGCCTGTCGACTTCTCGACCTGGCCCCGGTTCATCCCCGAGCCGAACCCGAGCGCGAACATGGCGACCAGGACGGCCGCCAGCAGCGCGACCGCCGGGGTGCCGATGAACACCAGGAACTTCTGCAGGCTGTTCTCGTCGTCGTTGATCGTGAGCTCGGCGATCGCTCGGGCGAGCATCAGGATCACCGGCAGCGTGATGCTGATGACCGCGGCGAAGAACCCCGGACGGTGGGTGACCCCCTCCCCGAGCGCCGAGCGACTGTGGATGCGGTCGTCGTCGTCCGGTGCGTCTGCCGGAGGAAGCCCGGCCCCGGAGCCGCCGGCGGGGCTGATGGCAACGCTGCCGGCGGGGACGTCGGACGTCATGCCCGCGGCGACGGTGGTGGCGTGCGTCGGGACCCACTGCTCGACGAACCTCGCGAGCAGCGGGCCGCAGATGACCAGGGTCGGCGCCGCGACGAGGAGCCCGAAGAGCAGGGTCAGCCCCAGGTCGGCCCCGAGCGCGTCGATCGCGACGAGCGGCCCCGGGTGGGGCGGCACCAGGCCGTGCAGGATCGACAGGCCGGCCAGGGCCGGGATCCCCACGCGCATGATCGGGATGTCGAGGCGCAGTGCCACCAGGATGACGACGGGGACGAGCAGGACCACCCCGACCTCGAAGAACAGCGGGAGCCCCAGCATCGCGGCGATCAGCGCCATCGCCCAGGGCAGCCCGGCCGGGCCGACGCGGCTGATGATCGTCTCCACGATCGTGTCGCTTCCGCCGGAGTCGGCCAGCAGCTTGCCGACCATCGCCCCCAACGCGATCAACAGACCCACCGACCCCACGGTGGCCCCGAACCCGAGGGTGAAGCTGTTGACGATGTCGAGAGGGGCGACCCCGGCGACGGCGCCCATCACCGCCGTACCGAGCATCAGCGCCAGGAACGGGTGGAACTTCGCGAGGGTGATCAGCAGCACCACGGCGGCGATGCCGAGGATGGCGGCCAGGAGCAGCTGGCTGTTGGGGGCGTCGGTGAGATTCACGGTCTCTTCGGCGGCCAGGGTCACGGCGTGCGATGGTCACGAGCTTTCTCCTTCTGGGTGCAGCTGGAGGGCGGTGACGGCACGGGCGAGGACCTCGGCCGCGCTGCCGTCGACCGAGACCTCCACTCCCGGCTCGTCGGGCTCGAGCGGCTCGAGCGTGTCGTACTGGCTGTGCAACAGCGACGGAGGCATGAAGTGGTCCTGACGGGCGCCGATCCGGTTCGCGACCAGGTCCTCACCCGCGGTCAGGTGGCAGAAGACGACCTCGGGCCGCCCCTCGCGGAGCAGGTCGCGGTAGGCGCGGCGCAGGGCCGAGCAGGTCACGACCCCGGAGCGGCCGGCCGCGATCTCCTGCGACATCCAGTCGCCGATGCTGCGCAGCCAGGGCCAACGGTCCTCGTCGGTGAGCGGTTGGCCGGACGTCATCTTGGCGAGGTTGGCCTCCGGGTGGAACGCGTCGCCTTCGGCGAACGGCCACCGCATCAGCGTCGACAGCCCCTTGGCGACGGTGGACTTCCCCACTCCCGAGACGCCCATCACGACGACCTGACACACACCGGTGGAGGGGCTCTCGGCTGGCACGCCATCGCCGTACCCGTCTCGGGCCCATCCAAGTCACCGGCCGTTGCCCGAACTCCCTAGGGTGGGCGGATGGAACCCGTCCTGCGTGCAGCGACCTCGGCGGACGCCGGGACCGTGGCCGAGATCTGGCACTCGGGCTGGCACGACGTCCACCCGGGGCACGTGCCCGACGGGCTGACCGCCGGCCGCACCCTCGAGGCGTTCCAGGCGCGCGCGCCGCGGCGGGTCGCCGACACGACCGTCGCCGAGGTGGACGGCGCCGTCGTGGGGTTCGTGATGGTGACCGGCGACGAGGTCGAGCAGGTGTACGTCGCCGCCGAGGCCCGCGGCACCGGGGTGGCCCCCACCCTGCTCGCCGAGGCGGAGCGCCAGGTGGCCGCCGGCGGCCACGACGTCGCGTGGCTCGCGGTGGCGCGCGGCAACGCCATGGCCCGTCGGTTCTACGAGAAGCGCGGCTGGGTGGACGAGGGCGACCTCGACTACCACGTGGAGGCGGGCGGCACGCCGTACATCTCGCCGTGCCGCCGCTACACCCGGCGGGTCCGCCGGGACCCCGCCTAGACCTGCGTCCTCGAGGCAACCGCCTCGACGACCCGGGCGATGGCGTCCGCGACCGGCACGCCGTTCTCCTGGTGGCCGTCGCGGTAGCGGAAGGACACCGCGCCCGCCTCGACGTCCTGGTCGCCGGCGATCACCATGAACGGCACCTTCTGCAGCTGCGCGTTGCGGATCTTCTTCTGCATCCGGTCGTCCGAGTCGTCGATCTCGACCCGCAGCCCCTGCGCCCGCATCTGCTTCGCGACGTCGTACAGGTAGTCGACGTGCCGCTCGGCGATCGGGATCGCCTCGACCTGCACGGGCGCCAGCCACGGGGGCATCGCGCCCGCGTAGTGCTCGACCAGGACGCCGATGAAGCGCTCGATCGAGCCGAACTTCGCGGAGTGGATCATGACCGGACGCTGGCGGGTGCCGTCGGCGGCCTGGTACTCGAGCTCGAACCCGGCCGGCTGCCCGAAGTCGTACTGGACCGTCGACATCTGCCAGGTGCGGCCGATGGCGTCGCGGGCCTGGACGGAGATCTTCGGGCCGTAGAACGCGGCGCCGCCGGGGTCCGGGACCAGGTCGAGCCCGGACTCCTCGGCGACCTTCTGCATGATCGCGGTCGCGGTCTCCCAGTCCTCGTCGGAGCCCTGGAACTTGTCCTTGTTCTTGTCGTCGCGGGTCGACAGCTCGAGGTAGAAGTCGTCGAGGCCGAAGTCGCGGAACAGGCCGAGGCAGAAGTCGAGCAGGTGCTTCACCTCACCCGGGGCCTGCTCGGCGGTCACGTAGGAGTGCGAGTCGTCCTGGGTCATCCCCCGGACCCGGGTGAGGCCGTGCACCACGCCGGACTTCTCGAGCCGGTAGACCCCACCGAACTCGAACAGCCGCAGCGGCAGCTCGCGGTAGGACCGCCCGCGCGCCTGGTAGATCAGGTTGTGCATCGGGCAGCTCATCGCCTTGAGCCGGTACTTCGCGTTCTCGAACTCCATGGCGGGGTACATCGTGTGGGCGTAGTACGGCAGGTGCCCGGAGGTGTGGAAGAGCCCCTCCTTGGAGATGTGCGGGGTGCCGACGTACTCGAAGCCCTCCTCGATGTGCCGGCGACGGACGTAGTCCTCCATCTCCCGCTTGATCACGCCACCCTTGGGGTGGAAGACCACGAGGCCGGAGCCGAGCTCGTCGGGGAAGGAGTAGAGGTCGAGGTCGCGGCCGAGCTTGCGGTGGTCGCGACGCTCGGCCTCCTCGATCCGGTGCAGGTGCGCCTCCAGGGCCTCCTTGGTCTCCCAGGCGGTGCCGTAGACGCGCTGGAGCTGCTTGTTCTTCTCGTCGCCGCGCCAGTACGCCGCGGCGCTCCGCATCAGCTTGAACGCCGGGATCCGCTTCGTGGTCGGCAGGTGCGGGCCGCGGCACAGGTCGCTCCACGCCACGTCGCCGTTGCGGCGGACGTTGTCGTAGATGGTCAGCTCGCCGGCACCGACCTCGACGCCGGCGCCCTCGGCCGCGTCCTCGGCGCTGCCGGACCCCTTGAGGCCGATCAGCTCGAGCTTGTAGGGCTCGTCCCTGAGCTCGTCGAGGGCGTCGCCGTCGGAGACGGGCCGGCGGGAGAAGCGCTGGCCCTCCTTGATGATCTTGCGCATCCGGGTCTCGATCGCCTCGAGGTCCTCGGGCTTGAACGGCACCTCGACGTCGAAGTCGTAGTAGAAGCCGTTCTCGATCGGCGGCCCGATGCCGAGCTTGGCGTCGGGCCAGAGCTCCTGGACCGCCTGGGCCATCACGTGCGCGGTGGAGTGCCGCAGGATGTCGCGACCGTCGGCGCTGTCGATCGCGACGCCGTCGACCTCGTCGCCGTCCTCCAGGACGTGGCTGAGGTCGCGCAGCGAGCCCGCGACCCGCGCCGCGATCACCTGCGGGTCGTCCTGGAAGAGCTCCCAGGCCTTGGTGCCCGTCGTCACGGTCTGCTCCGCCCGCGCGTCGGCGGTCAGGACGTGGACCTTGATCTCGGACACCGGGAAGCTCCCTGCACTACGTCGGCCCGGCGGATCCGGGGCCTGTCTCTCGATCGTATCGAGGGGAAGCCATCGAATATCCGCCGGGCGACGCGGGCGCTAGTGCCAGTTGCTGATCCTCACGTCGTGCGGCGCCGGTGCTCCGACACCGGTCTCGACGAGCGCCTTCAGGCTCATCAGGAAGATGGCCCACTTGGTGCTGCAGTGGTGCATGAACTCCACCGGCTCGCGCCAGCCCTCGTGCCGGAAGAGCACGACGGTCCAGTCGCCGTCCTGGGTGAGCTCCCAGCCCACCCGGGTGCCGATCCACTCGTCGGGCCCGCCGACGACCTTCCAGACCACGCTCTTCCCGGGCTGGGCCTCCTCGACCTCCATGTCGAAGCCGCCTTCCGGGAACCGGAACCTCAGCTCGCCGCCGACGTCCCCGTCGCCCTGGGTGTCCTCGGTCCACCAGGCGGCCAGGCGCTCGCGCGTGGTCAGCGCCGCGTAGACGTCGTCGGGCGACGATCCTTCGACGGCGATCCTGTGCAGGATGTCCACCATTGTCTTCTTCCTCTCTCCTTGTGGGTGCTGCCTGCCCCTGTGCGTCACCCGTCCATGGGCGCGCGGGCAGGCAGGGTTGACCGGCGCGAGGACGGACGTCCCGCGCTGGACTCGTGGTGTGGTGCGTGCGGCCTACGGCTCCCGGGTCTGCTGGAGGGCCTCGGCGATGCGCTTGATGCGGCGCAGGCGGGCGTCCCACGTCGACCCGACGCTGGCGAGCTGGGCCACCGCGCGGGCGAGCTGGGCCTCGTCCACTCCGTACCGCTTCTCGCGCCCGGACGTCGTGGCATGCACGAGCCCCACCCGGTCGAGCACCCCGAGGTGCTTGGCCACGGCCTGCCGGGTCACGGGGAGCTGCTCGCTCAGGCTGGTCGCCGTCCCGCCGGCGTCCACGAGGAGCAGGTCGAGCAGGCGCCGGCGGGTCGGGTCACCGATCGCGGACCAGAGGTCGTCGTCGACGGCGACGCTCATCGGCTGGCCACCAGCCGCGCGACGTACCGCTCGAGGAGGGGCAGGAAGTGGTCCCAGCCCACGACGTGCTCGCGGTACTGCTCCTCGAGCAGGGCGGCCTCCCACCCCATCTCGCGGAAGCCGGTCTCCCGCATCCGCACGGTGGTGCCGGCGCCCGACGGCACCAGGTCGAAGGTGACCAGCAGCGAGTTGCCCGGCGCGGCCGCCTCGTCGGCGCCGTGGACCCAGCGGAAGACGAACCGGCGTGGCGGCTCGACCTCGAGGACGGTGATCGGCACGGTCGTGGGCTCGGCTCCGCCGGCTCCGAACACCAGCGCACCCACCGCCCCGGGCCTCGGCTCGAGGTGCGCCTCGTCCGGCCACCACTCGCTGAGGTGCTCCGGACGGCTGATCACCTCGAAGACCACCTCGGGCGAGGCCTCCACGTGGATCTCGCGCTCGATGCTTCCGTACTCCATGGCCCACTCACCTTCTGCAACGTTTGGTTGCAGATCACTCTAGGTGAGCAGATCGCCTTACGCAACCCTTGGTTGCTGGTTGCTGCCGCGCTCGCGGCTCAGTACTCCCTGTTCTCCGCGCCGCCGTGCACCGTGACGGCGTAGATGATGAGGAGGTCGATCGCGATGATGACGGCGTACCAGATGGGGTTCGACGACAGGGAACCCACCGCGGTGATCGCGCTCACCGCGCACACCGCGACGGCGATGACCCGGGCCCAGGTCCTGCCCCAGAACACCCCGTAGCTCGCGAAGATCATCGCGACACCGACGGCGATGTGGACGAGTCCGAACACCGTGTAGCTGACGGGCAGGATCAGGTTGTCGTCGGTGACCATGTACTGCGTCGGCTCGAGCAGCGCTATCAGGCCCCCGAGTGCGTGGAAGGCGCCGACCAGGACGAGCAGGATCGAGGCGAAGGCGATCATGCCGCCCCACGAGCCCTCGTTGTCGTCGTCGTCCACCTGGTTGTTGACTGCCGGTTGCTCCGCCATGGGTGATCTCCTCGCGAAGAAGTGTTCAGCCGAGGCTGCACCTTCGCCGTCGTCGCGGCCTCACCCCAGGTGGGTGACGCCAGGGGGACCGTAGCGCTCGGGGCCGGTGACGGGAAGGTTCACCCGTTTGTCCGCGGGTCGCAGGTGCCGGCACCGGCCCGCGCGGGCATGACAACAGCCCGCCCCCCGAAGGGAGCGGGCTGCTGGGTGATGCGGTGGATCAGCCAGCTCGACCGGTGCGAGCGTCAGCGTCGTCCGGCGACTCGCGCCAGCGGCCTTGCCGCTCGACGCCAGCGTCGCGGACGGCACGTGCTCGCCGTGGTGCTGTCGTCGACCAGTCGAGCCGCGTGGTCGTCGCACTGGTGACCGGGGTCTCGAACACCGGCGGGTCACGTGGCACGCGCATCGCGGACGGGCTCGTCGGCGGTCGCCGACGCGCACGTGTCGTGACCGTCGCGTCGGCGCGTTGGTCGCACTGCGTCACGGCGCTGACGCTCGCGCGCGTCGCAGTTGACGGACCGCGTGACGCGTGGTCGCTGGATGCCGTTGCGTGTACGCTGTCGGTGATACGTGCCGGTGATCTGGTGCTCGGTGACCGGTCCGACGTCGACCGAGCGCCGATGGCCGGTGATAGGTCGTTGCCGTGAACGCCGTCGGTGACCGTGTGAGCGATCGACGTCGGCCATGCGTTCTGGAACGGCCGTCTCGTTCATGCTCGGGACTGGGCCATGATCGTCGCCCTTGCTACGGTGACGAAGCCGTCGGCGTCGGTGCGTGGCCGGCGTTGGCCGAGGCGGCGATGGCGAGGGTGGCGAGCGCGGCGAGCGCCACGAGGCCGAGGAGGATCTTGCGCATTGATTTCCTTTGTTGATGCGCCGTGGCCTCCGACGCTGAGGGCGGCTCCCTCGCCGCTTGTTGACACAATGCTAACTACTTGTTGACGGATCGCCAATTCGGCGCCTGCAGATTGCAGGTGAGACGCATCACCTGCAGTACACGCGCTCACCGGCGGCTCAGCTCGCACGAGGGCATGCCGGCAGCCCGGAAGCCTGGAACGGCTGCGCGTTGGGCACCCACTGGGCATGGAATCGGCCAGGAGAGCCGGAAGGGCTCTGACCTGGCCGTTTGTTGTGGGCGATACTGGGTTCGAACCAGTGACCTCTTCGGTGTGAACGAAGCGCGCTACCACTGCGCCAATCGCCCGCAGGTGCGGCGGCGACTCTAACGCATCACCGCCGCGGTGATCACATCCGCGGGGGCTCACGGGTCCAGGTCGGCCGCCTCGCGACGACGCCACTCCGCCTGCACCTGCTTCGTCACCGGTCCGGGCCCGTCGAGGTCGCGATCGTCCCAGCGGACCACGGCCTGGGCGTCGCGGGTCGTCGAGGCCAGGAAGATCTCGCTGGCCTCCGCCGCCACCCGGTCCATCGGCTCGTCGACCTCCACCGCGCCGCACCACTCGACGATCAGTGCGCGGGTGATGCCGGCCAGGCAGCCGGCGGCCAGGGTCGGTGTCCGGAGCTCGCCGTCGAGGACGTAGAAGACGTTGGAGCCGGTGCCCTCGCAGAGGTCGCCGCGGAGGTTGGCGAACACCGCTTCCGTGGCGCCGCGCTGCTCGGCGTAGGCAAGCGCGATGACGTTCTCGGCGTACGACGTCGACTTCACGCCGGCCAGCACCCCCCGCTCGTTGCGCGGCCAGGGCACGGTCACCACGCGCGTGGTCGGGTGCCACTCCCCCAGCGGCGCCGCCGCCATCACGAGGGTGGGTGCCGCGTCACCTCGTCCGGAGCCCAGCGGGGCCGGACCGCCGGTGTAGGTGATCCGCAGCCGGCCGGCCGGTTCGAGGAAACCGTCGAGCACGGTGGCGACCCCGCGGCGTACCTCCGCCTCGTCCAGCGGCGGCAGGCCCAGGGACGCCGCCGAGCGGCCGAGCCGCGCGAGGTGCCGGGTGAGGGCGAACGGCTGCCCGTCGAGCACCTTGATCGCCTCGAACACGCCGTCCCCCACGGTGAACCCGTGGTCGAGGATCGTCAGGGCGGGAGCATGGGGATCGGTGAGCAGTTCTCCGTTCATCCAGGCGCGCATGCCTTCACTCTAGGCACGCGGACGGGTCGGACACGCGGGCCGAGGGTGGCGATTTTCGGGGTCCCGGAGGCATCGGCTATGGTTTCCACCGCACGTCGCCGGGAGCGTTCCGGAGTCGTCGCAAGCGGACGTAGCTCAGTTGGTAGAGCACAACCTTGCCAAGGTTGAGGTCGCGAGTTCGAGCCTCGTCGTCCGCTCGGTTAGGGTCTCGGCGGACCCATCCACGGTGGGTTGGCCGAGAGGCGAGGCAACGGACTGCAAATCCGTGTACACGGGTTCAAATCCCGTACCCACCTCGACAGCAGCACAGATCTAGGGCGATTGGCGCAGCGGTAGCGCGCTTCCTTGACACGGAAGAGGTCACTGGTTCAAACCCAGTATCGCCCACCACGTTTTCGCAGGTCAGAGGCTCGGAGCCGCCTCAGGCTCCGGGCATCTTGCATTTCGGGGCAGGCGGAAGTCCTGAGGAGTTTCGGATCGGGCTGTCGCCGTTCGTGCCCCGGCTTTGGTGCATGCGCGTCATGTTCCGTGCGCGGCGGTTCTGCCAGGATCGCCCGATGCCAAGCAACGAGGTCGATGCCGCCCTGGCCCGCATGGCCGACCTGGAGGATCGGATCGAAACGCTGACCGCCGAGCTCGACCGTCTTCAAAGGATCATCGCGGCGGCCGGCATACCCGTCGGCTCGGCGTAATCCGCACCTCCTTTCCCAACTTGCCAACGTTCCGCGCCGGGTCAACGTACGGTCTGCCCGTGAAGCCCCACGCCCACGTCTATGAGCCAGGCGAGCGCCCCGCCGTCGAAGTACTCGTCCACGGCCACTGGCTGACCGGCGAGCTCCGCAAGTGGACCCAACGCGACGACGGCACGTGGTGGGGAAACATCCAGTACATGCCCGCCGACGAGTTCACCCCGCACCTGGGCACGTTCCCCGCGGAGTGGATCCGGGAGCCGGGCACCGCGTGAGAGACCACCGATCGCGGCGGCCGACGCAGCGCCACGCTCAGTAACGCAACACGCCGCGACGCAGAGGGTCCGATATCCGGTTCATGCGTGAGGATTGTCGGACTCGACGCGGCTCCCCCCAGCAAAGAGGCCCGTCGAGCGACTTCGCCCTGGCGCCTCTCCCCCGATGCGCTGGGGCGGAGTCCTTGCGGGCCTGCGGCCTCGTCCGTGGCCCTGGACGCCTCGCATTTGGACGCCTATTCACCCCTAAGGGTGAGTTTCAGCAAACCTCGCGGGTCTAGGTTCTGGGGCTAGGCCAGCACCAGCCTGGGGCGCGCGCCGCCCGGTTGCCCCTCCCCCGTGGTGACCGGGCGGCGACGTGCGCAGGCGCCTCTTGGACCTCTTCCGAACCCTGACGACAGCCGGAAATCTTCGTTTCCGCGAGCGGGTGACCCAATCTGGGTGAAGACAGGCGCGCCGCCGAGCCTCAGACTCCCGGCAGGCAGGTGGGCCTTCCACCAACCCCACAGTGGACGTAGACGGCTGCCTGCTAGGAACCCCGGTCGTCCCATCCCCCATGCTGGACTTCCGGGGTTCCGTCAACGGGGGACGCCGCCGTCGGACAGAAGAACCGCTCGCGGTCTCGGGTCCGCGAGCGGTTCGTTCAGCAGGCCTGCGGCCTCCCCCCTAGTCGCCGGCCCGCGTCGAAAGCCACTTTCGCTCCGACCACGAGCGGGGGTCAACCCTTGGTCTAGACACCACGGCGTGTCGCACCGGCGGGGCCCGCCGTGGCGGCGTCCGGGGGAACCCGCGGGGGCCGCGCCCTGCTTCGCTACGATGCCGAGCGTTCATGCGTCGGAGCGTGGGGGTAGCAGGCGATGGCCGCTCGGCAGCCGATTCTGTTCGCCTCGCTCCGCAACTACCGGCCCGCCTGGCTGCGGGCTGACCTGCTGGCCGGGCTCACGGTGTGGGCCGTCCTGGTGCCGGAGTCCCTGGCCTACGCGACCATCGCGGGCGTGCCCCCGGTGGTGGGTCTGTACGCCGCCGTACCCTCTCTCGTCCTGTACGCCGTCCTCGGCTCCTCGCGGCACCTGGTGGTGGCCTCGATGTCGGCCACCGCAGCCCTGTCGGCGAGCATCATCGCCGTCTACGCCAAGGCCGGCACCGACGACTACATCTCGCTGACCGCGACCCTGGCGATCGTCACCGGGGTCCTGGGCGTGCTGGCCGGGCTGCTGCGGTTGGGCTTCCTCGCCTCGTTCATCTCCGAGCCGGTGCTGAAGGGCTTCATCGTCGGGCTCGCGCTGACGATCATCGCCGGACAGCTGCCGAAGCTGTTCGGGGTGCCGAAGGGAAGCGGCGACTTCTTCGAGCAGATGGCGGACCTGATCTCCCAGCTCGGCGACACCAGTGGAGCCACCCTGGTGGTCGGCCTGGCCAGCCTCGTGGTCGTCCTCGGGCTGCGCCGCTGGCTACCGCTGGTTCCCGGCTCCCTGGTCGCGGTGCTGATCGGCATCGCCGCGGTCAGCGTCTTCGACCTGGTGGGCCGGGGCGTCGAGATCGTCGGCCCGATCGAGTCGGGGCTGCCGAGCGTGGGCCTGCCGCAGGGCCGGGGACTCGACGACTACCTCCTGCTGGTGGGGGCCGCCGTCGGGGTGCTCCTGGTCGGGTTCGCCGAAGGGCTGGGCGCGGCGAAGACGTACGCCGCCAAGTCGGGCTACGACATCGACGCCAACCGGGAGCTGCTGGGCATGGGTGCCGCGAACCTCGGCGCCGGGGTCTGCGCGGGCATGGTCGTCAACGGGAGCCTCTCGAAGACCGCCGTCAACGGGGGCGCGGGCGCCAAGAGCCAGGTCTCGACGCTCACCGTGTCGGCCCTGACGGTCGTGACCCTGCTCTTCCTGACCGGTCTGTTCGAGAACCTGCCCGAGGCGACCCTGGCCGCGGTCGTGATCGCCGCCGTCATCGAGCTCGTCGACATCCCCGCCCTGGTGCGCCTCTACCGGGTCTGGACGGGGCACCTGGGCGGGATCTACGGCTGGGCGGCCCGGGCCGACTTCCTGGCGGCCCTGGCAGCGCTGCTGGGCGTGCTGGTCTTCGACACGTTGCCCGGCCTCTTCATCGGCATCGGGGTGTCGATCCTGCTGCTGCTCTACCGGGCGTCTCGTCCGGCGGTCACCACGCTCGCCCGCGCCTCCTCGCCGGAGCACGACGAGGGTCTGTGGGTCGACGTCGCGCGCCACCCGGACCTGTCCCCCCGCGACGACGTCGTCGTCGTCCGGGTCGAGTCCGGCCTGTTCTTCGCCAACGCCGACCACGTGCGCGAGGAGATCCTGGGCCAGGTCACCGGGACGACGGTGGCCGTGGTCCTCGACGCCGAGACGACGCCCGTCATCGACGTGTCCGCCACCGAGATGCTCACCCGGCTCGCCCAGGACCTGCGCCGGCAGGACGTCGAGCTGCTCATCGCCCACGGCATCGGCCAGATCCGCGACGTCCTGCGGCGCGCGGGAAGCGACGACCAGGTGCTGCAGACCGTCTACCCCAGCGTCGACGAGGCGGTCGCGGCCGTCCCCCGCGACCGCGCCGCGCCACCCCCGGCAGACGACAGCCCCTGAACCGCTCGCTGCGGTTCAGGGGCCGGGTCGACCAGGCGCGTGGCTCGCGCCTACTCCTTGTCGTCCTTCTCGGCGTCCTTGGCCGCTGCCTTGATGTCGTCGGCGATGACGTCCTCGACCGCCTGCGCGACGATGGCGTCGGCCAGGGCGAGAGCCTTGCGGATCTCGACGGCGCCGGGGTCGGAGACGAGGGCGACGATGCCCGAGTGGCCCGGAGCGATCGAGTCCTCCAGCTCGCGGGCGAGCTCGCTGCGGTGGTGCACCTGACGGAGCTTGCCGCCCGCCGCGCCGGCCGCGCCGATGGCCGCCGCGCTGCCCAGGATGGACGGCGGGAAGATCAGGCCCAGGGCGACGCCGCCCACGATCCCCCACTTCAGGCCGGAGCGGGTGCTGTGGTCGGTCGCCTTCTGCACCTCGAGCTTGCCGTCGGAGTCGCGCTTGACCACGACGACCCCCTCGATCTCGACGGTGCGCCCGTCCTCCACGGACTTCAGGGTCTCGTACGCGCTCCACGCCGAGTCGGTGTCGGCGAAGTCGGCAACGATGAGGGTGTAGGCACCGTCGCTCGCAGCCGCGATCACGGCGTCGTCGGACGGGGCGGGGGTGGTCTGGTCGTCGGACATGTCGGCTCCTCAGCCTTCGTCGGTAGGCCCGGTACTGGGCACGGCCACGGTACGCACCGTGTCAATCGGGTCGCCTCCCGGGTGGGCGATCCCCGCCTGGCGCCCGGACGTGCAGAACCCCGCCGTCGACAGGTGACCACGGTCCCGCCTCCGAAGCACGGCCGACGCCGCTAGCGCAGCGGTCCGAGGTGCGGGACGGTTTGGCGCAAACTCGTCCGAACGGTCGAAATGCGTGGCTCGGGCGGGTGGATCCCGTTCTCACCGGACGCGCCGGTCGCCAGGCGTCCCTACTCTCGTAGGCGGGATGGCCTCAGGGAGACCTCCGCCGACGAGGGGCGGCGTGGGTTCCCGGTCGTCGTCGCGCTGCGGCGATGCGGACGGCACGGACGTCGCGGTTCAGCGTCTGGTGAGCACAGGCAGGGATGGCTGTCCCGCGAACGCACCGATCGGACGGGTCCGGCGATTGTGGTCTAGATCGCACCCGAAAGGGCGTCACCAACCCCGGTCCCGTTCGTTTCCTCTCCCGGCGGCCCACTTCGACCATCTCTGAGGGGGGTCCGGGTCGCTGCGGGCCGGAAGAGATCCGGGGGGTGATCTTCCGGCCGACGCGCTTCCCGCTGCCCCGACGCCCTGCGGTGTCGGGGCAGCGGCGTTCTGGAGGTCAGTCCTGGCGGAACCGGCGGTAGCTGTACGCCACCAGGCTGAGGCCGATCAACCCCGAGATGATCAGCGTCGAGGCGGTGCCCCAGCCACCGAACAGCCACCACTTCTCGTCGAGCGGCCACCACGACGGCGCCGGCGGGTGCAGGCCCCAGACGACGCCCACGCCGATGACGACGAGGCCGCTGAGCACGGACAGCACGATCCTCGGCCAGGTCTCGACGCTCTCCTCGGCGGCCGTGAGGGCCTTCTCCTTGACCGGCTCGAGGCGCTTCTCGGCCCATTCGTACTGCTGGGACAAGATCGCCATCCCGGCGAAGATCATCAACAGACCGGGGCCGGGGAGGATCAGCGCGGCGATGCCGGCGACCACGAGGACCCAGCCCAGAGACTCGAGCGCGACCCTGCGCGCCGCCGATGCACCCTTCACCGCCATGGCGACACCTTGTCAGACGCCCTCGACAGACCCGCTCAACGCACTGGCACCGGCGCGCCCCCGAGGTGGCGACTCAGCCGACGAGGTGCACGCGCGCGGAGACGACCTCGAGAGCGATGGCGTCACCCGGCACGGTGAGGCGCTCCGGAATCGTGAACCACCGGCCGCCCTCGACGCGGTAGCGACCGCGGTAGGTCACGTCGACCGACGGGTGCACGGTCACCCCGGCGTCGGTGTAGACGTGGAACACGTCGTGCTCGCGGCCGTCGACGTGCGGCTTCCCTGGCTCGTCGGTGGTGAGCGGCTCGGCATCCGCGGCGCTTCCGGTCTCCCCCGGCCGGGCCCAGTGCCAGGAGTAGAGGACCGGGGTCGCCTCGATCTCGACGTCCCGGCCCAGGAGGCGCACCGACTGGACCGCGGCGTCGGTGGTCGTGGTGAGGAAGTTGGTCTCGAAGTTGATCAGCGTGCGGCCGCCGACCGGCTGGACGACGAGGTCGGCCTGCGGCCACTCCAGCGTCCTCATCACCCTCCACACCGCCTGCCAGGTGATCACCTGGAACCTCGGCTCCTCGTCGGCGGTGAGGCAGACGACGGCGTAGGCCTGGAAGGCGGCCCCGGGGATGCCCAGCGGGCGCCTCAGCACCGAGTAGAGCGTGCCCGGCACCCCGGCGGCGTTGGTGCAGGCCCGTGGGTTGTCGCAGTCGGCGCTGCCGCTCTCGTCCTTGCACAGTTGGTTGAGGCGGTACGCGTACGCGCGGCCCTCCGCGGAGTCCATGTCTTCTTGGAGCTCCGCGCCGCTGTTGAAGCACACAGACCGGCTTGCTGAGCCCAGACGTCAGATCCTCCGAACAGGTCGCAGCCGCGCTGGGCGTCGGACGAAGCGACGAAGAGCTAGCGCACGCCAGAGATGGTCGGCGCACAGCGACCTGGCGACTCATCAAGCGACTCCTGAAACAGCTCCAATCACGCGTCCACTCGTCGCCGTAATTGTCGAGAGACGAGCCGATACGCCGGATGGCCGCCGGGGAGAGGTCTTGACTCTCGCCGTTGCGCTGACTCCGTGAAGCTGGTGGGCGTCAGCGCTGACGCGACGCAGATCAGGTCTCCTCACCTTCGGTCGCCGCCGAGATGCTTGGCGTGCCACGACACATGTCATGTCTCCGCCCTCGATCGACCCTCCGCTCTCGTAGATCCCGTCGAAAGCGCTCGGCGAGTCCCATGCAGGCTTCGCACTATCCGGACACCGCTTCGAACTCGTCGAGTCTCTCCCGATTGCATGCATGGTCGTTGTAGCAGCGTCGACCCACCTCTGAGCGAATTCGTTCCGCCGATTCGGATGCCGGCGAAGGCTCGGTCGTCTCGGTCGGTGTGGGGCTCGACGAGGCCGTCGGCGTGGGCGTGGCCTCGGGGTCGGGCGGGTCGTCGGAGCAGGCGCTGAGGAGCAGGCCGGCCAGCGTGGCGACGGCGATGCGGCGTAGGTGCACGGCGAGCCTCCCGAGACAGCGCGTGCCCCGAGACTACCCACGCACCGGGGCCGCCGGGAACCGCCCGAACTCCGGCTGTGGAGGGCTACGCCTCGTCGGTCGAGAGCTCCTCGCCGTGCGTGCCCGGTCGGGGCGCCCACGGCATCTCCTTGGCGGACCTGACCACGATCAGCCGGTCGCCGCGGGCGAGCTGGGCGACGACGGGGTCGAAGTAGCGGTAGACCTTCTCGTCCCGGACCACGGCGATCACCTGGTCGGGCAGCGACTGCGGTGGCTTGGCCACCTCGGAGACCAGCAGGTCGCGCTCGGCGACCTCGAGCCCGTCGCCGTAGGTCAGCAGGTCCTCCATGACCGAGCCCAGCGACGGGGAGAGCGAGGAGAGCCCCAGCAGGCGACCGACCGCGTCGGAGGAGGTGATCACGGAGTTCGCGCCCGACTGCTTCATGAGGGGGACGTTCTCCTGCTCACGGGCCGACACGATGATGTAGGCATCCGGGTTGAGCTGGCGGACGGTGAGGCACGCGAGCACGTTGGAGTCGTCGCGGTCGGTGGTGATGATGACCTGGGTGGCCTGCTCGACACCCGCCTGGCGCAGGACCGAACGGCGGGTCGCGTCACCGGTGATGACCGCCAGACCGTCGGCGTGCGCGTCGGTGAGCGCGGTCCGGCTCGGGTCGACGATCACGATGCTCTCGCGGTCCAGGCCGTTGCCGACGATGGTCTCGACCGCGCTGCGCCCCTTGGTCCCGTAGCCCACGACCACGATGTGCTTGCCCATTGTCTTCCTCCACCGGGCGACCCGGAACATCTCGCGGCCCTGCGAGGCGAGCACCTCCAGGGTGGTCCCGATCAGCAGCACCAGGAAGGCGATGCGGAGCGGCGTGACGACGAACGCGTTGACCATCCGCGCCTGCTGGGTCACCGGCGCGATGTCGCCGTACCCGGTCGTGCTCAGGGTGACGGTCGTGTAGTAGATCGAGTCGTAGATGTCGACGGCGTAGTTGCTGTCCGGGTCGTTGCTGTCCCGGTAGCCGTCGCGGTCGAAGTAGACCAGCAGCACGGTGCCGATGAGGATCGCGGCGGCCAGGAGCAGCCTGCGACCCAGCTCCCACCAGGGTGACCGGGTGTTCTCGGGGAGCGAGACCTCGCCGGTCGTCGCACCCGGCGCACCAGACGCCGAAGACTCGTCGACCACGGGGTCGAACCTAGTCCACCGGGTCGTCGGTGCGGCCCGTGACGCGGCGCAAGCGCGTCATGAGCTCCTGGCGGGCTCCGGTCGTGGACTTCTGCGGGAAGACGGTGTCGAACGACGCGTTCACGGCCGCGCCGATCAGGACCGCCAGCGCGAGCACGTACAGCCAGAGCAGGACGGCGATCGGGGCGGCCAGCGGCCCGTAGATCGAGCGGGACTCCGACGCCGTGGACGTGAGGACCCAGCGCAGCAGGGCCGAGCCGAAGATCCAGCAGAGCAACGAGAACGTCGCCCCCGGGAGGTTGAAGCTCCAGTTCGTCCGCACCGGCACGGACACGTGGTAGAGCGTGGCCAGGAAGCAGATGCAGATCACGATGACGATCGGCCAGTAGAACGAGATCACGAAGTCCATCCGGTCGGGCAGCGCCCGGCGGGCCAGCGAGGGGCCCGCGACGATCAGCGGGATGCTGATCGCGCCGGTGATCATCGCCAGGATGTAGAGCAGGAACGACAGCGCGCGGGTCTTGACGATCCCCCGGTGCCCCCCGAGCCCGTGCATGATCGTGATCGTGTCGACGAAGACGTTGAGCGCGCGCGAGCCCGACCACAGCGCCAGGATGAAGCCGAGCGAGATCACGTCGTAGCGCGGCGCGTCGAGCACGCTGTCCAGCGTCGGCACGATGATCTTGTCGACCGCGCGCGGGGTGAGCCCCTGGGAGAAGAGGTCGATGATGGCGAGCCGGACGTCGGAGACCTGCGCCGCGCTGAACCGGTCCGACACGAAGCCGATCGCGCCGGCCAGGGCGAAGATCAGCGGCGGCACCGACAGCACCGCGAAGAACGCGGCCTCGGCGGCCAGCCCCGTCACCCGGTAGCGCAGGCACGAGCCGACGGTGGTGACGACGAGCCGCCACGCGGTGTCTCGCGCCCGGACCAGGAGGGTGTTCGCGGGGTGCGTCGACTCCTCCCTCGTCGCCATGGCCTTACGGTAGCCACATGGGTACGCCGGACCTGCGCGCCGTGACCAACCAGGTCCCACCGCTCGAGGGACACAACGTCGTCGCCTCGGACGCGGCCCTGAGCGAGGCCGTGCTCCGGCACGGATCCGCGGAGGTGCTCGACGACCTGCTCCCCCTCGGGGCCGAGGCGGGGACCGCGGAGGCTCGGGAGCACGGCGTGCTGGCGAACCGGCACCACCCCGAGCTGGCGGCGTACGACCGCTACGGCAACCGCGTCGACGAGGTCCGCTTCCACCCCTCCTGGCACTGGCTGATGACCCGCGCCGTCGGGCACGGGCTCCAGGCCGCTCCGTGGGAGCGCCAGGAGGCCGGCGACCCGCACGCCGCACGTCCGCCGGGCCGCGGGCTTCTTCGCGTGGTCGCAGACCGAGCCGGGCCACGGCTGCCCGATCTCCATGACCTACGCCGCCGTCCCGGCGCTGCGGGCCGAGCCGGCGGTGGCCAAGGAGTGGACCCCGCTGCTCGCGGCGACGACGTACGACCCCGTCCTGCGACCCGCCGCCGACAAGGCCGGTGCCCTCGCCGGCATGGGGATGACGGAGAAGCAGGGCGGCTCGGACGTGCGGGCCAACGTCACCCGGGCGCGCGCCACGGGATCGGACGACGCGTACACGCTGCACGGCCACAAGTGGTTCACGTCCGCGCCGATGAACGACGTGTTCCTGATGCTGGCCCAGGCGCCCGACGGTCTCTCGTGCTTCCTGGTGCCGCGGGTGCTGGCCGACGGCACCCGCAACCGCCTCGACGTCGTCCGCCTCAAGGACAAGCTGGGCAACCGCTCGAACGCGTCCGCCGAGCTCGAGCTCGACGGCACCTGGGCCCGCCGGCTCGGCCCGGAAGGACGCGGCGTGCGCACCATCATCGAGATGGTCGCCGCCACCCGCCTCGACTGCGTGCTCGGCTCGGCCTCGCTGATGCGCCGGGCCCTGGCGGAGGCCTCGTGGCACGTCGCCCACCGGTCGGCCTTCGGCGCCCTGCTCGCCGACCAGCCGCTGATGCAGAACGTCGTCGCGGACCTCGCCGTCGAGTCCGAGGCGGCGACCGCGCTCGCGCTGCGGCTGGCCGCGGCCGTCGACGCCCCCGACGACGCCCACGAGGTGGCGCTGCGCCGGATCGCGCTGCCGCTCGCGAAGTTCTGGGTCTGCAAGCGCACGCCGGCGATGGTGGCCGAGGCGTTGGAGTGCCTCGGCGGCAACGGGTACGTCGAGGAGTCGGGCCTGCCGCTGCTCTTCCGCGAGTCCCCGCTCAACTCGATCTGGGAGGGCTCGGGCAACGTCAACGCGCTCGACGTGCTCCGGGCGCTGTCCCGCGAGCCCGCGGTGCTGCAGGCGTGGGTCACCGAGGTCGGGCTCGCCCGGGGTGCCGACCCGCGGCTGGACCGCGCCGTCGACGACGCGCTCAGGCTCCTCGGCGACGCCGGCGCCGACGAGGGCTCGGCGCGCCGGCTGGCCGGTGCGATGGCCGCCTGCCTCCAGGGCTCCCTCCTGGTCCGCTTCGCCCCGCCCGAGGTCGCCGACGCGTTCTGCGCCTCGCGCCTGGGCACGTCGTACGGCGGGACCTTCGGCACGCTCGACGTCGGCCAGCAGACGCTGCGCACCATCGTCGAGCGCACCACCCCGGTCCTCGCCGGCTGAGGTGCGATGGCCGCAGCGCGCTGACCCCTCACCGAGCGCCGAGGGCGAGCTCCTCGAGGACGGCGCGGAAGGTGCGGTAGCGGTCGGGGCCGACCTGGTCCGCCCAGCCGGCCTCGATCCGGCCGATGCGCTCGTTCGCCGCGGCGAGCGTCCGCTCCCCGAGCGGGGTGCGGTGCACCCGGCGCACGCGTCGGTCGTCGGGGTCGGGCTCCACCCGGAGGAGACCCTGCTCCACGAGGTGGGTGACGAACTGGCCGCACGCCTGCTTGGACATGCCCACCCGGCGCGCCAGGTCGGTGACGCTGATCCCCTCGTCGAGCACCAGGTCGATGAGGCGCAGGTGCGACTGCCGCAGGCCGTTCCACTCCTCGTCGGCGAAGGTGTCCCGGACCTGGCCGAAGACCCGGCCGAAGAGCACCAGCACGTGGGGGTCGCGGGGCTTGACGGAAGTCATAAACCTACTTTACCTTCTCAGAAGTAGTAAAGCGAGTTGACCAAAGGACCGCCATGAACGACCGCTCACTCCTCGGACCCGCCGACGTCGACGACGACCGGCTCGGCGCGATGGTGGCGGCGCTGCTCGGCCACCGGCCCGAGGACGTGCACGTCACGTGCAGCACCGCCGTCCCCGTCGACTACGACCTGCCCGCGATCACCACCGCGTCGCGGCACTGGGTCCAGGGCACCGCGACGACGCCCGTCGGCGACGAGGACTTCCGGATCTTCGTCAAGCACGTGCAGTCGTGGGAGCGGCACCCGTTCTTCGCGTTCGTGCCGGAGGAGTTCCGCGCCGAGGCCGCGGCCGGCGTGCCCTGGCGGACCGAACCGCTCGCCTACCGCTCGGACCTCGGCGACCGGCTGCCGGACGGGTTGACCATGCCCCGGGCGCTCGGCGTGTTCGACCTCGACGAGCTCTCGGCGGCGGTCTGGCTCGAGGAGATCCACGCCGACCGGCCCCCGTGGGACCTCACCCGGTTCCGGCGGGCGGCGTACCTCCTCGGACGCCTGGCGGCCAGCCCCCGCGTGGCCGAGCGCCGCGACGTCGGGCAGTACGACTGGACGATCCGCCACTACGTCGAGGGCCGGCTGGGCGTCCAGGTGCTGCCGGCACTCCGCGACCAGGGGCTGTGGCACCACCCGGTGATCGCGGGCGCCTTCGACGACGTGTTGCGGACCCGGATCCTGGCGGCGGCCGACCGCCTCGGCGCCTACACCGACGAGCTGCTGGGCTACCCGCGGCTGAGCTCCCACGGCGACGCGAGCCCCAACAACCTGCTGGCCGGCAAGACGCCCGACGCGTTCGTCCTGATCGACTACGGCTTCTGGCTGGGGAACCCGGTCGGCTTCGACCTCGGCCAGCTGCTCGTGGGTGACGTGCAGATCGGTCGCCGCTCCCCCGACCTGCTGGCGGAGACCGACGAGGCGATCGTCCCGGCGTACGTCGACGGGCTGCACGCCGAGGGCTGCGACCTCGACGAGCGTGCCGTCCGCCGGGCCCACGCCCTGCACCTGCTGATCTTCACCGGACTGTCGACGCTGCCCTTCGAGCTGCTCGACCAGCCGCCCACGCCGGAGCTCCACACGACCGCGGCCGCCCGCGCCGCGATCGCGCGCTACAGCCTCGACCTGCTCGAGGCGACCGGCGGCTAGCTGAGCTCCAACCCCGGGTACAGCGGGTGCTTGTCGAGCATCTCGGCCGACGCGTCCTTGACCTTGTCGGCCACGCCCCCGGCGAGCGTGTACGTCGCCTTCGAGGGCGCCCCCGCCTTGTTGGTGCCGGGCTGGGTCTGCGCGAGCACGGAGATGATGAGCTCGGCGACCCGGTCGAACTCGTCGTGGCCGAAGCCGCGGGTGGTCAGCGCCGGGGTGCCCAGCCGGATGCCGGAGGTGTACCACGCACCGTTGGGGTCGGCCGGGACGGAGTTGCGGTTGGTCACCACGCCCGCGTCCAGCAGCGCCGACTCGGCCTGCCGGCCGGTGAGGCCGAACGACGAGACGTCGAGCAGCACGATGTGGTTGTCGGTGCCGCCGGTGACCAGGTTGGCGCCGCGGGTGAGGAACCCCTCGGCCAGTGACTTGGCGTTGTCCGCGATCGCCTGGGCGTAGCTCTGGAAGGACGGCTGGCGGGCCTCGGCGAGCGCCACGGCCTTCGCGGCCATCACGTGCGAGAGCGGGCCGCCCAGGACCATCGGGCACCCGCGGTCGACCGACGGGGCGTACTCCTCCTGGGCCAGCACCAGGCCGCCGCGCGGTCCGCGGAGCGACTTGTGCGTCGTGGTCGTGGTGATGTGCGCGAACGGGACGGGGTCCTCGTCGCCGGTGAACACCTTGCCCGCGACCAGGCCGGCGAAGTGCGCCATGTCGACCATCAGGGTCGCGCCGACCTCGTCGGCGATCTCCCGCATCTTCGCGAAGTTCACCCGGCGCGGGTACGCCGAGTAGCCCGCCACCAGCACCAGCGGCCGGAACTCGCGCGCCTTCGCGGCGACCTTGTCGTAGTCGAGGAGCCCGGTCTCCGGGTCGGTGCCGTACTGCTGCTGGTGGAACATCTTGCCGCTGATGTTCGGGCGGAAGCCGTGCGTGAGGTGACCGCCGGCGTCCAGCGACATGCCGAGCAGCCGCTGGTTGCCCAGCTCGTGGCGCAGCGTCTCCCAGTCGGCGTCGGTGAGCTCGTTGACGTTCTTGGCGCCCAGCTTCTCCAGGGCCGGCGACTCCACCCGGTGGGCCAGGATCGACCAGAAGGCGACCAGGTTGGCGTCGATGCCGGAGTGCGGCTGCGCATAGGCGTACGGCGCGCCGAAGAGCTCGCGGGCGTGCTCCGCGGCCAGTGCCTCGACGGTGTCGACGTTCTGGCAGCCGGCGTAGAACCGGTGGCCGATGGTGCCCTCGGCGTACTTGTCGCTGAACCAGGTGCCCATGGTCAGCAGGACGGCGGGCGAGGCGTAGTTCTCGCTCGCGATGAGCTTGAGCGAGCCGCGCTGGTCGGCCAGCTCCTGGCGGGTGGCGTCGGCGATGCGCGGCTCCACCGCGGCGATCACCTCGAGGGCCTGGGAGTAGGCGCTGCTGATGAGAGCGCCGGAGGACTCGGTCATGAGCGACAGCGTAGGGGGTGCCCTGCGTCGTCTCAACATGTGGTTGTGCGTCCCACATAACGAGATTTCGACTTGTGGACAAGGTGTCCGCCCCCTGAGACTCCTTGACATGGTCTCCGCAGCTACGCACGCCTACCTCGTGGTCCGACGCCACGTGGACTTCGGGCGCACGAGCCGGATGATCTGTTGGCACCGCTGAAGCCGCCCTGTTCCCACCGCGCTCAACGACGCGCGCGGCCCTCAGCGACAAGGACCTCCCCGTGCCTGACCTGCGATTCCAGTCCCAGCCTCCTCGCCACACCGAGGTGCCCCGGCCCAAGCGCGCCGAGGGCCAGTGGTCGCTCGGCTACGCCGAGCCGCTCAACAAGAACGAGCAGTCCAAGAAGGACGACGACCCGCTGAACGTCCGGGCACGCATCCTGCACATCTACTCCAAGCGCGGCTTCGACTCGATCGACCCGGCCGACCTGCGCGGCCGCTTCCGGTGGATGGGGCTCTACACCCAGCGCAAGCCCGGGATCGACGGCGGGAAGACCGCGGTGCTCGAGGAGGAGGAGCTCGACGACCGCTTCTTCATGCTCCGGGTCCGCTCGGACGGCCGGCTGCTGTCGCCCGCGGCCGTCCACGCGCTGGGCCGGATCGGCACCGACTTCGCGCGGGACACCGCCGACGTCACCGACCGGGAGAACATCCAGTACCACTGGATCCGCATCGAGGACGTCCCCGCGATCTGGGACCGGCTCGACGCCGCCGGCCTGAGCAGCATCGAGGCGTGCGGGGACTCCCCGCGGCCCTTCCTCGGCTCCCCCGTCGCCGGGGTCGCGAAGGACGAGATCATCGACGGCACCGCGGCGCTCGAGCAGATCTTCGACCGCTTCATCGACAACCCCGACTTCTCCAACCTCCCGCGCAAGTTCAAGACCGCGCTCACCGGGCACCCCAGCCACGACGTCTCGCCGGAGACCAACGACGTCTCGTTCGTGGGCACCGTGCACCCCGAGCTCGGTCCCGGCTTCGACCTCTGGGTCGGCGGCGGCCTGTCCACCAACCCGATGCTCGCCGCCAAGGCCGGCGTCTGGATCCCGCTCGACGAGGTCGCGGACGTGTGGGCGGGCGTCGCGTCGGTCTTCCGCGACTACGGCTACCGGCGGCTCCGCTCGCGAGCGCGCCTGAAGTTCCTCGTCGCCGACTGGGGCGTGGAGAAGTTCCGGGAGGTGCTCGAGAACGAGTACCTCGGCAAGAAGCTCGTCTCCAACCCCTCTCCCCCGTCCCCGGTGGGCCACCGCGACCACATCGGCGTGCACGAGCAGAAGGACGGCAACGTCTACGTCGGCCTCGCCCCCACCGCGGGTCGGGTGTCCGGCACGATGCTGGTGGAGCTGGCCGAGGTGATGGAGGAGTACGCCGTCACCGGGGCCCGGCTCACGCCGTACCAGAAGATCGTGCTCATCGGCGTCGCCCCCGACCGGCTGGAGCCGCTGCTCGACCGCCTCGACGCGATCGGGCTCTCGGCCCGGCCGTCGCAGTGGCGACGCAACACCATGGCCTGCACGGGCATCGAGTTCTGCAAGCTCGCCATCGTCGACACCAAGAACCGGGCCCGGGACCTGGTGGCCGAGCTCGAGCGCCGCTTCCCCGACCTCGACACCCCGATCACGGTCAACGTCAACGGCTGCCCCAACGCGTGCGCCCGCACCCAGGTCGCCGACATCGGGCTCAAGGGCCAGCTGGTGCTGAGCGACGGCGCCCAGGTCGAGGGCTTCCAGGTGCACCTGGGCGGCGCCACCGGGCTGAAGGCGAACTTCGGTCGCAAGCTGCGCGCGCACAAGGTGACCAGCGCCGGTCTCGACGACTTCATCACCAACGTGGTCACCAACTTCCTGGCGGACCGGGGCGACGGCGAGAGCTTCGCCGACTGGACCGCCCGCGCCGACGAGGAGCTCCTCCGCGGCGACAAGGCGGTGACGGTCGCATGAGCAGCCGGCACGCGTCCCCGTTCCACTGCCCCTACTGCGCGGAGGACAACCTGTTCCCGCGGGAGGACGGCTGGGAGTGCCGGTCCTGCCTGCGGGCGTTCAGCGTGACCTACCTCGGTCAGATCGCCCGACCGGTCTCGAGGTCGACCGACGATGAGCGCCACCACGCGGACCGCGCGCGAGTTCAAGGGCACCCACACCGCGGGCCGCACGCCCGAGGAGCTGCGGGCGCTGATCTCGCACGTCGGGGCCGAGCTCGAGGTCGCGCCGGCCGAGGCGATCATCGAGTGGGCGGTGGCGACGTTCGGTGCGCGCTTCTGCGTGACGTCGTCGATGGGCGACGCGGTGCTCGCCCACCTGGCCGCCAAGGTCGCGCCGGGCGTGGACGTGGTCTTCCTCGACACCGGCTACCACTTCGTGGAGACGATCGGGACCCGCGACGCCGTCGAGGCGACGATGAAGGTCAACCTGCTGACCATCACCCCGGTCCAGAGCGTCGCCGAGCAGGACGCGGCGTACGGCAAGGACCTCTACAAGACCGACCCCGACCTGTGCTGCAAGCTGCGCAAGGTCGAGCCGCTCGCCGACGCGCTCTCCGAGTACGACGCCTGGGCCACCGGCCTGCGCCGCGCGGAGACCCACAACCGGGTCATCGCGCCGGTGGTCGGCTGGGACGCGAAGAAGGGCAAGGTCAAGGTGTCCCCGCTGGCGCGCTGGAGCGACGAGCAGGTGGAGCAGTACATCCAGGACAACGGGGTGCTCGTCAACCCGCTCGTCTACGACGGCTACCCGTCGATCGGCTGCTGGCCCTGCACGCGCCGCGTCGCCCCCGGTGACGACCCGCGCAGCGGGCGCTGGGCGGGCACCAACAAGACCGAGTGCGGGATCCACTGATGGGTCTCGACAGGCTCGACCACCGAGAGCATCCGCTCGGCCACCGAGAAGGACCAGACCTCGACAACGTCGTCGACCACACCACCGCCACACCCACTCCCCAAGGGAGGCTCTGACATGACCGCACCAGCCCTCATCGCGTTGGCCCACGGCAGCCGGGACCCGCGCTCCGCCGCGTCCATCACCGCGCTCGTCGACGAGGTCCGGGCGATGCGCCCCGACCTGCGCATCGAGCAGGCGTTCCTCGACCTGTCCAAGCCGTCCTTCCACACGGTCGTCGGCAAGCTGGTCCGGGCCGGCTTCGACGAGATCGTGGTGGTCCCGCTGCTGCTGACCGACGCGTTCCACGCCAAGGTCGACGTGCCCGCCGCGATCGCCGAGGCCACCGCGAAGCACGAGGGGCTGCGGATCCGCGCGTCGGCCATCCTCGGCCTGGAGGCCTGCTTCCTCGAGGTGCTCGACCTGCGGATGCGCGAGGCGCTCAAGGCCGCCCGGGTCCGCGAGCTCGACGCCCTGGTGCTGGCCGCGGCCGGCTCGTCCGACGCCCTGGCCAACCAGGCGGTGGCCCGGCTGGCCCGGCTGTGGGGCACCCACCACCGGCTGCCGGTGACCGCGGCGTTCGCGTCGTCGGCACCCCCGGCGACCGGTGAGGCGGTCCGCGCGTTCCGTGCCGAGGGTCGCCGTCACATCGCGGTCGCCTCGCTGTTCCTGGCCCCGGGCTTCCTGCCCGACCGGGCCGCGGAGCTCGCCCTCGAGGCCGGCGCCGTGGCGGTGTCCGACCCGTTGGGCGCGCACCCCGAGATCGCCCGCACCGTGCTCGCGCGGTACGCCGTCGGGGCCGTGGAGCTCGTCCCCGTCTGACGTCGCTGGTCGGAGCGGCGCGATCAGCCTCCGACGAGGGAGGCGACGAGCCGCTCCAGCTGGCGGGCCGGGTCGGCGGTGACGCCGCCGTGCACCGGCCCGGGCTGGAGCACGGTGCTGCGCGGCGCCTTGAGGAAGCCGAACCGGGTCCCGAGCGGCTGCTGGGCCGCGGTGCCGGCGCGCGGGTCGCCGGCGCACACGTCGTCGACGAACGCCAGCGCCTCGCACACCTGGTCGACGTCGACGCGGGCGTCCAGGGCGCGGAGCCGGTCGGCATCCACGTGCCAGGCGGCGCCGAGGAAGTCGTCGGCCTGGCAGTAGAGCACCACGCCGACGTTGACGAACTCCTCGCGCTCGGGGCGTGGCACGCACCGCAGCACGACGTACTGGTAGGACCGCGCGGTCACGCCGCACCTCCCGTCGCCAGGGGGAGCCACTGCCGGGTGCCGAGGCGGGCGGAGAGGAACGCGACGTACGCCGCGCGCAGCGCGTCGGGCGTCTCGGCGCCGGGGACGGGCTCGAGCCAGGCGTCGGGCACCTCGGCGAGCACCTCGGCGAGGACCCCGTCGTCGACGAGCGACGCGATCTCCCCGTCGGCCGCCGCGAGGCCGCCGCGGTAGCCGCCGAGCACGTGGTCGTCCACGCTCCACGGCTGCTGCGCGAAGCGGCCCGGGTCTCCCACCCCACCCGGCCAGGCGTGGTGGAAGTACAGGGACGCGCCGTGGTCGATGACCCACAGGTCGCCGTGCCAGATCAGCAGGTTGGGGTTGCGCCAGCTGCGGTCGACGTTCGCGCAGAAGGCGTCGAGCCACAGCACCTTGGCGGCCACGACCGCCGCCTCCGGGGCGTCCGGCCTCTCGCGGACCCCGTCGTACCCGAACGCCCCGGGCAGGAAGTCGACGCCCAGGTTGAGCCCGGGACTGGCGTTGATCAGGTCCTGGACCTCCTCGTCCGCCTCGTAGCGGGCGATCTCGGCGTCCAGGTCGAGGGCCACCAGCCGCGGCGTGCGCAGCCCGATCCGCCGCGCGAGCTCGCCCACGACCACCTCGGCGACCAGCACCCGGACCCCCTGGCCGGCGCCGCGGAACTTGCAGACGTAGGTGCCCAGGTCGTCGGCCTCCACGATCCCGGGCAGCGAGCCGCCCTCCCGCAGGGGCGTGACGTAGCGGATGACCCCGACGGTCGGGATCACGAGATCGGCGGCTCGTCGAGCAGCCGCTGCTTCTGCTCCGCGACGTCGAAGTCGGCCGCGGGCCACTGGAGGTCGAGCCCTCGCAGCGTCTCGAGCAGCAGATCGCCGATGGCGAGGTTGCGGTACCACTTCTTGTCCGCCGGGATGACGTGCCAGGGCGCCAGCCTCCGTGTTGGTGCGCTCGAGCGCGATCTCGTAGGCCTCGCGGTAGTCCGCCCACCGGCCCCGCTCGTCGATGTCGCCGGGGTTGAACTTCCAGTGCTTGGTCGGGTCGTCGAGGCGGGCGAGCAGCCGCTCCTTCTGCTCGGCCGCGGAGATGTGCAGCATGCACTTGATGATCGTGGTGCCCTGCTCCGCCAGACGCCGCTCGAAGTCGTTGATGGCGCCGTAGCGCCGCTCGATCTCCTCGGGTGGGGCCAGGTCGCGGACCCGTGCGATCAGCACGTCCTCGTAGTGCGACCGGTCGAAGACGCCCACGTACCCGGCTGCCGGCACGGCCCGCTCGACCCGCCACAGGAAGTCGTGTGCGCGCTCCTCCTCCGTCGGCGCCTTGAACGAGGTGATCTTGATGCCCTGCGGGTCCATCAGGCCCACGGTGTGCCGCAGCGTGCCGCCCTTGCCCGAGGTGTCCATGCCCTGCAGCACCAGGAGGACCCGGCGCGGGCTGTCCACCGCTGCGGAGGGCCCAGAGCCGCTCCTGGAGCTCGGCGAGCTCGTCGCCCATCGCCGCCAACGTCTTCTCGCCGTCGGCCTTCTTGCCGTCGAACCCGGGCGCGGCGTCGGTCTCGATCGCGGTCAGGTCGACGGGACCGGCGGGCAGCGCAGGCACGAGAGGCATGCGCTCATCATGTCGGATCAGGCGAGCACCCGTCGCACGTCGAGGGTGCAGCCGATCATGGTGCCGGTGGTGCCGTCGGCCAGGGGCTCGTCGAACCAGAGGCCCCGGGTGAAGCCGACCTTGTCGAGCACCCGCAGCGACGCCTCGTTGCGATGGTCGGGGGCCGCGAAGTACGACGTCGCGTGCGGCAACCGGTGGCGCGCCTTCTCCATCCACGCCCACAGGATCCGCACGCCGTACCCGCGACCGACCCAGGTGGGCTCGCCGATCGCGTAGTCGACGCCGATGGCGTCGGGGTCCGGCGCGAGCAGGGCGAAGTCCGGGTAGTCGCCGACCCGGTAGTCCTGGAGGAACCCGACCGACCGGCCGTTGACCTCGGCGACCCACATCCGGGTCGGCGTCATCCCGTCGATGTCGGGGCCGTACTGCGCGGTGACCGCGGCCTCCGTGGGCTCACCGTCGCTGCGCCACCAGCGGTGCACGTGCTCGGCCTGGCGCCACCGGACGACGTCGGTCAGGTCGCCGCGCGACATCGCCCGCACCGCGACCGTGGTGTCGTGGTCGATGACGAAGTGCTTGACCTCCCCGGACAGGTCGAGCGGCACCGGGTCGCGGTGCATGCTCGCGCAGGTACGCCGGGCGGCCGCCGCCCACGACTCGCCCTCGTGGACCACGCCGTCGAGCTCGTGCCCACGGTCGAGGACGGTCAGGTGCACGGTCACCCGCTGAGGCTAAGGCTCCTGGGTCGGGTCTGCACCGGGTTGGCCGCGTCTCCCGCCGCCAGCGCGCACCGGTGGCCTCACCCACCAGCCACCCGCGAGTCACGAGAGCCAGGACTTCTCGGCGTCGATCGACAGCGACGGCACGTCGGCGGCCGGAGTGCCGTCCCACAGCGCCGCCCTCCGGCGACGGTAGGCGCCGCCCAGCAACCGGACCAGCACGAACCGCGGCACGGGCGGCACGAGGTGCTCCACGTGGTCCCGGCTCCGGGCGTCCAGACCGTCGAGCACCCAGTGCCCCTCCAGCGCCAGGGTGCCCAGGCTCTTGGGCTTGAGGTTGAACTCCTCGTCCCACGCCCGCCACTCCCCTTCGGTGATGCTGCGGGAGACGACCGGCATCATCACCCGCTCCTCGCGCTCGAGGTGCGGCAGGAGCACGGCGCGGAGGGCGTCGATCGCGGCCACCAGCGGCTCGTCGGGGCTGTCCGGGTCGGCCAGGTGCGTCCGGGCGGCCTCGTTGAGCGAGTCCATCGCCGGAGTGATCGAGGCGTGGTCGTCGTCCATCTGCTGCACCAGGTGCGCGGCGTCGGGGTTGCGACGCAGGACGAGCGGGTAGAGCCCGTCGTCCTCGCTGGAGTGGTGGAGGTGCAGCACGTCCATCAGCCACACGACGTGCTCGGCGAGCGCGGTGCGCCGGGCCGGCTCGGCGGCCTGCGGGGTGCCGAGCACCGTGCGGAGCCGCACCAGGTCCCGGCGCAGGGCGGAGTGCAGGATGCCCATCATCTGGGTGTCGGCCGGGTCGTCGAGGCCGGCGGCGCCGCGGGGCTCGTCGGTCATGGTCCCTCCTCGGGGCGGTCCATGCTCGAGCAGCCCTCCGGCCTTCGCGAGGTCCCGCGGCGCGAGCTCATGCAGCCCAGGATGGGAACACCGCAGAACCGATGACAAGAGCGTCCGGATCCGTGGTCGCTGAGGTCTAGACCGTGCCGGCTCCGTCGTCCTCGGCCAGGTCGGCGCCGAGCTCGTCCTTGACCACCCGGAAGGCGAGCCCCGGACCGTAGCCCTTCCGGGCCAGCATCCCGGTGAGGCGTCGGATCGCGGTGACCTGGTCGAGGCCGCGCACGGAGCGCAGCCGACGGCGCACCAGCGCGCGCGCCGCCGCGTCCTGGTCGTCCTCGGTGACCTCGGCCAGCGCCGTCCGGGCGGTCTCGTCGTCGATGCCCTTGCGGCGCAGCTCCTGGGCCAGCGCCCGCGGCGCCAGCCCCTTGCCCTGCTGCCGGCCGCTCACCCAGGCCCGGGCGAACGCGGCGTCGTCGACCAGCCCGACCTCCTCGAACCGGTCCAGCAACCGGGTGGCGATCTCGTCCGGCACGTCCTTGCCGCGCAGCTTGTCGGCCAGCTCGTGCCGCGACCGGGCCCGGCCCGTGAGCTGGTCGAGCAGGATCTTGCGGGCCACCGCCTCCGGGTCGGCGTCGGGCCCGTCGGCGACCGGGTCGGGCGGCGGTGCCGCCGGGGTGCCGCGCCTGGTCCAGGCGTCCACCCCGGCGGTCACGTCGAGGCACACCTCGGGCATCGGTGATCGAGCCTGTCGAGATCGCATCGGTGATCGAGCCTGTCGAGTTCAGAAGTCATCGACACCGATGGGCTCGTCCGACAGGTCGTCGGCCGGCAGGTCGACGGTCGGGCCGACGCCGAGCTTCTCGAGGATCTTCTTCTCCAGCTCGTTGGCCAGGTCGGGGTTGTCCTTGAGGAAGGAGCGGGCGTTCTCCTTGCCCTGGCCGAGCTGGTCGCCCTCGTAGGTGTACCAGGCGCCGGCCTTGCGGACGAGCCCGGCCTCGACGCCCACGTCGATGAGCCCGCCCTCACGGCTGATGCCCTTGCCGTACATGATGTCGAACTCCGCCTGCTTGAACGGCGGGGCGCACTTGTTCTTCACGACCTTGACCCGGGTGCGGTTGCCGACGCTGTCGGTGCCGTCCTTGAGCGTCTCGATCCGGCGCACGTCGAGGCGGATCGAGGAGTAGAACTTCAGCGCCCGGCCACCGGTCGTGGTCTCGGGCGAGCCGAACATCACCCCGATCTTCTCGCGGAGCTGGTTGATGAAGATGGCGGTGGTCCCGGCGCCGTTGAGCGCACCGGTCATCTTGCGCAGCGCCTGGCTCATCAGCCGGGCCTGGAGACCCACGTGGGAGTCGCCCATCTCGCCCTCGATCTCGGCGCGGGGCACCAGCGCGGCGACCGAGTCGATGACGATCAGGTCGAGCGCACCCGAGCGGATCAGCATGTCGGCGATCTCCAGCGCCTGCTCCCCCGAGTCGGGCTGGGAGACCAGCAGGGCGTCGGTGTCGACGCCCAGCGCCGCCGCGTAGTCGGGGTCGAGCGCGTGCTCGGCGTCGATGAACGCCACGATGCCACCCGCCCGCTGGGCGTTGGCGACCGAGTGGAGGGCCACCGTCGTCTTGCCGGAGGACTCCGGACCGTAGATCTCCACGACCCGACCGCGCGGCAGGCCGCCGAGGCCGAGCGCCACGTCGAGGGCGATGGAGCCGGTCGGGATCACCTCCAACGGGGCGCGGGTGTCGTCGCCGAGGCGCATGACGGAGCCCTTGCCGAACTGCTTCTCGATGTTGGCGAGTGCGGCGTCCAGCGCCTTGTCGCGGTCCCCTGCGGCCATCTCTGCTTCCCCTCATCGGTGGGTCGAACGTCTGTGTGCGGGACGCTAGACGGAGCCACGGACAGTCCTGCGTCCCTGCTCGATCTGCCTGTGGAGAGCCTCGGTCTCGGCGCCGCCTGTGGACCCAATCTAGGCCGAACAGGTGTTCGATCCCAGCACCGCCCGACGGCGTGTCGCGGCGGGTCGGGCCGGGTGACTCAGGGCATGTCGTAGGTGAGCGTCAGGTCGTCCGCCCAGGTCGCGCAGGTGCACCCCGCGGGGTCGGGGGCGGCGGCGATCGTCGCGGCCAGCAGGCCGCGCAGCCGGTCCAGGTTGGCCGCGAACAACGCGAACACCTCCTCCTGCCCCACGCCGGTGCCGGTCTCCACCCCGGCGTCCATGTCGGTGACCAGCGCGATCGCGGCGTAGCACTGCCGCAGCTCCCGGGCGAGCACCGCCTCGGGGTGCCCGGTCATGTTGACCAGCGACCAGCCCTGGGCGGCGTAGTGGAGCGACTCCGCGCGGGTGGAGAAGCGCGGACCCTCGACCACGACCATGGTGCCGCCGACCGCGACGCCCGGGTCCGCGCCGGCGACGGTCGCGGTGAGCCGGGGGCAGTACGGGTCGGCGAAGGGCACGTGCACGGCACCGCTCTCGACGAAGCTCGACACCCGCCGCGTGGTGCGGTCGACGAGCTGGTCGGGCACGACCACGTCACCGGGCGCGACGTCGGGTCGCAGCCCGCCGACGGCGCAGGGGGCGAGCACCTGACGCACCCCCAGGGCGCGGAGGGCCCAGGCGTTGGCGCGGTAGTTGATCGCGTGCGGCGGGTGCTCGTGGTGCGGCCCGTGCCGGGGCAGGAAGGCGACCCGGCGTCCCGCGACCTCGCCGAGGGAGACGGGCCCCGAGGGCGCGCCGTACGGCGTCTCGACGCACGACGTCCTCGGCGTCGTCGAGGAAGGAGTAGAAGCCCGACCCGCCGATGACCCCGATCTCGGCACGAGGGGCGCGCTCGACGCTCACCGGGACGCCACCATGCTCGCGGTGCTCTGCGCGGCGAGGACGGCGGCCACCATGACCAGGACGGCGAGCGCCACCGCGACGAGCGCGAGCGTCGGGTAGCCGAAGGCGCCGACCACGACCCCGGCGAGGGCGCCCGCCGAGGCGGCGGTGAGACCCATGACGAGGTCGGCGGCGCCCTGGACGTCGGTCCGGGCGTCGAGTGGAGCGTGGTCGGCGATCAGCGTCGACGCCGCCACGGTGGCGAAGGACCAGCCCAGGCCGAGCAGGAACAGCCCCGCGAAGATCTGCCAGGAGCTGCCCTCCGGGGAGAGCCGGCACAGCACCAGCGCCACGAGCAGGATGACCCCGCCCGTCCCGAGGACCGGCGGCCGACCGACCTTGTCGGCGAGCCAGCCGACCAGCGGCGAGAACGCGAACATCCCGAGCACGTGCACGCTGATGACGAAACCGATGACCCGCAGCTCGGCGCCACCGTGCTGCATGTGCAGCGGGGTCATCACCATGACGGCCACCATCGCCGCGTGTGCGGCGGAGAGACCGACCACGGCCGCGGCGAGCACCGGGCGCTCGCGCAACGCGGCCCGGACCCGCCCCCACGAGGTGGTCGAGACGTGGGCGACCGGAGGCGCTCCGGCCAGCTCGCGGGACAGGAACAGCGGGTCGGGGCGCAGCCGCAGGGCGATGACCAGCGCCGCCAGGAGCATCCCCACGCTGCCCACGGCGAACGGGCCGGTCAGCTCGGGGATGCCGAGGACCTCGGCGACGGCCGTGGAGAGGCCCGTCAGGTTGGGGCCGACCACGGCACCCAGGGTGGTGGCCCACAAGACGGTGGAGAGGGCGCGCGCCCGGGTCTCCTCGGGGGCGAGGTCGGTGGCGGCGTACCGCGCGCCGCTGCTCGAGGCCGTGGTGGCGCCGAGCATCGCGGCCCCGACGAGCAGCAGCGGCATGGAGGACACCACCCCGGCGAGGACCGCGACGAGGGCCCCCGAGGCGCCGATCAGGTAGCCGAGCGCCAGTCCGACCCGACGGCCGCGGCGCGCCATCAGCCGGGCGAGGAGGTACGCCGACACGGCGGCGCCGAGGACCTGGAAGGTCTGGGCGAGCCCGGCCTGCTCCTCCGAGCCCGAGATCTCGGTGGCCAGCAGGGACGCGGTGGCGATCCCGATCGTGATCCCCAGCGCTCCCAACGCCTGCGAGGCCACGAGGGTGCCCACGCTCCGCCGCTGGACGGCCGCGACGTCGACGTCCGCGGTGGTGGTCACCGGTCCACCGGCGGCAGCTCCAGGGCGCGCCACACCGCGGCCCACACCTGCTTGGGCGGCACGCCGGCGGCCAGCGCCTCGTGGGCGGTCCGGCTGCCGAGCTCACCGATCACGAACTGCTCGGCCCACGCGCGGGAGTACGCCGGTCCGAGCGCCGCGTCCATCCGCTCCCAGAACTCGGTGTGCCTCATGCCCGCCTGGCCCGCACCGCCAGCCACCGGTCACCGCGCACACCCTCGTCGTAGGTGACGTCGTCGACCCGCCAGCCGGCCGCCTCGAGCACCGCCCGCAGCGGCTCCTCGCGCCAGAAGGTGAAGTGCCGCGGGGCGCCCACGTGGCCGTGGGTCGAGAAGCGGGCACCGTCGCCCTCCTTGACGGCGAGGTGCAGCAACCCGCCGGGACGGGTGGCGTCGCCGAGGCGGGTGAGCACCTGCGGCAGGTCCTCGCGCCGCACGTGCAGCAGCGAGGCCGAGGTCCAGACGCCGTCGTACTTCTCGGGTCGCGTCGGGTCGGTGAGGTCGCTGGTCAGCGGGTCGACCACGTCGGCCTCGAAGCCGCCCGCGCGCAGCATCTTCACGAACGCCGGCGTGATGTCGGTGCGGCGCACGGAGAGCCCCGCGGCCTCGAGGGCGAGGGCGTCGCGTCCGGGGCCGCTGCCGATCTCGATCACCCGCGCACCGGCCGGCAGGGCCGCGGCGAACGCGTCGATGCTGCGCTGCACGGCGTCGGGCATCTCCTGCATCCCGGCCGCGTAGTCGTCGGCGTACGCGTCGTAGGAGGCGACCGTCACCCGCTTGGTGATGTGCGAGACGTCGTGGGCGTGGTGCACCAGGTCGTGCAGGTGGTAGCGCGCCAGCGTGTCGACGGTGAAGACGTCGCCGTTGCTGCGGGTGCCGCGCCGCTCCCACTGGTCGCCGGCGACCTCCTCGTAGGTCGCGGCGACGACCTCGGCGGCCGCGGTGACCTCGCCGGCCACGGTCGTCGGGTCCTGGAGGCCGTAGTCCTGCTCGACCGCGGCGGTGTCCTGGTCCCAGTTCGCGAACTGCGGGTCGTCCTCGCCCAGCATCAGCCGGACCCGCTCGGCGAACAGCACGTTGACGTCGCGGACGTGGCAGGCGTACTCCAGCGGCGACCACACCGCGCTCGACGGGCGGACCGCCGCGTCGTCGTCGCCGAGGACGACCTCCCACAGTGTCGCGTTGTCGCGGATCGCCTGGGGGACGCGGTCCCGGTCCAGCCCGGCGGCGTCGAAGCCGCAGTCGGGACAGGGTCGGTCCAGCACCCAGGTCCAGTCCTTGGTGTCGGGCTCGATGCTCATGCCGTCATCCTGTCAGCATGCAGATCAGATCCGCGCAGGACGCCGACCTCGACGCGGTCGCCGCGGTCTACGCCCACGAGGTCCGCACCGGGATCTCCACCTTCGACCTGGACCCGCCGCCGCGCGCCTACTGGGAGAGCCGGCTGGCGAGCACCGAGCCGGGCGACCACCTGCTGGTGGCCGATGCCGGCGGCGAGGTGCGCGGCTACGCGTACTCCGCGTCGTACCGCCCCCGGCCGGCCTACGCCCGGACCCGGGAGACCTCGGTCTACCTCGCCGCCGACGCCCGCGGGCTGGGCCTGGGCCGGCTGTTGTACGACGCGCTGCTCCCTCGGCTGCGCGACGACGGCGTGCACACCGCCGTCGCGCTCATCGCGTTGCCCAACGACGCCAGCCTCGCCCTGCACCGGGCCTGCGGCTTCGCGCAGGTCGGCGTGCTGCGCGAGGTGGGCCGCAAGTTCGACACCTGGATCGACACGGCCTGGCTCCAGCTGATGTTCGACTGAGCCCTACTCGCCGAAGGTGACCGTCGTGCAGGCCAGCCGGGCGCCCGCGACCCCGGTGGTCGGGTTGGTCGGCAGCGCGTGGATGACGACCGAGCCCGCCGTGCCGGGGGCGAACTCCCAGGGCACCGTGGTGCTGCTGACCGCCATGCCTTGCGCGTCGGGCGTGATGTCGAGCCACACCTCGCGCTGGGCGAGGGGCACCGCCGGGTCGGTGGAGTGCTGGTAGTGCCCACCGGAGTCGGTGGCCAGCGCGCCGCAGGGCTTGGTGTGCACGTGGGCGCCGTACGTCGCCCCGGCGGCCAGGCCGTTGACCATCAGCCGGACGGTGGTGCTGCCGTCGCGCGACCAGGAGTGCACCTGCGTCTGGATGGCGGCGACGCCGGCGTCGTGGACGGCGGTCGGCCCCTCCCCGTGGTCGACGTGCATCCGGGCGGCGACCGCACCGGCGGGGACGGCGACGGCGACGACGGCCACCAGGGCGCCGGTCGTGAGCTTGAGCATGGGACCTCCTCGGAACGCGGCGCCCGACGGTTTCGGGCCCCGGTCACCTACTAGTGCCGCCGAGGTGGGTCGGTGGTTCACGGGACCCGTCCCGAGCGGGAAAATGCAGGTTCTTCCTGCGGAGCCGAACCGTTCCGCGGTCTCGGTGTCACAAAGGTGCGTGATGGAACACCAGGACCCGGAGCGGATGCGTGCGGACGACCGCACCGACGCCGAGCTCGTGCGTGCGATCCGGGAGAACGACCGCGGCGCACTGCACGAGCTCTTCCAACGGCACGAGCCGTGGTTGTCTCTTCGTCTCTCGCGCCGTTGCGCCGACCCGGCCGTGATCGACGAGGCCCTGCAGGACACCTTCCTCGCGGTGTGGCGCAAGCCGTCCTCCTGGCGCGGGGAGGGCGAGGTCGCGGCCTGGCTCTGGGGCATCGCGATCCGCTGCCTGCTGCACACGCTCCGGCCGCGGCGCAACGTGGTCGAGCGGCTGGTCCGCCTGCGGAGCGACGCCGCCGTCTCCTCGGAGGAGGAGGTGCTCGCCCGGGTCGAGCACAGCGACGTGGGCACCGCCCTCGGTCGGCTGTCGCCCGAGCTCCGCGCCGTGGTCCAGGCGACCGTCCTCGACGGCCTCAGCACCCGCGAGGCCGCCACGCTGCTGGGAATCCCCAGCGGCACCGTCAAGAGCCGGATGAGCCGTGCCCGGCACGAGCTCCGGGAGGCACTGCTGTGAGCACCTGGCACCTGACCCCGCAGACCCTGACCGCCTACCGGGACGACGACGTCGACCCGGTGCAGGCGGCGTCCGTCGAGGCCCACCTGCTCGGCTGCGCGGACTGCCGCGCCGACCTGGCGAGGGGGGCCGGACCGACGGCCTCGCGTGACTCCGAGCGCCGCTGGGCGACGCTGACCGAGGTGGTCGACACGCCGGCTCGCACGCCGCTCGGTCGCCTCGGCCTGTCCACCCGCCCGCTGGTCGCGGCCTGGGCGGCGGCGCTGGGCCTGCTCGTCCTGGTGCCCGCCGTGCCCGCGGTGGTGGTCGGCTCCGGCATGCCGACGCTGCTCCTCGCCCTCGCACCCCTGGCGCCCACCGTGGCCGTCGTGCTCGCCTACCGCGTCGGCAGCGACCCCGTGGGTGAGATGGCCCTGGCGACTCCGCTGGCCGGGCTCCGGCTGGTGTCCCGGCGCGCTCTCCTGGTCGGCGCCGTCGCGTTGCCTCTCGGCGTCGTGGCCGCGCTCCTGACCGGGCTGTCGACCACGGTCGCGCTCGCCTGGATCCTGCCCGGACTCGCGTTGTCCGCCCTGGTCCTGCTGGCCGGCACCACCCGGCTCGATCCGGCGTACGCCGCAGCGGGACTGGGCAGCGCCTGGGCCCTGGCCGTCGGCATCCCGTCCGCCGTCCGCCGTTCCGCGGCCGACGTCGTCGCCGTCCACGTCGCCAGCCCCACCGTCCAGCTCACCGCCCTGGTCGTCGCCCTGGCGGCCCTGGCCCTGACCGTCTCGCGTCGCGAGCGCATCGCCTATCGGAGGACCGCATGACCAGCACGGCGCACGTCGACACCGTGACCACCATCGAGACCACTGGCCTGGCCAAGCGCTTCGGCCGGACCCCCGCCGTGGCCGGCGTCGATCTGCAGATCGGCCACGGCGTCGTCGGCCTGCTCGGGCCCAACGGGGCGGGCAAGACCACGCTGCTCCGCATGCTCGGCACCGTGCTGGCTCCCGACGAGGGCTCGCTACGGCTGCTGGGGCGAAACCCGGCCGTGGCCCACGAGCGGGTGGAGATCCGGCGCCGGCTCGGCTACCTCCCGCAGTCGCCCCAGCTCTACGGCTCCTTCACCGCCCTCGAGCTCGTCGACTACGTCGCGGTGCTCAAGGAGCACACCGACCGCGGCGTGGCGACGACGCGAGTGCACCCGGGTGCTGGAGGCCGTGGGGATGGCCGACCGGATGCACAAGAAGATCAAGACCCTGTCGGGAGGCATGCGTCAGCGGGTCGCCCTGGCGGCCGCACTGCTCGGCGAGCCCGAGCTGCTGCTGCTCGACGAGCCGGCCACGGGACTGGATCCCGAGCAACGGCTCGAGCTGCGTTCCCTGCTGGCCGGCACGGCGAGGCGGGGCACCGTGCTGCTCTCGACCCACAACACGACCGAGGTGGCGGCGCTGTGCCAGCGGGTGGTCGGTCATGCGCGAGGGCCGGGTCTGGTTCACGGGCACGCCGACCGAGCTGACGGCCGTGGCCGAGGGCCGGGTCTGGGAGTCGGAGACCCCGGACGCCACGGCCACCCGGAGCTGGATGACCGCCGCCGGCCACTACCGGCACGTCGGCCAGCCGCCCACCGGTGCGTCGCTGGCGCCGGCGACCCTCGACGACGGGTACCTGCTGGTGGCCGCGGGGCGACGGCCGTGAGGGCCGCGACGCTCCACCAGGCGGTCCGTCCCACTGCCCGCGCCATCGCCTGGACGCCCGTGCTCGCGCTCGCCGTCGGCCTGCTCGCGGTCGCCGGCCTGTTCCGCCTGGGGGACGAGTCGTCCGACGCCGTGCTGGGCATGGGCGCCGGCGCGCTGTCCGCGGCCCTCGTGCTCTCGTGGCGCGACGCTGCCGCCGGGCTGCTCGCCCCCGTTCCGGTGTCGCGGTTCGCCCGCCGGCTGCTGCGGCTGGGTCTGGTCGCGCTGGTCGCCGTGCCGGTCGGGCTGCTGGTCGCGACGGTCCTTCCCGGCGACGACCGGGTGGTCGCGCCGTTGCTGGCCCTGACCGGGACCGGGGTCGCGGTGGCGACCTGGCTCCCGGTGGAGCGGGACGTGACCCTCGCGGCGGCGGTGCCACTGGTCTGGGTGTGCCTCGCCGAGATGGTCGGCGGCCTGACGGGGCCGGTCGGAGACGCCGCGACGCTGTGGCGGACGGACCCGTGGCCGGTGCTGGCCGTGGCCATGGTCGTGCTCGTGGCGGGACGGCGCCGATGACCGCGCTGCTCCCCGCCACCCCCGACGTCCGGGCGGAGGCCCGGCCATCCGCCGGACGGCTCGTGCTCGCGCTCGCCAGGCCCGAGGCGCGCCGGCTCCTCCGCACCCCGCTGGTGTGGATCGGCCTCGCCCTCACCGTCTTCTTCACCTGGGCGACGATGCAGTCCCCCGACGACTGGTCCGGCGCCCGCTACATGGTCGCGCCCGTCCTCGTCGGGCCGTGGCTCGCCACGCTGTCCTTCGTGGTCGCCGGCAGCTTCCATCGGGAGCGCGCCGGCCTGGCCGCCGACGCACCGGTCGGCGAGGTGGTCCGGTCCCTCGGACGCCTGGGCGGCGCAGCGGTCCTGGTGCTGCTGGTCGCGGTGGCGACCGTGGTCGGCGGGGTCGCCGCGCGGTGGCACGGGGGCTTCGACCTGGGCGACGAGCCCGGACGCACCCTGCACGCGCACTTCACCTGGCCCGAGCTGATCCAGCCGGTCGTGCTCGCCATGCTCGCGGTCGCAGTGGGCGCGGCAGCGGGGCGCCGGTTCGCGCACCGGGCCACCGCGACGCTGGCGCTCTTCATCGGCTGGTTCCCGTTCGTGATGGTGTCGTGGGCGTTCCAGAGCCGGGCGGTCACGCCGTTCTCGATCCTGCAGATCCAGCCCGTCTCGCTGCGCGTCGGCCCCGTGGACGCCGACCCGTTGTCCTTTCCCTCCACCTGGCTGCTCAGTGCACCCGGTGAGTACCAGGACCACTGGGCGCGGCTGCTCGTCTCGGTGCCGCTCGGCGTCGGGCACAACGTCTGGCTCCTGGGGCTGACCTGCCTCTTCCTGGCCGTCGCGCTCCCGCGTCGGCTGCGAGCGATGCTGCTCGGCGTCGGTTCCGCGCTGGCGATCGCCGGCGTCGCCCTTCAGTACGTGGCGATGCGATGAGCCTCCGCCGGCGAGCCACGCTCGCGATCGCGGCCGTGATGCTCACGAGCGCCTCAGGCTGCACCGCCGCCTACGACAACGACGGTGACTGGGCGGTCGCCGGCCGGCTCTCCGCGCCGGCGCGCGAAGTCGGCGGACGCCGTCTCGGTGGTGGTCGACAGCGACCTCGCTCCCGACGACCTCGTCGCCCTGGCCTACCTGCTGCGGCACCCGGACGTCCGGGTCCTCGCCATCACGGTGCCGACCACCGGTCTGGTCACCTGCCCGGCGGGGGTCGACCTGGTCGGGGACCTGATGGCCGCCGTCCGGGTGCCCGCGGTGCCGGTGTCGTGCGGGCACACGGCCCGCGGGAGGCACGGGACCCCGTTCCCGACCCTCTGGTCGATGGGCGCCATGACCGACAACGGACTCACGCGGGACACCGAGCACACCGCCGACGCCGTGGCGGCTCCTCCGCCCCAGCTGATCGCCCGGCTGGCGACCGCGCACCCCGGCCTGACGGTCGTCGCCCTCGGCCCGATGACCGAGCTCGCCGCCACGCTTGCGTCGGGCGCCGGAGGCGTACGCGCGCCTCGGCGAGATCGTCGCGATGACCGGGATCGCCGACGGTGCGTCCCAGCAGGACGGCATCGGGGAGTGGAACGCCGCCGCCGACCCCGACGCCCTGGCCGAGGTGCTCGCCGGCCCGGTGCCGGTCACGATCGTGCCGCACGAGGTGGCCCCGCTCGGGCCCCCGGAAGGGCATGCGCGCCCCGGTGGTCGGCAGCCTCGGGGTGTTCACGTCGACACCCACGCCGCGGTTCTGGGACCTCGCGACCGCGGGCTACTTCACCGAGCGTGCGGCCGGCGACGACCACGACCGGCACCTGGACCGTCGAGCTCACCGGCGACGCCGGGCGCCTGCACCGGGCCGGCGACGGGCCGGACACGCTGGTCGACCGGTCTGGACACCGACGCGCTCGACGCGGCGTACCGCGCCGTCTTCACCGCCCAGTGACGGCGGCGCTCACGTCAGCAGGAGCGAGTCCAGCCGACGCCGCACCACGGCCAGCCCGATCAGTCCCATCACCACGAGGTAGACGACCGAGACCGCCGACCCCCAGGTGATCACGCCGGTGGTGAGCTCGCGGCAGAGCAGCACGCCGCGGTAGAGCGGCGTGCACTCCACCAACCACCGCACCCACCCGTCGAACGCGGTGATCGGGAAGAAGGTCGCGGAGAAGAGGAAGAGCGGCAGCTGGGCGAGGGTGATCTTGTCGAAGTCCTGCCAGCTCTTCATCCAGGTGGTCAGCGCCATGCACACCGCGGCGAAGGAGAAGGCGATCAGCACCGCCGCCGGCAGCGCCAGGACCGCCCACCAGGTGTGGGTGAGCCCCATCAGCGCCATCACGACGAGGAACGCCGCGGAGTAGGTCGCCCCGCGCAGCAGGCTCCAGGCGATCTCGCCGCGCGCGATGTCGGCAGTCGAGAGCGGGGTGGCCAACATCTGGTCGTAGAGCTTGTCGTACTTCAGCTTGAAGAAGACGTTGTACGTCGCGTCGATGAGGGCGCCGTTGAACGCCGACGCCGCGAGCATGGCGGGCGCGACGAACTCGGCGTACGGGATCACGTGGCCGTTGAACTCGAAGGCGCCGACCAGCTGGCCGACCCCGACGCCGATCGAGAGCAGGTAGAACACCGGCTCGAGGAAGCCCGTGACGAACAGCTTCCACGCGCTGCGGTAGACGAGGTAGTTGCGCAGCACCAGCACCCCGGTGGCCTCCAGCGGCGTCAGCGGCCGCGTCGGCGTCGTCGCGGCGCTCACTTCACGAGCCGCTTCGTCAGCCCGGCGACCGACCAGCGCCAGCCGACCAGCCCCAGCACCACCAGGTAGGTGACGTTGAGGGCGGCCAGCGGCCAGTCGACCGTGTCGAGGGTGAACATCCGGGACAGGTTGACGCCGTGCCAGAGCGGCGTGAGCCGGGCGACCAGCTCCAGGACCGGCCCGAGGTTGGAGATCGGGAAGAACGCGCCGGAGAACAGGAACAGCGGGAAGATGCCGAGGCGGTACAGCACCCCGAACCCCTGCTCGTTGGTGAGCCGGGCGCTGACGCCGTAGATCAGGCAGGCGAACGTCATGCCGACGAGCACCTGGGCGAAGAAGGCCAGCACCACCCCCCACCACGTGACGAACACGCCGAACGGCGTGAGCGCGAGCATGAAGACACCGCACGTGGTGACCAGCCGGAAGAGCACGAAGAGCAGGTGGGCGCTGACGACGTGGCGGATGGCCAACGGCGTGACCAGCATCGCCTCGTAGGACTTGTGCCACTTGATCATGCCCATCACGGGGTACGTCGTCTCGCCCACGGCGGTCTGCATCGCGTGCGCGGCGACGAGGCCCGGCACCACGAACGCGAGGTAGGACGTGGCGCCCTCGAGCTCCGGCGGGTCGACCTCGATGAAGCCCCCGAGCAGCACGCCCATCGCGACCACGTAGAAGATCGGGGTCACGAACGACGAGATGACCGTGCCCTTCCACGTGCGGCGGTAGACGGTCAGCCAGTAGTCGACCTGTCGGCCGACGCCCTCTCCCAGCGGCAGGCCCACCGGGCGCGCCAGGGTCCCCTCGAGACCGGTCGCCATCAGTCCACCAGCGTCCGGCCGGTGAGCCGGAGGAAGACGTCCTCCAGCGTGGAGCGACGGACCAGCACCGCGACCGGGTGCAGGCCCCGCTCGTGGGTCTTGGCGATGACCTCCTCGCCGTCGTCGCTGTAGACCAGGAGCCGGTCGGGCAGCGCCTCGATGCGCTCCCCGAGGTCGGCGAGCTCGGCCGCCACGCGCTCGTGACCCTGCTCGAGCGAGACGCCGAACCTGAGCTCCGCGACCTCGCGGGTGGAGTGCGCGGCGATCAGCGCGAGCGGGCTGCCCTCGGCGACGATCTCACCCTTGTCCATGACCACCAACCGGTCACAGAGCTGCTCGGCCTCGTCCATGTAGTGAGTGGTGATCACCAGCGTCACCCCGGAGTGCTTGAGGCGGAAGAGCTGGTCCCAGAGCACGTGCCGGGCCTGCGGGTCCAGACCGGTCGTCGGCTCGTCGAGCAGCAGGAGATCGGGCCGGTTGACCAGGCTGCGGGCGATCGTGAGTCGCCGCTTCATGCCGCCGGACAGGTCCTCGACCTTGGCGCGCGCCTTCTCGGTGAGCTGGACGAACTCCAGCAGCTCGTCCACCCGCGCGTTGACCTCGCCCTTGGGCAGGCCGAAGTAGCGGCCGTAGATGAACAGGTTGTCGCGCACGTTCAGCTCGTTGTCGAGCGTGTCCTCCTGCGGGCAGACCCCGATCCGGCCCCGGATGGCGGGACCGTCGGTGGTCGGGTCCATCCCGAGGATCCGCAGCTCCCCGCCCGTCGGCGGGCTGACCGCCGCCACCATCCGCATCGTGCTCGACTTGCCGGCGCCGTTGGGGCCGAGGAAGCCGAAGGCCTCCCCCCGGCGCACGTCGACGTCGATCCCCTTGACGGCCTCGAAGCCGCCGAAGCTCTTGCGGAGCCCACGGGCGAAGACCATCGAGTCGGCGTCAGGCGGCACGTCGCGACCCTAGATGAACCCGCCGACAGCCTCGACGTCATTACCGTGGTTCCCATGACGCGCACCCACGCGACCTCGGAGTCGCCGTACGAGCCCGCCATCGGCTTCTCCCGCGCCGTCCGCGTCGACGCGGTCGTCGCGGTCTCGGGCACCGCACCGGTGTGGCCGGACGGCGAGGTCGACCCCGACCCCACGGCGCAGGCGCGCCGCTGCTGGCAGATCGCCCTCGGCGCGCTGGCCGAGCTCGGCGGCCGTCCCGAGGACGTCGTCCGCACCCGCCAGTACGTCGTGTCCGCCGACGTCGCCGACGCGGTGGGTGCCGTGCACGGCCAGGTCTTCGGCGACGTGCGGCCGGCCAGCACGATGATCGTGGTCGCGGGGCTGCTCGACCCGCGCTGGCTCTGCGAGGTCGAGCTGGACGCGCTGATCCCCTGACCGGCGTTGGTTGAGCGAGCGACGAGCCTCGAGACCACCACCGGTGGTGTCAGCCGAACCAGCGCTCGGCCAGCGCCTCGAAGGTCCGCTCCCGCGGCCGCGGCAGGTGCCGCAGGAAGGCGGCGAGGTTGCCGTGCCGGTGCAGCAGCAGCCAGGCGAGGAGGCGGCGACCGAACGCGTGGTCGAGCTCGCTCGCCGCGTAGCCGTACGCACGCAGCATCGTGTGGACCCTGGTCGGGTCACCCTCCGCCAGGAACACCGCGGGCGCGACGAAGTCGTACTCCCGCTGCCCCCGCCGCGCCTGCTCGAAGTCGAACACGCCGCAGATGCTCCACCGATCGCCCTCGCCAGGCCGCACCAGCAGGTTCGCCGGCAGCAGGTCGGAGTGGAGGAGGACCGGCGGCTCCGCGGGCAGCGCCACGCCGTCGAGGAACGCGGACAGCCCCGTCAGCCACTCCACGCCCAGGCCCCACGACCGGTGCCGGGCCACCGCGCTCGCGCGCTGCGCGGCCACGAACGCGGGCCCGTCCTCCCGCAGCGTCGGGAGGGGGACCGCGTGCAGCGCGGCCGCCAGCTCCCCGATCCGGGCCGCCAGCCCGAGCCGGGCCTCGGCGCGCACCGCCGGCCACACGTCCTTCAGCCGCACCCCGTCCAGCCGGTCCATCACGACGAACCCCCACGCGTCCCACCGGCCGCTGACGTGCAGGCGCGGCACCAGCACGGGCAGCCGGTCCGGCACCGCGGTGAGGACGGCGGTCTCCGCGGCGTGCTCCTCGAGGTGGGTCGGGGGGTACAGCTTCAGCACCCGGTCGCCGGCCGCGTAGACCGGCGTCGACCCGCCCGGGTAGCGCACCAGGCTGCCCGGGTCCAGCCCCTCCGTGCGACAGAGTGCCTCGACCCACGCCTCCGGCCGCTCCATCCGTCGAACCTAGGCCCACCCTCGCTGTCGGTGCCATGAGCAAGGATGGGCGGGTGAGCGCGCTCGACCGGTTCAGCGAGGCGACCCGCACCTGGTTCGGTGCGGCGTTCGCGGCGCCCACGCCGGCCCAGGAAGGGGCGTGGGACGCCATCGGCGCCGGCCGGCACGCGCTCGTCGTGGCCCCCACCGGGTCCGGCAAGACGCTGAGCGCGTTCCTCTGGTCGATCGACCGGCTGTTGACCGAGCCCCGGCCCGAGGACAAGCAGAAGCACTGCCGGGTGCTCTACGTCTCGCCGCTCAAGGCCCTGGCGGTCGACGTCGAGCGCAACCTCCGGGCGCCGCTCATCGGCATCCGGCAGACCGCCGAGCGACTCGGCGGCTCGTTGCCGGAGGTGCGCGTCGGAGTCCGCTCCGGTGACACCCCCGCCTCCGACCGGCGCGCGCTGACGGCCCACCCGCCCGACGTGCTGATCACGACGCCGGAGTCGTTGTTCCTGATGCTCACCAGCCAGGCGCGCGAGTCGCTGCGCGGCGTCGAGACGGTCATCGTCGACGAGGTGCACGCCGTCGCCGGAGGCAAGCGCGGCGCGCACCTCGCGGTGAGCCTGGAGCGGCTCGACGCGCTCCTCGACCGGCCCGCCCAGCGCATCGGCCTCTCCGCCACCGTCCGGCCCCTCGAGGAGGTGGCCCGCTTCCTCGGTGGCGCGGCGCCCGTGGAGATCGTCGCCCCTCCGAGCGAGAAGACCTGGGACCTGCGCGTGGTCGTCCCGGTCGAGGACATGACGGCCCCGGAGGAGTACGACGAGGACGGCGGCGACCCGACCCGCAGCACCAGCATCTGGCCGCACGTCGAGGAGCGCGTGGTCGACCTCATCGAGCAGCACCGCTCCACCATCGTGTTCGCCAACTCCCGGCGCCTGGCCGAGCGGCTGACCGCGCGGCTCAACGAGATCGCCACGGCCCGCGCGGGCGTCGCCCTCGAGGCCGGGGGCGTCTCCCCGGCGCAGGTGATGGCCCAGTCGGGGCAGTCGCACGGCGCCGAGACCATCATCGCCAAGGCCCACCACGGCTCGGTCTCCAAGGAGCAGCGCGCCCTCATCGAGGACGACCTCAAGCGCGGACGGCTGCCCGCCGTGGTCGCCACCAGCAGCCTCGAGCTCGGGATCGACATGGGGGCGGTCGACCTGGTGGTCCAGATCGAGTCCCCGCCCAGCGTCGCCAGCGCCCTGCAGCGGGTCGGCCGGGCCGGGCACCAGGTGGGCGAGACCAGCCGTGGCGTGCTGTTCCCCAAGCACCGCGGCGACCTGGCCCAGACGGCGGTCGCGGTCGAGCGGATGCGCAGCGGCGCGATCGAGTCACTCCGGGTGCCGACCAACCCGCTCGACGTCCTGGCCCAGCAGGTCGTGGCCGCCACGGCCGTCGACGCCTGGGACGTCGACGAGCTCTACGACCTGGTCCGGCGCAGCGCCGCCTTCAGCGCGCTCCCTCGCAGTGCCTACGACGCCACCCTCGACCTGCTGTCGGGTCGCTACCCCAGCGACGAGTTCGCCGAGCTGCGCCCGCGGGTCGTGTGGGACCGGGTCACCGGGCGGCTGACCGGCCGCCCGGGCGCTCAGCGCCTGGCCGTCACCAGCGGCGGCACGATCCCCGACCGGGGCCTCTTCGGGGTGTTCCTGGTGGGCGGGCTCGACAGGCTCGAGCCGGGGGCGCAGGGTCGGCGAGCTCGACGAGGAGATGGTCTACGAGTCGCGGGTCGGTGACATCTTCGCGCTCGGCGCCACCAGCTGGCGGATCGAGGACATCACCCACGACCGGGTCCTGGTCACCCCCGCGCCGGGCGTCCCCGGGCGGCTGCCGTTCTGGAAGGGCGACACGCTCGGCCGGCCCGCCGAGCTCGGCGAGGCCATCGGCGCCTTCACCCGTGAGCTCGCGGCGCTGCCGCCGGCGGCCGCCCAGGCGCGGGCCGGCGACCGCGGCCTGGACGACTACGCGGCCGCCAACCTGGTGGGCTACGTGGGCGAGCAGGTGGCGGCGACCCAGGTCGTGCCCAGCGACACCACCATCCTCGTCGAGCGGTTCCGCGACGAGCTCGGCGACTGGCGGCTCGTGGTGCACTCCCCCTACGGCACGCCCGTGCACGCCCCCTGGGCGCTGGCCATCAACGCCCGGCTGCGCGAGCGCTACGGCATCGACGCCCAGGCGGTGGCCTCCGACGACGGCATCGTGGTGCGCATCCCCGAGACCGACGCCGAGCCGCCCACCGGGGAGGTCGTCGTCTTCGAGCCCGACGAGATCGAGGCGATGGTCACCGACGAGGTCGGCGGCTCCGCGCTCTTCGCGGCCCGCTTCCGCGAGTGCGCCGCCCGGGCCCTGCTCCTGCCGCGCCGCGACCCGGGACGCCGCAGCCCGCTCTGGCAGCAGCGCCAGCGCTCCGCCCAGCTGCTCGAGGTCGCCGCGAAGTACCCCTCCTTCCCGATCGTCCTGGAAGCGGTCCGCGAGTGCCTCCAGGACGTCTACGACCTGCCGGCCCTCGTCGCCCTGATGCGCCGCGTCGACCGCCGCGAGATCTCGGTGGTCGACGTCGACACCCAGCAGCCGTCGCCGTACGCCCGCACCCTGCTCTTCGGGTACGTCGCCCAGTTCGTCTACGAGGGCGACTCGCCCATCGCCGAGCGCCGGGCCGCCGCCCTCTCGCTCGACCAGGGGCTGCTCGCCGAGCTGCTCGGCCGCGCCGAGCTGCGCGAGCTGCTCGACCCCGAGGTGCTCGCCGAGGTCGAGAGCGAGCTCCAGCGGTTGACCCCCGACCGGCACGCCCGCGACGCCGAAGGCCTGGCCGACCTGCTGCGGCTCCTCGGACCTCTCGGCACCGACGAGGTGCGGGCCCGGTGCGTGCCCGGCGCCGACGTGGAGGGCTGGCTGGAGGCACTCGCCGGGAGCCGCCGCGTCGTCGAGGTGCGGATGTCGGGCCAGGAGCGGTGGTCGGCCATCGAGGACATCGGCCGCCTGCGCGACGGGCTCGGCGTCCCGGTGCCGCCCGGCACCCCCGACGCGTTCGCCGACCCCGTCGAGGACCCGCTCGCCGACCTCGTGTCGCGCTTCGCCCGCACGCACGGACCGTTCACCACCGACGAGGTCGCCGCCCGGCTCGGCCTCGGGACCGCAGTCGTCCGGCACACGCTGCAGCGGCTGGCCGGGCAGGGACGCGTCCTCGACGGCGAGTTCCGGCCCGTCCGGTGCGGGCAGCGAGTGGTGCGACGCCGAGGTGCTCCGGCGGCTGCGGCGCCGGTCGCTGGCCCGGCTCCGCAAGGAGGTCGAGCCGGTCGAGCCACAGGCCCTGGGGCGGTTCCTGCTCGCGTGGCAGCAGGTGGCGACCCCGTCGGGCGGCGGAGCCCGACGAGGGACCCGCGGCCTCGACGGCGTGCTGGCCGTGGTCGACCAGCTCGCCGGCTGCGCCGTACCCGCCTCCGCCCTGGAGCCGCTGGTCCTCGGCAGCCGGGTCGTCGACTACGAGCCGGCCTACCTCGACGAGCTGACCAGCAGCGGCGAGGTGCTCTGGGCCGGGCACGCCGCGCTCCCCGGCTCCGACGGCTGGGTGTCCCTGCACCTGGCCGACCAGGCGGCGCTCACCCTGCCGCTCCCCGAGCCGCTCGACCAGTCGCCCCTCCACGACGCGGTGCTGGCGTCGCTGGCCCCCGGCGGGGCGTGGTTCTTCCGTCAGCTGGCCGACGCCGTGGCGCGCGCGACCGACGCCCCGGTGGGGGACGCCGCCCTGGCCGGCGCGCTCTGGGACCTGGTGTGGGCCGGTCGGATCGGCAACGACACCCTCACCCCGCTCCGGGCCCTGACGCGGGCCGGCGGTGCCGCCCACCGCACGGCACGCGCTCCGGCCCGCCCGCGCCTCGGCGGCCGGGGGCGGATGCCCGTCCGCAGCGGACCGCCCGAGACCGCGGGCCGCTGGGCGGTGCTGCCCGAGGTCGACACCGACCCCACCCGGCGGGCGCACGCCGTCGCCGAGCGGCTGCTCGACCGGCACGGCGTGGTCACCCGCGGGGCCGTCGTCGGCGAGCGCGTGACCGGCGGTTTCGCCGCGGTCTACAAGGTGCTCTCCGCCTTCGAGGACTCCGGCCGCTGCCGGCGCGGCTACTTCGTCGAGGGCCTCGGCGCCGCCCAGTTCGGGACGGCCGGCGCCGTCGACCGGCTGCGCACGTTCGCCGAGCAGCCCACCGACGCCAAGCCCGTGGCCGTGGCCCTCGCCGCCACCGACCCGGCCAACCCGTTCGGCGCCGCCCTGCCGTGGCCCACCGGCGAGACCGGGCACCGCCCGGGCCGCAAGGCGGGCGCCCTGGTGGTGCTCGTCGACGGCGCCCTGGTGCTCTACGTCGAGCGCGGTGGCCGGACCCTGCTCAGCTGGTCCGAGGACGGCGACGCGCTCGTCGCGGCGACCCAGTCCCTGGCCGACGCCGCCCGCCGCGGGGCTCTGGGCCGACTGGTCGTCGAGAAGGCCGACGGCGAGCAGCTCCTCGGCGCCGGGCAGACGCCGCTGCGGGTCGCCCTCGAGGAGGCCGGCTTCGTCACCACGCCTCGCGGCCTGCGGTTCCGTGCCCGAGGGTGACGCCGTCTGGCGCGCCGCGCGGCGTCTCGACTCGACCCTGACCGATGGCCGTCCTGACGCGCAGCGACTTCCGCGTCCCCCAGCACGCCACCAGCGACCTGACCGGCGCCCGCGTGCTCGGCACCGTCAGCCGCGGCAAGCACCTGCTGACCAGGTTCTCACCCGCCGAAGGACCTCTGGTCAGCCTGCACACGCACCTCAAGATGGAGGGGGCGTGGCACGTCCACGCCCCGGGCACCCGGTGGCGCCGACCGGCCCACGAGGCCCGGGTGGTGCTCGCGACGGACCGGTGGGAGGCCGTGGGGTTCGCCCTCGGCGTGGTCGAGCTGCTCCCCACGGCGCGCGAGGACCGCGCGGTCGGGCACCTCGGCCCCGACCTGCTCGGGCCCGACTGGGACGAGGAGGAGGTCCTTCGCCGGCTGGCCGCGGATCCCGGGCGTACCCTCGGCGAGGCCCTGCTCGACCAACGCAACCTCGCAGGCATCGGCACGATCTTCCGGTCCGAGACCCTGTTCCTGTCAGGCGTCTCGCCCTTCCTCCCGCGTGCCGGCGGTGCCGGACCTCGCCAAGGTGGTGAAGCTCGCGCGCCGCCTCCTGGTCGCCAACCGAGAGCGTCCCCAGATCACCACGACCGGCGTAGATCGGCGTGGGCAGCGGCTCTGGGTCTACGGCCGGGGAGGACAACCGTGTCTCCGCTGCGGGACCAGGATCAGGATGACGATGCAGGGCCCCGCGCCCTACGACCGGGTGACCTACTGGTGCCCGTCCTGCCAGCCCGCCGCGCCGTACGTGACCTGACACGGGCCCGGAGGCGTCGCCCCGGGCCCTGTCACGCGCGTGCTCGCTAGACGACCTTGATCGTCAGCCGCTCCTTGGTCTTGGCGACCAGGTTGCTGCCGCTGTAGACGACCTTCAGCTTCAGCTCCCCGGTCTCCTTGGCCTTGGGCAGCTTGAAGACGACCTTGCCGTCCTCGACGGTGCCCTTGAGGGTCTTGCCGCCCTTGATCGTCAGCTCGACCTTGCCGGTGATCTCCACGTCGGTGGTCGAGGAGAGGAGCACCTTGACCTTGGCCCGGTCGCCCTTGTCGATCTTCTTGGGCGCCTTGACCTCCATCTCCGGGATCACCTTCGCCACCGTGTGCGCCACCGTGGTCGACGAGGCGCTGTAGGCCGCGCTGCCGGTGTAGCGCAGGGTCAGCGCGTAGGTGCCCGGCGGCAGGAGCTTCGCGGGGATCGCGACCGTGGCCTTGCCGCCCGACAGGGTGGCCTGACCGATCACCGTGGTCCCGTTGAGCAGCACGACCGTGCCCGTGGCTGCCGCGGGCGCGACCGTCGCGGTGACGCTCGCCGCCGTGCCGTAGGTGACCGTGGGCGCCGAGCCCGTGATGGTCGTGGCCGTCGGACCCGGCGTGGTGCCGCCGCTGATCGTGATCGGCACCCGGACCACCGTGCCCGTCGTCGGCGCCCGTCGACCAGCAGGGTCTGCGCGCCAGCCGCCGTGCCGGCCGGGATCGTCACGTTGACCGACGGCCTTGCCGTACTCGTCGAGGATGTCGGTCCCGATGGTGTTGGTCGACCGGGAACGAGCCCGAGCGACGTGCCGCCGAGCGACACCGCGACAGTCGGCGTCCTTGCGTGTCGGCGGCCGTCGACATCGCGAGCGACGACAAGGCGAACGTCACCGTGCCGCCCGGCGCGTACGACGCCGGGGCGCCGGCCGGGAAGGCCACGCCGACGGCCCGCTGGCTGTAGTCGACCGGCAGCGGCGGTCTGGCCGGGTCGGCGAACTCGGCCATGTAGTCGACCATCGCCTCCAGGTCGGTCTTGCCGGTGTCCTGCTTGCCGGTGCCGCTGGCGAAGGCGAAGAAGTTGTCGCCGCCGGTGGCCAGGAACGAGTTCACCGTCACCGAGTACGTCGTCGCCGGGTCGATCGGCGTGCCGTTGAGCCACATCCCGGTGATCCGCGAGCCCGCCGCCTTGGCCGGGTCGTAGGTGTAGGTGAAGCCCTTCGACGCACCCAGGCGCAGGAACGGACGCGCCGCGCCGGCCGGCTGCCACTGCTGCTCCAGGGCCGCCTTGATCTGGGCACCGGTCAGGTCCATGTTCACCAGCGTGTTGGCGAACGGCTGGACCTCGGCCGCCTGCTTGTAGGTCAGCGTCGCGCGGGTACGCGCCGTGCCCGTGCCGACCATGTCCTGCCGCAGACCGCCGGGGTTCATGAAGGCGATCTGCGCGGAGCCGGTCGTCGGCGACTCGGTCGCCCACCGCTGCACCTCGGCCACCAGGTTGCCGAGCGTGGACTCGCCACCGCGGTTCTCCGTCGTGCCGTTGGCCGAGCTTCGCCCGGTTGAACGGTCCGGCGATCTGGCCCAGCCGCTGCGCGCCGAGGACGTCGGCCGCGGCCACGGCGGCGGCCACGATGCCGGCCGTCGTCGGGTCGGCCGGGAAGTTCGGCGAGTCGGTGCCGCGCCTTCAGGTCGACGATGTTCTGGCGGATGCGCAGCAGCTGGTCGGTGTCGGCGTCGAGCTGGAACCGGAGCCGGTTCAGGTTCATGCCGTACTGACCGGCCGAGACGACCGGACGCTTGGTGACCGGACGGCCCTCGGCGGCCCAGGCCGGCACCGGGACGGCGTGGTTGTACGCCAGGTGCGTGTGCCCGGAGATGATCGCGTCGATGTTCGTTGTTGACGCCGTTGACGATCTTGCCGAAGTCCGAGGCCGGGTCGACCGCGGAGTCGTACGCCGTGGTGGCCGCGCCCTCGTGGACGAGCAGCACCACGATGTCGGCGCCGTCCGCCTTGAGCTCGTTGGCCGCCGCGTTGGTCGCCTGCACGATGTCGGTGACCTCGATGTCGGCGATCCCGCCCGGGCTCACCGAGCTCGGGGAGGTGCTCGGTCACGGCGCCGACGAAGCCGACGGTGACGTCACCGAAGTCTGGGTCCAGGTCGCCTCGAGAGCGTCGGAGCCGTCGGCCTTGAACTTGACGTTGGCGCCGAGGTACTCCCAGTTGGCGCCGCCGAAGGGGTTGGTGGTCGGCGTCGTACGGCGCCATCACGCGGTTGACCAGGTCGTCGTAGCCCTGGTCGAACTCGTGGTTGCCCACCGCCGAGACCTCGAGGCCGGCCTCGTTGAGGGCGTCGATCGTCGGCTTGTCCTGCTGGATGAAGGACTCGAACGTCGAGGCGCCGATCAGGTCACCCGCCGCCGCGAACACCGTGTCGGGGTTCTGCGCCCGCATCTGCTTCACGGCTCCGGCCAGCACGGCGGCCCCGGCCTCGTCACCGGCGGTGTTGTTGGCGATCCGGCCGTGGAAGTCGTTGATGCCCAGGATCTGGATCTGGCGCAGACCGGTGTCGATGCCGACGATCTCGGGGTTGTGGTCGGAGGAGGCGAAGGGGTTGTTGCCCTCGAACAGCTCCGTCACGTTGTAGTTGAACCGGCTGTACTGGAGGCCCACCGACTCCGGGGCGTTGATCTCCCAGATGTCGACGCCCTTGACGGCCGGAAGCGCGGCCGCGTTGACCAGCACGTGGTCCAGCGAGCCGGACAGACCGCTGAAGCTGTAGCTCGTCTCGCCGGTCTGGTCGGACTCCAGCTTGGTGTACCCACGGCCGTAGAGGACCTGCATCGGGTCTTCCTGGGTGTAGGAGTTGAAGTCACCCGCGAGGAAGATCTTCTGGATGCCGCGGTCCAGCTTGAACTGGTCGGCGAAGTCCGCCAGCGCCGTCGCCTGCCGGGTGCGGTCGCCGTTGTAGCCGCCCTGCCCGGTGTCGAGGTTGTCGCCAGAAGCGCCGCTCGCGCTCTTGGACTTGAAGTGGTTGGTGATGACACCGAAGGCCGCGCTGTCGGGGTCACCGACCGCCTTGAACGCCTGGGCCAGCGGCTCGCGGGCGTTGGCGAACGGGGCGCTGTTCAGCAGCACCTTCGAGGCGCCGACCCGCTGCACGGTGCTCGGGGTCGTAGATGAAGGCGTTGCGGATCACGTCCTGGTCCGCGACCGGGGGCAGGTCCGCCGCGCTCGGGGAGGGCGCGTAGGCCCACCGGGTGCTGCCGGCGGCGGTGTTGAGCGCGGTCACCAGGGCGGCCAGAGCGTCGTCACGGCGGCTCACCGAGGCTTGACCGAGTTCTCGATCTCCTCCAAGGAGACGATGTCGGCGTCGAGCGTGTTGATGGCCGTGACGATCTTGGACTGTTGGCGGTCAGGCTGACCGTCGTCGCCGCGCCACGCGGCCCGTCGGGCGCACGGCGTTGTTGGCGATCGGGGTGCCCGCCCGGTCGGTGAAGTAGGTGCACGTGCCGCGACCGGAGGAGACCCACTCCTCGCCGGTGGTGTTGAAGTAGTTCAGCACGTTGAACGTGGCCAGGCTGATGTCACCGCCGACGGTGCGCGGCGCCAGGTTGGCGTTGCGGGTGTTGGCGAAGGTCGCGACCGTGGCGCCGGTGTTGGTCACCTGCTGCTGCGGCTGGAACTTCCAGTTGCTGTTGCGGAAGTCGAGGATCACACCGTCCGTGGTGGCAGCGTGGTGACAGCGGGAAGGTCGCCTTGGCCCCCACGCGGACGGGGGTGGCCTTGGTGAGCCACGGGAGCGGGATCGCCTTGGTGGTGGCGTCCTCGAGGAAGTTGATCGCCGCGCCGTCGTCGAGGACGACGCCGCGCGCGAGGTTGTCCGCAGCCACGGCGGCGGCCGTCGGGGGTGCCGAAGTCCGCGACGTCGGTGGGCTGGATGCAGCGGCTTGGTGCCGGTGGCCAGCCCGACCTCACCGAAGTTGTTGGTGTTGAACGAGTTGGTGACCGTGAAGGTGTTGGTCGGCGCCATCAGCTCACCCTCGTGCGCCTCGCGGGCCGCGGCGGTGGTCGGGTAGGCAGCGGACCAGGCCGTGACGGCCGGCTGGGCCGACGCGGCCGTGGCGACGCTGGTCGCCGTGATCTCGGTCAGGCCGAAGAACTCCGAGACCGCGCCGGTGACGGTGACCGTCGAGCCGAGGGCGAGGGTCGTCTCGTCGTAGGAGGGCGTGAAGACGAAGACCGCGTCCGAGGCGCCGGGCGTGGCGTCGGTGGCACCGCCGGTGCCGCCGGTCTGGAGGTAGAAGCCGTTGAAGCCCTTGGGGTCGACGAGGGGGAACTTGGCGGTGACCACACCGGTCGTGGTGGCGATGTCGCCCACGTGCGGCGACACGTCGGCGTCGGTGCCCTGGATCTCGGCGATGGTGCCGGTGAACTCCTCAGGCGGCGGCGGCGGCGCGAAGCCCGCACCCGGGGTCGGGTCCGAGGAGGCGAAGTCGGCGCCGTTGACGTCGGTGTCGGTGTCGTCTTCGTCGCGGGTGATCGAGGCGGCGTTGCCGGCCGGCGAGGGGGCCGCGGTCGCGCCCTCCTTGATGGCCGCGGTCCCGTAGCCGACGAAGTCGATGACGGCAGGGTCCGTGATGGTGGTGTCGCCCGCGCCATCGGGATCGATCGCGGTCGTGCTGTTGGCGAGGTAGACCTGCCCGTTGCTGCCGCTCAGGTTGGTGCTCGAGTTGCCCACGAAGTCCACGTTGGGCACCGCGACGCCGACGGCTGCCTGCGACGCGAGCTGGACGACGAAGTAGTCACCCGCCGGGACCGAGCCCGCGGTGGCCAGGGAGGTCACGCCGCCCGCAGCCGGTGCCACGGTGCTGGCGGCGGACCGGTACTGGATCGACATCGTCGCCAGCGAGATCGGCGCCGCCGTGGGGTTGTACAGCTCGACGTAGTCGTGGGTGTACGTCGCTCCGGCGTTGCCGCCGCCGCCGTACACCTCGCTGATGACCAGGGCGGTGCCGCCCGGGTTCGCGGAGGCCTGCGGAGCAGTCACCGCGAGCGCGCCGGCGACCACGCCGAGCACGGTGGTGGCGATCAGCTTCGTGGAGCGAGATCGAGGACGCGATGACCGTGCAGGGCGCAGGAGCACAGGGAGAACCTTTCGGACCACAAAGTGAGGGCGGCTGAGGAAGCCGCGGCCACCCTAACCCTGCGCCGGCTCTCGATGTCCAGAGGACTTGATAACGAATCGGCAGATGTTTGGGCAAGGGATGTGCTTGCGCACCGGCGGGTCCATCCGGCCGTTCGTCTGCAGAGGTCCGGATCAGGCGGCGGAGGCGACGACGTCGCCGGCGCTGCGCCGGCCGACGGGCAAGCGGCGTGGTGCCGATCGCCTGCCGCGCCTCCTCGACGGCGACCGCGTCGCTGACCTCGCGGAGCACGTCGGAGAGCGGCGTGTCGAGGGCGCCGCAGAGCGAGGAGAGGAGCTCGGAGGAGGCTTCCTTCTGACCGCGCTCGATCTCGGAGATGTAGCCCAGGCTGACCCGGGCGGTCGCGGACACCTCGCGCAGGGTCAAGCCCTGGAGCATCCGCTCGCGGCGGAGAACGTCACCGAGAACTCGGCGGAACAGCACCATGGCGGGACGCTCCTCTCCGGTCGACGAACCCTGATGGTGACCCAACGCTACCTCCTCGCGGTTTCTTCCTCCGGCAGATCCGCCGCAAGCCGGTCGGACAGCGCGTCAAGAGCGGCGTCGCACGACTGCTGCTGGACCGCGGCCCGGTCGCCCGCCAGGAGGAGCGGGAGCGACGGTCGTGCCGCCGGGCCCGTCGACGGCGACGAAGACCGTCCCCACCGGGTGGCCCTCCGAGGGGTCCGGCCCGGCGACCCCGGTCGTGCTGACGGCGTACGACGCCCCCGTCACCGTGCGCGCCCCGACGGCCATCGCCCGGGCACAGGCCGCCGAGACCACACCGTGCTCCTCGATGAGCCCCGCGGGGACGCCGAGCACGTCCCGCTTCACCGACGGGGCGTAGGCCACCACTCCCCCGACATAGGCCCGGGAGGCGCCGGGCACGGCGGTGACGACCGAGGCGAGCCGGCCTCCGGTCAGCGACTCGGCCGTGGCCAGGCTCAGCCCGGCCGCCTCGAGCCGCCGGAGCGCGTCGGCGGCGCGGCGGTCACTCGGCACGGCGGGAGGTCAGGGTCGCGCGCTGGCGCCACACGTCCCGGTAGAACTCGTAGCCCGACCACATGGTCATCACCACGGCCGCGGCGAGCAGCACCTGGCTGAGGTAGAAGAGCGCCTCAGCGGGCCAGCCGAACTGGTTGAACGCCCCGTCGTGCGCGTCCGGGCCGTGCGGCAGGGGCAGCGTCAGACCCGCGAGGGCGACCGCCTGGAGCGTGGTCTTGATCTTGCCGAGGTTGGAGGCCGCGATCACGACGTGCTTGAGGATCGACAGGCGCAGCAGGGTGACGCTCCACTCGCGGAGCAGCACGATGATCGTGACCCACCACCAGATGTCGCCGACGATCGAGAGCCCGATGAAGGCCATCCCGGTGATCGCCTTGTCGGCGATGGGGTCGGCGATCTTGCCGAAGTTGGTCACGAGGTTGCGCGCCCGCGCGATGTCCCCGTCGATCTTGTCGGTGATCATCGCGGTGACGAACAGCGCGAAGGCCACGCACCGCCACAGCACCGAGTCGCCGCCGTCGGCGAGCAGCGCCCAGCCGAAGAAGGGCACCATCACGATCCGCAGCGTGGTCAGGATGTTGGGCAGGTTGAGGTTGCTGACCTCTGCGGGCGCGGCGGGCTGCGGCTCGGTCATCGGGCCGCCCCCGTGGCTCGGGCGAGCAGGTCGACGCCGTCGCTGCCGACGACCTCCACCGGCACCAGGTCGCCCACGGCGAGCCCGTCCGCGGGCAGCGAGGTGACGCCGTCCACCTCGGGACCCTGGGCCGCCGTGCGGCCCTCGGCGGTGCCGTCGGCCGACCGACTCCACGAGCACCTCGGCGCGCTCGCCGACCCGGTCGGCGGCGCGCCCGGCGGTCAGCTCCTCGACGAGCCGGCTGACGTGGTCGACGCGCGCGCGGATCTCGTCCTCGGCCAGCTTGTCGACGAAGGACTCGGCCTCGGTGCCGTCCTCGTCGGAGTAGCCGAACACGCCGGTGACGTCGAGCCGGGCGGCGACCAGGAAGTCGCACAGGATCGCCAGGTCGGCCTCGGTCTCGCCGGGGAACCCGACGATGACGTTGGACCGGATGCCGGCCTCGGGCGCCAGGTCCCGGACCCGCCCGACGAGGTCCAGGAACGCCTCCGCGTCACCGAAGCGACGCATCCGGCGGAGCACGTCGCCGCTGGCGTGCTGGAAGGAGAGGTCGAAGTACGCCGCGACGCCCGGCGTCGTGGCGATCGCCTCGAGCAGCCCCGGACGGGTCTCGGCGGGCTGCAGGTAGGACACCCGGACCCGCTCGACGCCGTCGACCGCGACCAGCTCCGGAAGCATGGTCTCGAGCAGCCGGAGGTCACCGAGGTCCTTGCCGTAGGACGTGGAGTTCTCGCTGACCAGGAACAGCTCCCGGGCGCCCTCGCCCGCCAGCCACACGGCGTCGGCGAGCACGTCGGACGGCCGCCGGCTCACGAACGAGCCGCGGAACGTCGGGATCGCGCAGAAGGTGCACCGGCGGTCGCAGCCGCTGGCGAGCTTGAGCGGTGCCATCGGTCCCCGGTCGGCTCGGCGCCGCGGCACCACCGCGGCGGGCGGGCGCTCGGCCGGGGAGATCGGGAGCAGCCGCCGGCGGTCCTGCGGGGTGTGCGGGTGCTGCACCTCCCCGGCCAGGATCGACCGCAGCCGCCCGGCGATGTCGGGGTAGTCGTCGAAGCCGAGCACCGCGTCGGCCTCCGGCAACGAGGCGGCGAGGTCCTTGCCGTACCGCTCGGCGAGGCAGCCCACGGCGACGACGGCCTGCGCACTGCCCTCGGTCTTGAGGTCGCTGGCCTGGAGCAGGGTGTCGATGCTGTCCTTCTTGGCCGCCTCGACGAACCCGCAGGTGTTGACCACGACCGTGTCCGCGTCGGCGGGCTCGTCGACCAGGCGGAAGCCGCCGGCCTCGAGCCGGGCGGCGAGCTCCTCGGAGTCGACGTCGTTGCGGGCGCAGCCCAGGGTCACCAACGCGACCGAGGTCAGGTCGTCGGTCGGGCGGGCGTCCAGTGTCGTCATGATCGTGTCGAGTATGCCGTCTCCGGCCTCGGGGACCGGATTCGACAGTTTCCGAGCCGGCTCAGCGGACGACGTAGGTGCCGCTCGCCGCGTCCCCGGTGTCGCCGATCGACCCCTTCTCGCTGCCGTCCACGACCACCTCGACGGACCCGTCCGACGACTCGACGCGCACCGGCGGCGAGACCTCGAGGGCCTTGGTCTGCCCGTAGGCGATGTCGCCGGTGAAGACGACCTTGCCCGAGCCGTCGCGGACCACCACGTGGGCGCCGCCACCGGCGGCCCGGAGCAGCACGGGCACGGTGGGTCCGGCCTGCCGGGCGCCGTTGCCGGGCCCGGCCGAGCCGTTGAGGGCCGGGACCGAGCGGCAGCTCCACGGGTGCGTCCATGATGAGCCGAGCGACCGACCAGGCCAGCACGAGCGCCATCACGGCCGCCACGAGCACCGACCAGTTGGGGCCGCCGCGGGTGCCGCGGATCGAGCCGCCCGAGGCCAGCTCGGCCTCGAACACCTTGCGCGGGTCGATGGGGGCCTGCGAGTAGCGCTCCTCGAAGTCCGCCAGCAGCGGGGCGACGTCGACGCCGAGCACCCGGGCCAGCGTGCGCAGGTGCCCACGGGCGTAGAAGTCCCCTCCGCAGGCCTCGAAGTCGTCGACCTCGATGGCCTCGATGACGTGCGGGCGGATCCGGGTGCGCTCGGCGAGCTCGTCCACGGTCAGGCCCAGCCGGGTGCGGGCCGCGGCCAGCTCGGGGCCGACCACGGGGTCCGGCGCGGGCTCGGCCGCGAAGTCGTCGATGACGAGCGGCTCGACGCTGGCGCCGCCGCGGGCGATGGGGTGCACGTGGTCGTCCCAGTCCCGGTCGCCCCAGGCCTGGGTGTCCTCGACCAGCGAGACGCTTCCGGGGCGGCGCAGCTCGCCGGCCTCGAGCCGGATCGGCTGGGTGTCGTCGGCCACCGGGGCCTCGGCGGCGAGCGGGACGGTCACCTCGGCGCGCCGGCCGGGGGTCGCCTCGCGCAGCGGTGCGGGCGTGCCGCTGGCGGCCACCCGGTCGATGGTCTCGGCGATCACCGGGCGCGGGTCGCGCCAGAACCGACGCCGGACGGGGACCTCGTCGGTCTCGGGCTCGTCGGTCTCGGGCGCCGCGTCGGTCTCGAGGACCGGGAGCGGCTCGACCACCAGGGTCGAGCCGGCCGCCAGGTCCTGCAGCGCCGCGGTGAGCTCGTCGTCCGGGTGGCTGGTCCGCGTGGACAGGCCGAGGGGCACGGCCAGCGGTTCGCCGTACAGGCGCTCGGACCAGCGGGCCTGACGCAGCGCGGCACCGGACAGTCCGTCGAGGGTGCGTTGCGGGTTGCGGGAGACCAGCAGCAGCCGTCCGTCCCGCACCCGGCCCGCGGGGGCGTGCTCGACGCGCTCCAGGGAGCTCCAGGTGAGGCCGCGCCACGTGCGCCCCAACCGGATCCGCACCCCCTGCGGGTCGGCCACCAGCAGCGGCGTCCGGGCGTCGACCAGGCCGACCAGGTAGCCGACGGCGATGCCGCCCATCAGGAGGGTGAGGGCCCAGTCGACCACCGCGCCCGTGCTCGTCGCCCGGGACAGGTAGGCGACCCCGACCACGCCGGCGACGACGGCGACCGCCGCGAGCAGCCGGCCGTTGCGGCGCACCACGACGGAGTCCGGGGCCAGCACGAGCGCGCGGCTCGGTCCGCCGACGTAGGTCTCGTCGGTCTCGATGTCGTGCACCTGTGCGGCACCCATGTCAGCTCTCCCCCTGCAGCGTGGCGATGACCTGGTCGATCTCGTCGGGCTTCACGAGCACGTCGCGTGCCTTGGACCCCTCGCTCGGGCCGACGATCCCCCTGCTCTCGAGGATGTCCATGAGCCGGCCCGCCTTGGCGAACCCGACGCGGAGCTTGCGCTGGAGCATCGAGGTCGACCCGAACTGCGTCGACACGACCAGCTCGATGGCCTGCACCACGAGGTCCATGTCGTCGCCGATGTCGTCGTCGAGCTCGCGCTTGGCCGCGGCCGGCGCGGTGACGTCGTCGCGGTACGTCGGCTCGAGCTGCGCCTTGCAGTGGGCGACGACCTGGTGGACCTCGGCCTCGGTGACCCAGGAGCCCTGGACCCGCACCGGCTTCGAGGCGCCCATCGGCAGGAACAGGCCGTCACCCTGGCCGACCAGCTTCTCGGCGCCCGGCTGGTCGAGGATGACCCGGCTGTCGGCCAGCGACGAGGTGGCGAAGGCCAGCCGCGACGGCACGTTGGCCTTGATCAGCCCGGTCACCACGTCGACCGACGGACGCTGGGTGGCGAGCACGAGGTGGATGCCGGCCGCCCGGGCCAGCTGGGTGATCCGGACCACGGAGTCCTCGACGTCGCGCGGGGAGACCATCATCAGGTCGGCGAGCTCGTCGACGACCACCAGCAGGTAGGGGTACGGCACGAGCTCGCGCTCGCTGCCCGGGGGCACGACCACCTTCCCGGCCCGCACCGCCTTGTTGAAGTCGTCGATGTGGCGGAAGCCGAAGTTGGCCAGGTCGTCGTAGCGCAGGTCCATCTCGCGCACGACCCAGGCCAGCGCCTCGGCGGCCTTCTTGGGGTTGGTGATGATCGGCGTGATCAGGTGCGGGATGCCCTCGTAGGCGTTGAGCTCGACCCGCTTCGGGTCGACCATGATCATCCGCACCTCGTCGGGCGTGGACCGCATCAGGATCGAGGTGATCATCGAGTTGATGAAGGACGACTTGCCCGAGCCGGTGGCACCGGCGACGAGCAGGTGCGGCATCTTCGCGAGGTTGGCGACCACGAAGCCCCCCTCCACGTCCTTGCCGAGCCCGCAGACCATCGGGTGGTGGTCGGACCGGGCGGAGCCGGACCGGAGCACGTCGCCGAGGGAGACGATCTCCTTGTCCAGGTTGGGGATCTCGATGCCGATCGCCGACTTGCCCGGGATGGGCGAGAGGATCCGCACGTCGGCCGAGGCGACGGCGTACGCGATGTTCTTGGAGAGCGCGGTGACCTTCTCGACCTTGACGGCGGGCCCGAGCTCGACCTCGTAGCGGGTGACCGTCGGGCCCCGGGTGTAGCCCGTGACCTGGGCGTCGATGTCGAACTCCTCGAGCACCTGGGTGAGCCGGCCGACCACCGCGTCGCTGGCCTGCGACCGCGCCTTGTGGACCGACCCCGGCTTGAGGACCTCGTTGCCGGGGAGCGTGTAGGTGATGTCGCCGGACAGCGCCAGCTGTTCGACGCGCTGCGGGAGCGGGGTGTGCGGAGGCGGCTCGAGCTCCTCCTTCTCGGCCTCGGGGACGTCGTCCTTCGCCTTGCGGCGCCGGACCTCACGCTCCTCCAGCACCGGGGTGTCGTAGGCCGGGTCGCCCAGGTCGGGGTCGACCTCCTGGTCGACGGCGCCCCGACGCCGGGTGCGGATCGGCTGGGTGGGCTCGCCGTCGTCCTCGGCGGCGTCGTCGGTGCGGCCGCGCCCGAGGGCCCGGTCGCGCAGGGCGCCGAGCCGGGCCGGCACCTGGTAGACCGGGGTGGCGGTGATGACCAGCACTCCGAAGAACGCGAGCAGCGCGAGCAGCGGCACCACGACGTACGGCGTGCGCAGCAGGTCGAGCAGCAGGCTGGAGACGACGTACCCGACCGCTCCCCCGCCCTGCTGGAGCGGGGTGGCGTCGCCGAGGGCGGGCTGCGGGTTGCCGGCGGCGATGTGCACGATGCCGAGCACGCCGAAGGCCAGCGCCGCCCAGCCGATGAGCTGGCGTCCCGCCGGGCCGTTGCGCTCGGGGTCCCGCATGTTGCGGAGCCCGATGAACAGCAGCATCAGCGGCACCAGCCAGCCGACCTTGCCGACCGAGCCGGCGACGATCGTGCGCATCGTCTCCATCGGTCCGCCGGGCAGCTGCCACCAGACGGCCGCGGCCGCGATGACGGCCAGGCCGATCAGCAGGAGGCCGACCCCGTCACGCCGGTGCTCGGGGTCCAGGTCGCGGGCCGTGCGGCCGATGCTCCGGGCGGTGGCGCCGACGGCGTGGGCGATCCCGAGCCAGATCGCGGCGGCCCCGCGGCCGAGCAGGGAGAAGAAGCGGAAGACCGGACCCGGACCGTTCCGCACCGCGCGCGGAGCCGGCCGGCGGCCCTTGGCGGGTCGACGGGTCGCCGGCTTGCGGCTGGTACTCCGGGATCGGGTGCTCGAACCTGCCTTCGAGGTCCCGCGGGCGGATCCTCGAGAGGGCGTGCTCTTGCTCCGCGACCCCGGCGGGGAAGACGTACGGGTCGCCATGGTTCGACCCTAAGGGAGTCACACCAGCAACACCGGTCACATCGAGGCGTGTCGGCTCCGCGACTCCCGCCCGAGCCCCTCGTCGGTCGAGCAGCGAGCGACACCCTCGTTGGTCGAGCAGCGAGCGAAGCGAGCGTGTCGAGACCACCACGCACACTCCGCGACCTACGCCGCCACCTCACCGCCGGCGCGTCCAGGTCTCGACACGGTTGCTTCGCAACCTGCTCGACCACCGAACGACGGCGCTCGACCAGCGAAGGCGCGCGCTCAGGCCTCGATGACGACCGGGATGATCATCGGCCGGCGGCGGTGGGCCTTGTTGACCCAGCGACCGACGACGCGGCGCACGGTCTGCTGGAGCTGGTAGGTGTCGTCGACGCCTTCGCGGACCGCCGCGTCGAGCGCGTCGATGATCGGCTGCTTGATCTCGTCGAAGAGCGACTCGTCCTCGGCGAAGCCGCGGGCGTGGATCTCCGGGCCGCTGACCACCTTGCCGGTCTGGGAGTCGACGACGACCACGACCGAGACGAAGCCCTCCTCGCCGAGGATCCGGCGGTCCTTGAGCGACGACTCGGTGATGTCGCCGACCGAGGACCCGTCGACGAAGACGTAGCCGACGTCGACCTTGCCGGCGATCCGGGCCTTCCCGTCGACGAGGTCGACCACCACGCCGTCCTCGGCGACGACCACCCGGTCCGCCGGGATGCCGGTGGCCTTGGCCAGCTCGGCGTTGGCCCGCATGTGCCGGATCTCCCCGTGCACGGGCAGCACGTTGCGCGGCCGGACGATGTTGTAGCAGTAGAGGAGCTCGCCGGCGCTGGCGTGCCCGGAGACGTGCACGAGCGCGTTCCCCTTGTGCACGACGTGGGCGCCCCAACGGGCCAGCCCGTTGATCACCCGGTAGACGGCGTTCTCGTTCCCGGGGATCAGCGAGGAGGCGAGGATGACGGTGTCGCCCTCCTCGATGTGCACGAAGTGGTGGTTGCGCTGCGCGATCCGCGACAGCGCCGAGAGCGGCTCACCCTGGGAGCCGGTCGAGATGAGCACCTGCTTCTCCGGCGCCAGGTCCGCGAGGTCCTTGGCGTCCACCATCACGCCCTCGGGCACGTGCAGGTAGCCCAGGTCCTGGGCGATCCCCATGTTGCGCACCATCGACCGGCCGACGTAGCCCACCTTGCGCCCGTGCGCCGCGGCGGTGTCCAGGATCTGCTGCACGCGGTGCACGTGGGAGGCGAAGCAGGCCACGATGATCCGCTGGCTGCTCTTGGCGAAGACCCGGTCCAGCACCGGGGTGATGTCGACCTCGGGCGTGGTGAAGCCGGGGACCTCGGCGTTGGTGGAGTCGGTCAGGAAGAGGTCGACGCCCTCCTCACCCAGCCGCGCGAACGCCCGCAGGTCGGTGATCCGGTTGTCCAGCGGGAGCTGGTCCATCTTGAAGTCGCCGGTGTGCAGGACCAGCCCGGCACCGGTGCGGATGGCGACGGCGAGCGCGTCGGGGATCGAGTGGTTCACCGCGACGAACTCGAGCTCGAAGGGACCCAGCGTCAGCCGGTCCCCCTCCGACACCTTGTGGTGCACGGTCTCGAGCAGTCGGTGCTCGCGGAGCTTGGAGTCGAGCAGCGCGAGGGTGAGCTCGGAGCCGACCAGCGGGATGTCCCCGCGCTCGCGGAGCAGGTACGGCGTCGCGCCGATGTGGTCCTCGTGACCGTGGGTGAGCACCAGCGCCTCGACCTTGTCGAGCCGGTCCCGGATCGGCTCGAAGTCCGGGAGGATCAGGTCGACCCCGGGGTGGTGGTCCTCGGGGAACAGCACCCCGCAGTCGACGATCAGCAGCCGGCCGTCGTACTCGAAGACCGTCATGTTCCGGCCGACCTCGCCGAGACCGCCGAGCGGGATGACCCGGAGGCCGCCCTCGACCAGATCGGCAGGCGCGGACAGCTCGGGATGGGGATGACTCACGTGGTGACTCCGGATCGGTTCAGAGGAGGCCGGCGGCGACCAGGCCTGCGCGCAGTGCCGCGACCTCCGCGTCGTCCAGGGGCACGAGCGGCCCACGGACGTTGCGGTTGTCGAGCACGCCGAGCAGCTGGAGGGCGGCCTTGGCGGTGGTGGCGCCGTAGTTGGCGACACCCATGATCGCGTCGATGGCGGGCAGCATCTGCTGGTACGTCGCGAGGGCGCCCGCCGGGTCGCCCGCGAAGAACTGGTCGGCCATCGTGCGCAGCTGGTCGCCGCACGCGTGGCCGGCGACCGAGACGAAGCCACACCCGCCGTGCGCCAGCCACCCGAGGTTGGCGGCGTCGTCGCCGGAGTAGAACGCCAGGCCGGTCTCGCCCATGATCCGCACGCCGCGGGCGAAGTCGCCCACCGCGTCCTTCACGGCGACGACGGAGTCCCACTCCGCGGCCAGGGCGTAGGTCTCGGGAGCGATGGTCGTGCCGGTGCGGGCTGGCACGTCGTAGAGCATGACGGGGACGTCGGTCGCCTCGACGACCTGGCGGAAGTGGTGGAGAAGCCCCGCCTGGCCGGGCTTGTTGTAGTAGGGCGTCACCAGCAGCAGCCCGTCGGCACCGAGCTTCTCGGCCTGCCGGGCCAGCTCGACGGAGTGGGCCGTGGAGTTCGTCCCGACACCGGCGACCACGTGCGCGCGGTCACCGACCGCGTCCTTGACGGCCCTCAACAGCTCGCCGTCCTCGGCTACCGACGTCGTCGGTGACTCGCCGGTCGTGCCCGAGACGACGACGCCGTCGTGCCCGTGGTCCACCAGGTGCGCGGCGATCCGCGCCGTCCCGTCGAGGTCGACCGAGAGGTCGTCGTGGAACGCGCTCGCCATCGCGGTCAGCACACGACCGAAGGGAGCGGCGGGACCCGGGCCCGCAGGGGTGGACATGCTCCCAGGCTATCGGCTGCCCCGGTTATAGCCGACCATCGGCCGCTCCGGACCAGTTTGGGCATTCCCGTCCGCGACGGGCCCGCCGTCCCCACCCTGGGGGGCGTGGCCCTGATCCCGCCCGCGCGGAGCACTGCGGCACGACGCGCCCGGGTGCTGTCCGTCCTGAGCGTCGTCGTGGGTCTTGCCCTGTCCTTCTCGGCCGTCGCGTCCGCCGACCCCGGCGGCCCGTGGGGTGGTGGGCTCCCGACGCCCACGACTCCCCCGCACCCGACACCCCCGCACCCGACACCCCAGCCGCCCACGCCGTCGGCCGAGCCTTCGCCGACGCCGACCGGCTCCCCGACGCCGACCGAGACGCCCACGCCGAAGGGCTCGCCCGGCACTCACCTCGCGCACGACGTCTACGGCTACGGCTTCCCCGAGGCCCCCGACTGCAACGAGGCCTCGCTGGGCGCCGACTGCATCGGCGACGACCGCGGCTTCTTCCAGGGCCAGTGCACCTCCTGGGTGGCGTTCCGGCTGAGCCAGCGCAACGGCATCAGCTTCTCGAACTGGTACGCCGGCCGGCACTGGGGCGACGCGGTCGACTGGGCCAAGGTCGCCAAGAGCATGGGCGTCAAGCCGGACCGCACTCCGGGGGTCGGCGCGGTCGCGTGGTTCAAGCGTGGCCACGTCGCCTACGTCGAGTCGGTCAACTACGACGGCAGCATCACGCTGTCGGAGATGAACACCGACGGCGCCAACGGCTTCCACTTCTCGACGCTCTACCCGTCGTCGGCGGGCTGGCCCGACAAGTTCCTGCACCTGCACGACGTGGTCCCGTACGACGCCACCGCGCCGACGGCCCCCGGCCGCCCGCGGGTCGTCGCCCACCAGGGCCGGGTCGGCCTCTCGTGGCAACGCTCCGCCGACGCCTCCGGGCTGGTGAGCTACCGGGTGCTCCGCGACGGAGTCCAGATCGGCACCTCGGCGAAGGCGTCGTTCTGGGACCGCCAGGTCTCCCCCGGGCAGGCCTACGCCTACGCGGTGGTGGCGGTGGACGCGGCGGGGAACGCCTCGCCGGCGGTCCGCGCCCGGCTGGTGCCCGGCGCCGAGGCTGCCGACCGCGCCTGGGTGTCCACCGGTGCGGGGCCGGCGCTCTGCGGCCGGTCCGGGTCGCCCCGGCACCAGCGCCTGACCTGCACGGTCCGCACGGAGTCCGGCTGGAAGCGGGTCCCGCTGCACCGGACGACCGACTGGGGTGACCCGGGCAGCCGGCACTTCGTGACCACCGCCGACCGCGACGTGGCCTACTGCCGCACCGTGGGCTCCCCGCGTCGCTCCGCCGCGGCGTGCACCACCCTCGATGCGGACACCCTCACGTGGGGACGCGACGTCCGCTCCTCGCGGCGGCTGCCGCTGCTCGTGGACGGACGGACCTGGCTCCCGACCGCCGCGGGGCCCGCCGTCTGCGGACTGGCCGGAGGACCGCGCCACCAACGCATCGGCTGCGGCGTGCTCACGTCGTCGGGCTGGCGCTGGTCGGTGGTCGACCGCACCACCCGCTGGGGCCTCCCCACGAGTCGCGCGTTCGTCCCGTCGGGTGACCGGGTGTCGTTCTGCCGGGCGGTCGCCACGGACCCGCGCCACCCACGGCTGTCCTGCACGCCCTTCTACCCCGGCTCCGGACGGTGGGGCTACGACCGCATCTCCGGGTCGCACGCCACGGCCGGTCCGGTCGAGGGCACCTGGCTCACCACCTCCTCGGGCCCCGCGCTCTGCGGCGGCGCCCGGCCTGCCACCACGGGCTGCCGGGTGCTCGGCTGGTCCGGGTGGCGGTTCGTCCGGGTCCGCCCGGGCGCCGGCAGCGTGGTCGACCAGGCGTTCCTCCCCAGCGCGAACGGCGGCGTCTCCTGGTGCCGCACCCTGCGCACCGGTGACGCGGCCCGCGTCGCCTGCGCGCCCCTCGAGAGCAAGCGGCACCGGTGGGGCCGCGACCAGCGCTCCGAGCGCACGACCGCGCTCGCACCCGAGAACCGCACCTGGCTGGCCACCGCCGCCGGCCCGGCGCTCTGCAGCCGCGCCGGCGCCCCCGGACGGCCGCGCGTCGGCTGCCACGTCCTCACCGGCGACGGGTGGACCTGGTCGGGCTCCGGCACGGCGTCGTGGGGCAACCCCGGGTACCGCGCGTTCGTCGGCAGCGGTGCCGAGGTGTCCTGGTGCCGGACCGTGGGCAGCGCCCGGGTCTCGTGCGACAGCCTCGACACGACCACGCTGGCGTGGGGTGCCGGTGAGACGTCACCGCGGACCGACTGGTCCTACGCCGACCCGTTCTGACCGAGCCTGAGCGTGCGCTGCACCAGCGCGAGCGCCTCCACCCGGTCCAGCCCCAGGGCCCGCACCCGCTCGACGTACGCGGTCGCGGCCTCGCGCGCCGCCCGCTCGACCAGGTCGCCGCTGACGAACGTGCCCGACCGGCCACGGGTGTCGACCACGCCGGCCGCCTCGAGCTCGCGGTAGGCGCGCGCCACGGTGTTGGGCGCGAGCCCGAGGTCCTCGGCCAGCCTGCGCACGGTCGGCAGCTTGTCGCCTGGCGCCAGCGCCCCCGACGCGACCTGGGCCGCGATCTGGCTCTTCACCTGGTCGAACGGCGGGTCCGGCAGGTTCGGGTCGACGACGATCATCACGGCACCATCTCGAGATCCACGGCCGCAGGATGTCACGTGTCGGGGTTCGTAGCAACACACAAGCTGCTACAGACCGGCGCGGCGCTCCCACCAGACCCAGTCCAGCCCGTCCCCGGCGACCCGCTTCGTCTCCACCCAGCCGGACCGGTCCCAGTCGGGGTAGAACGTGTCGCCGACCGGGCTGGCGTGGATCTCGGTCAGCACCTGGTGCGTCGCGTGCGGCAGCGCCAGCGCGTAGATCTGCGCGCCACCGGCGACCATCACGTCGCCTGGCAGGTCGGCGGCGATCGCCAACGCCTCCTCGAAGGAGTGCGCCACCCGCACGCCGTCGGCCGACCAGGCGGGGTCACGGGTCACCACGACGGTCGTGCGCCCGGGGAGGGGCCGGCCGATCGAGTCGTACGTCGCCCGGCCCATGACCAGGGTGTGCCCCATCGTCAGCGCCTTGAAGTGGGCGAAGTCCTCGGGATGGTGCCACGGGATGTCGCCGTCGGCGCCGATGACGCCGTTGTCGGCGACCGCCGCCACCAGCACGATGTTCATGCGCAGGTCATACGGCGATGGGCGCCTTGATCCCCGGATGCGGGTCGTAGCCGTCGAGGCCGACGTGCTCGAGGTCGAAGCCGTCGATCTCGGTGATCGCCGGGTCGAGGCGCAGCGTGGGCAGTGGCCGCGGTTCGCGGGTGAGCTGGAGCCGCGCCTGCTCGAGGTGGTTGGTGTAGAGGTGGGCGTCGCCGAGCGTGTGCACGAAGTCGCCGGCCTCGAGGCCGAGCACCTGGGCGAACATGTGGGTCAGCAGCGCGTAGGACGCGATGTTGAACGGGACACCGAGGAAGACGTCGGCGCTGCGCTGGTAGAGCTGGCACGACAGGCGGCCGTCGGCGACGTAGAACTGGAAGAAGGCGTGACAGGGTGCGAGCGCCATGTCGGGGATGTCGGCGACGTTCCAGGCGGACACGAGGTGCCGGCGGGAGTCGGGGTCCCGGCGCAGCTGGTCGAGGACCAGGGAGATCTGGTCGATGTGCCGGCCGTCGGGAGCCGGCCAGGACCTCCACTGGTACCCGTAGACGGGCCCGAGGTCGCCGTCCGCGTCCGCCCACTCGTCCCAGATGGTGATGCCGCGATCCTGGAGCCACTTGACGTTGGTGTCCCCGCGCAGGAACCACAGCAGCTCGCCGAAGACGGAGCGGGTGTGGACCTTCTTCGTCGTCACCAGCGGGAACCCCGCCTGCAGGTCGAAGCGCATCTGGTGGCCGAACACGCTGAGGGTGCCGGTGCCGGTGCGGTCGCTCTTGGGCACCCCTTCGTCGAGGACGCGGCGGACGAGATCGAGGTACTCCTGCACGAGCGCAGCCTACGTCCGGGCGCCGACACCGCGCAGCCTCGCGACCGGCGCGGCGGACGCGTCACGCACAGGCGCCGCTACCCGCCCGTCGCACCGAGCCGCCGGACACCCGCACCGCCACCGAGGTCGCGTTGTCCGTCTCGTCGGTCTCCTCGACCAACCCGCGTGGGTCGGCGGCCAGGTCGAGGCAGACCACCTCGTCGTCGACTCCGCGCGGGAGTGCCAGCCACTGCCCGTCGAGGTCGGCGCTGTACACGTCGACCCAGCCCGGCGAGATGCCCTGCCGGCCTCGAGCCGTGCACTCGCCGAAGTGCTCCCGGCGGACCGTGGTGTCCACCCCGCGCACCCTGGTGTTGTCGCGCAGGCAGAAGCTCACCTTGCGGCGCGCGGCCAGGTCGCGACCCGCGTCCGGTCGTCTCAGGGAGTACGCCGCCATCGCGTCGAAGTGCCAGTGGTCATGACCGGGGTGTCGCAGCATGCAGCCCGCGAACTGCCGCGTCGTGAGCCGATCGACACCCCGCCGATACCGACCGTTGCCGTCCCGGTCCACCGCCAGCACCTGGATCGCGCTGAGTCGGCCCGGTCGGCAGTCACCGCGACCGCGCGGTATCAGCACCAACGGACCCGGCCCGAGGTTCGCCAGCGAGGCCGCGAACCGCAACCGACGGCCGGACTTCGTGCGCTCGATCTGCAGGTCCCGGGCGTCGAGGCTGCGGAGGTTGGGCAGCAGCACGTCGGGACCGGTGTCCGGGGCGGTCGACGCCGACGCGGTCGGCGCGGGGGTGGCGGTGCGCTGCGCGGTTGAGGGCGAGCCGGACCGGGGCCGGTCCCGGTCCGGGGCGAGAGCGGCCGCGAGCACGAGCACGCCGACCACGATTCCGCCGATGCCCCACATCCGCCAGGTCACCCCGCCACGCTAACCAGCCCACGGTCCCCACCAAATACATCTGAACAAGTACACTTTCGTGGTGACCACCTCCACTGTGCCGCTGCCCGACCTCGACGGCGCCCAGGTCGTGGTCCCCGCACCCGACTCCGGGCCGGGCAACTGGTCCGGTGCCGCGAGCGCCTACCTCGCCGACGGGACGACGTACCTCGCCTACCGGGTCCGCCGTCCGCTCACCGAGGGCCGCGGCGTCTCGACCGTGGTGGCCCGGAGCCGCGACGGCGTCGCCTTCGAGCCGGTGTGCGAGGTGTTCCGCGACGAGTTCGGCGCCGAGTCGTTCGAGCGGCCGGTCGTGCTCCGCACGCCGGAGGGCGGCTGGCGGCTGTACCTCTCGTGCGCGACCCCGGGCTCGAAGCACTGGTGGATCGAGGCGCTGGACGCCGACCGCCCCGAGGACCTGCCGACCGGTCGGCGCACCGTCGTCCTGGCGGGCGACGCGCGCGTCGCCGTGAAGGATCCGGTGATCGTGGTCGACGAGGCGGGCCGGTGGCACGCCTGGATCTGCGAGCACCCGCTCACCGACCCGGGCGACGAGGACCGGATGACGACCGCCTACGCCACCAGCCGCGACGGCCTCGTGTGGCACCGGCACGGCACCGTGCTGCGCCCGCGCGCCGGCGAGTGGGACGCCCGCGGCGCCCGGGTGAGCGCCGTGGTCTCGCTGGACCCGCTGGTCGTGCTGTACGACGGGCGCCGGACGGCGGCGGACAACTGGCACGAGCGCACCGGGCTGGCCCGGGGCGTGCTCGGGGGCGACCTCGTCGTCGACGCCGGCGCGGGCGTGCTCGGCTCCCCGCACTCCGACGGCGCCTTCCGCTACGCCAGCCAGGTGACCCTGCCCGACGGCACCGTCCGGTGCTACGCGGAGATGGCCCGCCCCGACGGCGCCCACGACCTCGTGGTCACCGCCGGCGTGCCCTCATGACCCGGCGGCGCTGACCGCGCTGCGGCGGCTCACGAACGACCCGCCGTCGCGGTAGCCCTTCCACTCGGCGAACGAGTCGCCGGTGACCTGCTCGAGCAGCTCGATGTCGGGCAGGTGCGGGGCGAGCAGCTCGGCCCGCTGCTCCGGCGTCAGCGCCGGCCGACCCGCGCTGCCGTTCTTGTGCAGCTGCCCGATCAGCGGCCGGCTGACCCGGCGCCACACCCGGGGCGGGAAGAACTGGCCGGCCGCGGCGCCCGCGCGGATCACCGGCCCCAGCGTCCGGGCCCGGCGGCCGTCCTGGACGAACGGTCGCGAGTTGTCGGCCGGCACCTCCGGGACCCGGGCCGCCTCGACGCCCAGGAAGGAGCTGACCCGGTCGAGGGTCTCGGTGGGCCGGTCCACGAGCTCGCGGTAGCGCAGCAGGAGCAGCTGCTCCCGGGGGAAGTGGTCGAGCAGGTCGGCGACCTGCCGCCCGTACATGCCGAGCCCCCGGTAGTGCCAGAACGGCGCCCACCCGGCGTCGACCCGGGCCTGCTCCTGCCGGGCCGCCTCGACGATGTCGGCCTGCGGCTCCAGGCCGTCCATCCACAGGTGCATCCAGTTGGAGTAGGCCCGGTCGACGGGATCGCGGAGCAGCGCGATCAGCTTGGCGTCCGGGTTGTCCACGGCCAGCCGACGACGCGCGTCGCGGTGGTAGAGGTAGAAGGGCGTGCTCTCGCCGCGCAGCGTGCCCTCCGGTGCGTCGTCGAACAGGCCGAGGTACCGCTCCCGCTGCCAGACCCACTCCCGGTTGCTGTGCGCGTCACCGGGGCCCTTGTACGCGGGCGGCGGCGAGTCGCCGCACATGTAGTACTTGGGCTCCTTCACCCGGCTGAGGAACAGCCCCGGGTGCTGGGCGAGCGCCGCGTGGAGGGCGCTGGTGCCGGCCTTGGGAGCGCCGATGAGGAAGAAGTCCGGGGGCCGGTGGGCGGTCGGGGCCGTCATGGACGCAAGCGTACTGACTTACTGGACTATTGCCAGACCCGGACGGGTGGGATCGATCCGACAACCGCCACCCCTCAGGGTGAAGCAGGGGTCCGGCGTGGTGCGGCACAGTCGCAACGGCTCTTCGCTCGGAGGAGCCACAGGCGAGAGGTAGTCCCATGTCCGGAGTGCAGACCGGAACCATCACCACCGACATCCCCGCCCGGCTCGACCGGCTGCCCTGGTCGAGGTTCCACTGGATGATCGTCGTCGGGCTCGGCACCGTGTGGATCCTCGACGGGCTCGAGGTCACCATCGTGGGGTCGATGTCCGACGCCCTCAAGGACGCCGAGACGGGCCTCGGCATGTCCAGCTCCGACATCGGCCTGGCGGGCGCGCTGTACGTCGCCGGGGCGTGTGTCGGCGCCCTCTTCTTCGGACAGCTGACCGACCGGCTCGGCCGCAAGAAGCTGTTCCTCATCACCCTCGCGGTCTACACCTGCGCCACCGTCGCGACCGCCTTCGCGCCGACCGCGCTGTGGTACTTCGTGTGCCGCACCATCACCGGCGCCGGGATCGGCGGGGAGTACGCCGCCATCAACTCCGCGATCGACGAGCTGATCCCCAAGAAGTACCGCGGCCGCACCGACATCGCCATCAACGGCTCCTTCTGGATCGGAGCCGCCGGCGGCGCGCTCCTCACCATCCCGCTCCTCGACCCGACCCTGGTCCCCGCCGAGTACGGCTGGCGGATCGCCTTCGGCCTCGGTGCGGTCCTGGCCGTGGGCATCTTGATCGTCCGGCGGCACGTCCCGGAGTCCCCGCGCTGGCTGTTCATCCATGGTCGCGAGGACGAGGGCGACCAGATCGTGCAGGACATCGAGAAGCGCGTCGCCGAGGACGAGGGCAGGGACCTGCCCCCGATCGAGGACGAGAGCATCACCGTCCGCCAGCGCAAGACGATCAGCCTGGTGCTCATCGCGAAGACCGTCTTCACGCTGTACCCCAGGCGCACCGTGCTCTGCCTGAGCCTCTTCATCGGCCAGGCCTTCCTCTACAACGCGTTCTTCTTCACCTACGGCGACTCGCTGTCGACCTTCCTCGGCGTCGACCAGACCGGCTACTACATCGCGGCCTTCGCGGTCAGCAACTTCGCCGGGGCGCTGCTCCTGAGCCGTCTCTTCGACACGGTCGGGCGCGTCAAGATGATCGCCGGCACCTACATCCTGTCCGGCGTCCTTCTCGGCATCGCCGGCTTCGTGCTCGGGGACCTGACCGCGATGACGCTGACCATCTTCGGCATGGTCATCTTCTTCTTCGCCTCCGCGGGCGCCAGCGCGGCGTACCTCACGGCGAGCGAGGTGTTCCCGATGGAGACCCGGGCCCTGTGCATCGCGTTCTTCTACGCGGTCGGCACCGCGATCGGTGGCATCACCGGTCCGCTGCTCTTCGGCAAGCTGATCGACAACGCGTCCGCCTCGGGGGACATCACCGGGATCGCGCCCGGCTACTTCCTCGGCGCCGCACTGATGGTCGCCGGCGGCGTCGTGGCGATCTTCCTCGGCGTGCATGCCGAGGGTGAGGCGCTGGAGAACATCGCCCGGCCGCTGACGGCCGAGGACGCCGACAGCGACGGCGGGGACGACGGTCGGCGCGACGACGACCGGACCCCCGCTCCCGCCTGAGGAACCGGTCCTCCCGCTCGACCAGGGACACTCGGGTTCGCTGGTCGGGCGGGTCGGTCCCGGCGCCCTCAGTCGGTGCCCAGCGCGACGACGTGGGCCGTGAACGCCGCCGTGTCCGCGCCGCGGGAGTCGGGCCGGCCGGCGTACCGCTCCGGGCCGCCGTCCCGGACCCGCAGGGCCTCCTCGAGCACCGGCCGGAACCGGTCCGGGTAGTGGTCGAGCCCCCAGCGCCCGGCACGGGACTTGGTCGTCATCGCGCCGGTCACCAGCAGGTGGTGCAGGCGGGCGACGCCGAGCACGCACCACGTGCAGGCCTCCTCCGAGCACGCCTCGGCTCGCCCGTCCCCGCCGCCCGCCAACGCCTTCTCCAGGGCTTGCGCCGTCGAGCGCCAGTAGGTGTCGAGGTTGCCGCGGGTGAAGTCCAGGAGCACGTCCTGGGAGGTCCAGATCCCCAGCCCGTCGTGCGTGGGACCGACGACGGTCACCCCGTGCCACGCGAGCTCGTGCCAGGCGACGACCGCGTCGTGCACCGGACCGACCGCGAAGGCCCCGTTCAGGATGCACGGCACGTCCGGGCAGGCACGGGGGTCACCCGCGAGGTCCTGGACGAGCAGGTGGCAGCCGTCGAAGCTGAGCTCCGGGTACGCCGCGGCGACGGCCTCGTGGGCGGCACGCAGGTCCGCGACGTCCGCCGCGGACGGTCGGTGCGCCAGCGTGGCCACGAAGTCGACGTCGCTCTGCCCGGCGACCCACTCACCGAAGCCGATGCCGCCGCGCAGGTACAGCCCCGTGACGAGGCCCGCGGGCGCGGCCCCGAGGAACGCCGCGCAGACGGCGGCAGCGGGTGCCGGGATCACGCGTGCAGGGACATGGGTCCGTAGACCCGCCGCTCGCCCTCGAACAGGGTGACGGCATCGACCCCGCGCTCGGCCAGCTCTCCCCAGACCTCGCCGACCCACGACTCGGCGTCGGCCTGGGTCGGGAACCGCTGGGCGGCGTACTCGGCGTCGACCGACACCTCGTCGCCGCCGTCGTTCTCGAGGCGCCAGGACCACGGCTGCTCGGAGGGCGACGGCGGCCGGAACGTCGGCGGTTGGTCGGGCAGGTTCACGACTCGCGCACCGAGGTGTCGACGAAGGGTGGCTTCGTGGACTGGAAGATCTCCCGGCGCCCGCGCACGTCGACACCGAGCTCCGCGTCGGGGTTGACGAAGGTCGGGACCAGGGCGAGCCCGATGCCCTTGCGCAGCGTCGGGGAGAACGTCCCCGAGGTGATGTCGCACAGCGGCACGTCCGGGACCAGGGTGACGCCCATGCCGGGACGCGGGATCCCGCGACCGACCGCCACCAGCCCGCGCAGCCGGCGCTTGGGGCCGGCCTCCTTCTCCGCGACCAGCGCGTCCCTGCCCCAGAAGGCGTCCTTCTTCCAGCCGACCGCCCAGCCGAGGCCGGCCTCGTTGGGCGTGACGTCGAGGGTGATGTCCTGGCCGTGCAGCGGGTAGCCCATCTCCGTCCGGAGGGTGTCGCGGGCGCCGAGCCCGCACGCGAGGATCCCGTACGGCTCCCCCGCGCGCATCAGCGCGTCCCAGAGGTCGACGGCGATGTCGTTGGCCGCGATCAGCTCGTAGCCGCGCTCGCCGGTGTACCCGGTGCGGCACACGACCACGCCGCGACCGGCGTCGCCGAACTCCGCCTCCACGAAGGACATGTAGTCGTGACCGACGGGCAGTCCCGCCGCGGCCAGCACCTCGTCGCTCTTGGTGCCCTGCACCGCGAGGACGGCGTACTCCTGGTGGTGGTCGTGCACGGTGACGCCCTCGGGAGCCCGGTCGGTGAGGCGGCGCACGACCTCTGCCGTGTTGGCGGCATTGGGGACGAGCAGCACGTGCTCGTCGTCCTGGTAGTAGGCGATGAGGTCGTCGACGATGCCGCCGGTCGCCTCGTCGCAGCACAGCGTGTACTGCGCCTTGCCGGGCGCGATCTTGCCGAGGTCGTTGGACAGCGTGGCGTTGACGTACGCCGCCGCGCCCGGGCCGACGACCATCGCCTTGCCGAGGTGGCTGACGTCGAAGATGCCCACGGCCTCGCGCACCGTGGTGTGCTCCTTCACGACGCCGGAGGGGTACTCCAGCGGCATCGACCAGCCGCCGAACTCGGCGAACTTCGCACCGAGCGCGGCGTGGCGCTCGTGGAGCGGCGACTGCAGGAGCGCACTGTGGTCGGCCATGGCGCCGAAGTTACTCCATGCGGGCCCCGTCCCCGCTCCACGCGGGCGCGCGTCGGCACCACGGGTGAGGCCGTCTATCCTGCCCGGGTGACGACCTACACCCTGCGTGGAGCCAGCCCCGCCAAGACCCGTGCCGACGCGGTGGTGGTCGGGCTGGTCCAGTCGCGCTCGACCGTCGAGGTCGCGGCCGGGGGCGAGGACGTGGCGGCGGCGTACGGTCGCAAGCTGCGGCCGCTGCTGGCCAGCCTCGGTGCCAAGGGCAAGGCGGGCGAGGTCACCAAGGTGCCCTCCAACGGGACGATCGCGTCGCCGCTCGTGGTGTTCGTCGGGCTCGGTCGCAAGGCCGACGTCGACCAGGTGGCGGTGCGTCGCGCCGCCGGCGCCGCGGCCCGGGCGATCACCAACGCCGCGTCCGTCGCTCTCGCCCTGCCCGCCGACTCCCCCGCGCTGGTCCGCGCCGCGGCCGAGGGATACCGCCTGGGCGGCTACACCTTCACGTCGTACAAGAAGGAGTCCCGCGCCGACGCACCCGGCTCGGTGGTGGTGCTCAGCGCGGACGCCCGCAAGCACGAGACCGTCACCGCCTTCGAGGAGGCCCAGGTCGTCGCCGACGCGGTGACCGCGACCCGGGACTGGGTGAACCGGCCTCCCGGGGACCTGCGGCCGCCCGACTTCGCGGTCGCGGTGCGCGACGCCGCCAAGGCGCTCGACAAGGGCGTCAAGGTCAGCGTCAAGATCCACGACGAGGAGTCCCTGGCCGCGCTCGGCTGTGGCGGCATCCTCGGCGTCGGCCGGGGCTCCGACGCCCCGCCGCGGCTGGTGGAGCTCACCTATGCGCCCAAGGGCGCGGTCGCGCACCTCGCCCTGGTCGGCAAGGGCATCACCTTCGACTCCGGCGGCCTCACGATCAAGCCCGCCGCCTCCATGACCACGATGAAGATGGACATGGCCGGCGCCGCCGCGGTCGTCCAGGCGACGTTCGCGATCGCGCGGCTCGGGCTGCCCGTCAAGGTGTCGGCGTTCGCGCCGATGGCCGAGAACATGGTCTCCGGTGACGCCACCCGGCCCGGTGACGTGCTGACGATGTACGGCGGCCGCACCGTCGAGGTGATGAACACCGACGCCGAGGGCCGGCTGGTCCTCGCCGACGCGCTGGTGCGGGCCACCGAGGTCAAGCCCGACGTGATCCTCGACGTCGCCACCCTGACCGGGCACATGGTGCTCGCTCTCGGCGACCGGGTCGGGGGGGTGCTCGGCTCCGACGACGTCGTCGCCGACGTGCGCACGGCCGGCGACGCAGCGGGTGAGGCGCACTGGCCGATGCCGATCCCCGAGGAGATGGTGGAGCGGGTCAACGCGAGCAAGATCGCCGACCTGCTGCAGCACGACTGGATCCGCTGGGGTGGCGGGCTGTACGCCGCGGCGTTCCTGCGCGAGTTCACCGGCGACGTGCCCTGGGCGCACCTCGACATCGCCGGCCCCGCCTACAACTCCGGCAGCGCCTCCGGCCACCTGACCCCCGGCGGCACCGGCTTCGCGGTCTCGACCCTGATCGAGTACGCCCGCGGCCTCACCCTCCCCGCCGACGCCTGACGCCCGTACCCCCGGGCGTTGCCCGCTGACCGGGATAGTCCGTCACGTTCTGGTTGCTTCTGACGTCGGATCCGGACCAATCCGTGACGGACTATCGCGGCGGAAGGACAGAGCAGGGCTCAGAGGCCGTCGCGCTTCTTGCGGCTGTTGTAGTCGCGCATCCGCTGCGGGATCCCGACGACCGCGGCGTCGTAGGACGGCACCCGGTTCTGGTTGCAGAAGTCGTGCGCCCAGCCGACCGACTTGACCCGGCGCCGGGTCCACTCGCCGTCGTGCGCCACCAGGAGCAGCGTCACGTCGCTGACCGCGGTCCGCGGCTCGACGAATCCCTCGACGCCGGTGCGCGACGCGACGAAGTCCCCCAGGTGCTGGGCGTCCGCCTTGTCCGAGCCGCGCACCTGGGTGGACCCGGTGCGCGTGGTGTCGCCGGACGGTCGGCGCATGCGAGTGCGCGATCCGCGGAGGCGGTCGAAGAGACCCATGTGGCAAGTGTGCCAAAGGACCGTGCGAGCGACCGCGACCCGGTGTCGACACGCACGGGAAGAGTGCAAAGATGGGTCGCGCATCACCACCCAGGGGAAGGACGCGCGTGCCGGGAGATCACTTCGACGTACTCATCCTCGGGGCCGGTTCTGGTGGGTATGCCTGTGCCCTCCGCGCCGCCCAGCTCGGACTGAGCGTGGGGCTCGTGGAGAAGGGCAACCTCGGCGGCACCTGCCTGCACGTCGGCTGCATCCCGACGAAGGCGCTGCTGCACGCGGCCGAGGTCGCCGACTCGACGCGCGACTCCGAGCAGTTCGGTGTCCGCGCCACGCTCGACGGCATCGACATGGCCGGCGTCAACGCCTACAAGGACGGCGTGGTGAGCCGGCTCTTCAAGGGCCTCACCGGGCTCATCAAGTCCCGCGGGATCACCGTCATCGAGGGCGAGGGCCGGATGACCGCCCCCCTCACCGTGACGGTGGGCGACACGACGTACACCGGCACCGACCTGGTGCTCGCCTCCGGCTCCTACTCCCGCTCGCTGCCCGGTCTCGACATCGACGGCGAGCGGGTGCTGACCTCCGAGCAGGCGCTCCGCCTCGACCGGGTGCCGGCCTCCGTGATCGTGCTCGGCGGCGGTGTCATCGGGGTCGAGTTCGCGAGCGTGTGGCGGTCCTTCGGGGCCGAGGTCACCATCCTCGAGGCCCTGCCCCGGCTGGTCGCCGCCGAGGACGAGGCCTCCTCGAAGGTGCTGGAGCGGACCTTCCGCAAGCGCGGCATCGCCTTCCGCACCAGCACGCCGTTCCAGAGCGTCAAGACGACCGACAGCGGCGTCGCCGTGACCGTCGAGGGCGGCGACGTCATCGAGGCCGAGCTGCTCCTCGTCGCGGTCGGTCGCGGGCCGACGACCGCCGGCCTGGGGTACGACGAGCAGGGCGTCTCGATGGAGCGCGGCTTCGTGCTCGCCGACGACCGGCTGCGCACCAACCTCGAGCACACGTACGCCGTCGGCGACATCGTGCCCGGCCTGCAGCTCGCCCACCGCGGGTTCCAGCAGGGCATCTTCGTGGCCGAGGAGATCGCCGGCCTCGCGCCCGCGACCATCGACGAGGCGGGCATCCCGCGGGTGACCTACTCGCACCCGGAGCTCGCGTCCGTGGGGCTGACCGAGGCCGAGGCCGTCGAGAAGCACGGCGCGGACGCCGTCACCAGCCTCACCTACGACCTCGGCGGCAACGGCAAGAGCCAGATCCTCAAGACCCAGGGCTTCGTGAAGCTCGTCAGCCTCAACGACGGTCCCGTCGTCGGCATCCACCTGGTCGGAGACCGGGTCGGCGAGCTGATCGGCGAGGCGCAGCTGATCTACGGGTGGGAGGGCCACGCCGCCGACGTGGCGCCCCTCGTGCACGCCCACCCCACGCAGAACGAAGCCCTCGGCGAGGCGCACCTGGCGCTCGCCGGCAAGCCACTCCACGCCCACTCCTGACAGCGAAGGATCCCCATGGCCACCGAAGTCACCCTCCCTGCACTCGGCGAGTCCGTCACCGAGGGCACCGTCACCCGCTGGCTCAAGCAGGTGGGCGACGAGGTCGCGGTCGACGAGGCGCTGCTCGAGGTCTCCACCGACAAGGTCGACACCGAGATCCCCTCCCCCGTCGCCGGCACCCTGCTGGAGATCAAGGCCGACGAGGACGAGACCGTCGAGGTCGGCGGCCTGCTGGCCCTGATCGGGGACAAGGACGAGTCCAGCGGGGGCTCGGACGACGGCGGCTCCTCCGACGAGGACGCGAGCGACCAGGCGGCCGAGGCGGACGGCGACGACTCCGCCGAGGCGCACGAGGAACCGGCCGCCGAGTCCAACCAGGGCAGCGTCGAGACCGACGGCGACTCCGGGGACGCGGCGACTCCGGGGACTCCGACGACTCGGGCGACACGGACGACACCCCGGCGGCCGAGCCGGCCGCCTCGTCCGGCGGGAGTGGCGGCGGGTCCGGCACGCCGGTGACCCTGCCGGCGCTCGGCGAGTCCGTCACCGAGGGCACCGTCACCCGCTGGCTCAAGCAGGTGGGCGACGAGGTCGCGGTCGACGAGGCGCTGCTCGAGGTCTCCACCGACAAGGTCGACACCGAGATCCCCTCCCCCGTCGCCGGCACCCTCCTCGAGATCAAGGTCAACGAGGACGAGACCGTCGAGATCGGGGCCGAGCTGGCCGTGATCGGGTCCGCCGACCAGGCCCCCTCGGGAGGCTCGGACGACGCCGACCAGCCGGCGGAGGACCGGGTCGAGGCACCGCAGGCCGACGAGGCGGAGCCGGAGCCCGAGAAGGAGAAGGAGCCCGAGCCCGGGAGAAGGAGAAGGAGAAGGAGCCCGAGCCCGCCGCGGAGAAGGAGCCCGAGCACAAGTCCGAGCCCGCGCCGGCCGCCGAGTCCTCGGACTCCGACGAGGGCGGGCGCAGCTACGTCACCCCGCTGGTGCGCAAGCTGGCCACCCAGCACGGCGTGGACCTCGCCACCATCACCGGCTCCGGCGTGGGTGGGCGGATCCGCAAGCAGGACGTGCTCGACGCCGCCAAGGCCAACGAGGTACCCGAGCCGGCCCCCGCTGCCGCCCCGGCGGCGTCCGCGCCCGCGGCGTCCGCGCCCGACGCGTCGGCCCCCTCCCCGCTCCGCGGGAAGACCGAGCCGCTGTCGCGGCTCCGCAAGGTCATCGCGAAGCGGATGGTGGAGTCGCTCCAGGTCAGCGCCCAGCTCACCACGGTGGTCGAGGTCGACGTGACCGGCATCAGCCGGCTCCGCGACTCGGTCAAGGCCGACTTCGCGGCCCGGGAGGGCGTGAAGCTCAGCTTCATGCCGTTCTTCGCGAAGGCCACGATCGACGCGCTCAAGCAGTTCCCGTCGCTGAACGCCACGATCGACACCGAGAAGGGCGAGGTGACCTACTTCGACCGCGAGAACATCGCGATCGCCGTGGACACCGAGAAGGGACTGCTGACGCCGGTCATCAAGGAGGCCGGCGACCTGTCGATCTCGGGGCTGGCCCGCAAGATCGCCGATGTCGCCGAGCGCACCCGGTCGAACAAGATCACCCCCGACGAGCTGTCCGGCGGCACCTTCACGCTGACCAACACCGGCAGCCGGGGCGCGCTCTTCGACACCCCGATCATCAACCAGCCGCAGGTGGCCATCCTCGGCACCGGCGCGGTGGTGAAGCGGGCGGTGGTGATCGACGACGCGAACCTCGGCGAGACGATCGCCGTCCGGCAGATGGTCTACCTGGCCCTGACCTACGACCACCGCCTGGTGGACGGCGCCGACGCCGCGCGGTTCCTCGGCGACGTCAAGGCCCGGCTCGAGAGCGCGCAGTTCGAGGTCTGACCGGCAGGTGGCGCTGACCGAGCCGTGCCGCTATCCCGACGGCGTGCGCGTGCTCTGCGCGCGCACCGCCGAGCTCCGCGACGGGCTGATCAGCCGGCAGACCATCGTCCAGGTCTGGGACGACTAGCCGCCCGGGTCGCGACCGGCCTCCGCCGAGGAGGCAAGATGGAGCGATGCGCATCGTCGTCGCCGGGTCCACCGGCCTGCTGGGGACCCGGCTGACGGAGGAGCTCCGCGGTCGGGGTCACACCATCACCCGGCTGGTCCGGGGACCGGCGCACAGCGCCGACGAGAGCTCCTGGGATCCCCATGGGGGTCAGATCGACGACACGGTCATCCACGCCGCCGACGCGGTCGTCAACTGCGCCGGCTCCAGGCTCTTCGGGGTCCCCCAGTCGAGCGCGTTGGCAGCGGTCGATGGTGGACAGCCGGGTCAACACCACCCGCGTGCTCGCGGAGGCGATAGCCAAGGCCGGTACGCCGCCAGCCTTTCTCGCGTGCAACGGCAGTTCCTACTACGGCGACCACGGCGCCGAGCCGGTCACCGAGGAGTCCGACAGCCGCGGGGACGCGTTCATGACGCGGGTCACCAAGGCGTGGCAGGGGGCTGCCGACCCCGCGGTCGCTGCCGGCGCCCGGGTGTGCATCGTGCGCTCGGCCCCGGTCATGACGCGCGGCGGTGACACCCTGGGCATCCTCGAGCCTCTGTTCCGCCTCGGCCTCGGCGCCCGCCTCGGGGACGGCACCCAGTACTTCCCGGCGGTGTCCCTGCGCGACTGGATCGCGGCGGTCACGATGCTTGCCGAGCACCCGACCGCTTCGGGACCGGTCAACGTCTGCTGCCCGGAGACGCCCACCAATGCCGAGTTCACCAGAGCCTTCGCGGTGGCCGTCCACCGCCCTGCGTTCCTCTTCGTGCCTCGCTGGCTGCTGAGCGTCGCCGCGGGACCGGCTTCGCCTGAGCTGCTGCGTTCGCTGAACATGCGACCTGCCGCGCTGGAGGCCCTGGGCTTCGAGTTCGCCGACCGCGACATCGAGTCCGTCATGGCGACCGCGCTGCGCTGACCCTGTGGAGAGCGGCCGACGCGGCCGCCCGATCCGCGACAGGCTGACGACATGCGCACCGGCGGGTTCCTCCTGGCCCTGGTCCTCCTGTCGGGCGGTTGCTCGGCGCCGAGCGCCCAGGCGCCACCGCCTGCCCCGCCGACCTCTCCCCCGGCGACGCTGACCGACCCCGCCGCACGTCCTCCGGGCCTGGGACGGACGGCGAGCCCGGGCGTACGCCGCCGGCGACCGCCGCGGCCCTGCGCTCCCTCTACCTGCCGGGATCCACCGCCGGGAGCCGCGACGTCGACCTGCTCCGCGGCTACACCGACCGGAGGCTCCGGGTGGTCGGTCTGCAGACCCAGCTGCTCACCGTGCACGTCCAGCGTCGGGTCCCGGGCCGCCTGGTCCTTCGAGGTGACCGACCGGGTCACCCGCGCGGTCGCCGTCGGCCGGGGCGCCCGCGTCCGGCTGCCCGACGGCGTGCCCCGGGCGCGCGAGGTGACCCTCGTCCGTCGGGCCGGTCGCTGGGTCGTGGCCGCCGTCCGCCACCCGGCCGCCGAGTAGGCTGCCGGGGTGCCCCTCGACTACGACACCTCCGGTCTCGGCGCCGGTGCGGTGGACTACGTCGCCGCCTGGGAGCGCCAGCGCGAGGTCCACGCCGAGGTCGCGGCGGGCACCCGTCCCGACACCGTCCTGCTGCTGGAGCACCCGCCGGTCTTCACGGCCGGCAAGCGGACCGAGCCGCACGAGCGCCCGGCCGATCCCGGCGGCGCCGACGTCATCGACGTCGACCGCGGCGGCAAGATCACCTTCCACGGTCCCGGCCAGCTCGTCGGCTACCCGATCGTCCGGCTCCCCGACCACGTCAAGGTCGTCGACTACGTGCGGCGGGTCGAGGAGGCGCTGATCCGCACCTGCGCCGACCTCGGCGTCACCACCGCCCGGGTCCCCGGCCGCAGCGGAGTCTGGCTCCGCGCCGACCACGCGGGGCCCGAACGCAAGGTCGCCGCCCTCGGCATCCGGGTGAGTCGCGGGGTCACCATGCACGGCTTCGCGCTCAACTGCGACGTCGACCTCGGGTGGTACGACCGCTTCGTGCCCTGCGGCATCGCCGACGCGGGCGTCACCAGCCTCAGCCGCGAGCTCGGCCGCGACGTCACGACCGCCGACGTCGCGCCCCTCGTCCGCCGACACCTCGACCACTACCTCGGCTGGTCGCCCTACGAGCCGACCCCCGACTACGACGCCCGGCCCGAGCCCGGCAAGCACCCGCGCATCGAGCTCCTCGTCCCCGGCGTCTGACCCGTCCGCTGACCGGCGCGCCGCGGCCCGGTTGTCGCGGGCGGACTGCGAGCATCACCGGGTGAGCGACCTGGTCATCGAGACGCACGGCCTGCGCAAGGAGTTCCGCTCCCGCCGCGGCGGCGTCCGGGTGGCGGTCGACGACCTCGACCTGCGGGTGCCGCGAGGCGGGGTGCACGGCTTCCTCGGCCCGAACGGGTCCGGCAAGACCACCACCATCCGGATGCTGCTCGGGCTGGCGCAGGCGACGGCGGGCTCGATGCGGCTGCTCGGCAGCGACGTCCCGGCCCGGCTGCCGGCGGTGATGGACCGGGTGGGGGCCGTCGTGGAGGCGCCGAAGTTCGCCCCGCACTTCACCGGGCGCCAGAACCTGACGCTGCTGGCCCGCACCATCGGCGCCGAGAGCGACCGCGTCGACCGCGCGCTGGAGACGGTGAGCCTGACCGGGCGGGACGACGACCGCTACAAGGGCTACTCCCTCGGCATGAAGCAGCGGCTCGCGATCGCCGCGACGCTCCTGAAGGAGCCCGAGCTCCTGATCCTCGACGAGCCCACCAACGGGCTCGACCCGGCCGGCATCCGGGAGATCCGGACCACGATCCACGACCTCGGCGCCCGCGGCGTGACCGTGCTCCTCAGCTCGCACATCCTGGCCGAGGTGCAGCAGGTCTGCACGTCGGCGACGATCATCGGCAACGGCCGGATGCTCGCCTCGGGGACCGTCGACGACCTGCTGGCCACGTCGGGGACGTCGTACCGCGTGGTCGTCGCCGATCCCGTCGCCGCGGGCGCGCACCTGACGGGCGCGGGATTCAGCGTGACGTCGGGCCCGGACGGGGTCCTGTCGGTCGACGGCGGCCGTCCACCCGAGGAGATCAGCCGCACCCTCGGCGAGCAGGGGGTCTGGGTGGCCGAGCTGTCGCCGGTGCGGATGGACCTCGAGACGTTCTTCCTCGACCTGACCCGCGACGACACCCTGGGCGGCGGGCGATGAGGCTGCTCGCCGTCGAGCTCACCCGGCTCCGCTGGCGCCGGGCGGTGCTGGTGCTGCTCGCCGCGGCCGTGCTCGTCCCCGCTGTTCATCCTCGGCGTGACGGCGTGGGACACCCGGCCGGTGTCGGCGGGCGAGGTGGCCGAGGCGGAGCTGCTCGCGGAGCAGGAGTCGCAGCAGGACTACGTGCAGGACCAGCTGGCCCAGTGCATCGAGGACCCCGAGCAGTTCCTCGGTCCCGGAACCACCGTCGACGACCCCCAGGCGGTCTGCGAGGAGATGATGCTGCCGCGGGCGGAGTGGTTCATCTCGCGGCAGCCGCTCGACCCGCCCCAGCTGGTCCTCGACCTCGGCACCGCCGTCCCGATGATCCTCAGCGTGCTGCTGCTGCTGGCCGGCGCGACGTTCGTGGGCGCGGACTGGAACAGCGGCTCGATGAGCAACCAGCTGCTCTTCGAGTCCCGACGCACCCGGGTGTGGGCGGCCAAGGCCGGTGCGCTCGCCCTGGTCGCGGCGGTCACCGGCCTCCTCGTGCAGGTGGGGTTCTGGCTGGCCGTGACCGCGCTGGCCCGGTCACGCGACCTCCCCCTGGGTGGGATGTGGGACGACCTGCCCGGGATCATCGGGCGCGGCACCCTCGTGGTCCTCGGCGCCGGGGTGGTGGGCTACTCCATGACGATGTTCTTCCGCAGCACCGTCGCCACGCTCGGGATCCTGTTCGCGGTCGCGGTCGCCGGCACCTTCGTCATCGCCGTGCTCCCGCTCGGCGGCGAGAACGAGCGCTGGATGCTGCACACCAACGTGGCGGCGGTGGTGCAGCACGGCGCCGACTACTACAACTCCCAGCGCGAGGTCACCTGCGTCGACGACGGCGGCGGGATGGAGTGCACCGGGCAGAGCCGGCTGAGCCTGTGGGGAGGCGCCGGCTACCTCGGCCTGCTGCTGGTGGCGACCACCGCGGCCGGGTTGGTCACGTTCCGCCGTCGCGACGTGCCCTGAGGCGCCGGGCGATTCGGGCCCCTCGGGGGCGCGGCGTACAGTTGGGCAACGTGACCCAGGCCCCCGCACCCGGCAACCGGAAGCTGCTCAGGCTGGAGGTCCGCAACGCGGAGACGCCCATCGAGCGCAAGCCCGAGTGGATCAAGACCCGGGCGAAGATGGGTCCGGAGTACACCGCGCTGCAGAGCCTGGTGAAGTCCGAGGGTCTGCACACCGTCTGCCAGGAAGCCGGCTGCCCCAACATCTTCGAGTGCTGGGAGGACCGCGAGGCGACCTTCCTCATCGGCGGCGACCAGTGCACCCGGCGCTGCGACTTCTGCCAGATCGACACGGGCAAGCCGCAGCCGCTGGACCGGGACGAGCCCCGCCGGGTGGCCGAGTCGGTGCAGAAGATGCAGCTGCGCTACGCCACCATCACCGGCGTCGCCCGCGACGACCTCGAGGACGGCGGTGCCTGGCTGTACGCCGAGACCGTGCGCGCGATCCACGAGCTCAACCCCGGGACCGGCGTGGAGAACCTGATCCCGGACTTCAACGGCAAGCCGGACCTGCTCCGCGAGGTGTTCGAGTCGCGGCCCGAGGTGCTGGCTCACAACGTCGAGACGGTCCCGCGGATCTTCAAGCGGATCAGGCCGGCGTTCACCTACGAGCGCTCGCTCGACGTGATCACCCAGGCGCGGGACTTCGGCCTGGTGACCAAGTCGAACCTGATCCTCGGCATGGGTGAGACCCGCGAGGAGGTCTCGCAGGCGCTGCGCGACCTGCACGCCGCGGGCTGCGAGCTGATCACCATCACGCAGTACCTCCGCCCCTCCCTGCGGCACCACCCCGTGGAGCGGTGGGTCAAGCCCGAGGAGTTCGTGGAGCTCAAGGACGAGGCCGACCAGATCGGGTTCTCCGGAGCGCTGTCCGGGCCGCTGGTCCGTTCGTCGTACCGCGCCGGTCGGCTGTACCGTCAGGCCTTGGACCAGCGCGGCGCGCGCGAGCACGCAGCCACCGTCTGACCCGTCCCTTCGCACACGTAAGGCCACGCATGTCGAGCACCACCCCGGAGAAGAGCAGCCGGCGCCAGCAGTTCGTCGACACCTACAAGATGGCCAAGGTCGCCGACCCGCGCCTGGGCCTGTGGGTCCTGCTCGCGTTCCTGGTCGGCGCCGCCGCGGGCGCCGCGCTCTTCTGGGTGCTGCCGCCCGACGGCGGGATCTTCGAGATCGTGTCGATGGTCGTCGGGGCGATCCTCGTCGGCACCGTCCCGGCGCTGCTCATCTTCAGCCGGCGCGCGCAGAAGTCCGCGTTCTCCCAGATGGAGGGCCGCCCGGGGGCCGCCGCGGCCGCCCTCGGCATGCTCCGCCGCGGGTGGAACACCACGCCCGCCGTGGCCTTCACCAAGCAGCAGGACGTCGTGCACCGCGTCGTGGGTCCGCCGGGCATCGTGCTGGTCGGCGAGGGCAACCCCGCCCGGCTGCGCAGCCAGCTCACCTCCGAGCGGCGGAAGTACGAACGGGTCACCTCCGAGACCCCGGTGACCGAGGTGCTCGTGGGCGACGGCGAGGGCCAGGTGCCGCTGCCCAAGCTCGTCAAGCACGTCACCAAGCTGCCCAAGGCGCTCAAGCCGGCCGACATGACCGACGTGCTCAACCGGATCAAGGCCATCGACGCCAACCGCCCCACCCTCCCGATGCCCAAGGGGCCGGTGCCGACGAGCATGAAGGGCATGCGCGGCCAGATGCGCGGTCGCTGACCCCGCTCAGCGGTCGCGGCGCACCGAGAGCACCGTGGCCACCCGGTCGGTACCCCAGTCGCCGGTTGACGGTCAGCGGCGTCCACCGCGTTGCCAGTCGTCGTTCGGTGCCGCAGGTCGTGATGCCGGCGGCCGCCTGAGCGACCAGCGGCCCGCTTGACGGCCAGGGCCAGTCCCCCGCCGCGGCTCGCTCGCACCGCCACCCACGCCGGGGCGTCGGCCTGGGGCGCCTCGCGGACGCGGTGGACGGTCAGGGTCAGCGGCCCGGCATCGGGGCGATCTCGTCCTCGGACGGCGCCTCGATGTCGACCGGCTCGTCCCAGTCGAAGATCTTCATGTCGACCGACGCCGTGGAGCCCAGGTCGATCTGCACCTGACGCATCCGGTCCTGGTCGTCGACCCACAGGTCGTAGTCCAGGGTCTCCGGCAGCTGGGCGCCGGCGTCCTTGAGCGAGTCGACCCTGGTGGTGTCGAGGGTGAGCACGTAGTGGTCGAGCTGCTCGCCGTCGACGTCCTCGGTGCCGACGAAGGTCACCTTCTCCAGACCGGAGGCGAACTGCTCGAAGGACCGGACCGGGTCCATCGACTCGGTGAGCCCCGACATCTCGCCGAGCGGGTTGTTCGGGTCATCGGGGAGAGCTCGTAGTACTTGCCCTGGCTCAGCTGGCCCATGTTCATGTAGAACTTGCCGTCGACCAGCCGGATCTCCAGCTTCTGGTCGCCCCCCATCGGGTTGGTCATCTCCATGGCCATCGAGGGCGGCTCGGTGGAGTAGTCCACCTGGCCCTCGGCCGTGATGTCCATGCCGCCGGCGCCGGTGGTCATGCTCAGGTGCGCGGTGGTCGCGTCCTCGACGGCGGCCTTGAAGTCGGCGAGGAACTGGTCCGCGTCGACCTCCTCGCCCGCCACGGGCTCGGTGTCGTCGGCCTCCTCCTCGGTCGCGGCGGACTCGCTGGGCTCGGCGGCCGCGCTCGACGACGCGGTGGTGGGCTCGTCGGTCGCGGTCCCGGGGTCGTCGCCACCGCAGGCAGTCAGCGCGGCGAGCAGCACCGAGGTCGCGGTCAGCGCCAGGGTGCGGCGGAGGGTGAGGCTGCGCATGGGGTAGCTCCCGGAGAGAAGGGGGTGGAGTCCTTCACGATACCGGCGGCCCCAACGCCGGACCGGGGGAACGGGTCAGCCCGGGCTACGACTACCCGCCCTGGCGCGCCGTCTCGAGCTCCACGGTGGCGGAGCCGACCACGACGTCGTGCAGTCCGCGCCCGTCGGGGCGGAAGACCAGCGGCGGGATCACCAGGCACACCAGAGCAGCCCGCAGCAGGGACCGGCCGAGGTCGAGCGGCCGTCCGCTCCCGTCGAGCCGGACGACGCGCAGCCGGGTCGCCAGCTTGCCGAACGACCCGCCGAGCAGCGTGGTGAACAGGGCGCTCTCGAGGAGGAAGACACCCATCGTGTAGGTGCCGGCGAGCCGGTCGTCGAGCCAGGCGGTCGGGCCGATCACCGCCACCACGACCAGCGTGCACGCGATCCAGTCGATGAGCAGGGCGAGCATCCGGCGCGGCCAGGTCGCAGTCTCCCTCACCGGCTCGGTCACCCGATCAGCCTAGAGGCCGGGTCCCGGTGAGCCCGAGACCGTGCGGCCGGACACCTGTTACATCGCGGAAACAATCGGGATACGGTCAAGAAACTGCCCGCTCATAGGTTGCGGAGCAGGTCGGCGCAGAGTGGCGCCCGCCTTCCCAGCCAGATTCTTGCCGGTCCCGGTCCCGCGCCGTGACCAAGGAGGACGAATGTTCGCAAACAGCGACGAGCTGCTGAAGTTCATCAAGGACGAGGACGTCGCCATGGTCGACGTGCGGTTCTGCGACCTGCCCGGCGTCATGCAGCACTTCACGGTCCCGATCTCGTCGTTCGACCAGGCGGTCTTCGACGACGGGCTGGCGTTCGACGGTTCGTCGATCCGCGGCTTCCAGGCCATCCACGAGTCGGACATGTCGCTCTTCCCGGACCCGACGACGGCCTACATCGACCCGTTCCGCACCGCGAAGACGCTGGTGGTGAACTTCTTCATCCACGACCCGCTCACGGGCGAGGCGTACTCCCGCGACCCGCGCAACATCGCCCGCAAGGCGATGAGCTACCTGTCGAGCACCGGCATCGGCGACACGGCGTACTTCGCCCCCGAGGCGGAGTTCTACGTCTTCGACAACGTGCGCTTCGAGACCAAGGCCAACGCCGGGTACTACCACATCGACTCCGAGGCCGGCGCCTGGAACTCCGGCTCCGAGGACAACAACCGCGGCTACAAGGTCAAGTACAAGGGCGGCTACTTCCCCGTCGCGCCGTACGACCACTTCGGTGAGCTCCGCGACGAGATGGTCATCGAGATGGAGAAGGCCGGGCTGCACGTCGAGCGCGCCCACCACGAGGTCGGCACCGCGGGCCAGGCGGAGATCAACTACAAGTTCGACGAGCTGCTCAAGGCCGCCGACGACGTGATGAAGTTCAAGTACCTCGTCAAGAACGTCGCCTGGCGCAACGGCAAGACCGCGACCTTCATGCCGAAGCCGATCTTCGGCGACAACGGCTCGGGCATGCACTGCCACCAGTCGATCTGGAACAAGGGCGAGCCGCTGTTCTACGACGAGACCGGGTACGCCGGCCTGTCGGACGTCGCGCGCTACTACATCGGCGGCATCCTCAAGCACGCCCCGTCGCTGCTGGCGTTCACCAACCCGACGGTGAACTCCTACCACCGGCTCGTGCCCGGCTTCGAGGCGCCGATCAGCCTGGTCTACAGCCAGCGCAACCGCTCGGCGTGCGTGCGCATCCCGATCACCGGCTCGAACCCGAAGGCCAAGCGCATCGAGTTCCGCTGCCCCGACCCGTCGGCCAACCCGTACCTCGCCTTCTCGGCGCTGCTGCTGGCCGGCCTCGACGGCATCAAGAACAAGATCGAGCCCAACGACCCGATCGACAAGGACATCTACGAGCTCCCGCCGGACGAGATGGCCGAGATCGACCAGGTGCCGACCTCGCTCGGCGCGGTGCTCGACAACCTCGAGAAGGACCACGACTTCCTGACCGTCGGCGGGGTCTTCACCCCCGACCTCATCGAGACGTGGATCGAGTACAAGCGCCAGAACGAGATCCTGCCCGTGCAGCTGCGCCCGCACCCGCACGAGTTCGAGCTCTACTACGACATCTAGAGCCCGACAGCCCCTCTGACCTGCGGTGGAGTGTCTCACCACCCCCTCGGTCCGCAGGGAGTCCGCAACAGCATCAGCACGAGCCGCCATCACCGCTTCGATGGCGGCTCGTGTGCTGTCGTCAGAGTCGGGCCACAGGTGGCCGTAGGTGTCGAGCGTCGTCTTCGCGCTCGCGTGGCGCAGGCGGGCCTGCACGACCTTCACGTCCGCGCCGCTGGCGATGAGCATCGAGGCGAGATAGTGCCTCAGATCGTGGAAGCGGAAGTTCGGCGGCAGGCCTGGCACCTTGGCTCGCGCGGAGCGGATGGCGCGCTCAAGGGTCCAGGGTGCGAGCTGGCGCCCGATCTCGTTCGTTAGCACAGTGTCTGCCTTCCATCGCGCCACATGCGCAGAGAGTTCCAGCGAGAGGCTGGCTGGGATGGGCACGGCGGTCTGCGATGTCTCCGACTTCAAAGGGTCGGCTGGGAACTGGACGGCCGGCGACACGATGCCGCGCATGAAGTCAACGTCATCGACGCGCAGGCCGCACGCCTCGGCCAGCCGCAAGCCCACCAGCGCGCCCAGCAGGACCGATGCGCGCAGATGTTCGGGCATGGCGTCGTGGAGCGGCTCCGATGAGGCAGCCTGGAGGACCCACTCGGGTGGCGTAGACCCTCGATCGAGGTCCGAAACGCGGACTGAGGGAGGGGTCTCCCTGGTGCGCGGGGTCAAACCCCTCGGAGGCTCGTGGAGTCGTCGTCAGGTCCTAGATGTCTGAACCCCGCGCACATTCCAGAGCCCTCCCACAGTCCGACGTGTGTGACGCAAGTCGGGGTGGGTGCCACCCCCCGTCGGCGATCTCGCCGCCTGACACCCCACGGGGGCACCTCGCCCAGGTGGGGGGTCAGGGCACCTAGAGGTGGCGCGACTCCCCGTCTGTACGGGTCTGGCATTCTTCTGCGGGAGGGCTTGTGGCGTCGCTTACCCCCAGAACTGTCCGAAGTGTGTCTGTTCTGTCTCAGGTCCAGGTGGGTCGTGCTCGTGGCGTTTGTGATGCACCCATGTAAGCCAGAGAAATACGAGGACAGGAATCACGATCCAAAGCCACAGCATGGCGATCACCTCACTCCATCGAAGGTAGCCCTCCCTCGCTCGCATATGAACAGGTGCGCTGCGAAGCCAGTCGGCCGCGAAGGTGTGGAGGCGTCGGGTGGGCTCACCGTTCGGCCGCCACTGGACATCTGCCTGCCATGTGCCGTCCTCGCGTTGCGACCACATGCGCAGCTCGCCCTCGCACCACACGCCATCGACTAACACCTCGATGTCGGGCCGCTCGTCGGGTCGGTTGACGTGGTGCTGCATGGCTGGACGCTAGGAGGCGCCACCTACATCGGGCAGGGTTGTGGGATATGCAGGGGGCGCACGGATCGCCGGCATGCGCGGATGTTGCTACGCGCGCTGGTTACAGCCGTTTCCCGCCACCGGAGGTTCCGTCGTAGTGATGATGTCCACCCGGCATCGGAAGGTCCTTGATGCTCATCACCCACGCAGGGCCTTCCGCTTCGAAGCCGGAGATGATCGGCGGCGGGAATGTTGGGTCGGTGAAGCCGCCGACTTCGACCAAGTAAAAGTCCGGGGAGATGGAGGAGTCGGCGTAGAGGGTCGAGCCACACTCAGGACAAAAATGGTAGGTCGCTCCGCCGCTATCGCAAGAGCGATACGAAACCGGTGGCTTCCCGGGCTGGGGGAAGGTGAACGTCTTCGATTCGCCGTCGATCGTCACGTGGTCGCGGGGAAGTCGCGTTTGCACGCTGAGCACGCTGCCGCTCCGCTTCTGGCAACTGAAGCACTGGCACAGGGAGACCCGCTCTGGATCGGGTCCGTCGTAGGTGAGGGTGAGTTGTCCGCAGTTGCACGAACCCGTACGGGTGGCCATCTTTCCTCCTGGGCATCGGGATTCCGGTTTGCCGAGGCCACGACGCTACGAGCGCACGAGCGGTTGGTCGTCACTCCGATCGCGTGAAACGCGATCGGCGACGGGCATGAGCGGACGCCCTCGGGTGCTCCTCGCGCGACCCCTCCACCGGTTGGCGCTCCGCCCCGTTCGCTCAACTGGGGAAGAGCCGTCGTCTCGGGGCGGAGCTACCCGACAGCCGCGCCTGGCGCCGGCTCCCGGCATCATCCACCCAAGAACCGGATTATGGACACCCCGGGACGAGACCCTTCACCCATCCCGACGAGCATGGCGCTGCCCCGTGTCCGTGGGAATGGCGATAGCTGCGCCGAGTGTTTGGTTCACACCTGCCGGACTCTCAAGGCCGATGAGAGAGCGACAGTCCCGGACACCTCGACCGAGACTCGTCAGAACCCGGCCGTGCGGTCAATGGAACTAGCAGCCGATGAGCGGGTGTCACACTTCTGGTCTTTCCGGCAGGGTGCACCAGTGGGGGCAGCCGGAACGCGGATCGTCAGCAACAGCGCGCGAGCCACCGTTGTTGAGTGAGGTGCAACGCTCGGGGGACCGAAGGTCAGCTGTCCTCGAGGTGGCGTTTCAGGTTCTCCTCCACGCGATCTGCCACCTTCTTGTCCTCGCGGAGCAGGGCCGCCATTTGGTTACTCTTGAACACCAGCAGGCGCATGGGCGTCTTCGCCACGACCGTTGCCGTGCGCAGGGTGTTCTTCAGGATGCCGATCTCCCCGATCAGTTCACCGATATCGGTGTCGCGGAGGACCTCGCCGTCCTTGCGGACCTCGGCCACCCCGTCGGCGATGATGAACGCTTCGAATGCGCCCTCGCCCTGCTTCGTGAGCACCCTTCCCGGCCCGACGTTCACCTCGTCGAGGTACCCGTCGATGCGCGCGAGGTGCTTGTTGGACAGCCCCTCGAAGAACGGGACCTGGCGGAGCACGTCGATACGTGCCCGTGGAACCCCGTGGCGTTGGAACATGCCCCCACCTTTCCGTCTCGGTCCAGAGTGGCAGGGGCGCTGCGGGAAGGCAATGGCGCCAGGACGGCAGGCCCGCGGGCTCGGCGACCGTGAGCACCGAGCATCCCCGTCCGGGAGGTTCCCGGCGGGACGTGGACCGACGCTGTCCTTCTGCGCCTGACCCTGACCGACCTGGCCGCCGCCGCCGGCGATCCTGGCCACGTTGGCGCTCGCCTACGGCATCGTCGCGGTGCTCATCTAGACAGCTCGCCAGCGGTCCCGTGTCCAAATTCGCCTATTGGCGATCTAGACAACCGTGCCAACAGTGTCGAGGTGTGCCAAGGTGACGGATGGTCAGCGAGGAGCAGGCTCTTCAGATCCACGACAGGTTGCTGACGTTTCTCCACGACTACGTAGGCGCAAGCGAAGCGGCGGGCATGTCCGGCGTTCCGGTCGAAACCGCTGCCGCTGCGCTCAGTCTTGGTGCGGCATACGGCCGGCACCTGACCAGGGACCGCGATGGCCATGGCAACCACTCGACGGGTGAGCGCGCGACGGAGTACCTACCGTGCGTCGCCTGCGTTGGAAGAGCGTCGGGCCGTAGACTGACTCCTCGCCCGACCAACAGGTGCACACTGGTGGCGTGGTCTATGACTCCTTGCTGGTCGGCATCTGCGCGCTGATCTCGATCGCCCTCGTGGTGGCGCTTGTCTTCCAGTGGCGGGACGACCACAAGGGGCTGGGTCGACGGCCGCACTGATCGCATCGGGACCAAGAGACGTGAAATGCCTTCCCGCTGCTGCTGCGATCCGCGCGATCGAGCCTGCGGGCTCAGGCCGGACTCAGCCGACCAATGCGTCGACCTTGGAGTGGCTGCCGTTGTTGGGGTTGGGAGCCAAGGCCACCGCACCTGCCACGAGGCCAAGCAGGGCCGCGAGTCCGGCGAGGACCGAGTTGCGTGTCGTCACGGCGTTCGCATTCCTTCGCGAGCGCTCGCCCGACCAGCAGCCCAGCGCCAACGGCGAGTCCCACGGCACTGTGAGACACGCCTTCCTCACCATGGCAAGAGGGTACGGCGGTCAGAGCACCCGCACTCGTTCCGCATTCCGCTCGCAGATGCCGAGAGGAGCATGTGGTGTGTCGCTGTTAGTCGATGTACCAGGCGTGCATCTCTTCGGCGAACGGTGCGCCCAACCCCACCAGAATGCGACGCCGCAGATGACGGCCATCCCCAGCGCCAACCACCCGACAACCCCCGACGCGCTGGGGGTTTACCTCTTCCACCGCGCGCACGCCGGTTTCTCGCAGCCCTGAAACCGGGCACCGCCGGAAGGGGCTAGGAGAACTCCCGAGCCGCTCGGCGGCGATGATCCGGGCCGCGGCCTCGATCAGGGCGAGGTGGAGAACGCCTGGGGAAAGTTGCCGAGGTGTCCACCGGCTCTCGACGTCGAACTCCTCGGCGAACAGACCAAGGGGCGAGGCGATTCGAAGAAGGCGTTCCATCAGGTCGCGGGCTCGCTGTTCCTCGCCGATGATCGCCAGCGCGGACACAAGCCAGAACGAGCAGATGAGGAAGGTGCCCTCCTTGCCCGCACATAGTCCGTCGTCGGTTTCGTCGGCGCGCTCCCAAAGCCACGTAGCTGTTCTCGGTCAGCTCGTCGGCGATCGCGAGCACGCTCGCGCGGAGCCGTTCGTCATCGTGTGGCAGGAAGCCGAAGATCGCGGCTAGCAGTGTGGACAGGCGTCCAGGGCGTCGGTCTCGAAGCGCCGGAGCAGGACCCCCCGGTCGTCGAGGCCGTGGGCGAGGACGTCGGCCTTGATGTCTTCGGGCGTGGCCCGCTAGGCGGTTTTGTTCTGGGGTTCGCCGCGGACCTCGGCCAGTTTCGACGCCCGGTTCAGCGCGACCCAGCCCATCAGCTTGGAGGATACGTAGTGCTGGGGTTTGCCGCGGGCCTCCCCAGATGCCTTGGTCGGGCTCGCGCCACACCTGGGTGGCGCAGTTGGCCTGCACGTTCGCCTCCTATCGGCCATAGCCGTCGAGGCAGGCGCTGGCTGCGGCGGGTGTGCAGCAGGATGGAGTCCAGGACGGCGCCGAACACGTCGTTCTCGGCGTCGGCGTCGAGCTCCCCGTTGCCGATGCGCACCGGCTCGGGCCCCCGCATAGCCGGACAGGTCGTCGCGGGTGGACTCGGTCAGGTCGCGCCGGCCGTCGATGCCATACATGATCTGGAGCGCGCCGGTCTCGGTGGGCTCGAGGTCGGCGACGAACTGCATGAATTTGAGGGCCTCCCAGTCCAGGTTGAGGAAGTGCAGGGCCTGCAGCGTGGAGGCCGCTGTTGTGCATCCAGGTGTACCGGTAGTCCCAGTTGCGCTCGCCGCCCGGGCGTCTCAGGCAGAGACGTGGTGAGCGCGGCGACCGTCGCTCCGGTTGGCATGTAGGCTAGGCCCTCGATGGCCAGGGCCAAGCGTTGGAGCGGGTCGCGCCACCGGTGGTCGGGCATCCGGGCCCGCCCGAGCCAGGTACGCCAGAACCGGGTGGTGGCGTCCAATCGCCGACCGGCTTCCGCGGGGTGTCGCCCGGCGCGGCCAGCTCTTCAGCCCACGACAGGGCGCAGCAGCACCCTCGCCCGCTCACAGGATGTGCCGCGCGCGTACCCGGTTCCCCTCGAAGCCCAGCGAGAGGTTGGTCTGCAGCCGGATCGTCTGGCCGCCGGCCGTCGCGCTCCGGCGTGCCGACCACCGTCAGCTAGGCTCCAGCTCCTGCTCCTTCACGCCTCCTCCATTTCAGTTGAAGGCCGGCTCACAGACGAGATCGACTCGACCGTGCCCTCCAGGCAGCGGACCGTGCGCGCACCAGCAGGTGGTCGGCGTCGTCGTCGGCCGGAGGTCGCGTGCGGTGTTACTCCGTCCTCACCCTCCCGTGGACCCATGGTGAGGGTGGTCGCGGACCTCGACCCAGCCCACGGCGTCTTCCACGTCGTGGACAGCGTGTCGAGCCGGGCTCGTACACCCGCG
>CAVQLC010000009.1:0-624151 GCA_963713255.1 uncultured Actinomycetota bacterium
ATGCGTCTCCTCGAGCTCCTCGCCGGCGATCAGACGGATGAGCATCTCGATGGCGTCGTGGCCCATCCGCCGGATGGGCTGCTCGACGGTCGTCAACGGCGGTCGGGCCAGGGCGGACTCGGGAATGTTGTCGAAGCCCAACACCGCCAGCTGGCGTGGCACGTCGATGCCGAGCTCGACGGCCACCTCCAGCGTCCCGAGCGCGGAGAGATCGTTGGCCGCGAAGATCGCGGTCGGTGGATCCGGGAGCGTCAACAGCTCGCGTGCAGCATCGCGCGCGTGGTCGGTCTCGTAGCCTCCGAGTCGCAGCAGCGACTCGTCGACCGCGATGCCGGCATCGGCCAGCGCCTCGCGGAAACCCTGCTCGCGGAGCCGGGCGGAGATCAGGTCCGGCCGGCCCGTGACCATGCCGATGCGGGTGTGGCCGAGACTCAGGAGGTGCTCGACCCCCACGCGGGCGCCCTGGAGGTTGTCGGCCGCCACGGTCGGCAGCCGCGACGGGCCGGTGTGCGGGTCGACGGCGACGATGGGGCCGTCGTACTGGACGTCGGTGATGGTCGGGGTGACCAGCACCGCGCCGTCGACCAGGGTGCCCATCACCCGCGAGAGGTAGCGCCGCTCCCAGCCGACGTGCTCGTCGACGCGACCGCCCGAGGAGTAGGCGACCAGCTCGAAGCCCGTGCCGCGGATGGCATCCGCAGCGCCCTTGAGCACCTCGACGCTGAACGGCTCGAAGTCGGCGACCAACACGCCGATGACGTTGGTGCGCTGGTTGCGCAGGCTGCGCGCCACGAGGCTGGCCTCGTAGCCGAGCCGCGCGATCACCTCGGTGACCGCGTCGAAGGTCTCGCTCGCGACGCCGTAACGGCTGTTGATGACCTTGGAGACGGTCGACACCGAGACGCCGGCCTCGGCCGCCACCTCCTGCATCGTCACCCGCCCGCCGGCCGTGCGGCCGTTCACGCGATCGGGACTGCTCGCACTCACCATGATTCCTCTCGAGTCTCGCTCATCGCTCAGCCCTTGACCGCACCCTGGAGCCCGCCGACGATCCGACGCTGCATCGCGAGGAAGAGCACCAGGGCCGGAATCATCGCAAGGGTGGTGAAGGCCAGCACCCCCGCAGTGTCGGCCGAGTGCTCCGTCGAGTAGTCCGCGACGCCCAGCGGCAGCGTTCGCATGTCGTCGCGGAGCAGCAGCAGAGGCAGCAGGTAGGCGTTCCACGAGGTGACGAACGCGAGGACGCCCACCGTGACCAGGCCGGGCACTGACAGCGGCAGCACGATGCGCCAGAAGATGGCGATGCGGGACGCCGAGTCGATGAGGGCAGCCTCCTCGAGCTCGCGGGGTATCGCCATCAGGAACGGGCGCAGGATCACCACGGTCATCGGCAGCGCGAACGCGGCTTGTGGCAGGGCGACGCCCCACCAGGTGTTGCCGAGGTGGAGGTCGCGGGTGATGAGGATGAACATCGGGATGATCGCGACGGCGACCGGGAACAGCAGACCCAGGACGAAGACCATGAAGAGTGGCTCGCGGAAGCGGAACTCGTAGCGAGCCAGCGGGTACGCCGCCATCACGCCGGCGATGACGGCGATCGCCGTGGTGATGATGGCGATGACCGTCGAGTTGACGGCGTAGCGCCAGAAGTCGGGGTCGGTGACCACGTTGCTGTAGTTGGTGAACACCCATGGGTGCGGCAACGCAGCCGGGTCTCGCGCGAGCTGCTCGTTGCTGCGGAAGCCGCCGAGGGCGCCGTACAGCACCGGGCCCAGCGTGAGCGCCACGACAACGATGGCCAGACCGTAGACGAGCGGACCGTTCTCCGTCAGCGAGCGACCTCGTCGAGCTGTCATCCGGCCCTCCTCATGACTCTTCCTGGGTGTCGCGTCGCAGGATCAGCACCTGGTAGGCCAGCGCCATCGCGAACGCCACCACGAACAGCACCACCGAGGCCGCGCCGGCAATTCCGAAGTTGTGCCGCTGAGTGCCCTGGTTGATCAGGTAGGTCGCCATCGAGGTGGTCGCGTTGGCCGGCCCGCCACCGGTGAGGATCCACACCATGTCGAAGAGCTGCAACGACCCGATCATGGACAAGAACGCCCAGACGCGGATCGTGGGACCGAGCAGCGGGACGGCGATCCACCGCTGCACCTGCCACCACGACGCGCCGTCGAGCGCGGCGACCTCGTAGAGCTCGCTTGGAATGCTCTGCAGGCCGGCGAGGAAGAGCAGCACGGCGAGCCCGAGGTACTTCCAGGTCAGCACCACGAAGACCGTGTACAACGCGATGTCCGGCGTGCCGAGGAAGCCCTGCTCCGGCGTCGGGATCTCGAGCAGCCCGAGCAGCCCGTCCACCACTCCGGACTCCGGCTGGAGCAGCTGGAACCAGATGACCCCGGCGATCACCTCGGCCAGGACGTAGGGGACGAAGACCACGGTGCGGAGCAGGCCGCGGCCGAGGAGTGGGCGGTTGAGCAGCAGGGCGATGGCGAGGCCCAGGGGAAGCTGGATCAGGATCGACAGCCCGACGACCACGAAGTTGTGCATCACCGCGTCGGTGAAGACATCGTCGCTCAGCACCCGGGCGTAGTTGTCCAGGCGGACGAAGTCGTCCATCGGGCCGAAGCCCTTCCAGCGGTAGAAGGACATCCGAACCGCAGCGACGATGGGCCAGGCGACGAAGACCGCCATCAGCACCAGTGCGGGTGTGACGAAGAACAGGATCTCCAGCCGCTGGCGCCATGGGGGGTCCCCCGGACGGCGGGTTGCCCGGCGCATCTCCGCGCGCCGGGCAACCGCCTGCTGCTGGTCGGGCACCGCCGTCACGGCGGCACCCCGATGGGTCACGGTCAGCTCACTTCTCCTGGTCTGCGGCCTCTTGGGTGGCATCCACGACGTCCTGCGGGGATGCCTCGCCCGCGAAGAGCAGCGCGATCTCGTCGTTCATGGCACCGCCGATCGACGCGCCGAACGCCGTGTCGAAGTACAGCTGCACGTACGGCGAGGCGTCGCGCACCTGCAGCAGGTCGGCCAGGGCGGGGTCAGACACCGAGCCGGATGCCGCGGAGTTGGTCGGCAGGCCCATGTCGTTCTCGGCGAAGCCCTGCTGGACATCGTCGGAGAGCAGGTACTTGACCAGCTCGACCGCCTCGTCCGGAGCGCTCTCGGAGACAGCCCACGCGTCACCACCGCCGAGCTGAGCGGTCGGGTCTCCCGCACCGTCCTCGACTGCCGGGAACGGGAACCAGCCCGTCTGGTCGCCCAGGCCCTGGCCGTCGTCGGTGAGGCCCTGCATCACACCGGGTTCCCAGTGGCCCTGGAGCTCCATGGCCACCTTGCCGGTCGCCAGCAGTCCGGAGGCCGAGGTGGCACCTTCTTGGGCCGGCGTGGTCAGGAAGCCAGCGTTGAAGGGCTTCGTCCCCAACAGGTCCTCGAGCTCCTCGCCGGCCTGCACGAAGCACGGGTCGGAGAAGTCGAGGCTGGTGACCGCGTCCTGGAGGACCTCCTCGTCGCAGGACCGCAGCGCGGTGTAGTACCAGTAGTGCGCGGCCGGCCACTTGTCGCCGGCGCCGACGGAGAGCGGAGTGAGGCCGGCGTCCTTGAGCTGGCCGATGACGTCGTAGAACTCACTCATGGTCGTCGGTGGCGCCGTCACCCCTGCCTGCTCGAGCAGACCCTTGTTGTACCAGACGCCCACGACGCCCAGCGAGAACGGCAACGCGTAGGTCTGACCGTCGACCTGCCAGCCGGCGACGGACCCACCGATCTTGGCGATCTCGTCGGAGGCATCCTCGGAGAGGTCGCGCACCAGGCCGGCCTCGACGTGGTCGGCGAGCTCGCCGCCACCGCGCTCCATGTAGATGTCGGGGATGTCCCCGCTCTGGAACGCCGCCTCGAGCTTGTCGACCATGTCTTCGTGCGCCATCGCGCTGATCTCGACCGTGACGCCGGGGTGGTCGGCCTCGAAGTCTTTGGCGGCCTCCTCGTAGAAGCCCCGTCCAGGCTCGTTGTTGGAGTTGTGCCACCACGTGATCGTCGTGCCACTTTCGCCCTCGTCCGAGTCGCCGCCGTCGCCGCACGCCGTGGCTACCAAGAGCACCCCGGCGCACAGCGCGCTGAGCGCCCCGTTCCTGACTCGCAGTCGTCTCGCCATTCGCCCATCCCCTTACTCCGGCTCCCACGCCTGTGGTACGTGGACCCAATGGAGGGAAGGTTCCCGCGACCAAGGCGTCGTGTCAATCGTTGTCGATAACGTTTTCCACCACGCGAGGCAGGCGGGTTGCCAGCGGCGACCACGCACGAATGACGAAGGGCCTCCGACCACGTTCCCGTTGTCGGAGGCCCTGTCCGTACGCCATGAGGGACTTGAACCACCAACCCGCTGAGAAACGAACGGCACTTTCGGGAACTTGGCAGAACCTGACAGATATAGGCCCTGACCTGGGCAAACCTCCGTCGAGGCTAGTCGCGACTTGGCGCTGTTTGGCGGCGCTTTCGGCTCATTGGCATGGCATAAAGCATGGTGACCGCAGCATGACAAGCCGACACGAGAGGTCGACGCACTGGCTGCCGGCCCCGCCGCACCGTTCCTAACCGGCATGCGCCTCTACGGTCCCACCACGAATGTTCCGGCCTTTGCTCGACTGATGTCCGGGCACCTCACGCTCGGCGGTGAGTTCCGCGATGAGATTCTGGACCCGCCTCCAGAACGGGGAGGGGCGACCACCTGCGAGACGACGGCCGACTTCCCTGGACGACCGGCTGGAGGAGCCGCCGGAGTGTCACCCGCCTCGGGTGACGACACGGCCGCCGTACTCGGCAAGGCTGCTTGGAAAGTCACTGGTGAGGGAGTCCGAGATGCCACGAAGAATGTTGAGACGCGCAGCTGTGCTCGGAGCCACGGCCCATGTGGCCTCCAACCGCGGTCAGGCCAAGGCCGAGCAGCAGCAACAACAGCAGGCCGCCGCGGACGCGGCCGCAGCACCGCCGCCGCCCCCGGAGCCCGCCGCCCCAACCGCACCGGCGGCCGCGTCCACGGACTCCTACGCCGATCTCATGAAGCTCAAGGAGCTCTTCGACGCAGGCGTGCTGACCCAGGAGGAGTTCGACGCTCAGAAGGCGAAGATCCTCGCCGGCTGACCTGCTACCTGCCAGACCCACCTTTTTCCGAGTTAACGCCCGGCGCATCAAGGAGTGCAGCATGCCAGTAGGACCTGTCCAGCTACTCGTCGTCGCCTTTGAGGAGCCGCAGTTCAGGGGCGAGATCATCGAGGAGCTGAAACGACTGCGAGCCGATGACCTGATCCGTCTCATCGACGTCCTCGTCGTGCAGAAGGACCTCGACGGCTCCGTGACGGCAGTACAGATGAGTGACCTGTCGATCGGGGAAGCCGAGGAGATGGGAGCGACGATCGGGGCGCTCATCGGCCTCGGGCTCGCCGGCGAAGACGGCCTGGAGGCCGGCGCGATCGCGGGCGCCGAGGCCGGTTCGGATGGTCACCTGATCCCGGACAGCGAGATGTACGACGTCGCGGACTCCATTCCCCCTGGCAGCGCGGCAGCTCTGGCTCTCATCGAGCACCGCTGGGCGGCGCCGCTGCGGGACGCGATCGCCCGCGCCGGCGGCGTCCCTGTCAGTGATTCCTGGGTCCATCCCCTCGACCTCGTCGAGGTCGGCCTGCTCGCAGCAGACGAGCTGGAGACGGTATAGCGTCGAACGCTAAGCGGTTGCCAGGGCCTGCTTGTCGCCTTGATCCCCGGAACCGCGGGGATCATGAGCATCAGCAGACCCAAGGCTGGTCGACCGCTCAGCCCGACGGAGGTTGGACGACGTCGAAGATGCCGGGCCGACCTGCCGAAGGCCCGGCTTTCGCGAGGTGATCGTGCACCTGGGTCCATCCCCTGGACGCTCAACTCCTTCATGGGCCGAGCGATGCGCTCGGAGTGCCCGGATTTGAGGTGACCGCTCAGCCTGCGAGGACCTTCGCATTCTGACGTCGAACTCCTCGCGGGACAGCACCCCCGCATCCAGAAGCTGCGGCGGCGGCCGCAGCTCCGCCACCCGTGGAAGCGGAGGTCCCGGCGGCGCCGACGGTCGAGTCCGCTGACTTGTACCGGGATCAGGTGGACGCGAGGACACGAGTCCGTGGTCGACGCGCGACAGCTCCGAGGAAGGCCAGAGGATGGCATGACCGGGCCGCGCCTGCGACACCCAGTCGCCGGTGCCGGGCCTCCACCAAATTCGTCGACCGAAGAGAGCGAGTTCGAGCTGTTCTCGAACAACGGACACAGGTCGTAGACCAGCTCGAACTGGCTCCCCGCAGTCTGGCCCAATGCGCTTTTGCTATCGCTTGTGAACCTAGTAGCCGGATCTTCGATGGCGCGGATTGGGCGCGCTTTGAATCGCGCGGGCTCGCAGAGGGATACCGACGCGATAAGCGTCCCTGGCGACAAAACCGCAGGTCAGCGGCTAGGTTCGTCTGATGAACGCAATCGTCGGCAAAGATTCGCGTTCACGCTCAGGACCATCGGCGTCTTCCCGATCGACCCACCACGTGGAGTGCGTGGCGTTGCTGACCCGGGCGTAAGGCCGCTCACCCGACGCCCACGGGGCCCGCATTGCCCAGGCGCGGGTCGTCTTTGCCGCAGCGGGCGCACACCCGCGAGCGAGTTCGGTCCTCGGGATTGGTCTCGTAGTGCCAGTGGTGTCGCAGGTTTAGCCGGCACAACAGCGGCTTGCGGACGGTCGTGGTGTCGTTCATCAGGTCGATCTCCTGAGTGAGCTCGCGGCGCAGTTGCCAGGCGGTCGAGAAGACTCCCGACGCGTAGGACAGCTGGTGCGGGCGGTCGAGTGCGGACAGGTCGGCGAACAGCTCCCAGCGGTAGCGCTGGCGGGTGTCGCCGGCTGGCAGCAGCCGGGTGGACAGCCGGACCAGCCCGAGCGCGACTGGTGTCGGCCTCATGGTCAGCTCGTCCCGGGGAGTGGGCGAACCGAGCCGGTGCGGGGGCGGTAGGCGCGGGCGAGGCCGTCGCGGGCCAGCTCGACGCCGTCCGTCGTGAGTCGGTAGTAACGGCGGGCGGGACGACCGGCCTCACGAGGGTCGACGACCTCCCACCGCGACTCCACCCAGCCGAGCCGCTCGAGGCGAGCGAGGATCGGGTGGATGGTGCCGCTGGGCAGACCGGCTGCGTCACCGATCTCCAGCCCATAGCGCTCCGTGCCGGGGTCCTCCAGGAGGGCCCTCAGCACCAGCTGGGTCGGCAACGTCATCCGCGGCGATCGTTCCGACATGCGGCGTACTCTACCTAGCCCCTAGGTTGATTACAAGGTTGGCTACGACACGCACGTGGCAAGTCTCCTGTCTGCTCATCAGCCAGGTGAGTCCGGTTGAATCGCCGACTGGACGGTCGGTCGCCGGCGGCCGGGCCACGGCGCAAAGCGCTGCTCGACAAGCCCGTTAGCCGTACTTAGCTTCATAGCGGTCAACCGGCACGACCAGACCGCGGCCGCCAAGGGATGATGTGAGTACGCGAGGCCAACGGCTGAGAGGTTGAACGATCAGATCACCGGCCATGCGTGTCAATGGCGGCGGTTAGACGCACCTCGACGCGCACACTCAGGGTTCTGCGTCACTAAGGCTGCCGGGAGTGGGCTTCTGCGCTGTGGTGTCGCTTTCGCTGATCTGCTGACCGGCACAGAACCTGAGCGATCACACACCCGCCGCAAAAAACACCCGGGGTGCGTAGTTGGAGAGCTCGTGCGACTTCAGCCCGACCCAGACCAGGGCAGGACGGTCGTGACGGTCGAGCACGAGGGTCGGACTCACGCTGACGTCCGCCGAGACCTTCTCGGTCAGGGTGCGGGGTTCCTGCCAGTCCTGCCCCAGGGGCTTGCGTCGGGTCCGGACTGTGTAGTCGTCAGCGAAGGCGGGCATCGTGGAGTGCAGCCAGGTGGCGAAGACAGTTCCCGCGGAATCGACCACGAGCCGGACCCGTTCGGTGGCGCCTTCGGAGGGGCCGAGGAGGGTGGTTGGTCCCCAGCGGCCTTTCGTGCGGACAACGATGGAGGCCTGTGCGTCCCAGTCGAGGTCCCCTGGGCTGTAGAGGATCCATTCGAACACGGTCACGCCGGGGCCGCCTTGATGGACCTGCGGCGGGTAGCCGTACTGCCAGTCGCCGGGTGGCGTGCGAGGCGAGAGGGTCTTGACGTCTTCCCAACCTGCTGAGGTATGTCGCCGCGTCTGGATCTCCTCGAACCCGTGGGCCCGTCGGATCCAGACGACGTCAGCGCGGCCACCGCTCGCACTGTCGAGGTCCGGGTACCTCCCACCTGGGCCGGAGATGATCTCGGTGGCGGACCACTCGTCACCGCGCAGTGTCCGTGCGTGGACCCGGTTGGGGGAGGCGGGGTCAGCCGCGGAGCGCCCCGCCCATGCGACGGTGACGACACCTTGTGGACTCGTGTCCAGGTCGAAGGACCGAACGGAAGTGCGTGCGGGGCTCACGGCGCTCGACGTGGTCCACGCCTCGCCCTCGGCACGCCGCGCGATCACGACACGGCGGCTGCCCTCGTCGCCGTTCCGAATCCAGCCGGCAGTCCAGTCTCCATCGTTGTCGACGACGAGTCGGTAGGGCCCGACGTGCGTACCGGGTGTGCCGAGCTCCACAGGCGGCTGGAAGACCCCGTCGCTCCCGGCACATGCGACCCGCAGGTGTGCAACGTGGTCGATGGAGGAGGAGTACAGGGCGCAGACGCCTCCCGAGGGGTCGGCCCTCAGAGTGACGTCACCGTCGCGTCCGGGATCGAGCAGTTGGGCCTGGGCCCGCGACCCGTCTGCCAGCTGTCGCCGGACCCACACTCCGGCCCCGGGCCCTCGGGCCACGGTCCAGGCGACCGACATCTCGCCCGTGATCTCGGCAGCGAGACCCGTGTCCGTCAGGCTGAGGCTCGTACGGGACAGCGCGACCGGTGGGGACCACTCCTGGCTTCGTGTACTGACGACCGGCGTGGCAAGCGTGGTGTCCGCCTGGGTGGTCCCTGCGCCCGCGAGACCCACGGCGACGGCAAGAATCGCGACCGCCAAGCCCCGGAACCCGATCATGGGACCTCCAAATGACTAGGCGTCCCACGACCCCGTGGGGTATTCCAAACTACCCCCGTGAGCGATTACCCGACAGCGCCTAAGAACCGGCCAGGTTGAGCCACGCCCGCGAGCATGGTGGTGAGCACGCCGATTCCGGTCCAGCTCCTGGCCGCTGTACGCGCTATCGCTTGACCCAAGGCCCGAAGGTTCGGCGAGCCACGGCCCAATCCACGGTGTCCATGCTCTCGTCCTTGAACTGCACAGCGACCCGGACGCGACCTGGGTTCTTCAAGCAGCGTCGTGGGATCCGGATCGACACCGGCTTGTCGTCAAGGATGTCGGCGCGAAGCCGCAGTCCAGGGCACTGAACGAACCGAGATCGACGATCCCCGAAGAAGCGAACGCGTCGTAGCACCTCGTCGAAGCCCGCGTTGGCTCGGAAGTCGACGTAGTAGTCCGGACCTCGACCGTGGCCAGCGTCGATCCAAAAGGCATAGACCTGTCCGGCTGTCAGCGGCACAGCCGACCGCACGCGCACGATCACCGAATCCCGATGGACGATCCGGACGCGCGAGATGTCCACGAATGTCGAGTCCCCAACGGGGTCGTCGAACACCTCGGTGTCCGCCATGGCCGACGCAGGGCAAATCGCCAAGGCCAGGCCCAGTGTCCACGTCGACAGATGGCGGATCGACCATCTCGTTGCGAGCATGCCCGTCCCCCCTTGGACTACGACCTGTAGGCCTCATGGTCGGCCTTTTCAACGGAAGCAGCAAGGTGCGACGCGCATCGGCATATCCGGTGGGTTCCTACGCGCCGACGGCGGCGGATAGCCGCTGGTTGGGCTCAGGAATCGAACATCGCCCCTCCGTACAAGTTCGGCGGGCAATTGGTCGTCTTGCCGGTGCCCATCTACTTCGGGACTGCTCCGGTTCAGGAGTTTTGCACGGGGAAACTCGAAGTCCTTGTGCTGCGCCGCGCGTTTGTACGCCTGCCAGCGGAATAGATCAAAGGAAAGTGCTTCCCGAACATCGGGTGTGCGAGTGCCGCGAATACCTTGACCGCCTCCTTCACCCCGTCATGGGCAGCGACGAGGGGGCGCGGTGACCGAGCGTCCGTGTAGACCCCAGCCGGCAAGGTCGACGCTCCCGGGGTGCGAATGTCATGGTGATACCTGGCCTCATGGCCTGAGCGCGCGGTTACGTGTTCAAGGCCGGGCACGGGTTGCTATCGAGAACGAACGATGAATCGAGTTCGGGAGGAAGCGATGCCGCGAATTGTCGGCTCGATAGGGTGGGTCTCTCGTCGAGCTCAGAGGCCACTTGCGCTGGTCTTCTCAGCCTTGCTGGGGAGTGGTCTGGCAGCACCCGTTGTCGCTCAGGATCACAGAACACCGCTCTGTGATGGGCGGACGGCCACCATCGTTGGCACCTCCGAGTCGGAGCGCATCGTCGGCACGCCTCGCGATGACGTCATCGTGGCCTACGGGGGCGATGACCAGGTGCGTGGGCGAGGCGGTGCCGACGTGATTTGCGCTCTGGCGGGTGCGGATTGGATCTGGGGCGGGTCGGGCGACGACCGCATCTTCGCTGGCGTCGATCGTTGGTCGTGTTCGCGGAGCGGGTGTGGGCGAGCGGGCGATTCCGTCGACCCGGGGGCCGGGAACGATTTTGTCGACCTGGGCACGGATCGCCGTTCCGGCGGCGGAACCGACGTCTTGAGGTATGACGGAGTAAGCCACGGCATCGTGGCGGATCTGTCACGCGGCGCCGGGGTTGTGCAGGCGGAGGGGACGGACACTGTCCGGGTGGGCTGGCGCCTAGGTGTGATCGGGACGCGGTATGCGGATGTGATCACGGGTGGGCCAAAGTCGGACTATGTCGTCGGCTGGGCCGGTGACGACGTCGTGAACGGCCGCGGAGGCGACGACGTCATCTACACCGAGAAAGGCAGTGCGGGAGATGTAGGCGGTGCTGACGTGGTTGTCGGTGGCACTGGAGATGACTTCATCGTTTCCCAGAGTGGGCCCGACGACATCGCCGGGGGAGGCGGCAACGACGACATCTACGTCAGTTTCAACCCTCGAGCCTCCGTGCTCGCTGGTCCGGGCAATGACAGGATCTTCGGCCTCTTCGGTGGTAGGCCGCGATGGCTCGTCGATGGCGGATCCGGGGTTGACGAACTCACATTGAGCGTTGTGCCCGGCGACGGCCCGAGCCGAGGGGCGCTCGACCTGCAGACGGGGCTGCTCACTGCTCGAGCCTGGCCAAGCCCGGGGACCGTGTTATCTACCGAGGCGTTCGGTCTCCCAGACGACCTCGCTTGGCGATTCGTGGGAACCGACGCCGACGAGAACCTTGAGGGCGGCTGGGAGCGGCAGCTGCAGGCTTGGATGGGCGGCGGCAACGACCACGTCTCCGGCACCAGAGGGAGCGATGACATCGACGCTGGCGACGGTGAGGACGAAATTTGGGGAGGACCGGGCACCGACATCTGCCTCAACGCCGAAAAAGTGAGCGAGTGCGAGGTCCTCCAGTCGTCCAGCGGGAGTCATCGGACGCGACAAAGCGGACTGTCGAGCTACCAGACACTGAGAGTTGTCCACCAGCGCGAGGCGTTCTAGACGGCCGAGGTGCCGCGCCCAGACGGTGGCGTTCTGGAACGCGCAACAGATGCGCCAGCACCGTGGCCGGAGGGGACCGGTCTGGGGAGCTCTACGGCACAAGCGAAATCACTCGCGGAGTGACGCAGGCTCATCGGCAAGCGGTCGACTCCTATCGCGAGCTCGCTTACAGCCGAGCCGGGGTTTCCTTCATAGCGGTCAACTCCGTGGTGCCTCCGCGGACGAGTTCGTGCCGGGGCCAGCGGCGTGCGCGAGTGCCGAGTCCGATCAGGGTGCTTGGCTAGATTCATCGCCCGGACGCAACGACGGCTGCAGGGGGTCACAGCCTTGTCATCAAGTGCCATGTCCAGGCGGGCTGGAATCCGTGACGGGTTGGCATTTGTCGCAAAAGCTTGGCGACGTGGGCTGACCTCGGGTCGCGAACGACGATGCGGCTCGGTTGCGCAGCTCCTCAGCCTGCCGCCGCGGCCGTCATCAGGTAGGCGAGCAGGTAGCTGCGCGAGTTGCCCTGGTCGATGGCGTCGTCGGGAAGCGCCCGCGCCTGCTCGAGGGCGGCCTCGGCATCGGCGGTGCCCGCGAGTCCGGCGTACATCAGCGCGTAGTCGCCCAGGGCGCCGCTGCCCGCCTCGTCGACGTTGGCCCGGATGCGTTCGGGGTCGCCGGCGAGGTAGCCCGAGGACGGGCTCATGGGGATCAGCTGGATGCCCAGGATCGCCGAGGGCTCGGGGGAGAACCACGTCGCGTAGTCGCGCTTGCCGCCCCAGTTGATGCCCATCGCCCCGTGGTCGAAGCCGTCGTAGACCGGGTCGCTGGTGTCGAAGTCGGTCCAGTACGTCGTCGCGGCCTGCGCCTCCGCGCTCATCATCCAGGCCGCCTGGCGCTCGAGGTCCTCGTCCTCGGCGACCTGGGCCCACAGCTGGAGGCCCGCCCACGCGGTGACCGCCTCGGAGGAGGACTCCTGGTTGTTGCCGTCGGCGAACTCGCCGGTGCCCGGCCGCCCACGAGTGCGACGCGTAGACGTCGAAGGGTCGCCACTGCGGCGTCAGACCGGTGTCCGAGCCGCTGGCGATGTCGGCGGCGAGCAGCGTCATCACCGGGGTCAGCTCCTCCACCAGCGACGGCTGGTCGGCGGCCAGCACCGCGGCGGCGTAGAGGAAGTAGCCGTAATGGAAGTGGTGGTCGTTGAACAGCTCGGAGCCGAACGCCGCCGTCTGTCCCACCACCCCCTTCCAGTCGGGGTCGTAGCCGAAGCAGAACGCGGACCGCTCGGCACAGCCGTCGACCTGGGTCCACTGCTGCAGCACCTCGGTGAGGCGCGCTTGCGCGCCTGGTCCGCCGCGTCGTCGGCGCCCACCTGGCGGGCGATCTCGAGGAGCTGAGCGGTGCGGTAGGCCCACTTGCCCCCGAAGTAGGTGTCGGCCGGCGGGTCGGGAAGGTCGTCGACGTCGGCCTGGACCTGCTCGGCGAGCTCGGCGCGGTCGTCGTCGGAGAGGACCGACAGGTCGAGCGCGCCAGCGGCCTGCTGCCGCGGCGCGGACCAGGCCAGCGTCGAGCCCGGGCAGAGGGTCAGCGTGCCGTAGACGGTGGGGAAGCTGCCGAGGTCGCACGCGGCGCCCGCGGCCGAGGTCTGGTGGGGGAGAACGCCGTAGGCCGGCGTGCCGTCTGCCGTGTCGTAGGTGAGCTCGGTGGTGACCTCGTCGGCGCCCACGGAGTAGGACGCGGAGGTCCCGGTGAGGGGCACCGCGTGCTCGGCGAGCACGTCGGGCTCGACGTCGGCGGGCACCGGGAAGAGGACGATGGCGTCGCCCTCGCTCAGCGAGACCGTGTCGCCCTCCAGGGTCGCGCCGTGCAGCCGCAGCCCCCAACGGCCCGTGGCCGTGTCGGCCACCGCGACGTCGCCCGAGCCGGTGAAGGACACCGAGGTGGTGAGCGTCTCGTCCGCGGCGGCCACGTGGCTGACGAAGGGCGAGCCCTCGGCCACGGTGGTGCGACCGAGCGGCGACCCGTCTGCGTCGCGCGTCTCCAGGGTGACCGAGGCGACGTCGTACGCCGAGACGACCGTGCTGGCCGCCTGCGCCACCTCGAGGTTCACGTCCTGCTGGGAGCTGCCGATGATGTTGGTCGCGCTGGTGACGATCTGGGGGAGGCCGGCACCGAACGAGGTGTCGTCGATGCTGAAGGCCAGGGGCAGCGGGAAGACCGGCTGCGACTCGTCGCCGAAGACCAGGCCGGAGAACCAGCGGTTGGTCGGCGGCGTCAGGCCGTCGGCGAGACGCAGTTGCGGGCAGCGGAGCGAGCGCCACCTCGGGCAGCTGCTCCACCAAGGGCTCGACCGACCGAGGCCGGCAGGGCCGCCTGGCCCTCGGGCAGCGCGTCGGCCGCCTCCGGGCCGGGCGACGACGACATGGTCGCCGCCGCTGCACGCGGCCGTGCCCAGCGCCACGAGGGTGACCAGGACGCCGATCCGGCGCTGGGCCGCCCTCACCGGACCCCGACCCGGTGCAGGAACTGCAGGAACGTGTCGGTCGGCCCGGCCAGGATGCCGTCGTCGTGCAGCGTCAGCGTGACCGCGACGGGCGAGCCGGGCTGGGAGAACGCCGAGTAGTCGTCGGACCGCAGGCCCGGCACGTCGACCTGCACGGTGGCGTAGGCGATCCCGTCTGCGGTCTCGACGCTGATCGCGCTCACCTTGCCGCGCAGCGTCTTGCGGTTGGGCAGCTCGACGTCGGCGCGACCGCCCACCCGGATGCGGGCGTAGTCGACCGGTTGCAGGCGGAACTGCGCCTTCACGAAGGCGGTGTCGTCCTGGGTGATGACGGCGACCGTCTCGCCGCCCGGGACGTAGCCGCCCTGCCGGGCGTCGAAGTCCTCCAGGGTCCCGTCGGCCGAGGCGAGGTAGGTGACCAGGCCGGTCTCCGCGTCCACCTCGTAGGCCTCGGTCGACACCGGTTCGAGACCGTTGGCGAGGTCCTTCTGCAGGGAGAAGCTGGACACCGTGAACAGCCGGTCGCCCTCGCGGACGTCCGCGCCCGGCTCGACGAGCTGGTCCACCATGATGCCGCCGTAGTCGGAGCCAACTTGGTACTGCACGGCCTCGACCGTGGCGTTGGAGCTGAAGGCCTGGCGCTCGCGCTGGTTGACCACCAGCGTCAGCACGCCGCAGATGAGCAGCACCGCCAGGATGCCGATGAGTAGTCGGAAACGGTTGCCCCAGGTCATGCCCGAGCCTCCTCGAGGTCGTGGTGAGCGGTGGTCGACGGCGCCTGCGCGCTGTCGGTGGTGGTGGCGCTGCGGGACGGCCGGCGGCGGGACCGACGCCCCAGCCGCGACTCCCGCCAGGCGACCACCATGAACGTGCCGAGGATCAGGGTGTTGGTGATGTTCCACGCCGCGCCCAGCGTGACGACGCCCTGCCGCCGCACCTGCCACACCGCGACCGCGGAGGTGACCAGCAGGAACACGAAGGCCAGCACCTGCGGGATGATGAAGTTGAACGGCGAAGCGGCCGCCTGGGTGGTGCCGGTGACGTGCCACTTCTGCTCACGCCGCAGCAACGCGTTCGTCCACGCGCGCAGGTAGATCGGGAACGAGACCGCCGCCAGCATCAGCACCTCCCAGCGGAAGCTGCCGAGCGTCGCGAACGCCAGCAGGATCTGCATCAGGTAGAAGCCGGCATAGACCGCGAACCACTGCCACACCCCGACGCTGAGGTCCACCGGGTGCAGGTCGAGGTAGATCTCCATCGGAGGCACCAGCAGCAGCAGCCCCGGCGCGATCCCGGTGAAGTAGTGGGTCGAGGTGATGCCGTACATGATCCGCTGGTCCAGCGTCAGCTTCCGGCGCCGGGAGAACGGGTTGCTGCGCAGCAGGATCTCGAAGCCACCGGTCGCCCAGCGCAGCTGCTGCTTGGTGTAGGCCTCGATGGTCTCGGGGGCGTCCCCGACCGCCAGCGTGCGCGCGAGGTAGATGCTGCGCCAGCCCCGCTCGTGCAGCTTCAGCGACGTCCAGACGTCCTCGGACTTGGAGTCGGCGTAGATCCCGCCGATCTCCTGCACGGCGGTCCGTCGGAACATCACGTTGGTGCCGACGCAGAACGCCGCGTTGAAGTGGTTGCGACCGGGTTGGATGAAGCGGTAGAAGACGCTCTGCATGTAGCCCGCGCCGCGGGCGATCATGGTGTGCAGGTTGCCGTAGGTCTGCGGGGTCTGCACGAACGCCACGTTGTCGTCGGTGAAGAAGGGCAGCACCTCCTCGATGAACTCCGGACGCGGCACGAAGTCGGCGTCGAAGACGACGAAGAAGTCACCCTTCGCCTGGGTGAGCGCGTGGTTGATGTTGCCGGCCTTGGCGCCGGCGCTGCCCAGCCGGCGCAGGTAGAAGCAGCCGAGGTCGTCGGCCAGCGCGCGCATGTCGTCGGAGCTCCCGTCGTCCAGCAGCCAGGTGCGGTGCGCCCCGCGGATGGCGAGCGCCGCCTCGAGCGTGCGACGCACGACCTCGACCGGCTCGCCGTACACGGTGACGAAGACCTCGACGCCGACCTCGCGCCCGTCCAGAGCGAGCGCCCGAGTCGAGGATCGGCGGGGTCGTACAGGCGCTCCTGGGTGGCCCAGTAGTGGTAGGAGCGAGGGTCCCGGGTGGCGGAGAGCATCGTCCACATGGCGAACAGCGCGTGCACCACCAGCACCCCCTCGGCCGCGATCACGACCAGCCAGGGCAGGAGGTCGCCGCGGTTGCCCGGGTCCAGCAGGAAGCGGGCGTAGATGAGCACGCCCGGCCGCGGCCAGGGCGGTGATGACGATGAGCACCGGCGAGAACTCCTGCCGGGTGGCTGCTCGTCGAGCTGCGGGGCTGTCGCGCGTGACGCGCGCAATGTCGTTGGTGTCCAACGTGGGAACCGTTCCTCGAGGACTTGGCGCGCACGTGGCAGATGGCCACAACAGCGCGCTCCTTCAGCGACCCACGTCAGCGGGGATCGGCATGATGACTCCAGTGTTGTACCCCGACAGCCACACGCGAATCGGCGGCCGGGCGTGCTCTCGCTCACACACCCCTGCGGAGGGTGTCGGCAGGCCGCGCGGACGGTGACACTGGAGGGGGTCGGTGCTGCGGCAATCAGCTGCATCATCGAGGCACGCAGGGAGGGGAATCCATGGCTGACATCGTGTTCGAGCAGGTCACCTGCCGCTACCCCGGCACGGCCACGCCCGCAGTGTCGGAGCTGGACCTGGCGATCGCGAACGGCGAGCTGCTCGTCGTCTGCGGGGCTGCGGAGTCGGGCAAGTCCACCGTGCTGCGCTTGCTTGCCGGCCTCGTCCCGGTGACGAGCGGCCGGATCCTGGTGGGCGGCCACGAGCTCACCGACGACCAGGCGCCCGCCATGAGCCTGGTGTTCCAGAACTACTCGCTCTACCCCAACCTCACGGTGGCCCAGAACATCGGGCTGCCGCTCGCCCGGCAGGGGCTGGCCAAGAAGGAGGTCGCCCGGCGTGCCGCCGAGGCCGCCGAGGCCCTCGACCTCGGCGACGTGCTGGGCCGCAGCGGCGGTGAGATGTCCGCGGGGCAGCGGATCAGGGTGGCGCTGGCTCGAGGTCTGGTCCGCGAACCCGCGGCACTTCTCATGGACGAGCCGCTGGCCAACCTCGAGCCCGGTATCCGCGCCGAGGTCGCCCAGCTGATGATCGACGCTCAGCGTCGGCACGGGATCACCACCATCTACGCCTCCTCGGACCCCGAGGAGGCGCTCGGCCTCGGTGACCGCGTCGCGCTGCTCGAGAATGGCGTGCTGCAGGAGGTCGTGGCGGCCCAGGACCTCGCCGAGGCCAGCCCGGGCCAGCGGGCGGCCCAGCCGGCGTCGGAGCGGCCGGGACAATGAGAGGCCGGCGTCGCCATCGGTGACGACGCCGGCCGGATGAGCATGCGTGGTGGTGGGCTCCCTGTCCAGCTCGAGCACGCCGCCGCAGTGGAACTCGTCCGGCCGACCGGCGAATGGAGTGTCCGCTTCGGCATCGTCGCGCATTCTTGTGTGCCACAAATGTGCCACAAACCGTGACTTCGCCCGTTCTCGAGGACCAACGGACGGCGCCAAAATGGCCTCTGACCTGCGGAAACGTGTGGCGCCCCCGACAGGATTCGAACCTGTGACCGGCGGATTAGAAGGCCGCTGCTCTATCCAGCTGAGCTACGAGGGCTGGGCGCGACCATTGTGACGCACCGGGTCCGGAGCTCGCGGCAGGGTTGTGCGGTGGATCGGGTGCGCCTTGGGCACCCGATCCACCGCACGTTCCCCCGTCAGGCCCGGCGGGCGGTGACCAGGAGGTACTCCCACTCCATGGCTCCGTCGCTCAGGAAGCGGTCGCCCAGCGCGGCCAGCTCCGCGTCGAGTGCAGCGACCCGCTCGGGCGAGTCCGCGATCGCCTTGTAGACCGCGATCGTGGGGCCGTAGTTGGTCTTGAAGTAGTCGCGGAACTCCGCGCCCGACGCGTAGTGGTCCACGCGCAGCGTCTGCTGGCGAGCGTCGAGGTCGGTGACCCGGTCGCCGAGGAGCTCACGGACGTGGTCGACGTGCCCCCACAGCGGCGGCGGCTGCGCGCCCGGGGGCGGCGGCGGGGCGTAGGGCTTCATGGTCGCGAACATCTGCCCGATGAAGCCTTCCGGCGTCCAGCTGAGCAGCCCGATGGTGCCACCGGAGCGGGTCACCCGGACCAGCTCGTCGGCCGCGACCTGGTGGTGCGGGGCGAACATGACGCCCACGCAGGAGATGACGGCGTCGAACGACCCGTCGTCGTACGGCAGCGCCTCGGCGTCCGCGGTCTCCCAGGTCAGCGTGAGCCCGTCCGCGTCGGCCGCCCGGCGCCCCACCTCGAGCAGCTCGGGGGTGAGGTCCGTGGCCACGACGTCGGCGCCGCGGCGGGCGGCCGGCAGCGCGGCGTTGCCCGAGCCGGCGGCCACGTCCAGGACCCGCTGGCCGGCCGTGATGCCGGCCGTCTCGACCAGGGCCTCGCCGACCTCGGCGATGATCTCCGACGCCACGGCCGCGTAGTCGCCCAACGCCCACATCGCGCGGTGCTTCGCCTTCAGCGCTACGTCGTCGGGGGTGGTGGTGATGCTCATGGTGGTGCTCCCTCTTCCAGGTTCGGTGATGAGGTCTCCGACATTAGGGCGGCGCGAGCGGCGTCCGCATCGGTGAGAGCACGCAGTTCGAGCGGTCGTACGACGGACGGCTGGCGGGTGGCGCGTAGCCGGAGGGCGCCTCAGACGCCGGTGAGCAGCCGGGCGACCGCGGCGGTGCGGGCCGAGCGGCCCTGGAGCCCGAGCTTGGCGTAGACGTTCTGCAGGTGCCGTTCGACGGTGCGCACGCTGAGCGTGAGCCGGTTGGCGATCCCGTCGTTGTCGTGTCCCTCGGCGGCGAGCGTCAGCACGTCCAGCTCGCGGGCGGACAGCAGGGCAGTGGGATCGCTGCGCGTGGGGGAGGGGGCGGGGGCGCGGTCGGGCGCCAGGAAGTCCGTGACCTCGCGGACGAACACCGGCCAGGCCGGCTCGTCCTCGAGCACGATGTGGTTGTCGCTCTCCAGCGCCACCAGCCGCGCGCCGGCGATGTGGGAGGCGAGGTAGCGACCCTCGTCGAAGCCGTTCATCTGGTCACCGCGGCAGTGCAGGACCAGGGTCGGCAGGTCGAGCTCGGGGAGCCGGTGGCGGGTGTCGGCCCGCTTGCGCTGGTCACGGGACAAGACCGCGGTGTCGGCCGTGACGGACATCCGCTGCAGCTCGTCGAGCCAGCGCATCTGCTCCTCGGTGGCGCCCGGGATCATCAGGCTCGTGAACACCCGTCGGAACTCCGGCGTGGGGCGCTCCCAGCCGACCTTGATCAGCGCCGAGAACGCGTTGTCGAGCTCCACCTCCTCGGGCGTCGCGTGGGTGAGGGCGCCGGCGTAGCTGCCGTAGAACATCAGGCGGGTGAGCCGTTGCGGGTGCCGCGCGGCGTACTCGATGGAGACGGGTCCGCCCTGCGCCATCGCCAGCAGCGCGAACGTCTCGAAGCCGGCGTGGTCCGCGACGGCCTCGAGGTCGGCGATCCTGGCCTCGAGCGAGTGGTCGGTGACATCACGGTCGGAGAGTCCGTGCCCGCGCTCGTCGAAGCGGATGACCGTGGCGACCTTGCCGAGCTCGACGAGGTAGTGCCGCCACACGGGGCTCTGCCAGTCGTACTGCAGGTGGCTCAGCCAGCAGGCGTCGATGAGCAGCGGCGGGCCGGAGCCGTGCACGGCGTACGCGATGCCGGTGCCGTCGGCGGACCGGCAGAACCGGATGTCCTGCACGCTCCTCACCCGGTCGGTCGCCATGACGGGATGGTACGCCGCAGGGCCCGTCTCCCCTCCGTCCCCAATTGTGGTCATCATGCCGAGGAGGGTCCGGTGAGGTGAGCGACGGTGGGATTGAGTCGCCGTCATCCCGGGACCAGCTCGACCTTCGTCCTCCAGACGGAGCTCCCCCCGTCAGGCACTCGTCACTGATGGGGGAACGTCGATGGGTACGCATCTCGGTTGGGGCCCCCGGATGGTCGCGCTGCTCTCCGGGGCCGCGCTGGTCACCGGCCTGGTCACGGTGTCCGTCCCCGCCTCGGCGCAGCGCGCCGCCGCAGGGTCGTTGACCGCATCTCCGTCCACGGCGATCGCCGGCGAGAAGGTCACCTTCACCGGCGCCCTCGGAGTCTCCGGCGCGCGCAAGGTGGTGCTGCAACGCAAGCAGGGAACCGACTGGGTGAAGGTGATCGGCGGCGCGTCGACGAAGAAGGGGAAGTTCACGCTCGTCTCGACGGCCCGCCCGACCACCACGAAGTACCGCGTCCTCGCACCGGCGGCGAAGGTGGGCGGGACCGCGAGACCGGCCGTCACCACCCGCTCCCGCACCGTGACCACCCAGGCGCAGTCGGCGGCCCTCGCCCTCGCCGGCGGCCGCGACGGTGGGGACCGCGGTCACCGCGACCGCTACCTTCACCCCCGCGCGGCCCGGCCGCGGCGTCCAGCTCCAACGGCAGGTGGGCGCCGGCTGGAGCGTCGCGCGCTCCGGCGTGCAAGGCCCCGGAGGCACCGCCACCTTCCCGGTGGACACCAGCGCGCCGGGCACCCAGGTCTACCGGGTCGTGACCGTGGCCGCGAACGGCGCCGGCGAGACCGCGTCCGCGTCGCGGACCCTTGTCGTGACGGCCGTCCCGCCCGTGCCACCCCCGCCGGACACGACGCCGCCCGGTCCGGTGACCGGCCTCACGGTGACCGGGACCACCACGACGTCGGTGACTCTCGCCTGGACGAACCCCTCGGACACGGACCTCACTGGCGTGATGGTCCGGCGGGCCGTCGGCCCGACACCGCCGGGCTCACCCACGGCCGGCACGCTGGTGGCCGACAAGGCCAAGCCCGGCGCGACGCACGTGGACACCGGGCTCGCACCCGGCACGCAGTACTCCTACGCCCTGTTCGCCCACGACGGCGTGCCCAACTACGCGGCGCCCGCGACGGTGACGGGCAGCACCGGCCCTCCGGACACCACGGCTCCCGGTCCGGTCAGCGGCGTCTCGGTGACCGCGACCACGGCGACGACGGTGTCGCTGGGCTGGACGAACCCCGCAGACGTCCGACCTCAGCGGGGTGATGATCCGCCGGGCAGTGGGACCGACCCCGCCCGCGACGCCCACGGCCGGGACCCTCGTGGTCGACAAGGCCGCGCCGGGCACGACCCACACCGACACCGGCCTCAGCGCCGGGACGCAGTACTCCTACGCGCTGTTCGCGCACGACGGCGTGCCGAACTACGCGACGTCGGCGACGGTGTCCGGCAGCACGGACACCCCGGACACCACGCCACCCGGGCCGGTGACGGGCGTCGGCGCCACGAAGACCGCCACCACGGTCTCGCTGTCGTGGACGAACCCCGGCGCCGGCGACCTCGCCGGCGTGATGATCCGTCGGGCGGCGGGTGCCACCCCTCCCGCCACTGCGTCGAGCGGCACGCTGGTCGCGAGCGTGGCGGCCCCGGGCACCACCTACGTGGACGGCGGGCTGGCGCCCGGGAGCCAGTACTCCTACGCCCTCTTCGCGTACGACGAGGTGCCCAACCACGCCACCGGAGCCGGCATCACGGTCACCACAGCGGTGGCTTCGACGTCGGACTGGGACCAACCCGCTCACGACGGTGGCCACTCGGGCTGGGCGCCCGACGAGCAGGTCATCACGCCGGCGAACGCCGCCGACCGTGGGCCAGGAGTTCACCATCCCGGGCGACGGGTCACCCGTGATCGCGGGCGGGCTGCTCTACACCACGGGGACGACGGACCTGGGGACGACCCTGCTCGCGGCGTACGACCTCGGGACCGCTGCGCCCGTCTGGCAGGTCCCCACGACCGGGCAGTGCGCCGGTCCGGTGGCCGTCACCGCGTCCGTCGTCGTCGTCAACTGCGGCGGCAAGCCGCGCGCCTACGACCGGACGGGCTCGCACGCCGTCGTGTGGGACGTCGCCGACACCGACCCCGGCCAGAACGTCCAGAACCACCTGGTCGTCGGCACCAGCCTGGTGGCCTGGAGCCAGGACCGGGTGGCGGCGTACCGGCTCAGCGACGGCCAACGGGTCTGGCAGCAGCTGCTGCCCTCGGGTGCCACCTTCATCCACGACGTCGCGGCCTCCGGCACGACCGTGGTCGTTGCCTACGACGACCGCCTGCGGGCGCTGTCCCTGGCCGCCGGGGGCCAGGTGTGGGTCCGAACCGGGCTCCTCTCCGGCTCCCTGGTCATCGCCGGTGGGTGGGTCTACGCCCATCCAGGCGGCGTGGCCCGCCAGTTCTCGCTCGCCACCGGAGCCGATGGCTGGTCCGCGGCGGTGCCGTCGGTCTACAGCGTGGTGGCCGCCGACGGGGACACGGTCTACGTGTGGGAGGCGGAGTTCGACTTCGCTGCGCCCTTCCCGTCCATCCTGCATGCGCTGCGCACCAGCGACGGCACCCAGCGGTGGCAGTACGACGTCCCGTCGCGCCTGCGGGACGTGGCCGTCACGGGTGACGTGGTGTGGCTGACCTCCACCGGCATCTACAGCCAGGAGCACGCCAGCGACCTGATCGCGCTCAAGCGCTCGGACGGTTCCGAGCTCCGACGGATCAGCTACGACGACAACATGTACGGCTACCGCGAGGCCGCGTTCGGCGCGGGCAAGGTCGTCGTGGACCAGGGCGGCAGCTTCGGCGGTCCTCCCCGACAGCTGAGGGTGCTCGGCCTCGCCGGCCCCGTGCCGACGATCGACGACAAGATCGTTCCACTCGCCTACGTGGGGACGGCGTACGCCCGCCAGCTCACGGCGCAGGGCGCCGGGCCGTTCACCTGGAGCGTGACCTCCGGCACCCTGCCGACCGGCGTGGGCCTGTCGGCGGCCGGTCTGCTGAGCGGCACCCCCACCGTGGCGGGGACGAAGCGGGTGCGGATCCGGGTCAGCGCGAGCAACGGCCGGTCGTCCGCACGCTTCGTGACGCTCCAGGCGGTGCAGACGGGGACGCCCGGCTGGTCGATGCTCGGCCGGGACGCCACCCGCAACCCGTTCGAGGTGTCGGTGCCCGCGATCGACGTCGACACCGCGCCGACCCTCGGCTTCCGCTGGAAGACGACGCCGCCCGGGAGCGCGAACACCCTGTACAACAGCCCGGTCACCGTCGGCAGCCGCCTCTACGACGTCGGTGTCGACGGGGTGCTGCGCGCGTGGGACACCACCGGCAGCACGACGAACCGGCCCGCGCTCTGGACGGCGGATCCCGAGACCGGCGCGGACCCGGCCACCTCCTTCGTGGCGTCACCCGTGGTCGCGAGCGACCGGCTGATCGTCCTCGACGCCCAGACGCACCTGAACGCGGTGCGGGCCAGCGACGGAGCCCCGCTGTGGCGGACGACCGACCCGGTGTCCACGTCGTACCTGAACCCACCGCTCGTGGTGGGTTCGTCGATCCTGGTGATCACCCAGGCCGGCGGGGTGAAGGCGTACTCGACGGCGACCGGAGCCCCGCTGTGGGGAGGTGCCGAGACCTCCGCAGCCGACGACTTCATGTCCACCAGCCTCAGCAGCGACGGGACCCTGGCCTACACCGTGACCGGCTGCGAGCTCTACGCCCTCAACGTCAGCACCGGCGCGATCGTGTGGCACACGCCCATGTCGGCGCCGCTCAACCCGGCCTGCTCGTTCTTCATCGACTACGCGCCGCCGCCGATCGTGGTGGAGGGAGTCGTCTACGCCAGCACGCCCTGGGGCCTGATGAGCGCCGACGCCGCGACCGGCGCACCGCTCACCCGCATCGCCAGCGGCGCCCGCGGCAGCCATCTCGTGGTGGGCGGCGTGTGGATGTTCCTGTGGGACGAGACGCTGTACGCGGTCGACACGGGCAGCGGGGACGTGCTGTGGAAGACCCGCGAGGTGACGAATCTCGGGGGCCTGGCCGCCTCCCGCGACCTCGTCGTCGCCCAGACCTACTACGGACAGATGGTCGGCCTCGACCGGGTCACCGGCGACAAGGTCTGGGAGGCCGCCGGCTCCGGCGGGGCGTCGGGCGCCTGGCCCGCGATCGGCGCGGGCCGGATCTTCGCGACGACGAACGAGGGGGTCTACGCCTACGGCCCGCTGTGAGGCTCAGGGCAGGTGGGCGCCCATCCACGCCTCGACGTCCGCGGAGGTGCGGGGGAGCGAGTCGGAGAGGTTCCGGTAGCCGTCGGCGGTGACGAGGATGTCGTCCTCGATCCGGATGCCGATGCCGCGGAGCTCCTCGGGAACCAGCAGGTCGTCCTCCTGGAAGTAGAGGCCCGGCTCGACGGTGAGCACCATGCCCTCGGCGAGGTTGCCCTTCGTGTAGGCCTCCGGCGCCGCCATCCCGCAGTCGTGCACGTCCATGCCGAGCATGTGGGAGACGCCGTGCAGCGTCCAGCGCGCGTAGACCTTGGAGTCCGGGTCGAGCGCCTCGGCCGCGGACACCGGCAGCAGGCCCATCGACTCGAGCCCGTGGGCGAGGACGTCCATGGCGGCGTGGTGCGCGGCGAGGAAGGGTACGCCGGGGCGCACCGCCTCGATCGCGACCTGCTGCGCCTGGAACACCAGGTCGTACAGCTCGCGCTGCACCGACGTGAAGGTGCCCGACACCGGCAGCGTCCGGGTCACGTCGGCGGTGTAGAGGTTGTGGCCCTCGACGCCCATGTCGAGCAGCACCAGCTCCCCGGGCGTGATCGGACCGGTGTTGTCGATCCAGTGCAGGGTCGTGGCGTGCCGGCCGCCGGCGGCGATCGAGTCGTAGCCGATGTCGTTGCCCATCGCGCGGGCGCGGCGGAAGAAGGTGCCCTCGATCCAGCGCTCGCCGAACTCCAGCACCCGCTCCCACTCCTCGACGGAGTCGGTGAAGCCGAGGGCGGTGATGTCGCAGGCCTCCTGGAGCTGGCCGACCTCCCAGTCGTCCTTGACCAGGCGGAGCTCGGAGGCGACCCGCGCGAAGTCCTCGTCGGTCGACTGGTCGGCCGCGACCAGGGCGTCGACGCGCGCGTCCACGCCGCGCTGGACCCGGGTCTTGCCCGCGCCGGAGAGCGCCGCCGGCAGGTCGTCGAGGTGGCGAACCTCCAGGCCGAGCGACGACGAGATCTCGTGCAGCGACGGCCGGCGGCCGGCCCACAGCTCGCCGTACTGGCGGTCGCGGAAGAACTCGTCGGTGTCGCGGGCGGACCGCGGCCGCGCGTAGAGGACGGCCTCACCGTGGTCGATGACGAGGACCGCGTCGCTGGTCTGGTTGCCGCTGAAGTAGGTGTGCGCGGTGTCCGGCCGGAAGCGGTAGTCGGTGTCGTAGGAGCGCACCTTGTAGCCACCGGCCGGCAGCACCAGACGCTCGCCGGGGAAGGCCTCGGCGAGCCGGGCGCGGCGCGCGGCGGCGTACGACGTGATGGCATGCGGCGGCAGGTCGAGCTCACGCTCGCCCCACCCGGTGCGCATGAACCGGGAGTACGCCTCCGGCACGGAGGGATCGTGGGACTCGGTCTTGAACTCCGGGGTCTGGTGGTCGGGACCCTCGGGATGCGTCTGCTCGGTCACACCCGCAGCCTACGCCGCCCGTTCCGCCGTTGGGGGGCCAGGCGGCGCGGCCGACTAGGCTTCGCGCCATGGTCGGCCGCCCTCGCAACAGCGTCGCGTTCACCGTCGTGGTGACCGTGCTGTCGGTGCTGGGCGCCCTCGCCATGCTCCTCGTCATCGCCCTGTCGGGCGCCCCGTCGTCCCTCGCGCTGGCCACCGTGCTGGCCGCGCTGCCGGTCGGGCCGCTGGTCGCGGTCTACCTGTGGCTGGACCGCTACGAGCCCGAGCCGAAGGCGCTGCTCGCCACCGGGCTGGCGTGGGGCGGCTTCGTCGCCACCGCCGGCACGCTGGTGATCTCCGGCGTGGGCGGACTCTTCGTGCCGCTCTCGGAGACGATCAGCCTGACCGTCGCCACCCCCGTGGTGGAGGAGGCGACCAAGGGGGCGTTCCTCCTGCTGCTGCTCTGGTGGCGGCGCCACGAGCTCGACGGGATCCTCGACGGGCTGGTGTACGCCGGCATGGTCGGCATCGGGTTCGCGTTCGTCGAGAACATCCTCTACCTGGCCGCGGCCTACAACGGCACCGACGCCACGGGCCCCGGCGGCACCTCGGCGCTGACCGCGACCTTCGTGCTGCGCTGCCTGGTCAGCCCGTTCGCCCACCCGCTGTTCACCTCGTTCATCGGCATCGGGGTGGGCATCGCGGTCGCGAGCCGGCGCGCCGGCGTGCGGTTCCTGGCGCCGCTCTGCGGGTACGTCCTCGCCGTGCTGGCCCACGCGCTCTGGAACGTCTCGACGCTGGGCGGCCTCGAGGGCTTCGTCGGCGTCTACCTGGTCCTCATGGCCCCCGCGCTCATCGCCATCGGCATCTTCGCCGTGCTGGCCCGCCGGTCCGAGCGGCGGCTGCTGCTCGTCTCCCTGGACGACGCCGCCAAGCGCGGGCTGCTGCCGGCCAGCGACATCCCGTGGCTGGTCGACCTCGGTGCTCGCCGCGAGGCCCGGGCGTACGCCAAGGAGCGCGGCGGCGACGCCGGCGTGAAGGCGATGCGCGACTACCAGCAGGTCGCCATCGAGCTCGGTTTCCTCCACCATCGTTACCTCCGCGGCACCCCACCCGACGACTACCCCGTGCGGGGCGCGTCGTACATCACCGAGATCCGCGCGGTGCGTCCCTCCATCTCCTTCCCCGGACAGCTGGTGCCCACGCGATGACCGACCAGACCACCGCCCTTCTCGGGCCGCCCGACGACACGGCGATGCTGGCCGCGCTCGTCCGGCTGCGCGGTGCCCTCCAAGCGGCCCGGCTGCCGCTCGAGCTGCCCGGCGTCGCCGAGAGCCGGGCCACCGTGACCGAGCTCGTCGACCAGCTCGAGGACTACGTCCTGCCGCGGCTGATGACCATCGACGCCCCGCTGCTGACCGTGGTCGGCGGCTCCACGGGCGCCGGCAAGTCCACGCTGGTCAACTCGCTGGTCGGTCGCAAGGTGAGCGAGCCGGGCGTGCTCCGCCCGACCACCCGCTCGCCGGTGCTGGCCTTCAACCCCGAGGACGCGGAGTGGTTCGGCCAGGACCGGCTGCTCCCCGACCTCGAACGCGTGACCCGGTCGACCGACGACCCGGCGGCCCTGCAGCTCGTGCCGACCGAGAGCGTGCCCGCCGGTCTCGCCATCCTCGACGCTCCCGACATCGACTCCGTCGAGGAGCGGAACCGGACGCTGGCCGCGCAGCTGCTCGCCGCCGCGGACATGTGGCTGTTCGTGACCTCGGCGGCGCGGTACGCCGACCAGGTGCCCTGGGACTTCCTGCGCAAGGCCGCGGAGCGCTCGGCCGCGGTGGCGGTCGTGCTCGACCGGACGCCCGCCGACGCGGTCGAGACCGTGTCCACCCACCTGGCCCGGATGCTGGCCAGCCGCGGCCTCAAGGACTCGCCGCTGTTCACGGTCCTCGAGGCGGAGGTCGACGACGACGGGCTGCTGGCCCCGGCCGAGGTGGCCGACATCCGCGGCTGGCTCGAGTCGCTGGCCGCCGACGCCGAGGCCCGCGCCGGGGTGGTCAAGCAGACGCTCGAGGGCGCCGTGCGCACCGTCGCCCGGCAGACCCACTCCGTCTCCGACGCGGCCGGCGCCCAGGAGCAGGCCGTCCAGCGGCTCCGCGAGGACGCCGACAAGGCCTACGACGACGCGCTGGCCAACATCGAGAAGGCCTCCGCCGACGGCACCCTGCTGCGCGGCGAGGTGCTGGCCCGCTGGCAGGAGTTCGTCGGCACCGGCGAGCTGCTGCGCTCGCTGGAGACCCGGGTCGGCTGGCTGAGGGACCGGGTCGTCAACGCGATCAAGGGCAAGCCGCAACAGGCCGAGCGGGTGACCGTGGCGGTCGAGTCCGGCCTCGAGACCCTGCTGCTCGAGCACGCCGAGGCCGCGGCCGAGCGGGCCGAGGCGTCGTGGCAGTCCCTGGCGCCGGGCCAGGCCCTGCTCGCCGACGCCGGCGAGGATCTCGGCCGGGCGTCGCGTGACTTCCGTCGCAAGGCCGAGCGCACGGTCCGCGAGTGGCAGAGCGGCGTGCTCGAGATGGTCCGCACCGCAGGAGCCGAGAAGCGCAGCACCGCGCGGTTCCTCGCCTTCGGCGTCAACGGCCTGTCGGTGGCGTTGATGGTGGTGGTGTTCGCGCACACCGCCGGCCTCACCGGCGCCGAGGTCGGGATCGCCGGCGGCAGCGCCGTACTCGGCCAGAAGCTGCTGGAGGCGGTCTTCGGCGACCAGGCCGTGCGCAGCCTCGCCGAGCGCGCCAGCCTCGACCTCCAGCGTCGCGTCCACGAGCTCCTGGAGCCCGAGCGGGCGCGGTACGTCGACCTCCTGGACTCGCTCGAGATCACGCCCGGCACCGCCGAGACGCTGCGCACCGCGGCCCGGCGCGTGGACGACCTGCGGTTCGCTGCCCAGCGCTCCGGCGAGGTGCGCTCATCGCACCCCATAGGCTGGTCCCTGCTATCCGACTCGGCGGCTGAGGGAGAACATGACGTCGTTGCTCGAGGGGGCCAAGAAACTGGTCACCCGAGGTACAGACCTGGGCGCGCGCATCGCCGGCCTCGACGAGGCCGTGGACGCCTCCCGAGGTCGGCTCGACGACGCCCTGGTGACGCGCGCCGAGACCGTGGTCGCGCGCGCCGGGGACCGGCTGCGGCTGTCGGCCGACCACACCGTGGTCGCGATCGCGGGGGCCACCGGCTCGGGCAAGTCGTCAACCTTCAACGCGCTCACCGGCCTGGAGATCTCGGCGGTCGGCGTCCGCCGTCCCACCACCTCGTGGACGACCGCGTGCGTCTGGGGCGAGGCCGGCGCGGAGGAGCTCCTCGAGTGGCTCGGCATCCCACCCCGGCACCGCGTCGTGCGGGACTCGATGCTCGAGACCGGGCGCGAGGACAAGGCGATGCAGGGCGTGGTGCTGCTCGACCTGCCCGACCACGACTCCACCGAGGTGTCGCACCACCTCGAGGTGGACCGCCTGGTGCAGCTCGCGGACATGCTGGTCTGGGTCCTGGACCCGCAGAAGTACGCCGACGCCGCGATCCACGACCGCTACCTCGCGCCCCTGGAGTCGCACAGGGACGTGATGCTCGTCGTCCTCAACCACCTCGACACGGTCCCCGAGGGCCGCCGTGACGCGATGCTCGCCGACATCCGCCGGTTGCTCGTCCTCGACGGTCTCGACGGGGTACCCGTGCTGGGCATCAGCGCCCGCGATCGGATCGGCGTCGACACCCTGCGCAGCGAGGTCGTGAAGCGGGTGGCGGACAAGAAGATGGCGCGCACCCGCCTGGAGGCCGACCTCCGGTCGGTGGCCCAGGACCTGGAGCAGCAGTCCGGCACCGCCGCCCCGGCGCAGCTCTCCAAGGACCGGGTGGCCGCGCTCGACGACGCGCTGGCCGACGCCGCCGGCGTCCCGACCGTGGTCGCCGCCGTGCAGAAGTCGACCCGGATGCGCGCGAACCGGGCCACCGGGTGGCCCGTGGTCGCCTGGCTCTCCAGGCTCAGGCCCGACCCGCTCAAGCGGCTGCACCTCGACCTCGGGTCGGCGGGCAAGGCGCTGAGCGGCACCGCGCGGACCTCGATCCCCTCGGCCACCCAGGTCCAGCGGGCGCGCGTCGACACCGAGGTGCGCGCGGTGGCCGACGAGGTCTCCTCCGCGCTGACCCGCCCCTGGGCCACCGCCGTCCGGACCGCCTCGGTGTCCCGGCTGCCCGACCTGGAGGACCGGCTCGACGCCGCGCTCGCCGAGACCGACCTGGGGGTCCAGCGGATCCCGATCTGGGCGGGGCTGGTGCGGGTGCTGCAGTGGCTGCTGATCCTGTCCGCCCTCGGGGGCGCGGTGTGGCTGGGCGTGCTCGCGGTGATGTCCTACCTCCAGCTGCCCGAGACCACGACCCCCGACGTGCGGGGCGTGCCGGTGCCGACGCTGATGCTCGTCGGTGGGGTGCTGCTCGGCGTGCTGCTCGCCCTCGTGTGCCGGGTGCTGGTGTCACTGACCGCGCGTCGGCGCGCCCGCGCGGTCGACCGCCGGTTGCGGACCGCGATCTCGACGGTCAGCCAGGAGCTGGTGGTGGCGCCGATCGAGGTCGAGCTGGCGGCGTACGCCCGGGCCCGCGCCGGCCTGAAGACCGCCCTGGGCTGACGGCTCGGCCCGCTCCTCCTCCCCAGCGGCGCCGCTCCCGCCGCGTCTCCACAGGCCGGCCACCGGATGGCCCCGGTTGTCGGCGCTGCTCCCGAGGCTGGGTCGTGATCAGCACCGATCACGACAAGGAGCGGGATGCACATGAACGAGACCCTCATCACCCTGCAGGGCTACGTCGGCGGCGACGTCCGGATCCGGGCCGCCGGCGAGAGCCAGGTGGCCACCTTCCGGGTGGGCTGCACACCGCGGCGCTTCTCCAAGAAGGAGGACGCGTGGGTCGACGGCGACACCCAGTGGTACGCCGTCAACTGCTGGCGCGCCCTCGGCGAGCACGTCGAGCGCTCCGTGCGGCGCGGTGACCCCGTCGTCGTCCACGGCCGGTTGAGCGCCCAGACCTGGACGAACACCGCCGGCATCGAGGTGACCTCCTACGAGGTCGACGCGGTGTTCGTCGGTCACGACCTCAACCGCGGGACCAGCGAGTTCACCAAGACACCGCGCGCGGCGGCACCGGCGCGACCCGACGAGGAGGTGGTGTCCGTCGCCGCGGCCTGACGGCGGCCGGCCCGTCGCTGACAGAAGTCGCCGACAAACCGGTCGACGGCACCGGCGACGGTGCCTAGGGTGGTCGTCGTGTGGTGAGACCGAGTGACCCCAGCGTCCGATCCCGCCCGTGCCGGGACCCGCTGCCGACCACAGGACCTCCCATGCCCGCCACCCTCACCGCCTCCGGCCTCGACGTGTCCTTCGGGGCGCGCACCCTCTTCACCGGTCTCGACCTGACGCTCGCCGAGGGCGACGTCACGGCCGTGGTCGGCCCGAACGGGTCCGGCAAGTCCACCCTGATGCGGGTCCTCGTCGGAGACCTGCCGGCGGGCGCCGGCTCGGTCCGGCTCGCCCCTCCGGGCGCGACCATCGCCTGGCTGCCGCAGGTGCTGCCGACCAGGGCCGAGTCGCTGCTCGACTATGCGCGTCGGCGCACCGGGGTGGCCGCCGCCGACCTCGCCCTCGAGTCGACGGCGGACGCGCTCGCCCGGGGCGTCGACGGGGCGGAGGAGTCCTACGCCACGGCGCTCGAGCACTGGCTGGCCCTCGGCGCCGCGGACCTGTCCGACCGGCTGCCGGAGGTGGCGCACCGGGTCGGCCTGACCGTCGACCCGACCCGGGCCCTGGGCTCGCTGTCGGGCGGGGAAGCCGCGCGGGCCTCCTTGGTCGCCCTGCTGCTGAGCCGGCACGACGTCCTGCTGCTCGACGAGCCGACCAACGACCTGGACCGCCGGGGCCTGGAGCTGGTGGTGGAGTTCGTGCTGGGTCATCGTGGGCCGGTGCTGGTCGCCAGCCACGACCGCGCGTTCCTGGACCGGGTCGCGACCGACGTCCTCGAGCTCGACCACGTGCAGCAGCGGATCGGGTACTACACCGGCACCTACTCCGACTACGTCGCCGCCCGGGACCTGGCCCGGGCCCAGGCGTGGTCGGCCTACGAGGGCTATGCCGACGCCCGCGACGCCCTGGTCGACCAGGCCCGGCAGCGTCAGGAGTGGGCGGCGAAGGGGCACCGGGCCGTGCGGTCGGGAGCCGAGGCCGGACAAGCACCTGCGCGAGCGCGACAAGGCCCGCGCCGACAAGCAGCAGGGCAAGGCCGGTCGCCTGCGCCGCGCGGTGACCCGGCTCGAGGAGGTGGAGCAGCCTCGCAAGGAGTGGCAGCTCCGCTACTCCATCAGCGAGGGCCAGCCGTCGGCCGCGGTGGTCGCGACGCTGGACGACGCCGTGGTCGCCCGTGGCGACTTCAGGCTCGGCCCGGTCAGCCTGACCCTGGCGCGAGGCGACCGGGTGGCGGTCGTGGGTGACAACGGCTCGGGCAAGACCACCCTGCTGCGGGCGCTGCTCGGCGAGCTGCCCCTGAGCGCCGGTCGCCAGTCGACCGGGACCCGGGTCCGGATCGGCGTCGTGGACCAGCAGCGAGCGCTGCTCGAGACCGACCGGAGCGTGCTGGAGGTGGTCCGCGACGAGCTCGGGGCCGACGAGGACGGCACCGTGCGCACCCTGCTGGCGAAGTTCGGCCTCGGGGCCGAGCACGTGCACCGCCCGGCGCGGAGCCTGAGCATGGGGGAGCGGACCCGGGCCCTGCTGGCGCTCTTCCAGGGTCGCTCGGTCAACGTCCTGGTCCTCGACGAGCCCACCAACCACCTCGACGTCGAGGCCATCGAACAGCTCGAGGACGCGGTCCGGGACTTCACCGGCACGCTGCTGGTGGTCAGCCACGACCAGGCGCTGCTGGAGTCGCTCGGGGTCACGCACCGCTGGTGGGTGCGCGGTGGCTCCGTGGATTTAGAGGCGTTGTGAGCCGCCACTAGGGTTTGGTGCCATGGCTGACTACGTCTTCACGCTGCGCAACGTGCGCAAGGCCCACGGTGACAAGGTCGTCCTCGACAACGTCACCCTCTCGTTCCTCCACGGCGCCAAGATCGGTGTCGTCGGACCCAACGGCACGGGCAAGTCCTCGCTGCTCAAGATCATGGCGGGGCTCGACCACGCCAACAACGGCGACGCCCTGCTCGACCCCGGCGCGACCGTCGGCATGCTCCAGCAGGAGCCGCCGTTGAGCGAGGGCAAGACCGTTCTCGAGAACGTCGAGGAGGCCGTCCACGACATCAAGGGCAAGCTCGACCGCTACAACGCGATCTCCGAGGAGCTGGCCGACCCGGACGCCGACTACGACAAGCTGCTCGCCGAGATGGGCGACCTGCAGACCGACCTCGACCACGCCAACGCGTGGGACCTCGACAGCCGGCTGGACCAGGCGATGGACGCGCTCCGCTGCCCGCCGCCCGAGGTCCTCGTCGACAACCTCTCCGGTGGCGAGCGCCGCCGGGTCGCGCTGTGCAAGCTGCTGCTCCAGCAGCCCAGCCTGCTGCTCCTCGACGAGCCCACCAACCACCTCGACGCCGAGTCGGTGCAGTGGCTCGAGGGTCACCTCGCGTCCTACCCCGGCGCCGTGCTGGCCGTCACCCACGACCGGTACTTCCTCGACAACGTCGCCTCCTGGATCCTCGAGCTGGACCGCGGTCAGGCGCACCCCTACGAGGGCAACTACACGACGTACCTCGAGACCAAGCAGAGCCGCCTCAAGGTCGAGGGCCAGAAGGACGCCAAGCGCGCCAAGATGCTCGAGCGCGAGCTCGAGTGGGTCCGCTCCAACGCCAAGGCCCGGCAGACCAAGAGCAAGTCCCGGCTCGCGCGGTACGAGGAGATGGCGGCCGAGGCCGACCGGATGCGCAAGATCGACTCCTCCGAGATCAACATCCCCGCCGGGCCGCGCCTCGGCGACGTGGTGCTCGAGGCGCACGACCTCGAGAAGGGCTTCGAGGGCCGCACCCTCATGCACGACCTGTCCTTCACGCTGCCCCGCGCCGGCATCGTCGGCGTGATCGGCCCCAACGGCGTCGGCAAGACCACGCTGTTCCGGATGATCACCGGCGAGGAGAAGCCCGACGACGGCGAGCTCAAGGTCGGCCAGACGGTGAAGATCTCCTACGTCGACCAGAGCCGCGGCGGCATCGACCCGAACAAGAACGTCTGGGAGGTCGTCTCCGACGGCCTGGACTTCATCAAGGTCGCCAACTTCGAGATGAACTCGCGCGCGTACGTCGCGTCGTTCGGCTTCAAGGGCCCCGACCAGCAGAAGAAGGCCGGCGTCCTCTCCGGCGGCGAGCGGAACCGGCTGAACCTCGCGCTGACGCTGAAGATGGGCGGCAACATGCTGCTCCTCGACGAGCCCACCAACGACCTGGACGTCGAGACCCTGCAGTCGCTCGAGGACGCGCTCCTCGACTTCCCCGGGTGCGCCGTGGTCACCTCCCACGACCGGTGGTTCCTGGACCGCGTCGCCACGCACATCCTGGCCTGGGAGGGCGACGACGAGGACCCGGCCAAGTGGTTCTGGTTCGAGGGCAACTTCGCGGCCTACGAGGAGAACAAGATCGAGCGCCTCGGCATCGAGGCCGCCCGGCCGCACCGCGTCACGCACCGCCGGCTCACGCGGGACTGAGACGAGCAGCAGGCCGCGAGGGACGAGCGGACTGCGTGGGCTCGGCCAGGTCGAGTAGGCCCGCGCCCGAGGGACGAGGTCGCGACAGGCCGTATCGAGACCGACGACCCTCGCTCGACGCTCGCTACTCGACCACCGACGTCGACGCTCGTTCCTCGCGGCCTGCTGCTCAGCGAATCTCGGCCGCGGGGTGCCGGCTGACCAGGTGGTCGGCGACCGCGTTCATGACCCGGCCGAGGGCGGCGAAGTCCTCGTCGGAGGCCAGGTCGACGATGTTGGCGCGCACGCCGTTGACGTGCACGTGGCTGGCCGCCTCGAGCAGGGCGAAGCCCTCGTCGGTCATCGCCGCGACCACGCCGCGGCCGTCCTCGGGGGACTCGGCGCGCAGCATCAGGCCGGCGGCCTCCATCCGGGCGACCGTGTGCGTCACCCGGCTGCGGCTGTGGCACATCGAGTCCGCCAGCTGCGCCATCCGCATCTGGCGCCCGGGGGCCTCGGACAGCCGGACCAGGATCTCGTACTCCGTGAGCGAGATCCGGAACGCCGCCCGCAGGTCGCTGTCGAGCCGGTCCAGCAACAGCGTCGTGCCCATCATCAGGGCGCGCCAGGACCGCTGTTGATCGCTGTCCAGCCACCGCGTGGTGTCCGAGATCGAGGTCATGGGCGGAGTCTAGGCACCCGCGGGTCCCTCGATCGGTGAGAAGCGCCGGGCGCCTCGCAGTTGTGCAACGACCGTTACGAAAACCGGTGCTCAGCCCAGCCGCTCGAGGATCAGCGCCATGCCCTGGCCGCCGCCGACGCACATGGTGATCAGTCCGGTCGTCTTGTCGTGCCAGTCCAGGGAGTTGAGCATGGTGGCCTGCAGCCGGGCGCCGGTCATCCCGAACGGGTGGCCCACCGCGATCGCGCCGCCGTTCACGTTGAGCCGGTCCAGGTCGATCCCGAGGTCCTGGTACGACGGCACGACCTGGGCCGCGAACGCCTCGTTGATCTCGACGAGGTCGATGTCGCCGATGCTCATGCCGGCGATCGCCAGCGCGCGGCGGCTGGCCTCGACGGGCCCCAGGCCCATGACCTCCGGCGAGAGGCCGGAGACCCCGGTGGCGACGATCCGGGCCAGTGGGGTGAGACCGAGCTCCGCGGCCTTGGCGTCGGACATCACCACCACGGCGGCGGCGCCGTCGTTGAGCGCGCAGCAGTTGCCGGCGGTGACCACGCCGTCGGGGCGGAAGACCGGGTCGAGGCCGGCGATGGCGTCGTACGTCACGCCCTTGCGGGGGCCGTCGTCGGTCGCGACCACCGAGCCGTCGGGGAGCGGCACCGGGGTGATCTCGCGGGCCCAGAAGCCCTCGTTGATCGCCTTCTCCGCGAGGTTCTGGGACCGGACCGCGAACTCGTCGAGCTCCTGGCGGGACAGGCCGCGCGCCCGGGCGACGTTCTCCGCGGTCTGGCCCATCGCGACGTAGATGTCGGGGAGGTCGCCGGACTCCCGCGGGTCGGCCCAGTCCTGGCCGCCCTCGGCGAGCTTCTTGGTGCGCGCCTCGGCGTCCGCGAACCGCGGGTTGTGGGTGTCGGGCCAGTGGTCGGAGGTGCCCTTGGCGAAGCGCGAGACGGTCTCCACGCCGGCGGAGATGATCACGTCGGCCTCACCGGCCTTGATCGCGTGGAAGGCCATCCGGGTGGTCTGCACCGACGACGCGCAGTAGCGGGTGATGGTGGCGCCGGGGACGTCGTCCATGTCGTTGAGCACGGTGACGACCCGGGCCATGTTGTTGCCGCTCTCCCCGCCGGGCAGGCCGCAGCCCAGCAGCAGGTCGTCGACGGTGTGCGGGTCCAGGGCCGGCACCTTGTCGAGGGCCGCCCGGACGATCGTGGCGGTCAGGTCGTCGGGCCGCAGGTCCTTCAGCGAGCCCTTGTTGGCCCGGCCGATCGGCGAGCGGGCGGTGGCGACGATGACGGCCTCGGGCATGACGACTCCGATCTCGGTGGTGCTGGTCCTCTCACCCTAGGAGATGGGTCCGGGCGACCTGCGAGCATGGGGGAGTGCGCCACACCTACGAGTGCCCGATGCGCTGGGCGGACCTCGACCTGCTCGGCCACGTCAACAACGTGGTGTACGTCGACTACCTCCAGGAGGCGCGGGTCGACATGTTCCGGGTCAGTGCCTCGGACGACCGGGCCGACGACCTGGCGGAGGGCGTCGTGGTGGTCCGTCACGAGGTGACCTACCTGAGACCGCTGAACTTCGACTTCCGCCCGGTGAAGATCGAGAGCTGGGTCACGGAGATCCGCGCGGCCAGCTTCACGATCAACTACGAGGTCGTCGACGACAGCGGGGACGAGCGGGTGGTGCACCTGCGGGCCACGACCGTGCTCACGCCGTTCGTGTTCAAGACCGAGCGCCCGCGCCGCATCACCGACGCGGAGCGGGCCGCGCTCGAGGGCTTCCTCGAGCCGCCCGACGGGCCTCCGGTCCGGGCGCCCCGGCGCGACCCGCTGCCGGGCGGTGGGCGGCACTTCCCCGTCCACGTCCGGTTCTCCGACGTCGACGTCTACGGCCACGTCAACAACGTGAAGTACTACGAGTACTTCCAGGAGGCGCGGATCTCGCTGTTCGCCGCCCTCGGTCGCGACCACGTCCAGGCCGGTGGCGCCCGGTCCGTGGTCGCCCAGACCGACGTGGACTACCGGCGCCCGATCCTGTTCCGGCAGCAGCCCTACGACTGCTGGACCTGGGTCACCGCGGTCGGCACGACCTCGATGACCATCGAGTCGGAGATCCGGGACGGGGACGACGTGCTGTCCCGGGCGCGGGTCGTCACGGTGTTCTTCGACCCCGAGACCCAGCGGCCGACGCCGCCGTCCGATGCGCTGCGCGAGGCGTTGCTGGCCGCGCTGCCCTGACCGGCCCGCCCGGGTCTACTCGAGGGTGTTGACCATCGACTGGGCGGCGTAGGTGATGTAGTCCCAGAACTTCTGCTCCTGCTCCGGGGTCAGGTCGGCCTCCACCAGGCCGGCCCGGAACGCCACCAGCCAGTGGTCGCGCGCGTCGGGGGTGACCCGGAACGGCGCGTGCCGCATCCGCAGGCGTGGGTGGCCGCGGGTGTCGGAGTACGTCGTCGGGCCGCCCCAGTACTGCGCCAGGAAGAGCGTGAACCGCTCCGCGGCCGGCCCGAGGTCCTCCTCGGGATACAGCGGCCGGAGCACCTCGTCGGCGGCGACTCCCTCGTAGAACCGGGTGACGATGCCACGGATCGTGTCCATGCCACCGATCTCGTCGTAGAAGGTCGTCGTCACCCCTCCATTGTGCCGACCCGGCGCGTCAGCCCCCGACCGGCCCCAGCACGATGCCCTCGTGGTCGAAGCGGGCCTTGACCCGCTCCCGCATCTCCCGCGCCACCCGCCACTGGGCCAGGGGCGCCGTCTTCAGGCTGATCCGCAGGGTGACCGCGTCGTGGGCCAGGGCCTGCACGCCCCACACCTCGGGCTCCTCCAGCACCGTGCCGACGAAGTCCTCGTCGAAGCGCAGGTCGTGGGCGACCTCCTGCAGCACCCGGCGGACCTGGACCAGGTCGGAGTCCGGCGCGACCGCGATGTCGAGGACGGTGCGCGCCCAGTTCTGGCTCTGGTTCCCCACGCGGAGGATCTCGCCGTTGCGGACGTACCAGACCGTCCCGTTGACGTCGCGCAGGCGGGTGATCCGCAGGGTCACCGCCTCGACGGTCCCCGAGACGGTGGCCAGGTCGATCGAGTCGCCCACGCCGTACTGGTCCTCGAAGATCATGAAGACCCCGGACAGGAAGTCCTTCACCAGCGCCTGCGAGCCGAAGCCGAGGGCGACCCCCAGGATGCCCGCGCTGGCCAGGATCGGCCCGATGTCCACGCCGACCTCGCTGAGGACCATCATGCCGACGACCACGATGATGACGCCGCTCACGATGCTCTTGAGCAGGCTGCCGAGCGTCTGGGCCCGCTGCACGCGGCGGGTGGCCGTCGGGTCGTCCTCGAGCGCGAACGCGTCGCTGATCGAGACGCCGCCCACCGACATGGCGGTCAGGCGTTGCGGCAGGATCCCCACCTCTGCGTGCCGCACCATCCGGTCGATCATCCGGTGGGCGATCCAGCGCGTCACCAGTCCGAGGACGACGAGGCCGAGGACGACGAGGGGGGTGCCGACGAGCCAGTGGCCGATGTCGTCCCAGATCTCGTCGGTGGTCGCGAACGCATGCATGCGGACCAGTATGAAGCCGATACTCTGGCTCTCGTGACGACCCCGCGTGCCCGCTCCTCCCGCCCCGCTCGCCTGCGTACGGCGACCCGCGTCGCCGCGGTCGCCCTGGTCGCCAGCCTGGTGCTGGTGGCGTCGCCCGCGTTGGCCGACGTGCCCACCGGCTGGCCGGACCCGCCGGACGTCCCGACGTTCGACGCGCTGACCATCTACCTGTTCGCGCCGCTCGCCCTCTTCGTGCTGATCGCGCTGCTCACGGTCGTCCCGTCGTGGGCCCGCGGCGAGCGCACCGGCAGCGGCACTCCCGAGGACCAGTGGTTCGGCGGTCGCCGTGGCGGCCCCGACGAGCTCGAGGCCGGTTCACCGGAACGAACGTCGGGTGGGGCCAGTGGCAGCTGGTGAGTTCAGCGCCGCCCAGCGCTACGAGATCGACCGGGCGATCCGGGCGGCCGAGCAGTCCAGCCGCTACGAGTTCTCGGTCTTCGTCGGCAACGCGGGCGCGGAGCCGCGGGACTACGCGCGCCGCCTCCACGGCTCGCTCGTGGTCCCCGACCGCAGCATCCTGGTGCTCGTCGACCCGCAGGCCCGCGCCATCGAGGTGATCACCGGCACCGAGGTGCGCCGTACCCTCAGCGACGCGTCGGTCGGCCTCGCCGTGCTCCAGATGCAGAGCGCCTTCGCCGCCGGCGACCTGCTCGGCGGCCTCAAGCGCGGGATCAACATGCTCGCCGAGCACGCCCGCGCCCCGCAGACCCTGCACGCCCAGGAGTAGCCGGACTGCGGTCCGGCCGGGCCTCGAACCCTGCGTCAGCGGCTACCGGGCGTCGCGGGCCTGCGCGGCGAGGGCGCGAGCCATGTCGCTGCGGCCCTCACGCACGTACCGCTTGGCGGCCGGGTTGGCCTCGGAGACCTCCAGCCAGGCGTCGAGACGGTCCAGGGTCTCCGGTGAGGTCAACGGCTTCGGGAACATGTACTCGAGCACCGTCGAGGCACGCTGGGTGCCCTTCTCGTCCCACACCGTCTCGGCCATCGAGAGGTACTTCTCGAGGTACGGCGCGAGCAGCTCCTCCTGACCGGCGGTCGGGAACGCGTAGGCGATCTGCCGCATCGTCTCGTTGGCCACGTCGTCGCGCTCGATCGCGTCCCGCCAGGCCTGCGCCTTCGCCTCGGCCGTCGGTCGCACGGTGAGTGCCATCGCGGCGTGCTCCTGGCCGGAGATGGTGTTGTCGCGGGCCAGCTCCTCCTCGATCCGCGCCTCGTCGGCGCGGCCCGAGCCGGCCAGGCCGGTGAGCAACGTCCACCGCAGGTCGGCGTCCACGGTCAGCCCGTCGAGGGTCTCGGTGCCGTCCAGCAGGCCGGCGAGCAGGTCGAGGGCCTCGTCGGAGTGCGCCGCGGAGGCGTACGCCCGGGCGAACGACAGCTGGTGGTCCGAGCCGGGCTCGGCGGCCAGCAGCATCTCGCGGACGCCCCGCTCCCAGGTCGCCCGGAGCTCGGTCCGGGTGGCGGGGTCGGAGTAGTACTCGACCACGGTGCGCGCGTACATGGCGAAGCGGCTCACCGCGGTGAGGTCGGACTCGGCGGCGATGCCGCGCAGCACGAGGGCCACGAAGTCCCGCGCGCTCATCTCGGCGTCCCGGGTCATGTCCCAGGCAGCACCCCAGAGCAGGGCCCGGGCGAGCGAGTCGTCGACCTTGTCGATGTGGTCCACGACCGTCGCCAGCGAGCGCTCGTCGAGACGGATCTTGGCGTAGGTGAGGTCGCCGTCGTTGAGGAGCACCAGGTCGGGCTGCCTCGCGCCGACCAGGTCCGGCACCTCGGTGAGGTCACCGATGACGTCGATCTCGAGGGAGGAGCGGCGCACCACCCGGTCGCCCTCGACGTCGTACAGGCCGACGGCGATGCGGTGCCGCCGGATGGTGGGGAACTCGGGAGCGGCGGTCTGGGCCACGGCGAACGACGTGAACGCGCCGTTCTCGTCGACCTCGAAGACCGGGGCGAGCGTGTTGACGCCCGAGGTCTGCAGCCACTCGCGCGCCCAGGAGTCCAGCTCGCGGCCGGACGCCTTCTCGAGCGAGGCGAGCAGGTCGGTGAACTCGGAGTTCGCGAACTCGTGGGTCTTGAAGTAGTCCCGCAGGCCGGCGGTGAACTCCTCGATCCCGACCCACGCGACGAGCTGCTTGAGCGTCGAGGCGCCCTTGGCGTAGGTGATGCCGTCGAAGTTGACCTCGACCGCCTCGAGGTCGAAGTTGTCCGCCGCGATCGGGTGCGTCGAGGGCAGCTGGTCCTGGCGGTAGGCCCAGTTCTTGCGGGCGTTGGTGAAGCCGGTCCACGCGTCGGTGTACTCGGTCGCCTCGGTCATCGCGTGGTGGGAGGCCCACTCGGCGAAGGACTCGTTGAGCCAGAGGTCGTCCCACCAGCGCATGGTGACGAGGTCGCCGAACCACATGTGGGCCATCTCGTGCAGCACCGTGTTGGCCCGCTGCTCGTAGAAGGAGTGGGTCTGCCGCGAGCGGGGGAGGTACTCGTCGCGGTAGGTCACGCACCCGGCGTTCTCCATCGCGCCCATGTTGTACTCCGGCACGTAGGCCTGGTCGTACTTGCCGAACGGGTAGGGGTAGTCGAAGGCCTCCTCGAAGAACGCGAAGCCCTGCTTGGTGACCTTGTTGAGCGCCTCGTGGTCGAGGTGCTCGACCAGCGACTGGCGGCAGAAGTGGCCGAGCGCGATGGTGCCGTGCTTGCCCTCGTAGACGTCGTCGACGCGGTGGTACTCGCCCGCGACCAGGGCGGTGATGTACGTCGACATCCGCTCCGTCGTGGGGAACCGCCACAGCCCCTTGCCGGCGCCGAGGTCCTCGGGCGCGGGCGTCGGCGCGTTGGAGATGACCTCCCAGTGCGCGGGCGCGGTGACGGAGAACGTGAAGACCGACTTGAGGTCGGGCTGCTCGAAGGTGGTGTACATCCGGCGGGCGTCGGGGACCTCGAACTGCGTGTAGAGGTAGACCCGCTGGTCGGCCGGGTCCACGAAGCGGTGCAGGCCCTCGCCGGTGTGGCTGTAGGGCAGCTCGCAGTGGACGCGCAGCTCGTTCTCGGCCCGGAGGTCACGCAGCGTGATCCGGTTGTCCCGGTAGTGCTCGAAGACGTCGAGCGCCTCGCCGTTGAGCGTGATCTCGTGGATCGTCGCGCCGTGCAGGTCGGCGAAGGTCTCGCTGCCGGGCTGGGCGCAGGTGAACGAGATCACGGTGGTGCTCTCGAAGACCTTGTCGGACACGGTCAGGTCGAGATCCACGGTGTAGGAGTCGACGGAGAGGAGCGCGCCGCGCGTGGCGGCCTCGTCCCGAGTGAGGTTGGTTCCAGGCATGCCCGGCATCCTCTCACTGGCCTGGTAGGACCGCACAAACGCAATCTCCTCCGGACGTTCGGGAATGCTGATGACCGGAAATTGTTGAAACCTGTATGACTGCCACCAACGCCGACTTCTGGTTCGACCCCCTGTGCCCCTTCGCCTGGATCAGCTCCCGCTGGATCAAGGAGGTCGAGGAGGTGCGCGACATCAGCGTCACGTGGCACGTCATGAGCCTGGCCTACCTGAACCAGGACAAGGACATCTCGGACGACTACCGCACGCTGCTCGAGCCCGCCTGGGGCCCCGTGCGGGTGTGCATCGCCGCGGAGCAGAAGTACGGCCCCGACGTCCTCTTCCCGCTCTACACGGCGCTGGGCAACCGCATCCACCTGGAGAAGCAGCCGATCACCCGTGAGCTGATCGCGGAGGCCGTCGCCGAGGTCGGCCTGGACCCGGTCATCGTCGACGCCATGGACGACGAGTCGTACGACGACGCCGTGGCCGCGTCCCACCGCGAGGGGATGGACCAGGTCGGCGACGAGGTCGGCACCCCGACCATCGCGTTCGAGGGCGCCGCGTTCTTCGGCCCGGTGCTGGGCCGGATCCCCCGCGGCGAGGACGCGGGCAACCTGTGGGACGGCTGCGTCGCGGTCGCCAAGGTGCCGTACTTCTACGAGCTCAAGCGCTCGCGGACCGGCGAGCTCGACTTCAGCTAGGCCTCCGCGCGAACGCGCCGGCAGCCGCTCACTAGGCTCTGCGGCATGACCCACGTCCTGTCCGCCGTCGCCTGGCCCTACGCCAACGGCCCCCGCCACATCGGCCACGTCGCCGGTTTCGGCGTGCCGTCCGACGTGTTCAGCCGCTACATGCGGATGGCCGGTCACGACGTGCTCATGGTCTCGGGCACCGACGAGCACGGCACCCCCATCCTGGTCGCCGCCGACCAGGAGGGCGTCGAGGCGCGGGTGCTCGCGGACAAGAACAACGCGGTCATCGTGCAGGACCTCGTCGACCTGGGCCTGTCGTACGACCTCTTCACCCGGACCACGACCGGCAACCACTACCTCGTGGTGCAGGAGATGTTCGAGACCGTGCACCGCAACGGGTACATGGTCGAGCAGACGAGCCTGTCCGCGATCAGCCCGTCGACCGGCCGCACGCTGCCGGACCGCTACATCGAGGGCACCTGCCCCATCTGCGGGTACGGCGAGGCGCGCGGCGACCAGTGCGACAACTGCGGCAACCAGCTCGACGCGACCGACCTGATCAACCCGCGCAGCAAGATCAACGGCGAGACCCCGGACTTCGTGGAGACCCAGCACTTCTTCCTCGACCTGCCGGCGCTGGCGAGCGCGCTGGGGGAGTGGCTCGACGAGCGCGACGCGAGCGGCACGTGGCGGCCCAACGTCATCAACTTCTCCAAGAACATCCTCAAGGAGATCCGCCCCCGGGCGATGACCCGCGACATCGACTGGGGCATCCCGGTGCCGCTCGACGGCTGGCGGGACCAGCCCAAGCGGCTCTACGTCTGGTTCGACGCGGTGATCGGCTACCTGTCGGCATCGGTCGAGTGGGCCCGGCGCCTGGGCGAGCCGGACCGCTGGCGCGACTGGTGGAACGACCCGGACGCGGTGTCGTACTACTTCATGGGCAAGGACAACATCGTCTTCCACTCCCAGATCTGGCCCGCGGAGCTGCTGGCCTACAACGGGGACGGGGAGCGCGGCGGCGAGCCCGGCCGGTTCGGCCGGCTCAACCTGCCGACCGAGGTCGTCTCCAGCGAGTTCATGACCATGGAGAGCAAGCAGTTCTCGACCAGCCGCGGGCACGTGATCCTGGTCGGGGACATGCTCGCGCGCTACCAGCCCGACGCGGTGCGCTACTTCATCTGCGCGGCCGGGCCCGAGACGTCCGACTCCGACTTCACCTGGGCGGAGTTCGTGCAGCGCACCAACTCCGAGCTGGTCGCCGGGTGGGGCAACCTGGTCAACCGGACCGCCACGATGATCGCGAAGAGCTTCGGCGAGATCCCGCCCGCCGGCCCGCTCGAGGAGGTCGACGAGGCGGTCCTGGCCGCGGTCCGGTCCGGCTTCGACACCGTCGGGGGGCTGCTGGGGCGGCACCGGCAGCGCGCCGCGATCGCGGAGGCGATGCGGGTGGTCGGCGAGGTGAACAAGTACCTCACCACCACCGAGCCCTACAAGATGAAGGACGACTCCCAGCGCGAGCGGCTGGGCACCGTGCTGCACGTCGCCGCCCAGTGCGTGCTCGACTGCAACACCATCCTGGCGCCGTTCCTGCCGTTCTCGGCCAACAAGGTCTGGACGACGTACGGCGGCGAGGGCCAGTTCATGCCGATGCCGCGCATCGACCACGTGGAGGACCTCGACCCGGACTCCGGCGCCGGCCTGCACGTCTACCCGATCATCACCGGCGACTACTCCCGCACCCCCGCCTGGGAGCGCCGCCCCGTGACCGTCGGCGCCAAGGCTCGAGAAGCCGACCCCCATCTTCACCAAGCTCGATCCCTCCGTCGTCGACGACGAGCTCGCGCGGCTGGGTTGATCGCCCGCTCGGGATAGTCCGTCACGAAAGGCACCACCGGACCCACCCCGGTGGTGCAAGTCGTGACGGACTATCCGGCCGGAGCCTGCCACCCTGGTCACATGGTGAGCGACGAGGACCTCGCAGAGGTCGCGGAGACCCGGGCGTCGATGGCGACCGAGGCCGAGGCCGAGCCGCGCGAGGAGGTACGCCGGGTGTCGGACGTCTCCGTCGGCGGCGTGCCGTGCCGGCTGTACGAGCCGGAGGACCCGGCCGGGCTGCTGCTCTTCCTGCACGGCGGCGGGTTCGTGTTCGGCGACCTCGACACCCACGACGGACACTGCCGCCGGATGGCCAACCGCACCGGATGGGCGGTGCTCGCCGTGCACTACCGGCGGGCCCCCGAGACGCCGTACCCGGCCGCGGTGCAGGACGCCGAGACGGTGGCCGTCTGGCTGGCGACCGGACCCGACGAGCTGGCCACGCTCCCCGCCGCGCGGGCGGTCAGCGGCGACTCCGCGGGGGCCAACCTGGCGCTCGGGGTGGCGCTGCGGCACCGGGACCTCTTCGAGGCGCAGGTGCTGGTGTACCCGTTCCTGGACCCGAGCTGCGAGACCTACGACCGCACCATCCCGGACCCCGACTTCGACGTGGACGCGCTGGCGTGGTTCTGGAAGCTCTACGTCCGGGGCGCCGACCCGGCCGACGTCGACCTCGACCCGCTGCGGGCCGACGACCTCACCGGGCTGCCGCGCACCCTGGTCCAGCTGGCCGCGCTCGACGTGCTGACCGCGCCGGGTGAGCTGCTCGCCGAGCGGCTGACGGCCGCCGGCGTCCCGGTGACCGTCCGGACCTACCCCGGTGTCGGCCACGGGTTCTGGCGGCACGAGGACAACGACCAGCACGCGCCGGCCCAGGCGGACCTGGCCGCGTTCCTGGCCGGTCGGCCGTGAGCCGACCGCACCGGGCGGGCGCCGCCGAGGACCGGTGGAACCGCTGGGTCGACGGCCGGCTCCGGGCCCGCGGCTGGCAGCACCTCGTGCTGCCCTACGTCGGCTACGCCGGGCCGGACTTCGTGCGCGTCCTGGCCCGCGTGGTCCTGGCGCCGCTGACCTCGGACGGAGCGGTCCGCGGGCGAGCAGTGGCGCGAGGCCCAGCAGTACCGGCGCGGCTGGCGGAACTTCTTCACCGCCGAGGTGCCGGACGTCGAGGTGACGGTCGTCGTCGGCGGGGTCGCGCACACCGTCCGGACCGACCGGTCCGGGAACGTCGACGCGCGGCTGCCGAACCCCGGCCTCCCCGCGGGCTGGTGCGACGTGACCCTCGAGGCGTCCGGGACCGACCCGACGGTGGCCCGGGTGTTCGTGGTGGCCGCGGACGAGGACTTCGGACTGGTGAGCGACATCGACGACACCGTGATCCGCACCCGGCTGCCGAGGCCGCTGATCGCGGCGTACAACACCTTCGTGCTCCAGGAGCACGCCCGGAAGCCGGTGCGCGGCATGGCCTCGCTCTACGACTCCCTGCTCCGCGACCGGCCCGGGGCACCCACCGTCTACGTGTCCACCGGCGCGTGGAACACCTTCGGCACGCTGACCCGCTTCCTCTCCCGCAACGCGTTCCCGCCCGGCCCGCTGCTCCTCACCGACTGGGGTCCGACCAACACCGGCTGGTTCCGCAGCGGCCAGGAGCACAAGCGCGCCTGCCTGGAGTCGCTGGCCGCCGACTTCCCCGGGATCCGCTGGGTGCTCGTCGGCGACGACGGACAGCACGACCCGGCGCTGTACGCCGCGTTCGCGCGCGCCCACCCCGACCGGGTCCGCGCGGTCGCGATCCGGGAGCTGACTCCCACCCAGCAGGTGCTCGCCAGCGGCACCCCGGTGGAGCGCGCCGGCGATCTCGACGACGTGCCCGCGGGCATCCCGGTGGCCCGCGGCGGGGACGGGGCCGCGCTGGGCCGGGCGCTCGCCCCGCACCTTCCCTGACCTGACACACTTCCCGGCATGCGGGTGCACATCGGCTCCGACCACGCCGGCCTCGAGCTCAAGGCCCACCTCCTCGCCTGGCTCACCGAGCACGGGCACGAGCCCGTCGACCACGGTCCCTTCGTCTACGACGCCCTCGACGACTACCCGGTGTTCTGCCTGCGCGCGGCCGAGGGGGTGGTCGCCGACCAGGAGGCCGGGATCGAGGCGCTCGGCGTCGTCGTGGGCGGCTCCGGGAACGGCGAGCAGATCGCGGCCAACAAGGTGCGGGGCGTCCGGTCCGCCCTCGCCTGGTCCGACGAGACCGCCGCCCTCGCCCGCCAGCACAACGACGCCAACGTCGTCTCGGTCGGGGGTCGGATGCACTCCCTGGACGACATGACCCGCTTCGTCGAGATCTTCCTGGCCACGCCCTTCTCCGGCGACGAGCGGCACGTGCGCCGGATCACGATGCTGGCCGACTACGAGACGACCCGCGAGCTGCCGCCGCTGCCGGCCTCGGCCCGACCGGCGGACGATGCCTGAGGGTCACACCCTGCGCCGGCTCGCCGGCCAGCTGGACGAGGCGTTCGCCGGCCGACGGGTGCGGGTCAGCTCGCCGCAGGGCCGGTTCGCCGCGGACGCCGCGCTGCTGGACGGCTCGGTGCTCACCGGGGCCGACGCCGCGGGCAAGCACCTGTTCGTCGAGTTCGAGCACGACCGCCTGGTGCACGTCCACCTCGGGCTGATCGGCAAGCTCGACGTGGTGAGCGGGCGTGGACGAGGTGCCCGCCCCGGTCGGCCAGGTGCGGCTGCGGCTGGTCACGGACGGCGCCGCGGGCGCGACGTACGCCGACCTGCGCGGCGCCATCATCTGCGACCTGGTCGGTCCGGCCCGGCGCGACGAGATCATGGCGGCCCTCGGACCGGACCCGCTGCGCGCGGACGCCGACCCGGGCCGCGCGTGGGCGCGGATCAGCAGGTCCGAGCGCCCGATCGGCGACCTGCTCATGGACCAGCACGTGATCGCGGGGATCGGGAACGTGTACCGCGCCGAGGTGCTCTTCCGGCACCGGACCCACCCGCTCCGGCCGGGCCGGACGCTGCGCCGCGGCCGGTTCGAGGCGATGTGGACCGACCTCGTGGAGCTGATGGGTGCGGGCGTGCGCACCGGTCGGATCGAGACGGTGCGCCCCGAGCACATGCCGGAGGCGACGGGCCGACCGCCGCGCACGGACCGAGGCGGCGGCGAGGTGTACGTCTACCGCCGCACCGGGCTGCCGTGCCTGGTGTGCGGCACCCGGGTGAAGGCGGACGTGCTCGTGGGACGGAATCTCTTCTGGTGTTCCCGATGCCAAAGCACGTTCCGGTCCCGCGCCCTACAGTGAGAGTGTCACCCCACGCCCATCGCTGAGCCCTCCGAAGGAAACCCCACCTCATGAGCGCTGTCCGCGTGGAACCCGCGCGAGCGCGGCCGAGCAGGCTGCGCCGCCGCTGGGTGTCGTGGACCCGGGGCATGGAGGACTCCGACGGCGGCGTCTTCCTGCTGCTGCTCTTCCTCAGCCTGCTCGTCGCGGCGGCGGTGGCGATCTGGCCGCTCACCATGCCGCCCTCGCTGATCCTGGTGCCGATGACGCTCGCGAGCGTGACGCTGGGCCCCCGACAGCTCCCGTGGTTCGTCGTGGTCAGCCTGGCCTTCATCGCCCTCGGGGTGCCGCGTCAGCCGGAGCTCACGGCGGGGCTGGTCATCCAGTACACGCTGGTGTTCGTCATCGGCTTCATCTTCTTGATGATCTCGTTCCGTCGTACCCAGCTCGGCGTCGCGGGGTCGCGGGGTGAGTCGATGCTGGTCGAGCTCCGGGACCGGATCATGCGGGTCAGCAACCTCCCGCGGCTGCCCGGCGACTGGTACGCCGAGGTCGCCCTGCGCTCGGCCGGTGGCACGCCGTTCGCGGGCGACTTCGTGGTCGCGGCGCGGCCCGGCGACAGCGACCGCCTCGAGATCGCCGTCGTCGACGTGTCCGGCAAGGGCGCGCAGGCCGGCGTCCGCGCCCTCCAGCTCTCCGGGGCGTTCGGCGGGCTGCTCGGCGCGGTGGCTCCCGACGAGTTCCTCAGCGCGGCCAACGACTACCTGATCCGGCAGGACTGGGCCGAGGGCTTCGCGACCGCCATCCACCTCTCGGCGGACCTGCGCACCGGTGCCGTGGCGGTGCGGTGTGCGGGACACCCACCGGCGGTCCAGCTCACCGCGGGCACCGGCCGGTGGTCGGCGGTGCCGGCCGAGGGTCCGGCCCTGGGGCTGATCCCCGACACCACGTACGCCCCCGCCCACCGGATGCTGCGCCGCGGCGACGCGATCATGCTCTACACCGACGGCCTGGTGGAGACGCCGACCCGGGACATGGGCCTGGGCATCGACCGGCTGCTCGGCCAGGCGGAGCGGGTGCTGCGCACGGGCTTCGACAGCGCCGCCATCGAGCGGCTGATCGAGACCCTCGGCTCGCGGCACGACGACCGCGCGCTGCTGGTCCTGCACCGGCGCTGACCCCGGGCCTGACCCCGGCCTGACCCGGCGCTCCGGCGACCGCCTCGGTTGGGGATCGCGCCGCCTGCTGTGACACCATGCGGTGGTCCGCGGGCGCAGGCTCGCGGGTGCGCGGATGTAGCTCAATGGTAGAGCCCCAGTCTTCCAAACTGGCTACGCGGGTTCGATTCCCGTCATCCGCTCCAAGGGTCCGCCGGCAGCCGCCGAGGGGCGCTTGGCGGGGCGTAGCGTAGTGGCTAGCGCGCCTGCTTTGGGAGCAGGAGACCGCAGGTTCGAGTCCTGTCGCCCCGACCCTTCTCCACCTGCGGTTTGGTCACCAACCGCAGGTCCAGCGGCCGATTTCGTTGCGGTTGGTGACCAATCCGCAGGTCCGCCGCCGGGTCACGGCGCCTCAGGGCGACTCCGCCTCGATCGCACCGCCGACCAGGCCCACCGTCGGCTCGAGGCGGGCGTACTGGTCGCGTTCCTGCAGAGCACCCCCCGGCGTCCGAGCCCGACAGGCGACCTGATGGGTGGCATCGCCGACGGTAGCGCTCGCGCTCATTTATGAGCCCTGTGGAGCGTGCCCTAGGCTGAGTGGATGCCTGCGGGCGCCCCGGACCCACGGGTGCCGGCCCGCCACCGAACCACCCTGACATTGATCGGAGACCCACCTGTGAAGAGCGCCGTCGAGACCTTGAGCCCGACCCGGGCCAAGCTGACCGTCGAGGTGCCCTTCGAGGAGCTCAAGCCGAGCCTCGACGCGGCGTACAAGAAGATCGCGAAGCAGATCAACATCCCGGGCTTCCGCAAGGGCAAGGTGCCCCCGATGGTGATCGACCGTCAGGTCGGCCGCGGCGCGGTCCTCGACGAGGCGATCAACGAGGTCCTCCCGCAGAAGTACATCGAGGCGCTCCAGGAGAACGAGCTCGTCCCGCTCGCCCAGCCGGACATCGAGGTCACCAAGTTCGAGGACAACGAGACCCTCGAGTTCACCGCCGAGGTCGACGTCAAGCCGGAGATCACCCTCCCGACGTACGACGACGTCACGGCGCAGGTCGACGACATCGAGATCAGCGACGCCGACGTCGAGGAGCAGGTCGAGGCGCTGCGCGAGCGGTTCGCCACCCTGTCCGACGTCGAGCGTGAGGCCGCCGACGGCGACTTCGTGGTGATCGACCTCAAGGCCACCCAGGACGGCGAGGTCGTCGAGGGCGCCGAGGTCGCGGGCATGTCCTACAAGGTCGGCCGGGGCGGCATGCTGGACGGCCTCGACGAGGCCCTCGTCGGCATGAGCGCCGGCGACGAGCGCACCTTCACCTCCGAGCTCGTGGGCGGCGACCTGGTCGGCCAGCCGGTCGAGGTCGCGGTCGCCGTGACGCAGGTCCAGGAGCAGGAGCTCCCCGAGCTCGACGACGACTTCGCGCAGCAGGCCAGCGAGTTCGACACCGTCGCGGAGCTCACCGCCGACGTGCGCGAGCGGCTCGGCCGGGGCAAGCGCCTCGAGCAGGCCGCCGCCGCCCGCGACGCCGTCCTCGAGGCCCTGCTCGAGCGGGTCGAGGTGCCGCTGCCGGAGGCGATGGTCGCCGAGGAGCTCACCGCCCGCCGCCAGAACATCGAGCAGCAGCTCATGTACGCCGGCATCACGATGGACAAGTACCTCGAGGACGAGGGCCAGACCATCGAGGAGTTCGAGGCCGACCAGGAGCGCCGCGTCCGCGACGCGATGGCCGCGCAGTTCGTCCTCGACGAGATCGCCAAGGCCGAGGAGGTCGGTGTCGAGCAGGCCGAGCTCTCCGAGCACCTGGTCCGCCGCGCCCAGCAGTCCGGTCAGGACCCGCAGGAGTTCGCCAACCACATGTTCGAGCACAACCACATCCCCGATCTCCTGCAGGAGATCCGGCGTGGCAAGGCGCTCGCGAGCGTGGTGGAGTCCGCGGTCGTCACCGACGCCTCGGGCAACCACGTGGAGCTCAAGAACCTGCGTCCCGACGGCACCATCGGCGAGCCCGCCGAGGCCGACGCGGAGTCGGACTCAGACGAAGGGGCGTAGCGCCTCGAGGGCCTCGGTCGGGACCTTGACCGCGATGCCCTCCCCGATCGCGCGGAGCCGCCACCCGGCGCCGTCCCGGACCAGCTTGGCCATCGCCAGCCCGGTCTCGGGCACGCCGCCGGTCAGGGTGAAGCGAGCGCGCTCGACGCCCTGGTCGTCGACCACCCGGCAGTAGGCGCGGTTGGTCCACTCGAGGCTGTGTCCCTGGTAGCTGGTGACCAGGAAGATGATCGTGTCGACCCGCGGGTAGACGCGGGCGAGGTCCACGGTGACGACCTCGTCGTCGCCGTCGCCCCGTCCGGTCAGGTTGTCGCCCAGGTGCACCACGGCGCCGTCCCGGGTCTGCAGGTTGTTGTAGAAGGCGAAGTCGAAGTACTGGTCGCCGGTGTACTCCACCGCGGAGGCGTCGAGGTCGATGTCGGGGGCACCGGTGCCGATGAAGCCCGCGGTCCGCTCCTTGTCCCAGCCCAGCCCCACCGTGAGGGTGGTCAGCGGCCGTCCCTCGTCGTCGGTGAGCGCCAGCTCGTCGCCCTTGGCCAGCTCGATCACATCGGGTCCTCTCGTCGTCCTGCGGTGCGTCGAACCTACCCGGGCCGGGCCACGGGGAGGATGGGGCCATGGCCCACTCCGCCGACCGCGCCGGCCCCGGACTGCTCGACGCCCTGTCCCTGGCCGCCGAGGCCACCGACGAGCTGGTGCTGTCCACCGTCCGGGACACCCATGTCGGCGGTCGGCGCCCGGGTGCGCGCCGCACTGCGGCTGCCCGGACCCCGGCGCGGGATCGTGGCGACGGCGATCTACCACGGCCTCGGCCTCGGCTTGCGCAGCGCCGGCGCCGGCCTCGGCGCGGCCGGCCGCGCCGGCGTCGGCCCCCGGCTCGAGGACCGCCCGACCGGGCGCTTCCTGAGCTCCGCGGTCAACGGCCTGATCGGCGACCGGCTGCGTGACCAGCGCCCCGGCCTGGTCATCCCCATGGCGGTGCGCGTGGACGGAGCCGACGTGCCCGTCACCACCGGGCACCTGGCCGCCGCGTTCCCCGACGCCACCGGACGGGTCGTCGTCTTCCTGCACGGGCTGTCGGAGCACGAGGGTCACTGGGACCGGCACCGGGACCGCCACGGCACGACGTACGGCGAGGCGCTGGCCGCCACCGGCTGGACGCCGGTGTTCCTGCGGCTCAACACGGGTCTCGCGATCCGGGAGAACGGCGCGGCCCTGGCCGCCCTCCTCCAGGACCTGGCCGACGCCTGGCCGGGTGGCATCGACCGCATCGCGCTCGTCGGGCACTCGATGGGCGGCCTGGTGATCCGGTCCGCCTGCGCGGTGCGCACCGACACCGACCGGCCGTGGGCCGAGCGCGTGAGCGACGTCGTCACGCTGGGCACCCCGCACCTCGGGGCGCCCCTGGCCGACCAGGTCGGCCGCGGCGCCGTCGCGATGGGCCGGCTCCCCGAGACGGCAGCGTTCGGCAGGATCCTGGACTGGCGCTCAGTCGGCGTCCGCGACCTGGTCGCCGGCCTGGCCGAGGAGGTGCCGGCCCTGCCGCACGCGCGCTACCGGCTCGTGTGCGCCACCCTCACGAACTCCCCAGGGCACCCGGTCGCCCGGGTCCTGGGCGACGCCCTGGTGCGGGTGCCGTCGGCCTCCGGCCGCGGTCGCCTGGTCGATCTGTTCCCCGGCGCAGAGGTGCTGCACGTGCCGCGCGCCGGGCACCTCGACCTGCTCAACCATCCGCGCGTCCAGGAGGCGCTCGCCGGCTGGCTCGCCTGACGGCTCAGTCGACGAGCGGTCGCTGGTCCACGAGCGTGATCGACACCTGCTGGAGCCGGGCCGCGTCGGGTCCGGTCAGCAGCACGATCTCCCCGTCGTCCACGCGCTCGGTGAGCTCGGGGCCGGTGTAGGCGAAGGTCCGCGGTGTGACCTCGAAGCTCACCTCGGCGGAGGCGCCGGGCTCCAGGTCCACGACCGCCCAGTCGAAGAGCTCGACCAGGGGCCGGGTCACCCGCGCGACGGGGTCGCGGAAGTACGCCTGCACGACCTCGCGGCAGGCCCGCGGGCCGCTGTTGGTGACCGTCAGCGACAGCGTCGCCGAGGCTCCCGCGGCCAGGGTGTCGGCGCTGACCCGCGGGGGTCCGTAGTCGACGGACCCGTAGGTCAGGCCGAAGCCGAACGGCAGCCGTGGGTAGGTCAGGGCATCGGCGTACCGACCCTCGCGACGGTCCGCGTCGGCCGGGATGAGCCGCCCGGTCGGCCGCTGGTGGGTGCTGGTCGGGATGTGCCCGGTGGACAGCGGGAAGGTCATCGGGAGTCGGCCGTGCGGGCCGACGTCCCCGGTGAGCACGTCGGCGAGCGCCGAGCCCGCCTCGAGGCCGGGGTGCCAGACGACCAGCACCGCGTCGGCGAGGTCGAGGACCTCGGTGAGGTCGAGGGGTCGGCCGGTGTAGACCACGGCGACCAGCGGCTTGCCCAGTCCGGCGAGCGAGCGCAGCAGGTCGAGCTGGCCGGGAGGCAGCCGGAGGTCGGAGACCGAGTTGGCCTCGCCCGAGCGGCTCTGGTGCTCGCCGACCAGTGCCACGGTGACGTCGGCGACGCGGGCCAGCTGCAGGGTGCGGTCGGCGAAGCGGCCGTCGTCGACCGTCAGCCGCTCGCCCAGCCGGGCGCCGAGCCCGGCGGCGGGGGACACCACGTCCGCACCGCGGCCGTCCAGCACCCAGGTGCCGAGCAGCACCTCGCCCTCGTGGACGAAGCCGCCGGTGAGGAGCACCGACACGTCGTCGGCGAGGGGCAGCACGCCCTCGTTGCGGACCAGCACGTGCGCGGCGACGCCGGCGCGGCGCACCGTTGCGCGGCCGGCGTCCGTGGGCTCGTTCCCGGTCGGGCGGCTGCCGGGCGCGGCCGCGCCGTCGAAGAGCCCCAGCCGGAACTTCATCCGCAGCACCCGACGGCAGGCGTCGTCGACGAGGGCCTCGTCGACCTCGCCGTCACGGACCAGGGCGGCGAGGTGCGCGAGGTAGCCGCCGCTGACCATGTCCAGGTCGACACCGGCCTCGATGGCCAGCCGGGTCGCCTCGCGGAGGTCGCCGGCCACCCCCTGGTGCACGATCTGGCCGACGCCGTTCCAGTCGGCGACGACGACGCCGTCGAAGCCCCACTCGCCCTTGAGCACGTCGCGCAGCAGCCGGCGGTGCGCGTGCATCGGGGTGCCGTCGACGTCGTTGAACGACGCCATCACCGACAGCACGCCGCCCTCGACGGCGTCCCGGAACGGTCGCAGGTGCAGGTTGCGCAGGGTGTTCTCGCCGACGGACACGGTGTCGTAGTCGCGGCCGCCGGCGGAGAGGCCGTAGCCGACGAAGTGCTTGGCGCACGCGCCGATCCGCTCGGGCGCCGACGGGTCCGGGCCCTGGAAGCCCGCGACCGCGGCCACGGCCAGCCGACCGGCGAGCACCGGCGCCTCGCCGAAGGACTCCGCCACCCGGCCCCAGCGCGGCTCCTCCGAGAGGTCGACCATCGGCGCGAAGGTCCAGGCGATGCCGTCGACCACCGCCTCGGCGGCCGCGATGGTCGCGACGTCGCGGACCAGGTCGGGGTCGAACGACGCGGCCAGCCCGAGCGGGACGGGGGCCACGGTCCGGTGGCCGTGGATCACGTCCCGCCCGAAGAGCACCGGGATGCCGAGTCGGCTGCCGCCGGCCAGGTCCTGGATGTCGTCGATCACCCCGGCCGCCACGCCCGCGTCGCGCTCGTTGCCGGCGGTGGCGCCCGAGGCGTACAGGCTGGAGCCGATCCGGCCCGCCCGCAGGTCGTCGGCGTCCGTGCGGGGGTCGGTGTTGGCGACCTGGTGGGTCTGCCCGACCTTCTCGTCGAGGGTCATCTCGGCGAGCAGCGCGTCGACGCGCTGCTCGACGTCCAGGGCAGCGTCGAGCCAGGGACGTGCGGGGGCATCCATCAGAAGGTCTCCACGATCAGGTCGGTGTCGCCGTCGAGCGCGGCGGTCAGGTCGTCGACCCGGACCGAGACGCCGGGGCGGCGGTGCGGGTTGGTGAGGGGCGTGAGGTCGAGCGCGCGGTCGCCGACCCGCAGGCGGCGGACGCCGACGCCCTCGCTGCCGACGACGTAGCGCAGCGACACGACCCGGCCCGCGACCCGCACGGCGGCGCGGAGCCCGTCGCAGCCGGTGGGGAGGACGGGGTCGACCTCGACCAGGTCGCCCCGCCGACGGACCCCGAGGAGGCGCTCGACGACCAGGCGCAGCGCCAGGCCGGGGCCGGAGGAGTAGATCCGCCAGCCGCCCTCCAGGGGTACGTCGCCGGCCATCAGGTCGGCGTACCGCTCCGAGGCGTCGTCGCGGTCGGTGAAGGCGCCGTCGGAGGAGGAGTAGTAGCAGCTGCGCTGGCGGGGCCGGCTCTGCGGCACCCGCTGCTCGAGACCCCAGGGGCTGGCCAGGGCGAGCGCGCGCAGCAGCCCCGCGCCGTCCCCGACCCGAGCCAGCGCCTCGGCGTACCGCAGGTGCGCGTGGACGTACATCAGCCCGATCTCGCGTCCCCAGAAGGTGCTCGCCTCGGCGCGCTGGAAGACGGTCATCGGCCCGCCGCGGTAGGCGACCGGACGGTCGAAGAGGCGAGCGCCGTCGGGGCCCAGGAGGTGCTCCTCGATCAGCGCCAGGTGCCGCGCGGAGGCGGCCGGGTCCAGGACGTCACCGGCGACGGCGTGCACCCACGGCAGGATCCCGTAGGCGAGACCGGTGCGGGCGTCGCGCGGGTGCACCAGCGGCTCCGGGTCGCCCTCGGCGGGGAAGAGCAGGTAGCCCGACAGCACGCCGTCGAGCAGCATCGACTCCGTGATCGCCGCGCGGGTCCGGTCCGCCAGAGCCTGCGCCCGCGCGGCCAGGCCGGGGGCCGCCGACGCGGCGGCCAGCCCGGCCGCGAGCGCCTCCAGCGCCTGCACCTGGAGCACCGCGGTCCAGGTCGAGGCGAGCCGGCCGGCCAGCTCGGGGTCCGCGGGCTGCAGGGAGTCGTTCCAGTCGCCGTGCCCGTACGCCGGCAGCGGGGTGCCCGGGACCGCCATCTCCTCCACCCGGCCCACCGCCCGCGCCAGGTGCTCCTCGACGCCGGCGGGTGCCGTGGGTCCGTCGTCACCCACGAACGGGACGCTCGCGCCCAGCAGCCCCGCGTCGCCGGTGGTCTGGAGGTGCTCGCCGACGGCCAGCAGCGGCCAGAAGACGACGTCGCCGTGCGACTCCTGCTGGCCGTGGTCGGGCACCGGCGGGAGGAAGTCGAAGGCCTGGGGCCAGTCGCCGCGCGCGTTCTGCGCGGCGAAGACCCGCAGCAGCACGTCGGCGACCTCGTCGGGGCGGTCCAGGGCGGTGAGCAGTCCCACGGGGCCCTGGCACACGTCGCGGGTGCCCCAGCCGCCGCCGGTGAACTGCTCGAGCCCGCGCGGGGCCAGGTAGTGCACCAGGGCGTTGTGGGTGAACCACGGCGTGGCGGCGGCGATGGCCGCGATGTCGTCGGCCGCGGCCCCGTCGCCGGGCAGGTGGAGGGTGAGCGACCCGGCCAGGTGGGTCCAGAAGCCCGCACCCAGGTGGGTGTCCGGACCCGGGGTCGGGCGCTCGCCCGCGGTCGGCGCCGTGGCGGTCATCGCCAGCCGCCACGCGTCGGCGGCGGCCACGTCGAGGAGCAGCCACTCGCCGGCGTCCGTCACCTCCACGTCGCCGGACCAGGAGAGCCGCCACGGACCGAGGTCGAGGCCGTCCGGCGCATGGTCGCCGACCACGTGCCCGGGACCGGGGCCCAGGTGGAGCGAGGCCAGGAGGTGAGGTGCGCTCCCGGAGACCACCCGCACCTCCAGGGACAGCTCGTGGGGCACGCTCGGGGCCCGGGCGACGACCTCGAGGAGCAGCCCGTCGTCGGTGGCGTACCACCACCAGCACGCGTCCAGGCCGGCGCACCAGGCACTCGGGGTGTCCAGGAGGCGCCAGCCGTCACCGTCGTGCACCAGCAGCCGCAGGCCCTCGCCGCGGAACAGCCCGACGTAGGAGCGTCGCCCGGTGAGGAGGGGGTCGCGGCCGACGTGCCCGCGGGTGACCTGCGAGTGGAACGTGCCGGCCATCCAGACCGTCGACGTCAGCGTCGCCGCGTCCGGGCTCAGCGTGTCGCCCGTGCGGAGGATCTGTCCGTGGGGCCGCAGCACCTCGGTCTCCCGCGCGGCGGTCACGAGCTCGCCGCGGTCGGTGAGCCAGGTCGTCGGCGTACCGTCCGGCCCGCGCTCCTCGGAGCCCGGCTCCGCGGTGAGCCCCAGGGAGGTGAGCTCGGCCGCCGTGAGCGGGCGGCACGCCAGCACCTCGGCGGTGGTGAGGGGGCCCGAGCGGGGCTCCCCGGCGGCATCCTCGTCGGTCGGCGCCGCGGCGGGCGGCGGCGTCCCCGGCGTCGTCCGCGATCACCGCGGTCAGGTACGCAGCGTCCGCCGGGCCCGTCGCGTCGGGGTGGTCCTCGACGAGGATCCCCGCGAAGCCGGTGCGGTGCGTGTGCCCCGGCGCCAGCACGGCGGGGGAGTCCTGGAGGGCGACGAGGGCGTGCTCGTGCTGGAGCCGCGCGCCGGGCAGGTCCACGGCGTCGAGCCCGCTCCAGCGCACGCCGTCCGGCGTGCGTTGCACCAGCTGGTGGGCGTCGGTGGCCCAGCCCGTGCCGACGGTCAGGCAGCCGAGCAGGAGCCACGGGTGGCGCGGCCCGGGCATGTTCTGTCGCACCCCGACCGCCGTCCCGTGGTCCGGGGTCGGCACCGGCGTGATGTCGAGGTACTGGCTCACGTAGTACTCGTTGGTGGCCACCGCTGCCGCGGACGCGAGCGCGGGGTCGTGGGTGAGCACGGCGTCGACGACGGCGTCGTCGTCCCCGTGGTTGGTGACGTCCAGGTGCCAGCACCAGGCGGTGGTCCGCTCCGCCGGTCGCAGCGTGAGCCGGTAGCCCAGCGCACCCCAGCGTCCGGTCGCCTGCAGGCCGGCGCCGGTGACCCGCACCCGGCTCGGGGACGCGGGGCCGAGCAGGGGGACGTGCCGCATCCGGTCGCCGTCGCGCTGCCGCAGGTGGACGTTGGCGGGCCCGGCCTCGGCGTCCGTCGAGGGGAAGAGCAGGAGGCTGAGCCCGTGCGCCTCGAGCGCGGTGAGGGCGCCGTTCTCGAGCACCTCGACCGAGAGCCCGGCGGGGCTCTCGAGCCGGTGGCGTCGGGTGACGACGGGGAGCTCGGCGCTGCGCATGACAGTCATGCCTACCAGTCCTGGGAGCCCCGGTCAGTTCGGGGCGCCATGTAAATGCGTGTAACGCGGGGAGAGGGCCAATCCGCTGCTAGCGAACAGGGCCGGTTCTCCCGTGGAAGTGTCCGTCTCGTTGGCTAGGGTCGCCCACGTGACCACGAATCCCCAGATGAACGGCGCCGCGGCTGCCGGACTCGACGACCACATCTACCAGCGGCTGCTCCGCGAGCGGATCGTCTTCCTCGGCTCCGAGGTGCGCGACCAGAACGCCAACGCGATCTGTGCCCAGCTGCTCCTGCTGTCCGCCGAGGACCCCGAGGCCGACATCTTCCTGCACATCAACAGCCCCGGTGGCTCGGTGGACGCCGGCATGGCGATCTACGACACCATGAACTACATCCCCAACGACGTCGCCACCGTCGGCATGGGCCTGGCCGCGTCCATGGGCCAGTTCCTGCTGTGCGCCGGCACCAAGGGCAAGCGCTACGCGCTGCCCCACGCGCGGATCATGATGCACCAGCCCTCCTCCGGGATGGGTGGCTCCGCCTCGGACATCAAGATCCAGGCCCAGCAGTCCTTGCACATCAAGGAGGTGCTGCTCGACCTGATCGCGCTGCACACCGGCCAGACGAAGGAGCAGGTCGAGGCCGACGCCGACCGCGACCGCTGGTTCACCGCCGACCAGGCCATGGACTACGGGCTCGTCGACCAGGTCATCAAGAGCGCCCGCGAGGCCGCCGACGAGGGTCGCCCGGCCCGCAACTCCGACAAGAACTGAAGGACGTCCGACATGAACTACTACATCCCCCAGTGGGAGGAGCGGACGTCGTACGGCTTCCGCCGCATCGACCCCTACGCCAAGCTCTTCGAGGACCGCATCATCTACCTCGGCACGCCGATCTCCGACGACGTCGCCAACGCGGTCATCGCCCAGCTGCTCTGCCTGCAGTCGATGAACCCCGACCAGGACATCAGCATCTACATCAACTCGCCGGGCGGCTCGTTCACCGCGCTGACCGCGATCTACGACACGATGAAGTTCATCAAGCCCGACGTGCAGACGGTGTGCATCGGGCAGGCCGCCTCGGCGGCCGCGGTGCTCCTCGCCGCCGGCACGCCCGGCAAGCGGCTGGCACTGCCGAACAGCCGGATCCTCATCCACCAGCCCTACACCGAGGGCACCTTCGGCCAGACCTCCGACATCGAGATCCAGGCCAACGAGATCCTGCGCATGCGCGAGCTCCTGGAGAAGATGATCTCCGACCACAGCGGGCGCGACCTCGAGCAGGTGAGCCGCGACATCGAGCGCGACAAGATCCTGACCGCGGAAGGTGCGGTCGAGTACGGCCTCATCGACGCCGTGCTCCAGTCCCTGAAGACCACCCCGGTCCTCACCGGATCCTGACGAAAGTGAAACCCCGTGTCTGGACGCCCCAGGCGCCCCGGCACGGGGTACCGTCTAGTGGTTTGATCCCGTTCCGCAGTAGTTCCGACGCACGATCCCTCGAAAGGACCGCCCGTGGCACGCATCGGTGACGGTGGTGACCTCCTGAAGTGCTCCTTCTGCGGGAAGAGCCAGAAGCAGGTCAAGAAGCTGATCGCCGGCCCCGGCGTCTACATCTGCGACGAGTGCATCGACCTCTGCAACGAGATCATCGAGGAGGAGCTCAACGAGGGCAGCGAGGTCACCCTCGACGAGCTGCCCAAGCCGCGCGAGATCTTCGAGTTCCTCAACTCCTACGTGATCGGCCAGGAGATGGCGAAGAAGTCGCTGGCCGTGGCGGTCTACAACCACTACAAGCGCGTGCAGGCGGGCGCGCTCGCGACCTCGGGCAAGCACAGCAAGGACGAGGTCGTCGAGGTCGCCAAGTCCAACATCCTGGTCATCGGCCCCACCGGCTGCGGCAAGACCTACCTCGCGCAGACCCTGGCCCGGATGCTGAACGTCCCGTTCGCGATCGCGGACGCGACCGCGCTGACCGAGGCCGGCTACGTCGGCGAGGACGTCGAGAACATCCTGCTCAAGCTCATCCAGGCGGCCGACTACGACGTCAAGAAGGCCGAGACCGGGATCATCTACATCGACGAGATCGACAAGGTGGCCCGCAAGGCGGAGAACCCCTCGATCACCCGTGACGTGTCCGGCGAGGGTGTCCAGCAGGCGCTGCTGAAGATCCTGGAGGGCACCACCGCCTCCGTGCCGCCGCAGGGCGGCCGCAAGCACCCGCACCAGGAGTTCATCCAGATCGACACCACCAACATCTTGTTCGTGGTGGGCGGTGCCTTCGCCGGGCTCGAGCACATCATCGAGCAGCGGGTCGGCAAGAAGACCCTGGGCTTCACCGCCGAGGTGCGCGGCGCTGCCGAGCGCGAGGCCGAGGACCTGCTCGGCCAGGTGCGCCCCGAGGACCTGGTGAAGTACGGCCTGATCCCCGAGTTCATCGGCCGGCTGCCGCTGATCGCGAGCGTCAACAAGCTCGACAACGAGGCGCTGGTGCAGATCCTCACCGAGCCCCGCAACGCCCTGGTCAAGCAGTACCAGAAGCTCTTCGAGCTCGACGGCGTCCAGCTCGAGTTCACCGACGGCGCCATCGCCGCGATCGCCGACAAGGCCCTCGAGCGGGGCACCGGCGCGCGCGGCCTGCGCGCGATCATCGAGGAGGTCCTGCTCCTCGTCATGTACGACGTGCCGTCGCGTGGTGACGTCGAGAAGGTCATCATCAGCCGCGAGGTCGTCGAGGACGACGTCGCCCCGACGCTGGTGCCGCGCGAGGCCGAGACGAAGAAGAAGAAGTCCGCCTAGCCCACCCGGGGACACGCCGCGGCGCGGCACCTGAGACAGGGTGCCACGCGAGTGACTGGTGTGACTAGACAGAAGTAGTCAGAAGTGACCATTCACCTCTCCTGCCCCTACCGACAGACTAAGGGCGTTCCAGCAGGGGAAGGATCAGGTTGAGCCAGCAGCACAGACGTCCGTTGCTCGCGTTCATCTCTGTGGCGATCCTCTGCATCGTTCTACTCGGTTCTGCGGTGCGCAGCGAGGCCTTCGGTCTCCTGGTCAACGTGGACCGGGAACCGCTCGGCACCGAGCAGGCACGGCTCTCCGCCGTCGTCCGCGACCGGGTGGTGGTGGATGCGAAGCGGGTACGGTCCCCCCGCGTACCGGCTCCCGCATCCACCACTCCGGCCGCCGCTCCGAAGGCGCCGGCTCCGGCCACGCCCGCGGTGCCCGTCGCGCTCGCCGGCGTCCACCTGCCCGGTGCGGCGTCGCACCACGGACGCCACCCCGGCCGCGCGCGCGGCCACCAGACGTGGTCGGGCCCCCGGGCGTCCGCCCAGGGCCGGTCCCACGGCCGCGGCCACGGCCGCGGGCTCAGGCCTGCGTGGCCAGGTCGGCCGCGACGCTGATCGCGTCGGCGCTTGCCACGCTGGTGAACACCAGGTCACCGGTGATCTTGCCCGCCTTGCGCAGGTCCCCGGACGCGGTCTCCGCCGCCCGCACCGCGGCCTCCGGGCCGGAGATCTCCACCCGGGACAACGGGGCGCGCATGGATGCCTTCGCGGCCGACTTGGCCCCCCGGATCCCGGTCAGCGCGGCGGCCACCGCCGCCAGCAGGTCGGGGTCCGCCGGGCCGTCGACGGCCACCTCGTCGGGGTCCGGCCAGGTGGCCAGGTGGATCGACCCGTCCTGCCACCACGACCACACCTCCTCGGTCACGTAGGGCAGGAACGGCGCCAGCAGGCGCAGCTGGACGCCGAGCGCGACGGCCAGCGTCGCGCGGGCCGACGCCGCGCCGGCCGAGCCGGACTCGTCGTAGGCGCGCTCCTTGACCAGCTCGAGGTAGTCGTCGCAGAACTCCCAGAAGAACCGCTCCACCGTCTCCAGCGCCGAGGTGTAGTCGTAGCCGTCGAAGGCCGTCGTGGTCTCCGTGACCACCTGCCCGAGGCGGGCCAGCAGCGCCCGGTCGATCGGCTCGGTGACCGCGGCCGGGTCCCGCTCGGTCGCACCGAGGCCGAGCACGAACTTGGAGGCGTTGAGCACCTTCATCGCGAGCCGGCGCCCGACCTTCATCTGGCTCTCGTCGAAGGGCGAGTCGAGGCCCGGCCGGGCCATCGCGGCCCGCCACCGGACCGCGTCCGCGCCGTACCGCTCGAGGACGTCGGACGGCACCACGGCGTTGCCCTTCGACTTCGACATCTTCTTGCGGTCGGGATCGACGATGAACCCCGAGATCATCGCGTGCGACCAGGGCGCGAGGTGGTGCTCGTAGTGCGCCCGCACCACGCGGGAGAACAGCCAGGTCCGGATGATGTCGTGGGCGTGCGTGCACAGGTCCATCGGGAAGACCCGCTGCCACAGGTCGTCGTCGGTCTCCCAGCCGCCCGCGATCTGCGGGGTGAGCGACGACGTCGCCCAGGTGTCCATCACGTCGGGGTCGCCGACGAAGCCGCCCGGCTTGCCGCGCTGGTCCTCGGTGTAGCCACCCGGCACCGTCGTGGACGGGTCCATCGGCAGCTCGGCCTCGCGGGGCAGGAGCGGGTGGTCGTAGTCGGGCTCCCCGTCGTCGTCGAGGGGGTACCAGACCGGGAACGGGATGCCGAAGAACCGCTGCCGCGAGATCAGCCAGTCGCCGTTCAGGCCACCGACCCAGTTGTCGTAGCGATGCCGCATGTGGGCGGGGATCCAGGTGATCTCGTCGCCGAGATCCACCATCTCCGCCCGCAGCTGCGTGTCCCGGCCGCCGTTCTTGATGTACCACTGGCGGGTGGCCACGATCTCGAGCGGCTTCTCGCCCTTCTCGTAGAAGTTGGCCATCCGCATGGTCGGCGTCGGCTCGCCGTCGAGGTCGCCGGAGTCGCGGAGCGCCGCGACCATCGCCTCGCGGGCGCCGAAGGCGGTCTTGCCCGCCAGCTCGGCGTACGCCGCCGCCGCGTCCGGGGCGCTCAGCCAGGCGGGGGTCTCGCGCGCCATCCGGCCGTCGCGGCCGAGCAGCGTGCGGATCGGGAGCTGCAGCTCGCGCCACCACATCACGTCGGTCAGGTCGCCGAAGGTGCAGCACATCGCGATGCCGGCGCCCTTGTCCGGCTCGGCCGCGGGGTGCGCGAGCACGGGGATCTCGACCCCGAAGACCGGCGAGGTGACCGTGGTGCCGACGAGGTCGGCGTACCGCTCGTCGTCCGGGTGCGCGATCAGGGCGACCACGGACGGGATGAGCTCGGGGCGGGTGGTCTCGATCGGGATCCGTCGGTCGCCCTGGCGGAACGCCACCCGGTGGTAGTGGCCGGCGTAGTCCCGGGCCTCCAGCTCGGCCTGCGCGACGGCGGTCTGGAAGGTGACGTCCCAGAGCGTGGGCGCGTCGGTGAGGTAGGCCTCGCCGCGGGCGTAGTTCCGCAGGAAGGCGATCTGGCTGACCTTCTGCGCCTTCGGCCCGATGGTCGTGTAGTGCTGGTTCCAGTCGACGGACAGGCCGACCTGGCGCCAGAGCTCCTCGTAGATCTCCTCGTCCTGCTCGACGAGGCGCTCGCACAGCTCGACGAAGTTGGGTCGGCTGATCGGCACCTGCCGCTTGGGGTCGGGCTTCTCCGGCGGCGTGTAGCCCTCGACATAGGGGAGCGAGGGGTCGCAGCGGACGCCGTAGTAGTTCTGCACCCGGCGCTCGGTCGGGAGCCCGTTGTCGTCCCAGCCCATCGGGTAGAACACCGACTTGCCCCGCATCCGCTGGTAGCGCGCGATCAGGTCGGTGTGGGTGTAGGAGAAGACGTGGCCGACGTGCAGGCTGCCGCTCACCGTCGGCGGCGGCGTGTCGATGGAGTAGACGCGCTCGCGGGGCGCGGTCCGGTCGAAGGCGTAGGTCCGGTCCGCCTTCCAGCGCGCCGCCCAGGTGTCCTCCAACCCCTCGAGCGCGGGCTTGTCCGGTACGACGACGGCGCGGGGCTGCGCGCTCGTCGGGTCCGGGGCCGGCCGGCTGCTCGTGTGGGTCTCAGACATGCCGAAAGGCTAGTCGGCGCTCTCGCCACGCCCGCGAACCAGTTCTCCCCGGGTCGGTCCAGACCACCTCCAGCAGGTGGACCGTTTCCTTGCGGGCCTGCGATCCCGGGTCGATCCTGAACGCGGGGAGTGCGTCACGCGGGGGCGTGGGCACGCGGACCTGGGGGGAACGATGACCACTGATGTCACGTCGTACGCCGAGCTGACCGCGCTGGTCGGTCGGCCGTTCACCGCGGGCGCGGGGATCGAGCTGGTGCTGGAGCACCTCGGCAGCGCCTGGGCGAGCGACGGGCAGGTGTCGTACAGCCTCGTGCTCACCGGCCCCGTCGACCAGGAGCTGCCCCTCGGCGACTACCGGCTCGCCGACGGCGAGGTCATCCTCGTCCTGCACCTCGAGCCGGTCGCTCGCGACGTCCGCTTCGTCCACTACGAGGCCTGCGTCTGCGAGACCACCGACCTCGCCCTCGCCGTCTGACGGCCCCTCGGAGTCTGGTCACTGGTCACTCGTTGGTCGAGCAGGTTGCGTAGCAACCGTGTCGAGGCCCTCACCCACCGACCGGGAGGTCTCGACACACTCGCTGCGCTCGCTGCTCGACCAACGAACAAGCCCCCGCCGTCGGACCGGCCGCAAACCGGTTGGTCGTGCCGCCGTGCCACACCTAGCGTTGGCGCATGACGGCCCTGGAGTTCTTCGACGACCCGGGCGACTTCCTCGAGGTCGCCGGCGCCCACCTCGCCCAGGACCCGGTGCTGAGCACCGTCGTCGCCACGGTCACCGAGCGGATGCGCGACGAGTGGGCGGCCGGGGTCCCGCGCGACGACAGCTTCCCGTGCTGGTGGCTCGCGGTCCGCGACGAGGCGGGCGAGGTCGTGGGTGTGGCGATGCGGACCGCCAACTTCCCGCCGTACCCGCTGTTCCTGCTGCCGATGCCCGAGGACGCGGCTCGTGAGCTGGCCCGGGTCCTGCACGCGCGGGGTGAGGAGACGACCGGGATCAACGGAGCGCTGCCGGCCGCCCAGGTCTGCGCGGAGGAGCTGGCCCGCCTGACCGACGGCGCGGCCGCGGTCGGCGTGCACACCCGGCTCTTCGAGCTCGGGGACCTCCTCACCCCGCCCTCCCCGCCCGGCCGGCTCCGCCTGGCGACCGACGACGACGCCGAGCTCGGCGTGGAGTGGTTCCACGCGTTCATGCTGGCCGCCGACGAGCAGGCGGGCCGCGAGCCCGGCTCCATGCACGAGTCCGCGGAGGACCTCGACACCATGCGGCGGCGGATCGCCGGCGGCCGGATCTGGTTCTGGGAGGACGAGCACGGCGAGCGGGTGCACCTCACCGGCGCCAACGCCCCGGCGTACGGCGTCGCCCGGATCGGCCCGGTCTACACCCCGCCCGAGCGGCGGGGACGTGGCTACGCCAGCGCCGCGGTGGCCGGTGTCTCCCAGGCGATCCTCGACGGGGGCGCGCGGGCCTGCCTGTTCACCGACCAGGCCAACCCGACGTCGAACAAGATCTACGAGGCGCTGGGCTACCGCGCGCTCGTGGACATGGCGAACCTCCGGGTGGTCCCTGCGTCGTAGCCTGTCGCCATGGGGCGGCTGCTCCTCTCGACCGGCGTCTCGGTGCCGCACCGAGCCCACGGCGACCCGGGTGGCGTCCCGTGCCTGCTGGTCCACGCGTGGTGCGAGGCCGCGCGCGCCTTCGACCGGATGCTCCCGCACCTGCCGTCGTGGGCTGCCGTGCACGCGGTCGACCTGCGCGGGCACGGAGGCGCGGACAAGCCGGCCGACGGGTACGCCCTCGCCGACGTGGCCGCCGACGTGGTGGCGGTCCTGGACGCGCTCGGCCTCGAGAAGGCCGCGCTGGTGGGCTCGTCCAGCGGCGGGTACGTCGCCCAGCAGGTCGCCGCGTCGTGGCCCGAGCGGGTGACGGGGCTGGCGCTGATCGGGTCGCCGGCCACGCTCGCGTCGCGGCCGCCGTTCGCGGACGAGGTCGCCGCCCTCACCGACCCCCTCGACCCGGCGTGGGTGCGGGACACGCTGTCGTGGTTCCCGCTCGGCACCCCCGTCCCGTCCGGCTACGTCGACGACCGGGTCGCCGACGCCCTGGCCGTGCCCGCGTCGATCTGGTCCGCGGCGCTCGAGGGGCTGTGCGCGGCGGAGCCGCCGCTGGCGCGGGCGCCCGCTCGACATCCCGGCGGTGGTGATCTGGGGTGACCGGGACAACGTGCTCGGGCGGACGCAGCGGGACGCGCTGGCGGCCGCGCTGCCCCGGGCGCGGATCGTGGTGCTGCCCGAGGTCGGGCACCTGGTGCTGTGGGAGCGGCCCGAGCGGGTCGCCGGAGAGGTGGCCCGGCTGCTGGCGGAGGTGGCGTCCGACCACGCCCTAGACTCTGGTCGCCATGAGTGAGACCCCCGCCGCGCCCCGGCTCGCCACCACCTACGCCGAGGTCGAGGACGCCCTGCTGTCTCGTTGGCCGGAGACCAAGCTGGAGCCGACCCTGGACCGGATCCGGGCGTTCACCGAGCTCCTCGGGGACCCGCAGGCCGGCTACCCGGTCATCCACCTGACCGGCACCAACGGGAAGACGTCCACGTCGCGGATGGTCGACACGTTGCTGCGTGCGCTCGACCTGCGCACCGGTCGGTTCACCAGCCCGCACGTGGAGCGGATGAGCGAGCGGATCAGCATCGACGGCGTGCCCCTCGACGACGAGGCGTTCGTGCGCGCGTTCAACGACGTGGCGCCGTACACGCACCTCGTCGACGGCTCGGAGCCCTACCCGCTGTCCTTCTTCGAGACCGTCGTCGGGATGGCGTACGCCGCCTTCGCCGACGCCCCGGTCGACGTGGCGATCGTCGAGGTCGGCATGGGCGGTGCCTGGGACGCGACCAACGTCGCCGACGGGGTGGTCGCGACGGTGCTGCCCGTCGCCATCGACCACGCGAAGTACCTCGGTGACGACCCGGTCGCGATCGCCGTCGAGAAGGCGGGGATCATCAAGCCCGGCTCGACCGCGGTGCTCGCCGAGCAGACGCCGGAGGTCATGGAGGTGCTGCTGGCCCGGGCCGCCGAGGTCGGCGCCCTGGTGGTCCGCGAGGGGCACGACTTCTCGGTGGTGACCCGCAACCCGGCGGTAGGCGGCCAGGTGGTCACCCTCCGGGGGCTCCGGGGTGCGTACGAGGACGTCTTCCTGCCGTTGTACGGCGCGCACCAGGCGCAGAACGCGGCCGTCGCGCTCGCCTCGGTCGAGGCCTTCGCGGGTGACCAGCCCCTGGGCGAGGACCTGGTGCGGGCGGCGTTCGCCGAGGTGACCTCGCCGGGTCGGCTGGAGATCATCCGGCGCAGCCCGACGATCGTGCTGGACGCGGCCCACAACCCGCACGGGGCGGAGGCACTGGCCGCTGCGCTGGACGACTCCTTCGCCTTCGACCCGCTCATCGGGGTCATCGGAGTGATGGCCGACAAGGACTACGAGGGGTTGCTCGCGGCGCTGGAGCCGCACCTGGCGCACGTCATCTGCACCCAGAACTCCACGTTCCGGGCGATGCCGGCGCGCTCCCTGGGCGACGTGGCCGCCGAGGTGTTCGGTGGCGACCGGGTCAGCGTCGTGCCCGGGCTGGCCGAGGCGCTGGACCAGGCCGCGGCGCTGGCCGAGGCGGGGGAGGCGTTCGGCAGCCCGCTCGGCTCGGGCGCGGTCCTGGTCACCGGCAGCGTGGTCACGGTCGGCGAGGCACGGACGATGCTCCGCGGCCGCAGGGATGCAGGATGAGGTCCCCGCGTCGCGGCATGTGCGCGGCGATCCTCGCGCTGGAGGGGATCACGCTCGGCCTGACGACGCCGGTGATGATCGCGGTCGCGGACGTGCCGGCGCGCACCGCGGTGCTCATCGGGGTCGGGCTGATGGTGGCCTGCCTCGTCCTGGCCGGGATGCTCCGGGCGGAGTGGGCCTACGGGCTGGGGTGGGCGATCCAGGTCGCAGCGATCGCGCTGGGCTTCGTGGTGCCGATGATGTTCGGCCTCGGGCTGGTGTTCGGGGCGCTGTGGGCGACGGCGTACTTCCTCGGCCGCAAGATCGAGCGCGAGCGGGCGGCCGCCGAAGAGGCGCTCAGCGGAGGCTGACGACCAGGTCCGGGTCGATGCTCCGGCTCCGCAGGAGAGCCGCGTTGGCCTCGTCGGACCGCTCCACCCAGGCCCGTGCGGCCGCCGGGGTCTTGCCGAACTCCACGTGCCGCGCCACGAGGCGGCGCAGCCGGACGTCGTCGTCGACGTCCACGCGCCAGACCTCGGCGAGGGATGCCCGCGCCGCGGCCCAGGCCGGGTCGTCGAGGAGCAGGTAGTTGCCCTCGGTCACCACGACGCGTACGGCGGGCGGCACCGCCACCGCGGCCGCGATCGGGCTGCTCCAACCCGCGCTCGAACCCGGGGGCGTAGACGACGCCATCGCCGCCGGTCCGCAGCCGGGCGAGCGTGGCGGCGTACCCGGCGGCATCGAAGGTCTCCGGCGCGCCCTTCACCGCGCGCAGGCCGAGCCGCTCGAGCTGGACGTCGGCGAGGTGGAACCCGTCCATCGGCACGTGCGCGACCAGGTCCGGGCCCAGCCGGGCCGCGAGCCCGTCCACCAACGCGAGCGCCACGGTCGTCTTGCCCGCGCCGGGCAGGCCGGCGATCCCGAGCACGGCGCGGCCGCTCGACGGCACCAGCGCAGCCGCCCGCTCGACGAGGGCGTCGAGGGCCGGCCGGGTGTCCACACCGGGAGCGTAGGGCGGTCCCGCGCCCCGGATAGGGTGCGGGCCATGAGCCAGCGCACCCTCGTCCTCCTGAAGCCCGACACCGTCCGCCGCGGACTCGTCGGCGAGATCGTCGGCCGCTACGAGGCCAAGGGGCTCTCGATCGTGGCTCTGGAGCACCGCGCCATCGACGCCGAGCTGGCCGACCGGCACTACGCCGAGCACGTCGAGAAGGACTTCTACCCGCCGCTGCGCGCCTTCGTGCTCAGCGGCCCGCTGGTCGCGATGGTGCTCGAGGGCGACGAGGCGGTCGAGGTCGTCCGCGCGCTGAACGGCGCCACCGACGGGCGCAAGGCCGCCCCCGGCACCGTCCGCGGCGACCTGTCGCTCTCCAACCGCGAGAACCTCGTGCACGGCTCGGACAGCCCCGAGTCGGCCGAGCGGGAGATCGCGATCTGGTTTCCCGCGCTCTGACCGGCAGTTCCGGTCGTCGGGCCACCGGAGTCGCTGAAACCCTTGTGGAAAGGGGTTCTGAGCGTCCGGGAGTGTCGGTGGCGGGTGCTTGACTGGGGTCATGTCCGAAGGCGTGCTGGGTCCCGATCCGCGGCACGGGTCGCGCGGTTCGTGGCCTCCGCGCGGGCGGACCTGGACGACCTGGCGGAGGTGTCGTTGTGGTCGATGAGCCCGGGACGAGGCGGCGCGACGCTGCTGGAGCTGACCCGGCTCCGGGCCCAGGTCACCGAGCTCGAGCTCCGGGTCGCCCGGCACGCCGACCTCGGTCGAGGTCGGCCTCGACCAGGGCGCCACCTCCACGGCGAACTGGTGGTCCCACCACGCCAAGGTGACCCGCGCCGAAGCGCACCGGATGACCCGGCTGGCGTGGCCGGCTGGCCGACGGCGCATGAGCCGGTCCGGGCCGCGCTCGCCGCCGGGGCGGTGTTGGTGGACCAGGCGGCGGTGATCGTGGACGCCGTGGACGCCCTGCCCGCGGACCTGGCCGACCCGACCCTGGTCGCCCGGGCCGAGGCGGTGCTGCTCGGGTACGCGGCCGATCATGACGCGAGGGCGTTGCGGGTGCTGGGCCGGCGGATCCTGGACGTGGTCGCCCCCGAGATCGGCGAGGCCCACGAGGCGCGGCTGCTGGCGGCCGAGGAACAGGCCGCCCGCGGCGGCGGCGTCGTTCACCATGGTCGAGGACGGCCACGGCCGCTGCCACGGCCGGTTCACCCTGCCGGCCCTGCACGGCCAGATGCTCCGCAAGCACCTCCTCGCCCACGCCCCCAGGACCGCCGCCGGAGCACCTGACCAGGCACCGGCTGGGGGAGGCGTTCTGCGAGTACGTCGAGACCCGGCCCGCCGCCTCGGTCGGCAAGGCCGGCGGGCGTGTGCGCCACCGTGGTGGTCACCATGACCCTCGAGATCGCTCCTGGGTGGCCTGGCCGGCGGCGTCCCTGGACACCGGCGGCCAGGCTCTCACCCGGCGAGGCCCGCCGGCTCGCCTGCCGGGCCGGGATCATCCCCGCCGTCCTCGGCGGCGCCTCGCCAGGTCCTCGACCTCGGCAGCGAGGCGCCGGTTCCACACCGAACCCCAACGCATCGCGCCTGGCGCACCGGGACCGCGGCTGCACCGTCGAGGGCTGCGACGCCCCACCCGGGCTCTGCCACGCCCACCACGACCAGCCCTGGTCCCCGCGGCGGCGGCCACCGACACCGCGCGACCCGGGCCGGCGGCTCGGGACCCAGCACGCCTACGGACATGACCCCAGTCAAGCACCACGACCACCGACACTCCCGGACGCTCAGAACCCCTCGTCCACAGAGGGCTTCCGGGCCTTCGGGCTACGGGGTAAAGCCGGAGGACGGCGGCGCCTCCGTGCCCTAGCCCTTCCGGCCACCGCCCAGCAGCCCACCGAGCAGGTCGCCGAGGATCGAGCCCATCGAGGAGCCGCTCGACCGCGACCCACCGCTGCCCTGCGCGGCGCCCGAGAGCACCTGGGACAGGATCGAGCCGAGCATGCCGCCGCCGGTGCCGCCGGACTGCTTGGCGAGGTAGGACAGCACGATCGGGGCCAGGATCGGGATGACCTTCGCGATCAGGTCGCTCGACCCCCCGACGCCGCCCAGGCGGGCGACGACCTCGTCCTGCTGCGCGCCGAAGACGTGCCGCGCGATGGCCTGGCCGTCGGCGGGGTCCACGTCGTCGATGTTCACCGGCGCGGTCGCGACCGCGGGGTCGTGCTGGCCGACGGCCTTCTCCAGCGAGGCGGCGCCGCCCGGGTCCTGGGCGTTCGCCTCCAGGCCGCCGAACAGGGCAGGCAGGGCGGCGTCGACGGCCTGGCGGACGGCCGCGGGATCCTCGCCGAGCCGCGCGGCGATCTGGTCGATCGGGATGCTGGCGGCGAGGTCGTCGAGGTCGGCCATGGAGGCAACGTACTGCCGGCCGCTCGGCCCCGACCAGGGTCCGGAGCAGGGTCCGGCGTGGCGTCCGCGATGTGACGCGTGTGGCTTTTACCCTCGAAGCACGGGGCCGCCGCGCGTGGTGCGTCGTACCCGCTTCCCCGGACGTACGACGTGAGGCGAGGCAGCGCGCATGGCGAACAGCTTCATCGGCCGCGACATGGCCGTGGACCTCGGGACCGCCAACACGCTCGTCTATGTCCGCGGCAAGGGCATCCTGCTCGACGAGCCCTCGCGTGGTGGCCCTCAACGCCCGCACCGGCGAGATCCTCGCGGTGGGTCACGAGGCGAAGCGGATGATCGGCCGCACGCCCGAGTCGATCACCCCGATCCGGCCGATGAAGGACGGCGTGATCGCCGACTTCGAGGCCACCGAGCAGATGCTGCGGTTCTTCATCCACCAGGTGCACCGGCGGCGCTACTTCGCCAAGCCCCGGATGGTCATCTGCGTGCCGAGCGGCATCACCGCCGTCGAGCAGCGGGCCGTCAAGGAGGCCGGCTACCAGGCCGGCGCGCGCAAGGTCTACATCATCGAGGAGCCGATGGCGGCCGCGATCGGCGCCGGGCTGCCGGTCCACCAGGCCACCGGCAACATGGTCGTCGACGTCGGCGGCGGCACCACCGAGGTCGCGGTCATCTCGCTGGGCGGCATCGTCACGTCGCTGTCGATCCGCACCGCCGGGGACGACCTCGACGCGGCGATCGTGGCGTGGATGAAGAAGGAGTACTCCCTGATGCTGGGGGAGCGCACCGCCGAGGAGGTCAAGATGAGCCTCGGCTCGGCCTTCCCGCTGCCCGACGAGCCCGAGGCCGAGATCCGCGGCCGCGACATGGTCTCCGGCCTGCCCCGCACGGTGGTGGTCTCCAGCGCCGAGATCCGCCAGGCCCTCGACGAGCCGCTGCACGCGATCGTCGACGCGGTCCGGGCCACCCTCGACCAGACGCCGCCCGAGCTGGCCGGCGACATCATGGACCGCGGGATCGTGCTGACCGGCGGCGGCGCCCTGCTCCGCGGCCTCGACGAGCGGCTGCGGCACGAGACCGGGATGCCCGTGCACGTCGCGGAGGACCCGCTCACGTCCGTGGCCTACGGCGCCGGCAAGTGCGTCGAGGAGTTCGAGGCCCTCCAGCAGGTGCTGGTCACCGAGCCGCGGCGGTACTGATGGCCCTCCTCGAACGCCCGCCCCGGAGCGACACGGGGCTCGACCCGCGCGACCGCCGGCGCCGGGTGCGACCGACCCGGCCGAGCTACCGCCGGCCCGCGGACCGTCGCGGGGTCCGCGCCCTGATGATCGCGCTGCTGATGGCCTGCGCCACGCTCGCCACCCTCGACGTGCAGGGCGACACGTCACCCCTGGAGCCGGTGCGTCGCACCCTCGGCGAGGTCTTCGGGCCGATCGAGACCGCGACGGCGGCGGCGATCCGCCCGGTCATCGCGATCCCCGGCTGGTTCCGCACCCAGGACTCCCTGCGCAGCGAGGTGGACACGCTCGAGGCGGAGAACTCCGCGCTGCGCGAGCAGGTCGCCGGCACCGACTTCGACCGCAACCGGCTGGCGGAGTACGACGGCCTCACCGCGGCCGCCGAGGCGGCCGGCTACGCCCTGGTGCCCACCCGCGTGGTCGGCATCGGCCCGGCCCAGTCCTTCTCCCGGACGGTCACCATCGACGCCGGCGCCCGCGCCGGGGTGGCCCCGGACATGACCGTGGTCAACAACGACGGCCTGGTCGGCCGGGTGCTGCGGGTGACCGAGACGACGGCCACCGTGCTGCTCGTCCTCGACGGCGACTCGGTGGTGGGCGGCCGGATCGGGTCGAGCCTGGAGGCGGGCTTCCTGCGCGGCCGCGGGGTGCTGGGCAACGACGGGCGGCTCGACCTCGAGCTCGTCGACGACACCGTGATCCCCGCCAAGGGCGACGTGGTGGTCACGTGGGGGAGCGAGGACGGTGCGCCGTACGTCGCCGGCATCCCGGTCGGGAAGGTCACCGAGGTCTACACGAACCTCCGCGAGACCACCCAACGCGCGGTCATCGAGCCCTTCGTCGACTTCTCCTCCCTCGACCTGGTCGGGGTGGTCGTCCCCTCCGGCACCCGCAGCGACCGCGCGGTGATCGAGGCCGACGGGAGCATCCAGTGACCTGGCTGCGCGCGCTGGCGGGGGGCGCCCTCCTGGTGGTCGCGCTCGTGCTCCAGGTGAGCCTGTTCCCGCACGTCGCGTGGCACGGCATCGTGCCCAACCTGTGCCTCCTGGTGGTCGTCGGCGCCGGCCTGACCCGGGGTCCGCAGTACGCCATGACGCTCGGCTTCGTCGCCGGGGTGCTGCTCGACCTGGCCCCGCCGGCCGACCACGTCGCCGGCCGTTGGGCGCTGGCCCTGGTGCTGGTCGGGTACGTCGCCGGCCGGGTGCGGCAGGACACCCGCCCCACCGCGGCCGCGGTCGTCGGCACCGTGGCGGCCTGTTCCTTCCTGGGCACCTCCGTCTTCGCCCTGAGCGGGCTGCTCATCGGCGACCTCGACACCGGGGTCCCCGGCCTGCTCGAGGTGATCGCCGTCGCGGTGCTCTGGGACGTGCTGCTGACGCCCTTCGTGCTGCCCGTGGTGATGCGCGTCTTCGACCGTCTCGAACCCGCCGCGGCCACCGCCTGATGGGCTCGACGACGGGGCGCGTCGGCTCCACCGGCTCGACGAGCCGGCTGCGGCTGGTCGTGATCCAGGCCCTCGTCTTCTCCTTGTTCGCGACCCTGTTCGGACGCCTCTACTACCTGCAGGTGGTCAGCGGCGAGGACTACCAGGCGCAGGCGGCCTCCCAGTCGGTCCGCGAGATCGTCGAGCAGCCCCAGCGCGGCCTGGTCGTCGACGCCATGGGCCGCCCCCTCGTGGCGAACCGCAGCTCGTGGGTGGTCTCGGTGGACCGGACGATGCTCGGCAAGATGGACGAGGACGTCCGCGGTCGACTGGTCGCCCGGGTGGCCCACGCCGTCGGGCTGCCCACCAAGCAGGTCGAGGCCCGGCTGCTCACCTGCGGAGCCGCCGGCAGCGTGGCCGGCACCTGCTGGAACGGCTCGCCCTTCCAGCCCGTGCCGATCGCCTCCGACGTCGCCCAGTCCGTCGCGCTGCTGATCCTCGAGCAGCCCGAGGACTTCCCGGCCGTGCTGGCCGAGCAGCAGAGCGTGCGCGCCTACCCGCGCCCGTACGGCATCAACCTCGCGCACGTGCTCGGCTACCTCAGCCCGATCACCGAGGACGAGCTCGACGTGGCGACCGACGACGGCGACACCTCCGTCAACGGTGCCTCCGCGGTCGGGCGCGCCGGAGTCGAGAAGCAGTACGACCAGTGGCTGCGCGGGATGCCCGGCTACCAGCGGGTCGCGGTCGACTCGATGGGCCGGGTGCTGGGGGAGGACTCCACGACGTCCGCCGCGCCGGGCGACACGCTGGTCACCTCCATCGACGCCCGGGTGCAGAGCGTGGTCGAGCGCCAGCTGCACAAGATGATGACGATCGCCCGGCAGACGACCGACCCGGTGACCCGGCGCAAGTACGTCGCCGACTCGGGCGCCGCGGTGGTGATGGAGGCCAGGACGGGGCGGATCGTCGCGATGGCCAGCCAGCCGACGTACGACCCGAACGTGTGGGTCGGCGGCATCTCCGAGGACCAGCTCGAGCGGCTCTACTCCGCGGAGGCCGGCACGCCGTTGCTGTCCCGGGCGATGCAGGGGCAGTTCGCACCCGGGTCGACCTGGAAGCCCTTCATGACCGCCGGTGCGCTGACCAACGGCTACACCACGGACACCATGCTCCAGTGCTCGTCGGGCTTCCAGGTGGGCAACCGGGTGTTCAAGAACTTCGAGTCCGGGGCCTACGGCCTGATCGGCTTCCAGAAGGCGCTCGAGGTCTCGTGCAACACCTTCTTCTACCGGATCGGCTACGACTTCTGGCAGCGCTACGGCTCCGACGTCGCCGACGTGAAGGCCCGCGACCCGCTGGTCGAGGAGGCCAAGACCTTCGGCTTCGGCTCCAGGACCGGCATCGACATCCCCGGCGAGGCCCCCGGACGGATCGCGGACCGGAAGTGGAAGCGGTCCTACTACGAGTCGATGAAGGACTACTACTGCGGGATCGCCGGCAAGCCGCAGGACGCCAAGACGTCGGACTTCGTCTACCGGTTCGCCCGCGAGTTCTGCATCGAGGGCTACGCCTACCGCGCCGGTGACGCGGTCAACTTCGCCATCGGCCAGGGCGACACGATCGTCACGCCGCTCCAGCTCGCCCGGGCCTACGCCGCCCTGTCCAACGGCGGCACCCTCTACGCCCCCCGGGTGGGCAAGGCGATCGTCGACGTCGACGGGGACGTGGTGCGGCGGATCCCGCCCAAGAAGGTCGGCACCGTCGGCGTCCCGGCGCGCATCATCGACTACATCGACAGCGCGCTGCAGGGCGTCGCCCGTCAGGGCACGATGGCCTGGAAGCTGGTGGGCTTCCCGCTCGACCAGGTGCACATCCGGGCCAAGACCGGGTCCGCGGAGGTCTACGGCAAGCAGACCACCGGCTGGGTGGCGTCCTACACCGACGACTACGTCGTGGTGATGATGATCAGCCAGGCGGGCACCGGCTCCGGCTCGACCGGGGACGGCATCCGCGCGATCTGGGAGTCCCTCTACGGCATCGACGGCGAGACCGTCGACCCCGCCGCGGCGGCGATCCCCGGCGTCGTCGCCCCCGCGCGGCTGCCGACCTTCCGACGCGACGGCTCGATCCTGCCGCCCGCCCAGCGAGGAGCCGACCGGTGAACGTCGCATGACCACCTCCACCGTGCGCCCGGCGCGCACCCCGGGCTCGACAGGCTCGACCGACGAAGGGAGCCCCGCCCCGGTCGTTGCTGCGCACCCCCCGGGTCGACTGGGTGCTGATGGCGGCGGTCGCCGGCCTGCTCGTGCTCGGCACCCTCCTGGTCTGGTCGGCCACCGAGCCGCGCGACGTGCTCACCGGCGGCGACCCCACGGCGTACCTCAAGAAGCAGCTGGTCAACGTCGCCATCGGCGTCGTGCTGATGCTGGCGGTGCTGTTCACCGACCACCGGTGGGTGCGGATCGTGGCGCCGCTGGTCTACCTCGGCTCGATCCTCGGGCTGGTGCTCGTCCTGACCATGGGGTCGACCATCAACGGCTCGCGGTCGTGGCTGATGCTCGGCGGGATGTCGGTGCAGCCGTCGGAGTTCGCCAAGCTGACCGTGGTGGTCGGCATGGCGCTGCTGTGCGCCGAGCGCGCCGACTGGTCCAAGCGCGGCGTGCGGTCCTTCGAGGTGCTCGGGATGCTGGTGATCGCGGGGCTCCCGGCGTCGCTGATCCTGCTGCAGCCCGACCTGGGCACCATGCTGGTGCTCTCCGCCACGGTGTTCGGCGTGCTGGCCGCGGCGGGCGCGCCGCGGCGCTGGCTGACCCTGATGCTGGCCGGGGGCGTGACGGCCGCGGTGACCGCGGTGTCGCTGGGCGTGCTGAAGCAGTACCAGCTCGACCGCTTCCTCGCCTTCACCAACCCCGACCTCGACCCGCGCGGTGCCGGCTACAACGTCGAGCAGGCCCGGATCGCGGTCGGCAACGGCGGGCTCTTCGGCCAGGGGCTCTTCGACGGCTCGCAGACGCGCTCCGGCTTCGTGCCCGAGCAGCACACCGACTTCATCTTCACCGTGGCCGGCGAGGAGCTCGGCCTGGTCGGGTCGGCGGTCCTGATCGGGCTGCTCGGCGTCGTCATCTGGCGGGCGCTGGCCATCGCCTGGGCCACCGACGACGTCTTCGGCCGGGTCGCCGCGGCCGGGATCGCCTGCTGGTTCGGCTTCCAGGCGTTCCAGAACGTCGGCATGTGCCTGGGCATCATGCCGGTCACCGGCGTGCCGCTGCCGTTCGTGTCGTACGGCGGGTCCTCGATGTTCGCCTCGATGCTCGCGGTCGGACTGCTGCACAACATCCACCTGCGCTCGGCCGCCGCGCCCGCGCGGTTCCTGGCCTGACCGGCCGGCGGCAGCGGTGAGTGGGCCACCGATTCGGGATCGGGAACGGTGGCCAGGTCACCGCTCCCACGCCCGCCGCGCGAGGTCTCGGGTCAGGGCTGGATCGTCAGGAAGATGTACGCCGCCAGGATCACCAGGTGCAGCCCGCCGGCCAACGGCTTGGCGCGGCCGGGCACGACGGTGAGCACGCCCACGATCATCGAGACGAACAGCAGCACCATCTCGGTCTCGCCGAGGCCCAGGACGAGCGGCCCGTCCAGCCAGATCGAGGCGACCGCGATGGTGGGGATGGTCAGCCCGATCGAGGCCATGGCGGAGCCGTAGGCGAGGTTCAGGCTGGTCTGGACCCGGTCCCGCTGGGCCGCGCGCACCGCCGAGATCGACTCCGGCAGCAGCACGAGCAGGGCGATCACGACGCCGACCACGGCGTGCGGGAAGCCCACCGAGGCCACCGCGTCCTCGATGGCCGGCGACTCGACCTTGGCGAGCCCGACGACCGACACCAGGGCGACGAGGAGCAGCCCCAGGCTGACCAGCGTGGTCCGGTCCGAGGGCGGGTCGGCGTGCCCGTCGTGATCCTCGTCCGCGTGCAGCCCGTCGTGGCTCGACTCGACCGGCAGGAAGAAGTCGCGGTGCCGGATGGTCTGGGTGAACACGAACATCGCGTAGATGGAGAGCGAGGCGACCGCGGCGAACGCCAGCTGGCCGGGGAGAACTCCGGGCCCGCCTCGGTGGTGGTGAAGCGCGGCAGCACCAGCGTGAGGGTGGCCAGGGTGAGCACCGTCGCGAGCGCGGAGCCGGTCCCCTCGGCGTTGAAGACCGCGAGCCCGCGCTTGAGCGAGCTGACCAGGAGGCTGAGCCCGACGATCCCGTTGACGCTGATCATCACCGCGGCGAAGACGGTGTCCCGCGCCAGCGTCGACGCGTCCTTGCTGCCGGTCACCATCAGCGTGACGATCAGCGCCACCTCGATGACGGTCACCGCGACGGCCAGGATCAGGGAGCCGAACGGCTCGCCGACCCGGTGGGCGACCACCTCGGCGTGGTGGACGGCGGCCAGCACCGCGGCCACCAGCACCATGGCCACCAGCGCGAGCACCACGCCCGGCGGGTGCGTGGTCCAGGTGGCGACGAGCACCAGGGCGGCCAGGGGTGGTGCGGCGGTCGTCCAGGCTGGGCGGCTCATGGGGAAGACCCTAGGGGCCGCTGGGGAGCCGACGGATCGGGAGCAGCACGTCACCGGCCCGGGCGGGCAGGAACAGCCCGCCCCGCCGAAGCGGGACGGGCTGTGAGGTGTTGCCCTGGATCAGGTGGGTGGGTCGCCCGCCGCCGGGGTTCCGGCGGGCCGCACTCATCTCTCTGGGTCCGACACCCGGAGCGCGCCGTCCTTGCCCCCATGCCGAGGACGACCGCGCTCACGCTTCCACTGGTAGGTCTCGGTGCAGGTGGTCTGCGCCGTTCTTGCTGACGGAATGGTAACTAGGTATTGACGAAGCGCCAATTTGCGGACGGAGGCCCCGTCCCGAGCACCCACGACCCCCCGGACCAGCACCGCGACCGGGCGACCGAGCGCCTCCGGGTCCCGCGCGACGTCACCGTCGACGACGAGCAGGTCGGCCGCCAGGCCCGCCCGGAGGCGGCCGGTCACGTCACCGAGCCTGCACACGTCGGCGGCCACGGAGGTGGCCGTGGCCAGGGCGTCGGCCACGGAGAACCTCGCCTCCAGCAGGTCCAGCACCGACCGCCACACGATGCCGTGGCGCTTCGGCGGGGCGGCCCCGGCATCGACCCCGCTGACCACGGGGATGCCGCGGGCGTGCACGCGATCCAGCTGGGCGAGGCGCTTCAGCCGCATGCTCGCGATGTCGAGCCCGAGTCGCTCCAGGGTCTCGCGCAGCTGCGGTGCGAGCTGGTCCGCCGGCACGAGCAGCTCGGGGTCCCACCCGAGCGTCGGGCTGACCACGGTGCCGGCCTCGGCCAGCGCGGACAGCAGCTCCTCGGGGGTGCGTGGCCCCTCCTCGGTCAGGCACGAGAAGTGCTCGATCCCGTCCACGCCGGCGCCCACGGCGTGCCAGGCGCCGGCCAGCGAGTGCGCGTGCGCCGTCACCGGCAGCCCGGCGTCGTGCGCGGCCGCCACCACGGTGGCCAGGTCCTCCGCCGAGAACTGCACGCCCATCACGTCGGTGCCGGTCGTCAGCATCCCGCCGGAGGCCATCACCTTCACCACGTCCACGCCGCGCTCGGCGTGCTCGGCGACGGACGCGCGGATCTCGGCGGCGCCCGCGACCGCGCCGCCGAGGTAGTGGCAGTGCCCCTCCGGCACGGTCAGCGGGGGCCCGGCCGCGACGACCCGGGGGAGCCCGACCTCGGCGCGCTCGCGCGCCGCCACCGTCCGGTAGGACCGGTCACCGAGGTCCCGGACGGTCGTCGTGCCGCCGCGCGCGTGCTGCCGGAGCGACTGCCGGATCAGCGCGTCGAGGCCGTCGTCGTCGAGGGTCGCGCTGCGCTCCAGGCTGCCCGGCGACGCGTCCGAGACCAGGTGCACGTGGGCGTCGACGAGACCGGGCAGGAGGGTGCCGTCGTACGTCGTCACGGGGACGTCCGCCGGCGGTGCGAAGCCGCTCGACTCGACGCCGACGATGCGGTCGTGCTCGACCAGGACCGTCGCGCCTCCGGGCAGGAACCGCTCGCCGTCGAAGGCCGCGGGCGCCCGGAGCGCGTGCATGGACAGCAGTGTGCTCCGGATCACGGCGACTGCCAACGCGAAACGTCCGTGTACGAGTTGCACTCACCCCGGAGAGAGTGCAAAACTGCACTCCATGACCCAGAGTGCAACGACGGCCTCCGCGCGGCGACAGACCACGTCGCGGCGGATCACCACGTGCGCTCAGCTGCTCGCCGACGAGCACGGGCTCGACGGGTTCACGATGGACGAGCTGGCCGCCGCCGCCGACGTCTCGCGCCGCACCCTCTTCAACTACTTCCCGGGCAAGCTCGACGCCGTGCTGGGCGAGATGCCCTGCCTGGACGACGCCGTCCTCGAGGAGTTCCGCGCGGGCGGCCCCAGCGGAGTCCTCATCGACGACCTGGGCGTGCTGGCCGACACGCTCCTGACCGCCAACGACCTCGAGCGCGGCGAGGCCGCGCGGGTGCGGCGGATCATGCGCCAGCCCAAGCTCCTGGCGGCGACCCACGAGCGGTTCGAGGTGGTCGGCGCCCAGTTCGTGGAGGAGATCCGGCGCCGTGAGGGCGCCGCCTTCGACGAGCGGCAGGCGCAGGTGGCCGTCGGCCTCCTGCTCGTGCTGTTCGGCACCAGCCTCGAAGCCTTCCTCACCGACCCCGGCGCCCGCCCGATGAACGAGCTGTACGCCGAGGACCTGCGCGCCGCCCGCGCCCTCTTCGCCTGATCCGTCCGCCCCCAGACCACGCCCCACCACGAACCCGGAGACCTCACCATGGCCACCCTGCTCTACCGACTCGGCAAGACCGCCTACCGGCGCTGGCCGCGCTTCCTCGCCGCCTGGCTGATCGCGATGCTCACCGTGGGCACCGTCGCGGCCACGCTGTCCAAGCCGATGACCGACGCGTTCTCGATCCCCGGCATCCCGTCGGAGAAGGCCGCGGACCTCCAGGCCGAGCTCTTCCCGGGCGCCGTCGACGCCTTCGACCAGGCCACCGTGAAGGTGGTCGTGGCCGCGCCCGAGGGCCACGAGCTCACGGAGCCGACGTACTCCAGCGCGGTCGACGACCTCGTCGCCGACCTGGAGCAGCTCCCGCAGATGCCCGCCGAGCCGGCCCTGGCCAACCCCGCCACCGCCGGCCCCGAGCAGGTCGACCAGATGGTCCAGCAGGCCGTCGACAACGGCACCCCCGCCGACGTGGCGGAGGCCAACGCCCGGGCCTTCGCGACGCTCTCCGAGGACGGCCGGGTCGGCACCATCACCTGGGACTTCGACGTGGACACCGTCGCGGACGTCGAGCCCGCCACCATCGAGGCGCTCCACGACGTGATGGAGCAGGGCCGCGACGCGGGCCTGACCGTGGAGGCCAACGGCTCCGGCTCCGTCGGCATGATGGAGCTCGGCGGCAGCTCGGAGCTCATCGGTGTCGCGGTCGCGCTGCTCGTGCTGATCCTCACCTTCGGCTCGCTCGTCGCCGCCGGCCTGCCGATCATCACGGCGCTGTTCGGCGTCGCGCTGGGCGTCACCGGCATCACCGCGATGACCGCGCTCACCGACGTCGGCTCGACCACCCCGATGCTCGCGACGATGATCGGTCTCGCGGTCGGGATCGACTACGCGCTCTTCATCCTGGCCCGCTACCGCAGCGAGCTCCAGCACACCGACGACCGCGAGGAGGCGGTGGGGCGTCGCGGTCGGCACCGCCGGCTCCGCGGTCGTGTTCGCCGGCCTCACGGTCCTCATCGCGCTGTCGGCGCTGGCCGTGGTCCGGATCCCGTTCCTCACCACGATGGGCGTGGCCGCCGCGGCCACCGTGCTGATCGCGGTGCTCGTCGCGCTGACCCTGCTGCCGGCGTTCCTCGGCCTGCTCAAGTCCAAGGCGTTCGCCGGCCAGGTGCGGCGCTACCAGCCGGCCCGCGAGGCCGACGGCTCGATCCTCAACAACGGGGTCCGCTGGGCCCGCCTGGTCGGGCGTGCCCCGATCGCGGTCGTGGTGCTGGTGGTCGTCGGGCTCGGTGCCCTGGCGCTGCCGCATGACCAACCTGCACCTCGCCTTCCCCACCGACAGCACCGCCGCGCCGGACACCACCCAGCGCAAGGCCAGCGACCTGAGCGCCGCGGCGTTCGGGCCCGGACGCGACGCGCCGCTGCTGCTGGTCGTCGACGGCCGGGACCTCGCCGAGGGCGAGCGCCAGGGCGCGTACGACGAGGTCGTGGCCTGGGCCGCGGCCCAGGACGGCGTGGTCAACGCGCAGCTCGTCGCCCAGAACGAGGCCGGCACCGGCGCCCAGATCCTCGTGACGCCGGCCACCGGCGCCGACGACACGGCGACCGAGGACCTGCTCACCGCCCTCCGGGACGGACAGGCGGGCATGGAGGAGGAGACCGGCACCACCATCGGCGTCACCGGCCTCACCGCCATCACCACCGACGTGTCCGAGCGGCTGAGCGACGCGCTGCCGCTCTACCTCGCGGTCGTGATCGGGCTCGCCTTCGTGCTGCTGATGATCGTGTTCCGCTCGGTGCTGGTGCCGCTGACGGCCACCCTCGGCTTCCTGCTCTCGGTGCTCGCCACCCTCGGGCGCCACCGTGGCGGTCTTCCAGGAGGGCGCCTTCGGGCTGATGGAGGGCCAGCCGATCGTGAGCTTCATGCCGATCATCCTGATCGGCCTGGTCTTCGGGCTGGCGATGGACTACCAGGTCTTCCTGGTCACCCGGATGCGGGAGGCGCACGTGCACGGCGCGACCACCCGGGAGGCCGTCGTGGACGGGTTCCGCAACAGCGCCCGGGTCGTCGCCGCGGCCGCGGTCATCATGATCTCGGTGTTCGCCGCGTTCATGCTGGTGGACGAGCCGATCATCAAGTCGATGGGCTTCGCGCTCGCCGTCGCGGTCTTCTTCGACGCCTACGTGGTGCGGATGGCGCTGATGCCGGCGCTGATGTACCTGATGGGCGAGAAGGCCTGGTGGCTGCCCGCGTGGCTGGACCGGATCCTGCCGCGGGTGGACGTCGAGGGGGAGAACCTGCACCGTCCGCACCTCACCCGATCGCGCGACCTGGACGACGACGAGAAGCGCGAGCTGGTCGACGCCTGACGGTTTCGGGGTGCGCCGGGGCCCGGCGTACCCTGAGACCTTCCCCAGGCGAAGAGGTGCTCCACCGTGTCCGTTGGCTCTCGACCGCAGCCCCGCGAGCGTGTTCGGGCGTCTCGAGCCGCTGCTGTCGTCGGTGAGCAAGCCGATCCAGTACGTCGGGGGCGAGCTCAACTCGACGGTCAAGGACTGGGACTGCGGCGCCGCGTCGGACGGGGGCGAGACGGTCCGCTGGGCGCTGATGTACCCCGACGCCTACGAGGTCGGCCTGCCCAACCAGGGCGTGCAGATCCTCTACGAGGTGCTCAACGAGCGCGACTGGATCCTCGCCGAGCGCACCTACTCCGTGTGGCCCGACATGGAGCAGGTCATGCGCGACGGCGACGACCAGGGCCCGATCCCGCAGTTCACCGTCGACGGCCACCGCCCGGTCGGCTCGTTCGACGTCTTCGGCCTGAGCTTCTCCACCGAGCTCGGCTACACCAACATGCTCAACGCCCTCGACCTGGCCGGCATCCCGCTGCACGCCGTCGACCGCGGTGACGAGGACCCGATCGTGCTGGCCGGCGGCCACGCCGCCTTCAACCCCGAGCCGGTCGCGGCGTTCCTGGACGCCGCGGTGCTCGGGGACGGCGAGGAGGTCGTGCTCGCGATCTCCGAGGTCGTCCGCGAGTGGAAGGAGGAGCGAGCCCGTCCGGGCGCCGGTCCGAGCCGCGACGAGCTGCTGCGCCGCCTCGCGGTGACCGGCAACGTCTACGTCCCGAAGTTCTACGACGTCGTGTACGCCGAGGACGGCACCATCGAGGCGGTCGTGCCGAACAAGCCGGGCGTGCCGTTCCGGGTCCGCAAGCACACCCTGATGGACCTCGACGCCTGGCCGTACCCCGCCAAGCCGCTGGTGCCGCTCGCCGAGACCGTGCACGAGCGCTTCTCCGTCGAGATCTTCCGCGGCTGCACCCGCGGCTGCCGCTTCTGCCAGGCCGGCATGATCACCCGCCCGGTCCGCGAGCGGTCGATCAAGACCATCGGCGACATGGTGGAGAACGGCCTGCGCAAGTCCGGCTTCGAGGAGGTCGGGCTGCTGTCGCTCTCCAGCGCCGACCACACCGAGATCGGCGACGTGGCCAAGGGCCTCGCCGACCGCTACGAGGGCACCAACGTGTCGCTGTCGCTGCCCTCGACCCGGGTCGACGCCTTCAACATCACCCTGGCCAACGAGTTCTCCCGCAACGGCCGCCGCTCCGGGCTGACCTTCGCGCCCGAGGGCGGCTCGGAGCGGATGCGCAAGGTGATCAACAAGATGGTCACCGAGGAGGACCTGATCCGCACCGTGGCCGCGGCGTACTCCCACGGCTGGCGGCAGGTGAAGCTCTACTTCATGGTGGGCCTGCCCACCGAGACCGACGACGACGTCCTCCAGATCGCCGACCTCGCGCGCAAGGTGATCGCCAAGGGCCGCGAGGTCTCCGGACGCAACGACATCCGCTGCACGGTCTCCATCGGTGGCTTCGTGCCCAAGCCGCACACGCCGTTCCAGTGGGCCGCGCAGCTCGACCACGAGACCACCGACGACCGGCTCAAGCAGCTGCGCGACACGGTCCGCGAGGACAAGCGGTACGGCCGCGCGATCGGGTTCCGCTACCACGACGGCAAGCCCGGGATCATCGAGGGACTGCTCTCCCGCGGCGACCGTCGGGTCGGCCGGGTCATCGAGCAGGTCTGGCGGGACGGCGGCCGCTTCGACGGCTGGAGCGAGCACTTCTCCTACGACCGCTGGCTCGAGGCGAGCGAGGTCGCCCTGGCGGGGACCGGCGTCGACGTGCGCTGGTACACCACCCGCGAGCGCGACTACGACGAGGTGCTGCCCTGGGACCACCTCGACTCCGGGCTCGACAAGGACTGGCTGTGGGCCGACTGGGAGGACGCTCTCGCGGTCGCCGACGGCGCCGAGACCGAGGTCGAGGACTGCCGGTGGACGCCGTGCTACGACTGCGGCGTGTGCCCGGAGATGGGCACCGAGATCCAGATCGGGCCCACGGGTCAGCAGCTGCTGCCGCTGAGCGTGGTCTGAGCCCGTGACCGACACCGCCGCGCTCGCGCGAGCCTTCGTGACCACGCTCGAGGCGCGGGACTGGGACGCGTGGGAGGCGCTGATGAGCCCCGACGTCGTCTACGAGATCCCGCAGTCGCGTGAGCGGATCCGCGGCCGGGCGGCGTACCGCGAGTTCAACGAGACCTTCCCCGGCGACTGGCACCTCGAGCCCAAGGTGGTGATCGGGGACGCCGAGCGCGCGGTGGTGTGGTTCGGCTGGCGGGTCGGCGAGGACGCGGCGGACGCCCAGGTCTTCCTCGACTTCGGCGCCGACGGGCTCATCACCAAGGTCACCGACTTCTGGCCCGAGCCCTACGACCCGCCCGAGCGCGCGACGGACGTGCTGGAGCGTTGGTGACCGAGGTCCGCGTCGCGACCGCGCAGGACCGGGCGCGATCGCGACGCTGCGCCGCGCCTGGACCGAGGAGAACCTCGGCACGGCGATCCCGACGACACCTTCGGCCCGCGCTTCGCGGAGTGGTTCGAGCGCGAGCACGACCAGCGGGTGACCTGGCTGGGGCTGGTCGACGACGAGCCGGTCGCCATGCTCAACCTGCTGGTCTTCACCCGGATGCCCTCGCCGCGGCCGCCCGGGTCCACCCGGCCGACCCAGTGGGGCTACCTGGCCAACTTCTTCGTGCGCCCGAGCACCGCGGCCGTGGTCTCGGCGCCGGATGCTCGACGCGTGCGCGGCGTACGCCGACGAGCACGGCTTCGCCCGGATCGTGCTCAGTCCGAGCGAGCGGTCCACCGCTCTACGCGCGTCAGGGCTTCGAGCCGGCGATCTCGCTGATGCTGCGTCCCGGGCCGGCGCCTGACCGGTCACGCACCAGCTGGTCCTCCACGACGCCCGGCCGGGCCACGACGGCCCCGACGGCGAAGAGCGGCACCGTGAGCCCGATGAGCAGCAGCAGCGGCCAGGTCCAGCCGTCGGTGGCGTGGTAGACCGCCCCGACCGCGAACGGTCCGGAGGCGGCCAGCAGGTAGCCCGTGGACTGGGTGAAGCCCGACAGCGCGGCGGTGCCGCCGGGGGTGCGCGACCGCAGCCCGATCAGGGTGAGCACCAGGGCGAACGTGCAGGTGCCGACGCCGATCAGCACGGCGCACGGGACGGCGAGGGAGTACGGCGCGATCATCAGGCCGACGTACCCCACCGGGTAGCAGGCGATCACCGCGAGCAGGATGCCGACCTGGCTCTCCCGCCGGGCGGCGGCCGTGGGCAGCCACAGCGACAACGGGATGCTCACGCCACCGACGAGCCCGACCAGCGCGCCCGCGGCGACGGGGGAGTAGCCCGCGTCGCGCCAGAGCTGGGCGAACCAGCCGAAGATCGCGTACGCCTGGAGCGACTGGAGCCCGAAGCAGACCGCCATCGCGACGCCCAGCCGGGTGCGCGCCACCGCACCGAGGGTGACCTCGCGCCGATCGGCCGGGGGCTTGCGGTCGTGCCGGACCAGCACCAGCCACGGCAGCGCCGCGAGCAGGGCCAGGCCCGCCCAGATGCCCAGCCCGGTGCGCCAGCCGCTGCCCGCCTCCGAGATCGGCACCGTGAGGGTCAGGGCACCGGTCAGCCCGATCGCCAGCGTGGTCGTGTACAGCGCGGTGACGAGGCCGACGTGGTCGGGGAAGTGCAGCTTGACCAGCGGGGGGAGCAGCACGTTCGCGGTCGCCATCCCGGCCAGCGCGAGCATCGACAGGGCGAGGAACACCGAGGCGTGGTCGGTGAGCACGCGGCCGCCGAGGCCGACCACCACGCAGCCGAGGCCCGCCAGCGTGACCCGGTGGATGCCGGCGGCCCGGGCCAGGGCCGGCGCCAGGGCGCCGAAGATCGCGAAGGCGAGCACCGGCAGCGAGGTCAGCAGGCCCTCGGCCAGGGGCGAGAGCCCGAGGCCCTCGCTCACCTCCGCGAGCACCGGTCCCACCGCGACCGCGGCCGGGCGGAGGTTGAGCGCGAGCAGGAGCAGGCCGGCCAGCACCACCCAGCGGCCGCGACGCTCCTGCGTGCTCACCCGCAGTCCGCGGGGTCGACGAGGTCGAGCACGACGCGCACCGCCCGGTGGTCGGAGACCGCGGACCGCAGGTCCTCGGCCGCGACCGGGGTGAAGGCGTCGTCGTGCAGCACGAAGTCGATCCTCCGCTGTGGCTCCCCGGCGGGCACCGTCAGCCCCTCGTCCGCGCCGACGACCGCCCACGGGTCCGCGAACCGCCAGCCGGTGAGCAGGGACAGCGCCCGGGAGTCCGGCTCGGCGTTGAGGTCCCCACCGAGCACCGACGGCAGGTCGCGGGTGCGCAGCACGTCCTTGATCGCGCGCACCTGGTCGCGCCGGACCGCCCCCGAGGTGTGCTGGAGATGGGTGTTGTAGACGTCGACGGCGGCCCCGTCGACGTCGACGGTGGTGCGCAGCAGCCCGCGCCGCTCGAGGCCCGGCCGGTTGGGGAGGCGGACGTTCTCGGAGTCCAGGACGGGGTGGCGCGACAGCGTGAGGGTGCCGTACTCCTGCTCCTTGCCACCCTCCTCGACGGCCGGTCGGACCACGTTGGCGCCGTACGACGCGAACATGTCGAGCGCCGCCGCCAGGGCCACGGGCTGGTCGTCGAAGTCGGTGCGGGCGCGGTGCCGGTCGACCTCCTGCAGCAGCACCACGTCGGCCTTCCAGGCCCGGATCTCGTCGGCGACCCGGCCGAGGTCGTAGCCGTCGTGGCCGAGCGCGCCGTGGATGTTGAAGGTCAGCACGCGCAGGGTCCGGGTCGGCCCGGGCGGGCACGGCGACCCGGTCGGGCTCGGGGTCACCGTGGGGGAGGACGTGGTGCCGGTCGGCGCGGGCGGCGCGCTCGTGGCGGTCGGCGTGGGCGAGCCGGTCGGCTGGGTGCCGGGCGGTCCGTCCGGATCGCCGGACCCGCGCAGCACGACGTACGCCGCGCCGGCCGCGACGGCCAGGACGACGAGCAGCGTCACGGCGCGCGCGGACCGACTCACGGGGCGAGGATAGGCGCCGCTCTAAGGTGTCCCGGTGACCGAACCCCTCGACTACGTCGTCGTCGGCGGTGGCATCGTCGGCGCCTCGACCGCGCACCACCTGCTGCGCGCGCGACCGGGCGCGAGCCTGCTGCTGCTGGACAAGGAGCCGACCTTCGGCGCGCACCAGACCGGCCACAACAGCGGCGTGATCCACTCCGGCATCTACTACGAGCCCGGCAGCCTGAAGGCCGAGATGTGCCGGCGCGGCGCGCGGCTGACCGAGGAGTTCGCGGCCGCCCACGACATCCCCGTGGTGCGCACCGGCAAGCTGCTGGTGGCCACCGAGGACCGGGAGCTGGGCGGCCTGGCGCGGCTGCGGGACCGGGCCGCGGTCAACGGCATCGAGGCCGAGCAGATCGACGCGTCCGAGCTGCGCCGTCGGGAGCCGGCCGTGCGCGGCCTGGCCGCGCTCTGGCTGCCGGGCACCGGGATCACCGACTACCGGCGCATCAACCAGGCGCTGGCCGGCGAGGTCGCCGCAGCAGGCGGCGAGCTGCGCACCGGGGTCCGGGTCACCGCCGTCGCCGAGACCGGCGCCGAGGTGCGGCTCACGACCACGACGGGGGAGGTCCGGGCCCGGCACGTGGTCTTCTGCGGCGGCGTCCAGGCCGACCGGCTCGCCCGGCTGGCCGGGCTCGACCTGGACCTCGCGATCATGCCGTTCCGCGGGGAGTACTACGACGTCGTGCCCGCGAAGGCCGACCTGGTCTCCGCGCTGATCTACCCGGTGCCCGACCCCGACCTGCCGTTCCTGGGCGTGCACCTGACCCCCACCGTCGACGGGGGCCTCAACGTCGGGCCCAACGCGGTCCTCGGCCTGGCCCGCGAGGGCTACCCGAAGCTGTCCTTCGACCGGCAGGACGTCGCGGAGCTGGCCCGCTTCCGCGGCTCGTACGCCGTGGCCCGCAAGAACCTGCGCACCGGAGCCCGCGAGCTGCGCAACTCGCTGTCCAAGCGCGGCTACCTGCGGCTGTGCCAGCGGTACTGCCCCTCGCTCACCCTGGCGGACCTGGTGCCCCGGGAGGCCGGCATCCGCGCCCAGGCGGTGCTCCGCGACGGCACCTTCGTGCACGACTTCCTGCTCCGCCGGACGGCGCGCACCCTGCACGTGCTCAACGCACCGTCACCGGCGGCCACCTCCGCGCTGCCCATCGGCGAGGAGCTCGCGGCGCAGGCGACCACGCTCACGCCGTGACCCGGCCTGCCGGTTGGGCATCCGGGGGTCCGACAGGTGAGACTAGGACCCGCTCGGACACCTTTTCGGAAGAGGAACCACTCGCATGTCGCTACGGATCGCCCTGGTCGGGTGCGGATCGATGGGGCTCAACCACGCCCGCGTGATCGCCACCGGCGCCCAGACCCAGCTCTCGGTCATCATCGACCCCGACGAGCAGAAGGGCCGCGCGACGGCCGAGATGTACGACGCCACCTGGGCCGCCGACCTCGAGGGCCTGGCCGGCGTGGACGCCGCCGTCCTCGCCGCGCCGACCGAGCACCACCACTCCCTGGCGCTGCCGATCATCGACGCGGGGCTGCCGCTGCTGATCGAGAAGCCGGTCTGCCCGTCCGTGGTCGACACCGAGGAGGTCGTCACGGCCTCCGAGAAGGCCGGCACCCCGCTGATGTGCGGGCTGCTCGAGCGCTTCAACCCGGCCGTCGTGGTGGCGATGGGCATGCTCGAGGAGCCGCGCTACGCGCGCACCGAGCGGCACTCGCCGTACGCCGCCCGGATCAAGACGGGGGTGGCCTGGGACCTGCTCGTGCACGACCTCGACCTGCTGATCAGGGCGTTCGGCGGGGGCCATCCGGCGGGCGTCGACGTCGCCGTCGGGCACTACCACCCCGAGTCGCTGTCGGACGCCGAGGACGTCATGGAGGCCACGCTGCGCTTCAACGGCGGCGGCATCGCCTCGGCCTCGGCCAGCCGGATCGGCCAGCGCAAGGTGCGCACCATGGTCATCTCCGAGCTGGACCGGATGATCGAGATCGACCTGCTGCGCCGGGGCGTCACCGTCTACCGGCACAGCACCCTCGAGGGCGACGTCGGGCACGCCGGCTTCCGGCAGACCACCGAGATGGAGGTGCCCGAGATCATCGGCGCCGAGCCGCTGGTCAGCCAGCTGGCCCACTTCGTGGCGCTCGTCGAGGGCCGCGGCGACATCGAGGCCGAGCGTGCCTCGATCCTGCCCGCCCACCTCGTCGTCGAGCAGGCCCTCGCCGCGACCCGTCGCTGATGACGCCGCGCTGGCGCGGCGGCTGGGCCGACCGGCTGGAGCTGCTGGGTCCGCTCGGGGTCTACGCGTTCGTCACCCTGGCGGGCCTGACCACCTCGTCGGTGGGGCTGCTCAGCACCGCGGGGACCGGCGGTGTCGCCGGGCAGCTCGGTACCCCGCTGCGCGTCCGCAGCGACGAGTGGCTGACCCAGACGCCGATCGAGCTGGCGGTGCTGGCCAACGGCTCGTCGATGCATCCCCCGCTGTCCCAGGCGCCCGACCTGATCTTCCAGGTGTCCTCGGGCGGGCCGTTCGAGTCGGTGCTGTTCCTGGAGGGGAACCTGCTCCGCCTCGGCGCGCTGCTGCCGGACACCATGCTCTTCGCCGCCTTCCGGGCCTTCCCGTGGCTGCTGGTGGCGCTGTTCCTGCCGCCGCTGCTGCGCCGGCTGGGCGCCAACCGGCCGCTGTCCTGGCTGGCGGTGGTGCTCTGCTTCCTGGCGCCGGCCAGCCTGTGGTGGTCGTTCATGCCGATCCGGATCCTCGGCTTCGCGGCGGCCGGCTGCTACCTGCTCTTCCTGGCCCGGGACCGGCTCGCCCGCACCCCACCGGATCGCCGCAGCCGGGTGCTGGGCCTCCTGCAGGCGGCCCTGGCCGGCATCCTGCTGGCCAGGCTGGTCTCCTACTACGTGCCGTGGTCGGTCACCATCGGGGTGCCGCTGGTGCTCGCCACCGGTGTGTTCCTGGTCCGGGAGAAGGAGCTGCGCCGGCCCGCGCTGCTGGCCATCGGGGCCGGCGCCCTGGTGTCCCTCGTGGTGCTCGGGGGCACGTTCTGGGAGAACGCCGCGGCGCTGACGGCGGAGCTCGACACGGTCTACCCCGGCCTGCGCCGGACCACCGGCGCCGCGCTCGCGCCGTACCAGCTGTTCGGCGCCCCGGGGCTCTTCGGGCTGGCGGACTTCCCGGCGCCCGCGGTCCTCAACCAGAGCGAGATCAGCTCGGCGTTCCTGATCTGTGCGGTGTGGGCCGCCGTGCTCTGGGGCCGCGCGCGGGGCACCGCCACGCCACCGCAGCGGGCGGCGCTGCTCACCCTGGCGCTCGCGACCACCCTGGTCGCCTCGTGGGCCATGGTCTCGTGGGGCGGGCTGGGGGCGCACCTGCCGCTGCTCAGCGCGGTGATGCCGGAGCGGGCCGCGCAGACGGCGGGCTTCCCGGCCACCCTGTTGCTCTGCCTGGTGGCCTCGCGGCTCGAGGGCGACACCCGCCGGATCGCGCTGGCCGCCGCGCTGGTGACCGGCGCGGTCACGGCGTACGCCGTCAGCGACCTCCAGAAGGCCATCCCCGAGCTGGTCGGCTGGCAGGTCTGGCTCGTCGTGCTGCTCACGGCGGGCCTGGTGTGGGCGGTGACCCGCTTCCCGCGGCACTGGGCGCCGGTCGTGGCCGTGCTCGTGGTCACCGGGCTGGCCGGCCTGGACAGCAACCCCTGCTCTTCGGGCTGGGCGAGATCAGGGACAGCCCCGCGGCGCGCTCGGCGATGAGGTTCCAGGACCGCTCCGAGGACGAGCACGTGCTGTTCGCGGCCGACAACTGGTTCACCACCGCGATGCTGGTCGCCAACGGCGTCCCGTCGATGACCGGCTACCAGGTGACCGGTCCGGACCGCGACGCGTGGGAGCGGATCGACCCCGACGGGGCGGCCGAGGAGGTGTGGAACCGCGGCTCGAGCTACCTGCTGATGACCTTCGACGGCCCGCGCGACGCGCCGCCGGTGGTCGCCCAGGGCAGCTCGCCGGACGTGATCGCGGTCCAGGCGGACCCGTGCTGGCTCGCCGACAGCGACTTCGCGGTGACCCACATCGTCACCAGCGGCGCCAAGGCGCCGCGCTGCGGCACCCTGGTCGACGAGTTCACCTGGTCGGGGCTGACGCAGTACGTCTACCGGCTGACGCCGAGCTCCTGAGGCAGGCCCCGCGAGGGGCTCAGGCGCCGGCGCGGACCGCGGTGTTGACCGCGGTGACGACCCGCTCGAGGTCGGCCTCGGTCAGCGACGGGTGCACGGGGAGCGAGATGACCTCGCGGGCCGCCTCCTCGGTGACCGGCAGGTCGAGGTCGGGAGCGAACTTCGCCAGCGAGTCCAGCCGGTGGTTGGGGATCGGGTAGTAGACGCCGCAGCCGACCTCGTGCTCCTCGCGCAGCGCGGTGACGATGCGGTCCCGCTCGTCACCGTCCACGCGGACGGTGTACTGGTGGTAGACGTGCGTCGCGCCCTCGGCCACCGGCGGCACGGTGACGCCCTCGAGGTGCTGGTCGAGGAAGGCGGCGTTGCGCTGCCGGGCCTCGGTCCAGCCGACCACCTTGGTGAGCTGGACCCGGCCGATGGCGGCGTGCAGGTCGGTCATCCGGGCGTTGAAGCCGACGACCTCGTTGGCGTACTGCCGCTCCATGCCCTGGTTGCGCAGCAGCCGGACCTGCCGGGCGATCTCGTCGTTCTCGCAGGTGACCATCCCGCCCTCGCCGGAGGTCATGTTCTTGGTCGGGTAGAGGCTGAACATCGCGAAGGCGCCGAAGGTGCCGACCGGGCGGCCCTGCCAGGTGGCGAGGTGCGCCTGGGCGGCGTCCTCGAAGATGCGCAGCCCGTGCTCCTCGGCGACCGCGGCGAGGCCGTCGACGTCGGCCGGGTGGCCGTAGAGGTGCACCGGCATGATCGCGGCGGTGCGGTCGGTGACCGCGTCCCGGACGCTCTGGGGGTCGAGGCAGAAGTGGTCCGGCTCGATGTCGGCGAACACCGGGGTGGCGCCGGTGAGCGCGACCGAGTTGGCGGTGGCGGCGAAGGTGAACGACGGCACGATGACCTCGTCACCCGGCCCGATGCCGGCGGCGAGCAGCCCGAGGTGCAGCCCGGAGGTGCCGGAGTTGACGGCCACGTTGACCCGGCCCGGGGTCATGCTCGCGGAGAACTCCTCCTCGAACGCGGCCACCTGCGGGCCCTGGGCGATCATGCCGGAGCGCAGCACGGCGTCGACGGCCGCGCGCTCCTCGTCACCGACGATCGGCTTGGCGGCGGGGATGAACGTCATGGCTGGATGGTGCCTCTCGGGTCGGGGTCGGTGCGGTCGAGCCACGCCTCGATGGCGGGTCGGAGCGGGTCGGGGAGGCCGGCGAGGTCGCGGGACCCCCGCAGCAGGACGGCCTCGAGCTGGGCGTGGGCCTCGTCGGGGACGCCGAGCCTGGTCAGCCGGTAGGTGTTCAGGCGCAGCGGGCGGGCGGGGACGCCCGCGCTGACGACGTACGGCGGCAGGTCGCGGGTGACGGCGGCCTGCATGCCGATCATGGCGCCGGCGCCGATGGTGCGGCGCTGGTGCACGGTGACGCCGAGGCCGAGGTTGGCGCCGTCCTCGATGGTGACGTGACCCGCGACGACGGCGCTGCCGGACACGGTGACCTCGTCGCCCACGACCACGTCGTGGTTGAGGTGGGCCAGGCCCATGAAGAACCCGTCGTCGCCCACCTCGGTCAGGGTCGCCCAGCCGCCGTTGACGGCGACGAACTCCTTGAACACGTTGCGCGACCCGATGGTCACGCCGTTGCCGTCGAAGGGCTCCTCCCAGCTCGGCTCGAACCGGTGGCCCCGGACCTCGGCCGCGCCGCCGATGGAGACGTGGGAGGCGAGGTAGTTGTCGTCCCCGATCACCACGGGTCCCTGGAGCACGCAGAAGGGCCCGATGACGTTGCCGCTGCCGAGCTCCACCTGCGGGCCGAGGACGGCCGTGGGATGGATGCGGTTGGTCACGCCGCCCCCCGGTTGCGGACCGCGGGGTCGGCGAGCACGTCGCGCAGCTGCTCGGCGACGTAGTCGAGGTCGTCGTCGTCGAGGTTGGCGTGCATCGGGAGTGCGAGCTGGGTGCGGAACAGCCGTGCCGAGACCGGGCAGTCGTTCGTGGCGCCGTACACCGGCTGGAGGTGGCTGGCGTAGGTGCCGAAGTTGCTGCCGACCCCACGCTCGCGCAGAGCCATCACCAGCCGGTCCCGGTCGACGTCGTCGGCGGCGGTGAGCAGGTAGGACTGCCACGGGTGGGTGCGGTCGTCGAGCACGGTGGGCAGAGCGATGCCCTCGAGACCGGAGAGCCGCTCGGCGTACCCGTCGGCCGCCCGGGTCCGGGCCGCGACCAGGTCGGAGAGCCGCCCGAGCTGGACGCGCATGATCGCGGCCTGCACGTCGGACATCCGGTAGTTGAACCCGGCCTCCTCGAAGGACGGCACGGCCAGCGTGGTCTGTCCCTCCCGCGAGAGCGCGGGTGCGATGCCGTAGGTGTGGAGCGCGCGGGCCCGGTCCATCAGCGCGGCGTCGCCGCCGACCAGCGCGCCGCCCTCACCGCTGGTGATGCCCTTGCGGCCGTGGAAGCTGAACGTGGCCAGGTCGGCGAGGCTGCCCGCCGGGCGGCCGCGGTAGACGGCGCCCGCGGAGCAGGCGGCGTCCTCGACCAGCCAGAGCCCGTGCCGGTCGGTGATCGCGCGCAGGTCGTCGTAGTCGGCGGGCTGGCCGACCAGGTCGACGGCGATCACGCCGACGGTGCGCGGCGTGATCAGGGACTCCACGCTGGCCGGGTCGACGGTGCCGATGTCGGCCCGCACGTCGGCGAACACGGGGGTGGCGCCCGCCCAGACCACGGAGTGGCCGGTGGCGGGGAACGTGTAGTCGGCGACCACGACCTCGTCGCCCGGCCGCACGCCGAGCACCTGCAGGGCCAGGTGGAGGGCGGAACCGCAGTTGGAGGTGGCCAGCGCGTGGGCCACCCCCACGGTGGCCGCGAAGTCCCGCTCGAAGGCCGCGCAGGTCGGGCCGGCGCCGGAGAGCCAGCCGGACTCGAACACGGCGCGCACGGCGTCGAGCTCGGCCTCGCCCACGGTCGGCTGTCCGAGGGCGACGGACCGTCGGGGGCGGCGGGGGGACGCCGTCCGCGCCCCAGGAGTCTCGGTCACGGCCGACACGTTAGTCGTCCGCGGCCCCGGGACCGGGATCGGGGACGACGTGACGTCGGTCCCGCCGGGCAGGATGTCGCCATGCGCCACATCACCGACGCCGAGCGGCGGGCGCGGCTCGCGGTCCGGCACGCGATCGCCCCCGCGCACCGGGTGACGGGCCCCGAGGCGGCGACGCGGGCGATGACGGTGCTGCACGCGACCGAGCCGCCGACGGTCTACCTCTCGGTGGCCGCCCGGGTCGACGGCGCGACGGTCGCCGACGTCGACCGGGCCCTCTACGACGACCGCTCCCTGGTGAAGCAGCTGGCGATGCGGCGCACCCTGTTCGTCTTCCCGCGCGACCTGCTGCCGGCCGCCTGGGGCGGCCCGGCCGCGCGGGTCGCCGGCCAGGAGCGGCGCAGGATCGCGAAGGACGTGGTGGCCGCGGGCCTGGCCGACGACGGCGAGGCCTGGCTCGACGAGGCGCGCTCGCGCCTCCTGGTGGCCTTGGCCGATCCCGACGGGATGTCGGTCAAGGACCTGCGGGCCGCGGTGCCGTTCGTCGGCGGGACGGTCTCGGTGTCACCGGGCACGAAGTGGGGCGGCGAGGTGCCGCTCGCCCCGCGGGTGCTCGGCTGGCTCGGGGCCGAGGGCGAGATCGTCCGCGGCCGCAACGCCGGCCACTGGCGGCTCTCCCGTCCGGCGTGGACCCGGATGTCGGACTGGCTCGGCGAGGCGCCCGCTCCGCTGCCGGAGCCCGAGGCCTACGCCGCCCTCGTCGGCCGGTGGCTGCGGTCCTTCGGCCCCGGGACGGAGGCGGACCTGGTCTGGTGGCTGGGGGCCACCAAGACCGCGGTCCGCCGGGCCCTGGCCGACCTCGAGGCGGTGCCCGTCTCCCTCGACGGTGGACTGGCCGGGTGGGTGCTCCCCGACGACGAGGACGAGGCCGACCCGGTCGAGCCGTGGGCGGCGCTGCTGCCGGTGCTCGACCCGACCACGATGGGGTGGCGCGACCGCGCGTTCTACCTCGACCCCGACCACACGCCGTACCTCTTCGACAGCAACGGCAACGGCGGCACGACCGCGTGGTGGAACGGCCGGGTCGTGGGCTGCTGGGTCCAGGACGACACCGGCCTGGTGCACGTCGTCCCGCGCGGGTCCCTGCCCGCGGCCGCCACCGCCGCGCTCGCCGTCGAGGCCGAGCGGCTCACCGCCTGGCTGGGCGGCGTGCGGGTCTCCAGCGTCTACTCCTCCCTCCAGATGAAGTCCGCGCTGCTGCCCTAGCGCCCCGCGGGTGGGTGCGGTTTGGTCACCAACCGCAGAAATCAGGCGCCCGGAACTGCGGTTTCTGACCAATCGCCGGGGCGCGGCTAGGGTTCGGCCCGTGCGAGAGCAGCCCGAGCAGCAGGCCCCGCCGGTCCAGCGGCTGCGGATCCGGTACGCCAAGCGCGGGCGGCTGCGGTTCACCTCCCACCGGGACTTCTCACGCGCGTTCGAACGGGCCGTGATGCGGGCCCGGATCCCGATGGCCTACTCGTCGGGCTTCCACCCGCACCCGCGGATCTCGTACGCCGGCGCGGCACCGACCGGCTCCGCGAGCGAGGCGGAGTACCTCGAGATCGGGCTCGCGGAGGTGGTCGACCCGGCCACCGTCGCCACGGCGCTGGCCGAGGCGCTGCCCGACGGGCTCGACGTGCTCCAGGTCGTGGAGTCGCCCGGCGGGTCGTTGGCGGACCTGCTGACCGCCAGCCACTGGACCATCCGGCTCCCGGCCGGCCAGGCCCGGCTGCTCGAGGCCGTGGCCGCCTTCCTGGCCGCCGACGCGGTCCCGGTCGAGCGGATGACCAAGAAGGGCCTGCGGGAGTTCGACTGCCGCGCGGCGGTCGTCTCGCTGGCCGTCCGCGAGGCGGACGGGCAGCCCGAGCTCGACCTCGTGCTGCGCCACACCGTGCCCGCGGTGCGCCCCGACGACGTGATCACCGGGCTGGGCCAGATCGCCGGAGAGCCGGACGAGACGGCCGCCCCGACGGCCGGCGGGTCGGCCCTGATGACCCGCTGGGCGCAGGGTCCGCTGGACGAGACGACGGGCTCGGTGGGCGACCCGCTCGCGTCGTCCGCATAGGAGACTGCCTCCGGGTGTGCGATACTCGGCCACGGTCGACGTACGACGGCACCGAAGCCCGAGGACCCGACCCGACGACGTTCTCGCCGGCCCTCCGAGGGCAGGCACAGTGGGTGCGATTCGTCACCAGACCGCGACGCGGCCCGACCGGAATCGGTGAGAGAGATTCCTGCGGTCCAGCCCGGCGACCGCGGTAGGTGCGACGAACCGTGCGCGTTGACGCACACGCGGAGAGGGTCGCCGCCAGACGAAGCTTTGTGTCGTCGGCCCGGCGCAGTCGGGCTGCCGGCGCCGACACCCCGGTAGCTCCGGCTCCGGGCAGAGGAGCACACATGCTCGACGACGATCTCGCCACCGGTTCCACGTCCCAGGAGAACGCTCCCGAGGCCGCCTCCGCGGTCCGGGCGGAGTCCCCGGCGGGGGACACCCCGGCACCGGCCAAGAAGCGCACCCGCAAGGCACCGGCCAAGAAGGCCGCCGCCGCGGAGCCCACCGACACCGCCGAGGCGACCGCACCCGCACCCTCCGCCGAGCCTCCGACCGACGCCGAGACGCCTCCGCCGGCCAAGAAGCGCACCCGGAAGGCGCCCGCGAAGAAGGCCGCCGCGCCGGCTGCGGACACCGACACCGAGGCGGTCGTCGAGAGCGCTCCCGAGCCCACCGACGTGTCCGAGGAGCCCGCGGCACCGCCCAAGGCCCGCAAGCGCGGCAGCCGGGCCAAGAAGGCCGCGCCCGCACCGGAGGCCACCGAGGACGACGAGGCCGGCGACACCGAGGGTGCCCCGGCCGTCGGGATGCCGCTGTTCAAGGCTCCCGAGCCCACCACCGCGGCGCCGCCCGAGCCGGCCGCCGACGCGACCGCTGCCGAGACCTCGGAGTCGGGCGAGCAGGCCGAGCGCACCTCCGACGACGAGTCCGGCGAGGGCGACGGCGCCCGTCGCCGGCGCCGCCGCGGTGGCCGTCGCCGCCGCAAGTCCTCCGACGGGGACGGTGCCGACGCCGCGGCCGTGGAGGACGACACGACCGAGCCCGAGGCCGCCTCCGAGGGCGAGTCCGCCGACGACGCCGAGGCCGGCGAGAGCCCGAGCTCGCGCCGTCGCCGCCGCCGCCGGCGCGCCGGGGACGACAACGGCTCCGACAGCGACCAGGAGCCGCAGGCCAAGACCACCACCCGGGGCCGCCGGCCCCGCAACGCCGAGGACGAGATCACCTCGGTCCAGGGCTCGACCCGCCTGGAGGCGAAGAAGCAGCGCCGCCGCGAGGGTCGTGAGGCCGGCCGCCGCCGCGCCCCGATCGTGAGCGAGGCCGAGTTCCTGGCCCGCCGCGAGTCCGTCGAGCGGGTGATGGCGATCCGTCAGCGCGAGGACGTCACCCAGATCGCGGTGCTCGAGGACAAGGTCCTCGTGGAGCACTACGTCGCGCGGGAGTCGCAGACCTCGCTGATCGGCAACGTCTACCTCGGCCGCGTGCAGAACGTGCTGCCCTCGATGGAGGCGGCGTTCGTCGACATCGGCAAGGGCCGCAACGCGGTGCTGTACGCCGGTGAGGTCAACTGGTCCGCCCTCGGCCACAAGGAGGGCTCGCCGCGCAAGATCGAGTCGGTGCTCTCCTCGGGCCAGTCGGTGCTGGTGCAGGTCACCAAGGACCCGATCGGCCACAAGGGCGCCCGGCTCACCAGCCAGGTCAGCCTCGCCGGTCGGTTCCTGGTCTACGTCCCCGACGGCACCACCAGCGGCATCTCCCGCAAGCTGCCCGACACCGAGCGCAACCGGCTGAAGACCCTGCTCAAGGAGATCGTCCCCGACACCGCCGGCGTCATCGTCCGGACCGCCGCCGAGGGCGCGGCCGAGGACGAGCTGGTCCGCGACGTCGAGCGGCTCAAGGCGCGCTGGGAGGACATCGAGAAGAAGGCCGCCCACAAGGGGGCCGGCGCCCAGCTCCTGTACGGCGAGCCGGACCTGACCCTGAAGGTGGTCCGCGACCTGTTCACCGAGGACTTCTCCCGGATGGTCGTCGAGGGTGACGACGCCTGGGACATCGTCCAGAGCTACGTCTCCCACATCGCGCCGGACCTCGAGGAGCGCCTCGAGCACTACGACGCGGCGGAGCAGGGCGTGGACCTGTTCGCCTCGCTGCGCATCGAGGAGCAGATCCACAAGGGCCTCGACCGCAAGGTCTGGCTGCCCTCGGGCGGCTCCCTGGTGATCGACCGGACCGAGGCCATGACCGTGGTCGACGTCAACACCGGCAAGTTCACCGGCTCCGGGGGCAACCTCGAGGAGACGGTGACCAAGAACAACCTCGAGGCCGCCGAGGAGATCGTCCGTCAGCTCCGGCTGCGCGACATCGGCGGCATCATCGTCGTCGACTTCATCGACATGGTGCTGGAGTCCAACCGCGACCTCGTGCTGCGCCGCCTCGTCGAGTGCCTGGGCCGGGACCGCACCCGGCACCAGGTCGCCGAGGTCACCTCGCTGGGCCTCGTGCAGATGACCCGCAAGCGGATCGGCACCGGTCTGCTGGAGGCCTTCTCCGAGACCTGCGACCACTGCTCCGGGCGCGGCGTGATCATCCAGGACGCCCCCGTCGAACCGCGCCGGTCCGACGACGCCCCGCGGGGCGGCGCCCGCAAGAGCCGCGGCGGCCGCGGCCGCGGGGACAACGGCAACGGCAACGGCAACGGCAACGGCCGCCGCCACCAAGGCGAGCGTCCCCTCGCCGCGGGACATCGCGGCGATGGCCCGGGCCGAGAACGCCGATCGCCCGGCGGCCGACGAGGCTCCCGTCGAGGAGCCGACGACCAGGCGCGCCGGTGGAGGCGCCGGTCGCCGAGTCCCCGGCCGAGCAGGCCCCGGCCGAGGAGACGCCCCGGCCGAGCAGACGCCGGTCGAGGAGGCGCCGGCCGAGCAGCCCGTGGCCGAGGAGACGCAGGCCGAGCAGCCCGCCGTCGAGGCGCCCGAGACCCCGGTGGCTCCCGAGCCCGAGCCCGAGCCGGTGCTCGCCGAGGCGCCGGCGCCGGTGACCTCCAAGGTCGTCACGCGCACCCGCCGCCGCGCGGCCAGCCGGCCCGCCGGCCCGCCCTCGGCCGGCGGAGTCGAGCAGGTGCCGATCGGCACCCTGGACCCGGCCGGAGCGGGTGACGGTGACCCGGCCGACGACGGCCACCACGTCGAGCACGTCCCGATCAAGAAGAAGGGCACCCGCAAGCGGTGACCTCCCGGCCTCGGGTGGTCCACCTCAACGGGGCGCCCGGCGTCGGCAAGTCGACGCTCGCCCGCCGCTACGTCACCGACCACCCGGACACCCTCGACCTCGACATCGACGTGCTGCGCACCCTCGTCGGCGGCTGGGACCGGGACTTCGGGCGCGCCGGCCTGCTGGTCCGGCCGGTGGCCATGGCGGCGATGCAGGCCCACCTGCGCAACGGCCACGACGTGGTGCTGCCCCAGCTCACGGCCCGGCCCGGTGAGCTGGCCGCGATCAGGGACCGCGTCGCCGAGACCGGGGCGCGGCACGTGCACGTGGTGCTGGTCGCCGACGCCGGCACCGCGGTCCGGCGGTTCGCCGACCGGGTGCCCACCGACGGCTGGCACGACCCGGTCGGGGTCACCGCCGCGCACGTCGAGGCCGAGGGCGGGGAGACCGTGCTCCGGAGCTACCGGGACCGGATCGCGGCGCTCGTCGCGGCCGACCCCGACACCCTGGTGCTGGACACGACCGGCGACGATGCCGACGCGTCGTACGCCGCGCTCCTGGCCCTGCTCCCGCCACGTTTTGCCGCGGACGCGCCCGACCCGTAGCATTGACCCTCGGTGTGCTGATGCCACCTTCCTGTGCGTGCGCCGCACGATCCTGTCGCAGTCCGACCGGGTCCGCCGTGCGCGCCGCAGGCCCAGACGTCGGTAGAGGAGAGTGAGTCGCGGTGTACGCGATCGTGCGCAGTGGCAGCAAGCAGCAGAAGGTGTCCGTCGGGGACGTCATCGAGGTCGACAAGCTCGAGACCCCCGTGGGCGAGACGCTGAGCCTGCCCGTGGTCATGGTCGTCGACGGCGAGACCGTCACGACCGACATGGACAAGCTCGGCAAGGCTGCCGTCACCGTCGAGATCCTCGGTGCCACCAAGGGCCCCAAGATCATCATCCAGAAGTACAAGAACAAGACCGGCTACAAGAAGCGCCAGGGTCACCGCCAGAAGTACACCCAGGTCAAGGTCACCGACATCTCTCTCTGACTCACCCGTTGAGCTCACCTGACTCGAACGCAAAGGACTGAACCCATGGCACACAAGAAGGGTGCAGCCTCGACCAAGAACGGTCGGGACTCCAACTCCCAGCGCCTCGGCGTGAAGCGCTACGGCGGCCAGCTCGTCAACGCCGGCGAGATCATCGTCCGCCAGCGCGGCACCCACTTCCACCCGGGCTCCGGCGTGGGTCGGGGCGGCGACGACACCCTGTTCGCGCTCGTCGAGGGTGCGGTCGAGTTCGGCACCCGCCGCGGTCGTCGCGTCGTCAACATCGTCCCGGGCGAGTGAGCTGACGCTTTAGTTCGTCGGTCGCGCTCGTCGTGGCCACCGGAGGGCGTCCCTAGGATCTAGGGGCGCCCTCGGGCATTTCTGCACCATCGAGAGGAACCCCATGGCCGTCCCGACCTTCGTGGACCGGGTCACGCTGCACATCAGCGCGGGCCGGGGAGGCAACGGCGTCGCGTCGGTGCACCGCGAGAAGTTCAAGCCGCTCGGCGGCCCCGACGGCGGGAACGGCGGGCCCGGCGGTTCGGTGATCCTGCGGGTCGACCCCGACGTCACCACCCTGATCGACTACCACCACAGCCCCAAGCGCCGCGCCGAGTCCGGCGGGCACGGGGCCGGCGACCACAAGAACGGTGGCCACGGCAGCGACCTGGTGCTCCCGGTGCCCGACGGCACCGTCGTCGCCACGGCCGACGGCGAGGTGCTCGCCGACCTGGTCGGCGCCGGCACGGAGCTGGTCATCGCCCAGGGCGGCCGCGGCGGCCTCGGCAACGCCGCGCTGGCCAGTGCGAAGCGCAAGGCGCCCGGGTTCGCGCTGCTGGGCGAGCCCGGCGACGAGCTCGACATCTCCCTCGAGCTCAAGGTGGTCGCCGACATCGGGCTGGTGGGCTTCCCCAGCGCCGGCAAGAGCAGCCTGATCGCCGCGATCTCGCGGGCGCGGCCCAAGATCGCCGACTACCCGTTCACCACGCTGGTCCCCAACCTCGGCGTGGTCCGCGCGGGCGACACGACGTACACCGTCGCCGACGTGCCCGGTCTCATCGAGGGCGCGGCCGACGGCCGCGGTCTCGGCCACGACTTCCTGCGGCACATCGAGCGCTGCGCGGCGATCGTGCACGTCATCGACACCGCCACCATCGAGCCGGGTCGCAACCCCGCCGACGACCTCGACGTGATCGAGAACGAGCTCACCAGGTACGGCGGCCTGGCCGACCGGCCCCGCCTGGTGGCGCTCAACAAGGTCGACGTGCCCGACGGGCACGACATCGCCGACATGGTCGTCGACGATCTCAGGGCGCGCGGGCTCGACGTCTTCGCCGTGTCGGCCGCGTCCGGCCACGGGCTGCGGGAGCTGACCTTCGCGATGGCCGAGATCGTGGCGTCGGCCCGGGCGGCCAAGCCGGTCGTCGAGACGCCGCGCATCGTGATCCGGCCGCGCTCCGTCGACGGCGCCGACGACTTCACGGTGACGCAGACCGCCGACCCCTCGGGCGACCGCGTCTGGCAGGTGCGGGGCAGCAAGCCCGAGCGCTGGGTGCGCCAGACCGACTTCTCCAACGACGAGGCGGTCGGCTTCCTCGCCGACCGGCTCAACCGGCTCGGCGTCGAGACCCGGCTGCTCCAGCTCGGCGCGGTCGAGGGCGACCCGGTGCTCATCGGGCACCCGGACGACTCCGTGGTCTTCGACTTCAAGCCCGGCATCGACGCGGGCGCCGAGAACCTCGCCCGCCGCGGCGAGGACCACCGCTTCGACGAGAAGCGGCCCGCCGCCCAGCGCCGCCACGAGATCGACGAGGCGATGCCCGAGCGCGCCGAGAACGAGACCCGCGCCGACGTCGCGCGCCGGCTCGCGGACAAGCTCGACGACCGACCCGACTTCGGCCCGCGGTCCTACGAGATCGGCTCCCGGGAGGACCCCGACGCATGAGCCGCGAGGTGGTGACCGACGCGCGCCGCGTCGTGGTGAAGGTCGGGTCGTCGTCGCTGACCACCGCTGCCGGCGGGATCGACCCCGCGCGGGTCCGCCGGCTGGTCGACACCCTCGCCGCGACGCGGCGCCGTGGCACCGAGGTGGTGCTGGTCTCCAGCGGTGCCATCGCCGCCGGCCTCGCCCCCCTCGGGCTGGCCCGGCGTCCCCGCGCGCTGCCGGCCCAGCAGGCCGCCGCCTCCGTGGGCCAGGGCCTGCTGGTGCACCGCTACACCGAGGAGTTCGCCCGGCACGACGTGGTCGTCGGCCAGGTGCTGCTCACCCTCGACGACGTGACCCGACGCTCGCACTACCGCAACGCCCACCAGACCTTCGCCAAGCTGCTCGAGCTCGGGGTGGTGCCGGTGGTGAACGAGAACGACACGGTGGCCACCACGGAGATCCGCTTCGGTGACAACGACCGGCTCGCGGCCCTGGTCGCGCACCTGGTGCACGCGGACCTGCTGGTGCTCCTGTCCGACGTCGACGGCCTCTACGACGCCCACCCGGACACCGCCGGCTCGGCCCGCATCGCGGAGGTCTCCTCCGCGTCCGACCTGGCCCGGGTCCGGGTCGGCAAGGCCGGCGCCGCGGGCGTGGGCACCGGCGGCATGCGGACCAAGCTCGAGGCCGCCCGGATCGCCACCGGGGCCGGCATCCCGGTGGTGCTCACCTCCGCGGAGCACGCGGGCGACGCGCTGGCCGGCGCGCCGGTCGGGACCCTGTTCCGACCCACCGGCAAGCGGCGCCCCACCCGGCTGCTGTGGCTCGCGCACGCGACCGAGGCCAAGGGCCGGCTCACCCTGGACGACGGCGCCGTCCGGGCGGTCACCGAGCGCCGCGCCTCGCTGCTGGCGGCCGGCATCGTCGCCGTCACCGGCGGCTTCGCAGCCGGCGACCCGGTCGACCTGGTGCGCACCGACGGCCGGCCGGTGGCGCGCGGGCTGGTGAACTTCGACGCCGAGGAGCTCCCGGGACTGCTGGGCCGGTCGAGCCACGACCTCAAGCGCGAGCTCGGGGCGGCGTACGAGCGTGAGGTCGTGCACCGCGACGACCTGGTGCTGCTGTGATGCCCGAGCGCGAGCCGCTGCTCCAGACGGCCGAGGAGGTCGCGGAGAACGCCGGCTACGACCGTTGGTACGGCGCCTGGGCGCCGCTGGACCCCCCGCGGCTGGCGGAGTTCATGGCGGGCTTCGAGCGGCCGTGGTGGATCGTCGGCGGCTGGTCGATCGAGGCCTTCACCGGCGTGCTCCGGGAGCACGAGGACGTCGACCTGTCCATCCTGGCCTGCGACGTCCCGGCGCTGCGCGCCCACGTCGGCGACGCGTGGAACCTGTGGAGCATGGACGGCGGCACGATGCGTCCGCTGAACGACACGTTCCCCGAGGTGCTCAACGTCGAGAGCCAGATCTGGGTCCGCCGGTCCGCGCTCGACCCGTGGATCATCGACCTGCCGATCACCCCGGACCGCGACGGGCTGTGGACCAACAAGCGCGACCCCGACCACGTCGTGCCGCTCGAGGAGGCGACCTGGGTGGCGGCCGACGGCCTCCGCTACCTGCGCCCCGAGATCACCCTGCTCTACAAGGCGGTGCTGCACCGGCCCAAGGACGACCGCGACCTCGCGGTCACCTGGCCCCTGCTGCCGCCCGCGAGGCAGGCCTGGCTGCGCGCGGCCCTCGAGCGGCTCTACCCGGGACACCCGTGGCTGGAGCGCACGTGACCCGTACGCTGGGGAAGCCATGACCGTCTACCTCGACCACGCAGCGACCACGCCGATGCTGCCGGCGGCCATCGAGGCGTTGACGGCGCACCTCGCCGAGGTCGGCAACCCCAACTCGCTGCACGCCTCGGGGCGGCACGCGCGCCGGGTGGTGGAGGAGTCGCGCGAGACCATCGCGCAGGCCCTCAACTGCCGACCCGGCGAGGTGGTCTTCACCTCGGGCGGCACCGAGTCCGACAACCTCGCGCTCAAGGGCATCTTCTGGGCCCGCCGGGCCGCGGACCCCCGCCGCACCCGCATCCTCACCAGCGCGGTCGAGCACCACGCCGTCCTCGACCCGCTGCTCTGGCTGGCCGAGGCCGAGGGCGTCGACGTGGAGTTCCTCCCCGTCGACTCCCGCGGTCGGCTCGACGTGGCGGCGCTGCGCGCCGCGGTCGAGCGCGAGCCCGCAGTCGGTCGCCCTGGTGTCGGTGATGTGGGCCAACAACGAGGTGGGCACCCTCCAGCCCGTCGAGGAGGCCGTCGCGATCGCGGCGCCCTACGACATCCCCGTGCACACCGACGCCGTGCAGGCGGTGGGCGCGGTGCCGGTGGACTTCGCGGCCTCCGGGGTGGACGCGCTCACCTTCACCGGGCACAAGCTCGGCGGCCCCTACGGCGTCGGCGCGTTGCTCGTGCGCCGCGAGGTCGAGGTGAGCGCCCTCGCGCACGGCGGCGGGCAGGAGCGCGACATCCGCAGCGGCACCCTGGACGCCCCCGCCATCGCCGGCCTGGCCGCCGCGGTCGAGCTGTCGGTCAAGCAGCAGGCCGAGCACGCGACCCGCGTGGGCGCGCTGCGGGACGACCTGGTCCGCCGGGTCATCGAGACGGTCCCCGACGCCCACCTGCACGGTGCGCCGCTCGACAGCGGGGTCGCCGGTCGCCTGCCCGGCAACGCCCACCTGGGCTTCCCCGAGTGCGAGGGCGACTCCCTGCTGATGCTGCTCGACGCCCGCGGCATCGAGTGCTCCACCGGCTCCGCCTGCTCCGCCGGGGTGCCGCAGCCCTCGCACGTGCTGCTCGCGATGGGCTGCACCGAGGAGCAGGCGCGCCACTCGCTTGCGGTTCACCCTCGGCCACACCTCCACGTCCGCCGACGTCGACGCCCTCGTCGAGGCGATCGGCCCGGTGGTCGAGCGCGCGAGAGCGGCCAACCGCAGGTCCCGCTGATGAGGGTGCCGTGAGAGTGATCGCCGCCATGTCCGGCGGGGTGGACTCCGCCGTGGCCGCGGCCCGGGCCGTCGAGGCCGGCCACGACGTGACCGGCATCCACCTCGCGCTCTCGCGCAACCCCGCGTCGTACCGCTCCGGCGCCCGCGGCTGCTGCACCATCGAGGACGCCAACGACGCGCGCCGCGCGGCCGACGTCATCGGGATCCCGTTCTACGTCTGGGACCTGTCCGAGCGCTTCCACGAGGACGTCGTCGAGGACTTCATGGACGAGTACGCCGCCGGCCGGACCCCCAACCCGTGCCTGCGCTGCAACGAGAAGATCAAGTTCGCCGCGGTCCTCGACAAGGCGATGGCGCTGGGCTTCGACGCGGTCGCGACCGGCCACTACGCGCAGCTGCGCACCGGAGCCGACGGCCTGGTCGAGATGCACCGCGCCGTCGACCACGGCAAGGACCAGTCCTACGTGCTGGGCGTGCTCACCCAGGAGCAGCTCGCGCACTCGCTGTTCCCCCTGGGCGGCTCGACGAAGCCCGACGTGCGCCGGGAGGCGGCGGAGCGGGGGTTGCTGGTGGCCGACAAGCCCGACTCGCACGACATCTGCTTCGTCGCGGACGGCGACAACGCGGGCTGGCTGAAGGAGAAGCTGGGCGACCGCGCCCCGAACCACGGCGGCCGGATCGTCGACGAGGCGGGCGAGGTGCTGGGGGAGCACGAGGGCTCCTACGGCTTCACGATCGGGCAGCGCAAGGGACTCCGGCTGGGCGTGCCCGCGGCCGACGGCAAGCCGCGCTTCGTGCTCGACATCGAGCCGGTCTCCGGCACCGTCACCGTCGGTCCGCGCGACCGGCTCGCCGTGGCGCGGATCACCGGCGCGGCGGCCCGCTGGTGCGGGACGGCGCCCACGGCGCTGGACGGGACCGTGCAGCTCCGCGCCCACGGCGACGAGCACCGCGCCCACGTGGTCGCGCACAGCGACGGCGCCGTGGAGATCGCGCTGCTGGACCCGGCGTACGGCATCGCGCCGGGCCAGGCGGCCGTCATCTACGACGGCACCCGGGTGGTCGGCTCGGCCACGATCTCCTCGACGAGTCGCGCCTCGTGACCCTGGCGACCGGGGTCGGGTCGATGCCGGGCGAGGACGCCCGGGAGTACGCCGAGGCCGTCCGGGTCGTGCTCGGCGAGCTCGCACCGCCCGAGGGACTGCCGCACCTGCCCGAGCTGCCCGGCCGCGGGGTCGCGGCGTCCATGACCGGGCGCGCGCTCGCCGTCGTGGCCGGGATCGGCGCCGACCTGCAGCCCGCGGGCTGGCGGCTCACCGACGCCCCGGGCGTCGACCACCGGCGGGCCCGCTCGCTGCTCGCCCAGGACCTCGACGCGCTGGAGGAGCAGGCGCACGCGCTCACCGGAGCCGTGAAGATCCAGGTCGCCGGGCCGTGGACGCTCGCCGCGACCGTCGAGAAGCCGCGCGGGGACAAGGTGCTCGCCGACCACGGGGCCCGCCGGGACCTGGCGCAGGCGCTCGCCGAGGGCCTGCGCGACCACGTCGCCGACGTGCGTCGCCGGGTCGCCGGCGTGGACCGGCTGGTCGTCCAGGTCGACGAGCCGGCCCTGGCCGCAGTGCTGGACGCCCGGGTCCCGACGGCGTCCGGCTTCGGACGTCACCGCGCCGTCCACCCGCCCGAGGCGTCGGAGGCGCTCGGCTGGGTGCTCGCCGCGGTCGCCGACGCCGGCGCCGAGCCCTGGGTGCACGCGTGCGCACCGGGGACCCCGCTCGACCTGGTGCGGGGCGCCGGAGCCACGGGCCTGTCGGTGGACCTGGACGTGCTCGTCGCCGCCGACCTCGACCGCCTCGCCGAGGCGTGGGAGGCGGGGGAGACGGTCGCCCTCGGCGTCGTCCCGGGCGTGGCGCCCGCCGACCGGCCGACGGCGTCCCAGGTCGCCGAGCGGGTGCAACGGGTCCTCGACATGCTCGGCCTCGACCTCGAGGAGGTCTCGCCGCGGCTCGTGCTGAGCCCCGCGTGCGGTCTCGCCGGGGCGTCGCCGGACTGGGTCCGCGACGCCCTCCGGACGTGCCGCGAGGCGGCCGTCAACCTCTCGGGCTGACGACCGCCTCGCGGTCGGGTGGTGGCCTGCGATCAGCCGACGTGGACGCCCTCCGGGCCGTCCGTGGCCAGCTCCTCGTGCTTCACGTCGAGGAAGATCCAGATCACGGCCGAGGCCGCGAGCATCAGGAAGCACCCGACCAGGAACGCCTGGGTGGAGCCCTCGGTGAAGACCTGGTGCTGGACGATCGTCTGCAGCGCCTGCATCTGCTCCTCGGTCGGCGTCGGACCACCGGCCTGGGCTGCGGCCGCGGCCGCCTTGGCCAGCTCGGCACCCCGGTCGGTGAACGTCTGCGTCGCCACCGTGGCCAGCACGGCGAGCCCGAGGGCGCCGCCGACCTGCTGCATGGTGTTGAGCACGCCGGAGCCGATGCCGGAGTCCTCGTTGCGCAGGTGGTGGACGGCCGTCAGGGTGACCGGCACGAAGGTGAGACCCATGCCGACCGCCATCAGGAGGATGAACGGCAGGATGTCGGTGACGTAGCTCGCCGGTCACGTCGGTCACCGGGAACACCGTGTCGAACGCGCAGCGTCGAGAAGCCGTACAGGGCGCCCGCCGCCAGCAGGGTGCCGACGCCGGCGATGTAGCGCGGGTTGATCCGGTCGACCAGGTTGGAGGCCAGGCCCGCCCCGACGACGATGCCCACCGTGAACGGCAGGAACGCGACGCCGGCCTTCAGCGGGCTGTAGCCCATGACGTTCTGGATGTACTGGCTCAGGAAGTAGAACATCGCGAACATCGCGGCCGGGGCGAAGAACATCGCCACGAAGCTCGACGCCCGGGTCCGGTTCATGAAGATCCGGAACGGCAGCAGCGGGTGCTCGACCCGGCTCTCGATCACGATGAAGACCACCATCAGGACCGCGCCGACGACCAGGCTGGCGATCGGTGAGGCTGTCGGACCAGCCCTGGGTGCCGGCCCGCGACAGGCCGTAGACGATGCCGAGCAGGCCGAGGGTGCCGGTGACGGCGCCGGGCAGGTCGAGCTCACCCGGGTGCGACTCGGACTCGTTGAGGAAGCGCGGGGCGAGCAGCGCCGCGGCGATCCCGATCGGCACGTTGATCAGGAAGGTGAGGCGCCAGCCGTCGATGACGACGCCGAAGATCTCCGGCGAGGTGCCGGTCAGCCAGCCGCCGAGGATCAGGCCGACGGCCGCGCCGGCGCCGGACATGGCGGCGTACACCGCGAACGCCCGGTTGCGGGCGGGCCCGGCCGGGAAGGTCGTGGTGATCAGCGCCAGGGCGGCGGGGGAGGCCAGCGCCGCGCCGAGGCCCTGCAGGCCCCGGGCGCCGAGCAGCAGCGTCTCGCTCTGCGCGAGACCGCCGAGCAGCGAGGCGATGGCGAAGATGACCAGACCGGCCATGAAGACGCGGCGGCGACCGTAGAGGTCGCCCAGCCGGCCGCCGAGCAGCAGCAGGCTGCCGAAGGCCAGCGCGTAGCCGGTCACGATCCAGGGCAGGTTGGCGTTGCTGATGCCCAGGTCGGTCTGGATGTAGGGCAGCGCGATGTTGGCGATGGTCGCGTCCAGGACCACCATCAGCTGGGCGATGGAGATCAGGACGAGGGCCCAGGTCAGGTTGAGCTCGCGCTGTGGCGGGGCCACGGCCACGGCCGCGCCGGCGGGCGGGGTGGTGCTGTTGGTGTCGGTCACGACGTTTCCTTCTCTTCGTGGGGCACGTGGGCCTGCGGGTGGCAGGCAGGGAGGACGATCTGGTCGATCAGGGCGGTGATCAGCTCGGGGGTGGCGTGCTCGCCGAGCAGGAAGGTCCGGTGCAGGACCATCCCGGCCAGGGCGGGCGCCACCAGGTCGATGTCGAGGTCGGCACGGATCTCGCCGCGGGCCTGCGCCCGCTCGTAGACGGTGCGGCCGATGGCGACCTTGGGGCCGATGAAGTCGCGCCGGAAGCGCTCGGCGAACTCCTCGTCGAGGTTGATGGCGGTGATCAGGCTGGCCAGCACCGTCATCGGCTTGCGGTCGGAGAAGCCGCCGATGCCGCAGCTCATCTCGATCAGGTCGCCCCGCAGGGTGCCCGTGTCGGGAAGGGTGGCGGGCGCCTTCTGGGCGAGGACGGCGTCGATGACCAGCGCCGCCTTGGAGCTCCACCGGCGGTAGAGCGTGGCCTTGGAGGCCTTGGCGGCGGTGGCCACGGCGTCCATGGTGAGCCGGTCGTAGCCGACGTCCGCGAGCACCTCGAGCGTCGCGTCCAGGATCTCCTGCTCGCGGTGGCCCTCGATGCGGGGCCGGACGGCGGCCTCCTGCGGTGTCACGTGGGATGTCTCCTGTTACATGGATGAAACGAAACGGTTTCGTTTCATCCAGAACCGTAGCGCGGGGGCGGCGCATTCCCACAATCGAGAAAAAACTTCGGGAGAATTCTTGCGACCCCTCGTCAGCCGAGGATCGCCAGCGTCGCCGAGGACGCGACGTCGTTCCAGGCGCGGCTGCGCCGCAGCATGTAGTGGCCGACGGACCCATGTCGCGCAGCTCGGCCGAGGCGGCCACGTCGGCGGCCCGGGCGACGAAGCGGGCGCTCTGGCGGTACGACGTGATCTGGTCCCGGCGCCCGTGCGCGCCGACCAGCCGCCTGCCGCGGAGCGCGTCGACGGGCTCGTCGGCGGGCCACCAGGGGGCCAGGCCGACGACGCCGACCACGTGCTGGTCGTCGGCGACGTGCACGGCGGTGCGCGCGCCCATCGAGTGGCCGAGCAGGCACACGGGCAGGTCGCCGAGCTCGCGGCGTACCTCCGCGAGCGCCCAGCGCGCGTCGGCCACCGGGCCCGCACCGCCGTTCCAGCCGCGGACCCGGTAGCTGAGCAGCCAGGTGCCGAGCCCGGCCGCGGCGAAGCCCGGTGCGAGCGCGCGCTGCATGGCCCGCGAGCGTCGCCGCGACAGGCTGCGGTCGTCGACCGCCTCGAGGGAGTGCTGCCGGCCGCCGTGCAGCATCAGCACGAGGCCGCGCGGGGCGTCGACGTCGTGGCGGGTCAGCGAGGGCTGGCTCACGCGGGTCTCCTGGGCGGTCGTCACGAGAATGGTTCGTTGCGGGGCGGGATCCGGATGGGGGTGGGACCGGGCAGGATGGTGCCATGGACGACGAGCTCACCCCCGTCACCCCCGTCACGCCCGAGGCCAGGGAGCAGCACGCCACGATCGTGCAGGAGATCGAGGACGCCCGCTGGCGCTACTTCGTGCTGGACGACCCGACGCTCTCCGACGCGGAGTACGACGTCCGGCTGCGTGAGCTGCAGGCCCTCGAGGAGCAGTTCCCGGAGCTCCGCACCCCCGACTCGCCCACCCAGAAGGTCGGCGGAGCGGTCTCGACCGAGTTCACCGCGGTCGACCACCTCCAGCGGATGGAGTCGCTGGACAACGCGTTCTCCTACGACGAGCTCGAGGCGTGGTACGCCCGCCTCGGGCGCGAGGGCGTCGCGTCGCCGGCCCTGCTGTGCGAGCTCAAGGTGGACGGCCTGGCGATCAACCTGCTCTACGAGGACGGTCGGCTGGTCCGGGCCCTCACGCGCGGGGACGGACGCACCGGCGAGGACGTCACGCCCAACGTGAAGACCATCGACTCGGTGCCGCACCGGCTGACCGGCACCGACGAGTTCCCGGTGCCCGGGCTCCTCGAGGTGCGCGGCGAGGTGTTCTTGCCGCGCGAGGCGTTCGAGCGGCTCAACGAGTCGATGACCGAGGCCGGCAAGCCGGTGTTCGCCAACCCGCGCAACGCCGCGGCCGGCTCGCTGCGCCAGAAGGACCCCCGCATCACCGCGACCCGCGACCTCGGCATGGTCTGCCACGGCATCGGCGAGCGCCGCGGCTTCGAGCCGAAGGCGCAGTCCCACGCCTACGAGGCCCTCGCCACCTGGGGCCTGCCGACCTCCGACCAGGTCCGGGTGCTGGGGACGCTCACGGAGGTCGAGGCCTACATCGAGAACGCCGGGGAGCACCGCCACTCGATCGTCGCCTACGAGATCGACGGCGTGGTCGTGAAGGTCGACGAGGTGTCCCTCCAGCGCCGGCTCGGCTCGACGTCGCGGGCGCCGCGCTGGGCGATCGCGTTCAAGTACCCGCCCGAGGAGGTCAACGCCAAGCTGCTCGAGATCCGGGTGAACGTCGGTCGCACGGGTCGCGCGACGCCGTACGGCGTGATGGAGCCCACCCGCGTCGCGGGGTCGACGGTCGAGAACGCCACCCTGCACAACGCGCACGAGGTCCAGCGCAAGGACGTCCGTCCCGGCGACACCGTCGTCCTGCGCAAGGCCGGCGACGTCATCCCCGAGATCGTCGGGCCGGTCCTCGCCCTGCGGCCCAAGGGTCTCCGGAAGTGGAAGATGCCGACGACGTGCCCGTCGTGCGGGACGACGCTGGCGCAGCAGAAGGAGGGCGACAAGGACCTGCGCTGCCCCAACCACCGCCGCTGCCCGGCCCAGGTCCGGGAGCGGGTCTTCCACGTGGCCGGCCGGGGCGCCTTCGACATCGAGGGGCTCGGCTACGAGGCCGCCGTCGCGCTGCTGGACGCCGAGGTCCTCGCCGACGAGGGGGACCTCTTCTCGTTGACGTCCGACCACCTGATGAAGGCGCCGCTCTTCACGCGGGCACCGAAGAAGGGCGAGGAGGGCCCCCAGCTGTCGGCCAACGGCGAGCGCCTCGCCGCCAACCTCGAGAAGGCCAAGCAGGTCCCGCTCTGGCGGGTCCTGGTCGCGCTCTCGATCCGGCACGTGGGCCCCACCGCCGCGCGGGCGCTGGCGCAGGAGTTCGGGTCGATGGCCGCGATCCGGGCGGCGTCCGAGCAGCAGCTGGCCGCGGCCGAGGGCGTCGGCCCCACCATCGCCGAGGCGGTGATCGCGTGGTTCCAGGTCGACTGGCACGTCGCGATCGTCGAGAAGTGGGACCGCGACGGGGTGAGCATGGAGGACGAGCGCGACGCCTCCGTGGCCCGCACGCTCGAGGGTCTCACCGTCGTGGTGACCGGCTCGCTGGAGCGGTTCAGCCGTGACTCCGCCCGGGAGGCGATCCTGCGGCACGGCGGCAAGGCGGCCGGGTCGGTCTCGAAGAACACCGACTTCGTGGTGGTGGGGGAGAACGCCGGCTCCAAGGCCGACAAGGCCGAGCAGCTCGGCGTGCCGGTGCTCGACGAAGGGGGCTTCGAGGTGCTGCTGGAGCAGGGTCCGTCAGGGCTCTGAGCCGCCCGGAGCGAGCCCGGCGCGGTGCCGGTCGGTCATCGCGGTGATCGTCTCGAGGTGGTCGCGCATCGTCGCCAGGTCGTCCCGGGACAGGGTGGCCAGCACCTCCTGGCCCTCGGCCACGAGCGGGCCGTAGCACTCCCAGGTGCGCCGGAACCCCTCCTCGGTCATCTCGACCAGCACCCGGCGGCGGTCGGTGTCGCTCGGCACCCGCCGGACCAGGCCCTTGGCCGCGAGCCGGTCGATCAGCGTGGTGGTGGCCGCCGGCCGCAGCCCGGTCGCCTCGGCCAGCTGGCCCGCGGTCTTGGGCCCGTCGGCCAGCCAGTCCAGGCAGCGCAGGTCGGCCGGGTTGAGCCCGAGGTGGCGGCCGACCGCGTCGTCGAACGCCTGGGTGCTGCGCTGGTAGCGCTGCATCGCCAGCCCGAGCTGGTCCACGAGTTCTTGACGAGAGCGGGACACCTGACATACCTTTCGAGTATCGAATAATCCGATAATCAGATAACACGGATTCCGTAACGAAAGGATAGCCCATGCGCGCACTGATCGTGGGCGGCGGCGTGGCCGGCCCGGCCACCGCTCTGGCCCTGCAGGCCGTGGGGATCGACAGCGTCGTGCTCGAGGCCCGGCGGCCCGAGGAGCTCGCCCAGGGGTCCTACCTGACCCTGGCGCCCAACGGGGTGCACGCGCTCGGGGAGCTGGGGCTGCTGGAGCCGGCGAGGGGGATCGGCTTCCCGTCGCGGACCAACGTGATGGTCGGCGCCAACGGTCGCGTCCTCGGCACGATCACCCTGGGACGACCCCTGCCCGACGGCACGCCGGCCCTGACCTGTCGCCGAGCGGACCTGGCCGCGCTGCTGGCGGACGAGGCGGCCCGCCGCGGCGCCGAGGTCCGGTACGGCGCCCGCGTCGTCGGCGTCGAGGAGCACCCGGAGCGCGTCGAGGTCGTGCTCGAGGACGGCTCCCGGTTGGCCGGTGACCTGCTCGTGGGGGCCGACGGGGTGCGCTCGCGGACGCGCCGGATCATCGACCCGGCCGCCCCGGACGGGCGCTACGTCGGGCTGACGAACTTCGGCGGGATCACCCGGGGCACCCCGTTGGCCGCCGACCTGGCCCCCGAGGCGTGGCACTTCGTCTTCGGCCGGCGCGCGTTCTTCGGCGCGCACCCGACACCCGACGGCGACGTGGTCTGGTTCGTCAACGCCCCGCGTGCGCCCATCGACGCCGACGAACGGGCCCGCACGTCGCCCGCGCAGTGGCAGGCCTGGCTGGTCGGGCTGCTGGCGGACGACGTCGGGCCGGCCGCGGCCCTGGTCGCGGCCGGTGAGCTCGAGCTCTCCGGCGACAGCACCTACGACCTCGGCCACGTGCCGGTCTGGCACCGCGGCCGGCTGCTCGTGATCGGGGACGCGGCGCACGCCCCGTCCCCGAGCTCGGGCCAGGGGGCGTCGATGGCGCTCGAGGACGCCGTCGAGCTGGCCCGCTGCCTGCGGGACCTGCCCTCGGTCGAGGAGGCGTTCGCGGCGTACGACGCCGTCCGCCGCGGCCCGCGTGGAGAAGGTGGTGGCCGCCGGGGCCCGGAGCAGCAGCAGCAAGACGCCGGGCCCGGTCGGCCGGCTGGTCCGCGACGCGATGCTGCGCCTGGTGTTCCGGCACGTGGTCACCGACGAGTCGGTGGCCTGGATGAGCGACCACCGGGTGCGGCTGGCGGAGCCGGTCACGACCCGTCGCTGAGCGGGTGCCGGTGCAGCCGGGTGGTGAGCAGCCGCCGCTCGGCGTCGTTGGTGGTCAGCGCGAGGGCGGTGCGGTTGGCGTCGGCCGCCTCGTCGTCGCGCCCGAGGCCGGTGAGCAGCGCCGCCCGGGTCGCGTGGAAGAGGTGGTAGCCGGCGAGCTGGTCGGTCAGCGCGTCGACGTCGGCGAGGGCCCGATCGGCGTGCTCCGGGCCGAGCTGCGCCAGCGCGACGGCCCGGTTGAGCCGGGGGACCGGGGACGGGTCGCGATGGGCGAGGACGTCGTACAGGGTGACGATCTGCAGCCAGTCGGTCTCCTCCCACGACGGGCTGGACGCGTGGCAGGCGGCGATGGCGGCCTGCAGCTGGTAGGGGCCGGGCCGGTGGTGCGCGGCGGCCCGCTCGAGGTACGCCTCGCCCGTCGCCAGCGCGGCGGCGTCCCAGCGGCTCCGGTCCTGGTCGCGCAGCAGCACGAGCCCACCGCCGGCGTCGAAGCGGGCGGCTGCGCGGGCGTGCTGGAGGGTGAGCAGCGCGGCCAGCCCCCAGGCCTCCGGCTCCTCGGGGAGGCTGGTCGCGATCACCCCCGCCAGCCAGACGGCGTCGGCGGCGAGGTCGCGGTCCTGGGTGGCGCCGGTGGAGGAGACGAAGCCCTCGTTGAACATCACGTAGACGACGGCGAGCACGTCGCCGAGGCGCGACGACAGCTCGGCGGGCTCCGGCACCGCCAGCGAGATGCCTGCGGTGACGATCTTCTTCTTGGCGCGCACGATCCGCTGGGCGAGGGTGGTCTCGTTGACCAGGAACGCCCGGGCGATCTGCGGCGTGGTGAGACCGACCACCGCCCGCAGCGTCAGTGCCAGCCGTGCCTCCGGCGCCAGCGACGGGTGGCAGCACGCGAACAGCAGCGCCAGCCGGTCGTCGGTGCCCGGCCCGTCGCCGGCGCCGGGTGGCTCGGCCCGGGCCGCCAGGCCGCGCTGCCGGCCGGCGCGGCGTACGGCGTCGAGCGCGTTGCGGCGGGCGGCCACCTGCAGCCAGGCGGCGGGGTTGTCCGGCGGAGCCGTCGCGGCGCCAGGTGGTGAGCGCCTCGACGACGGCCTGCTGGACCGCCTCCTCGGCGAGGTCGAAGTCGCCGAACCGGCGGGCCAGCCGAGCCACCAGCAGACCCGACTCCTCGCGCAGGGCGCGCGCGAGGAGCAGGTCGCTGGCGCTCACGGTGGTCCGCTCAGCCCTGTTCCATGTGCGAGTAGTCCTCGACCATCGGCCGGATCTCGATGGCCACGCCCGGGAAGTCGAGCAGCGGCCAGGTCTTCGCGATCGCGATCGCGGCGTCCATGTCGGCGACGTCGAGGACCGAGAAGCCCCCGATGACCTCCTTGGCCTCGCTGAACGGCCCGTCGACGACGACCGGGCCGCCGTCGGCGTGCTTCACGGTGGTCGCGGTGGTCACCGGGTGCAGCTCCGCGCCGCTGTCGGCGATGCTGTCGGCGTTCTCGCCGAACCACTCGTAGACCTTCTTGTAGACCAGCTGCCCCTGCTCGGGGTCGACGGCGGCGTCCAGGTCGGGGCGCGAGGTGAACATGAGCACGTACTTCATGGGGTTTCCTTCCCTCGTGGGTGTGATGCCCTCTCGACGCCGGTCGAGGGCGGTTCTCGACAGGTCGCCCGGAGAAAGTTTCGCAGGCGTGGGGGCGGTCGGGTGGGGCCCGCGAGCCACTCTAGGATTCGGGGTATGCCCGAGATACCTGGATCGAGCGGGTCGCGCAGCGACCGTGTCGAGATCACGCGTGACGAGGTCGCGCACCTGGCCGACCTGGCCCGGATCGACCTCTCCGACGCCGAGCTCGACCACCTGGCGCCCCAGCTGAGCGTGATCTTGGAGTCGGTCGCGTCCATCAGCGGGGTCGCCGGCGACGACATCCCGCCGACGTCCCACGCGCTGCCGCTGACCAACGTCTTCCGCGACGACGTCGTGGTGCCGGGGCTGACCGCCGAGGAGGCGCTCTCGGGCGCGCCCGCCCAGGAGCAGCAGCGGTTCTCCGTCCCCCGGATCCTGGGGGACGAGCAGTGATCACCCCACAGAACTGCTCGCTGCGCTCGCACTTCCGCGGGGGCCCCGAATGAGCACCGACTGGACCCGCAGGACCGCGGCCGAGCTGGTCGACGCGCCTGGACGCCGGCGACGTCACCAGCGTCGAGCTGACCCAGGCGCACCTCGACCGGATCGCCGCCGTCGACCCCGCCGTGCACGCCTTCTTGCAGGTCGACGTCGACGGCGCCCTGGCCCAGGCCGGCGACGCCGACGAGCGGCGCCGTGCGGGCCACCCGCAGAGCCGCCTCGACGGGGTGCCGATCGCGGTCAAGGACGTGCTCGCCACCCGCGGGCTGCCCACGACGTGCGGCTCGCGGATCCTCGAGGGCTGGGTGCCGCCGTACGACGCCACGGTGGTCGCCCGGCTGCGCGCCGCCGGCCTGCCCATCCTCGGCAAGACCAACATGGACGAGTTCGCGATGGGCTCCTCGACCGAGCACTCCGCCTACGGACCCACCCACAACCCGTGGGACCTCGACCGGATCCCCGGTGGCTCGGGCGGTGGCTCGGCCGCCGCGGTCGCGGCCTTCGAGGCCCCGCTGGCGATCGGCACCGACACCGGCGGCTCGATCCGCCAGCCCGGGGCCGTCACCGGCACGGTCGGCGTGAAGCCGACGTACGGCGGGGTCTCGCGCTACGGGCTGGTGGCCCTGGCCAACTCGCTCGACCAGGCCGGCCCCGTCACCCGCACGGTGCTCGACGCCGCGCTGCTGCACGAGGTGATCGGCGGGCACGACCCGCTCGACTCCACCAGCATCGACCAGCCGCTGCCCGACGCTGGTGGCGGCCGCGGAGCAGGGCGCCACCGGCGACCTGACCGGGGTGACCATCGGGGTGGTCACCGAGCTCGGCGGCGAGGGCTACCAGGCCGGCGTGCTCCAGCGCTTCCGCGAGTCCGTCGACCTGATGGTCGCGGCCGGGGCCGAGGTCGTCGAGGTGTCCTGCCCGAGCTTCGTGCACGCGCTGGCGACGTACTACCTGATCCTGCCGGCCGAGGCGTCCTCGAACCTCGCGAAGTTCGATGCGATGCGGTACGGCCTGCGGGTGCTGCCCGACGGCATCGCCGCGCCGTCGGCCGAGGACGTGATGCGCGCGACTCGCGACGCCGGCTTCGGTGACGAGGTGAAGCGCCGGATCATCCTCGGCACCTACGCCCTGTCCAGCGGCTACTACGACGCGTACTACGGCCAGGCGCAGAAGGTGCGCACGCTCATCAGCCGGGACTTCGAGGCGGCGTTCGCCAAGGCGGACGTGCTGGTCTCTCCCACGGCGCCGACGACCGCCTTCAAGCTGGGGGAGAAGCTCGACGACCCGCTGGCGATGTACCTCAACGACCTCGCCACCATCCCCGCCAACCTCTCGGGCGTCCCGGGCATCTCGGTGCCGAGCGGGCTGGCCGAGGAGGACGGGCTGCCGACGGGCGTGCAGATCCTGGCGCCGGCGCTGGCCGACGACCGGGTGTACCGCGTGGGGGCCGCGCTGGAGGCGCTGCTGCTGCGGGAGTGGGGCGCGCCGCTGCTCGACCGCGCTCCGGTGCTCCCGGTGGTCGAGCCTGTCGCGACCGAAGGAGTCTCCGCATGACCGTCGCCCTGGTCCCCTTCGAGGACGCGCTGGAGCGCTTCGACCCGGCGCTCGGGCTGGAGGTGCACGTCGAGCTCAACACCGCGTCGAAGATGTTCTGCGGCTGCCCGACCGGGTTCGGCGCCGAGCCCAACACCCAGGTCTGCCCGACCTGTCTCGGGCTTCCGGGCGCGATGCCGGTGGTCAACCGGGTCGCCGTCGAGTCGGCGATGCGGATCGGGCTGGCGCTCAACTGCGAGATCGCCGAGTGGTGCCGCTTCGCGCGGAAGAACTACTTCTACCCGGACATGCCGAAGAACTTCCAGACCTCGCAGTACGACGAGCCCATCGCGTTCGACGGTTGGACCGAGGTGGAGGTCGACGGGACGACGTACCGCGTCGAGATCGAGCGCGCCCACATGGAGGAGGACACCGGGAAGTCGCTGCACGTCGGCGGCGCGACCGGCCGCATCCACGGCGCGGACTACTCGCTGGTCGACTACAACCGGGCCGGCATCCCGCTGATCGAGATCGTCACCCGGCCGATCACCGGCACCGGCGCGGCGGCGCCGCTGGTCGCCAAGGCGTACGTCGCCCAGCTGCGCGACACGCTGCTCAGCCTCGGGGTGAGCGACGTGCGGATGGAGCAGGGCTCGCTGCGCTGCGACGTCAACCTGTCGTTGGCGCCGTCAGGGTCCGCAGTGCTGGGCACCCGCACCGAGACCAAGAACGTCAACTCGCTGCGCTCCGTCGAGCGCGCGGTGCGCTACGAGGTCGAGCGGCACGCGGCGGTCCTCTCGGCGGGGGACACGATCCTGCAGGAGACCCGGCACTGGCACGAGGACACCGGCGTGACCACCAGTGGTCGGGAGAAGTCCGACGCCGAGGACTACCGCTACTTCCCCGAGCCCGACCTGGTGCCGGTGGCGCCGAGCCGGGAGTGGGTCGAGGAGCTGCGCGCCGGGCTGCCCGAGGAGCCGGTCAAGCGCCGGGCCCGGCTGCAGGCCGAGTGGGGGTTCTCCGACCTCGAGATGCGCGACACCGTCGGCGCCGGGGCCCTCGGACTGGTCGAGGCGACCGTCGCGGCCGGGTCGGCACCGCAGGCGGCCCGCAAGTGGTGGCTCTCCGACCTGGCCCGCCGGGCCAACGACACCGGGACCGACCTCGCCGACCTCGGGGTCACCCCCGAGCAGGTGGCCGAGGTGCAGCGGCTCGTCGACGACGGCAGCCTCAACGACAAGCTCGCCCGACAGGTCTTCGAGGGCCTGCTCGCCGGTGAGGGCACGCCGGCCGAGATCGTCGCCGCCCGGGGCCTGGCGATCGTCTCCGACGACGGTGCCCTCGGCGCGGCCGTCGACAACGCGATCGCGGCCAACCCCGACGTCGCCGACAAGATCCGCGACGGCAAGCACGCCGCCGCCGGCGCCCTCATCGGTGCGGTGATGAAGGAGATGCGCGGTCAGGCCGACGCCGGCCGGGTCCGCGAGCTGATCCTCGAGAAGCTCACCTAGGCCGAGTCGGCGCAGATGGCGTCGCGAGTCGGCGCAGATGGTGTCTCGCCGCAGTCTCGACCCGCCATCAGCGCCGACTCGACGCGCCATGAGCGCCGACTCGAGTGCGCCATCTGCGCCGACTCGGCCGGGCGGGAGTGCCCGGTCAGGTCAGGGGGCGGCGGGGGCGGGGTCGGCCAGGGTCACCTTGGCGGTGACGAACTTGTGGTCGCTGGCGCGCCAGACGACCCGGCCACCGAGCTGGCGGTACTTGCCGAACTCCACGCGCGGGTTGGAGAGGAGCACGTCGAAGACCGGGTTCTTCGGCGGGCGGCAGGGGTAGAGGCGGCCGCCGGCGGCGTTCTGCATGGCGGCGTTGCGGCCCATCCGGCAGGCGAAGTCGAACCAGGTGTTGGAGTCGCCGCCGACGATCACGGGGAGACCGGTGCTGCGGAGCCGGTTGACCAGGTTGACCAGTGCGATGGTGCTCCCGTTGCGCTCGGCCATCCGGCGCGAGTTGTGGAAGGTGAGGAACCAGAACTCCTGGCCGCTGGCCTTGTCGCGCAGCCGCACGTAGGGGATCGGCCGGGTGTTGCCGTCGAAGCGGGTGTAGATCTTGCGCCCCTCGACGAAGTCGTAGGCGCTGCGCTTGTAGGCGATCTGCAGCCGGATGCCCTGGGCGGTGCCGAGGCGCTTGTACGGCCAGATCCAGTAGTCGTCCAGCTCGCGACCCAGGACCCGCAGCTGGTCCTGCTGGACCTCCTGCATGCCGACGACGTCGGGGTTCTTCATGTGGATCAGGTCGGCCGTGTAGCCGGCGCGGATGTAGCCGGGGGCGAACCCACCCGGCCGCGCGGTGTGCTGCGAGCCGAGGATGTTGAAGGTGGCGACCTTCACCTTGAACGGCGTCGCCACGGGGGCTGGGTCGTCGCCACTGGCGGCCGGGGCGGCCAGCGGGGTCAGGAGGGCGGTGGCGAGGGCGACGACGAGAGCCAGCAGGGGGGCGAATCGGCGCGCGCGGGGACCTTGTCCGTGCTCGAGCATCCGGCGACCGTAGCCGAATCGTTACCGAGTCGGCCAATCCTCGGTCCGGGATGTCAGTCCGACCGAGGGCGGATGTAGCCTGACCGGCACACACCCACCACACGTCCGCGCGACGGGGGAAGCCGGTCCGAATCCGGCGCTGACCCGCAACCGTAGGCCCACCCGGGAGACCGGGGAGGCGAGCCGGAGCACCCGCCGCGGAACGTCCTTACAACACGCTGTCGAGGACAACAGCGGGTTCGTTCCGGTCGTCCGGTCCGTCCCGCTGCGCAGCGGGAAGGAACCATGAAGCATCTGCTCCGTACGACGTCGCGAGGCGTCGCTCTCGCCGCGGCCACCGCGCTGGCCGCCACCACCCTCACGACCGTCGGCACCGCGCCGGCCCACGCCGAGGTGCCGGCCCAGACGGCCGCCGGCTGGCTCGCCACCGAGCTCACCAACGGCCTCATGCACAACCCGAACTTCGGCGGCTTCGACGACTACGGCCTCACCATCGACGCGGCGTTCGCGATCGACGCCATCGGCGGCAACGGCGCGGTGATCCGCCAGGTCCGCACCGCCCTGGCGCCGAAGGTGGGCAGCTATGTCGAGTACCCCGCCAACGGGGCCGGCGACCTGCACCAGTCGGCCGGTCCGCTGGCGAAGGCGCTGGTGTTCGCCCAGATCGCCGGCGCTGACGGGACGTCGTACGGCGGCCGCAACCTGGTGGGCGACCTCGCCGCCCGGGTCTCCGTCGCCGGTCCGATCGCCGGCCGGATCGAGGATCGCACCGTCAGCGGTGACACCGACTCCTTCACCCCGGGCGTCCAGCCCGACAGCGACTACGCCAACGTGATCGGCCAGGCCTTCGCGGCGCGTGGCCTGACCAAGGCCGGCTCGGCCAAGGCCGCGTCGGCCACGGCGTTCCTGCTCCAGCAGCAGTGCAGCGCGGGCTACTTCCGCCTCAACTTCGCCCCCGCGACCGCGTCCGCCCAGGGCTGTGTCGACGGCGACGCCGTCGGCAGCGCCCCGGACACCGACGTGACCGCCCTGGCCGTGCTCCAGCTCGCCGCGCTCGGCGGCTCCGACGCGAAGGTGACCGGCGCGATCGCGAAGGCGACCGGCTGGCTCACCGCGCAGCAGAAGAGCGACGGCTCCTTCGGCGGCGGTCCGACCACCTCCGCGGCCAACGCCAACAGCACCGGCGTCGCCGCGCAGGCGCTCGCGAGCCAGGGCGCGTGCGTGGCCGCGGGCCGGGCCGCCGGGTGGGTCAAGGGCCTGCAGGTCCTGTCCGCGTCCTCGTCCTCGCCGCTCAACGGCGAGCTGGGCGCCATCGCCTACGACGCCGCGGCGTTGGCGGCCGCGCAGTCGGCCGGCATCACCGACGCCACGTCGGACCAGTGGCGGCGGGCCACCTCCCAGGCCGCCCCGGCCGTGGCGTTCGCGCTGAGCGCCTCGCCGACCCTGGCCTTCACCGGTCCGACCGGCTTCCAGCGTGAGGGCACCACCGCCACCCTCAAGGTGACCGGCGTCGCCGAGGGCGAGCGGGTGTGCGTCGCCGGACCCGGCATCTCCGGCACCCGCAGCCTGGTCGCCGGCGGGTCCGGTGCGCTCACGACCTCGGTGGTGCTCCCGGGCCAGACCTCCACGCCGACCTACACGCTGACCTCGGCGACGGGCACCAAGCAGGTCAAGGTCTCGGTGCTCGGCAAGGCCAAGCTGCCCGTGAAGGCCAAGAAGAAGAAGGTCTCCAAGGGTGACAAGCAGGTCGTGAAGGTCGCCGGCCTCGTGGCCGGCGAGAAGGTCGCGGTGCGGGTGCGCAACACCCTCGTGGACACCGGGACCGCCAACGCCGCCGGCGTCTTCAAGGCGAAGTTCACGATCAAGAAGAAGCTCGCCGCCCCCGGACGCCCGAAGGTGGTCGCGACCGGCCACTTCCCGGACCTCCGCAAGGGTGTGACGTACTTCCGCGTCACCCGATGACACGACCGGTCCCCCGCGTGCGGGGTCTCGTCACCGCGGCCGTCCTGGCCGCGGTGACGGGGCTGACCGTCGTGGGCCCCGGTACGGCGCCCGCGGCGGCCGCCCTGTGCGCCGACGCCGGTGGCGTCAGCGTCGTGGTGGACTTCCGCGAGGTGGGCGGGGGCCTCGCGACCGGCTGCGACGCCGACGGCGGCGGCAAGTCCGCGGCCACCTTGTTCGCGGACGCGGGCTTCGCGCTGGAGTACGTGCAGCGCCAGCCCGGCTTCGTGTGCCGGGTGAACGGCGCACCCGCCGCCGCGTCCTGTGTGTCGACCCCGCCGGCCAACGCCTACTGGGGCCTGTACTGGTCCAACGGGACGTCCGGGTCCTGGTCGTACTCCAGCCTCGGGGTCGGCTCGCTGACCGTCCCCGCGGGCGGCTCCGTGGCGTTCGCCTGGCAGGGCCAGACCCAAGGTCCGCCCGGCGTCGCCGCCCCGTCCCACGCCGGGTCCCCGACGCCGTCGCCCAGCCCCACAGCGAGCCCGACGTCCGCGGCCCACCCCGACCCCCTCGTCGAGCAGCAGCCCCACCAAGACGCCGACGAAGTCACCGACCAAGCCGCCGACGCACGCAGGCCACCGCGTCGCCCACGCCGGGTGGCACCGGGGGCTCCCGCGGCCCGTCGCCGACCCCCACCACGCCCGGTGCGTCGCCCACGGCCGACGACCCGGACTCGGCCGACCCGTCGACGGACCCGACCCCCGGCGACCCGGGCGCCTCGACGTCGTCGGCCGACGCGTCCGACTCCGCCTCGGAGTCCGCGTCGGCCTCGGGGTCGGAGTCGGCCTCGGCCTCGGAAGGGACCTCCGACGACGCGGACCCGAGCACCTCACCGGACGCCGAGCCGTCCGAGGTGAGCCCGACCGCCGACGCTCCGGACCAGGGGGGCGGTTCCGTGCCGCTGCCGGTCGTGCTCGTGGTGATGGCCCTGCTGGGCGCCGCGGTGGCCGGCGCCGTGGTCCTGAGGCACCGCCGGACATGACCCGGCTGCCGCGCGACCTGCACCCCGTGGCCTGGTGGCTGTGGGCCCTGGGTCTCGCGGCCGGCGCCTCCCTCACCACCAACCCGCTGACCCTGCTCATGCTCATCGGGGTGGCCGCCGTCGTGGTCTCCGCCCGTCGCTCCGACCACGCCTGGTCCGACTCGTTCCGGCTCTACCTCGGCCTGGGCGCGGTCATCGTGGTGACCCGGGTGGTGTTCCGGCTGGTCCTCGGCGGGGTGGACGGCGGGCACGTGCTGCTCGACCTGCCCGAGGTCCCGCTGCCGGACTGGGTGCCCGGCATCCGGCTCCTCGGGCCGGTCACCCGCGCGTCCCTGCTCGCCGGGCTCTACGACGGGCTCCGGCTGGCGACGATCGTGATCTGCGTCGGCGCGGCCAACTCGCTCGCCAACCCCAAGCGGCTGCTCAAGTCGGTGCCGTCCGCGCTCTACGAGATCGGCACCGCCCTGGTCGTGGCCGTGACGGTGTTCCCGCAGCTGGCCGACAGCGTCCGCCGGGTCCGGGCCGCCCAGGCGCTCCGCGGCGGCAGCCCCGGCCGGGTCGGGCGGCTGCGGCGGTTCCTGGTCCCGGTCCTCGAGGACGCCCTCGAGCGCTCGCTGGCCCTGGCGGCCGGGATGGACGCCCGCGGCTACGGCCGGGCGCCCGGGCTGGGCCGGAGCGGGCGGCTCCGCACCGGGCGGGCTCCTGCTGCTCGGCCTCTGCGGCATCTGCGTCGGCACCTACGCCGTCCTCGACCTCACCGCCCCCCGGGTCCTCGCGGTCCCGATGCTGGTCGGGGGCGCGGTGGCCGCGTTCGTCGGCCTGTGGAGCGCCGGCCGCCGGGTGGAGCGCACCCGCTACCGGCCCGAGGAGTGGCGCGCGGCCGAGCTGGTCGTGTCGGCCTCCGGGATCCTGGTCGCCGTCGCGATGTGGAGGGTGGCCGAGACCCAGCTCCTGCTCGCCTACCCGGGAGTCGACGTGGTCCCCGGCGTCAGCGCGCTCGCCCTGGTCGGGGTCCTGGTGGGCCTGGTGCCCGCGGTCGCGGCGCCGCCGCCGACGACCAGCACGCCGGCCGCACCGCCGGCCCCGACGACCGCGCGCAGGACACCGGTCGGGGCAGGTGAGGGGCGGTGATCGAGCTGCGCGACGTCACGGTGGGGTACGACGACCACCGCCCGGTCCTCTCCGGCGTCGACCTCACCCTCGACGAGGGCGAGCTGGTGGTCGTCTCGGGGCGCACCGGCGTCGGGAAGTCGACGCTGCTGGGCGTGGTCACGGGGCTGGTGCCGCGCTTCAGCGGGGGCCGGCTGTCCGGTGACGTGCTGCTGGACGGCGTGAGCATCGTCCGCACGCCGCCGCGGGAGCGCGCCGACCGGATCGGGTACGTCGGCCAGGACCCGCAGGCCGGCTTCGTCACCGACACCGTCGAGGAGGAGCTCGCCTACGGCATGGAGCAGCTCGGGCTGCCCGGGCCCACGATGCGTCGCCGGGTCGAGGAGACCCTCGACCTGCTGGGGATCTCCGAGCTGCGGGGCCGGGACCTGCGCACCCTGTCCGGAGGTCAGCAGCAGCGGGTCGCCATCGGCTCGGTCCTGACCATGCACCCGCGGCTGCTGGTGCTGGACGAGCCGACCTCCGCCCTGGACCCGACCGCCGCCGAGGACGTGCTGGCCACCCTGACCCGCCTGGTGCACGACGCCGGGCTCTCGGTGCTGCTCGCGGAGCACCGGCTGGAGCGGGTGCTGCCGTTCGCGGACCGGATCGCGCTGCTCACCGGCGCGGGCGGGCTGCTGGTCGGGGAGCCGGCCACGGTGCTGCCGCACTCGCCCGTCGTACCCCCGATCGTGGAGCTCGGCCGGGCGGTGGGCTGGGAGCCGCTGCCGCTGACCGTCCGCGACGCCCGCCGTCGGGCCCGCGAGCTCACCCTGCCGCCGGTGCCCGAACCGGTCGGCGCGGCCGCCACCGTCGCCATGCTGACCGCTCGGGGCGTGACGGTCACGCACGGCCGCGTGGTCGCGCTGCGCGACGCCGACCTGACCCTGCGGTCGGGCGCGGTGACGGCGCTCATGGGGCGCAACGGCTCGGGCAAGTCCTCCCTGCTGTGGACCCTGCAGGGCACCGGGAAGCGCCGCTCGGGTGACGTGCGGTTCGTGGAGGACGGCGCGAACCTCGACCCCGCGCTGCTCGACCCGGCGGGCCGCCGCGGCCGGGTCGGGCTGGTCCCGCAGACGGCTGCGGACCTGCTCTACCTGGAGTCGGTCGACGCGGAGTGCCTGGCCGCGGACACCGGGTGCGACGCCGCCCCCGGGACCTGCCGGGACCTGCTCGACGGGCTGGTGCCGGGCATCGCCGGGGCGACGCACCCGCGCGACCTCTCCGAGGGCCAGCGGCTCGCCCTGGCGCTGGCGGTGGTGCTCACCGCGCGGCCCCGGGTGGTGATGCTCGACGAGCCGACCCGCGGGCTGGACTACCCCGCCAAGGCGCACCTCGCCGGGCTGCTGCGCGCGCTCGCCGGCGCCGGGCACGCGGTCGTGGTGGCGACCCACGACGTGGAGTTCGTGGCGCAGGTGGCCGACGACGTGGTCGTGCTCGCGGACGGTGAGGTCGTCTCCTCCGGTCCGGTACGCCGGGTGGTCGCCGAGTCGCCGGCGTTCGCGCCGCAGGTCACCAAGATCCTGGGGCCGCCGTGGCTCCGGGTCGACGAGGTGGTCGGCGTGGGGAGCACGCCGTGACCGCGCGGACGGCCGTCGTCCCGCTCAGTCCCCGGTCGTTGCTGGTCCTCGGCGTCGCGTCCGTGGCCGGGATGATGATGCTCACCTGGCCGCTGCTGCTCCGGGCCCCGGAGGGGGGCCGCGTCGACCCGCCGTTCCTCTTCCTGGCGCTGCTCCCGCTGGTCATCGTGGTCGTGCTGGCGGAGGTCAGCGAGGGCGGGATGGATGCCCGGGTGCTGGCGATCCTCGGGGTGCTGAGCGCCATCAACGCGGTGCTGCGGGCGCTGAGCGCCGGGGTGGCCGGGGTGGAGCTGGTGTTCTTCCTGCTGATCCTGGCCGGCCGCGTCTTCGGGCCCGGCTTCGGCTTCGCCCTCGGCTGCACGTCGCTCTTCGCGTCGGCGCTGCTCACCGCCGGCGTGGGTCCGTGGCTGCCGTTCCAGATGATGGTGTCCGCGTGGGTGGGGATGGGTGCCGGACTGCTGCCGCGCCGGGTGACCGGCCGGCGCGAGATCGCGATGCTGGTCGTCTACGGGATCTTCGCGGCGTACGCCTTCGGGCTCCTGATGAACCTCTCCGGCTGGCCGTTCCTGCTCGGGGTGGAGATCCCCGGTGCGGCTCCGGCCGGCGGGCTGTCGTTCGTGCCGGGTGACCCGGTGGCGGAGAACCTGCGTCGCTTCGGCTACTACACGCTGCTCACGTCGACCGGCTCGTGGGACACCGGCCGCGCCATCACCACGTCGGTGGCGATCGTCGTGCTCGGCCCCGCGGTGCTGCACACGCTGCGCCGTGCCGCCCGGCGAGTGGTGGTGCTGCCGGCTCCGGCGGCGGATCAGGTCACGACCTAGCGCGCCTCACGACACGTCCACCACCAGGATCCGGTCGTCGTCCGCGGCGGGCTCGCCGCGTCCGTCCCGGTTGGACGTGGTGACCCAGAGGCGCCCGTCGGGGGCGACCACGACGGTGCGCATCCGGCCGTACTCGCCGACGAAGAAGTCCTGCGGGTCGGTGGCCTCGCCGCCCGAGACGTCGACGCGCCAGAGCCGCTGACCGCGCAGCGCGGCCATCCACACGTGCCCGTCGAGGTAGGCGAGCCCGGAGGGGGACGCGTCGGAGGTCGACCACACCACCTGCGGGTCGGTGAACCCGTCCCGGTCGCCCTCGCCCTCGACCTCGGGCCAGCCGTAGTTGTGGCCCTTCTCGATCCGGTTCAGCTCGTCCCAGGTCGAGTCCCCGAACTCGGAGGCCCACAGGGTGCCGTCGTCGGCGAAGGCCAGTCCCTGGACGTTGCGGTGCCCCCACGTCCACACGGGGGACCCCGGGTCGGGGTTCCCCGGCGCCGGGTCGCCGTCGGGGGTGATCCGCAGGATCTTGCCGCCGAGCGAGTCGCGGTCCTGGGCCAGCGCGGACTCCCCGGTCTCGCCGGTGGACACGTAGAGGTAGCCGTCGGGACCGAAGGCGAGCCGTCCGCCGTCGTGGATGAAGCCGTTCGGGATCCCGTCCAGCACCACCTCGGCCTCGCCGAGGCCAGCGGCGGCGTCGTACGTCGCCCGCACGACCCGGTTGTCCTCGGCGGTGGTCAGGTAGAAGAACAGCAGCCCGTCGTCGGCGTACGACGGGGAGACGGCCACGCCGAGCAGCCCGCCCTCACCCTCCGGCGCCGCCGCGTCGATCGTGCCGATCTCCTCGACCCCGCCCTCCGCGTCGATGCGCAGCACCCGGGTGCTGTCCCGCTCGGTCACCACCGCCGAGCCGTCCGGCAGGAAGTCGATGCCCCACGGCACCGCCAACCCGTCGGCCAGGGTGGCGACGACGCGCGGAGCGCCCGGGCGGCCCGACGCCTCCGGGCTGGCGGAGTCGTCGGCCGACCCGGAGGTCGAGGGCGCCGCGGTCACGGTCGGGCCGCCGGTCGCCGGGTCCCCGTCGGAGCACGCCGCCAGGCCGCTCGCGGCCAGGACGACGGCCACGACCAGGCGCCCCGCCGGGCGGAGCATCAGCCCACCCGCTCCAGGAACTCCCGGAGCAGGGCGTGCACGACCTCCGGCTGCTCCATCTGCACGAAGTGGCTGGCCCGGATCTCGACGTACTCGCCGTGGGCGAGCCGGTCCGCGGCGGTGCGCATGTCGCGGGCACCGGCCAGGACGTCGTACGTCGCGGCGACCATCAGCGCCGGCACCCGGACCGCCGACAGGGAGACGCGGGCGTGCTCCGAGGTCCGCAGCGCGAGGTGGAAGTACCACTCCAGCGGGGTGGTGAGGAACTCGTGGACGGCGCGCACCGTGAGCTGCTGGTCCGCGACCGGGAGCATGAACCCGCTGTGGCTGAGCAGCGCGACCGCGCGCCGCCCCACCGGCAGCCGGGAGACGACCGGGGTCAGCGCCCGGCCGGTGGCCCGCAGCGCCCGGGCGAGACCGACCGTCAGCGGCCGGGCCACCGCGTGCGGGAGGTGCAACGGGCCGAGCATGGTCCGGAAGGTGTCCCCGGGAACACCCGCGACGGCGAACAGGCCGGCCACCCGCTCGGGGTGCTGCACGGCGAGCTCGAAGGCGGTGTTGACGCCCATCGACCAGCCCATCACCACGACCCGATCGAGGCCGAAGTGGTCCATCACCGAGAGCGCGTCCTCGACGAACTCCTCGATGCCGACCCGGTCCGGGTCCTCGGGACGGTCGGAGCCCGAGACGCCGCGGTGGTGCCAGGACACGACCCGGACCCCGCACGCGGGGTCGAGGAGCGCCGGCCACGCCCACTGGCTGACGCCCAGGCCGTTGCACAGCAGCACCGTCGGGCCGTCGATCGTGCCGTGCGGGTCGTTGGTCCAGGCGCGCAGCCGGGTGCCGTCGTCGGAGAGGACGTCGTCGTAGCCGAGCACGATCCGCGGGGAGACGACGGTCTCGTGGGGGAGCGCGCCGGGCTGCAGGGACATGCCGCGATTCTGCCCGAGCGGGCCCGCGGGTCCGGGTCAGCGCTGGCCCACGGCGCGCCGCAGCGGCGCGGGTGCGCGCCGGGCGGCGAGGTACTCCTCGACCTCGAGTCGTTCCGCGCGGCGCTGGGCGAGCTGGGTCGCCGCCACCATGGCGTTGCGGCGGGCGGTGAGCTGGGCACCGACGGCCCAGCGGTCGAAGGCCCCGCGGGGGGAGAAGGGGACGGTCATGACGCGGCTCCGGACGGGCGGGGCTGGGACGAGTACGACGCTAGGCGGCGCACGCGACGCGCGGGTCAAGCCGTCGTGACGATCGCGTGAACAGCCCGTCCTCAGTCGGGCACCGGCTCCCCCAGGGTGGCCCGCGACCGGGTCGCCCCGATGCTCGCCGCGACGACGCAGGCCATCGCCACGAGCTGGACCGGCGAGAGCACCTCGTGGAGCACGATCACCCCGGCGAGCGCGGCCGCGGCCGGCTCCAGGCTCATCAGGATGCTGAAGACCCGGGGCGTGAGGCTGCGCAGCGCCGTCAGCTCGAGCGAGTAGGGGATCACCGAGCTCAGCAGCCCGACCGCGGCCCCGAGCGCCAGCACCCGCGGGTCGAGCAGGTCGCCGCCGCCGGCGCCGAGCGCGAACGGCGTCAGCAGCAGGGTGGCGACCACACTGGCGATCGCCAGCCCGTCCAGGCCCGGCCAGCGGCGTCCGGTCTGCGCGCTGAGCACGATGTACGCCGCCCACGCGGCGCCGGCGAGCAGCGCGAACGCGACGCCGGGCAGGGTGAGGTTGCCGGGAGCGAAGCCCAGCAGCGCCACGCCCAGGCCCGCCAGGACCACCCACACCAGGTCGCGCGCGCGGCGCGACCCGATCACCGCGAGGGTCAGCGGCCCGACGAACTCGAGGGTCACCGCGACCCCCAAGCGGGATCCGGGCGAACGACTGGTAGATCGCCCAGTTCATCACTCCCAGGCTGACCCCGAAGAGCACCGCGACCAGCCAGTCGTCGCGGTGCCGACCGCGCAGCGCGGGGCGGGCGATCACCGCGAACACGACCGCGCTGGTGACCAGCCGCAGCCACACGAGGGCGGTCGGGTCGATCTCGTCGAACAGGTCCTTGGCGATCGCCGCCCCGAACTGCACGGAGAGGATGCCGCCGAGCACCAGCCACACGGGCGACAGGGCGGGACGCGGCACGCGCCTCAAGGTAGCCGCAGCACCGGGTCGAGCCGGTGGCCGGCCACGGCTGCGCGTTAGCCTGCGCGCGTGGAGCTCACCTTCGCCGGCCCGGTGCTCGAGTGGCGCGGACCCTCGCCGTACCACTTCGTGCGCGTCCCGGACGAGGAGGCGGACAGCATCCGTGAGGTGGCCGCGATGGCGACCTACGGCTGGGGGGTCATCCCCGTGGAGGCCCGCATCGACGAGGTGGTCTTCGAGACGTCGCTGTTCCCGAAGGACGGTGGCTACCTGCTGCCCCTCAAGGACGCGGTCCGCAAGCCGCTCGGGCTCGCACCCGGCGACGACGTGTCCGTGGCGCTGACCGTCCGACTCTGAGCGTCGGGCGGACGCGACGGGGCCGGCTGCTCGTCGAGCCGGGCCAGGATCCGCCGCGCGATCCGCCGCTCGGCGTCGAAGTAGGCCAGCCCCCACTCCGCGACCAGGGAGGGGTAGCGGAAGGCCTCACCGGGTCCGTCCGCGCCGACCAGCGAGTCCCGCACCTCGGCCAGGTCCGCGCGGTTGCCGGCCAGCTCCGCGACGTACTCCTCCAGCATCGAGCGGACCTCGTCCTGGTCGGTCACGTGGCCCATCAGCAACCGCAGCGCCACCGGGTGCTTGAGCACCGGGAAGCCGGCGGGCGTGGTGTCCATCCAGGCGCGCAGGGCCACCTGCCCGGCCTCGGTGATCCGGTAGCGGGTGCTGCGACCGTCGCCGACGGTGGCCACCAGCCCGAGCGTCAGCAGCCGCGCCAGCTCGGTGTAGACCTGGCTCATCGCCGGCGCGGTCCAGTAGAAGCGCAGCGTCATGTCCGCGCGCTGCTTGAGCTCGTAGCCGGTGAGCTCGTCGCCGAACGTGAGCAGACCGAGCAGGGCGAAGGAGGTCGCCGGGAGGTCGGGGGACTCTTGACGCATGGTGCTCCGAGACTACTCTTCCTAATAGGAATAGGGGTCGCGACAGGTCGAGCGAGATGGAGGAGACGCATGGGCACCGTGCTGCTGGTGGGCACTCGCAAGGGGTTGTGGATCGGGACGTCGGACGACGCCCGGGAGACCTGGGACTGGACCGGCCCGCACTTCTCGATGGAGGAGGTCTACTCCGGGCTCGTGGACACCCGCGGCGACACACCCCGGGTGCTGGTCGGCTCGTCGTCGAGCTGGCTCGGCCCCCAGGTCTGGCGCTCGGACGACCTCGGCGCGACCTGGCAGGAGACCCCGAACGGCGCGGTCCGCTTCCCCGAGGACACCGACGCGTCGGTGGCCCGGGTGTGGCAGCTGGTGCCGGGTGCGGAGGACGGTGTGGTCTTCGCCGGCACCGAGCCGGGCGCCATCTTCCGCTCCGAGGACGGCGGTGAGCACTTCGCGCTGGAGCGCGGACTCTGGGACCACCCGCACCGCAAGGAGTGGAACGAGGGGTACGGCGGTCAGGCCTTCCACACGATCCTGCCCCACCCCGACGACCCGTCGTCCATCGTCGCGGCGATCTCGACGGGCGGCGTCTACCGCACCCGCGACGGCGGCGCCTCGTGGGAGCCGGCCAACCAGGGCATCAAGGCGGAGTTCATGCCCGGCGAGCGGAGCTACCCGGAGTTCGGCCAGTGCGTGCACAAGGTCGCCCGGCACCCCGCCAACCCGGACCGGCTCTACCTCCAGAACCACGGCGGTGTCTACCGCTCCGACGACGGCGGGGACACCTGGCAGGACATCGCTCCGGGGCTCCCGACGGAGTTCGGGTTCGCCATGGTGGTGCACCCGCACGAGCCGGACACGGTCTTCACGTTCCCCATCACCGACGCCGGCGCGCGCTGGCCCGTCGACGGCAAGGCCCGGGTCTGGCGCTCCCGCGACGCAGGTGGGACCTGGGAGCCGCTGGGCGCCGACGACCTGCCGGAGGACTACTTCGTGGCGGTCATGCGGGACGCGATGTGCGCCGACACCCACGACTCCGCCGGGCTGTACTTCGGCGGCCGGAACGGCGCCGTCTGGGCCTCGGCCGACGCGGGCGGTTCGTGGAAGGAGATCGTCCGCGACCTGCCGGACGTGATGATGGTCCGCGCCGCCGTCGTCTGACCACCCGGTCCCGAACCCCTCCCTTCACCCGAACGGAGGGTCTAGGGTGCCGCCCATGGCCGAGTTCACCGTGGTGCGCGAGACCCACATCGACGCCGATCCCGCGCGGGTGCACGAACTGATCAACGACTTCCACCACTGGACGGAATGGTCGCCCTGGGAGGGTGTCGACCCCGCCATGGACCGGGAGTACTCCGGCGCGGACCGGGGCGTCGGCGCCCACTACGCCTGGCACGGCAACCGCAAGGCCGGTCAGGGCAGCATGCAGATCGTCGGCTCGAACCCTCAGCAGATCGACGTCAAGCTGGTCTTCCTCAAGCCCTGGCAGGCGACCAACGACGTCGTCTTCGGACTGACGCCCAACAACGCCGGGACCGACGTGGCCTGGACGATGACCGGGGCGCACTCCGGCCTCTCCGGGCTGGTCGCCCGCATCGTCAGCATGGACCGTCTGGTCGGCAAGGACTTCGAGAAGGGCCTGGCCGCGCTCAAGACCGCCGCGGAGAGCTGACCGCGGCGACGATCCGGGTCACCGTCTCCAGGGTGACCGGCTCGTCGATGCCCTCCCGCACCCAGCCCTCGACGCGCTGCCGCTCCGCCTCGGTCGTCGCGTCGAGCCACCGGGTGCAGGCGATCTCGGTGATGTGGCCGAGCTGGGCGACCAGCATGGTGAGGTCTCCCGGACCGGTGACCCGCCCGGGTCCTCCGGCGGCGACGTACGCCGCGTGGAAGGCGGCGATCCGGTCGGGGTCCTCGTCGCCGTACACGAAGAGCGCCGCCCCGAGCTCCTGGGAGGGGTCCCCGGGCCCGCTGTTCTCCCAGTCCAGGACCACCAGGCCGCCGTCGGGGGTCGGGCGCAGGTTGTCCTCCCAGAGGTCGAGGTGGCACCACTGGGTGGCCCGGAAGGGCTCGATGAGGGTCTCGGCCTCCAGGAGGCGGGGCACCAGCGACTCGAGGTCGTGGGCGAACGGCGCCCCCGCCTCGGCGAGGCGCCGGACCAGGGCGTCCCAGCGGGCGGCGCCCACCGGCTCGCGGTACCACGCGTCCGCGGCCTCGTCCGTGGGGACCACGACGCGGTGGATGGCCGCGAGCAACCGCGCGACCACCTCCGGGTCGAGCCGGCGCTGCTTGGGCAGCACGTCGACCCAGCGGTAGACGCGCACCGGCGCCCCGGCCACGTCCACCAGGACCCGCCCGTCGGGCGTGCGCAGGGCCTGCGGCATCGGCACCCCGGCGGCGCGCACGGCGTCCTGGTAGTCGGCGTCGGCCAGCGCGTCCGCGGCGCTCATCTCGATGAAGGGGTCCTTGACGGCGAACGCACCGTGCCCGGTGTCCAGCCGCCACACCTGTCCCTGCTCACCGCGGGCCACCGGGCCGGTCAGCGTCGCGGCGTCGCCGAGGTCGAAGGCGGCGGCGATCGCGGGACCGTGGGCGGGGGACAGCACGACTGCGACCCTAGGCTGTCGCCCGTGGACGAGGCGATGCTGGCGGCCGCGGCCCGGGCCGCCGGCCTGACCGACCTCCGGGCGGTCGCGCAGCTCGGCGGGAGCAATCGCACCGAGGTGTGGCGGGTGGCCACCGCGGGATCGGCGTCCGAGCCGGCGACGTCGTACGTCGTGAAGATCTACCGGGACCGCGACGGCGACACCTTCGCGCGGGAGCCCGCCGCCCTGGGGGCCCTGGCGGGCTCCGGGGTCGCGCCCACGCTGGTCGGTGCCGGCACCGACCCCGACCTGGTGGTGATGACCGACGCCGGCGCGCACCCCAACGTCGCCGACCGGCTCCTCGGCCGGGACCCGGCCGCGGCCGAGGTGGCCGTGGAGCACTGGGTCGACACGCTGGCCACGCTGCACCTGGCCGCGACGGATGCCGTCCTCGACGACTACGCCCGTCGGCTGGCGAGCCGGTCGCGGGACACCGCCACCCACCGGGTGCCCGAGGCGCTGGCCTACGCGGCGGACCGGCTGGTCTCGCTGGGGGAGGCCGTCGACCTGCCGCCGTCGCCGGAGCTCCTCGAGATCCTCACCGACCTGCCGTCGCGGCTGACGCCGACGGCCCCGGTGCTGACGCCGGGTGACGCCTGCCCGGACAACAACCTCCTCACCGCCGACGGCGCGCTGCTCATCGACTTCGAGTTCGCCGAGGTGCGCCACCCGGCGTGGGACGTCGCCTACCTGCGGGTGCCGTGGCCGACCTGCTGGTGCTCGTGGCGCCTCCCCACCGCGGTCGCGGACCGGGCCGTGGCGCGCTACGTCGAGCGGGTGGCGCCGTCGGTCCCGTACGTCGGGTCCGACGCGTTCCGGGCCGACCTCGACCTGGCCACCCTCGGCTGGTGCCTGATGACGGCGTCCTGGTCGGTGCGGAGCGTCCTCGAGGAGGACACCGTCCCCCGTCTCGAGGGACCGTCCACCTGGCCGCGGATGCTGCACCGGTTGTGGCTGGCCGGGCAGCAGCCCGGCCCGCCGCCGCTCACGTCGTACGCGCGCGACCTCTACCGGGTGCTGGTGCGTCGCTGGGGGGAGCCCACCCTGGTTCTCGCGCCCGCGTTCCGCGACGAGGACATCGCGATTCCCTGAGTAGGCTCGCGCCATGTCCGACCCCGACCTGAAGCCCCGCTCGCGCGACGTCACCGACGGCCTGGAGAGGGCCGCCGCGCGGGGCATGCTCCGCGCCGTCGGCATGGGTGACGACGACTGGGAGAAGCCGCAGATCGGCGTCGCGTCGTCGTGGAACGAGATCACCCCCTGCAACCTCTCCCTGGACCGGCTGGCGAAGGCCGTCAAGAACGGCGTGCACGCAGCGGGCGGCTACCCCCTCGAGTTCGGCACCATCTCGGTCTCCGACGGCATCTCGATGGGCCACGAGGGCATGCACTTCTCGCTGGTCTCCCGGGAGGTCATCGCCGACTCGGTCGAGACGGTGATGATGGCCGAGCGGCTGGACGGCTCGGTGCTCCTCGCCGGCTGCGACAAGTCGCTGCCGGGGATGCTGATGGCCGCCGCCCGGCTCGACCTGGCCAGCGTCTTCCTCTACGCCGGCTCCACGATGCCCGGCCAGGTCGACGGCAAGGACGTCACCATCATCGACGCCTTCGAGGCCGTGGGTGCCTGCCTGGCGGGCCGGATCACCCGCGCCGAGGTGGACCGGATCGAGCGCGCGATCTGTCCGGGCGAGGGTGCCTGCGGCGGGATGTACACCGCCAACACGATGGCCTCCGTGGCCGAGGCGCTGGGCATGTCGCTCCCCGGCTCGGCCGCGCCGCCCGCCGTGGACCGGCGCCGCGACGGGTTCGCGCACCGCTCCGGCGAGGCCGTGGTCGGGCTGCTCCGCCGGGGCATCACGGCCCGCCAGATCATGACCCGCGAGGCGTTCGAGAACGCGATCGCGGTGGTGATGGCGCTCGGCGGCTCCACCAACGCGGTCCTGCACCTGCTCGCGATCGCGCGGGAGGCCGAGGTCGACCTCGAGCTCGACGACTTCAACCGGATCGGCGACAAGGTGCCGCACCTCGGGGACCTCAAGCCGTTCGGGCGCTACGTGATGAACGACGTCGACAAGGTCGGCGGCATCCCGATGGTGATGAAGGCGCTGCTCGACGCCGGGCTCATGCACGGCGACACGCTCACCGTCACCGGCCGGACGATGGCCGAGAACCTCGAGTCGATCGCGCCGCCCGCGGTCGACGACGACGTGATCCGCTCGCTCGACCGGCCGATCCACCGCTCCGGTGGGCTGACCATCCTCAAGGGCTCGCTGGCGCCCGAGGGGGCCGTGGTGAAGACCGCCGGCTTCGACGACTCCACGTTCCGCGGCACCGCGCGCGTCTTCGACGGCGAACGCGCCGCCCTCGACGCGCTCGGCGAGGGGACGATCACGGCGGGTGACGTCGTGGTGATCCGCTACGAGGGCCCCAAGGGCGGCCCGGGGATGCGCGAGATGCTCGCCATCACGGGCGCGATCAAGGGCGCCGGCCTCGGCAAGGACGTGCTGCTGGTCACCGACGGCCGCTTCTCTGGGGGGACGACGGGCCTGTGCGTCGGTCACCTCGCCCCCGAGGCCGCCGACGGCGGCCCGATCGCCTTCGTGCGCGACGGGGACCCGATCACCCTCGACGTCGCCAACCGGTCCCTCGACGTCGACGCGGACCTCGAGGCGCGCCGCGACGGCTGGACGCCGAACCCGCCGAAGTACACCCGCGGCGTGCTCGGCAAGTACGCCAAGGTCGTGCAGTCGGCCGCGCACGGGGCTGTCTGCGGATGACCAGGTCCCGGCTGCCGGGCTCACCGGTGGTCTGGATCGTCGTCGCGCAGCTGCTGGGCACGTCCTTGTGGTTCAGCGCGAACAGCGCCGCGGACGACCTGCGGGTCATCTGGGGCCTCAGCGACGCCGACCTGGGTGACCTGACGATCGCCGTCCAGGCCGGCTTCATCGTCGGGACCCTGCTCTTCGCCGTGACGGCGTTCGCGGACCGCTACCCGGCCAGCCGGATCTTCGCCTGCTCCGCCGTCCTGGGCGCGGCCACCAACGCCGGCTTCGCGCTGTTCGCCGACGGGGTCGGCGAGGGCTGGGCCTGGCGGTTCGCCACCGGGCTGACGCTCGCCGGGATCTACCCGCTCGGCATGAAGATGGTCGTCGGCTGGGCGCCGGAGAGGTCCGGCGTGGCCCTCGGCTGGCTGGTCGGCATGCTCACCTTGGGCACCGCGCTGCCGCACCTGGTCCGCGGGCTCGGCACCGGCCTGCAGTGGCAGGCCGTCGTCCTCACGTCCTCGGCCCTGGCCCTGGTGGGGGCGGCCCTGATCGCGGCGCTGGGCGACGGCCCGCACCTGCCTCAGGGCGTCCGACGCCTCCGGCCCGGCGCGGTGCTGCAGGCGTTCCGGGTCCGGGACTACCGCGGTGCCGCGCTCGGCTACTTCGGGCACATGTGGGAGCTCTACGCGTTCTGGACCGTCGTCCCGCTGCTGGTGGCCCAGGTGCTCGCGGGCACCGGACGGGACTCGCCGGTCGGGGTCTCCGAGGTGTCCTTCGCCGTGATCGGCCTCGGTGCCGTCGGGTGTGTCGCCGGCGGGCTGTGGAGCCGACGCGTCGGGGGCACGCGGGTCGCGGCGACGGCGCTCGCCACGTCCGGCACGGTCTGCCTGCTCTACCCCCTCACCGACGACTGGCCGACGGTGCTCGTGCTCGTGGTGCTCGGGGTGTGGGGGATCGCGGTCGTCGCCGACTCTCCGCAGTTCTCCGCGCTCTCGGCGGCGGCCTGCCCGCGGGACCTGGTCGGCTCGGCGCTGGCGATCCAGAACTCGGTCGGGTTCGCGATCTCGGCCGTGTCGATCCGGATCGCCACCGCCCAGTACGAGTCCCTGGGGTCCGCGGTCGCGTGGGTCCTGCTGCCCGGACCCGTCCTCGGCCTGGCCGCGATGGCCTCGCAGCTGCGCGGGTCGCGGGTGCGGGTCGCGACCTGAACCCGCCGCGCACCCGGTTAGGCTCCCCGGCGTGATCGCCCGAGGGAAGCTTGCCGTCGTCGCGTCCGCCCTCGGGCTGGCCCTGGCCGTCGGGTCGAGCACCCCGGTCACCGCGGCCGTCGCCGAGGACGACGTACCGACGGTCGCCCGGGCGGTCGCCCGGACCGTGGCGCTGCCGGGCGGCGGGACGGCCGTCTTCGGGCACCGGCGGTTCCTGACCGCCTACTACGGCACCGCCGGGACGGGGGTCCTCGGGGTGCTCGGCGAGACCGACCCGGACACCGCCTTCCGCCGGATCGTCAAGGCCGGGAAGGCCTTCCACCGACCGGGCGAGCGGGTGCTGCCGGTCTTCGAGCTGATCGTCACCGTCGCGGACGCCATCCCGGGTCCCGACGGCGACTACAGCCACGACATCCTGCACAGCCGGGTGCAGCCCTACATCGACGCCGCGCACCGGCACGGCGCGCTCCTGCTGCTCGACCTCCAACCCGGGCGCAGCGACTTCCTGACCGTGGCCAAGCGCTGGCAGTGGGCGCTGGAGGACCCCTACGTGGGGCTCGCGCTGGACCCCGAGTGGCGGATGGAACCCGACCAGGTGCCCGCCCAGGTCGTCGGCCGGGTCCTGGCCGCCGAGGTCAACCGGACCTCGGCCTGGCTGGCCGACCTGACCGCCGCGGACCGGCTCCCCGAGAAGCTCTTCGTCGTGCACCAGTTCCGCTCGTCGATGGTCCCCGACATCGGCCGGGTGCGTCGCCGCGAGGGCCTGGCGATGGTGCAGCACGTCGACGGCTTCGGCACCCCGGCGCAGAAGCTCGCGACGTACGCCGCGGTCGCGCGGCCGCGGCAGTTCACCATGGGGTTCAAGCTGTTCTACGACGAGGACCGACCGCGGATGACGGCGCCGGCGGTGCGCCGGATCCGGCCCGCGGTGCGGTTCGTGAGCTTCCAGTAGGAGACAGAGCCCGTGACCGTTGACGCCACCGCCCTCGACGCGGCCGACCCCCTGGCGCGGCACCGCGACCGCTTCGTGGGGACCGACACCCCGCTCGTCTACTTCGACGGCAACTCGCTGGGCCGCCCCCTGGCCGCCACGGCCGACCGGCTCGCGAGCTTCGTGCGGGAGGAGTGGGGTGGCCGGCTGATCCGGGGCTGGGACGAGCGGTGGTACGACCTGCCGCTCACCCTGGGCGACGAGATCGGCCGGGTCTGCCTCGGCGCCGCCGCCGGCCAGACCTTCGTCGGCGACTCGACCACCGTCCTGCTCTACAAGCTGATCCGGGCCGGCGTGGACCACGCGGTCACGTCCGACCCGCACCGCACCGAGATCGTCATCGACACCGACAACTTCCCGACCGACCGGTACGTCGTCGAGGGGATCGCCGCCGAGCGTGGCCTGACCGTCCGGTGGGTCGAGGTGGAGCGCGAGGCGGGCGTCACCGTCGAGCGGCTCGGCGAGGTCCTCGGCCCGGCCACCGCCCTGGTGGTGCTCAGCCACGTCGCCTACCGATCGGCGTTCATCGCCGACGGCGCGGCGATCACCGCGATGGTGCACGACGCCGGCGCCCTGGTCCTCTGGGACCTCTCGCACTCCGTCGGCTCGGTGCCGCTCGCCCTCGACGCCTGGGGCGTGGACCTCGCGGTCGGCTGCACCTACAAGTACCTCAACGGCGGGCCGGGCGCCCCCGCGTTCGGGTACGTCGCGACCCGGCACCAGGGCGTCCTGCGGCAGCCGGTGCAGGGCTGGATGGGGCATGCCGACCCGTTCCTGATGGGCCCGGGCTACACGCCCTCCGCCGGCGTCCGGCGCTTCATCTCCGGCACGCCCGCGGTGCTGGGCATGCTGGCGCTCGCGGACATGGTCGCCCTCCTCGACGAGGTCGGCATCGCCGCGGTGCGCGAGAAGTCCCGCGCGCTCACGTCCTACGTCGTGTCCCTGGCCGACGAGCAGCTGGCTCCGCTGGGGGTGACCCTGTCGTCCCCGCGCGACCCGGCGCGACGCGGCGGCCACGTGACCCTCACCCACACGCGGATGCGCGAGGTGGTGGCGACCCTGTGGGAGCGCGACGTGATCCCGGACTACCGCGACCCCGGGGGCCTGCGGATCGGGCTGTCACCGCTGTCGACCAGCTTCGCCGAGGTGGCGGTCGGGCTGGCGGAGGTCCGCGACCTGCTCAGCGGTCGTTGACCCAGAGCAGCTCGTCGGCGGCCCACTTCTCCAGGGCGACGCCGGCCAGGACGCCCAGGGCGGCGTTGACCGAGCCGCCGGCCAGCTCGTCGGCGTGCGCGGCGCCGTACTCCTGACCGACGGCGTTGTTGTGCCGGTCCACCCGGGAGTCGGCCGCGTTGGGCGTCCCGGTCTCCTGGGCCTCGGCGACCGCCTGCGCCACCGGCAGCCCGAGCCGGGCGGTGATCAGCGCCTGCCACGCGAAGTGCCGCACGGCGTTCTGCCGACCGGGCTCGCCACGCCCGCGGCTCGCCGCCACCCGGGTCGCCGCGGCGGAGATCAGCACCACCTGGGTCGCCCCGACCGGGCCGGACCCGGCGCGCAGCGCGGCGGCGAAGAGGCGGGGCACGCCGACGGCGGCATGGAGCGCGGTGCGCACGGGAGCGGCCATGGCGCCACTCTGGCACGCGGCCGGGCCAGAATGAGGAGATGTCCGTCCTCCTGCCCGCGCCGCTGCGTCCCGGCGACCGGATCGGCGTCACCGCGCCGTCCAGCGGAGTGCCCGCCGCACCTGTGGCCGCGGCTCGAGCACGCGGTGGCGTGGCTGCGCGCCCGCGGCTACGACGTGGTCGTGGGCGACTGCCTGGACGGCGAACGCCACGTGAGCGCACCCAAGGACGCGCGCGCGGCGGAGCTCACCACGATGCTCGCCGACCCTTCGATCCGGGCCGTGGTGCCCCCGTGGGGCGGGGTCACCTCGATCGACCTCCTCGACCGGATCGGCTGGGACGAGCTCGCCGGGGCGGACCCGACCTGGGTGGTGGGCTACAGCGACACCACGACCTGGATGCTGCCGCTGACGCTCCGGCTCGGCTGGGCCACCCTGCACGGCACCAACCTCCTGGACACGCCGTACGCCGTGCCCGACGGGCTCGTGCACTGGACCGCCCTCGCCGCCGCGACCGAGCCCGGTGACCCAGCGCGCCGTCGGGCGCCACCGCTCCGCGGCGTTCGACGACTGGGTCGCGGAGCCGGGTCGCGAGGTCCTCGACCTGGACACGCCGGGGGACTGGTCGCTGCTCGACCCCGCCACCGGTCCGATCGACGTCACCGGGCGGCTGGTCGGGGGCTGCATCGACGTGCTCGGGCCCGCTCGCGGGCACGGCGTACGGCGACGTCGCCGCGTTCGGCCGCGAGCACGCCGACGAGGGGCTGGTCGTCTACCTCGAGGCCAGCGACGACGAGGCCTTCACGATCTGCCGGCTGCTGCACGCGATGCGGTACGCCGGGTGGTTCGAGCACGCCCGCGCGGTGCTCATCGGCCGGACCCAGGCACCCGCCTCCGAGACGATGACCCAGCACGAGGCGGTCCGCGACGCGCTCGGCGACCTGGACGTCCCGGTGGTGCTGGACGTGGAGTGCGGCCACGTGGCCCCCTGGCTGCCGCTGGTCAACGGCGCCCACGCCCGCGTCGTCGTCGACGACACGCGTCGCGAGATCACCCAGTGGTGGCCCTGACCGGCGCCGGGGCGAGCCGGCGGTCGAACCTGGCCGCGGCCAGGAAGAAGGCCACGAAGAGCACCGTGATGCCGACCAGGGCCACGAGCACCGCGCCCCAGCCCTTCTCGTCGTAGTCCATGAACGGGTAGGGGAACCAGCCGGTGACGGCCCCGACGACCAGCGTCCACACCGTCCAGAGCGCGACCCAGCCGAGCGACCAGCCGATCTCGCGGGCGGTCACCCGCGGTCGCGGCCCGAAGACGAACCACCCGATCAGGATCATCGCCGGGGACACCATGTGCAGGAGCTTGTCGCACAGGTAGCTGAGACCGTCCAGGTCCAGCAGCGGGCGCAGCAGGAAGAAGTGGACCAGCGCCGTGACCGCCAGGCCGACGACGCCGGCCAGTCGCACCGCGCGCCAGGTGCGGCCGTCGCGCAACGGGTACTGCGCCAGCATCGCCACCCCGATGGCGCCCAGGATGTTGCTCTGGATGGTGAAGTAGGAGAAGTAGCGGCCGATCTCGACCCCGAGCCCGGGTCGCTCCGCGTCGAGCAGCACCCCCTCGCCGGTCAGGACCAGGACGAACTGGAGGACCAGCGCGCCGATCACGACGACCGCGGTCGCCAGGTGCCAGCGGCGCGCGCGGGTGTAGTCCATGACCTGACACTAGGGTGCCGACGTGAGTCCGAGGAACGAGCACGGCCAGCCCGTGGGCGCGCCGGTGCCGGGCTGGGAGCCGCGGGCCCGACCGGCGCCGGTCACCCTGGTCGGCGCCTCCGTCCGGCTGGAACCCCTGGCCGAGCAGCATGCCGACGGCCTCCATGCCGCGCTGTGCGGTCCCGAGGACGCGTCGCTGTGGACCTACCGGCACGACGAGATGCCCGCCGACCGGGAGGCGATGGCCGCGCGGATCCGCGCGCTCGACGGCTCGCCCGACGGGGTCACCTTCGCGGTCGTCCCCACCGGCGGCGAGGCGGCCGGACAGGCGACGTTGATGCGCACCGACGCCGCCCAGGGGTCGGTCGAGGTCGGCGGCATCCTCTATGCCCGCTCGCTCCAGCGCACCCGGGCGGCGACCGAGGCCATGGTGCTGCTCATGCGGCACGTCTTCGACGACCTCGGCTACCGCCGCTACGAGTGGAAGCTCGACGCCCTGAACGCGCCGTCGGCCGTCGCCGCCCGCCGGCTGGGCTTCTCCTACGAGGGCGTCTTCCGCCAGGCGATGGTCTACAAGGGCCGCAACCGGGACACCATGTGGTTCGCGATGACCGACGGCGACTTCGCGCGCCTGCGGCCGGCGTACGACGCGTGGCTGGACCCGGCCAACTTCGACGACGACGGCCGGCAGCGGGCCTCCCTGTCGGACCTCACCGCCGCCGCCGTGGCAGGGTGAGAGGCATGGATCAGCGCGTCAGCTTCATCACCCTGGCGGTCCGCGACGTCGGCGCGAGCCGCACCTTCTTCGTCGACGGGCTGGGCTGGGAGCCCGCCGAGCACGTGCCGGGGGAGGTCTTGATGTTCAAGGTCGCCGACAAGGTCGTGCTCTCGCTGTGGGACGCCTCCGCGTTCGAGGCCGAGATCGGCGGCCCGCCGACCTGGGGCGGTGTCCCGCCGGTGACGCTGGCCCACAACCTGGCCACCAAGGAGGGCGTCGACCGGGTGCTGGAGACCGCGCGCGTGGCCGGCGCCCAGACGGTCGTCGAGGCCCAGGATCGGTCGTGGGGCGGCTACACCGGCTACTTCGTCGACCCGGACGGCTTCCGGTGGGAGATCGCCTACAACCCTGGTGACATCGGCCAGGACGTGCTTCCCTGACCGGACATGAGACATGACAAGGAAGTCCTGAGCGCCGACCGGGTGGCCGAGGAGCAGCTCGTCGCCTGGACGTACGACGCGGCCGACGGCGGCAGCCTGTCCGCGACGTTCGACTCCGGCGACTTCGCGACCGGGCTGCGGCTCGTGAACGCCATCGGCGAGCTGGCCGAGGCCGAGAACCACCACCCCGACCTCACCCTCACCTACCCGTCGGTGGGCGTCCGGCTCACCAGCCACGACGCGGGCGGGGTCACCGCGCGCGACGTCCGGATGGCGCGCTCGATCTCCGAGCGAGCCGCGGCGGAGAAGGTCATGCCGGCGCAGTGAGCCAGGATGTGGGACCGGTGTACCAGATGGTGGGACGGCTGGGACACTGGGTTGACGCCGGTGCGACCCGGCGGCGACCGTAGGACCATGCGCCCCACCAGCATCCTCGTACTCCCGCGACGCGTGAGCTGAGACCGCCTGGTCCGCGCCCACGCGTCCGCCCCTCGCCGCTCTCCGGCCGAGGGGTTTTTTGTTGGCGCGACACCCCCGCAGATCGACCGAACAGGACACAGAGATGACGCAGCAGGAGGGCACCGGTCCCGAGCGGATGACGGGCGCCCAGAGCCTGATCAGGTCATTGGAGAACGCCGGCGTCGACACCATCTTCGGTATCCCCGGCGGCGCCATCCTCCCGGCCTACGACCCCCTCATGGACTCCACCCAGATCCGGCACATCCTGGTCCGCCACGAGCAGGGCGCCGGGCACGCCGCGGCCGGCTACGCCTCGGCCACCGGTCGCGTGGGCGTGTGCATGGCCACCTCCGGCCCGGGCGCGACCAACCTGGTCACGCCCATCGCCGACGCCCACATGGACTCCGTGCCGATGGTCGCGGTGACCGGCCAGGTCGGCGCGGCCGCGATCGGCACCGACGCCTTCCAGGAGGCGGACATCCGCGGCATCACGATGCCGATCACCAAGCACAACTTCCTGGTCACCGACCCCGCCGAGATCCCGCGCACCGTCGCCGAGGCGTTCCACATCGCCTCCACCGGCCGGCCCGGCCCGGTGCTCGTCGACGTGGCCAAGTCCGCGCTCCAGGCGATGACCGACTTCGACTGGCCGACGCAGCTGTCGCTGCCCGGCTACCGCCCCACCACCCGGCCGCACAGCAAGCAGATCCGCGAGGCGGCCCGGCTCATCCTCGAGTCCCGCCGCCCGGTGCTCTACGTCGGCGGTGGCGTGATCCGCGCCCAGGCCTGGCGTGAGCTGAGGGTGCTGGCGGAGCTGACCGGGATCCCGGTCGTGACGACCCTGATGGCCCGCGGGGCCTTCCCCGACAGCCACCCGCAGCACCTCGGCATGCCCGGCATGCACGGCACCGTGGCGGCGGTCGCGGGGCTGCAGCGCTCGGACCTGATGATCTCGCTGGGTGCCCGCTTCGACGACCGGGTGACCGGCAACCTCGACTCGTTCGCGCCCAACGCCAAGGTCATCCACGCGGACATCGACCCGGCGGAGATCGGCAAGAACCGCTTCACCGACGTGCCGATCGTGGGGGACTGCCGCGAGGTCATCAGCGACCTGATCGTCGCCCTCAAGGCCGAGGCCGACGCCGGCACCACCGGTGACTACGAGGCCTGGGTGGACTTCCTCGCCGACGTCAAGAAGCGCTACCCCCTCGGGTACGACGCCCCCGACGACGGCAGCCTCGCCCCCCAGCTGGTCATGGAGCGGCTCGGTGCGATCGCCGGCCCCGAGGCGATCTACGTCGCCGGGGTCGGCCAGCACCAGATGTGGGCCGCGCACTTCGTGGGCTACGAGAACCCGCGCACCTGGATCAACTCCGGGGGCCTCGGCACCATGGGCTTCTCGGTGCCGGCGGCGATGGGCGCCAAGGTCGGCTGCCCCGACACCACCGTCTGGGCGATCGACGGCGACGGCTGCTTCCAGATGACCAACCAGGAGCTGGCCACCTGCGCCATCGAGGGCATCCCGATCAAGGTCGCCATCATCAACAACGAGTCGCTGGGCATGGTCCGCCAGTGGCAGACGCTGTTCTACAACCAGCGCTACAGCAACACCGACCTGCACACCGGCGCCGACCGACGGATCCCGGACTTCGTCAAGCTCGCCGAGGCCTACGGCTGCGTCGGGCTCGCCTGCGACTCGCCCGCCGACGTGGACGCCACGATCCGCAAGGCGATGGAGATCGACGACGTCCCGGTCGTGGTGGACTTCCGCGTGCACCGCGACGCGATGGTCTGGCCGATGGTCGCCGCGGGGACCTCCAACGACGAGATCAAGTACGCCCGCGACCTCGCGCCGGAGTTCGAGAAGGACGATTTGTGAGTGCAGCGAGAGCGCGCGGCGGTCACGCGCACGAAGCCGACGTGTGCGGATGCGCGCGAACTGCAAGCGAACCAGGAAGAAGAATGAGCACGCACACCCTGAGCGTCCTCGTGGAGGACAAGCCCGGCGTCCTGGCCCGGATCGCGGGACTGTTCTCGCGGCGCGGCTTCAACATCGACTCCCTCGCGGTCGGGCCGACCGAGCACCCCGACATCTCCCGGATGACGATCGTGGTGAACGTCGAGGAGTCGCCGCTGGAGCAGGTCACCAAGCAGCTCAACAAGCTGGTCGAGGTGATCAAGATCGTCGAGCTCGACGGCCCCGGCTCGATCAACCGGGAGCTGCTCCTGGTGAAGGTCAAGGCCGACGTGAGCAGCCGGGGCGCCGTGCTGGACGCCGTGAACCTGTTCCGGGCCAAGGTGGTCGACGTCGCGCCCGACGCGATCACCATCGAGGTGACCGGCAACTCCGACAAGCTGGGCGACTTCCTGGCCGTCCTCGAGCCCTTCGGCATCCGCGAGCTGGTGCAGTCGGGCGTGGTCGCCATCGGCCGCGGCACCCGCTCCATCTCCGAGCGCACCCCGCGCCCGGTCCCGATCCCCGTCCCACCCCCCGCCGTCAACGGCTGAGGTCCCACCACCAGAAGGAGAGCCCACTGTGGCTGAGATGTTCTACGACGACGACGCCGACCTCGCCCTGATCCAGGGCAAGAACGTCGCGGTGCTCGGCTACGGCAGCCAGGGCCACGCCCACTCGCTGTCGCTGCGCGACTCGGGCGTCGACGTCCGCATCGGACTCCCCGAGGGGTCGAAGTCGCGGGCCAAGGCCGAGGCCGAGGGGCTGCGGGTGCTCACGCCGGCCGAGGCGGTCGAGGAGGCGGACGTGATCGTCATCCTGGCGCCCGACCACAAGCAGCGCGAGCTCTACAAGAACGACGTGGAGCCCAACATCGCCGCGGGGGACACCCTGGTCTTCGGGCACGGCTTCAACATCCGCTTCGGCTACATCACCCCGCCCGAGGGCGTCGACGTGTTCATGGTCGCCCCCAAGGGTCCCGGGCACCTGGTCCGCCGGGAGTACGTCGACGGTCGCGGCGTGCCCGTCCTGGTCGCGGTCGAGAAGGACGAGTCGGGCAGCACCTGGCCGCTCGCCCTCTCCTACGCCAAGGCGATCGGCGGCCTGCGGGCCGGCGGCATCAAGACCACCTTCACCGAGGAGACCGAGACCGACCTCTTCGGTGAGCAGGCGGTGCTGTGCGGTGGCGCGAGCAAGCTCGTGCAGTACGGCTTCGAGGTCCTGACCGAGGCCGGCTACCAGCCCGAGGTCGCCTACTTCGAGTGCCTCCACGAGCTCAAGCTCATCGTCGACCTGATGTACGAGGGCGGCATCGCCAAGCAGCGCTGGTCGGTCTCCGACACCGCGGAGTACGGCGACTACGTGTCGGGCCCGCGGGTCATCACCCCCGACGTGAAGGCGAACATGGTCGCGGTGCTGGAGGACATCAAGAACGGATCGTTCGCGCAGCGCTTCATCGACGACCAGGACGCCGGTGGCCCGGAGTTCACGCGACTCCGCGCCGAGGGCGAGCAGCACCCGATCGAGGGCACCGGCCGCGAGCTGCGCAAGCTGATGGCGTGGGTCAAGAGCCACGACTCCGACTACGTGGAGGGCACCGCCACCCGCTGAGGTCTGGCGCCGCCCGCGCAGCCGCCCCCCCGTCTCGAGGCAGGGTTAGGTTAGGCACGCCTAAGCACATGGCGTAGGCTCGGCGGGTGTTCGCCAACTACCTGATCGGGCTCCGCGAGGGGCTCGAGGCCGCGCTCGTCGTGAGCATCCTGGTGGCCTACCTGGTGAAGACCGAGCGCACCCACCTGCTGCCCCGGATCTGGGCCGGGGTCGGGGTCGCCGTCGCGGTCAGCCTCGCCTTCGGGGCGGCGCTGACCTACGGCCCGCGCGGGCTCACCTTCGAGGCCCAGGAGCTGATCGGGGGACTGCTGTCGATCGTCGCGGTCGGCTTCGTGACCTGGATGATCTTCTGGATGGCCCGGGCGGCCCGCGGGCTCGGCGGCGAGCTGCGCGGTGCGGTCGACCGGGCCGCCGACGGCGGTCGCTGGTCGCTGGTGATCGTCGCCGTGCTCGCCGTCGGCCGCGAGGGCCTGGAGACCGCCCTGTTCCTGTGGGCGGCCACCAACGCCGCCACCCGCGACGCGGTCGGCGCCGTCACGCCCACCTGGGAGCCGCTCCTGGGAGCGGCCCTCGGCCTGCTCACGGCGGTGGTGCTCGGCGTCCTCATCTACAAGGGCGCGGTCTCGGTCAACCTGAGCACGTTCTTCACCTGGACCGGCGGCTTCCTCATCGTGATCGCGGCCGGCGTCCTGGCGTACGGCGTCCACGACCTCCAGGAGGCCGGCTTCCTGCCCGGCCTGAACAACCTGCTCTTCGACGTCTCCGACACCATCGACCCCAACTCCTGGTACGGCGCGCTGCTCAAGGGCGTCTTCAACTTCTCGCCGCAGACCACCCGTCTCGAGGCGGCCGCCTGGCTGCTGTACCTCGTCCCGGTGATGACGATCTACCTCTACCAGATGCGGAACCGGCCCAAGCGCCCCGCGACCAAGCCCAGCCCCGTCCCCACCGCCTGACCGAGAGAAGACCATGCGCATCCCTCGCCTCACCTCCACCATCGCCCTGCTGCTGGCGCTGCCCGTCCTGGCCGCCTGCACGGAGAACGCCGGCTCCGGCGGGTCCGGCGACGCCGCCGCCGACGACCGCACCATCACGGTCACCTCCTCCGACGACGCCTGTGAGATCTCCGGCGCGGAGGCCGCCGCGGGCACGCTGACCTTCGAGGTCACCAACACCGGGACCCAGGTGACCGAGTTCTACCTGCTCGGCGAGGACGGCCTGCGCATCGTCGGCGAGGTCGAGAACATCGGGCCGAACCTCAGCCGTCCGCTGGTCGTGAGCGCCCCGGCTGGCAGCTACCAGACCGCGTGCAAGCCGGGGATGAAGGGCGACGGCATCCGCCAGGACTTCACCGTCACCGAGTCCGACGAGGCCGTCACCATCGACGCCGACGACCCGGCGGTGGTGACCCAGGCGCAGGACAACTACAAGGCCTACGTCGAGGACCAGTCCGCCCAGCTGCTCACCAAGACCCAGAAGTTCGTCGCGCTCTACACCGCCGGCGACGACGACGAGGCCCGCGCCCTCTACCCCGACGCCCGCGTGCACTGGGAGCGGATCGAGACCGTGGCGGAGTCCTTCGGTGACCTCGACCCGCGGATGGACGCTCGTGAGGCGGACCTCGAGCCCGGCCAGAAGTGGAGCGGCTGGCACCTGATCGAGAAGGACCTCTGGCCGGCCCGGGCCGAGGCCGACTACGAGCCGCTGACCGACGCCCAGCGCACCGAGTACGCCGAGATGCTGCTCGCCGACACCGAGGTCCTCGACGGCCGCATCCAGGAGCTCACCTTCACCATCGACCAGATCGCCAACGGGTCGCGGGGCCTGCTCGAGGAGGTCGCGACCGGCAAGGTCACCGGCGAGGAGGAGTACTGGTCGCGGACCGACCTCTGGGACTTCCAGGCCAACGTCGACGGTGCCCGCGTCGGCTTCGAGGGCGTCGAGCCGATCCTCGAGACCAAGGACCCGGAGCTCGCCGAGGAGCTGACCGCCCGGTTCGCGGCCCTCCAGGTGCTGCTCGACGCGCAGCGGCAGGGCGAGGGCTTCACCCTGTACGACGACCTGACGCCCGACGAGGTCAAGGACCTGGCCGATGCCGTCAACGCGCTCTCCGAGCCGCTCTCGCAGCTGACCGCGGCGGTGCTCGGCTGACCGGCCAGCTGCCCCTGTCCCGCCGCCGGCTGCTCGGCGGCGGGGCCGCTGCGGCCGCCGGGCTGGCGGGGGCGGCGGCCGGCGGCTTCGTCACCGGCCGTCTCACCGACCCGGAGGACGACGCGACCGGCCCCGCGGCGTACGCCTTCCACGGCGAGCGTCAGGCGGGCATCACCACGCCCGTCCAGGACCGTCTGCACTTCGCCGCCTTCGACGTCACGACCGAGTCGCGAGACGAGCTGGTGGCGCTGCTGGTCGCGTGGACCGACGCCGCCGAGCGGCTGGTGCGCGGCGCCGACGCCGGGCCGATCGGCGCCACCCAGGGCTCCCTCGACCTGCCGCCGGACGACACCGGCGAGGCGATCGGGCTGCCGCCGTCCCGGCTCACCCTCACCTTCGGCTTCGGACCCACGCTGTTCCGCGACGCCGACGGGGTGGACCGGTTCGGCCTGGCCGACCGGCAGCCCGAGGCGCTGCAGCCGCTGCCGCACTTCCCGGCCGACGCGCTCGACCCGGCGCGGTCCGGCGGCGACCTCTGCATCCAGGCCTGTGCCGACGATCCGCAGGTGGCCGTGCACGCCATCCGCAACCTCGCCCGGATCGGCTTCGGCACCGTCGCGGTGCGGTGGTCGCAGCTCGGCTTCGGCCGCACCTCCAGCACCTCGACCACCCAGGAGACGCCGCGCAACCTGTTCGGCTTCAAGGACGGGACGGCCAACGTCAAGGTCGAGGAGGCCGCGGCCCTCGACGACCACGTGTGGGTCCCGGCCGACAGCGGTCCGGGTGGCTGGCTGTCCGGGGGCTCCTACCTGGTCGCGCGGCGGATCAACATGACCATCGAGGTGTGGGACCGGCAGCCGCTCGGCGACCAGGAGCTGTTCGTCGGGCGGACCAAGGCCAGCGGCGCCCCGCTGTCCGGTGGTGACGAGCACACGCCCGTCGACCTCGCGATGCAGGGCCGCGACGGGCCGCTGGTCCCCGTCGACGCCCACATCCGGGTCGTCGGACCCGACGCGCACGGCGGTGCCCGGATGCTGCGCCGCGGCTACAACTTCGTCGACGGCAGCGACGCGCTCGGCGGCCTCGACGCCGGGCTCTTCTTCATCGCCTACGTCAAGGACCCGGGCACCCACTTCATCCCGGTGCAGAACGCGATGGCGAAGGTGGACGCCCTGAGCGAGTACCTCAAGGTGTCCGGGTCCGCGCTCTTCGCGGTGCCCCCGGGGATCGCGCCGGGGGAGTACGTCGGCCAGGCGCTCTTCGCTTGACCCCGCCCGGGACACTGGAGTCGTGAGCAGCCTCGACACCGACCGGCGCCGCGGCATCACGGCGGGCGGCGCGTTCGTGGTGATGGCCGGTCTCCTGGCGCTGCTGTGGCTGCTCGAGGTCGTCGACCAGGCCAGCGGCAACTCCCTGGACGGCTACGGCATCCGCGCGCGCGACGACGACGGCCTGTGGCACGTCTTCACCGCCCCGCTGCTGCACGGCGGCTGGCCGCACCTGATGTCCAACTCGTTGCCGTTCCTGGTGCTCGGCTTCCTGGTGCTGCTCTCCGGGTGGCGCAGCTGGGTCATCGTCACCGCGGCCTCCGTGGTCGCCTCCGGGGCGTTCGTCTGGGTCCTGTCGCCGCCCGGGTCGTTGACGCTCGGCGCCAGCGGGGTGGTGTTCGGGTGGCTCACCTACCTGTTGCTGCGCGGCTTCTTCTCGCGCAGCGCCGGCCAGATCGCCCTCGCGGTCCTGGTGTTCGTGCTGTACGGCGGCATCCTGTGGGGCGTGCTGCCCGGCGCGGTCGGGGTCTCGTGGCAGGGCCACCTCGGCGGGGCCGTCGGCGGCGCGCTCGCGGCCTGGTGGCTGCACCGACGCGCGGACGCCGTCGCGATGACGGGGGAGCGGCCCGTGTTCGTCCTCCACGAGCACGACCGACCGCGCCACCACTTCGACCTGCGTCTCGAGGAGGACGGGGTGCTGCGGTCGTGGGCGGTGCCCCGGGGGCTGCCCGTGGACACCCGGCACGACCGGCTCGCGGTCCCGGTGGACGACCACGACCTCGACCACGCGACGTACACCGACGAGACGAAGCGGATCGCCGACACCGGGTGGTGGGAGCTGGAGGACCGCAACGAGCGGCGGTTCGTGTTCGTGCTGCACGGCCGCGACGGCGCCCGCCGCTACGCGCTGATCGACACGGGGAGCGACGCGCTGCTCCACCTGGTCCGCGACCAGGGCGCTCGGCTCAGCGGGTGACGCGCAGCCGGCCCACCCGGTAGTCGCCGTCCGCGCTCCGTCCCTGGATCGCGAGGTTCATCGGGGCCAGGTAGCCGCTGGGGTCGGTGACGGCCACCGACATCGCGTAGGTCCCGGCCGGCATCTTCGGCAGCCGCACCGACGAGCGGAACGTGCTCCGGCCGGGGAGCACCTCGCCCAGGTCGACGTCGAGCCGCTTCGTGGCGACCAGCGCGCCGGCCTTGTCCCGCAGCCGCAGCACGACGTCCCAGTCGTCGTACGTCGGGGCGGAGCCCACGTTGCGCCAGCGGGACAGGACCGTCAGCTTGGCGTCGCGGTCCACCCGCTTCGGCACCGTGACGCCGCGGACCTCGTAGCGGTAGCCCGCGGCGCGGGCCGCTGCCTCGAAGCCGGACCGCTGCGCGGGGGTCATCTGCGCGTACGGCACCTTGAGGTTGCCGCTCGAGGTCTGCGAGATGTGGTACTTCCGCACCTGCTCGGCGCCGAGCGTGGTGCTGGTCGTGAAGGTGCCGCACCACTCGCTGAGCACCGGCGCGGTCCTCCAGCGCTCCTGCATCTCCGCGCTGGTGGCCAGCGTGGAGAACATGTCGACCTCACCGAGGCAGTCGACCCGCAGGCCGAGCCGGGGGCTCGCCTCCAGGGCCTGCAGGACCAGGCGCGGGGTCATCGCGTTGATGACCACGTGGGTGCTCGGAAAGGCGTCGAGCACCGCCCTCACCACCCGGGCGGCGTTCGCCTCGGTGATCTCTCGGCCCGACGACACGTGCCACTCCCCGTACGAGCCGTAGCCACCGACGTCAACCCACCCCATGCGCGGGTCGTCGTCGTAGCGGCTGCCGAGCTCGTGCATCAACCGTTCCCAACCGGCGAGGAATGCCTCGGAGTTCCAGTCGGGGATGTCCGTGCCGGGCTGCAGCGGCACGAACGGGGGTGTGGCGTCGTCGAACCAGCAGCCTGGGCAGTACGCCAGGACCCGGAAGCCGAACCGGCCTCCGTGCTGCTCCGCATCCTCGAGACCGCGGTCGAACCACGCGAGGTCGTAGCTCCCGGCGGCCGGCTCGATGCGTCCCCACGGGACCTGGTCCCGGTAGTACACATCGCTGATCGGCCAGCCTCCGGGCTGTGCTGCACTGCCGAGCCAGGAGTACTGGCCACGCAGGGAGTTGGGCACCTCAGAAGACGCCACCGGAATGGTCCGCGGCCTGAACGTCACCAGGCGGCTACCGCTCTTCTTGTCCGTCGCGCTCGCGCTGGTCAGATCGCCAATCGGGGGGGCTGGCGCCTTGACGAGCGCTGCAATGGCGAGTGCCAGCGCGAGCGCGGGGACAATGGAGCGGAAAAGCATCCGGCACGACCTTCGAGCGTTGCGGGGGGTCAACTGGGGGGCCCTCTGAGGTGCGTGTCAGACAGTAGGGACGCGCGTGGGTCGCGTGGGGCAATAGCGGCAAACCTTGGGCGAAGTGGCCAGCCGGGTAGTGCGTCCGGGTCATGCCTGACTAGTCACAAAGGGCCGGGAGGCAATAGGCAATCCCGGCCACGCCCGCCCCAGGGTTCGGACCGCGCCGAAGGCCGCCGGTGATCGGGGTTAGGCTGGCTCCCGCACAGCGTCGTGCCGACCGTCCCGGTCCCCCTCCGACCATCATCGAGGATGCCCGCTGTGAGCAAGCCCGTCGTACTCATCGCCGAAGAGCTGAGCCCCGCCACCGTCGACGCGCTGGGACCCGACTTCGAGATCCGTTCCTGCAACGGCGCCGACCGCGCCGAGCTGCTCACCGCGATCACGGACGTGGACGCGATCCTGGTCCGCTCCGCCACCAAGGTGGACGCCGAGGCGCTCGCCGCGGGCCGGAGCCTCAAGGTGGTCGCCCGCGCCGGGGTCGGCCTCGACAACGTCGACGTGAAGGCCGCCACCCAGTCCGGGGTCATGGTCGTCAACGCCCCCACGTCCAACATCGTCAGCGCCGCCGAGCTCGCGGTCGCCCTGATGCTGGCCGCCGCCCGCCACGTGTCGCCGGCGCACGCCGCGCTCAAGAACGGCGAGTGGAAGCGGTCGAAGTACACCGGCATCGAGCTCTACGAGAAGACCGTGGGCATCGTCGGCCTGGGCCGGATCGGGGTGCTCGTCGCCCAGCGGCTCTCGGCGTTCGGCATGACCGTGATCGCCTACGACCCCTACGTGCAGGCCGGCCGGGCCGCGCAGATGGGGGTCCGGCTCGTCGACCTCGACACCCTGCTGGCCGAGGCCGACTTCATGTCGGTGCACCTGCCCAAGACCCCCGAGACGGCCGGGCTGATCGGCGCCGAGCAGCTGGCCCGGGCGAAGTCGTCCCTGGTCCTGGTCAACGCCGCGCGCGGCGGCATCGTCGACGAGGACGCGCTGTACGACGCCCTCAAGACCGGCCGGATCGCGGGCGCCGGCCTCGACGTGTTCGCCCAGGAGCCGTGCACGGACAGCCCGCTGTTCGAGCTGGAGAACGTCGTCGCCACGCCGCACCTCGGGGCCTCCACCGACGAGGCGCAGGAGAAGGCGGGCATCGCGGTCGCCCGCTCCGTGCGGCTGGCGCTGGCCGGCGAGCTGGTCCCCGACGCCGTCAACGTCCAGGGCGGGGTGATCGCCGAGGAGGTCCGGCCCGGGATCCCGCTCACCGAGCGGCTCGGCCGGGTCTTCACCGCCCTGGCGGGTGAGGTCGCCCAGCAGATCGACGTCGAGGTCCGCGGCGAGATCGCGGAGTTCGACGTGAAGGTGCTCGAGCTGGCCGCCCTCAAGGGGGTCTTCGCCGACGTGGTCGAGGAGCAGGTGTCCTACGTCAACGCGCCGCTGCTGGCGGCGGAGCGGGGCACCGCGGTCCGCCTGGTGACCGATCCCGAGAGCCCGGACCACCGCAACCTGATCACCATCCGGGGGACCCTGGCGGACGGGTCCCAGGTCTCCGTGAGCGGCACCCTGATCGGGATCGCCCAGCGCGAGCGGCTGGTGGAGGTGAACGGCTTCGACGTCGACATCGAGCCCACCGACCACCTGGCCTTCTTCCGCTACGAGGACCGTCCGGGCATGGTCGGCATCGTCGGCCGGATCCTGGGGGAGGCCGCGGTGAACATCGCCGGCATGCAGGTCGCCCGGGACGCCAAGGGTGGCTCCGCGCTGGTGGCGCTCTCGGTCGACTCCGCCATCCCGGGGGACACCCTCGAGGAGATCGGCGAGGCCATCGCGGCCGACTCCGTGCGGGCCGTCAACCTGCGCTGAGGTGCCCGGTCGGGTCTCCTGACCGATCGGAAGGTAACGGTCTGATAACGATGACCGGCTTTGCCGCGCCTCGGCTGTGGTCAGCGCGCGGTCGCCCGACCGACGATGCCAGCGGTGGGCGCGACGCGTGACCTGCGTTGTCTCCGCCGTCAGTCAGGCCGCTCGGGCGTGACCCGTCCGACGGCTCCTCGGAGACAAGGAACCCACGTGAATCGCACCCACCCACGTCGACGCCAGGCGCTGATCCTGGCCGCGGCACGACACTGCTGGCAGGGGGCCTGGCCACAGCCGCCGGCGCCGCGCCTGCCGCGAAGCCCTCAGGCAAGGACGGGCCGCCCTCAAGGTCGCCAAGGCCGCGACCGCGCGGTCCGACGAGGACCGCGGGCACGTCCAGGAAGCAGCCCTGAGGACCTCGCCAAGCGCGCCAGGCAGAAGCGTGACGCCGCTCTGCAGCGCATGCTGGAGGGCAAGAACCCGTACCCGAAGGGCGTCGGCCCGGCCAAGCGCGTCCCCCTCGAGCTCGAGGGCACCGACCGGGTCTTCGTGGTGCTCGCCGAGTTCGGCGACCTGCGGCACCCGGCGTTCTGCGACGCAGGAGGCTCGTCGAGCCGCCGACCGACGCAGCCGTGCCAGTTCCCCTCCGACCCGGACGCCGCAGCAGTACGACGGCCCGCTGCACAACCAGATCCCGGCCCCGGACCGCTCGGTCGACAACTCCACGCTCTGGCAGCCCGACTACAACCGCGCGCACTACGAGGACATGTACTTCAACCGGATGAAGGAGTACTACGAGCACCAGTCCTCGGGTCGCTACTCGATCGACGGGCGACGTCACCGAGTGGGTGAAGGTGCCCTACAACCAGGCGCGCTACGGCCGCGGCTACTGCGGACCCGATCGTGCGCCCGTCACCACCTGTACTCGCTGGGCCCTGTCGCGACGCGATGGCCATCTGGGTCAACGACCGCTCGCGCCGGGCATGCTGATGACCCGAGATCAACGACTACCTGCAAGACTTCGACATCCAGGACCGCTACGACATCGACGGCGACGGCAACTACGACGAGCCGGACAAGGTTCATCGACCACTTCCAGATCGTGCACGCGGGTGGCGACGAGGCGGCCGGTGACCCGACGTACGGCACCGACGCGATCTGGAGCCACCGCTCGTACGCGCAACCTCCAGGCGGGCGGCCCGGGCGGCTGCCGGGCGTCAACGTCGGCTCCAACGGGGCGCCTTCGGCGTGGGAGCGGCGCGCAACCCGGTCCCGAACAACCCGACCGGCGTACTGGGTGGGCGACTACACCATCCAGCCCGAGAACGGCGGCCTCGGCGTGTTCGCCCACGAGTTCGGCCACGACCTCGGTCTGCCCGACCTCTACGACACCTCCGGCAACACCGGTGGCGCCGAGAACAACACCGCCTTCTGGACGCTGATGTCGTCCGGCGCCAACATCGGCGACGGCGGCCCCGACGGCATCGGCGACGCCCCGACCGACATGGGCGCGTGGTCGAGCTCTTCCAGCTCGGCTGGCTCGACGCGCAGGGCGACAAGGGCCCGTTCTACGACGTCGTCGACGCCGGGCGAGACGGCGCAGCACCGTCTGTCCGACAACGTGCCGGCCACGTCCAACGGCGAGCAGGCGATGGTCGGTGAACCTGCCGGACAACGAGGTGCCGGTACACCATCGGCGACCCGGCGCCAGGGCGACTGGATGTGGTGGTCCGACCAGGGCAGCAACCTCGAGAACACGATGACCAAGACTGGCGTCACGGGCACGGCGCGCTGACGGCGCAAGGTCAACTACGACGATCGGAGGACGGAGTACGACTACGCCTACGTCGAGGCCTCGTCCGACGGGACCGACTTCACGCCGGTGGACACCAACCTGTCCGACCACGCTGGCCACGCGGGCCACGACCCGGACGGCAACAACCCGACCGGGCTCGGCATCACCGGGACGCCAGCGAGGGCGCCTGGGTCGAGGTGACGGCCACGCTCCCGGCCGGGACACGGCCGTCCGCTTCCGGTACTCCACGGACCCGTGCCGTCGCCGAGTCCGGTGTGCTGGTCGACGACGTGCCGATCAACGGCGTCTCGATCGGGGACGCCGAGCAGGCCGACCGAGGGGTGGACGCTCGACGGTTTCATCCGCGACGACGGGCACGGAGGAGCAGTCTTCTTCAACGCCTACATCGTGGAGAACCGTCAGTACGACGGCTACGACACGTCGTTGCGGACGGCGTACAACTTCGGGTTCCTCGATCACCCGCCCGACTGGGTGGAGACCTACCCGTACCAGAACGGCGCTGCTGATCTCGTACTGGAACGACGAGTACAACGTGCAGGGCGACTTCGACAACAACGTCGGGCGACCACCCCGGCGAGGGATTCCTGCTGCCGGTGGACGCCCACCCGCAGTTCTCGCACTGGCCGGACGGCACGCTGATGCGTCCGCGGATCCTGTCGTACGACTCGACCTTCGGGTACGAGAAGACGCAGGCGATCACGCTGCACAACGACCGGCGTCCGGACCGGCACGGTGCCGTCGCGTCCAGCCCGGCGTGCCCGTGTTCGACGACACGTTGCAGTGGTGGTTCAACTCCGACGAGCACGGCGCCACCGGGCTCCCACCCGGGCCGCTACCAGCCGGGCTGGTACAGCGTCGACGTGCCCAAGACCGGCACGACCATCGCGGTGACAAGCCGGGCAGCCGCAACGGCGTCGTCGACATCGTCGTGACGCGCGCCGACTAGCAGCACCCGCACCATCCGAGGGCCCCGACCGCCATGCGCGGCCGGGGCCTCTCGGGCCGTCTCAGGCCACCATCACCCGCGCGGTCCGACCGCGCGTGGCGGCCGCGGGGTCGCGCACCACCGCCCAGGCCTCGGCGAGCCGGTCGACGGCCTGCTCGAGCTCGTCGGCCGGGCGCGTCCAGGGCACCCGGACGTACCTGTTCAGCCCGCCCTCCACGGCGAAGACCGGTCCCGGGGCGACGATCACCCCGCGCCGCTCGGCCTCCGCGGTCAGGGACGTCGCGGCGTCCACGGGCAGCTCGCACCACAGGGCGAGCCCGCCGGTGGGAAGGCGGAACCGCCAGTCGGGCAGCCGACGGCGGACCGCGGTCGCGAGCCGGTCCCGCTGCTCGCGGAGGCGGTCGCGGTGGTGGGCCGAGACCTGCGCGCCGTCGGACAGCAGCCGGGCGAGGACGAGCTGCTCGAGCACCGGTGCCCCGAGGTCCAGGGAGACCCGGGCCTGGGTGAGCCGGTCCATGCTGCCGCGCGGTGCGCGGATCCAGCCGAGCCGGAGGCCGCCCCAGAAGCTCTTGCTGGCGCTGCCGAGCGTGAGGGTGTCCGGCGCGAACGACGCGAACGGGCGCGGCATCGACAGGTCGTCGAGCGCCAGCGCCTGGTGCGCCTCGTCGACGACCGCGATCGTCCGCGACCGGCGCAGGTGTCCGGCGTACTCCTGGCGCTGGGCGTCGGTCATCAGGTGGCCGGTGGGGTTCTGGAAGTCCGGGATCAGGTAGGCCAGCGTGGGCGCGTTCTGCCGGAGCCCGGCCGCGACCGCGTCGAGGTCCCAGCCGTCGGGATCGACCGGCGCGGGCACCAGCCGGGCGCCCCCGTGCCGCAGCGCCTGGGTCGCGTTGGGGTACACCGGCGACTCGACCTGCACCCGTTGGCCCGGGGCGGTGAAGGCCTGCGCCACGATCGAGACGGCGCTCAGCGCGCCCGCGGTCACCATGATCTGGCCGGGGTCGGTCGGCAGCCCCCGGGCGTCGTACGTCGCCGCGATCGCCTGCTGGAGCGGCGGCAGCCCGGCGGGGTAGTAGCCGTGCCCGGAGAAGTAGGCCGGCAGGTCGTCCACCGCGGCGGCGTACGCCTGGGCCAGCCCGGGCGGTGACTGCGGGGCCGCGCAGTTGAGGTCGATGGCGTCCTCGTCCCCCGCCCGCGGGAGCAGCGCCCGGTCGTGGGTGCGGGCCCGACCACCGGGGAGCGTCGCGAACGTGCCGGCGCCGCGGCGCGACGCGGCGTACCCCGCGTCCACCAGGGCCGCGTAGGCGCGGGTCACCGTGGTGCGGGAGACCGCGAGCGCCCCGGTCAGGTCGCGCTCGCTCGGCAGGCGGGCGTCGTAGGGGATCCGGCCGTCGGCGATGAGCAACCGCAGCGCCTCGGCCAGGCCGGCGTAGGCGGGGGAGCGGTCGAAGTCGCCGAGGAGAGTGGCTATGCGACTGGCTCCGATGATGGTCGGCATAGGGCCACTATCGCACGATTGGCTATTTATCCCATAGCCAATCGACGCCATCCTTGAGGGGTGTCCAGCACTCTCACGCCGCGCCTCGCCCTCACCGACCTCGGGCCGGTCGCCCAGCTGCGCGCCGGCCGGCTCGGTCGCCGGCTCCCGCAGCTCGTCGTGGGCCTCGTGCTGTACGGCGTCTCGCTGGCGATGATGGTCCGCGGCGACCTCGGGCTCGCGCCGTGGGACGTCCTGCACTCGGGACTGATCAGGTTCGTGCCGCTGACCCTCGGCCAGGCGGTGATCGCGATGAGCTTCGTGGTGCTGATCGCCTGGATCCCGCTGCGCGAGACGCCCGGCATCGGGACCGTGCTGAACGCCGTGCTCATCGGCTCCGCGGCCGACCTCACGCTGCGGGTGCTCGACCACCACCCCGACGCGATGGTCTCCCGGGTGGCGTTGACGGTCGGTGGCGTGGTGCTCTGCGGCTTCGCCACCGCGCTCTACATCGGGGCCCAGCTCGGCCGCGGGCCGCGCGACGGCCTGATGACGGGGCTGGCCCGCCGCACCGGCTGGTCGCTGCGACTGGTGCGCACCGGCCTCGAGGTGGGCGTGGTGCTCCTCGGGCTCGCCCTCGGCGGGGTGCTCGGGCTCGGGACGGTGCTCTTCGCGCTCGCCATCGGGCCGCTCACCCAGGCGATGCTGCCGTGGCTGCGGGTGTCGCTGGACCCGCCGGTGGCGGACGAGGTCAGCGCCGGGTCGCGATGACCGCGGACGCGTCGGGGGCGATCATCACCTCGACGGCGGTGAAGCGCTCGTCGGTCAGCCACTCCTCGCGGAGCGTGTCCACGCGCTGGTAGGAGATCGGCGGCCAGGACTCGCACGGCGTGAAGTCGTCGAGCACGACCAGGCCACCGGGCTCGACGAGGTCCGCGATCGCGTCGACCCGGACGCTCTCGGGGTCACCGGAGTCCAGGAACAACAGGGAGAACGGTCCCTTGTCGCTCAAGGTCGACCAGTCCGCGGCGAGCACCTCGACCTGGGCGTCGTCGACGAAGATCTCGGCGGCGGCGCCGGCCAGCTTCGCGTCCTTCTCCGCGGTCAGGATCTGCGCCCCGTTGCGGATCCCCGAGCGGAGCCACGCGGTGCCGACCCCGCAGCCGGTGCCGAACTCCGCCAGCGTGCCCGAGCGGGTGGCGGCCAGGGTGGCCAGCAGCCGACCGGTCTCGTTGCGGCAGAACGACACGTACCCGGCCCGGCGGGAGACGTCGAACGCGCGGGACACGACCTCGGGGAGTTCGGGAGGGGCGCTCATGGTTCATCGAGTCTTTCATGGTGGGCAGCCGGTCTCACATCCTGAACGGTTGCCCAAAACCGCGTGCGACGACGATTTCCGCGGCGTACGGTCTTCTCATCATGCGGAGCGTGTTCGTACTCATCGACTGCCGCGGCGGGGCCTGACAGCAAGGCCACCTCGCCGCGGCGTTCGGCGTGGGACGGGCCTTGCACCTGCTGAAGACGCCCGCGGCGGACGCTCAGAATCCCGCGTGACCCGCCTCCCTGAGTCTCCTCAGATCCCTGCACGTGACCCGTGACCGTCTGGTCCGGTCGCGGGGTCTTCGGCCGCTGCACCCTCACCGACCGATCACCCTTTCCAGGAGCAGAGACGATGTACGACATGTACCCCGACTGGGGACCCGCGCAGCACAACCCCGAGAACCCCCGCAGCAACGAGGCGGTCCAGGCCGCGATCGACCTGCGGGACAACGGCGGCCAGCGCCCCGACGACAACTAGCCTTCTCGACCGTGACCGCAACCAGCGCAGCCGCCCCCACGCTCGCCGTCGTCCCCGGGGACGGGATCGGGCCCGAGGTCGTCGCCGAGGCCCTCAAGGTCCTCGAGGCGGTGGCCCCGGTGAAGTTCGAGGCGACCCGCTACGACCTCGGCGCCGAGCGGTACCTCGCCACCGGCGAGGTGCTCCCGGACTCGGTGCTGGAGGAGATCCGCGGGCACGACGCGATCGTGCTCGGTGCGGTCGGGGGCCGCCCCGGTGACCCGAAGCTGCCGGCCGGGATCCTCGAGCGCGGGCTGCTGCTGCGGCTCCGCTTCGAGCTCGACCACTACGTCAACCTCCGTCCGTCGCGGATCTTCCCGGGCGTCACCACGCCGCTCGCCGACCACGTGCTCGCCCGGGGCGACGTCGACTTCGTCGTCGTCCGCGAGGGCACCGAGGGCCCCTACACCGGCAACGGCGGTGCGCTGCGGGTCGGCACGCCGGCCGAGGTGGCCACGGAGGTCAGCGTCAACACCGCGTACGGCGTCGAGCGGGTGGTCCGCGACGCGTTCGCCCGCGCCCAGCGGCGACCCCGCAAGAAGCTCACCCTGGTCCACAAGACCAACGTGCTCGTCCACGCCGGGGCCGTCTGGTCCCGGATCGTCGGCGAGGTGGCGCCGGAGTTCCCGGACGTCACCGTGGACTACCTCCACGTCGACGCGGCGACCATCTTCCTCAGCACCGATCCCGCGCGCTTCGACGTGATCGTCACCGACAACCTCTTCGGCGACATCCTCACCGACCTCGCCGCCGCCATCACCGGTGGCATCGGGCTGGCCGCGTCCGGGAACATCAACCCGGACCGGACCGCGCCCTCGATGTTCGAGCCGGTGCACGGCTCGGCGCCCGACATCGCCGGGCAGCAGAAGGCGGACCCGACGGCCGCGATCCTCTCGGTCTCGCTGCTGCTCGACCACCTCGGCCACGCCGAGGCCGCCGCCCGGGTCGAGCGCGCCGTGCTCGCCGACCTGGCCGCGCGAGTACCCGGCGCGCCGCGGCGTACCGCCGAGGTCGGCGACGCCATCGCGTCCCGCCTCGCCTGACCGGATCGTCGTGGCGCGTCCGCAGCCCCGCACCCTGACGCGTCCCCAGAGAGGTCGGCTACCGTGCCGTACATGCAGATCAGCACCACCCTGACGACCAGCCCGGTGAGCGACGAGCGGCTCGCGGAGATCTTCGCGAACCCCGGCTTCGGCACGCACTTCACCGACCACATGTTCACCGTGGAGTGGACCCCGGAGAAGGGCTGGCACGACGCGCGCATCACGCCGTACGGCCCGCTCACGCTCGATCCCGCCACCGCCGTCCTGCACTACGCGCAGGAGACCTTCGAGGGGATGAAGGCCTACCGCCACGAGGACGGCTCGGTGTGGACGTTCCGTCCCGAGGCCAACGCCCAGCGGATGGTCCGCTCCAGCAAGCGGCTCGCGTTCCCCGAGCTGCCCGAGGAGGACTTCGTCGCCGCCGTCGATGCGCTGGTCACCGCCGACCAGCGCTGGGTGCCCGACGCCGCGGGGGAGAAGAGCCTCTACATCCGGCCGTTCATGATCGCCACCGAGGTGTTCCTCGGCGTCCGGCCCGCGCAGCACGTCACCTTCATGGTGATCGCGAGCCCCGCCGGCGCCTACTTCAAGGGCGGGGTGAAGCCGGTGACCCTCTGGCTCACCACCGAGTACACCCGGGCGGGCCGCGGCGGGATGGGCGCCGCGAAGACCGGCGGCAACTACGCCAGCTCGCTGGTGGCCCAGCAGGAGGCCACCGCGCACGGCTGCGACCAGGTGGTCTTCCTCGACGCGCAGGAGGGCAGGTACGTCGAGGAGCTCGGCGGCATGAACATGTACTTCGTGCACGCCGACGGCCACATCGTCACCCCGGCGACCGGCACCATCCTCGAGGGCATCACCCGCGCCAGCGTGATCGACCTCGCCGGCAAGCTCGGCCACCAGGTCGAGGAGCGGAAGTTCTCCATCGACGAGTGGCGCGAGGGCGTCACGAGCGGGGCGATCACCGAGGTGTTCGCCTGCGGCACCGCGGCGGTGGTCACCCCGGTCGGCTCGCTGCGGTGGGCCGGGGGCGCCACGCCCGACGTGGCCGACGCCGGACCGGTGACGATGCAGCTCCGCCGGGCGCTCGTCGACCTGCAGTACGGCCGGGCCGACGACACGTTCGGGTGGCTGCACCGGGTCTGCTGAGGGGGCGGCTGGCGACCGGCCGGGAAGGATCGCTAAGGTAAGCCTTACCTAATAAGTAAGGCGGTCCTCGTGCGACGTCCCTCCCCGCTCGTCCTCGCGCTCCTGGCGCCCTTCGTCCTGGTCGCCTGCGGTGCCGACGACGCACCCACCGCCGCGGACTCCGAGACGACGGCCACCCCGACCGCCGCGGAGGGCGGCGGGCAGTTCCCGGCCACCGTGGAGCACAAGTTCGGCACCACCACCGTCCCGGCCGAGCCCGAGCGGGTCGTCAGCGTCGGCCTCACCGAGCAGGACGTGCTGCTCGAGCTCGGGGTGGTCCCCGTGGCCACCACGGAGTGGTACGGCGAGCAGCCCGGGGCGATGTGGCCGTGGGCCGAGCCGCTGCTCGAGGAGCTCGGCGGTGCGGAGCCCGAGGTGCTCAGTGCCGCGGACGGCATCGACTTCGAGGCCGTGGCGGCCCTCGAGCCCGACCTGATCGTCGGCACGAACGCGGGCCTCACCGAGAAGGACTACGAGCTGCTCTCGGGCATCGCGCCGACCGTCACGAGTGTCGAGGGCTCGACCCAGTACTTCTCCTCCTGGTCCGACCAGACCCTCCAGATCGCCCGGGCGCTCGGCCGCGAGGCCGACGGCCAGGCGCTCGTCGACGGCGTCATGGACCGGTACGCCGCCCTCGCCGCGGAGCACCCCGAGTGGGGGGACCTGACCGCGACGTTCTCGCAGGGCGGCCCCTACGACGGCCAGCTCTACGTCTACCCCGACGGGCTCAGCACCGACTTCCTCACCGACCTCGGCTTCTCGATCACCCCGGGGCTGGAGGAGTACGCGCCGGACTCGGGCAGCCAGGCGCTGATCTCGGGGGAGAACGTCGACCTCCTCGAGGCCGACGTGGTCGTCTTCGCCACCGAGAGCGAGGAGATGTTCGACGAGCTCCAGGCCTTCGCGACCGTCGGCAGCCTGCCCGCCGTGACCGAGGGCCGCGCCGTCTACACCGACGAGACGCTCGCCGGCGCCATCTACTTCGACACGCCGCTGAGCCACACCTACGTCCTCGAGGAGCTCACGCCGCTCCTCGAAGCCGCCTCGACGGGCACCGCCCCGCGAGCGTTCCCGTCCTGACCACCACCACCCAGCCAGGAGACCCACCCATGAGCCCGACCCGTCGTACCTTCCTCTCGGGACTGTCCGTGATGGCCGTCGCCGGCCTGTTGAGCGCCTGCGGTGACGACGCCGCGCCGGGCACCACGGCGACCGACGCCGGCAGCAGCCCCGCCGAGGAGTCGGCCTTCCCGGCCACGATCAAGCACAAGTACGGCGAGACCGAGGTCACCGCGGCCCCCACCCGGGTCGTCTCCGTCGGACTGACCGACCAGGACGCCCTGCTGGCGCTGGGCATCGTGCCGGTCGCGGTGACCAAGTGGTTCGGCGAAGCCCCCGGGTACATCTTCCCGTGGGCGACCGACGCGCTCGGCGACGCGGCGCTCCCCGAGGTGCTCGAGGACACCAACGGCATCCAGATCGAGAAGATCGCGGCCCTCGCCCCGGACCTGATCATCGGCCAGTACTCCGGGATGACCGAGAAGGAGTACGAGCTGCTCTCGCAGCTCGCCCCGACGGTGGCCCAGTCCGGCGACTACGCCGACTACGGCACCCCGTGGGACGAGGCGGCGCTGCGGATCGGGACCGCGGTCGGACAGCCCGAGCAGATGCAGACCATCATCGACGACGTCAAGGCGCAGATCGCCCAGGCCGCGGCCGACCACCCCGAGTTCGAGGGCCGCACGCGCGGCCGTGGTCACGCCCTACGAGGGGCTGTTCGTCTACGGCCCGGAGGACCCGCGGTCGCGGATGCTCGTGGACCTCGGCTTCACGTTCCCGGAGATCCTCGCCGGGGACGACGGCGAGTTCGGCGCCTCCATCAGCGCGGAGCGGACCGCCGACCTCGAGGAGGTCGACGTCGCGGTCTGGCTCGACCTCGAGGCCGACCAGGCGGTCAAGGACGTGTTCGACAAGACGACGACCGCCGAGGAGGGCCGCTGGTTCGACATCAGCGACGCCAACGGCGCGTACTACGTGGCGCACAGCTTCGTGACGCCGCTGAGCATCCCCTACGTGCTGGAGCGCTACGTGCCTCAGCTCGCCGCGGCCGTCGACGGCGACCCGGGCACGGTGCCGCCGGTCGTCAACGACTGAGGAACGGACCCCGCGCACGACGTGGGGACCACGATCGGGAGTCCGGTCCGGGGGTCGGCGAGGATGTCGGCCTCCAGGCCGAACACCGAGCGGAGCATCGTCGTGGTGAAGACCTCGGCGGGCGTCCCCCGCTCGACGATCACGCCGTCCTTCATGACGACGATGAGGTCGCTGTAGCGCGCCGCCAGGTTGAGGTCGTGCAGCACCAGCGCGACGGTGCGGCCGCGCTCGCGGTTGAGGCGGGCGACGAGGTCGAGCACCTCCACCTGGTGCGCGAGGTCGAGGAAGGTCGTCGGCTCGTCGAGGAGCATCAGGTCGGTGTCCTGGGCCAGGGTCATGGCGATCCAGGCGCGCTGCCGCTGCCCGCCGGACAGCTGGTCGAGCGGCCGGTCGGCGAGGTCGGCGACGTCGGTCATCTCGAGGGCGGCGGCGACGATCCGCTCGTCCTCCCGGGACCACTGCCGGAACCAGCGCTGGTGGGGGTGCCGCCCGCGGCCGACCAGGTCGCGGACCAGGAGCCCGTCGGGGGCGATGGGGCTCTGGGGGAGCAGCGCGAGGCGGGTCGCGATCTCGCGGGTCGGGATCGAGGTGATGGGCTCGCCGTCCAGGACGACGGTGCCCGACGACGGCGTCAGCAGCCGGGCCATCGTGCGCAGCATCGTGGACTTGCCGCACCCGTTGGGCCCGATCACGGTGGTGACCTGGCCGTCGGGGATGGCCAGGTCGAGGTCGCGCACGACCGGCGCGCCGCCGTACCCGACGGTGAGGCGTGACGCCTGGAGGCGGGAGGGGTTCATGCGGGGTCCCCGACGTGGAGCGAGCGAGCAGGTGGTGGGGTGCTCATGCGGAGGCCTTCCGGTTGGTGCGGACCAGCAGCCAGATCAGGTACGGCGCGCCGATCGCCGACGTGACCAGCCCGGCGGGGATGGCGAAGGGGAGCAGCACCCGGGTGACCAGGTCGGCGCCGACGACCAGACAGCCGCCGAAGACCATCGAGGCCAGCATCGGCGGGCGGGAGCCGCCGGTGAGGCGCAGGGCGATCTGCGGGACCACGAAGGCCACGAACGCGAGGGGGCCGACGGCCGCGACCGCCACCGACGCGAGCCCGACGGCCGCGACCAGGACCAGCAGCTGCGTGGTCTGCAGGCGGACGCCGAGCGCGCGGGCGGCGTCGTCGCCGAGCTGGAGGGCGTTGAGGTGCCGCACCAGGAGGAGCGAGACCGGCACCAGCACGGCCAGGGTCCACATCAGCGGGGTGGCGTGCTCCCAGCCGCGGGCGTTGAGGGACCCGTTGAGCCAGACCTGGGCGCTGGCGGCGTCCTCGATCCGGGCCCGGACCAGCAGCCACGAGGTGACCGCGGCGAGGGACGCGCTGAGGCCGATGCCGATCAGGATCAGTCGTCGGTCGTCGATGCCGCGCCGCCAGGACAGCACGTAGAGCGCGGTCGCCGTGAGGAGCCCGCCGAGGAACGCGGCGACCGGCACCCCCATCGACGCCAGCGAGCCGGAGACCAGGCCGCCGCCGTAGCCGCTGGCCCCGGACATCACGATCACGGCCACGGCACCCACGGCGGCGCCCTCGGTGACGCCGAGGATGTCGGGACTGGCCAGCGGGTTGCGGGCGAAGGTCTGGGTGAGCGCCCCGGCGAGCCCGAGGGCGGCGCCCACCAGCACGGCCACCAGCGTCTGCGGCAGCCGCAGCTCCATGACGATGAACTGCTGGCCGGCGTCGCCACCCCCGGCGAGGGTGCGCAGCACGTCGGCGACGGGGATCTCGAAGTCCCCGAGCGCGAGGTCGAGGACGGCCAGCACGCACAGCACCCCGAAGCCGACCGACGTGGCCCCGACCGCGCGCAGCGGCACCAGCCACGACGCCGTGCCGAGCCGCAGGGGAGCGGAGAGGGTCGTGGAGGCCATCAGATCCGCACCATCCGCGAGCGCCGGACCAGCACCACGAAGACCGGCCCGCCGACCATGGCCATCACGATCCCGACCTGCACCTCGCCGGGGCGGGCGATCACCCGGCCGAGCACGTCGCAGAGGACCAGCACCAGCCCGCCCAGCAACGCGGCGTACGGCACCACCCAGCGGTAGTCCACGCCGCAGAGCAGTCGGGCCGCGTGCGGCACGACGAGGCCGAGGAACGCGATCGGACCGCAGGCGGCCGTGGCCGCCCCGGCCAGCAGCATCACGGCGGCGACGCCGACGATCTTGTGCCGGGTCGGGTGCACCCCCAGCGACCGGGCGACGTCGTCGCCGAGCTGGAGCAGGTTGAGTCCCGGGACGTTGACCGCGGCGAGCACCAGTCCGGCGAGCATGAACGGCAGCACCTGCCAGAAGACGCCCAGGTCCCGCCCGGACGCGGAGCCGACGACCCAGAAGCGGTACTCGTCGAGCACGTTCATGTCGCGCAGCACGATCGCCTGCGTGAGCGAGATCAGCAGCGCCGACACGGCGGTGCCGGCGAGGACGAGGGAGACCGGGTCCGGGCCGCCCCGGGTCGAGCCGATGGCGAACACCGCGACCGAGGCGAGGCCGGCACCGATGAGCGAGAACCACACGTAGCCGCTCATCGACGTCACGCCGAACAGGTAGATGCCGACGACGACGGCGAACGCGGCCCCGACCGAGACCCCGAGCAGGCCCGGCTCGGCGAGCGGGTTCCGGGTGTGGCCCTGCATCAGGGCGCCGGCGACGCCCAGGCAGACACCGACGCTCAGGCAGAGCACCGTGCGCGGCAGGCGCAGGCCGTGCACGATGGTGGAGACGTCGGTGCCGTCCGGGTGCAGGAGCACGTCGAGGACGGTCGTGAAGGGGATCGAGCGACTGCCGACGGCCAGGCTGAGCACGCCCGCGGCGACCAGCGCGAGGACCAGGACGACGATGCCCGCCACCGACCCGGAGCGGACCGGGCGCGCGGTGGCGGTCGGCCGCTCCTCCGTCCGGACGCTCATGTTGGTAAGGCTAACCTAACCCGAGTCACCGGTCTCTTCCGTCCCGCGCGACCTCGGTGCCGAGGCGGCTCGGCACACCGGGGCGCGGGGCGGGCCCGGGTAATCTCGGAGCGTGACGACCGTCCCGCGCCCGGAGGCTGCCGGGGAGCCGGCCGGGTCCGGGCGGTCGGGGCCGGTGCCCGTGCCCGGGTTCACCGTCGGCGGCTACCACCTCCTCACCCGCATCGGTGAGGGCGGCATGGGCGTGGTCCACCTCGCCCAGCGCCCCGGTGGGCCACGGGTCGCGTTGAAGGTCCTGCGCCCGCACATCGTGGGTGACGACGAGGCCCGCGCGCGGCTGGCCCGCGAGGTCAACTCCCTGTCGCGGATCCGCTCGACCGGCGTGGCCGAGATCGTGGACGCCGACCCGTGGGGCGACATCCCCTACGTCGCCACCCGCTACGTGCCCGGTCTCTCGCTGCACGACCACGTCCGTGAGGAGGGCCCGATCACCGGGGCGGACCTCACCTGGTTCGCCACCCGGCTCGGCGAGGCGCTCCTCAGCGTGCACGAGCAGGGTGTGCTGCACCGCGACGTGAAGCCGTCCAACGTGCTGATGGAGGGCCGCAGCCCGATCCTCATCGACTTCGGGCTGGCCCGGGTGGCCGACGACCCGAAGCTCACCCACACCGGGTGGCTGCTCGGCACGCCGGGCTACCTGGCGCCGGAGATCCTGCACGGCGACGACGCCACGGTCGCCTCCGACGTGCACTCGTGGGCGGCGACGGTGGCGTTCGCCGGCACCGGCCGGCCGCCGTTCGGCCGCGGCCCGTCGATGGCGGTGATGGACCGGGTACGCCGCGGCGAGCACACGCTCGACGGGCTCCCGGACGAGGTGCGCCGGGTGGTGGCCGCGGCCCTCGACCCCGACCCGCACCGCCGGCCGAGCCTGCCGGAGGTGATCCACCGGCTGCGGTCCGGCGCCCTGCCGGCCGCTCCGCCGCGGCCGCTGGCCCCGGCGGACGACGACGTCTTCACCGCCCCGCTGGCGGTGGCCGCGCTCGCCCACGCCGACGACCTCACCAGCGCGGGCCCCACCTGGGCCGACGACCAGCCCGTTCGCACCCTCGTCGAGCCCGACCACCAGGACCCGTGGAACCAGCACCCCTGGCCGCCGCAACCGGCGCTTCCCCCGCGCCCGTCGCTGGCGGTGCGCGCCCGCACCACCCTCCTGCTGCTGGCGGCCGCGCTCGCCGGTGGCGCGGCGATCGCCGCCTACCCCTACCTGGCCACCTTCGCGCTGGTCGTCGCCGCCTGGCTGCTCCGCAGCGGCTCGCTGGCCGCCAGCGCGGCCAGCAACCGGCGGCTGCTGCGCGGCCGCCCGCGGTGGTACGACGGCCCGCAGCTGTTGCTGGCCGCTCCGTGGCACCTGGTGCAGTCGATCCCCGGCACGCTGATGCTGACCCTGTGGGGCATCGGGCTGGCCACCGCGGCCGCGCTGTTCGGCTACGCCTTCGGCCTCGGGCTGACCTGGACCCTGTTCGCCTGCGGCGTCGCCTTCCTCGTCGGCCTGTGGATCGGGCCCGGCGGCAGCCGGGTGCGCGGTCCGGTGCAGAGGGTCGTGGGTCCGGTGACGGCCCGGCCGGCAGCCTGGCTGGTCACCCTGGTGCTGCTCCTCGCCGGCGCGACGCTGGCGTCGTACTCCGTCGACGCCCACGGCCCCGACTGGGCGCCGGCGGACGACCACCTGTTCGCCGGCTTCACGCCGTCGGACCTGCTGCCCGCGGCCGTTCGCTGACCCGTCGCAGCCGGGCGAACTCCTCGGTCATGGCCGGCAGCTGCCAGTGCGCGTTCAGCCCGCTCGGGTTCGGCAGCACCCACAGCCGGGTGGCGCCGACGGTGAGGTCCTGAGGACCGACGGCGGCGGTGCGGACCCCGAAGGCGACCCGGTAGGCGGTCACGCCGACCACCGCCAGCCAGGCGGGGCCGATCGTGCGCACGAGGGCCCGGAGCCGCTCGCCCCCGGCCACCAGCTCCTCGTCGGCGAGCTCGTCGGCCCGCGCGGTCGCCCGCGGCACGACGTTGGTGACCCCGAGGCCGAGGGCGCTCAGCGCGTCCTGCTCCTCGGGGAGCAGCAGCCGCGGGGTGAAGCCGCTCCCGGCGAGCGCCGGCCAGAACCGGTTGCCCGGGCGCGCGAAGTGGTGCCCCGTCGCCGCCGACACCAGCCCGGGGTTGATGCCGCAGAACAGCACCCGGAGCGGCGGGTCGCCGGGGCCGGGGAGCACGTCGGGGATGGTCGCGGAACGCGCCGCCTCGAGCTGCTCCCGGGTCCATCGCGCCACACCCGCCACGCTATCCGGATCCCGAGACGAGGGCCGCGGCACCCGCGGCCGTGGCACACTCGGGGCATGCAGCAGGAGCTGATTATCGAGTAGCGCGTCGGAGCACCTTCCGACGCGCCGACCTCTCGTCCCCACGGGAGGTCTTTTTGTTGCTCCGACCGGCACCGCCAAGAGGAAGATCGACCAGATGGACCTGCAGGGCTCGTTCCACGTCTACGACACCACGCTGCGTGACGGTGCCCAGCAGGAGGGGCTGAGCCTCTCGGTCGCCGACAAGCTCACCATCGCCCGGCAGCTCGACGACCTGGGCGTCGGCTACATCGAGGGCGGCTGGCCCGGGGCGAACCCCAAGGACACGGCGTTCTTCCGCCGCGCCACCGAGGAGCTGGACCTGAAGAACGCCCGCCTCGCGGCCTTCGGCGCCACCCGGCGGGCCGGCGTCCGGGCCGCCGACGACCCGCTGGTGGCCGCGCTGCGCGACAGCGGCGCCTCGGTGGTCACCCTGGTGGCGAAGTCGCACGACCGGCACGTGGAGCTCGCCCTGCGGACCACGCTCGAGGAGAACCTCGCGATGATCCGCGACACCGTCGCCCACCTCCGCGAGGAGGGGCAGACGGTGTTCCTGGACGCGGAGCACTTCTTCGACGGCTACCGCAGCAACCGGGACTACGCCCTGGAGGTGCTGCGCACGGCGCACGACGCCGGGGCCGAGGTGGTCGCCCTGTGCGACACCAACGGCGGGATGCTGCCCGGCTGGGTGGGCGACGTCGTCCACGACGTGCTCGAGGCCGCCCAGGTCAGGATCGGCATCCACTGCCACAACGACACCGGCTGCGCGGTGGCCAACAGCCTGGCGGCGGTCGAGGCCGGCGCGACGCACGTGCAGGGCACCATCAACGGGTACGGCGAGCGCACCGGCAACGCCGACCTGGTCGCGGTGGTGGCCAACCTCGAGCTCAAGCTGGACCGGCAGGTGCTGCCCGCGGGACTGCTCCGCGACGCCACCCGGATCGCGCACGCGGTCGCGGAGGTGACCAACGTGCCGCCGGCGTCGCGCCAGCCCTACGTCGGCACCAGCGCCTTCGCGCACAAGGCCGGCCTGCACGCGTCCGCGATCAAGGTCGACCCCAACCTCTACCAGCACATGGACCCCGTGGGCGTCGGCAACGACATGCGCCTGCTGGTCTCCGACATGGCCGGCCGTGCCTCCATCCAGCTGAAGAGTCGCGAGCTGGGCTTCGACCTCACCGACTCCGCGGAGGACCGCGCGCTGGTCACCCGGGTCACCGACCGGGTCAAGGCGCTCGAGGCCCGCGGGCACACCTTCGAGGCCGCGGACGCGTCGTTCGAGCTGCTGCTGATCGAGGAGGTCGAGGGCGCGCGGCCGGCGTACTTCGACATCGAGTCGTGGCGGGTCATCACCGACTCCTCACCGGCCGGCGAGGCGGTCTCGGAGGCGACGGTGAAGCTCCGCGCCCAGGGCGTGCGCTACGTCGTCACCGGCGAGGGGAACGGCCCGGTCAACGCCCTCGACGCGGCCCTGCGCACGGCGATCGGGCAGGCCTACCCGGAGGTCGCGAAGTTCGAGCTGATCGACTACAAGGTGCGCATCCTCGACCAGGGCCACGGCACGGACGCCATCACCCGGGTGCTCATCGAGACCAGCGACGGCGAGTCGACGTGGGTGACGGTCGGGGTCGGCGCGAACGTCATCGAGGCGTCCTGGGGCGCGCTGTGCGACGGGCTCACGTTCGGCCTGCGACGCCACCACCGCTCGGTGGTCGAGTAGTCGACGGAGCGGGCGTCTCGAGACCGACGATGCGCCGGGCCAGGTCCTCCCAGCCGTGCAGGACCCGGTCCACGTCGAGCCCCTCGATCCGGATCTGCTGGTCGAGGATCGGCGCCTCGAGCGGGGCCATCAACGCCGTGGCGAGCAGGGGGAGGTCACCGGTCACCCCGAGCTCGGTGAGCAGGTAGCGCACGTGCATCGCGGCGAAGGAGTACGCCGCGAAGGACCGCGAGCCGGCCCGGCCCGCGTGGCGGATCAGGTCGGCGTGGCCGAGCGTCGTCTCGAGCCGGGATCGCCCGAACGCGACCAGCCGGTCCCAGGCCGGGGCCCCCGGCCCCAGCGGGGGCGGGCCGCTCAGCACCGCGGCCTGCCACTCGGTCTCCGAGTGGTTGAGCAGCGCGGCCATCAGCCCCTCGCGGGAGTCGAACCGGCGGAACACCGTGCCCTTGCCGACGCCCGCCGCCTCGGCGACCGCGTCCATCGTCACTCCGTCGATGCCGCAGTGCTCGATCAGCCGCTCGGCGGCCTCGAGCAGCGCCACCCGGTTGCGGGCGGCGTCGCGGCGCTCGGGCGCCGGCGCGTCGAGGAGCGGGAGCAGGTGCGGCCCCTGAGGCCCCGTAGGCATGGACATGACGCGGATCACTGTAGGGACGGGACGGGCACGGCGGCGAGCGGGAATAGAAGCGGACCGTGGTCCGGTTAGGCAGGTTGAAGATTCACCCACCCCCTCTCGAGGAGACCCTGTGTCCCACACCCGCGTCGTCGTCCTGCTCGGCAGCCTGCGTGCCGACTCCCTCAACCGCCGCATCGTCGACCTGCTCCGCGCCCAGGCGCCCGCGGGCGTCGAGCTCGAGGTCGCCGAGGGCCTCGACCAGATCCCGTTCTACAACGAGGAGATCGACGGCGAGCAGGTCCCGGCCGCCGCCCGTCGGCTCCGGGAGGTGGTCGGCGGCGCCGACCGCGTCCTCGCGGTGACGCCGGAGTACAACGGCACCATGCCCGCCGTGCTCAACAACGCCATCGACTGGCTCTCGCGCCCCTACGGCGTCGGTGCGATCAGCGGCAAGCCGTTCGCCGCGGTGGGCGCCACCCCGACGCCGTACGGCGGCAAGTGGTCGCACGACGACGCGCGTCGCTCCGCCCGGATCGCCGGCGCCGACGTGCTCGACCACGTGGTGGTCTCCGAGTCCGCCCTCGCCGGTGACATCCTCGCCGACCCCGAGGTCGTCGGCCGGTTGGTCGGCGCGCTCACCGCGCTCGTGGAGCACCCGGGAGCCCGCGCCGCCGCCTGACACCAGCGCCGGGGCGGTGCATGCTGGAGCGATGAGTGAGCTGACCCCGTATCTCTGCGTCGCCGACGCGCGGGCCGCCCTGGCGTGGTACGTCGAGGTGCTCGGCGCGGCCGTGTCCTTCGACCCCATCGTGATGGACGACGGCCGGATCGGCCACGCGGAGCTGACCCGGGACGGCGCGACCTGGATGGTCTCGGACGAGTTCGAGGGCGTGCACATCGCCGCGCCGACGCCGGGCGCCGGCAGCACGGTGTCGCTGCACCTGACGGTGGACGACGTGGACGGCCTCGCCTCGGCGGTGCAGCAGGCCGGGGTCGTCCTGGACCGCGGTCCCGAGGACAACCCCGGCATCGGGCGCATCGTGGTGTTCCGCGACCCCTTCGGGCACCGCTGGTTCCTGAACCAGCAGGAGTCGACGGCGCCCTAGTCGTCGCCGATCCCACGCGCCTGCAGCGCGTCACCGGTCTCGTGCGCGCGGGCGACCACGCGCACCACGAACGGGCCGAGGTAGGCCCGCGGGTGCCGTCCCAGGCCACGCGCCTGCGCGGCGTCCCGGGTCTCCCACGCCAGCGCCACCGTCCCGGGCAGGCTCTGGATCGCGAGCGCGAAGGTCAGCGCGACCCGCTGCGGGTCGACCCCCACCCGACGCAGCGGTCCGATCCACCGGACCAGGGCGTCGAGCATCCCGTTGACCGGCGTGGTCGAGGTGACGACCACCGCGGCCAGGGTCAGTGCCACGAGGTCCAGCAGCGTCTCGACGGCCTTGCCGAGCCCGGCGACCCACCACTGGAACGCCGCGGCCGCGCCGGCCAGCAGCAGCACGCCGCGGGTCGCGCGGACGACGTCCGGGAGCGGCAGCCGGGCGGCCAGTGCGAGGACCAGGGCGACGGCGAGGAACCCCGCGGAGGCCGGGGCGCTGCGCACGCCGATCACGGCCAGGCTGAACACCACCAGGCCGCCGAGCTTGGCCCCGACCGGCAGCCGGTGCAGCACGGTGTCGCCGGGCCGGTACAGCCCGACCAGCGTCCGGTCCCTCACCCCGCCACCGCCGCCACGTAGTCGGCGACCGCCGCGTCGGGGTCCCCGTCGAAGCGCACCCGGGCCTCCTCGACGACCAGCACCCGGTCGCACCGGCGGGCCAGCTCCAGGTCGTGGGTGACGAGCACGACCTGCTGGTCCAGAGCGAACAGCAGGTCCGCGACCCGGCGGGTGTTGGCCAGGTCCAGGAGCGTCGTCGGCTCGTCGGCGACCAGGACGGCGGGCTCGACCGCCAGCACGCCCGCGAGCGCGAGGAGCTGGCGCTGGCCGCCGGACAGGGCGTGCACGCTCACGTCCGCGTGGTCGCCGAGCCCGAAGCGCTCCAGCACCTCGACGGCCCGGTCGCGCCGCTCCCGGGCGGTGCCCCCGCTGCGCCGCAGCGACAGCTCGACGTCCTCGACGCAGGTCGGCATCACCAGCTGCGCGGCGGGGTCGGTGAACGCGAACGCCACGCGGCGGCGTACCCGCGCCCCCTCGCGGGCCACGTCGAGCCCGTCGACGAGCACCCGGCCGGTCGTCGGGCTGACCAGGCCGTTGAACAGCCGCACCAGCGTGGACTTGCCCGAGCCGTTGGCGCCGATGACCCCCACCCGCCGCTCGGTGAGCGTCAGCGTGGTGGGCTCGAGCAGGGTCAGGTCGGCGCCGCTGGCGCGGACGGAGACCGAGGCGGCCTCGAGCTCGAGGGTCGGCACGACTCAGCGAGGAGTGCGCAACAGCTGCGGGAAGGCGCGGTGCACCTCCGCCGCGACCAGGGCGACGAGGGCGGTCTTCAAGATGTCGCCGACCCAGAAGACGGAGTCGATCTTGAGGGCGGCCTCGAAGGAGATGTCGAGGTAGAGCATCAGCCCGGCGATGCCCATCGGGTGGATGACGAGGATGCTGCCCGTGATCGAGCAGAAGAACACCACCAGCGCGCGGGTCTTGCCGCGCTCCCCGGCGACGTACTTCACCATCAGACCCGCGACCAGGGCGGCGAGCGGGAAGGACCACAGGTAGCCCGCGCTCACGCTGGTGAAGGCGGCCAGGCCGGAGGAGTGCTCCGCGAACACCGGCAGCCCGATGGCCCCCAGCGCGAGGTACAGCGAGACGGCCAGGAACCCGCGGAGCGGCCCGAGCACGCAGCCGGCCAGCATCACCCCGAAGGTCTGCAGGGTGATCGGCACGCCGGACCCGCCCACCGGGATCGCGCCGATGTAGGCGCACGCGGAGATCAGCGCGGCGAACGCCGCGATCAGGGCGAGGTCGACGGGCGCGAGCCAGCGGGAGGTGGTGCGGGGGGACGTCTCGGTGGTCGCGGTCATGCGGGTGTCCTCGCCTGGGGTCGGTCGCCCGACGGTGGTGAACTGAACGCCGTTCAGGTTAGGGTCGGCCGCGAGCCCCGTCAATGTGAGGAGAAGCATGCGCTACCACCGCGACGACATCGTCGCGCGCGCGGTCGCGCTGCTCGACACGTACGGCCTCGGCGACCTGTCGATGCGTCGGATCGGGGCCGAGCTCGGGGTGCAGCCCAGCGCGCTGTACCACCACTTCGCCAACAAGCAGACGCTGCTGGCGGCCGTCGCCGACGAGCTGCTGCGCCGCGGTGCGCGACCCCGTCCGGAGGCCGGCTGGGAGGACCGGGTGGTCGTGGTCTGCGCGGAGCTCCGCGACGCGATGCTGGCCTACCGGGACGGCGCCGAGCTGGTCGCGACCGTGCACGCCTTCGGGCTGGGGGCGCAGGCGCCGCGGGCCGAGCTCGAGGACGTCCTCGTCGGCGCCGGCTTCGGCGCCGAGCTGTCCCGGGTCGCCGCCCGCACCCTGCTGCACTTCGTGTTCGGGCACACCGCCGACGAGCAGGCCCACCTCCAGGCCCTCAGCGCCGGTGCCCTCGACGCCCCACCCCGCGACTCCTCCGACTTCGCCCTGGGTCTCGACCTGATCCTCGCCGGCCTCCGCCAACGGGTCGCCCCACCCCGATAGTCCGGCACGGAATGGTCCCTCGCAGGGCCCCCAGTGGTGCAAATCGTGACGGACTATCCCGAGGGGTCGACGAGGGCGCCGTGCTGTTCGGCGAGGAGGACGGCACCGGGGAGGTCGAGGTGGGTACGGCGGAGGCGGGCCGGTGGTGAGGTCGACGCCGGAGAGGGAGGCGCCGCGCAGGTCGGCGTCGGCGAGGTCGGTGTCGCGCAGGGTGGCGCCGTCGAGGGCGGCGCCCCGGAGCACGGTCCCGGTGAGGTCGGACAGGGACAGGTCCGCGTCGCGGAGGTCGAGCCCGGACAGGTCGAGGCGGGTGAGCTTCGCCCCGCGGATCGTGACCCCGCGCCACACCCCGCCCGTCACGGTGAGCGGCCGGAGCGTGCAGTCGGCGAAGACCGAGCCGGTCAGCTTGCAGCCGTCGAGGGTGGCGTCGAAGAAGCTGGTACGCCGGAAGTCGCAGGACACGAAGGCCGTGGCGTGGTGCGTCGAGGAGTTGAACCGACAGCTGTGGAACGTGCACCGCTCGAACGTCGCGCCGGCGCTGGTGCTCTCGGTGAGGTCGACGTCGGTGAACGTGCAGTCGGTCCACACCCGCGCGCCGAGGTCCTCGGCGTACCAGTCCTCGCCACGGATCTCCTGGGAGACGGCGGCCTCAGACATCGACGGTGCCACCCGAGCGCCAGTACACGCCCTCCTCGCGGGTGAGGAACTGGTCGTCGACGAGGTAGCGGCGCAGCGCGGCGTAGTCGGGGTGGAAGCGCTCGAGGATCGCGTTGACCTCGGACTCGGGGTACCGCCGGCCGGGCTCGAAGGACTGGGCGACGTGGTCGAGGACCACCAGCATCTTGGCCCTCTTCGTCGGCAGCGTGTGAATGCTGCCGTCGGGCCGGAGGAACGCCGCGAGAACGCGGTCGGCGGAAGCGCTCACGTGCTCGACCCTAGGCGGTAGACGCGCCGGGCGTTCTCGTGGCCGACCAGCCGCGCGACCCGGTCGGCGTCGGGCCGGGCCAGCTCCCCGTCGGCCACCAGCCCGTCGAGGACCCGCGTCAGCCCGCGCCGGAAGAGCACCGCTCCCAGCAGGTAGAGCTCGGCGAGGCCGTAGGCGTCGGAGGAGAACAGGAACTTCCCGAACGGCACCAGCTCGAGCGACTCGCGCACCAGCGAGGCCGACAGCGCTCCCGTGTTGTGGGTCGCGAGGCCGACGTCCATGAAGACGTGGTCGAAGACCTGGCAGAGGTACGCCGCGTTGCGGTGGAACGGGTAGTTGTGGAGCAGCAGCACCGGCACCCCACGGTCCTGGGTCGCCCGCAGGAACGGTCGTGAGCCGGAGGGGATCGCAGTCGGCGAGGTCGACGTCGCTGTCGCCGTACGCCACGTGCACCTGGAGGGGCAGCCCGACCTCGACCGCCGTCCACGCCAGCCAGCTGCTCACCACCGGGTCCGCCAACCGGGTCGGGTCGACCCCGGCGAGGGCTCGGACCAGGTCGTCCTCGGTCGGGATCCGGCCGGCGAGCCCCAGCCCGCAGCGGTAGGCCGCGATGCTCTTGGCGCCGACCGCGCCCGAGGCACGCAGCCGCTCCCGCACGGCATCGGGGAAGTCCGCCGGTCGGACGCCGCCGGCGAGCACGGACTCGCCCACGGCCTCGAGCCGGACGATCGCGTGGTGGGTCCCGCCGCACAGGTCGGCCAGCTCGGCGGGGGTCGTGACCAGGTCGGGGGTGAGCCCGGTGTCCACCAGGAAGGTGCCGATCCCGGACGCAGCCAGCATCCGCCGGTTCACCTCCCTCGCGCCGAGCTCGCGCCGCCGGGCGAGGTAGTCGTCGGCCCGGGCGTGCGGCTCGAGGTCGAGAACCGGTGCGCACCAGCGGCGGACGGCCACCCCCAGCATCGAGTCGAAGAGGCTGGTGCCCAGCGGTGACGGCCCGGCCGCCTCGTTCATCAGCGCCTCGAACCCGGCCCGGTCCAGGTCACCGGTGACCAGTCCGTGGCAGTGGTGGTCGACGAGGGGCTCGGCATCCGTCACGGGTCCGTCGTACCCCCTATCGTCGGGTCCAGCAACCGGACGTCGATCCAGGAGGTCGTCGGTGGACAGTGCCGAGCGCGCCGCGCGCAGCAGCCGGGCCGAGGGTCTGCTCGCCGGACTGGCCGAGCGGGGCGTGGTGGCCGTCGCGACCACGTTCGTCGACAACGCGGGCATCGCGCGGGTCAAGGCGGTGCCGCTGAACCGGTTCCCGCAGCTGGCCGGGTGGGGCGTCGGGTTCTCACCCGCCTTCGACTACTTCCGCTTCGACGACTGGGTGGCCGCCCCCGCTTCGGGTGAGGGCCCGGTCGGCGACCAGCGCATCGTCCCCGACCTCGACCGGGTGGTGGTCCTGGCCGGGCAGCCGGGCTGGGCCTGGTCGCCGGGCGAGCGGTGGTCCCAGGACGGGGAGGAGCACCCGAGCTGCAGCCGGCTGCTGCTGCGGCGTCAGGTCGAGGCGCTCCGCAGCCGTGGCCTGGAGGTCCGGTCCGCCTTCGAGATCGAGTGGGTCGTCTCGCGCGGCGACGCCGACGACTTCGCGCCGGTCACCACGGGCGCCGGCTACGGGATGGCCCGGCTGGTGGAGGTGTCGGACTACTGCCGCGACGTGATCGAGGCGCTGGAGGCGCAGGGGATCGTCGTCGAGCAGCTCCATCCCGAGTACGCCGCGTCGCAGCTCGAGCTGTCCGTCGCGGCCGAGTCGCCGGTGGAGGCGGCCGACACCTCGGTCCTGGTGCGGATGACGCTGCGGGCGGTGGGGGAGCGGTACGGCTACCGCACGTCGTTCTCGCCCAAGGTCGATCCCGCCGGCGTCGGCAACGGCGGCCACGTGCACCTCAGCGTCTGGCGCGACGGGGAGAACCTGATGGCCGGGGGCGACCGGCGCTACGGGCTCACCGCGGACGGTGAGGCGTTCGCGGCCGGGGTGCTCGCCCACCTGCCGGCCCTGCTCGCGGTGGGTGCGCCCGGGGGCCGCGTCGTACCTCCGGCTCGTGCCGTCGCACTGGGCCGGCGTCTACGCGTGCTGGGGCCTGGAGAACCGCGAGGCGGCGCTGCGGATGGTGACCGGCTCGACCGGCAGCACCAGCTGGGCGGCCAACCTCGAGGTCAAGTGCTTCGACCTGCTGGCCAACCCCTACCTCGTCCTCGCCGGGTTGCTGGCCACCGGCGCCGCCGGGCTCGACGCCGGTCTCTCGCTGCCCGACCCGGTCGACGTGGACCCCGCGGCGCTGGGGGTGGAGGCGCTGGCGGCCCGGGGCATCCAGCGGCTGCCCACGACGTTGCGCGAGGCGGTGGACGCCTTCGTCGCCGACGAGACCCTGCGGGCGGCGTTCGGTCCCGCGCTGGTCGACTCCTACGTCGCGGTGCGGGAGTCCGAGATCGCGCTGTTCGACGGTGCCACGCCCGACGAGGTCGCGGCCGCGACCCGCTGGCTCCACTGACGCAGGCGCTCCCGCAGCGGCGCGGCGCGCTCGGCGAAGCCGCGCTGCGCGGCGGCGTACTCCTGCTTGCCCTCGACGGTCTCGATGCGGATCGGCTCGACGCCGAGGTCGGCGAGGTCGTACGGCGAGGCCCGCATGTCGACGACCCGCACCTCGAGGGCGAGCGCGAAGCAGTCGGCCACCAGCTCGGAGGGCACCAGGGGAGTCAGCCGGAACGCGTGCTTGTACAGGTCCATCGTGGCGTGCAGGCAGCCCGGCTGCTCGTGCGCCGGCCGGTCGTCCGGACCGGGCGAGAGCGTGTTGAGCGGGCGGGCGCTCGGGGTGAAGAACCGGAACGCGTCGAAGTGCGTGCAGGTGATCCGGTGCGACTCCACCACCGCGTCGGTGCCTGCCGGGCCCAGCCGCAGCGGGTGGTCCGGGTGCCGGGTGGCGTCCTCGGAGAGCCGGTGCACCATCGCCCACTCGTGCAGCCCGAAGCAGCCGAGCTGGGGGCTGCGCCCCGCGGTCGCGGTGAGCAGCCGGTACGTCGCGTCCGCGAGCGGGCGCCGGCTCGCGGCGTACTCCGGGGAGACCTCGGCGGTCCCGGCGGTCACCGTGTAGCCCTTGCGGCCGTCGTACTCGTCCGCGCCCTCGAGCGCGACGCCGAGGCCGGGGTGCCAGCGGCGCAGCTGGGCCGGGCGCTGGGAGTAGTAGGTGAAGAGGAAGTCGTGGACCGGGTGCTTGACCCCGTCCTGGCGCCGGGCCAGGTGCGGGGCGACCAGCGCGTCGACGCGCTCCTCGTGCCGCCGGGCACGGGCCCGCCAGACGTCCTCCGCGAGCACCTCCCGGGTCGCCGCGTCCACCGTCGTGCGCACCGGGGAAGGGTAGCCGGGTCCGGGTGTCGAGGCGCTGCGCTCGCACCCCCGATCGTGCCGCGCGAAACGACCCGGGCCGAAGCGACCCGGGCCGTCCCATGACTGGCCGGTCTGGCTCGTCGTAGTCGACCCGCCCTGCCATGCCATCGATGACGACTTCGACGCTAACGAGATCCCGCCCGGCCCCATAACCTCCCCAGGGGTGGGACCAGGGTGGGGTCGCTAGGCTCGCGGCCGTGCGTATCGCAAGGTTCACGACCGGTGCCGACCCCCTCTACGGCGTGGTGGCCGGGGAGGTCGACGAGTTCGGGCAGCCTGCCGACGACAGCGTCGTCGTGGAGCTCTCCGGCGACCCGATGTACGTCGGCGTCAAGCCCACCCAGACCGAGCACCGGCTCGCCGACGTCCGGTTGCTGGCGCCGGTCATCCCGCGCAGCAAGGTGGTGGCGGTCGGCCGCAACTACGCCGCGCACGCCGCCGAGATGGGCAACGAGGTCCCGGACGAGCCGCTGCTGTTCCTCAAGCCGAACACCTCGGTCGTGGGTCCCGGCGACCCGATCCAGTACCCGCGCCAGACCGAGAACCTGCACTTCGAGGGCGAGCTCGCGGTCGTCATCGGGCGGATCTGCCGCGACGTCCCGCCGGAGCAGGCCACCGACGTCATCTACGGCTACACGATCGGCAACGACGTCACGGCGCGCGACCTCCAGCGCCGCGACGTGCAGTTCACCCGCGCCAAGGGCTTCGACTCGTTCTGCCCGCTCGGCCCGTGGATCGAGACCGACCTCGACCCCCAGGACTTCGCCGACGGGCTCCGGCTCCAGACCCACCTCAACGGCGACCTCAAGCAGGACGGCAGCACCGCCGACCTGATCTTCGACATCCCGACGCTGGTCGCGCACATCACCAGCGTGATGACCCTCCTGCCCGGGGACGTCATCCTCACCGGCACCCCCGAGGGCGTCGGGCCGATGGAGGTCGGCGACGAGGTCGAGGTCTCGATTGCCCGCATCGGCAGCCTCACGAATAGGGTCGCCTCCCGTGACTGATGGTGCGATCCGCGTCCGTTTCCCGCCCTCCCCGACCGGCAGCCCGCACGTCGGACTGGTCCGGTCGATGCTCTTCAACTGGGCGTTCGCCCGCCACCACGGCGGCACCTTCGTGCTCCGGATCGAGGACACCGACGCCGCGCGCAACACCCAGGAGTCGTACGACGGCCTGTTCGACCTCTTCGGCTGGCTCGGGCTGAGCTGGGACGAGGGGCCCGACATCGGCGGCCCGCACGCGCCGTACCGCCAGTCCGAGCGCGGCGCCATCTACCGCGACGCCCTGGAGCGGCTGGCCGCCGGCGGCCACACGTACCGCTGCTACTGCACCACCGACGAGGTCGCCGCGCGCCGCCAGGCGGCCGGCTCCAAGGACATGGGCTACGACCGGTTCTGCCGCGACCTCTCCGCCGAGCAGGTGGCGGCGTTCGAGGCCGAGGGCCGGGCCCCGGTCACCCGGTTCCGGATGCCCGAGGGCGACATCGTCTTCGACGACCTGGTGCGTGGCCGGGTGACCTTCCACAGCGACCACGTGCCCGACTACGCCCTCGCCCGCGCCAACGGCGACCCTCTCTACACGCTCGTCAACCCGCTCGACGACGCGCTGATGGGGATCACCCACGTGCTCCGGGGCGAGGACCTGCTCTCCAGCACGCCGCGCCAGGTGCCCCTGTACGCCGCCCTCGCCGAGGTCGGCCTCGGCTCCGGCGCCCCGCTCTTCGGCCACCTGCCCTACGTGATGGGCCAGGGAAACAAGAAGCTGTCGAAGCGGGACCCGGAGGCGCACGCACTCGCCTACCGCGACCAGGGTTTCCTGCCGGAGGGGTTGCTGAACTACCTGGCGCTGCTCGGCTGGTCGATCGCCCCCGACCGTGACGTCTTCACCATGGACGAGATGGTCGCGGCCTTCGACATCCGCGACGTCAACCCCAACCCGGCGCGCTTCGACATCAAGAAGTGCGAGGCGATCAACGCCGCGCACATGCGCCTGCTCCCGACCGAGGAGATCGGCCGGCGCTCGCTGCCCTTCCTGGTGGCCGCGGGCCTGGTCGCGGACCCGCCGACGGCGGAGCAGCAGTCCGTCCTCGACGCCGCGATGCCGCTGGTCGCCGAACGGATGAACAAGCTCACCGAGGCCGTGGACCTGCTCGGCTTCCTGCTGGTCGACGAGGCGTCCTTCGAGCGGCTGGAGACGGTCGACGAGGCCGGCCGGCCGGTCGCGCAGGCCGCGCACGACGCGCTGGCCGCGCTCCCGGAGTGGACGACGGCCGCGATCGAGGAGGCGCTGCGCACCGCGCTCGTCGAGGAGCTGGGCCTCAAGCCCAGGCTGGCCTTCGGACCGGTCCGGGTCGCGGTCACCGGCCGCCGGATCTCGCCGCCGCTCTTCGAGAGCCTCGAGCTGCTCGGTCGTGAGCGGTCGCTGGCCCGGTTGTCGGGGGCGCTGGCCCGATGACGGCCGTGTCGGTCGAGGACGGGCGGCCGCCGGAGTACCACGAGCTGCAGCGCGCCGCCGGCTCGGGCATCTGGCAGCCCCTGGTCGGGTCCTTCGTCCTCATCGTCATGGTGTTCGTCGCGGTGCCCGTCGGGCTGCTGATCCCGTTCGCCTTCTACTACGCCGCGACGGGCGCCCCGCTCGAGGAGAGCATCACCGCCCTGGTCGACCTGTCCGACCCCACCCCGGCCGGGCTCGCCTACCTCAACCTCGCCCTGGCCAGCGCGATCCCGGTCACCTGGTTCCTGGAGCGCTTCCTGCACGACCTCAAGCCGCGCTGGCTCTCGTCGGTGCGGCCGCGCCTGCGGTGGACCTACTTCGTGGTCTGCATCGGGCTGGCGATGGTGTCCCTGCTCGCGACGCTGCTCGTCTCCGCGGTGCTGCCCGACCAGGGCGGGCCGGAGATCACCGGCGGGGCTCAACGACTTCACCACCCAGACGCGCAACTTCCTCCTGGTCGTGCTGCTGCTCACCCCGTTCCAGGCGGCGGGGGAGGAGTACTTCTTCCGGGGCTACCTGACCCAGGCCTTCGGCGGACTGTTCTCGCGCGTCGGCGTCGTCCTCGGCAAGGTGCTCGCGATCGTCGGGCCGGCCGTGCTGTTCGCGATCGCGCACGGGCTCGGGCAGAGCGCGCCGATCTTCTTCGACCGGCTGGCGTTCGGCCTGGTCGCCGGCGTGCTGGTCATCTACACCGGCGGCCTCGAGGCGGGCATCGCGATGCACGTGCTCAACAACTTCCTGGCCTTCGGCCTGGCCCTCGCCTTCAGCGACATGGGCACCGCGCTGAACCCCACCGGTGGCACCTGGTGGAGCATCCCGGTGACCCTCACGCAGTCGTTGGTCTACCTCGGTCTGGCCGTGCTCGTCGCCCGGCGGATGGGCCTCGGGACCACCGCGGATCCGGCCGTTTTGGCCGCCTCTCAAGGGCGTGTGTATCGTTTCCCCTCGGCTCGCGCCTAGGTGCGAATCCTCGGCCCGGACGGGCCGAAACCTTGGGGTATGGTGTAATTGGCAGCACGACTGGTTCTGGTCCAGTTAGTCTAGGTTCGAGTCCTAGTACCCCAGCTCAACCCGTTCCCGGCCCGCAGTCCACGGCCGGGAATTTGTGCGAGACGCCGGTCTTTGGCTAGAGTTTCGCGCTGTTGCTCCTCGCAGTTCGAACAGGAGCAGACGTGCTTGCCCCCGTTGTGTAGCGGCCTAGCACGCCGCCCTCTCACGGCGGTAGCGCCGGTTCGAATCCGGTCGGGGGTACACCCTCCGCCCCTGGCCTCCGGCCGGGGGCGGACGTCATTTCGGGCCACCCGTGGTGGTGTCCGATTCCCGCTAGTACGGCGGTGGCCCGGTCCGGCAGGATGGGTCCCATGAGCCCGACGACCGAGCAGCTGGACAAGGAGTCCTGCTACCGCGCCGTGAAGTCGCGGGACCGCCGCTTCGACGGCGTCTTCTACACCGCCGTGCACACGACCGGCATCTACTGCCGGCCGAGCTGCCCGGCCCGGACGCCGGCGTACAAGAACGTCACCTTCTACCCGACCGCCGCGGCCGCGCAGGCGGCCGGCTTCCGGGCCTGCAAGCGCTGCCTGCCCGACGCCACCCCGGGCAGCCCGGACTGGGACGTCGCGGCGGACGCGGCCGGTCGCGCGATGCGCCTCATCGCCGACGGCGTCGTCGACCGCGAGGGCGTCGAGGGCCTGGCCCGCCGCGTCGGCTACACCTCGCGACACCTCACCAGGCTGCTGTCCGCGCAGCTGGGCGCCGGTCCCCTCGCCCTGGCCCGGGCCAAGCGCGCGCAGACCGCGCGGGTCCTGGTCGAGACCACCGACATGTCGCTGTCCGACGTCGCCTTCGCGGCCGGCTTCTCCAGCATCCGCCAGTTCAACGAGACGGTGCGCGAGGTCTACGCGCTCTCACCCACCGAGCTCCGCGGTCGGCGCGCGGGACCGCGGAGCGCGACCGGCACGCTGCACCTGCGGCTGGCGGTGCGGACCCCGTTCGCCGGCGACGCGCTTCTGCGGTTCCTCGCCTACCACCTGGTCCCGGGCGTGGAGACCGCCGGGCCCGGCTGGTACGCCCGCACCCTCGACCTGCCGCACGGGCCCGGCACCGTGCGCCTCGAGCTGCCGCAGGTCGACGCACCGGGGCAGACGGCCTTCGTGCGCGCGACGTTCGCGCTGACCGACGTGCGGGACACGGCCGCGGCCGTGGAACGGGCCCGGCGCCTGGTGGATGCGGACTGCGACCCCATCGCGGTCGACGACCACTTCGCCGGAGACCCGGTGATCGGCCCGCTGGCCCGGACCACCCCGGGGCTCCGCGTGCCCGGGCAGGTGGACGGCGACGAGGTGGCCTTCCGCACCGTCATCGGTCAGCAGGTCAGCGTGGTGGGGGCGTGCACCGTGACCGGGCGCCTGGTCGCCGCGCACGGCCGTCCGGTCGAGACCGACATCGCCGGGCTGACCCACCTCTTCCCGGACGCCGCGACCATCGCCGGCCTCGACCCCGCCACGCTGCCGATGCCGCGGGCCCGGGGACGAGCGCTCGTCGCCCTGGGCGCGGCGCTGGCCGGGGGAGACGTGGCGCTGGACCGCGGCCCCGACCGCGACGACGTACGCCGTCGGCTCCTCGCCCTGCCCGGCATCGGGCCCTGGACGGCCGACTACGTCGCGATGCGCGCGCTCGGGCATCCCGACGTGTTCCTGCCCACCGACGTCGGGGTGCGCCACGCGCTGACCCGCCTGGGACACGCACCCACGCAGGACGACGGCGCCTGGCGGCCCTGGCGCTCCTACGCCCTCATGCACCTCTGGAACACCCTGATGCCACCCGTCGGCACCGCCGACAGCAAGGAGAACTGACATGTGGACCGTGATGAGCTCACCGGTCGGCGACCTGCGGATCGTCGAGCACGCCGGCGCCGTGACCGCGATCGAGTTCTCGCCGTTCCGGACCGGCACCAGTGGCCGGCCGCGCGGCGACCGTGACGACACCCACCCGGTGCTCGTGGAGACGGTCGCCCAGCTGACGGCGTACTTCGCCCGCGACCGCAAGGAGTTCGACCTGCCGCTCGCCCCCGAGGGCACCGCCTTCCAGCGGACCGTGTGGGACGCACTGCTGCAGATCGGCTACGGCGAGACCGCGTCGTACGGCGAGGTCGCGCACCGGATCGGCAAGAGCAACGCCGCCTCGCGGGCGGTCGGCCTGGCCAACGGGCAGAACCCGATCCCCATCGTGATCCCGTGCCACCGGGTGATCGGCGCCAACGGGACGCTCACCGGCTACGCCGGTGGGCTCGAGCGCAAGCAGCTGCTGCTGGGCCTGGAGCAGGACGCGCTCTTCTGACGATCCGCGACGAGGTGGGCGCCGGCAGCGGTCGTCGTCCTCACCCGGCGACAATGGGCCGATGACGGGCTGGCAGACGCACTCCACGAGGACCGCCTACGAGAACCCGTGGATCCGGGTCCGCGAGCACCAGGTCACCCGGCCCGACGGCGCGCCGGCGATCTACGGCGTGGTCGAGATGCGGCACGCCTCGGTCTTCGTGGTCGCGGTGACCGAGGACGACGAGGTGGTGCTGGTCGAGCTGTTCCGGTACGCCACGGGGACCGAGTCCGTGGAGGTGCCCGCGGGTGGGACCGACGGCGAGGACGCCCTGGTGGCCGCGCAGCGGGAGCTGCGCGAGGAGACCGGTCTGGCCGCCGAGCACTGGACCCGCCTGTCGTCGATGTGGGCGCTGAACGGCGTGTGCCGCGCCCCGGAGCACGTGTTCCTGGCCCGGGGCCTGAGCAACGTCGACGGAGCCGCCCTGGAGGAGGAGGGCATCTCGGCCGTCCGGCGGGTGCCGTGGCCGGAGGTGCTCGAGATGGTCCGCACCGGGGCCATCTGCGACTCGGAGACGATGGCGGCCCTGCTCAGCGCGGCCATCGAGCTGGGCCGGATCGGCTGACCGCGGCTACTCGGCCGCGGCGCGGCGCAGGCTCTCGGAGAGCCGCTCGGCGGCCGCGAGCACCGCGGGCGCGTGCATCCGGCCGGGCTGCCGCGAGAGCCGCTCGAGCGGGCCGGAGACCGAGACGGCGGCGATGATCTTGCCGCCGGGGGAGCGCACCGGGGCGGACACCGACGCCACACCCTGCTCGCGCTCGCCGACCGACTGGGCCCACCCGCGGCGGCGGATGCCCGAGAGGGCGGTGGCCGAGAAGGCCGCGTGCTGGAGGCCGCGGTGCATCCGCTCGGGGTCCTCCCAGGCGAGCAGCACCTGGGCGGCCGAGCCGGCCCGCATGGTGAGCTGGGAGCCCACCGGGATCGTGTCGCGCAGGCCCGAGGGCCGCTCGGCCGCGGCGACGCAGACCCGGTGGTCGCCCTGGCGGCGCCACAGCTGGGCGGACTCGCCGGTGATGTCGCGCAGCCGGGCGAGGATCGGACCCGCCGCGGCGAGCAGCCGGTCCTCGCCGGCGGCCGCCGAGAGCTCGGACAGCCGGGGCCCGAGGACGAAGCGGCCCTGCATGTCGCGGGCCACCAGGCGGTGGTGCTCCAGGGCGACCGCGAGACGATGGGCCGTGGGTCGGGCCAGGCCGGTGCCGGCGACCAGGCCGGCGAGCGTGGCGGGTCCCGACTCGAGGGCGGCGAGCACCAGGGCGGCCTTGTCCAGCACGCCGACGCCGCTTCCGTTGTCCATATACCGATACTCTCATCTCAGATCATGGGACGCAAGGTGTAGCCTCGCGAAAGAGTTCGACGAGGAACGAAGAGGAGCGAAGGAGCACAGTCGTGGGCAGGACACTGGCCGAGAAGTTGTGGGACGGGCACGTCGTCCGGAGTGCCGAGGGCGAGCCGGACCTGCTCTACATCGACCTGCACCTCCTGCACGAGGTGACCAGCCCGCAGGCCTTCGAGGGGCTGCGGCTCGCCGGCCGGACGGTCCGCCGTCCCGACCTCACCCTGGCCACCGAGGACCACAACGTCCCGACGATCGACCAGGACAAGCCGATCGCGGACCTGGTCAGCCGCACCCAGGTGGAGACGCTGCGCCGCAACGCCGCGGAGTTCGGCGTCCGGCTGCACCCGCTCGGCGACATCGAGCAGGGCATCGTGCACATCATCAGTCCCCAGCTGGGCCTGACCCAGCCGGGCATGACCATCGTCTGCGGCGACAGCCACACGAGCACCCACGGCGCGTTCGGCGCCCTGGCCTTCGGGATCGGCACCTCCGAGGTCGAGCACGTGCTGGCCACCCAGACGTTGCCCCAGGCGCGGCCCAAGACGATGGCCGTCACCGTCAACGGCAGCCTGCCCGCCGGGGTCACCGCCAAGGACCTGGTGCTGACGCTGATCACGCAGGCGGGCACCGGCGGTGGCCAGGGGTACGTCGTGGAGTACCGCGGCCCGGCCATCGAGGAGCTCTCGATGGAGGCCCGGATGACGGTGTGCAACATGAGCATCGAGTGGGGCGCCAAGGCGGGGCTCATCGCACCCGACCAGACGACGTTCGACTACCTGGAGGGTCGCGCCGAGGCGCCGAAGGGCGCGGCGTGGGACGAGGCCGTCGAGGCCTGGCAGTCGCTGACGACCGATGACGACGCGGAGTACGACGCCGAGATCGTCCTGGACGCCTCGACGATGACGCCGTTCGTGACCTGGGGCACGAACCCGGGTCAGGGCGTGCCGCTCGGCGGCGTGGTGCCCTCGCCCGAGGACTTCGAGGAGCGCAACGACCAGGTCGCGGCCGAGAACGCGCTGAAGTACATGGGTCTCGAGGCGGGCACCCCGCTGCGCGACATCAAGGTCGACACCGTCTTCGTGGGGTCGTGCACCAACGGCCGCATCGAGGACCTCCGGCTCGCCGCCGAGATCGTCCAGGGCCGCACCGTCGCCCCCGACACCAGGTTGCTCGTCGTGCCGGGCTCCGTGCGGGTGCGTCTGCAGGCCGAGGAGGAAGGGCTGGACGTGGTCTTCAAGGAGGCCGGCGCCGAGTGGCGTGGCGCGGGCTGCTCGATGTGCCTGGGCATGAACCCCGACCAGCTCGCTCCCGGCGAGCGCAGCGCGTCGACCTCCAACCGCAACTTCGAGGGCCGGCAGGGCAAGGGCGGACGGACGCACCTGGTGTCGGTCCCGGTCGCTGCGGCCACGGCGATCCGCGGCACCCTGTCGTCCCCGGCCGACCTCGCTCCCGCACCCGAGAAGGGCGTCTGACATGGAGAAGTTCACGTCGCACACCGGCGTCGGCGTCCCGCTGCGACGCACCAACGTCGACACCGACCAGATCATCCCGGCGGAGTACCTCAAGCGGGTGACCCGCAGCGGCTTCGAGGACGGCCTGTTCGCCGCCTGGCGCAACGACGAGTCGTTCGTGCTCAACCAGCCGGCGTACGCCGCGGGCTCGGTGCTGGTCGCAGGACCGGACTTCGGCACCGGCTCGTCGCGCGAGCACGCCGTGTGGGCCTTGCAGAACTACGGCTTCAAGGCCGTGCTGTCACCGCGCTTCGGCGACATCTTCCGCGGCAACGCAGGCAAGGCCGGACTCCTCGCCGCGCAGGTCGACGAGAAGGTCGTGCAACGGCTCTGGGACCTGATCGAGCAGCACCCGGGAACCGAGGTGACCGTCGACCTCGAGAGCCGGACGGTGCGCGCTGGTGAGGGTCCCGACGCGGTCGAGGACAGCTTCGACATCGACGACTACACCCGCTGGCGACTGCTCGAGGGACTCGACGACATCGGCATCACGCTGTCGAGCGAGGCCGCGATCGAGGCCTTCGAGAAGACCCGGCCGGCCTACCGTCCGCGGACGATTGCCTGACGCCACCGGCAAAAAGTCGCGCAAAGCAGGGCGTGGTGATTGTGGCGAGCCCCACAAATGCCTAGCGTGCAAGGGAAATGCCGTGCACACGCCCGGCCTCCTGGTTCATCTGGAAGGAAAGACTGTGAACAAGTCTCAGCTCGTCGACGCGCTCGCCGCGCGTTTCGAAGGCAATCGGAAGGCTGCCTCGCACGCACTCGAGTCGGTCCTCGACACGATCACGCGCGAGGTCGCGAAGGGCGAGAAGGTCGCGATCACCGGCTTCGGCTCCTTCGAGAAGCGCGTCCGCGCCGCCGGCTACGCGCGCAACCCTGCGACGGGTGAGCGGATCCGGACCAAGAAGAAGGCGATCCCGAAGTTCACGCCCGGCCAGGACTTCAAGAACGTCATCTCCGGTGCGAAGAAGCTGCCCAAGCTGACCATCGCCGCCGCCGCGGGTGCCGCGGCCACGGCGAAGAAGGCGAGCGCCGGCGAAGAAGGCCAGCACCGCCAAGGCCGCACCGGCCAAGAAGGCGCCGGCGAAGAAGGCTCCCGCCGCGAAGAAGGCGCCGGCCAAGAAGGCCAGCACCGCCAAGAAGGCGCCGGCCAAGAAGGCGCCGGCCAAGAAGGCTCCCGCCGCGAAGAAGGCGCCGGCCAAGAAGACCAGCACCGCGAAGGCCGCCCCCGCCAAGAAGACGACGGCGAAGAAGGCACCGGCCGCCAAGAAGGCACCGGCCAAGAAGGCGCCGGCCGCCAAGAAGGCACCGGCCAAGAAGTCCTGATCGAACCCACGAGATGGCGGATCCCCCAGGGGGTCCGCCATCTCGGCATTTCCGGGACCGTCAGGAACGGTCAGGTCGAGGTCGAGGCCGAGGCCGCCCACGCCTGCTGCGTGCGAGGGCCGAGCAGCCCGAGGCCGGCCAGGGCCGTGAGGTCGTCCAGGGTGTCCACGTCGCGGCGCAGCCGCTCCACGTCGGCGAGCACCTCACGCGCACCCGCGGCCAGGTGCGCGGCCCGGGAGTCGGGTCCGAAGCGCGGGTCGAAGAGCCCGACGGGGGCGGCGTACATCGTGGTGCCGGTGCCGAGGTGGTCGGCCACGAACCAGGCCGACGACCCGTCGAGCCCGGCCAGCGCCCGACCCAGCGTGGCCGCGTCCAGGGCGGGCAGGTCGGCGCACAACGCGACCACGACGCCGTCCCGCTCGCGCGCGGCAGCGCGCAGGCTGGCGTTCAGGTCGCCGGTGTCGGGCCGGCAGGCACATCCGAGTCGGCGTGCCTGCGCGACCACCTCGGCGTCGTCGGTGACCACGACGACCTCGGCGACCGCCGCCGTCGCGCGAGCCGCAGCGACGGTGTCGAGCGCGAAGGCGATGGCGAGTGCCCGCCGCTGCGGATCGGAGACGCCGACGAGCCGGGACTTGCCCCGGGTCGGGGACTTCACCGGCACCAGCGCCACGAACGGGATCGTCATCACCGCCGATCCTGCCAGCCGGTGCCCGGCTAGTACCCTGCTCCCGACGTGCCGAGCGTCACAGCCATGTCCGGCTCGCCGGGCCGAGAGAAGGACGGGTGTCGGGTGCGGGTCCGCCAGCTCAGCGAGCCGAGGCCGTGGACGTTCCTGGTCGGCGCCACGATCTTGAAGCCGCTGCTCATGACGAGCTCGTCGCGCACGTGGATCGACGGAGAGAAGATCCCCGTCACCGGCGGCTGCATCGTGGTCGTCAACCACATCTCGCACCTCGACCCGTTGACGATGGCGCACTTCGTGTACGACCACGGCCGGATCCCGCGCTACCTCGCGAAGTCCGGGCTGTTCGAGAACAAGGTGCTGGCCGCGTTCCTCACCTCGGCCGGCCAGATCCCCGTGGAGCGGATGAGCCGCAACGCCGTCGGGGCGTACGACGCGGCCGTCGACGCGGTGCGCGACGGTGAGTGCGTGGTGATCTATCCGGAGGGCACGCTGACCCGCGACCCGGAGCTGTGGCCGATGGCCGGCAAGTCCGGGGCGGCCCGCATCGCGCTCGCCACCGGGTGCCCCGTCATCCCCGTCGGCCAGTGGGGCGCGCAGGAGATCCTGCCGCCGTACGCCAAGACGCCCGACCTGTTCCCCCGCAAGCACATCACCATGAAGGCCGGCGACGCCGTGCCCCTGGACGACCTGCTCGTGCAGCCGACCACGCCCGACCTGGTCAACCTGGCCACCGTGCGGATCATGGCGGCGATCACCGAGATCGTGGCCGAGCTGCGCGGCGAGAGCCCACCGGCGGCGCCGTTCGACCAACGCGAGTCCGGCCGTCACCAGATCGGCAACCCCCACTCGAAGGACAGGAGGAAGCGATGACGCACGCTCCGACCAAGGTCGCCGTCTTCAGTGCGGGATCGTGGGGCACCGCCTTCTCGATCGTGCTGGCCGACGCCGGCAACGAGGTGACGCTCTGGGCCCGCCGCCAGGAGCTCGCCGACGCGATCAACCAGAGCCACGAGAACCCCGACTACCAGCCGGGAATCCAGCTGCCGCCGGGCGTCTCGGCGACGCACGACGTCGAGGCGGCCCTCGACGGCGCCGGGGTCGTGGTCCTGGCGACCCCCTCGCAGACGCTGCGCGCGAACCTCGAGCAGTGGGCGCCGCACATCCCCGACGACGCGGTGATGCTGTCGCTCATGAAGGGGGTCGAGCTCGGCAGCCTCAAGCGGATGAGCGAGGTCATCGCCGAGGTCACCGGCGCGGGCCCCGAGCGGATCGCGGTGCTGAGCGGTCCCAACCTCTCGCCCGAGATCGCCCGCCGCGAGCCCGCGGCGTCCGTGGTGGCCTGCGCGGACGAGACCGTCGCCCAGCGGCTGCAGGACCTGTGCCACTCGCCCGCCTTCCGCCCCTACACGTCGGTCGACGTGCTGGGCTGCGAGCTCGGTGGCGCCTACAAGAACGTCGTCGGGCTCGCCGTCGGCATGGCCGTCGGGCTGGGTTTCGGCGACAACACGACGGCGTCGGTCATCACCCGCGGGCTCGCCGAGACCGCGCGCCTGGCGATGGCCCTCGATGCCAACCCGATGACGCTGATGGGGCTGGCCGGGCTCGGCGACCTGGTCGCCACGTGCTCCTCGCCGCTCTCGCGCAACCGGTCCTTCGGCGAGAAGCTCGGCAAGGGCATGACCACCGAGGAGATCTACGCGTCCACCCGCCAGGTGGCCGAGGGCGCCAAGTCGTGCTCCTCGCTGCTCGCGCTCGCCCAGAAGAACGGCGTCGACGCCCCGATCGCCGAGCACGTCGACGCGGTCGTCGCCGGACGGATGACGGCCACCGACATGATGCAGGCCTTCATCGAGCGGGACACCAAGGCGGAGACCGACTGATCGGCTCCGGGCAGACTTCTCGCATGACAACCAGCGGTTGCCTGGTCATCGTGTGCGGCCTGCCGGGGAGCGGGAAGACCACGACCGCGACGGAGCTCGCGGCCGCCGGCGGGGCGTCCGGCTCAGCCCCGACGAGTGGCTGACCGCGTTGGGGCTGAGTCTCTGGGACGCCCCGATGCGCGCGCGCGTCGAGTCGCTCCAGTGGTCGCTGGCCCAGGAGCTCCTGCGCGCCGGCGCGACGGCCATCATCGAGTGGGGGACCTGGGCTCGCGAGGAGCGGGACGTCCTCCGGGTGCGTGCTCGCGAGCTGGGTGCCACGGTCGAGCTGTGGTTCCTCGACGTGCCGATGGACGAGCTCTGGCGCCGCATCCGGGAGCGGGACCTGGAGGACCCGCCCGTCGCGCGCTCCGACCTCGGCGACTGGTCCCGGGTCTTCGAGCCGCCGGACGCCGCGGAGCTGCCGCCTCTACGACCCGCCGGGCTAGGCGGTCAGGGGAGCAGGTCCAGCGCCTGCTCCAGGTCGTCCCACAGGTCCTCCACGTCCTCGATGCCGACGCTCATCCGGACCAGTCCCTCGGGGATCGTGGGTGCCTCGGTGCGCCAGCGGCGGCGCCGCTCGAAGGTCGACTCGACCCCCCCGAGCGACGTGGCGTGCACCCACAGCCGCGTGGAGTGCGTGAACAGGTCGGCGCGGTCCGCACCGTCGACGACCACCGCGGCGATCCCGCCGAAGCCGGGGTAGCGGACCTCGGTCACGGCCGGGTGCGCGGCGAGCCGGCGGACCAGCTCCTGGGCGTTGGCCTGCGCGCGTTCGACCCGCAGGTGCAGGGTGCGCAGGCCGCGCAGGGCCAGCCACGCCTCGAGCGTGCCCGGGATCGCGCCGAGCAGGTCGCGCCGGCCCTTCATCACGTCGTACAACGCGTCGTCGCGGGTCACGATCGCGCCCATCACCGCGTCGGAGTGACCGGCGAGGTACTTCGTCACGGAGTGCACGACCAGGTCCACGCCGTCGTCGAGCGGGCGCTGGAGCAGGGGAGTGGCGAAGGTGTTGTCGAGGGCGACGTACGCGCCGGCCGCGTGCGCCGCGGCGGTGATGGTGGGGATGTCCGCCACCTCGAGCGCCGGGTTGGTCGGCGACTCCAGCCAGACCAGCGCGGCGTCGTCGCAGGCCTTCACGACGGCGTCGGTGTCCTCGAGGTCGACCAGCACGGAGGTCAGCCGGCCCCGCGACTCGAGGTCGGCGAGCTGGGCGATCGAGCCGTGGTAGGCGTGCCGCGGGGCCACCACCTTGGCGTCCTTCCCGACCAGGTCGAAGACCGTGGCCACCGCCGCCAGGCCGGACGCGAAGCTGAGGCAGCGGCCGCCCTCGAGACCGCCGAGCGCGTCCTCGAACGCCGTCCAGGTCGGGTTGGCGAAGCGCCCGTACTCCAGGTCGCCACCGGCGACGTACGTCGACGCCATCGTCAGCGGGACGTTCAGCGGGGCGTCCGGCACGTGCGGCGGCCGGCCCGCGGTGACGGCGATCGTGGCGGGTCGTACCGGACGGGCGGGGGTCGGGTCGTCGGCCATGGAGCCAGCGTAGGCACCCGCTAGGGTCGTCTCGATGTCTGCCCCCAAGCCTCGCGTCGCGGTCGTGTTCGGAGGTCGCTCCAGCGAGCACGCCATCTCGTGCGTCACCGCCGGCAGCGTCCTCGCCGCGATCGACAGGGACGTGTACGACGTCATCCCGATCGGCATCGCGACCGACGGCCGCTGGGTGCTCGAGTCCGGGGACACCTCGCGACTGACGCTCGACGACCCCGACAAGCTGCCCGAGGTGGACGGGGGACGGGCGGCGGTGAGCCTGGAGCGGGTGACCGGAGGCACCGACCTGGTCGTCTCCGAGCCGTCGGCACCGCCGCGCACGCTGGGCGAGGTGGACGTGGTCTTCCCGCTGCTGCACGGCCCGTGGGGCGAGGACGGCACCATCCAGGGAATGCTCGAGATGGCCGGGGTGCGCTACGTCGGCGCCGGGGTGCTGGCGTCGGCCGTCGGCATGGACAAGGGCTTCATGAAGGTGGTGCTGGCGGCCGCCGGCCTGCCGGTGATGCCCGGTGTGACGATCACCGAGCGCGAGTGGCGCACCGATCCCGAGGGCTGCCGCGCCCGGGTCGCGGAGCTCGGCTACCCGGCGTTCGCCAAGCCGGCCCGCGGCGGGTCGAGCATCGGCATCTCGAAGGTGCACGACGCCTCCGAGCTCGACGCGGCGATCGTCGAGGCGCAGCGGCACGACCCCAAGGTGCTCGTCGAGGTCGCGGCCGAGGGCGCCCGGGAGATCGAGTGCGGGGTCCTGGAGACGTTGGACGGACCGCCCGAGACCAGCGTCCCCGCGGAGATCAAGGTCGGCGGTGACCACGAGTTCTACGACTTCGCCGCGAAGTACCTCCCCGAGGAGCACACCGAGCTCGACGTGCCCGCCCACCTCGACCCGGAGACCGAGGCGGCGCTGCGCGCCCTGTCCGCGCGGGCCTTCGAAGCCATCTCCTGCGAGGGACTGGCCCGCGTCGACTTCTTCTTGATGCCCGACGGCTCGTTGGTCATCAACGAGCTCAACACGCTGCCCGGGCTTCACCCCGCTGTCGATGTTCCCGCGCATGTGGGCCGCCACCGGCCTCGACTACCCGGCCCTGGTCGACCGGCTCATCACCCTCGCCCTCGCCCGCGGCACCGGCCTGCGCTGAGTCGGCGCAGATGGCGTGCCGAGTCGGCGCAGATGGCGGAGCCCGCGACGCACGACGCCCCGGTCCCAGTGGGACTCGGGGCGTCGAGACGGTGGAGGGCGGATCAGATGTGCACCACCGGGCACGTGAGCGTGCGGGTGATGCCGTCCAGGGTCTGCACCTTGGCGACCACCAGCTTGCCGAGCTCGTCGACGTTGCGCGCCTCGGCGCGCACGATCACGTCGTACGGACCGGTGACGTCCTCGGCCATCGTCACGCCCTTCACCGACGCGATCGCCTTGGCCACGTCGGCGGCCTTGCCGACGTCGGTCTGGATCAGGATGTAGGCCTGCACGACCATGTGGACTCCTCGGTCTGGGCGGGGACGTTGTCGCTGGCCAACCTACCGCGCCTCGCGCGCGTGTCGGAAGGTGGTCGCCGGGGCTGGGCACCCGTCGTCTGGTGGGATGGAGCCATGGCACTCCCACCCGACGCGACCCTGGCGGACATCGGCGAGTTCGGGCTGATCGAGCAGTTCACGGCCCTCTTCGCGCAGGGCGAGCACGTGCTCGTCGGCCCCGGGGACGACGCGGCGGTGCTGCGCGTGAAGACCGGCCACGTGGTCGTGTCGACCGACCTGATGGTCGAGGGCCGGCACTTCCGGCGCGACTGGGCCTCCGCCGCCGACATCGGTCACCGGGCGGCCGCCGCCAACCTGTCCGACGTGAACGCGATGGGCGGCCGCGCCGCCTCGCTGACCATCGGTCTGGCGGCGCCCGCCGACCTGCCGGCGGCCTGGGCGATGGAGTTCGCCGGCGGCTTCGCCGACGAGTGCGCCACGGTCGGGGCCAGCGTCGTGGGGGGCGACCTCACGCGCGCCGACCAGGTCGTGATCGCGGTGACCGTCCTCGGCGCCTGCACGGTCGCGCCCGTGCTCCGCTCCGGCGCGGAGGCCGGGGACGTGGTGGCGCTGGCCGGTCGGCAGGGCTGGGCGGCCGGCGGGCTCGCCGTGCTGGGGCGCGGGTTCCGGTCGCCGCGGGTGCTGGTCGAGGCCTACCGGCGCCCGGAGCCGCCGTACGACGCCGGGCAGGTGGCCGCCGACGCCGGGGCCACGTCGATGATCGACGTCTCCGACGGACTGGTGGCCGACGCGGGCCACCTGGCCGACGCCTCGGAGGTGGCGATCGACCTGCGCCGCGACGCCTTCACGATCCCCGAGCCGCTGCGCGCGGTGGGCGCGGCGCTGGGAGCCGACCCGCTGCGGTTCATCCTCGGCGGCGGCGACGACCACGCGCTGCTCGCGACGTTCCCGGACGCCGACGCCGTGCCGAGCGGGTGGGTGGTCGTGGGGGAGGTCGCCGACGGGACCGGAGTCACCGTCGACGGGGAGGAGTACGACGGGCCGTCAGGCTGGACGCACTTCTGAGTGCGGGTCTCGAGGACGCTCGCTCCTCGACCACCAGGTGCGACTAGCGGGTGACCTTGCCGGCCTTCAGGCAGCCCGTGCACACGTTGAGGCGCTTGGGGGTGCCGTTGACCGTGGCGCGGACGCGCTGGATGTTCGGGTCGAAACGGCGCTTGGTGATCTTGCGCGACCAGGGTCGGTTGTTGCCGAAGGTCGGCTTCTTGGCGCAGATGTCGCAGACGGCAGCCACCGTGCACTCCTGACAAGCTCGAAGGTTGGGATCTCGGGGCCCGCACCTCCGCGTGACACGCGTGGGCAGGCAACCGAGCAAGAGTACCCAACCGCGGGCCGCGGCCGAAATCGAGCCACTACCCTCTGACCCCATGCAGGTACCCCGTGGCGGCACGATCAGTCTCGCGGTGGTCCGCAGCTTCGTCGACATCGCCACCGACGCCCTCCACGCCGCCCGCGAGGAGATCGACGCGCTCAACGTCTACCCGGTGCCCGACGGGGACACCGGCACCAACATGTTCCTCACCGTCTCGGCCGCCCGGGACGCGCTCCGCGAGGCGACCGCGGGCGAAGACCCGGTCGACCTGGCGCCCGCGCTCGCGGCCTTCTCCCGGGGCGCGCTGCTCGGCGCCCGCGGCAACAGCGGGGTGATCCTGAGCCAGATGCTCGGCGCGGTCGCGCACCGGATCACCGCGGCGCGGCCCGAGGAGCGCAACGCCCACGTGATGGCCGACGCGATCCGCCTCGCGACCGACGCGGCGTACGACGCGGTGGGGGTGCCGGTCGAGGGCACCATGCTCACCGTGGCCCGGGCCGCCGCCGATGCCGCGCTCGCGCACGCCGGGACGCCGGGCGCCCGGGCCCGCGAGGTCTTCGCGCTCGCGGCCCAGGCGGCCCGCGAGGCACTGGCGCGCACGCCGGAGCAGCTCGCGGTGCTGGCCGAGGCGGGGGTCGTCGACGCGGGCGGCCGGGGGATCTGCGTGATCCTCGACGCGGCGGAGACCGTGCTCACCGGTCGCCGCCCGGTCCCGGTCACCGCCCCGCTCGGCACCCACACGATCCCCACGCCGGTGCCGCACGACCTGGTCGCGGGCGGGCCGGCGTACGAGGTGATGTACCTCCTGGACGCCGACGACGACCGGATCCCGCACCTCAAGACGACCCTCGGGGCGCTCGGCGACTCCTTGGTCGTCGTGGGCGGGGAGCGGCTCTGGAACGTCCACGTCCACGTCGACGACGTCGGCGCCGCCATCGAGGCCGGGCTGGACGCGGGGCGCCCGCACCGGGTCCGGGTCACGCACTTCGCCGAGCAGGTCGCGGCGGTCCGGGACCGCGGCGGCGTGGTGCGCGACGGCCGGCGGATCGTCGCCGTCGCCGCCGGTCCCGGCCTGCACGCGCTCTTCGAGGGCGCGGGCGCGGTCGTGGTCGACGGCGGGCCGGGCGACCGGCCCTCCACCGGGATGATCCTCGAGGCGATCACCGGCTGCGGCGCCGCCGAGGTGGTGGTGCTGCCCAACGACCCCGACTCCGTCCGGGTGGCCGAGATCGCCGCGCGCACCGCCGAGGGCGACCACGGCGTCCGGGTGGCGGTCATCCCCACGCAGGCACAGGTGCAGGGTCTCGCCGCGCTCGCGGTGCACGAGCCCGGCCGGGCCTTCGACTCCGACGTCCTGGAGATGACGGCGACCGCGCGGCACGCGCGACACGGCGCGGTGACCGTCGCGGCCCGCCAGGCGATGACGATGGCGGGGCCGTGCGAGCCCGGGGACGTGCTCGGTGTCATCGAGGGCGACTTCGTGATCGTGGGCGCGGACCAGTTCGACGTGGCGACGGGGGTGCTGGGCCGGCTGCTGGGCGGCGGCGGTGAGCTGGTGACGATCGTGGCCGGCCTCGGACCCGACGCCTCCGCGCTGGCCCAGCGGTGCGGGCAGTGGGTGGAGGAGACGCACCCGCTTGTCGATGCCGTGGTGTACGACGGTGGGCAGGAGCGCTACCCGCTCCTGGTCAGTGTCGAGTGAGACCGCCCGAGGGGAGCCGTCGATGATCGACCTCGACTCGCCCATCGCGACGCTGTTGGCCGAGAAGAAGTCCAAGCGCGCGAAGGTGATCGACGGGCTCGGCCTGCACACCGTCGGCGACCTGCTCCACCACTTCCCGCGCCGCTACCTGCGCACCGGCGAGCTCACCACCGTCGGTGAGCTGCACCCGGGCGAGCTGCTGACCGTGGTCGGGGAGATCGGCAGCAGCGACCAGAAGAGCTACCGCGACCGGCGTACGGGTCGGATGGCCTACCGCCAGGAGGTGGTGCTGCGCACCGACGGGCCGAGCCTGCGGATGACGTTCTTCTCGACCAAGCAGCACGTCGCGGACTGGCAGGCCGGCCGGCTCGCGGTCGGCAACCAGGGCGTGTTCACCGGCCAGGTGAGCACCTTCCGGGACCAGTGGCAGCTCACCAACCCCAAGATGCTCATCTTCCGCGGCGACCCCGAGCAGGACTCCGAGGCCAAGGAGCTGCTGGAGAGCATCCACGGCCTGTTCCCGGTCTACCCGCTGACCAAGGGCGTCGACTCGTGGGACCTCCAGCGCGCCATCACCTTCGCCCGGGCGGTGCTCGACGAGGTGCCCGACGTGGTGCCCGCCGCGCTGCTGCGCAAGCACGGGCTGCCCGACGCGCGGACCGCGCTCGACTGGATCCACGCGCCGGAGGACTACGCGCAGGTCACCTCGGCCCGCAAGCACTTCCGCTACGAGGAGGCGCTGGTGACCCAGCTGGTGCTGGCCCGTCGCCGGGCCTTCATCCGCACGCTCGGCGGGCAGCCGCGGCTCGGCGACCGGGGCGGCCTGCTCGCCGCGTTCGACGCGCGCCTGCCGTGGCCCCTCACCGAGGGGCAGCGGGAGATCAGCGAGACGATCTTCGGCGAGCTGGCGCGGTCCTGGCCGATGAACCGGCTGCTCCAGGGCGAGGTCGGCTCCGGCAAGACCGTGGTCGCCCTCCGCGCGATGCTCCGCGTCATCGACTCCGGCGGCCAGGCGGCGCTCCTCGCCCCGACCGAGGTGCTCGCCCAGCAGCACCACCGCTCGATCACCGCGCTCCTCGGCGACCTGGCCGCCGGGGGGATGCTCGGGGGCGCCGAGGACGGCACCACCGTGGCCCTGCTCACGGGGTCGATGACCAAGACCCAGCGCACCCCGGCCCTGCTCGACATCGCCTCCGGCCAGGCGGGCATCGTGATCGGCACCCACGCGCTGCTGGAGGACCAGGTGTCCTTCGCGGACCTCGGCATGGTCGTGGTCGACGAGCAGCACCGCTTCGGCGTCGAGCAGCGCGCCGCGCTGACCGACAAGGCGTTCATGCCGCCGCACGTGCTGGTGATGACCGCGACGCCGATCCCGAGGACCGTGGCGATGACGGTGTTCGGCGACCTCGAGGTGTCGACGCTGTCGGAGCTGCCGGCCGGGCGGGCCCCCATCCAGACCAACGTCGTGCCGCTGGCCGAGCGGCCCGGCTGGAAGGACCGGGTCTGGGAGCGCCTCGTCGAGGAGGTCGGCAAGGGCCACCAGGTGTACGTCGTGTGCCCGCGCATCGACGGCGACGAGCACGAGCAGGGCGAGGTGGACAAGATCGACTTCGACGACGACGGCAACCCGGTCGCCGTCCCCGGCGCCCTCGCGTCGGTCACCGAGGTGGCCGACATGCTCCGCGACGGACCGCTCGCCGGGCTCCGGCTGGGCGTCCTGCACGGGCGGCTGCCCGCCGACGAGAAGGACCGCACGATGCGGGCCTTCGCCTCCGGTGACCTCGACGTGCTGGTCGAGCACCACGGTGATCGAGGTCGGGGTCGACGTCGCCAACGCGACCGGCATGGTGATCCTCGACGCCGACCGGTTCGGCGTGAGCCAGCTCCACCAGCTCCGCGGCCGGGTCGGCCGGGGTGGCTTCCACGGCCTCTGCCTGCTGGTGACCCGGGCCGAGGCCGGCACGCCCGCCCGCGCGCGCCTCGACGCGGTGGCGGCCACCACCGACGGCTTCGAGCTGTCCCGGGTCGACCTCGAGCTGCGGCGCGAGGGCGACGTGCTCGGCGCCCGGCAGTCCGGGTTCCGGTCCGGCCTGCAGAACCTCCGGGTGCTCCGCGACGAGGAGACGATCGTCGCCGCCCGCGAGGACGCGGAGGCCGTCCTGGCCGCCGATCCGGGCCTCGACGAGCACCGGCTCCTCGCCGCCGCGGTGGACGAGTTGGAGCATTCGGGACAGTCTGGCTACATGGAGAAGTCATGAGCGCCCGCTCGGGGGCCCGGGTGGCATGACGCGGATCATCGGGGGGACAGCGGGAGGCCGGCGCATCGCGGCGCCCCGTGGCGCGGCGACCCGGCCCACGACCGACCGGGTCCGCGAGGCGCTGTTCTCCGCCATCGAGTCGTGGTGCGGGTCGCTCTCCGGCCTCCGTTTCCTCGACCTGTACGCCGGGTCGGGGGCGGTCGGGCTCGAGGCCTGGTCCCGCGGCGCCGGCGTGGTCTCGCTCGTGGAGCAGGACCGGCGCACCGCCGGCCTGATCGAGTCCAACGCCGCGTCACTGGGCTTCCACAAGGCCGACGTCCGGGCCTCGTCGGTGTCCGCCACGCTGCACCGGCACCCGACCGCGCCGTACGACGTCGCGTACCTCGACCCGCCCTACACCGTCGCCGACGCGACCGTCGTGGCCGACCTCGAGGCGCTGCAGCGGTTCGGCTGGCTCGTCCCGGGCGCGCTGGTCGTGGTCGAGCGCTCGGCCCGGGGCGACGGCCTCTCCTGGCCGGAGGGCTACGCGCCCGGCAAGGACAAGACCTACGGCGACAGCGCGCTGTGGTTCGCCCACGCGGCGGTGGCCGCCGAGGCCGACGACTAGCATCACCTCGTGCACCGCGCCGTCTGCCCCGGAACCTTCGACCCCGTCACCCACGGGCACCTCGACATCATCGGGCGCGCGGCGCAGGTCTTCGACGAGGTCGTCGTGGCCGTCGGCGTCAACGCCTCCAAGAACCGGCTGTTCGCCCCCGAGGAGCGGATCGCGATGCTCGAGCGGGCGACGGCCGACCTCGACAACGTGCGCGTCGACGGGTTCACCGGCCTGCTCACGACGTACTGCGTCGAGCACGACGTGCAGGCGATCGTGAAGGGGCTGCGCGCGGCGCGGGACTTCGACTACGAGCTGCAGATGGCCCAGATGAACGCGCAGCTGGCCGCCGGGGTGCAGACCGTCTTCCTGCCGACCAGTCCCCAGCACTCGTTCGTGGCGTCCTCCCTGGTCAAGGAGGTGGCCGGGTACGGCGGCGACGTGACCGGCCTGGTGCCGGACTTCGTGCGGGACCTGCTGACCGAGAGACTGGCCTCACGGCCGTCCTGACCGGCGGGCGCGCGGCGGGCTGTTTTGGTCCCACGCGTCCCCGCCGATACGATTCTGCTGATCTGTTGTGCCCGCACACCGGAAGTGATTCTCCTGATCAGCTTGGACCCGAGAGCGCCGCTCGTGCTCGACACCCGCGAGCTCGGCCGCCGCCCGGGGTCCCAGCGACTGGTGACACGTTCGGTGTCGGCTCCAGCAGATCTCGGTATCGAAGTCCTTCGTGTCCCCGAGGGCTCGCCGGTCGACCTCGACCTGCGGCTCGAGGCGGTCATGGAGGGCGTGCTGGTGACGGGGACGGCCACGGTCGCTCTCGTCGGGGAGTGCGCGCGGTGCCTGGAGGCGATCGACGACGACGTCACGGTCGACCTGCAGGAGCTGTTCGTGTACGACGGCCAGCGTGCCTCGGCTCGTGATCACGGTGATGACGAGCTCGAGGACGAGACCGGGCGACTCGAGGACGACCTGCTCGACCTCGAGCCGCTGCTGCGGGATGCGGTGGTGCTCGCACTGCCGTTCCAGCCGCTGTGCGAGGACGACTGTCCCGGGTTGTGCGTCGAGTGTGGCGCCCGGCTCAAGGACGACCCGGACCACGCGCACGACACCGCGGTGGACCCGCGATGGGCCGCCCTGCAGCAGATCCAGAACGGCGACACGTAAGCGAAGGCAGCACCCCACGCAGGCCGACCAGGTCGGCCCGAGGTAGTAGGAGAGAACAGTGGCAGTCCCGAAGCGGAAGATGTCGCGGAGCAACACGCGTCACCGTCGCTCGCAGTGGAAGGCCGTCGCGCCGTCCCTCGTGACCTGTGCCAACCCGGCGTGCGGTGCCCAGCACCTGCCGCACCGGGCGTGCGGCACCTGCGGCCAGTACGGCGCCCGGTCCGCCCGTCGCCAGGTCCTGTGACCTCATCGGTCCGCTGACCAACTACGGGGAGCTCCGGTCGGCTCTCGGTGATCCCGTGCTGGATCCCGAGCTGCTCGAGCGCGCCCTGACCCACCGCTCGTACGCCTACGAGAACGGCGGCCTCCCCACCAACGAGCGCCTGGAGTTCCTCGGTGACTCGGTGCTCGGCGTGGTGGTGACCGAGACCCTGTACCTGTCCCACCCCGACCTCTCCGAGGGCCGGCTCGCCAAGCTGCGCGCCGCGGTCGTCAACGCCCGCGCCCTCGCCGAGGTCGGCAAGCACATCGGCGTCGGGGACCACGTCAAGCTCGGCCGCGGCGAGGAGACCACCGGAGGGCGCGGCAAGGCCTCGATCCTGTCCGACACCGTCGAGGCGGTGATCGGCGCGGTCCACCTCAGTGGCGGCTTCGAGGCCTCCGGCCCGGTGGTGCACCTGCTGTTCGACCCGCTGATGACCGCGGCCGCGAAGCTCGGCGCCGGTCTCGACTGGAAGACCTCGCTCCAGGAGCTGTCCGCCGAGCGCGGACTCGGGGTCCCCGACTACGTCATCGCGTCCGAGGGTCCCGACCACATGAAGACCTTCACCGCCCAGGTCCGCGTCGGCGACCACCTCTACGGGCACGGCATCGGCCGCTCCAAGAAGGAGGCCGAGCAGCTGGCCGCCGAGACGGCGTACGGCGAGATCTACGAGGCCGCGGCGGTCAGCGACCCGGCCGCGGTCGCGATGACCGACGAGGTCGCCCGGGAGATGGCCGCCGCCGACGGCCGGCAGCCCGAGTAGCGCCGGAGCCGTGCCCGAGCTCCCCGAGGTCGAGGTCGTCCGCTCCGGTCTCGAGCGGCACGTGCTCGGCTCCGTCATCACCGACGTCGAGGTCCGGCACCCGCGCCCGGTGCGCCGCGACCCGCGCGGACCCGCCGGGTTCGCCGCCGCCCTCGCGGGGCGCCGCATCGAGGCGGTCCGGCGGCGTGGCAAGTACTTCTGGCTGGCCCTCGACAACGACGACGCCCTGCTCGGCCATCTCGGCATGAGCGGCCAGATGCTCCTCCAGCACCCGGGTGCCGCCGACGAGCGGCACCTGCGGGTGCGCCTGACCCTGGCGCCGGCCCTCGAGCTGCGGTTCGTCGACCAGCGGATGTTCGGGGGCCTGATGGTCTCGACGGGCGGTGCGATCCTCCCGCCCGAGATCGCGCACATCGCCCGCGACCCGCTCGACCCGCTGTTCGACGAGGCGGCCTTCGTGGCGCGGGTCCGGCGCCGGGCCTCGGGCGTCAAGCGCCAGCTGCTCGACCAGAACCTCGTGTCCGGGGTGGGCAACATCTACGCCGACGAGGCGCTGTGGCGCGCCCATCTGCACGGCGAACGCCCGGGCACCCGGCTGACCCGGCGGCAGGTGGCCGAGCTCATCGGGCACGCCCGCGACGTGATGACGGCGGCGCTGGGGGAGGGCGGCACGTCGTTCGACGCGCTCTACGTCAACGTCAACGGCGAGTCCGGCTACTTCGACCGGTCGCTGCACGCCTACGGTCGCGAGGGGCTCCCGTGCGAGCGGTGCGGGACCCCCATCCGGCGGGCCTCGTTCATGAACCGCTCGTCGTACTTCTGCCCCCGCTGCCAGCCGGTGCCGCGCGCCTCGCGGAAGTGACGACCCCCGGATTGACCCGACCCCGTTCTGGTGGGACTCTTGAAGGCAGCCCACAGCCGGGCTCCACCCGAACCCCCGGAGGCAATACTTCATGGCCAAGGCGCTGATCGGTTACCTGGACAGCGACCTGCGAACCCCCACCCGCCTGGCGACCGACAACAGTCGGCTGCGGGCCCGGGTGGCCGAGCTCGAGACCCTCGTCCTCCGTCTGAAGGAGGAGAACGACGCACTGACCGCCGCCCAGGCGGCCACGATGCTCGATCTCGAGTCGGAGTCGCTGCACGCGACGATGCAGGAGATGCAGCCCGCCTGAGTCCCGCTCCTCGGAGCGGCCGGGCCCAGACCGGCGACCCCCCGGGTCGTGGGGCGGTTCGACGCCCCCGCTCGGGGTCGCTCAGGGCCCCCCTGGCGGCACGGTCCGGTCGTCCCGCACCGCCGGGGCGACGATCGACTCGGCCAGCGAGGTCATCAGGGACACGGAGACCCCCTGGTCGGTGGCGTCGGCGCGGTCGAGGTCCACGGCCGTGACCACGACCAGGCCCAGCGCCGGGACCACCTCCACCATCTGGCCGCCGTAGCCCAGCGCGGCGTACGCCGCATCCTGCTGCGCGGCCCGGACCCACCACAGGTAGCCGAAGCCGTCCCCGTTCGCGGCCCGCACCGGCACCGCGGTCGCGTTGGCGGTGGCGTCGCGCACCCAGTCGGCGGGCAGCAGCCGGCGGCCCTGCCACCAGCCCTCGTCGAGGTAGAGCTGGCCGATCCGTCGCGAGGTCGGCGGGCCGCAGCCGGAGCCCCGAGTGTCCGGTGGCGAGCCCCTGGGGATCCAGAGGCCAGGTCGCGGCCGGCTCCGCGCCGATCCCGAGCGGCTCGAACAGGCGGGTCCGTGCGTAGCGCGTGACGGGCATCCCGGTGGCCCGCTCGAGGATGGCCGAGACCAGGTGGGCGCCCTCGTCGGCGTACCCGAAGCGCTCGCCGGGCCGCGCGTCGGCCGAGACCAGGATCGCGCGCACCCAGTTCCGTGCCTGGGTGAAGTCCGGGTCCCGGCCGCTGGAGCGGGCCGGGAAGCCCGCGGTCATGGTGAGGACCTCCCGCAGGGTGGCTCGTGCGGTCGCCCGCGGCATCGACGAGGCGTACGCCGGCAGCAGCGCCGCCAGGGGCTCGTCCAGCCGCAGCAGCCCGTCGGCGACGGCGATGCCGACGAGGGTCGACAGCACGCTCGCGGTCACGCCCCTCACGTCGTGGGTGTCGTCGGGGGAGCACCCGTAGTAGCGCTCGAGCACCGTGGCCCCGTCGACCGTGACGATCACGGCGCGCAGGCCCGAGTAGTCCGCGCCGATCTCGGACCCGAGCGCGATCTGGTCGGCGAGCCCGCGCGCGATGGTCGCCGACAGCCCCGGTGCCGGGTCGCTGCCGGGAGCCGGGCCCAGGCAGCCCGTCAGCATCGCCAGGACCAGGATCATCACCGGGAGCCCGGCTCCTCGCGGCCCTCTCGACGCGATGCCGCCTCGCACCTCCACACTGTGCTCCGGCGTCGGTGGGCTGGCAAGCAGTGGTTCGATGGCGTCATGGAGCACGTCGCCGACCTGACCGCCGCCCTCCCCGACGGGGTGGTGGTCACCGGCCCCGACGCCGTGGAGAAGTACCGCTTCGACTGGTCCCGCGACGCCTCGGCGGGCACCCCGCTCGCGGTCGTCAGGGCCGAGGACGCGAGCCAGGTCCAGACGGCCGTGCGCTGGGCGGCGGCCCATCGCGTCCCCGTGGTGCCCCGCGGCGCCGGGAGCGGGCTGTCGGGCGGCTCCTCGGCCGTCGACGGCGGCATCGTGATCTCGCTGGAGCGGATGCGCGCGATCGAGATCGACGTCCACTGCCAGGTGGCGGTCGTCGAGCCCGGCGCCTTCAACGCGGAGGTCAAGGCGGCGGCGTCGGCGGAGGGGCTGTGGTACCCGCCCGACCCGTCGTCGTTCGAGATCTGCTCCATCGGGGGCAACGTCGCCACCAACGCCGGCGGCCTGTGCTGCGTGAAGTACGGCGTGACCACGGACTACGTGCTCGGGCTCGACGTGGTGCTGGCCGACGGCACCCTGGTGTCGCTGGGCGGGAAGCGGATCAAGGACGTCGCCGGGCTGTCGCTGATCAAGCTGTTCGTCGGCAGCGAGGGCACCCTGGGCATCGTCACCCGCGCGATCCTCCGGCTGGTGCCGGCGCAGGGCGCCCGTTCGACGCTGGTGGCCGCCTTCCCGACGGTGGTGGCCGCGGCCGACGCGGTCGTCGCGGTCCGCCGCGAGATGCGGCCCTCGATGATGGAGCTGATGGACCGGGCCAGCGTCAACGCGGTCGAGGACTACCGCCCCATGGGACTCGACCGCGCCGCGGGGGCGCTGCTGATCGCGCAGTCCGACGCGCCCGGTGCCGAGCGGGTCGCCGAGGTCGCGACCATGCGGGCCGCCTGCGAGGGCGCCGGGGCGACCGAGGTGTTCGTGACCGACGACGCCGACGAGGGCGAGCTGTTCGTGGCGGCGCGCCGCGCGGCCTTCCCCGCGGTCGAGGCGCGGGGCGCGCTGCTGCTGGAGGACGTCGGGGTGCCGGTGCCGCTGTTGCCGGACCTGCTGGCCGCCATCGAGGCCATCGCCTCGAAGTACGACGTCGAGATCCCGGTGGTCGCGCACGCCGGGGACGGCAACACGCACCCCAACATCGTCTACCCCGCAGGCGACGCCGACGCGCTGGCCCGGGCGCGGGCCGCCTTCGACGAGGTGATGGCCGCCGCCATCCGCCTCGGCGGCACGATCACCGGCGAGCACGGCGTCGGCCGCACCAAGAAGGCCGCGCTCCCCGACCAGCTCGGCCCGGACGTGATGGCCCTGACCCGCAGGATCAAGGACGCGCTGGACCCCGCCGGCATCCTCAACCCGGGCGCGGTCCTGTAGCCGCGCCGACAACCCGACACGGGACCGACGAGAGGAGAACGCCATGCCCGTGAACGTCCGCTACATCGTCGAGGACGTGTCCGCCGCCCTCGCCTTCTACCGCGACCATCTCGGCTTCCACGTCGACATGCACCCGGCTCCCGGCTTCGCCGCGCTGAGCCGGGGTGAGCTCCGGTTGCTCCTCAACGCTCCGGGGGCCGGCGGAGCCGGACGGGCGGGCGGCAGTCCGGTTCCCGGGGGCTGGAACCGGTTCCAGATCGAGGTGGACGACCTCGAGGCCACGCTGGGGAGCCTGCGGGCGGCAGGAGTGCCCACGCGAGGCGACCTGGTCCAGGGCCAGGGCGGCAGCCAGGTGCTCGTCGAGGACCCCTCCGGCAACGCGGTGGAGCTCTTCCAGGCGGGCTAGCGCACCCGTGGCACTCAGCCCGCGGGCGGTCCGACCGCCAGGGCCACGCCGGTCAGCATCGCGACGGCCACGACACCGCTGAGCAGGCCCACGACCGGGTTGCGCACCAGCGGGCCGACGAGCCGTTCGGGCCATCGGGTGGCCACCTCCGGGTCGGCGAGCCGCCACGACGAGCCCAGCGCGCCGCGCGCCTCGGCGTACCGGTCGAACCAGACCGTCAGGAACGGCGGCACCGCGCAGGCCAGCCCGAGCGCGGTGCGCGACGCCGACCAGCGCTGGTCCACCGCCACCAGCACGGTGACCAGGCAGTAGGCCACGAACACGACGCCGTGCACCATGCCGAAGACCCGGACGCCGAGCTCGGTGGTGTCGGTGACGTACTTCAAGACCATGCCGCCGAGCAGCAGCGCCCAGGTGACGGCCTCGGCGACGGCGACGCGACGGAAGAGCAGCACGGGAGACATCGCGCCCATTCTGCAGGTCGAGGTGGGTCAGTCTCGCCTCGGGGCCCTGGAGGTCGCTGGGCAGCGCGCGGGCGGCGTACTTCTGCCAGTTGCCCTCGAGCGCCTCCATCAGCTGGGTGACCATCAGCGGGGAGAGGTTCACCCGGGCCACGACCTGCCCCTGCCGGCCGCCGTCGCCCGTGGGATGGGCGAAGTCGAGGCGGACGAAGTCGATGGTGAACTCGTAGGGCGAGTGGGAGACCGTGGCGAAGTTGGCCCACACGCCGGCGGAGACGGAGTCGGGCACGGAGATCTGGAAGTTGTGCGCGCGCGGCTGCTCGGACATGGGCGCGACGTTACCCGCGGGGCCCCGACACGCCTCCCGGGTCGCCGTCCGCGGCACCGCTCGCCGTAGGCTGGGCGGGCTGCCTTCCCCGGGTACGGCGTCTGAGACGATGCCCGCGCCCTCCAGCGCCCCCGCGGGGGACCGATCGCCGGACACGAGGAGCATGCGTTGTACCTGAAGAGCCTGACCCTGAAGGGGTTCAAGTCCTTCGCCTCCTCGACCACCCTCCAGCTCGAGCCGGGCATCACCTGCATCGTGGGCCCCAACGGCTCCGGCAAGTCCAACGTCGTCGACGCGCTGGCCTGGGTGATGGGTGAGCAGGGCGCCAAGAGCCTGCGCGGCGGCAAGATGGAGGACGTCATCTTCGCCGGCACCTCCGGTCGCTCGCCGCTGGGCCGCGCCGAGGTGCTGCTGACCATCGACAACTCCGACGGGGCGCTCCCGATCGAGTACGCCGAGGTCACGATCAGCCGGACCATGTTCCGCTCCGGCGGGTCCGAGTACGCCATCAACGGCACCGCCTGCCGGCTGCTCGACGTGCAGGAGCTGCTCAGCGACTCGGGCATCGGCCGCGAGATGCACGTGATCGTCGGCCAGGGACAGCTCGACACGATCCTGCACGCCACCCCGGAGGACCGGCGGGGCTTCATCGAGGAGGCCGCGGGCGTCCTCAAGCACCGCAAGCGCAAGGAGAAGGCGCTCCGCAAGCTCGACTCGACCGACGGGAACCTCACCCGGCTCGGGGACCTGCTCTCCGAGATCCGACGTCAGCTCAAGCCGCTCGGCCGGCAGGCCGAGGTCGCCCGCAAGGCCGCCGCCGTCCAGGCCGACGTGCGCGACGCCCGGGCCCGGCTGGTCGCCGCCGACCTGGTCACCGCACGCACCGCTCTCGAGCAGGAGCTCGCCGACGAGACGATCCTGGTGGAGCGTCGGGCCGAGGTGGAGGCCGCCCTGGCGCAGGCCCGCGGGGCCGAGGCCGCGCTCGAGGCCGCGCTGCGGGAGGACCTGCCCGCGCTGTCCGCGGCCCAGGAGACCTGGTTCGCCCTCTCCGGGGTGCGCGAGCGCCTCCGCGGCACCCAGTCCCTCGCCGCCGAGCGGGTCCGCAACGCGGCGAGCACCGACGAGGCCGCGCTGGACACCGGACGCGACCCCGACGCCCTCGAGGCCGAGGCGGCCCGGGTCCAGGAGCAGGAGCGCGCGATCGGCGCCGAGGTCGACGGCCTGCGCACCGCGCTCGAGGAGGCGCTCGCCGCCAAGCGCGCCGCCGAGGACGCCGCCGCCGAGGAGGAGCGCCGCGTCGCCGGGCTGCTCCGGGCCGCAGCGGACCGTCGCGAGGGCCTGGCCCGCCTGCACGGCCAGGTCAACGCGCTCCGTTCGCGCGCCGCGGCCGCCGACGACGAGGTGGGCCGGCTCGGGCAGGCCCGCGAGGCCGCCGTCGCCCGCGCCGACCGCGCGCAGCGCGACTTCACCTCCCTGGAGACCCGGGTCGCCGGGCTGGACGCGGGGGAGGAGGGTCTCGACGCCGAGCACGAGGCCGCCGTGGCCGCCCTCGACGACCTCGACGACCGGCTGGCCAAGGTCCGGGAGGCGGCCCAGCAGGCGGACCGGGACCGGGCCTCCCTGGCGGCCCGTCGCGACGCCCTGGAGATGGGGCTCAACCGCAAGGACGGCGCAGGGGCGCTGCTCGCCGCCTCCGACGACGTCTCCGGGCTCCTGGGCTCGGTCGCCGCGCTCCTCACCGTGCGCCCCGGCTACGAGGCCGCGCTGGCGGGTGCCCTCGGCAACGCCGCCGACGCGGTCGCCGTGCGTGACCCCGCGGCCGCCGTCGACGCCCTGGAGCACCTCAAGACCGCCGACCTCGGGCGCGCCGGGCTGCTGCTCGGCGGCGCCGCGCCGAGTGACGGTGACTGGCCCGGCCTGCCCGCCGGGGCGACGTACGCCGTCGACGTGGTGGAGGCGCCCGCCGACCTGCAGGGCGCGCTCTCGCGGCTGCTCTACAAGGTCGCGGTCGTGTCCGACCTCGACGGCGCCCGCGCCCTCGTCGGCGAGCTGCCGGACGTCACCGCGGTCACCCGCGACGGTGACGTGTTCGGGGCCCACTTCGCGCACGGCGGCTCCTCGAAGCAGCCGAGCCTGATCGAGATCCAGGCCGCGGTCGAGGAGGCCACCGACGCGCTGGCCGAGGCGGTGGCGTCCTCCGAACGACTCGCGTTCGACACCTCGCGGCTCGAGGCGGAGCGGCTGGACGCGCAGATGCGCGCCGACGTCGCCCTCGCCCGGCTGCACGAGTCCGACGCGACCCTCGCCGCGGTGGCCGAGGAGCTGGGGCAGTACGGCTCGCAGGCCAGGTCGGCGCGGGCCGAGGCCGCCCGCGTGACCGAGGCGATCACCGCCGCCGAGGAGGCCCGCGACCGCGACCTGGCGGGCCTCGCGGACCTGGAGAGCAGGCTGGCCAACGCGGAGGACGCCCCCGACGAGGAGCCCGACACCGCCGCCCGCGAGGCGCTCGCCGAGGCGGCTCGCGTCTCCCGCCAGACCGAGATGGAGGCGCGGTTGGCGCTGCGCACCTCGGAGGAGCGGGCCCGGGCCCTGCACGGCCGGTCGGACCAGCTGGTGCGGGCCGCGGCCGCCGAGCGCGAGGCGCGCGCGAAGGCCGCCGAGCGCCGCGAGCGGCTGATCCGTGAGGGCCGGGCCGCCGCCGCCGTCGTCGCCGCCAGCCGGGTCGTGCTGGCCCACCTGGACCGCTCGGTCGACCTGGCCACGGCCCGACGCACCGAGGTGGAGCAGGGCCGCGCGGGCCGGGAGCAGGAGCTGCTGTCGGTCCGGTCGGCGCTGCGCGACCTGGCCCGCCAGCACGACGAGCTGGTCAACTCCGTGCACCGCGACGAGATGGCGCGCACCCAGCAGCGGATGCGCATCGAGCAGCTCGAGGAGCGGGCGCTCGAGGAGCTCGGTCTCGAGCCCGAGGGCCTGCTGGCCGACTACGGCCCCGACCAGCTGATCCCGTTCACCGGCGTCGTGGCCGAGGGCGAGGAGCCGCCCGCGCCGGTGCCGTTCGTCCGCGAGGAGCAGCAGAAGCGGCTCCGCGCCGCCGAGCGCGACCTCGCGCTGCTCGGCCGGGTCAACCCGCTCGCCCTCGAGGAGTTCACCGCGATGGAGGAGCGCCACCAGTTCCTCAGCGAGCAGCTCGAGGACCTGCGCAAGACCCGCAAGGACCTGCTCGACATCGTCCGCGAGGTGGACGCCCGGGTCCAGGAGGTGTTCACCGAGGCGTACGCCGACGTGTCGAGGGCCTTCGACGAGACGTTCGCCCGGCTCTTCCCGGGCGGCGAGGGCCGGCTCGTCCTCACCGACCCGAACGACATGCTCGCCACCGGGGTCGAGGTCGAGGCCCGCCCGCCGGGGAAGAAGATCAAGCGCCTGTCGCTGCTCTCGGGTGGCGAGCGCTCCCTGGTCGCCGTGGCGTTCCTGGTGGCCCTGTTCAAGGCCCGGCCCTCGCCGTTCTACATCCTCGACGAGGTCGAGGCGGCGCTCGACGACACGAACCTGGGCCGGCTGCTGGAGATCTACGAGGAGCTGCGCGAGAACTCCCAGCTCCTCGTCATCACCCACCAGAAGCGGACCATGGAGGTGGGCGACGCGCTCTACGGCGTCACGATGCGCGGCGACGGTGTCTCCGCGGTCATCTCCCAGCGTCTGCGGGACACCGCCAGCGCGTGATTTGTGGGGGCTGGCGCCTGCTGTGCCATGGTGAGAGTGCCCCTGATGTCGTCCCCAGGAGAATCTCGTGACTGCCATCGTCATCGCGATGCTCGTGATCGTGGCCCTCGCTGCCGCCGTTGTCGTGTACGTCGCCTTCCCGCACCGCGGCGAGGACCTGCCGGCCGCACCGTGGCTGAGCGACGCCATGACCAGGGCCGTCGACGCGCTGCCCACCGTGGCACCGCAGGAGGCGGGCACCGTCCCGGTCGAGGAGGAGTCGGTCCTGACGCCGCGGGAGCCGGCCCCCGGTCGGCACGCCAACCGTCCCTGATCGTCCCGCCCGCGCGTCCCGTGGCCGCTGCCGCCGGACCTCCCCGACCGCTCTGATTGGATGCGCGCATGAGTGAATCCCTGGCTCTGGTCATCGCCATCGCCGTCGTGGCGCTGGTCCTGGTGGCCGGGCTGCTGACCACCGGCCGCAGGCGCCGGCAGCGGGTCCCGTCGAGCGGCACGGACGTCATCGCCCCGCCCCGCCCCGAGGCGCCGGTCGAGGAGGCCGCCGAGCCGGTCGAGGACGCGGTCGCGCCGACCCCGACCCTCGAGAAGCCCGAGGGCACCGCCTCGCGCCTGGTGCGCCTGCGCCAGCGGCTCGCCGGCTCGCAGGGCGCCCTCGGACGCGGTCTCCTCGCCCTGCTGTCCCGCGACAAGCTCGACGAGGACACCTGGGAGTCGATCGAGGACACCCTGCTGGGCGCCGACATCGGCGTGGCCCCCACCCAGCAGGTGGTGGAGACGCTGCGCACCCGGCTCCGGGTCGAGGGCGGCGAACGCCCCGACCCGCGCACCGCGCTCCGCGAGGCGCTGGTCGAGCTCGTGGACCCGTCGATGGACCGCCGGCTGCGGGTCAGCGGCGAGGACGGCAAGCCGGGCGTGGTGCTCGTCGTCGGCGTCAACGGCTCCGGCAAGACCACGACGGTCGGCAAGCTCGCCCGGATCCTGGTCGCCGAGGACCGGAGCGTCGTGCTCGGCGCCGCCGACACGTTCCGCGCCGCCGCCGTCGACCAGCTGGCGACCTGGGGGGAGCGGGTGGGCGTCGAGGTGGTCCGCGGGAGCGAGGGCACCGACCCCGCCAGCGTCGCCTTCGACGCGGTCAAGGAGGGCGTCGACACCGGCGTCGACACCGTCATCGTGGACACCGCCGGCCGCCTGCAGAACAAGGCGGGGCTGATGGACGAGCTCGGCAAGGTCAAGCGGGTCATCGAGAAGCAGGCGCCGGTCACCGAGGTGCTGCTCGTGCTCGACGCCACCACCGGCCAGAACGGCCTCATCCAGGCGAAGGTCTTCTCCGAGGTCGTCGACGTGAGCGGCATCGTGCTGACCAAGCTCGACGGCTCCGCCAAGGGCGGCATCGTGGTCGCCGTCCAGCAGCAGCTCGGCGTCCCGGTCAAGCTCGTCGGCCTGGGCGAGGGTCCCGACGACCTCGCGCCGTTCGACCCGGGTGCCTTCGTCGACGCGCTGCTCGGCTGAGCCTCGGGCCTCACAGGGCCCGTTAACGCGGCCGAAACATCGGGGTCGGACTCGTTTCCTGACCGCAACACTTCGCGGCGTACGTCGAAACCTCCGGCGACCAGTGTGATCCGCACGTGGGGCGGCGCAGACCGACAGCGGCGTCGGCAACGAGCCCGCCCCCTCGAGACGGTTCTCCTGGAGGTTCTGTGGACGGCTATTACGCCTTCATGCTCGTCGCCACGCTGCTCGTGCTCATGATGACGACACCGGCGTTGGCGCTCTTCTACGGCGGTATGACCAAGTCGAAGTCCGTGCTCAACATGATGATGATGTCCTACATCAGCATGGGCATCGTGGGCATCATCTACGTGCTCTGGGGCTGGTCGGAGTCCTTCAGCGACGGCTTCAGCGGGGACGGCAACCTCTTCGCCAACCCGTTCACGCTGTTCGGGTTGAGGGACGTCCCGACGGACCAGTACATCTTCGTGATGTTCCAGCTGACGTTCGCGGTGATCACCGCCGCGCTGATCAGCGGTGCGATCGCGGACCGGGTCAAGCTGTCGGCCTGGGTGGTGTTCCTGCCCCTGTGGGTCACGCTCTCCTACTTCCCGCTGGCCCACATGGTCTTCGGCGGCGGTCTCATCGGCAAGACGATCGGCGCGCAGGACTACGCCGGCGGCACCGCGGTGCACATCAACGCCGGTATGGCCGGGCTGGTGCTGGCCCTGATCATCGGCCGCCGGGTGGGCTGGCCCCGTGACCCCGCGCGGCCGCACAACCTGCCGCTCACCATGATCGGCGCGGGTCTGCTGTGGGTCGGCTGGTACGGCTTCAACGTCGGCTCGATCGTGCTCACGCCCGAGTCGCTCGCCGACCCGGCCGCGCTCTCGGCCCAGTTCTTCTCCGAGACCGGGCGCGACCTTCGCCAACACCACCATCGCCACGATGGCCGCGATGCTCGCCTGGCTGCTGATGGAGCGGGTCATGCACGGCAAGGCCACCTCGCTCGGCGCCGCTTCGGGTGTCGTCGCCGGCCTGGTGGCCATCACGCCGGCCTGTGGGGCGGTGGACCTCATCGGTGCGATCGCCATCGGCGCCGTCGCCGGCGCGCGCCTGTGCCTACGCGGTCGGCCTGAAGTTCAGGTTCAAGCTCGACGACTCGCTCGACGTCGTCGGCGTCCACCTGGTCGGCGGCATCATCGGCACGCTGATGATCGGGCTGTTCTCCACCTCCGCGGGTGCCGGCGGGATCAACGGCCTGTTCTACGGCGGCGGCTTCGCCTCCCTCGGTGACCAGGCGCTCGGTGCCCTCGTCGCCATCCTGTGGTCCGGGGTCTTCACCACGATCATCGCGTTCGCGATCAAGTACACGATGGGCTGGCGCATCACGAGGACGACGAGGTCAACGGCATCGACCTCGCCGAGCACGGTGAGTCCGCCTACGACCTGCACACCGGGGTCGGCACCGGCATCAGCAGCGGTGTCCTCGCCCCGAAGCCCGTCACCGAAGGAGCCAACGCATGAAGCTGATCACCGCGGTCATCAAGCCGCACAAGTGGGAGGACGTCCGCGAGGCGCTGGAGACCTTCGGGGTCACCGGCATGACGGTCTCCGAGGTCTCCGGCTACGGCCGGCAGAAGGGCCACACCGAGGTCTACCGGGGCGCGGAGTACGACATCGCCCTGGTGCCGAAGATCCGCATCGAGATCGTCGTCGACGACGCGCGATGCCGACGACGTGGTCGGGATCGTGGTCAAGACCGCGCAGACCGGCCGGATCGGCGACGGCAAGGTCTGGGTGATCCCGGTCGACACCATGGTCCGGGTGCGCACCGGCGATCGCGACGGCGCGGCTCTCTAGGCGACCACCACCTGCGGTGCCCGCCCGTCCCACGGGCGGGCACCGCAGTCTGCTGTCGCACCGGGATACGTTGACGCAGGAGGAGGTCGGATGAAGCTCGTCACCGCGGTGGTCAAGCCGCACAAGTGGGAGGACGTCCGCGCCGCGCTCGAGACCCTCGGCGTCACCGGCATGACGGTCTCCGAGGTCTCCGGCTACGGCCGGCAGAAGGGCCACACCGAGGTCTACCGGGGCGCGGAGTACGACATCGCCCTGGTGCCCAAGATCCGCATCGAGATCGTCGTCGACGACGCCGACACCGAACCCGTCCTGCAGACCCTCGTCGCCGCCGCCCAGACCGGCCGGATCGGCGACGGCAAGGTCTGGGTGACGCCCGTCCAGACCGTCGTCCGGGTGCGGACCGGCGACCGGGACGAGTCAGCGCTCTGATGCGATGAGCGCCGTCGACCGCAGTGCGCGCACGGCGGCCGCGGACGCCCTGTGCTCGGGTGCGTACGACGCCGCCGGCGGCCCGGACACCGGGGTCGCCCTGGTCGCCGTCGGCGGCTTCGGCCGCCGCGAGCTGGCCCCCCAGTCCGACCTCGACGTCGTCCTCGTGCACGACGAGCGCGTCGCGCTCGGCGACCTGGGCCAGCAGCTCTGGTACCCCCTGTGGGACTCGGGTGCCCGCCTCGACCACTCGGTCCGCTCGGTGCCCGAGATGGTGTCGGCCGCGGCCGACGACGTCCGCGTGGCGCTGGGCCTGCTCGACGTCCGACACCTGGCCGGCGACCCCAACCTCACCCTCCGGCTGCGCTCGACCATGCTCACGTCGTGGCGGCGCGGCGCCACCGAGCAGCTCCCCGCGCTCCGCAAGCTGGTCCGGGCCCGCCACGAGCTGGTCGGCGAGCTCGCGCACGTCTCGGTGCCCGACCTCAAGGAGGCCCAGGGCGGGCTGCGGGACGCCAACGTGCTCACCGCCCTGGTCGCGACGTGGCTCGTCGACGTGCCCCACGCGGACCTCGACCGCTCCCGCCGGGCGCTGCTCGACGTGCGCGACGTGCTGCACGAGGTGGTCGGCCGCCCCACCGACCGGATCGCCCCGGAGGTGTGGCCCGAGCTGGCCGAGCCGCTGGGGCTGGAGGACGCCGTCGCCGTGCAGAAGCACGTCCGCGAGCTCGGCCGCCGGATCACCCACCTGTCGCGACTCACCTGGCGACGCGTGGACGGCTACCTGACCCGGCCCACCCGGGTCACCGCGGCCCGCCGTCCCGACCTGGTCGCGGTGGCGCCCGGGGTCGCGGTCGCCGGGGGCGAGGTGGTGCTCGACGTCGGTGCCAGGCCCGACGCCGACCCGCTGCTGCTGCTCAGGGCGGCCGCCGAGGCCGCCGAGCGGGACCTGGTGCTCGCGCCGCCCACCGCCGCGCGCCTGGCCCGCGAGGGAGCCGCGCTTCCGGAGCCCTGGTCCCCGGAGGCGCGTCGGCTGCTGGTCCGGATGCTGGCCGCGGGACCGGGGCTGCTGCCCGTCTGGGAGACGCTCGAGGAGACCGGGGGGCTCGACCGCCTGCTGCCGGAGTGGGAGCGCATCCGGCTGCTGCCCCACGCCTCGCCGATCCACCGCTTCACCGTCGACCGGCACGTCGTCGAGACCTGCATCGAGGCGTCCGCGCTGATCCGGAGCGTGTCGCGTCCCGACGTGCTGATGGTGTCGGCGCTGCTCCACGACATCGGCAAGGGCGGGCTCACCGAGCACAGCGTGGCGGGGGAGCCGATCGCCCGCCGGATCGCGACCCGGATGGGCTTCGACGACGAGGCGGTGGAGCTCATCGGCGCCCTCGTGCGGTGGCACCTGCTCCTGGTCGAGACCGCCACCACCCGCGATCCCCACGACCCCGCGACGGTGGAGCGGGTGACCGAGCGCATCGGCTCCGCCGAGGGGCTGGCGCTGCTGATGGCGCTCACCGAGGCCGACGCCAAGGCCGCGTCCTCCCAGGCGTGGTCGAGCTGGCGGTCCGGGTTGGTGCGCCAGGTCGGCGCCGCGGCGCTGGCGGCGCTCGACACCGGCACCGCGACCCCGACGCGCCCGCCCGCGGAGGTGGCGATCCCGAAGGTCGTGCGCCGGGGGGGCGTGAGCATCGAGGTCGAGCAGATCGCGGACGGCGCCCGGGTCACCGTGATCGCCCGGGACCGCGTCGGGCTGCTCGCCGACGGTGCCGCGATGCTGGCCCTCCAGCGGACCTCCGTCCGCGCCGCCCGGGCCTGGGGGCAGGGGGAGTACGGCCTGGCCGTCTGGGACGTCGCGGACGACTCCCTGGACCCCACCGTGCTCCGGCAGCGCTTCGACGCGATCGCCAGCGGCCGGATGGACGCCCGGTCCCGGCTGGCTCGCCGCTCCCTGGGTGACCTCGCGCCCACGGTCGCCGTCCGCCCCGAGGCGGCGCGCGGAGCCACGATCCTCGAGGTGCGGGCGGCCGACCGGCCCGGGGTGCTGTTCCTGGTGCTGTCCGCGCTGGCCGACCTGGACATCACCGTCCGGTCCGCGCACGTGAACACGCTCGGACCGCAGGCCGTGGACGCGTTCTACGTGCAGGAGGCGAACGCCGGCGCGCTGTCGGACAGCCGGGCCGCCGACGCCGCGCACGCCGTCCGCGCCGCGCTCCAACCCACCGACTGACCCCGGGGTGCTTGGCGGCGCGGTGCGTTCAGGCTTGGATGAGGGTGCGGGCGCCGATCGGCGCCCTCGTCCATCTCGGGAAGGACCCACCATGTCCGCTCACCCCCTTCGACGCCGGGCAGCCGCCGGGTTCGCCGTCACCGCGGCGCTCGCCGCCGCGCTGCTGACCGGCACCGGTGCCACCGCCACTGTCGCCGAGGACGCCTCGACACCGGTGCCGATGCCCACCCCCGACGGCACCGTCATGAGCTACGTGCTGAACGCGCGGATCGCCAACCCCGGCCAGACCCACGTCCTGGCCAAGGCGGTCGCCGAGGCCGACGGCGCCGTGGTCCAGGCGTGGCCGCAGATCGGCGTGGTGGTCGCGCACTCGACGAACGGCACCTTCCGCGTCGACGTCAGCGAGGCCGCCGGACGCGCTCTCGAGTCCGTCGGCTCGACGCGCAGCGTCGGCGTGTCCGAGGGCACCCCCGACCGACGTCTCGACGACCTGGGGCCACGGCGCCTCGGGCTACCAGAAGGACGCGAAGAAGCCCGCGAACGGCGACGTCGGCACCGAGGCCACCGAGGCGGTGGCCGCGGACCCGCGCGAGTCCGAGCAGTGGGACATGCAGATGATCAAGGCCGACCAGGCGCACGCGATCACCGACGGCAGCCGCAACGTCGTCGTCGGCGTCCTGGACAGCGGGATCGACCCCGACCACCCGGACCTCGCGGCCAACATCGACGCCGAGGAATCGGTGAACTGCACCGACGCCGGTCGGCCGGACACCTCGCCCACCGGCTGGTACCCCACCACCATCGACCACGGCACGCACGTCGCCGGCACCATCGGCGCGGCCCGCAACGGCGTCGGCATCGTCGGGGTGGCCCCGGGCGTGCGGATGGCGTCGGTCAAGGTCGTCAACGACGCCGGGTTCATCTACCCGGAGTACGCCGTCTGCGGCTTCGTCTGGGCGGGCCTGCACCACATGGACGTCACGAACAACAGCTACTACGTCGACCCGTTCGAGTTCTACTGCGAGGACCAGCCGGACCAGTACGCCGCCAAGGAGGCGGTCCGCCGGGCGGTCGAGTGGTCGACCGAGCGGGGCGTCGTGCACGCCGCCGCGGCCGGCAACTCGGCGTACGACCTCTCGAACAAGACCGTCGACAACGGGAGCCCGGACGACTCCACGCCGGTGCGACGGACGATCAACAGCGGCTGCCACGACATCCCGACCGAGCTCGACGGCGTGGTGACCGTGTCGTCGCTCCAGCGGTTCCCGGCGGGCACCCTGCAGAGCCGGCTGTCCAGCTTCTCCAACCGGGGGCTCGGCTCGATCGACGTCGCGGCGCCGGGCTCGACCATCTTGTCGACGATCGTCGCCAACAACGGCTACGGCACCAAGAGCGGCACGTCGATGGCGTCCCCGCACGTCGCCGGCGTGCTGGCGCTGATGAAGTCGGTGCACCCGACGTGGACGCCGGCGGAGATGATCGCCCGGCTCCGGGCGCAGGCGGACGACAAGGCGTGCCTCGCGGCGACCGGCGGGCGCGCCCTGCACCGGCCCCGACGCGGACAACAGCTACTTCGGTGAGGGCGTCGTGGACGCGCTCGACGCGGTGAGCTGAGCGTCGTACTTGCGGCACGGGGCCGCGTCACCCCACGGGTGGCGCGGCCTCGTGGCGTCAGCCGTCGAAGTAGTAGTGGGCCGGGCGACGGATCCGGACCCGCCGACCGGGCCCGTCGATGACCCAGAACGGCTGTTCGTCGTCGTCGTCGGGTGCCGGCGCGGCCTCGCCCTGGTGGCGACGGCTCATCAGGTCGCGGTCGGCGCGGGCCCGCGCGGGGTCGAAGACGTCGATGAAGTTGCCGAGCGCGTCGGCGGTGCCGCCGGACGAGGGGCTGCCCTTGCGGAGCACGCGGCTGCCCCAGGCGAGGACGACGAGCAGCAGCACCAGGAAGCCCGCGATGCCGAAGACCCAGAGCACGGCCACCACCGTAGCCCGTCCGGCGACGAAAGGCCCGGCCCGGCGGCAGTGCCCCTCGACGAGGGGCGCGCGGTTAGGCTGGAGCCTCATCCGAACCACCTGCTGAGGACGTTCTCTTGTTCGCCACACTCTCCGACCGGCTCGCCGACACCTTCAAGAACCTGCGCGGCAAGGGTCGCCTCTCCGAGGCGGACATCGACGCGACGGCACGCGAGATCCGGATCGCCCTGCTCGAGGCCGACGTCGCGCTGCCGGTGGTCAAGGAGTTCGTGGCCGCGGTCAAGGAGCGGGCCCGCGGCGAGGAGGTCAGCGGTGCGCTGAACCCGGCGCAGCAGATCGTCAAGATCGTCAACGAGGAGCTCGTCACCATCCTCGGCGGGGAGACCCGCCGGCTGCGCTACGCCAAGACGGGACCGACCGTCATCATGCTGGCCGGCCTCCAGGGCGCCGGCAAGACGACGTTGGCCGCGAAGCTCGCGCTGTGGCTCAAGGGCCAGGGCAAGACGCCGATGCTGGTCGCTGCCGACCTCCAGCGCCCCAACGCCGTCAACCAGCTGCAGGTCAACGGCGAGCGTGTCGGCGTCCCCGTCTTCGCCCCCGAGCCGGGCAACGGCACCGGCGATCCCGTCGCGGTCGCCCGCGCCTCGATCGAGGAGGCCAAGCGCAAGCTGCACGACGTCGTCATCGTCGACACCGCCGGTCGCCTCGGCGTCGACGCCGAGATGATGCAGCAGGCCGCGGACATCCGCGACGCCGTCGACCCCGACGAGGTGCTCTTCGTCGTCGACGCGATGATCGGCCAGGACGCCGTCACCACCGCGCTCGCGTTCCTCGAGGGCGTCGGCTTCGACGGTGTCGTGCTGACCAAGCTCGACGGCGACGCCCGCGGTGGCGCCGCGCTGTCGATCCGGTCCGTGACCGGCAAGCCGGTCATGTTCGCCTCCAACGGCGAGAAGATGACCGACTTCGACCTCTTCCACCCCGACCGGATGGCCGGCCGGATCCTCGACATGGGCGACATGCTCACCCTGATCGAGCAGGCCGAGAAGACCTTCGACCAGGACACGGCGCTCAAGGCCGCCGAGAAGCTCTCCGGCAAGGGCGGGGAGTTCACCCTCGACGACTTCCTCGAGCAGATGCAGCAGGTCCGCAAGCTCGGCTCGATGTCCAAGATCATGGGCATGCTGCCCGGGATGGGGCAGTTCCGCGACCAGCTCGCCGACTTCGACGAGCGCGAGATCGACCGGATCCAGGCGATCATCCAGTCGATGACCCCCGCCGAGCGGGCCAACCCCAAGCTCATCGACGGGTCGCGCCGGGCCCGGATCGCCAAGGGCTCCGGGCGCACCGTCAACGACGTGAACATGCTCGTCGACCGGTTCTTCGAGGCCCGCAAGATGATGATGTCCTTCGCCCGCGGCGGCGGCATGCCCGGGTCTGCCGGGGATGCCCGGCATGGCGGCCGCCGGTGGCAAGCGCAACAAGGCGAAGCAGAAGCCGGCCAAGGGCCGTCGGGTCTCCGGCAACCCCGCCAAGGCGGCCGCCGAGGCGAAGGCCGCGCAGGAGAAGGCCGCCGGCGCCGGTGCCCCCGCCGCCAACCCCTTCGGCAACCCGGACGGCGACGAGGTCGACTACGAGAAGGCCGCCGCCGCCCTCAACCTGCCCAAGGACTTCTCCAAGTACCTCTCCTGACCTCCGAAGCACGGTGCCCTGTCCTAGGTTCCTTGATCGGGCAACGATGGAACCTTCGCGTGCCCGACAGCGTCTTCCCTGTGAAGGAACCTGAACGGGCTGAGACAGGGGAGCCAGTGGCAGCAGTTGTGGAGTTCGACGAGTTCGCAGCCACGATGTGGAAGCGACTCGTACGCGCAGGCGTGCTCCTCGGCGCTGATCCTCATGCGGCTGAGGACCTTGCGCAGATCACGCTCGCTCGCTGCTTCGCCCTGTGGCCCCGGGTGTCGCGCGCCGACAACATCGAGGCGTACGTGCACCGCATGCTCGTCAACGCCCACACCTCGAGCCGGCGACGCTTCTGGTGGCGAGAACACCCGAAGGCAGACCAACCGGACTCGGCACTTCCCAGCCACGAGGAGCTTCGTCGTGGAGGCCGACGACCTCCGCACGGCACTCGTGCGACTACCGCTGAGCCAACGACAAGTCGTGGTGCTTCGCTACTTCGCCGACCTGACCGAGCTCCAGACCGCCGACGCACTCAACATCTCCGTCGGCACGGTCAAGAGCCGAGCCTCACGGGCACTCAGCGCCCTCGCCAAAGACCCCTCTCTGTCGTTCGACCCCGACCCGTCCAAAGGACCGACACCATGAACGAACAGCAGGTCCGGGACCGCGTCTCGGCAACCGCCGACACCATCGACTGCTCCCCGGTTCCCTTGGCTGCGATCAAGAGGTCCGGACGAACCATCGTCCGCCGTCGCACGCGTGCGCGGGTCGTTGGCGCCGCCACGATCGTGGGTGTGGTGGGCCTCGCGGTGGCCGTGCCGATCATCGGTCTCGCGAACAACAAGACCGGCGCCCGCAACGGAGGCTCCCAGCACCGGCCTGGGCGATTGCCCGCCCGGCGTCAGCCAGTCCGACGCCGGCTGTGGCCCCACCCCCGGCGTTGGGGAGGAGTCATATGCACCGACGTACGGCGAGCTCTCGGCCGCCGGACCCGCACAGCGGCGAGCCTTTGAGGACGGTCGAGTATCAAAGGCCGAGTACCACGCCGGGTTCGAGCGCTACACGGCAGTGCCTCGCAGATCACGGCTTCTCGTTGAGTGTCGCAGACGGGACCGGCCCCATCATCTCCTACACCGTCCCGGCAGGGGCCGTCGACACGGGCGTCGATCGACCCTGTTACAGAGGCACTTCCGACTCGTCGACATCGTGTGGCAGTCGGAGCATGCTGACGCCACCGGGGACTGAGGGGGAATCGGGCGGATAGCGTTGCGCTCCGTGAGGCAGTCTCAGCGTGACCGCACGACGTACGGCCGGCGCCAACTCTCCGAGCGCCACTCGTGACCACCCGGCTGGTGGTGGACGGCGCCAACGTCGTCGGCGCCCGGCCCGACGGATGGTGGCGCGACCGGGCCGGTGCGGCCAGGAGGCTGCACGAGGCGCTGCTGGTCGCCGACCTGCCGCACGACGAGATCGTGCTCGTCCTCGAGGGCGGCGCCAAGGGCGGCGTCCGGGCGGGACGGGACGCGCACGTGCGCACCGTGCACGCCCCCAGGTCCGGGGACGACGCCATCGTCGCTCAGTCCCGCGCCGGCGTCGACGCGGGGGACCGGGTCACCGTCGTGACCGCGGACCGCTTCCTCCGGGCCCGTATCGAGGCCGTCGGCGCGACCTCGCTCGGACCCGCCTGGCTGCTCGACCGGCTCTGACCGCTCCTGGGAGGACCCCCCGTCGGTCCCGAGTCCCCGGGGTGGACCCGGGACCGCGGAGGGGATCTGTGGGGTCAGCCGAGCGGGACCTTGATGACCTCGCCGCCACCGGCGCACACCGCGCAGGTCGTGACGTACGCGTCGTCACCGTGCACCGCGATGCCGTACGGCGCGAACAGGCCGCCGGCGACGGTCGTGGCGGCGCTGCCCGGGTTCACCCGGACCAGCGAGCCGATGGGCGGGCCACCCGAAGCCAGCCCTGCGTCGGCGATCTGCACGGCGTACAGGTCACCGTCGTGCCACGCCAGGTCGGTGACGTTGGTCAGCCCGCTCGCGTAGATGGTCGACGGCTGACCGGGCACCACCCGGTGGATGCGGGAGAAGCCGGGCACGAACGGGAAGCCGGTCAGCTCGCTGACGTAGTAGGCGCCGTCGGGCCCGACCACCACGCCCGTCGGGACCGGGTCGACCGGGATCGCGAACGGCGGGAAGGGAACGGGCGCGATGCCCGGGGTGCCGAACGCGGTGATGGTCGAGACGTGGCCGCCCTGCACCCGGAGCAGCGCGTTGCCGCCCGAGTCGGTGAGCACATAGCCACCGCCCACCTTGAGGAGCCCCGTCGGGTTGGTGTCCGGACCCTGCCCGTCAGGGTCGTTGGCCACCTCGAACGCGCTGATGTCCGCATTCACCCGAGGTCCGGCATTGGGGAAGGCGCCGCTGACCAGCGTCCCGAGGAGGTGGCCCCCCGAGCCGAGCTCTTCCTTGACGGCTGGGTCGTTGCCGAGCCCGATCGTGAGGGCGTACTGGTTCTGCCCCGTCACCACCACGTCGGCCGGCCCGATGGCACCGGAACCGTCCGCGGCCGCCAGTGAGGGGAGCCCGGACAGCACCCGGGTCTGGTGACCGTCGCGCACCCGCGTGACCGCGCCGGTCGCACCGAGGCACGCGGGTCCCTCGGCGCCCTCGACGCAGGGACCTGCGCCGCCCTTGCCGGCCTCGGCGACGTAGAGGGTGTCTCCCGTGAAGGAGAGCTGGCGCGGGTTGTCGAGCCCCTGCGCGACCACCTCCCACGGCGGTGGTGGCGCGGCGTGGGCGACCGGCGCCACGACGAGCGTGGCGGCCAGCGCCGCGACGGAGAGCGCCCCGAGGGCGCGCGTGGGTGACGAGATGGTGGTCATGGTCCCTCCCAGACTCGATCGACCAGTGGTCCGGGGGGATCAGGGCCGACTATTGCGTGGCGGACGTGGGAGCGTCCAGTAGGACTAGACAGCCTTTAGTACGTTCGGACGGTGAGCGTCCTGAGGGTCTCCGGACCGGTGCTGCCGCAGGGTGAGCCGCGTGACCTGTACGTCGTCGACGGACGGGTCACCTTCGAGCGTCAGGCGGGCGCCGAGACGGTGGCCGAGGGCTGGATCGTGCCCGGCCTGGTGGACGCCCACTGCCACCTCGGGCTCGACGACGACGGCGCGACCGACGACGCGGACACCGAGCAGCAGGCGGTCGAGGACCGCGACGGGGGCGCGCTGCTGATCCGCGACGCCGGCTCGGCGGCCGACACGCGCTGGATCCACGAGCGCGAGGACCTGCCCCGCCTGATCCGCGCCGGCCGGCACATCGGTCGGACCAAGCGCTACATCCGCAACTACGCCCACGAGGTCGAGCCGGACGAGCTCGCCGCGGTCACCGCGCAGGAGGCACGCAGCGGCGACGGGTGGGTCAAGCTCGTCGGAGACTGGATCTCCCGCGAGGAGGGGGACCTGGCACCGTCGTTCCCCGCCGAGGCCTTCGCGACGGCGATCGCGGCCGCGCACGACGCGGGCGCCCGGGTCACGGCGCACTGCTTCGGGGCCGCGGTGCTCCCCGGGCTGCTGGACGCCGGCATCGACTGCATCGAGCACGGGACCGGGCTGTCCACCGACCTGATCGGGCAGATGGTCGCCCAGGACGTCGCCCTGGTCCCCACGGTGATGCAGCTGGCGAAGTTCCCGGAGTACGCCGCGGCCGGCGCCGCGCGCTTCCCGACGTACGCCGCGACGATGACCGACCTGCACGCGCGGACCCGCGACACCCTGATGGCGGCCTACGACGCCGGCGTCGCCATCTACGCCGGGTCCGACGGCGGCGGCATCAGCCGGCACGGCAACGTCGCCGGAGAGGTGCTGGCCCTGGCCGACCTCGGGATGCCCGCGGAGTACGCCCTCGGCGCGGCGTCCTGGCGGGCCCGCGCCTGGCTGGGCTGGAACGCCACCCTGGACGAGGGGGCTCCGGCCGACTTCGTGGTCTACCCCCGCGACCCGGTGGCCGACCTCGGGGTGCTGCGCGCTCCGACCCGGATCGTGCTGCGGGGGAGGGTCGTGCGATGAGGCTCTCGCTCTCCACCGTCTGCCTCGACTGCCACGACGCCCACGCGATGGCGGCGTTCTACGCCGGCCTGCTCGGGTGGGAGGCGACCATCGCCGAGCCCGACTGGGTGCTCATGCGCGATCCCGCGGGCGGCACCGGACTGTCCTTCCAGGCGGAGCCGGCGTACGTCGAGCCGGTGTGGCCCGAGGAGCCCGACGCCCAGCAGAAGATGCTGCACCTCGAGATCCGGGTCTCGCCCGCGACCCAGGCGGCACTCCAGGAGGCGGTCGAGCGGGCCCTGGCCGCCGGCGGCCGCCTGGCCGAGCACCAGTTCCGCGACGACCTGCGGGTGGTGCTCGACCCGGCCGGGCATCCGTTCTGCCTGTTCCTCGACTAACTGGTTTGGTGCGCGGCGGCGCCGCCGGGAGAATGCGCGGATGACCACGATCTCGGACGTCCTGCCCGTCCTCGGACTGCGGGTGAGCGCCGGGCCGATCGAGCTGAAGGGCATCACCGACGACGACCTGGTGACCCTCGCCGACCTGGCGGCGCGCGGCGTCCACCCGCCCGAGCGAACCCCGTTCACCTATCCCTGGACCGACGCTCCCGCGGACGAGTTCGCCCTGAAGTTCGCGCAGTACCACTGGCGCACCCGGGCCGACTTCGGCCCGGACGCCTGGGTGCTCAACCTCGGTGTCTGGCACGAGGGCGTCCTGGTCGGGGTGCAGGGGATCAACACCACGAAGTACCTCGTCACCCGCACCGGCGAGACCGGATCCTGGCTGGGGATCGAGCACCACGGCCACGGGATCGGGACCGCGATGCGACGGATGATGTGTGCCTTCGTCTTCGACCACCTCGACGCCGTGCAGATCACCTCCGGCGCCTTCACCGACAACCCCGCCTCGCTGGCGGTCTCGCGCAAGGTCGGCTACCGCGAGAACGGTGTCGTCCGGCGCGAGCGTCGCCCCGGGGAGGTGGCGACCACCATCGAGCTGCTGCTCACCCCCGAGGCGTTCGTCCGCGGCGAGCATCCGCTCGAGGTGAGCGGGGTCGAGGCCTTCCGGCGCTCCATCGGGCTGGATTCGGACTGAGCCGACCCGTCTGGCAGAATCAACCCTCGTGTCCCGCGCGCCCGGACCCTCTCATCCGGACGCGGCGAGGCCCATCGAGGCTCCCGACCCGGTCCCCACCTGGTGACGGGCTCCTCACCCACACACAACGTCGCAAGGAGACACCACAAACGTGGCCGTCAAGATCCGTTTGAAGCGCCTGGGCAAGATCCGGGTCCCGCAGTACCGCATCGTCGTCGTCGACTCGCGCAAGAAGCGCGACGGTCGCGTCATCGAGGAGATCGGCAAGTACCACCCCAAGGAGGAGCCGTCGCTCATCGACGTCGTCTCCGACCGGGCGCAGTACTGGCTGGGCGTGGGCGCGCAGCCGTCCGAGCCGGTCGAGAAGCTCCTCAAGATCACCGGTGACTGGCAGAAGTTCAAGGGCCTGCCGGGCGCCGAGGGCACGCTGAAGGTCAAGGAGCAGAAGCGGTCCAAGCTGGACATCTTCAACGAGGCCCTCGCGGAGGCCCAGAAGGAGCCCAAGGCCGAGGCCGTGACCAAGCGGGCCAAGAAGGCCGCGCCGGCCGCCGAGGCGAAGGCCGCGGAGAAGCCCGCCGCGGAGAAGCCCGCCGAGGACGTCGTCGAGACCCCGGCGGAGACTCCCGCCGAGGTGCCGGCCGACGAGACGCCCGAGGGCGCGACCGCCGACGCCGAGGCGACCGCCGACGCGACCGACGGTGCCGCTCCTGCCGAGGACAAGGCCTGAGCATGCTGGCCGACGCCCTCGAGCACCTCGTGCGCGGCATCGTCGAGCACCCCGACGACGTCAGCGTGAACGACAAGCAGCTGCGTCGCGGGTCGATCCTCGAGGTGCGCGTGCACCCCGACGACCTCGGCAAGGTGATCGGCCGCAACGGCCGCACCGCCACCGCGTTCCGCACCGTCATCTCCGCCCTGGCCGGGCGGGGCGGCGCGCGGATCGACTTCGTGGACGTCGACCGCCGCCGCTGACGCGTCGAGCCGTCGGGCCCGTCGAGACCTCGACCGGGCGTCACCCCCCGTGGGTGGCGCCCGGTCGTCCATTTCGGGCCACTACCCTCGTGCCGTGGACGGGATCGAGGTGGTGGTGGGCCGGATCGGCAAGCCGCACGGGCTCAAGGGCGAGCTGACCGTCGACGTCCGCACCGACGAGCCCGAGCGCCGCTTCGGGGTCGGGACGACGCTGCGCGCGGAGCCGCCGGCCGGGTCGGCCAGCGCCCTGCGCACGGTCACCGTGTCCGGCACCCGCTGGCACCAGCAGGTGCTGCTGGCGCGCTTCGAGGAGATCCCCGACCGAACCGCGGCGGAGGCGGCGCGCGGCATCGTGCTGCACGCGACGCTGGGTCCCGAGGACAGCCCGGAGGACCCCGAGGAGTACTACGACCACCAGCTCGTCGGGCTGGCGGCGTACGACGAGGCCGGGGCCCCGCTGGGGGAGGTCACCGCGGTCACGCACGGAGCGGCCCAGGACCTGCTCACGGTGCGCACCCCCGACGGCCGCGACGCGCTGGTGCCGTTCGTCGGTGCTCTCGTGCCGAGCGTCGACCTCGACGCCGGCCGGGTCGTGATCGCCGACCGTCCCGGCCTGGTCGCGCCGTTCCCCGACGACGCGGGCTGAGCCCGTCGTGCGCATCGACATCGTCTCGATCTTCCCCGCCTACCTCGACCCGCTCGAGCTCTCGCTCGCCGGCAAGGCGCGCGACAAGGGACTGCTGGACCTGCACGTGCACGACCTGCGGGACTGGACCCACGACCGGCACCGGACCGTGGACGACACGCCGGCCGGCGGCGGCGCCGGCATGGTGATGACCCCGGGGCCGTGGGGGGAGGCGCTCGACGCGCTCGCCACGGAGGAGACGACGCTGGTGGTGCCGACCCCCAGCGGGACGCCGTTCACCCAGGCGCTGGCACGCGAGCTGTCCACGCGCCCGCACCTGGTGTTCGCCTGCGGCCGCTACGAGGGCATCGACCAGCGCGTCGTCGACCACGCCCGCACCAGGATGCGGGTCGAGGAGGTCTCGATCGGCGACTACGTCCTCAACGGCGGCGAGGTCGCCGCCCTGGCGATCGTCGAGGCGGTGGCCCGGCTGGTGCCCGGCTTCATGGGCAACGCGGCGTCCCTCGTGGAGGAGTCCCACGAGGACGGGTTGCTCGAGCACCCCGTCTACACCAAGCCGGCCCGCTGGCGCGACCTCGACGTCCCGCCGGTGCTGCTGTCGGGGGACCACGGGGCGATCGACCGGTGGCGGCACGAGCAGTCGCTGCGGCGGACCGCCGAGCGGCGCCCCGACCTGCTGCGGCCGTCGTCCCTCCTCGACCGGTTCGTGGTGCTGCGCGCGGAGCCGTCCGACGCCGGCGAGCTCTTCACCCTGCAGCTCGCCTGCTGGGTCCAGGAGGCCCACGACAACCCGGGCGTGCGGGTCCCCGCGCTGCACGAGTCGCTGGCCGACGTGCAGGCGTGGGTGGCGCGGGACACGGTGCTCGTGGTGCGAGCGGCGGAGCGGCTGGTGGGTGCGGTGCGCGCCTCGCGACACGGCGACGCCTGGCACGTCGGCCGGCTGATGGTGGCCCCCGACCTGCGGGGGCAGGGTCTCGGGCGGTGGCTGCTGGCCCGCATCGAGGAGGAGGCGCCGCCGGGCGTCACGTCGTACGAGCTCGTGACGGGGGCCGGGAGCGTGCGCAACCAGCGGATGTACAAGCGGGCCGGCTACCGGCTGCGCGGGGAGGTCGAGCCGGGCGTGGTCAGGATGACCAGGGCCCGGCGCTGATTTCCTCAGCGAGCCGAGCCTCTGGCAGACTGGCTCCTCGGTCCACGTCGGCCGAAGGATCGCTCCGGATCACGTCACCCGGGGGGTCTGCACAGGGTCCCGCCACAGGGGGAGCCGGTGCCGCCGGCCGCACGACGAGGTCCAGAGGAACACCACCTAATTCCGCGTCTGACCTGTGGCACGCGCGAGGAGAAGTCATGACCAACAACCTGATCGCCGAGCTCGGCAACGCGCGCAAGCGCGACGACGTCCCCGCCTTCCGCGCCGGGGACACCATCAAGGTCCACGTCAAGGTCGTCGAGGGCAACCGCGCCCGCGTCCAGATCTTCCAGGGCGTCGTGATCCGCATCCACGGCTCGGGCATCGGCCGCACGTTCACCGTGCGCAAGGTCTCCTTCGGCGTCGGTGTCGAGCGGACCTTCCCCCTCAACTCCCCGATCTTCGAGACCGTCGAGATCGTCACCCGCGGTGACGTGCGCCGGGCGAAGCTCTACTACCTGCGCAACCTGCGCGGCAAGGCCGCCAAGATCAAGGAGCGGCGCGAGTTCTGAGCCGCGGCTCCCAGCCATCGGCTCGTTAGGCTCTGCCAGTGACCTCTGACCGCGACTCGGTGTCGCCGCTTCCCCCCGACGACCCGTCGAGGACGGCGACCGCCGAGGCGGAGGAGCACAAGAGCCTGCCCCTGTGGCAGGAGACGATCCTGCTGCTCGGGATCGCGCTCGCGCTCGCGGTGCTGATCAAGGCGCTGCTGGTCCAGGCCTTCTTCATCCCGTCGGAGTCCATGGAGCCCGGACTGGTCGTCAACGACCGGATCCTGGTCCAGAAGGTGTCCTACTGGGGCGGCGGGTCTCCCGAGCGGGGCGACGTCGTGGTCTTCAAGGACCCCGGCGGCTGGCTCGGGGCGGCCGACAACGCCGGGCCGACCAACCTGATCGCCAAGGCGATGACCAAGATCGGGCTCTACCCCGCCGGCGGGCACCTCGTGAAGCGCGTCATCGGCGTCGAGGGCGACGTCATCAAGTGCTGCGACGCCAAGGGTCGGATCTCGGTCAACGGCATGCCGCTGAACGAGGACGCCTACGTCAACGACGCCAAGACCAAGTGCAACGGTCCGATGACCGACACCTGCGACTGGTCGACCGGCCCGATCCCCGAGGGCCACATCTTCGTGATGGGCGACAACCGCGGCCGCTCGGCCGACTCCACCGTGCACATGTGCTCGGACGAGGCCACCGGGTGCGTCCCGGGGGAGGAGTTCGTCCCCGTCGACCTCGTCGTCGGCAAGGTGTTCGTGCTGCTGTGGCCGCGCGACCACTTCCGGTGGGTCACCCGCCCCGACGACTTCGCGGACATCCCCGACTCGCCAGGCGAATGAGTGACCTGCCCAAGGGCCTGACGGTGCGGCGGGACGCCGGCCTCTACGGCTACGAGCGCGCACTCCGCCGCGCCGGCATCGAGCCCATCGCCGGCGTCGACGAGGCGGGTCGCGGGGCGTGCGCCGGCCCGCTGGTGGCGGGCGCGGCGATCCTGCCTCCGGGCAAGCTCGGCGTGATCCCGGGGCTCGCGGACTCCAAGCTGCTCACGGAGGCGGCGCGCGAGCGGTGCTACGCCCACATCGTCCGGCGGGCCGTGGCCTGGTCGGTGGTCGCCATCGAGCCCGAGGAGTGCGACCGGCTCGGCATGCACGTCGCCAACGTCGAGGCGCTGCGCCGGGCCGTCGCGCTGCTCGACCTGCGGCCGGCCTACGTCCTCACCGACGGCTTCCCGGTCGACGGCTTCGACGTGCCCGGGCTGGCCATGTGGAAGGGCGACCGGGTCGCCGCCTGCATCTCGGCCGCGTCGGTGCTGGCCAAGGTGACCCGGGACCGCCTGATGCGCGACCTGCACCGCGAGCACCCGGCGTACGACTTCGACGTGCACAAGGGCTACATCACCGACCTGCACTCCGCGCGGCTGCTCGAGCACGGCCCGTCAGCGGTGCACCGGATGCGCTTCGTGAACGTCCGCAGGGCCGCCGGGCTCGAGCCGTGGCCCGAGGAGCACAATGAGCAGTCGTCGGCCGAGTCGGTCAGCACGCGCGCGAGGGGGATGTCATGAGTGCCGAGGATCTCGAGAAGTACGAGACCGAGATGGAGCTGACGCTCTACCGCGAGTACCGCGACGTGGTCTCGATCTTCAAGTACGTCGTCGAGACCGACCGCCGCTTCTACCTGTGCAACCAGGTCGACGTGAAGGCGCGCACCGAGGCCGGCGACGTGTTCTTCGAGGTCTCGATGAGCGACGCCTGGGTGTGGGACATGTACCGTCCGGCGCGCTTCGCCAAGAACGTCAAGGTGCTCACCTTCAAGGACGTCAACGTCGAGGAGCTGGCCGCCGCGGACATCGACCCGCCCAAGGCCTGACCGCGCGCAACTGGTCTGGACCTCTGGCGTCCGATCGGGTCGATTTCGGTCCCGCAGGGCAAAATCTCTTGTCGGAGGCTCCGGCTTGTGGCTGGATGCCCGGATTTGCCTACACGGGCGGCCGTTCCCGACCTACCCTCACTGTGGCAGAAGTGCAGGATCGAGACATGGGGAGGCACGGGTGACACGACGGCTGCGTGGCCGCGCGCGCGGGTGAACGCGGCGCTGCGGCGGTGGAGTTCGCCCTGCTCATGCCGATCATGCTCCTCCTCGTGCTCGGGATGATCCAGTACGGCCTCTACTTCTGGTCCGCCCAGGGTGGCAGCAGCGCGGCTCGCGAGGCCGCCCGCCGGGCCGCGGTCGGTGACTACACCGCGTGCACCGCGTTCAAGGACGACGTCCGCAGTCGGATCGACTCGCTCGGGGACGCTGCCAACGCCACCATCACCCGCACCTACACCAACGGCGGCTCCAACACCGCCGCCGCGGTGGAGGTGGGAGACGTCGTGACAGTGTCCGTCTCGTTCACCTCGATCGACCTCAACATCCCGCTCATCCCCTTCATGAACCAGGGCAGGGTGACCCAGTCCGCCGATGCCAGGGTGGAGAGCGTGCCGACCGACACAGTGGGGAACTGCTCATGACGAAGCGCCTGGCGACCGTCCGAGAAGAGCGCGGCGCGATCGCCGTGATGACGGCGATCCTGATGGCGGGGCTGCTGCTGGTGGTGGCGGCGATCGGCGTCGACCTCGGCAACGCGTGGTCGCGCAAGCTCACGGTGCAGAAGTCGGTCGACGTGAGCGCGATCAGCGCCGGAGCCATGCTGCCCGCGGACCGCGGCCAACGAGGCGGCGATCTACCAAGAGGTCGCGGACTACCTCAACAAGACCAGCAACAAGGTCCAGGGCCAGCAGACGACCATCACGGCCGCGCAGCTCCACGACAACAACACCGCGAACGGCGAGGTCACCTTCACGACCAACCCGCGCACCCACCTCGACGACACGATGAAGGTCGTCGCGCCCAACGCCGACGTCGACTTCGCCTTCACGGGAGCCTTCGGCGGACCCGCCGACGCCGACGTCACCGGCGAGGCGACCGTCATGGTCGGCACACCGGTGCCCAACGTGGAGAACGTGCTGCCGATGTGGCTGCCGTCCACCTGCGTCTACGGCCCGCTGGCCGGCGACATCGCGGCCAACCCGCCGCCCGACGGCAGCCCGTCGTACACGCTCAACTCGCCGAGGTACGACCGGCAGCGCCTCGATGGAGATCAGCACGATCACGCCGACCACGGCGGTCTACGCCACGCCGAACGTGAACCTGACGATCACGATCGAGCGACATCGAGGCGGGGAAGACCGGCGTGATCATCCGCCTGACCTTCGGGAACACGCAGTACGTCGACTACCGGGTGACCTGGCCGACCGCGACCACGGACTCGGACAACGACTCGCACGGTCACCATCGACGTGGACGACCCGGCCGCCGACCGGGTCCCCGACGGCGCGACGGTGACCAACCCCAACGACAACTGGACGGTCACCAGCACCGCCGGCCGGTGGGAGGTCTGGCCGATCATCCCGGACGCTGCTGCGCCTCCGACGCTGCCGCTGCCAGTGCCGATCACGAACGGCAAGTTCCCGAAGGGACCGGGTCTGGCAACGGCCAGGGCTTCTTCGAGGTCACCGGCGGCGGCACCGTGGCCTGCAACGAGCACCAGCGCGGCAACTTCGGCCAGCTCGACAGCCCGCGCGGGGACTCCACGCAGAAGCAGACCGTGTACGCCCGCAACGTGGCCTTCGGGCTCGACCACGAGCTCGCGGCGTTCGCCACCGAGCCGACCAGCTACGAGTGCGCGAGCGACGGCAACCCGGTCGGCGCCCTCATCGACGACGCGCCGCCGGCCAACGGGCGCAACTGCCTCTACGTCGACCCCGGCAACGACCCGCAGGGCCTGACCGACGGGATGCTGGGCGGCGGACGGATCACCCAGGGCGAGGGTCGCCTCGAGAAGCCGACCAACCCGCGCTGCGGACGCTCGGACTACATGCCGGGCAACGGGCACAACTACAACAACGACACGCTGTCGTGCTTCCTCAAGCCCGGCTACACCCTCGTCGGACATCACCAAGGACACGGGCGTCCCCTACGACGCGCTGGACATCAGCATCTACGACTCGCCGCGCTTCTTCTGGGTGCCCGTGGTCTACCAGGGCGACCGGATGCTGAAGAAGTACCTCGCGATCAAGACGTTCGCGCCGGTGTTCCTCACCGACGAGACCGTCTCGAGTGCCGCGTCCGCCACCAACGGCCTGATCCTCAACCCCGGCGGCAAGGTGCAGTCCCTGCAGATCTTCGGCTTCAACGCCGACGCCCTGCCGGTCAAGCCCAACGCCGACACGACGGACTACCAGAACGGCACCCGGAGCGTCGTCCGCCTCGTCAACTGACGGCCACCGTCTCTCCACAAGCGGACGCTGACCGCAGCCTGATCCACAGGCGTGCGGCGCCCGTCCGCGCCGTGCCCGACCTGCCGCCACGCTGAGGGGCAGGAGGTCAGCCATGGCGGCAGGGACGACGACGCACCACCAGGCGCTCGGGCGGTACGGCGAGGCACTCGCCGCCCGGCACCTGGTCGAGCGCGGGATGGTGGTGCTGGACCGCAACTGGCGGTGCCCGCTCGGTGAGATCGACCTCGTGCTGCGCGACGGGGACACGCTGGTGGTGTGCGAGGTCAAGACGCGCACCAGCCACGACTACGGCAGCCCGCACGAGGCGGTCACCCCGGCCAAGCTCGCGCGGATGGGCCGGCTCGCCGCGGCCTGGCTCGCGGCGCACGAGGTGACCCCCACGGAGGTGCGACTGGACCTCGTCGCGGTGCTCCGCCCACGCCGGGGAAGGTCCCAGGTCGAGCACGTGCCTGGGCTCTGCTGATGCCGTTCGCCACGACGCACACCGTGTCGCTGCACGGCGCCCAGGGCCACCTCATCGACGTGCAGTCCGACGTGTCGCCCGGACAGGTCGGGGTGACCCTCGTGGGCCGCCCGGACACCTCGCTCAACGAGGCCCGCGACCGGTGCCGGATGGCGCTGCTCAACTCGGGGCTGGGCTGGCCGGGGACCAAGCGCATCACCATCCTGCTGTCGCCGGCCGACCTGCTCAAGAGCGGCACCCACTTCGACCTGGCCATCGCCGTGTCCGTGCTGGCCGCCGCCGGCGACGTGCCGACGGCCGCCCTCGCGCGCACCGCGTTCGTCGGTGAGCTCACGCTGGCGGGCGACCTGCGCTGCGTCGCGGGCGTGCTCCCGATGGTGCTCGCCGCCGCGGCGCGCGGCATCACCCGGGTGTTCGTCCCCGAGCCGCAGGCCGACGAGGCGGCGATGGTGCCCGGGATGTCGGTGATCGGGATGCGTTCGCTCGCCCAGGTCGTGGCCGAGCTGCGGGGGGACGAGGTGCCCACCGCGGCGCCGGTCGCCCCGTTGTCGGGGAGCCGGCTGCTGAGCTGGCGGGGGCAGGAGCGACGCGAGGAGGTCGACCTCGCGGACCTGGTCGGGATGACCGACACCCGCTTCGCCGTCGAGGTGGCGGCCGCCGGGGGCCACCATCTGCTGCTCACCGGCCCGAAGGGTGCCGGCAAGACGAGCATCGCCGAGCGGATCCCCACGATCCTGCCCGACCTCACGACGGAGGAGTCGGTCGAGCTGACGGCCATCCACTCCCTCGCCGGCGCCCTCGATCCCGGTGCGGGCATGCTGACGCGCCCACCGTTCTCGGCGCCGCACCACGACGCGAGCAAGGCGAGCATCGTGGGCGGCGGCAGCGGCCGGGTGACTCCCGGCGAGATCAGCCGCGCGCACTCGGGGGTGCTGTTCCTCGACGAGTTCCCGCTGTTCCGCGCCGACGTGATCGAGGCGCTGCGCCAGCCCCTCGAGAGCGGCGAGATCTCCATCGCCCGGCGCGAGGAGACGGTGACCCTGCCGGCCCGCGGGATGGTGGTGCTGGCCTGCAACCCCTGCCCGTGCGGCGAGTTCCATCCCCACCCGGGCGTGAACCGCTGCACCTGCCGCGAGGTGCAGCGACGCGACTACCGGCAGCGGATCACCGGCCCGATCGCGGACCGCATCGACATCACCCGGCACCTCGTGCCGCTCGATCCCCGGCACGCGTCCGATGCGTTCGACGTCCGCGAGGACAGCGCGACGGTCCGCGCGCGGGTCGAAGCGGCGCGGGACCGGCAGACGGCGCGCTACGCCGGGAGCCCGTGGCGGGTCAACGGCCACGTGCCCGGTCCGGTCCTGCGCGAGCGGTGGCCGCTCACCGACGCGGCCCAGCGGCTGGTCGACGACGAGGTCTACGCCGGACGGCTGAGTCGTCGTGGCGCGACCCGGGTGCACCGGGTGGCCTGGACCCTGGTCGACCTCGCCGGCCGGTCGAGGCCCGGAGCGGCGGAGGTCGACGCCGCGCTGCGGCTGCGCACCGGCGACGCGTTGCTGGTCGACAGCCTGCCCCGGCGCGCCGGATGACCGCCCAGCGGGAGGACCGGCTGGCCCGGGTGGCGCTGAACCGGCTCGCGGAGCCCGGTGACCCGCGGCTGGCACCGCTGGTCGCGGAGCTGGGCGCGGTGCGGGTGCGCGACCACCTGATGGCGGAGCGCGACCTCCAGGGCATGCTCACCGACGTCGCTGCCCGGCTCGACCGCCGTCGAGCCCGAGCGGGACCTCGACCGGGCCGCCCGGCTCGGTCTCCGTTTCGTGGTGCCCGGTGACGAGGAGTGGCCCGCGAGCGTGGACGCCCTGGCGGGTGCGGAGCCGGTGCAGAACCGGGGCGGCGTCCCGCTCGGCCTCTGGGTCAAGGGTCCGCTGCGCCTGGACACGCTCGGCACGGCGGTCGCGGTCGTGGGAGCCCGCTCGGCCACGACGTACGGCTGCGACCAGGCCCGCGACCTCGGGGCGGCCGCCGCGGACGACGGCCGGTGCCTGGTGTCGGGCGCGGCGTTCGGCATCGACCAGGCGGCGCACCGCGGTGCCGTGGCGGCCGACGGCGTCACCGTGGCGGTGCTGGCCTGCGGCGCCGATCGCGCCTACCCGGCCGCGCACGCCGCGCTGCTGGCGCACATCGGCGACACGGGAGCGATCGTGTCCGAGGCCGCGCCGGGGTGCGCGCCGACGCGGCTGCGGTTCCTGGCCCGCAACCGCCTGATCGCCGCTCTCACGCGCGGCACCGTGGTCGTCGAGGCGGCCCTGCGGAGCGGGGCGCTCAACACCGCGAACTGGGCGGACCGCCTCAGCCGGCCCTTGATGGGCGTGCCCGGACCGGTCACCAGCGCCCAGTCCCAGGGCGTCCACCAGCTGATCAGGTCAGGGGCCGCCATGCTGGTGAGCTCGGGAGCCGAGATGCTGGAGGTGCTCGGCGGCTCGGGCGCCCACCTCCTGGAGACGCCCCGCGGCCCGGTCCGCCCCCGCGACCGGCTGACGCTGCGCCAGCAGCAGGTGCTCGACGCGGTGCCGGTCTCCGACGGCGCGCCCGCCGACTCCATCGCCCGCACGGCCGGGATCGGGCTGGTGGAGACCCGGGCGGCGCTGGCCACCCTGCACCGGACCGGACTCGTGGACCAGGCCGGCCAGGGCTGGCGACTCGGGGTGGCGGGGCGCGGCGACGCTCCCGTCGAGGGGAGGTGAGCCCTCCTACGATGGGGGCATGACCAGGGACGCGTCGGCGAGCACGGTCTACGCGGTCGCCCTCGAACCCGTCAGTGGCCTGCGCGCGTGGTCGCTCGCGGGTCTCAAGGCCACCTTGCTTCGCGACCATGGCCCTGTGGGGCTGGTGGGACGAGCTTCGGGTCGGGGACCTGGTGGTCACCCGGCTGGACGACGGCGCCGAAGTGGTGCGGACCTCCGCCGGCGGGCACAGCGAGGCGGCCCTGCTCCTGGCCCACGTCCAGGAGCAGCTGGAGTACCTCACCGTCGCGGACTTCGAGGAAGCCTGGACGATCGAGCCCCATCCAGCGACGGGCGCGCCGTGACCGACTCCGCGAGCCTCCCGGAGCCGATGGCCCGGGTGCTCGGTGACTACGAGCGGCACCTGTCCGCCGAGCGCGACCTGGCCACGCACACCGTCCGGGCGTACGTCGGCGACGTCGCCGGCCTGCTCGACCACGCGTCGCGCCTGGGGCTGCTGGACGCCGGCGAGCTCGACCTGCGCACCCTGCGCAGCTGGCTGGCCAAGCAGCAGACGATGGGGCGCTCCCGCACCACGATGGCCCGGCGGGCCACGGCCGCGCGGGTCTTCACGGGCTGGCTGGTGCGCACCGGCCGCGCGGAGCAGGACGCCGGCGCCCTCCTCGGATCACCGCGCCCGCACCGCACCCTGCCGCCCGTCCTTCGCGTCGACGAGGCCGCCGAGCTGGTCCGGACCGCGACCGCGGCGGCCGACGACGGCAGCAGCCTGGGGCTGCGCGACGCCGCGATGCTGGAGCTGCTCTACGCCACCGGGATCCGGGTGGGCGAGCTGGTGGCGCTCGACGTCGACGACGTCGACCGGGAGCGCAACGTCGTGCGGGTGATGGGCAAGGGTCGCAAGGAGCGCAGCGTGCCGTTCGGCCACCCCGCGGCGGTCGCGGTGGACCGGTGGGTCGCCGAGGGTCGACCGCTGCTCCGCGCGGAGGGCGCCGGAGGCGCGCTCTTCCTCGGGGCGCGGGGCCGCCGCATCGACCAGCGTGCGGTCCGCACCATGGTGCACAGCCGCATCGCGGACGTGCCGGGGGCACCCGACATCGGCCCGCACGGACTGCGGCACACGGCCGCCACCCACCTGCTCGAGGGCGGCGCGGACCTGCGCTCGGTGCAGGAGCTGCTGGGCCACGCGTCGCTCGCCACCACGCAGCTCTACACCCACGTCACCACCGATCGACTGCGCTCGGCGTACCGGCAGGCGCACCCGCGGGCGTGAGCAGGAGCACCGCGGGCCACCACCCGGCGAACGGCCAGGGGACCAGCGGCGGCACGGCCCGGAGCGGTGCAGGGGAGTCGCGCCACAGCGGCAGCAGCCGCACCGGCCCGGCGCCGACGAGGTCCAGCGGGTCGAGGTAGACGGTCGCCCCGGAGCCAGCCCCAGTGCAGGCAGGCGCGCGGGAGGCAGTGGCTGCCCGCGAGGTCGAGGGTGCCGATCGGCTGCCCGCGCGCGACGGGGTCGCCCACGGCGAGGGTGGCGAGGACGGGCTCGTAGGTGGTCCGGGTGTCGCCGTGGTCGACCACCACGACGCCCCGGCCGGCGAGCCGCCCGGCGAAGCTGACGGTGCCGGCCAGGGCGGCGCGGACCACCTGGCCGGGGCTGCCGGCCAGGTCCACCCCCCGGTGTCCGGAGCCCCACGGCTGGTCGGGTGGGTCGAACCCGGCCAGCACCTCGGGGACAGGCGTCAGCGGCCAGACCCCGAGCGGCTCGGGGAGCGGGCCGGGGCCGCGGGCGACGGCGGCGCCGCCCGGCGCCAGGGCGGCGCCCGCGACCATCGCGAGGGCCGCGAGCGCCAGGAGGATCCGAGGGTGCATGGCCCGGACTCTGCCGGGCGGACGGCACCGGGCGGGTCCGGTGGCCGAGGACCTGTGGACGAGCCGGGCGAGCGGCGGGGCGGTGGAGGTGGAGCGGGCCGACCGTCGATTGGTGGGCGCTCGGCCGCGTCGACTAGGCTGCAGGGCAGCAGTCCACTCGTGGGCTGACTTCGCACGCACACGGACCGCGACGGGGACCTCCATCCCCGGTCGCCCGCGGGCGTCGACCCTCGGTCCCGGCCCACCAGAAACTCTGGGCCGGGTCGGGTCGCGCGTGTGCGTCAGGGCCGAGGGCACCCGCCCGAAGGCAAGCAACTGAAAACACCTACAGGAGCACGTCCGCCGCCCGGCCTGTCGAAGGCCGGGACCATCGTCGGGCGCCTCCGCCCCACAGGAGAACCCATGGCAGTCGTCACCATGCGCCAGCTGCTCGAGAGCGGCGTGCACTTCGGGCACCAGACCCGTCGGTGGAACCCGAAGATGAAGCGCTTCATCATGACCGAGCGCAACGGCATCTACATCATCGACCTCCAGCAGTCGCTGGCCTACATCGACCGGTCCTACGCCTTCGTCAAGGAGACCGTCGCCAAGGGCGGCACGGTCATGTTCGTCGGCACGAAGAAGCAGGCCCAGGAGGCCATCGCCGAGCAGGCGATGCGCGTCGGGATGCCCTTCGTCAACCAGCGCTGGCTCGGCGGCATGCTCACCAACTTCCAGACCGTGCACCAGCGGATCAACCGCCTCAAGGAGCTCGACGAGGTGGACTTCGACGACGTGGCCGGCAGCAGCCGCACGAAGAAGGAGCTCCTCCAGATGAAGCGCGAGCGCGACAAGCTGGAGAAGACCCTGGGCGGCATCCGCGAGATGACCCGCACCCCGGCCGCCGTCTGGATCGTCGACACCAACAAGGAGCACCTCGCCGTCGAGGAGGCGCGCAAGCTGCGCATCCCGATCATCGGCATCCTGGACTCCAACTGCGACCCGGACCTGGTCGACTTCCCGATCCCGGGCAACGACGACGCCATCCGTGCGGTCGGCCTGCTGACCCGCGTGGTCGCCGACGCCGTCGCCGAGGGCCTGATCGCCCGCTCCGGCGCCAAGCCGGCCGAGGGTGCCGAGGCCGTCGGGGCCGAGGAGCCGCTGGCCGACTGGGAGCGCGAGCTGCTCGTCGGTGACGCCGAGAAGGCCGCCGTCGCCGCCACCGGTGGCGACACCGCCACCGAGGCGCCCGCCTCCGAGTCCACCGGTGCCGCCGTCGAGGCGACCGAGGCCGCCGTGGTCGCGGACGCCGCCGTCGAGGCGCCTGCCGCCGAGACCACCGACGCGCCGGCCGCCTTCGCGGACGTCGCCGAGGTCGCCGAGGTCGCCGAGGCCCCCGCCACCGAGAGCAAGTACGGCGCCGACTCGGCCCCCGCGCTCGAGGACGGCTCGGCTCCCGAGGGCTTCGACATCAAGGGCAACGAGGGCTCGATGAAGTTCCACGGGCCGACCAGCCCGTGGTACGACCGGACCAAGGCCGAGGTGTGGTTCCGCACCGCCGAGGCCGCCGAGGCCGCCGGCTTCGTCAACGCCGAGACCAAGGCCGACGAGAAGGCCGACGAGAAGGCCGACGACCCGGCCTGAGCCCACGCTCATCGCTCGACCGGTGGCCCCGCCCGTACGGGTCGGGGCCACCGTTCTTCACCACTACTTACTTCCACCACCACTTCGAGGAAGAGGAGCCAGAACCATGGCGAACTTCACTGCTGCTGACGTCAAGAAGCTCCGCGAGTTCACCGGCGCCGGCATGATGGACTGCAAGAAGGCGCTCGACGAGGCCGACGGCGACTTCGACCAGGCCGTCGAGATCCTGCGGGTCAAGGGCGCCGCCAAGGCCGCCCAGCGCGGCGCCGAGCGGGAGGCCTCGGCCGGACTGGTCGCGCACGCGCCCGGCATCCTGGTCGAGCTCAAGTGCGAGACCGACTTCGTGGCCAAGGGCGAGGACTTCATCGCCACCGCCCAGAGGATCGCCGACGCCGGCTCCGAGGCGCAGGCCGCCGACGTGGAGGCCCTCAAGGCCGTCTCGCTCGGGGACCAGACCGTCGGCGAGGTCGTCGAGTCGCTGGCGATCTCGATCGGCGAGAAGATCGAGCTCGGCCGGGTCGCGTACTTCGACGGGCCGGTCGTGGCGTACATGCACAAGCGCGCGGCCGACCTGCCGCCCGCCGTCGGCGTGCTCGTGTCGTACGACGGCAGCGACGAGGCCGCCCGGGCCGCCGCGATGCAGATCGCGGCGATGCGCCCGCAGTACCTCTCCCGTGACGAGGTCCCCGCCGACGTCGTCGCCCACGAGCGGGACATCGCCGAGAAGACCTCGCGCGAGGAGGGCAAGCCCGAGCAGGCGATCGCCAAGATCACCGAGGGTCGCCTCAACGGCTTCTTCAAGGACGTCGTCCTCCTCGAGCAGCCCTCGGTCGTCGAGAACAAGAAGTCGGTCAAGGCCGTCCTCGACGCGGCCGGCACGACCCTGAAGCGGTTCGCCCGGTTCGAGGTCGGCGCCTGACCTGCACTAGGTTCTAGCCTGACGTGAACGACGAGGAGGCCGGATCGATGACCCTGACACGGAGCATCGGTCCGGCCTCATCCGTACGAAGGGAAACCGTGTGACCGGGTACAAGCGGGTGCTCCTCAAGCTGTCGGGCGAGGAGTTCGGCGGCGGCAAGCTCGGGGTCGACCCCGACGTCGTGTCCCGGATCGCCGGCGAGATCGCCGCGGTCGCCGAGTCCGGCACCCAGATCGCCATCGTCACCGGCGGCGGGAACTTCTTCCGCGGCGCCGAGCTGCGCCAGCGCGGCATGGACGGCGTGCGGGCCGACTACATGGGCATGCTCGGCATCGTGATGAACTGCCTGGCGCTCCAGGAGTTCCTCGAGCAGCGCGGCGTCGTGACCCGGGTCCAGACCGCGATCACCATGGGCCAGATCGCGGAGCCCTACATCCCGCTGCGCGCCATCCGGCACCTCGAGAAGGGGCGGGTGGTGATCTTCGGCGCCGGCATGGGGCTGCCCTTCTTCACCACCGACACCGTCGCGGTGCAGCGCGCGCTGGAGACCCACTGCGAGGTGGTGCTCTTCACCAAGAACGGCGTCGACGGGATGTACACCGCCGACCCGAAGCTCGACCCGACCGCCACCAAGATCGACGAGATCACCTACGAGGACGCGATCGCGCAGGGCCTCCAGGTCATGGACCAGACGGCCTTCACCCTGGCCAGCGAGAACAAGCTGCCGATGATCGTCTTCGGCATGACCTCCCCCGGCAGCGTCCTGCGTGCGGTGCAGGGTGAGAAGATTGGCACGCTCGTCCGCCCGGGCTGAGCACCCGCGAGACCCGCGCCCGTCGCACCGCAGCGAACCAAGGAGCACCCCGTGATCAACGACATCCTCAACGAGGCCGACGACAAGATGGACAAGTCGGTGGAGGCGACCCGCGAGGAGTTCTCCGCGATCCGCGCGGGGCGGGTCAACCCGAGCATGTTCAGCAAGATCACCGTGGAGTACTACGGCACCCCGACCCCGCTGCAGCAGCTCGCGTCGTTCTCGACCCCGGAGGCGCGCATCGTGCTGATCGCGCCGTACGACATGAGCGTCGCCGGCGCGATCGAGCGGGCCATCCGCGACTCCGACCTCGGCGTGAACCCCGCCAACGACGGCAAGGTGCTGCGCTGCGTCTTCCCCGAGCTGACCGAGGAGCGCCGCAAGGACTTCGTCAAGATCGCCCGGTCCAAGGCCGAGGACGGCAAGGTCTCGGTGCGCAACATCCGCCGGCACGCCAAGCAGGGTCTCGAGAAGCTCGAGAAGGACGGCGAGGTCGGCAAGGACGACGTCACCGGGGCGGAGAAGCGGCTCGACGGGCTCACCAAGACCCACACCGACAAGATCGACGAGCTGCTCAAGCACAAGGAAGCCGAGCTGACCGAGGTCTGAGCACCCCATGACCACCTCCGCGGCGGGAGCGCCGGCCGCTCCGCAGAAGAACCACGGCCGGGCGGGTCGCAACCTGCCCGCCGCGGTGGGCTCCGCCGTGATCCTGCTCGGGGCCATCGCCTTGTCGCTGGCGCTGTGGAAGACCGCCTTCATGCTCATCGTGGCCGCGGCGGTCGTCGTCGCGGTCTGGGAGCTGCGGGCCGGCTTCTCGGCCAAGGAGATCGACCTCCCCGAGCAGCCGCTGATGCTCGGCGGCGTGGTGATGGTGGTGGTCGCCTACTTCTACGGCGCGCCGGCGCTGGTGACCGCCACCGCGGTGACCGCGCTCGTGGTGATGCTGTGGCTGCTGCGGCGCGGGGTCGACGGCTACGTCATGAACTCCACCGCGTCGGTGTTCACGCTCATCTACGTGCCCTTCCTCGGGTCCTTCGTCGCCCTGATGCTCGCCGAGGGCGGCAGCACCGACTTCGAGCGGTGGGACGCCGGCGTGAAGGGCGTGGTGACCTTCATCCTGGTCACCATCGCCTCGGACATCGGGGGGTACGTCGCCGGCGTGCTCTTCGGCCGGCACCCGATGGCGCCGGTCATCTCGCCGAAGAAGTCCTGGGAGGGGTTCGCCGGCTCCCTGGTCTTCTGCGTCGCCGTGGGCTGGGCGCTCGTCGTCTACCTGCTGGACGGCGACTGGTGGGTGGGGGTCGTCCTCGGCCTGATCGCGGTGGTGATGGCCACCCTGGGCGACCTGTGCGAGTCGGTCATCAAGCGGGACCTCGGCATCAAGGACATGAGCCAGATCATCCCGGGCCACGGGGGCCTGATGGACCGCCTCGACTCGCTGCTCGCGACCATCGCCCCGATCTGGATGCTGCTCCACTACACCGTCTTCACCTGATCGCGGGCCCGCCGGTCGCGATCGGCGAGCGTGCCACGCGGCGGGGTGCGACCGGCCTACGATGGGTGCGATGGGCACCCAGGACCTGGACGACGACGTCTCCGCGGCACCGACCGCGCAGACGCCCGACGACCCACCCCTGGACTGGTGGCACCGCGACCACCCGGTCTTCACCGCGATCACCGGGTTCTTCGCCGGCCTGGCGTTCCTCAGCCTCGTGCCCGCGGTCTACATGTGGGTGCTGCGCCTGTTCTTCTCCGACGAGACCGCCGAGGCGCTGTTCCCGTTCGTGCTGGTCTCGCTGGCGGTGCCGATCGGGCTGGTGATCACCGAGCGCACCCGCCGGTTCGGCACCTACATGATCATCGGCATGGTGGTGTGCGGGGTCGTCGTGGCCGGGGTCACCGCACTGGTGATCTACGTGCTGATGATGCAGGAGGCCTGACCGGGCGCCACCGGATAGGTCCTGGGCGGCCGGTGCGGGAGGATGGGGTCATCATGAACACCCAGCTTCCCCTGGTCTTCGACGCGCCCCGCCGCGGCAAGCCGCCCCAGCACCTCGCGGACCTGACCGCCGACGAGCGGGTGGACCTGCTGGTGGAGCGGGGACTCCCGGGGTTCCGCGCCAAGCAGCTCAGCGCGCACTACTTCGCCCGGCTGGTCGACGACCCGGACCAGATGACCGACCTGCCCGCCGACCAGCGCCACGCGCTCGTCGAGGCCCTGCTGCCGACGCTGATGACGCCGGTGCGCACCCTCGAGGCCGACGGCGGCACCACCCGGAAGACCCTGTGGCGGCTGCACGACAACGCGCTCGTCGAGTCGGTGCTGATGCGCTACCCCAACCGGGTCACCCTGTGCGTCTCCTCGCAGGCCGGCTGCGGCATGGCCTGCCCGTTCTGCGCCACCGGCCAGGGCGGCCTGCAGCGCAACATGTCCACGGCCGAGATCGTCGAGCAGGTCGTGGCGGGCGCCCGCGCCCTGGCCCGGGACGAGGTGCCGGGCGGGACCGGGCGGGTCTCCAACGTGGTGTTCATGGGCATGGGCGAGCCGATGGCCAACTACAAGGCGGTCATCGGCGCCGTACGCCGGTTCACCGACCCGACCCCCTCGGGCCTGGGGATGTCCGCCCGCGGGGTCACCGTCTCGACCGTGGGCCTGGTGCCGCGGATGAAGCAGCTCGCGACCGAGGGACTCCCGGTGACGCTGGCGCTGTCGCTCCACGCGCCCGACGACGAGCTGCGCAACGAGCTGGTGCCGGTCAACACCCGCTGGAACGTCGGCGAGACGGTCGAGGCGGCCTGGGACTACGCGCGCATCACCAAGCGCCGGGTCTCGATCGAGTACGCCATGATGCGCGGCATCAACGACCAGGCCTGGCGCGCTGACCTGCTCGGCGACCTGCTCAACTCCTACGGCGACTGGGGCTGGGTGCACGTGAACCTGATCCCGCTCAACCCCACGCCCGGCTCGAAGTGGACCGCGTCCGACCCCGCGGACGAGCGCGAGTTCGTGCGCCGGCTGGAGGCCAAGGGCGTCCCGACCACGGTGCGTGACACCCGGGGCCGCGAGATCGACGGTGCCTGCGGGCAGCTCGCCGCCGCGGAGTAGTCAGCCCGCGAGGACGGCGGCCGCCTCGTCGAGCGTGTCGACGAGGTGGACGTGCGGCTCCATCGCCCGGCCGCGGGCGAGCGCGCGCAGCAGGGGCCACGCCGGCACGGTCTCGGTCCAGTGCTCCCGGCCCACCAGCACCATCGGCGCCAGCGAGGACGCGTCCGCGTAGTAGTTCTCGCACGCGTCCTGGAACACCTCCTGCACCGTGCCCGCGGCCCCGGGGAGGAACACGATCCCCGCGTCGCAGATCTCGAGCAGGATCGCCTCACGCGTGGAGTTCCGGAAGTACTTGGCGATCGCCGTGGCGAACGCGTTGCTCGGCTCGTGGCCGTAGTGCCAGGTGGGGATCCCCAACGTGGGCGTGGGGTCCGCGACCGTGTCGACGACCTCCAGCGCGGCGGCGACCCAGCCCCCGATGTCGGCGTGGTACGACGGCACCCGCGCCAGCGACGCGCAGGGCCTCCTCGAGCAGGCCCACGGGTTCCTTCCCGGTGAGGGCGCCGAGGTTGGCCGCCTCCATCGCTCCCGGGCCGCCGCCCGTCGCGACGACGAACGACGATCCCAGGGCGTGTCCGAGCCGCGCCGCGGCAGCGAACCCGGCACTGTCGCGGGTCAGGGCGTGCCCGCCCATCACGCCGACGAGGCTCCGGTCGCGTACCCAGGTCGCCAGGGCCGTGTCGACGGCGTGGTCGTGCAGGGCCATGGCCAGGGAGGCATCGCGGTCCCGCGGGAGCCGCGACCAGGCATAGAGGCGCGCATCGAGGGAGTCGGCGTACCGCACGGTGTCGTAGAGCTCGCGGGCGGTGTAGAGCGAGGACCGGTCGACGTCGACCGGCACGCCCGGCGGGCTGCCGAGGACGACGGCTCCCCGGTCCCGCAGGGACGCGCCGGCGCCGAACGTGCAGCCCATGAACACCGCGCCCGCGACGTCCACCCGGGCCAGCGCGTCGCCGCGGTCCCGCAGGTCGATCTCGTACAGGTGCCAGCCGGCGAGCGAGCGGGCTCCCGCGGCCAGCCGCCGGTCGAGGTCCTCGAGCGAATCGATGTCGACGGTTCGACCGCGGGTCCTCCACATGCGGAGCGACGCTACCGGTCAGAAGGCCGTCGACAGCATGTCGGCGAACACGTCGTGCTCGTCGACCTCGAGACCCTTCGACCGGAACCAGCCGCAGATGTTGGTGAGGTCCCGCAGCAGGTAGTCCATGCCCTGCGGGTTGCCGACGAGGTCGACGATCTGCGGCAGGTCGATGATCACCAGACGGTCGCCGGCGGCGAGGATGTTGTACGCCGAGAGGTCGCCGTGCACGATCCCCGCCTGCACCATCGTCGCGGTCGCCTCGCGGAGCTGCTCGAAGTAGTGCCGGAGCAGCTCGGGTTCCGGCCGGGTCTGCGCCAGCCGGGGTGCGGTGTCCCCGTCCACGGTGATCCACTCCATGAGGATCTCGGTCCCGTCCACCTGGACGGGGTAGGGGACCGGCAGCCCGAGCGCCCAGCAGCGCTTGAGCGCCTCCCACTCCGAGGCCACCCACTGGCCCGAGGCCATCACCTTGCCCCAGGTGCTCTTGGCCTTCACCGCGCGCTGGTCGCGCGAGCGCTTCATGCTCCGGCCCTCGGTGTAGGTGGCGGAGCGGTGGAAGTTGCGGTGGTCGGTGTCGCGGTAGCGCTTCGCGGCCATGATCACGCCGCGGTCCGGCTCGGCGGGGTCGGCGCGCTCGAGCAGGAAGACGTCGGCCTCCTTGCCGGTCTTGAGGATGCCGAGCTCGGTGTCGACGGCGCCCTGGGAGGTCACCACCCAGTCGGGGCGGGGCTCGGGCCCCCGGCACAGCGGCTCGACGCTGAGCCAGGTGGACCAGCGTTGGGTCGACTCGTCGATGTCGTCGTAGGACTGGAAGTCGAAGACGAAGCGCTCGTCGATGCCCGCGAGGCGCGGGTCGTCGGGGGAGTGGTGGTACGCGTCAGGTTGCAGGACCGACGAGGCGTCGGTGAGGTCGTGAGACAACGGAGGTGCTCCAAGCAGTCGAGTGGGAGTGGTCTGAGGACAGGCCAACGACAGTGGCGGTCATGTCAGCTCCTCTCGACGGAGCACGGCTCGGTGCCGCGCGCGTGTGGTCCCAGGGTGAGGCACCCGCGGTCGCCGGCGCAAATCAATTAGCGCCGGCGCGTGCGGTGCTGCGCGCTAGCGACGCGAGGGTCACGCGGCGTGGCGGGGGGACGCCGTGGCCGCCACCGCGCTCCACTCGTCGTCGACCTGGACCACGGGGCGGCCGCTCCGGGCGATCAGGCTCGCGGCGATGCCGGCGCGGTAGCCGCTGCGGCAGTACACCCAGAGCTCCCCGTGCGGGAGGCCGTGGAGCCGGGCGGGCAGGTCCTGCAGCGGGATGTGCAACGCGCCCCGGAGGTGACCCTGCTCGACCTCGTCGCGCTGCCGGACGTCGAGCAGCACCGGGCTCTCGGGCGCGGCCCGGTAGTCGTCCCAGGTCACCCGCCGCAGCAGCGTCGGCTCGGGCAGCGCCGCGCCGCCGAGCACGTGGGTGCTGATCTGCTCGATGCCGATGCGGTGCAGGTCGCGCACCGGCGCCTCGAGGTCGGCAACGGTCCGGGCGACGAGCACCAGCGGCGCGCCCCACGGGACCAGCCAGCCGGTCCAGGTCGCGAACTGGTCGGAGTGCGGGATGCTCACGGAGCCGGGCAGGGCGCCGGCGGCGTGCTCCGCGGCGCTGCGCACGTCGATGACCCAGCCGCCCACGCGGCGTACCTCGTCGGTCTCGGCGGCGGTGAGCGGCCGCGGGGCGTCGGGCCGGTCGGCCCCCGCTCCGCGCCGGTTGAGCGGCGCCATCCGTCGGTAGTACGCCGGCACCGGGCCCAGGCCCGCCACCAGGTCGTCGACGAAGGGATCGCGGTCCTGGCTGAGCACCGGGTTGGCGCGGCGCTGGCCCGCGATCGTCGGGTCGCCGGCGGGGCCGGACGCCCCGCCGGCGCAGAAGCTGCCGAAGCCGTGCGTGGGGTGCAGGGTCGTGGCGTCGTCGAGCGTGGCCAGCCGGCGGGCGCTGTGCCACTGGGCCCGGCCCAGGTGCCGCGTGAGCAGCCGGTCGACGAGGTCGGTCCGGCCCACCGTCCCGAGCAGGAGGCTGCCGCCGCTGAAGAGCGCGCCCGGGGCCTCCGGGTCGGAGCCGCGCACCAGGAACGACTGGTGGTGCAGGGTGTGCCCGGGCGTGTCGAGCACCTGGACGCGGAGTCCGCCGACCGGGACCTCGTCGCCGCCTCGCACCCCGACCCGGGAGACGTCCACCCGCTCCTCCGCACTGAGCAGGTAGTCGGCACGGTGCCGGGCCGCGAGCCCGGGGGCGCCCGAGACGTAGTCGTTGTGGAGGTGCGTGTCCGCGACCGCGTCGATCGTGACGCCGGCCTCCTCGGCGGCCGCCTCGACCGCCTGGTGGTCCCGCGGCGGGTCGATCACCAGCGCCGAGCTCCCGTCGTGGACGAGATGGCAGCGGTTGCCCAGCTGCGGGACGCTGATCGTGACGACGTGCATGGTGCCTCCGTAGGTAAGTTCTTTCTATACTAACTTACTCATATTTGACGGACACGCTACCCTCTCGGCGCGTCGCCGCGCCGCCTATGCTCACTCCGACCGCCGCGAACGCCGGTCGACGTCGACCGACAGGAAGTCCATGCTCCGCCGCCCTGCCGTGCTGCACGCCGTCCTCGGCCTGGTCCTCGTCTCGCTCGTGGCGGCCGGCGTGCCGGCCGCGGCAACGGCGGCACCGGACCTGCGCGCGCAGCGCGGGTCCTCGGGGGTGGGGGACGCCTACTTCCCGCTGGACGGCAACGGCGGGATCGATGTCCGTCGCTACTCCATCCACGACCGCTACGACTTCGGCCGCGGTCGGCTCACCGGCTGGACCCGGCTCAAGATCCGCGCCACCCAGCACCTCGAGGCCTTCAACCTCGACCTGCTCCTGAACGTCTCGGAGGTCACCGTCGACGGCCGCCGGGCGGCGTTCCACAAGTCCGGCCCGCACGAGCTGCGGATCCGCCCCACCGCGCGGGTCCGGCGCGGCACGACGTTCACCGTGGTCGTGCACTACGCCGGCCACCCCGGGCGCGAGCGGTACCTGGGCGAGGGGAACTGGCTCGCCGACCGCCGCGAGGTGGTGACCATGAACGAGCCGCACATGGCGCCGTGGTGGTACCCCGCCAACGACCACCCCACCGACAAGGCCCGGCACGACGTGCACATCACCGTGCCGCGCGGCCGTCGGGTGGTGTCCAACGGGTTGCCCCGGGGCTCGCGCGCGCACGGCGACCTGGTCACCTGGCACTGGCGGGCGGCGGACCCGATGGTCCCCTACCTGGCGTTCTTCGCCGCCGGCGACTTCGCGGTCGCGCGCGGCCGCCGCGACGGGCTGCCCTGGCTGATCGCCGCCTCGCGGAACCTGGCCGGCAACGGCGAGCGGGTCGCGACCCGGTGGCTGCGCCGGACGCCGCGGATCACCGCGTGGCTGGAGTCCGAGCTGGGCGACTACCCGTTCGAGAGCACCGGCGGGCTGGTCACCAGCCTCAGCCCGGGCTTCGCCCTGGAGAACCAGACCCGGCCGACCTACCCCTTCGTCGGCGGCTCGTCGACCTGGCTGCTGGTCCACGAGCTGGCCCACCAGTGGTTCGGCGACTCGGTGTCGGTGCAGGCCTGGCGCGACGTCTGGCTCAACGAGGGCTTCGCGACCTACATGGAGGCGCGGTACGCCGAGGCGCACGGCGGCCCCGGCACCGCGACGTGGCTGCGCCGCCTCTACGGGGAGTACGGCGCGGGCGAGTCGTTCTGGCGGGTGCCGGTCTCCGACCCGGGACCCGACCGGATCTTCGACGGTGCGGTCTACGACCGCGGCGGGATGACGCTCGCGGCGCTCCGGGTGGTCGTGGGCGACGCGACCTTCGCCACGCTGCTGCGGACCTGGGTGGAGCGCCGGCGGCACGGCAACGGCAGCACCGCGGACTTCCGCGCCCTGGCCGAGGAGCTCAGCGGCCGCGACCTGGACGCGTTCTTCGACGCCTGGCTCGTGGCGCCGGTCAAGCCCGCCGACACCGCGGCCAACGGCCTCGGCTGACCGGGTCCGGGCTAACCGCCGACGAACGGCGCCATCGCCCGGGCGACGAGGCTGGGCCGACGGGTCACCCGCTCCTCGGTGTCGGCCACCGTCATCGCCCGCAGCCCGGCGTTGATGCCCAGCCAGCGCAACGGCTCGGGCTCCCAGCGCCGCGAGCGGTGCCCCACCCACGGGTGCCGGACGAGCGCGGTGTCGTGGCCGAGCACGAGGTCGCGCAGGGTCCGGCCGGCCAGGTTGGTGGTGGCGACGCCGTCACCGACGTACCCACCCGCCCAGGCGAGGCCGGTCCCGCGGTCGAGCCCCACCGACGCGCACCAGTCGCGGGGGATCCCCAGCGCCCCGCCCCAGGCGTGGTCGATCCGGGCGGTGCCGACCGCCGGGAACAGGTCCACCAGGGTCTCCCGGAGCTTGGCGAAGACGCGGGGGTCGCGGTCGAACTCGGGCCGGATCCGCGAGCCGAGGTGGTAGGGCGCGCCCCGGCCGCCGAACACCAGGCGGTCGTCGTCGGTGCGCTGGCCGTAGATGATCAGGTGCCGGTGGTCGGAGAACGTCTCGCGGCGGGCCAGCCCGATCTCCTCCCAGGTGGCCCGGGGGAGCGGCTCGGTGGCCAGCACGAGCGAGTAGACCGGCACCACCGCGCGGCGCTGGCCGGCGAGGCCGGGCGTGTAGCCCTCGGTCGCCCGCACCACCACCTCGGCGCGCACGGTGCCCGCGGCGGTGACCGCGCGACCCGGCTCGATCCGGAGGACGGGGGAGTGCTCGAGGACCCGCACCCCGCGCCGCTCGACGTCGTCGGCGAGCCGGCGCACCAGCAGCGCGGGATGGATCGCCGCGCAGTCGGGGGTGTACGTCGCGCCGCGGACCCGGGTCGCCCGCAGCCGGGCCCCGGTCGCGGCCTCGTCGAGGAGCACCAGGTCGTCGCGCCCCTGGGACCGCGCGTGCGTGACCTCCGCCTGGGCCCGCCGCCACTGTGGCCCGGTGCGGGCCAGCACCACGGTGCCGCCCTTGGCGAACGGGACGCCCAGGCGGTCGGCGACCCGACCGACCTCGTCGACGGTGGCGCACATCTCGCGGTGCTGGGCCAGCGCCGCGGCGGGGCTCGAGCCGGGCAGGCGGGCGAGCTTGTCCTGCGAGGCCGGGAACAGCGCCGAGCACCAGCCGCCGTTGCGGCCCGACGCGCCGTACCCGGCGACCTCGGCCTCGAGCACGACGATGCGCAGGGTCGGGTCCGCCTCGGCGAGGTAGTGGGCCGTCCAGAGCCCGGTGAAGCCGGCACCGACGATCGCGACGTCGGCCTCGAGGTCGCCGTGCAGGGCCGGGCGCGGGGACCAGTCCAGACGCGGGTCGGCGTGCCAGAGCGAGAGGCCGGCGTACTCGCTCAGCGAACGCCCCACGAGTAGGTCTGCTTGACCAGGCGGAGGTACATGAACGTCTCGGTGCTCTCCACGCCGGGAATGACCCGGATCTTGGACGAGAGGAGCTCGAGCAGGTGCTCGTCGCTCTCGCAGACGGCCTCGACGAGCAGGTCGTAGGGGCCGGAGGTGACCACGACGTAGTCGACCTCGTCGAGCTCGGAGATCAGGTCGGCGGCCTCGAGCAGCCCGCCGCGGATCCGGATGCCGATCATCGCCTGGCGCGCGAACCCGAGCTCCATGGGATCGGTGACCGCGACGATCTGCATCACGCCGCTCTCGATCAGGCGCTGGACGCGCTGGCGGACGGCGGCCTCGGACAGGCCGACGACCTTGCCGATGGCGGAGTAGGAGCGACGGCCGTCCTGCTGGAGCTGGGCGATGATCTCCTTGGAGACGCTGTCGAGCTGGGTGGAGGAGCGGGGGGAGGGTCCGGCACCGGAGTTCACCCGGTCACCGTCTCACCCGGCCTGTCACGGGTCAAAGAGGCTCACGGACGTGGTGCGAACTACGAGATTCGTTGCAACATCGTCTCGCCAACGACGATTTGCTTGTCCCGGGGCCGAGCGCGTGCGACGATCCGTGCGTTCTCATCGGTGAGGGAAGGGGTCGCATGGCTGCACCGTCAGGAGCCGGACCCGAGTCGGGTGGCCGGGGTGTCTCGCGGCGTACCGTCCTCCGCGGGGCGGGCTTCGCCGGCTTCGCGGCCCTGAGCGCCGCCGCCCTCCAGCTGCCCTTCTTCGAGGTGTCCGGCGCGCAGCAGGACCCGGCGCTGTGCAAGGCGACCGACATCTCGGCGTCCGACAAGAAGCTGATCATCTCGAACTGGCCGGCCTACATCGACCCGAAGAAGAAGGAGACCTCGACGCTGCAGGTCTTCCAGCAGCAGACCGGGATCACCGTCGAGTACACCGACGACGTCAACGACAACGCCGAGTTCTTCGCCAAGGTGCGCAACCAGATGGCCGCCTGCGAGCCCATCGACCGCGACATGATGATGCTCACCGACTGGATGGCCGCCCGGATGATCGGGCTGGGCTGGATCCAGCCGCTGGACGCGGACCGGGTCCCCAACCTCACCAAGAACCTCATCAAGCCGCTCCGGGACCGCCAGTGGGACCCCGACCTCGTCTACCACGCGCCGTGGCAGAGCGGCCTGACCGGCATCGCCTACAACGCCGCCGAGACCGGGGAGGTCGGCTCCTTCGAGGAGCTGCTCACCCGCGAGGACCTCAACGGCAAGATCACGCTGCTCTCCGAGATGCGCGACACCATGGGCTTCATGCTGAAGATCGTGGGGGCCGACCCCGACGACTTCACCGCCCTGGAGTGGGAGCGGGCCATCGACAGGCTCAGCGAGGTCGTGGCCACCGGCCAGGTCCGCGCCTTCACCGGCAACGAGTACATCCAGGACCTGACCGCCGGCAACATCGTGGCCTGCGAGGCCTGGTCCGGCGACGTCATCCAGGCGCAGTTCGACAACCCCGACATCAAGTTCGTGGTGCCCGAGGAGGGGCTGTCCCTCTGGAGCGACAACATGCTGGTGCCGAACCTCGCCCAGCACCAGGCGAACGCCGAGGACTGGATCAACTACTACTACGAGCCCGAGGTCGCCGCGAAGCTCGCGGCGTGGGTCAACTACATCTGCCCCGTCGAGGGGGCGCGCGAGGAGATGGAGAAGATCGATCCCTCGCTGGTGGACAACAAGCTGATCTTCCCCGACGAGGAATCCCTCGCCGACACGTTCGACTTCATGCCGCTCGACGACCGGCAGCAGCAGCAGTACGAAGGGGACTGGTCTGATGTCACAGGTGGCTGATCGCGCCGAGGAGGCAGCGCCCGACGGGGAGTTCGCCGGGCTGCGCATGCGCGGCCTGACGAAGAGCTTCGCGACCTTCACGGCCGTGGACGACCTCGACCTCGACATCCCGACGGGGTCCTTCTTCGCCCTGCTCGGGCCGTCCGGCTGCGGCAAGACCACGACGCTGCGGATGGTGGCCGGGCTCGAGACGCCCACGGCCGGCACCATCACGCTCGGCGGCAAGGACATCACCTACACCAAGCCCTACCGGCGGCCGGTCAACACGGTCTTCCAGAACTACGCGCTCTTCCCGCACCTGGACATCTTCGAGAACGTCGCGTTCGGCCTGCGCCGTCGCAAGACGGGCAGCGTCGACCAGAAGGTCAACGACATGCTCGAGCTGGTGGAGCTCGACCAGCCAGGCCCGCAAGAAGCCCGCCCAGCTCTCCGGCGGTCAGCAGCAGCGGGTGGCCCTGGCCCGGGCGCTCATCAACGAGCCCGAGGTGCTGCTGCTCGACGAGCCCCTGGGCGCGCTCGACCTCAAGCTGCGCCGGTCCATGCAGATCGAGCTGAAGCGGATCCAGACCGAGGTCGGCCTCACCTTCGTGCACGTCACGCACGACCAGGAGGAGGCCATGACCATGGCCGACACCATCGCGGTCATGAACCACGGCGTGATCGAGCAGATGGGGGCGCCGAGCGAGCTGTACGAGAACCCGCGCACCACCTTCGTCGGCAACTTCCTGGGCCAGTCCAACCTGATCGACGGCACCATCACCGCCCGCGCCGCCGACATGGTCACCGTCGACATGCACGGCACCTCGGTCTCGGTGCCGACCGACCGCGTCCACGCCGACGGCGACCGGGGCTGGATCGGGATCCGTCCCGAGAAGGTGCTCATCGGCGACGAGGGCGCCGCCCTCGACGCGCCGGGCAACACCATCCCCGGCGGGGTCGTCACCGACGTCAGCTTCTACGGCGTCAGCACGCAGTACCTCGTCCGGATGCCGTGGGGACAGGAGCTCCAGGTGTTCCAGCAGAACACCGGGCGCACCCGCCTGCATCGCACCGGCGAGAAGGTCGAGCTGTCCTGGCGACCGGAGTACGCCTACCTCCTCGACCACAGCCAGGACGCCGCCGCCGGCGCCCAGCGCGTGGACCAGGACTGAGTCCGTGGCGGACACCGAGCGCCGCAGGGGGAAGACCGGCTACCTCCTGCTTCTCCCGGCCGTGGTCTGGCTGGGCCTGTTCTTCATCATCCCGTTCTACTCGCTCGCCGCCGCCAGCCTCTACGACCCGAGCGGCTCGGTCTTCCGTGGCTACGAGATGACCTGGGCGTTCAGCAACTACTCCGACGCGCTCCAGCAGTTCTGGCGCCCGCTCGTGCGCTCCCTGCTGTACGGCGCCATCGCGACCTCGATCTGCCTGGTGCTGGGCTACGTGCTCGCCTACGCGATCGCGTTCAAGGCGGGCCGGTGGAAGAACCTCATGCTGGTGCTGGTCATCGCGCCGTTCTTCACCAGCTTCCTGGTGCGCACGCTGTCGTGGAAGCTGATCCTGGCCGACAACGGGCTGATCGTGAACACCCTGCAGTTCCTGCACATCCTCTCGGAGGACGGCCGCCTGCTGGCCACGCCGGTCGCCGTGGTGGCCGGGCTGACCTACAACTTCCTGCCGTTCATGGTGCTGCCGCTGTTCGCCAGCATCGACAAGATCGACCACCGGCTGATCGAGGCGGCCGGGGACCTCTACGCCAAACCGGCCGTCGGCTTCTTCAAGGTCACCTGGCCGCTGTCGCTGCCCGGTGTCGTGTCGGGCACGCTGCTCACCTTCATCCCCGCGGTCGGCGACTACATCAACGCCCAGCTGCTGGGCAGTCCCAACCAGCGGATGATCGGCAACGTCATCCAGAACCTCTTCACCGACGCCAACGACTTCCCCGCGGCCTCCGCGCTCTCGATGATCCTGATGCTGCTGATCCTGGCGATCGTCTTGGTCTACGTCCGGCGGGCCGGGACGGAGGAGCTGCTGTGAACGACGCGAGAGGCGCGGCGGCCGCCACGTGCGCACAGCCAGTCCGGCTGCGCGCGAACTGCGAGCGAACGGGTCAAGACTGTGAGTCGTTGGCTGCGGGAGCACCTGGTCCTGATCCTCGGCATCCTGGTCCTCATCTACACCTTCGTGCCGATCTTCATCGTCATCCTGATGAGCTTCAACGAGCCGGACAGCCGGCTGGTGTACCGGTTCGACGGGTTCACCCTGGACAACTGGCTCAACCCCTGCGCCGACCCGAGCATGTGCGACGCGGTCGTGCGCAGCCTGGAGATCGGCGTCCTCGCCACCTTCGGCGCGACCGTGATCGGCACCCTGGCCGCGTTCGCCCTGGTCCGGCACGAGTTCGCCGGCCGGTCCTCGAGCAACCTGCTGATCTTCCTGCCGATGGCGGCGCCCGAGATCGTCATGGGCTCCTCGCTGCTGGCGCTGTTCGTCGCCGCCGGCTTCGGCGGCAAGCTCGGCTTCGGGACGATCCTGATCGCCCACATCATGTTCTGCCTGTCCTTCGTGGTGGTCACCGTGAGAGCGCGGCTGGCCGGCATGGGCTACACCCTCGAACAGGCGGCGATGGACCTCTACGCCACGCCGTCCCAGACGTTCTGGCGGGTGACCTTCCCGCTGGTGTTCCCCGGCATCCTGGGTGCGGCGCTGCTGAGCTTCTCGTTGTCCTTCGACGACTTCATCGTCACCAACCTCAACGCCGGCACCACGACGACCTTCCCGATGTACGTGTACGGCGTGGCGCAGCGCGGCGTACCGATGCAGGTCAACGTGATCGGCACCTTGATGTTCCTGATCGCGATCACCATCGTGCTGCTCGCGGAGTACCGCAGCCGCCGCCGCATGCGCGCGCTGGCCTGACGCGTGCACCCGGCGCTCACCGGGGCCGCGCCGGAGGTGCTCTGGCTCGACGACCCGCTCCGGCCCGGCCCGCAGGCGCCGCTGACCGAGGACGCCCGCGCCGACCTGGTCGTGGTCGGGGGCGGCTACACCGGCCTGTGGACCGCGCTGCGGGCCCGTGAGCGCTATCCCGACCTCGACGTGGTGCTCCTCGAGGCGGGGGAGTGCGGCTGGCAGGCGTCGGGCCGCAACGGCGGCTTCCTCGACGCCTCGCTCACCCACGGCTTCGGCAACGGGATGGCCCGCTGGCCCGACGAGCTCACCGCCCTCGACCGGCTCGGGGACGAGAACCTCGCCGGGCTCGAGGACGCGGTCCGCCGCTACGGGATCGACTGCGGCTTCGAGCGGACCGGCGGCCTCGACGTGGCCACCGCCCCGCACCAGGTCGACGAGCTCGCCGAGCTCGTCGAGGCCCGCCAGGAGGCGGGTCACGACGTGCGGCTGCTGGACGCCGACGACACCCGCGCGCTGGTGAGCTCGCCGACGTACCTCGCCGCCCAGCACGACCCGCACGGCATCGCCCTGGCCGAGCCGGCCCGGCTCGCGTGGGGCCTGCGCCGGGCCTGCCTGGACCTCGGCGTGCGCATCCACGAGCAGACCCGGGTGACCGACGTGACCGAGGACGGCGCGGGCGTGGCCGTCACGACGGCGTCCGGGGCGGTGGTGCGCGCCGGCCGCGCGGCGCTGGGCACCAACGCCTTCCCGCCGCTGCTGCGCCGGCTGCGGCTGATGACGGTGCCGGTCTACGACTACGTGCTGGCCACGGAGCCGCTGTCCGCGGACCAGCGGGCCGCCATCGGGTGGTCCGGGCGCCAGGGCGTCGGGGACGCCGCCAACCTGTTCCACTACTACCGGCTGACCCGGGACGACCGGATCGTGTGGGGCGGCTACGACGCGGTCTACCGCTACGCCTCGGGGATCGACCCGGCGCACGAGCAGGCGGGCGGCACGCACGACCTGCTCGCCGAGCACTTCTTCGCGACGTTCCCGCAGCTCGAGGGGCTCTCGTTCACGCACCGGTGGGCGGGCGTGATCGACACCTGCACGCGCTTCGCGGCCTTCTTCGGTACGGCGCACCGCGGCCGCACGGCGTACGCGCTGGGCTACACGGGGCTCGGGGTCGCCGCGACCCGCTTCGGCGCCGACGTGATGCTCGACCTGCTGCACGGCGAGGACACCGAGCGCACCCGCACCGCGCTGGTCCGCGAGCGGCCGCTGCCCTTCCCGCCCGAGCCGTTCCGCGCGGCCGGCATCAACCTGACCCGCTGGTCGCTGGCCCGCGCCGACGCCCGCGCCGGCCGCCGCAACCTCTGGCTCCGCACCCTCGACCGCGCCGGGCTGGGCTTCGACAGCTGAGCGGTTGAGTTGGGCTTCCTCGGCGTTGAGTTGGGCCTCGCTCGCCGAGCGAGGCCCAACTCGACGCCGAGGCAGGCCCAACTCAACTCAACGGGTCAGAGCAGGGTCCAGGCCTTGTCGAGGACGACGCGGAGGATCGACTCCATCTCGTCGAAGTGGGTCTGGTCGCAGATGAGGGGCGGGGCGAGCTGGATGACGGGGTCGCCGCGGTCGTCGGCGCGGCAGTAGAGGCCGGCGTCGAAGAGGGCGCGGGAGAGGAAGCCGCGCAGGAGGCGCTCGCTCTCGTCGTCGTCGAAGGTCTCCTTGGTCGCCTTGTCCTTGACCAGCTCGATGCCGTAGAAGTACCCGTCGCCGCGGACGTCGCCGACGATCGGCAGGTCCGTGAGCCGCTCGAGGGTGGACCGGAACGCGCCCTCGGTGTCGCGGACGTGCTCGTTGATCTTCTCGCTCTCGAAGACGTCGAGGTTGGCCAGCGCGACCGCGCAGGAGACCGGGTGACCGCCGAAGGTGTAGCCGTGCAGGAAGGAGTTGCTGCCCTGCAGGAACGGCTCCATCAGCCGGTCGCTGGTGATCATCGCGCCGAGCGGCGAGTAGCCCGAGGTGAGGCCCTTGGCGCAGGTGATGATGTCGGGCTGGTAGCCGTAGCGCTCGGCGCCGAACATGTGGCCGAGCCGGCCGAAGGCGCAGATGACCTCGTCGGAGACCAGCAGCACGTCGTACTCGTCGCAGATCTCGCGGACCCGCTCGAAGTAGCCGGGCGGGGGCGGGAAGCAGCCGCCGGAGTTCTGCACCGGCTCGAGGAACACCGCGGCGACCGTGTCGGGACCTTCGTACTCGATCGCCTCGGCGATCCGGTCCGCGGCCCAGCGGCCGAACGCCTCGAGGTCGCCCTGACCGTTCGGCGCGCCGGTCATCTCGTGGGCGCGGTAGAAGTTGGTGTTCGGCACCCGGAACGTGGACGGCACCAGCGGCTCGAACGGCGCCTTCATGCCCGGGATGCCGGTGATGGAGAGCGCGCCCTGCGGCGTGCCGTGGTAGGCGATCGCCCGGCTGATCACCTTGTGCTTGGTGGGCTTGCCGGTGAGCTTGAAGTACGCCTTGGCGAGCTTCCACGCGGACTCGACGGCCTCGCCGCCCCCGGTGGTGAAGAAGACCCGGTTCAGGTCGCCGGGCGCGTAGCCGGCGACCCGCTCGGCGAGCTCGATCGCGCCCGGGTGGGCGTAGGACCACAGGGGCATGAACGCGAGCTTCTCGGCCTGCTTGGCGGCGGCCTCGGCGAGCTCGCGGCGACCGTGGCCGAGCTGGTTGACGAACAGACCGGCGAGCCCGTCGAGGTAGCGGCGGCCCTGGTCGTCGTAGATGTAGGCGCCCTCGCCCCGCACGATGACCGGCATCTCGCTGGTCTCGTAGACGGAGTGGCGCGAGAAGTGGAGCCAGAGGTGGTCGCGAGCGGCCTGCTGCTGGTGCTCGCGGTCGAGACCGGTGGTCATGAGTGATCGACTCCTTCGCGCATGGCCACCATCGTGGCGCTAGTGGGGGGTGGAGGCAAGCGGATTCGTTGAATCCAGGGTATCTCACGGCGGATTTCGTAGGTCACCGCCGCGCGGCCGCGTGGTAGGAAGACGCCATGACCCGGTACGGCGCGATGTTCGGCCCCGACATCACCTTCCTCGGCGTCCCGCCGGCCGACCTGGACGAGCCCGCGTCGTACGCCGAGGCGGACGTCGTGGTGATCGGGGCACCGTTCGACTCCGGCACCTCGCACCGGCCGGGCACCCGCTTCGGCCCGATGGCGATCCGGCAGACCGACTACCTGCCGCAGGACGGCTCGCGGCCGCACCTCGCCCTCCGCGTCGACGCCCTGCAGGACGTGCGCGTCGTCGACGCGGGCGACGTGGAGATGCCGCCCGGGGAGGTCGAGCGCGCCCACCAGGCGTTGGAGGAGGCCGTCCACACGGTCGCCGCCGCGGGCAAGATCCCGCTGGTGCTCGGCGGGGACCACTCGATCACCCGCCCGGACGCGACCGGCGTGGCCCGGCACCTCGGCTTCGGCCGGGTCTCGATGATCCACTTCGACGCGCACGCCGACACCGGCGACATCGAGTTCGGCTCGCTCTACGGGCACGGCCAGCCGATGCGTCGGCTGATCGAGTCGGGCGCGCTGCGCGGCGACCGCTTCCTGCAGGTCGGGCTGCGCGGCTACTGGCCCGGCCCGGAGACCCTGTCGTGGATGGCCGAGCAGCGGATGCGCTCCTTCGAGATGACCGAGATCGGGAGCCGTGGTCTGACGGCCTGCCTCGACGAGGCCTTCGAGATCGCCCTGGACGACTGCGACGCGGTGTTCTTGTCGGTCGACATCGACGTCTGCGACCCCGGCCACGCGCCGGGCACGGGCACCCCCGAGCCGGGTGGCCTCTCGTCGCGCGAGCTGCTGGACGCCGTCCGGCGCATCTGCCGGGAGCTGCCGGTCGCCGGCATCGACGTGGTCGAGGTGTCGCCGCCGTACGACCACGCCGAGATCACCTCCTACCTGGCCAACCGGGTCTGCCTCGAGGCGCTGTCCGGGCTGGCGGCCCGCAAGGTCGGCATCACCCACGACCCCGCCGGCCCGCTGCTCGAAGGCCGAAGCCACCCCACGACGTTCTCCGCTCCCTCCGCTTCGCTCCCCCCGCGAACAACGCCGCGAGGACCCCGGTAGATGGGCACCCTGTTCACCAACGGCACCGTCTTCGACGGCCACCGCTACCTCGGCGCGGGCACGGTCCTGGTCGAGGACGGCCGCGTCGTCGCCCTGGCGGCCGACGACCGGCGCCACGACGTGGTCGACCTGGCCGGCGGCCTGCTGTCACCGGGCTTCGTGGACGCGCACGTGCACCCGATCCAGGGCGGGCTGGAGCGGCTGCGCTGCGACCTGTCGGAGCACTCCACCCGCGAGGAGTACCTCGACGCGATCGCGGCGTACGCCGCGGCGAACCCCGACCTCGCGTGGATCCTCGGGGGTGGCTGGGCGATGCCCGCCTTCCCCGGCGGCAACCCGACCGCGGCCGACCTCGACACCGTGGTGCCGGACCGCCCGGTCTTCCTGCCGAACCGGGACCACCACGGCGCGTGGGTCAACTCCCGGGCGCTCGCCATCGCCGGCGTGGACCGCGAGACCCCCGACCCGCCGGACGGCCGGATCGAGCGGGACGCCGACGGTCACCCGAGCGGCACCCTGCACGAGGGCGCGACCGCGCTGGTGTCCCGCCACCTGCCGCGCACCTCGGGCGAGGACTACTACGCGGCGCTGATGGCGGGCCAGGCCTACCTCCACTCCCTCGGGGTGACGTCGTGGCAGGACGCGATCGTCGGTGCCTACTCCGGCATGGACGACCCGGCCTCGACCTACACGAAGGCCGCGGCCAACGGCGACCTCGTCTCCGACGTGGTGGGCGCCCTGTGGTGGGAGCGCCGCCTCGGCGTCGAGCAGGTGGCCGACCTGGTCGGCCGGCGGGACGCGATGACCGGCGGGCCGTTCCGGGCCACCAGCGTCAAGATCATGCAGGACGGGGTCGCCGAGAACGGCACCGCGGCGCTCAGCGAGCCGTACCTCGACCGGTGCGGCCACCCGACCGACAACACCGGCCACTCGTTCGTGGAGCCCGGGGCGCTGCGCCGCGCGGTCGCCGCGCTCGACGCCGCCGGCTTCCAGGTCCACGTGCACGCCATCGGCGACCGGGGCGTGCGCGAGGCGCTCGACGCCTTCGAGGGCACCCACCCCGAGCGGCGCCACCACGTCGCGCACCTCCAGGTGGTGCACCCCGACGACGTCGCCCGGTTCGCGACGCTCGGCGTGACCGCGAACATGCAGGCGCTGTGGGCCTGCCTGGACCAGCAGATGATCGACCTCACGCTGCCGGTGCTCGGCGAGGAGCGGTCGCGCTGGCAGTACCCCTTCGGCGACCTCCACCGCGCGGGCGCCGCCCTGTGCGCGGGCAGCGACTGGCCGGTCTCCACGCCCGATCCGCTGGCCGCGCTCCACGTCGCGGTCACCCGGACGGCGTACGGCGAGCCCGGTCGCGCCGGGAGCGAGCCGTTCCTGCCCGAGCAGGCGCTGACCCTCGAGACGGCGTGGGCGGCCTACACGTCGGGATCGGCGCGGACCAACGGCCGCGACCTTCTCGACGGCGCCGGCGTGCTGGCGCCCGGCGCCGCGGCCGACCTCGTGGTGCTCGACCGGGACCCCTTCGCCGGCCCGGCGTCGGAGATCGGCGCCACCCGGGTCGTCTCCACCTGGGTGGCCGGCGAGCGGGTCTTCGAGGGCTGACCTCAGGCGGGCAGGAGCAGTCGGCAGGCAGGGCTCCAGGCCGTCGAGGCGGATGTCGTCGCGGCGCGCGGACTCCCACGTCGCCCGGTCCAGCACCATCCGCAGGTCCCGGACGGGCCGCCCGTCGCGCGCGGTGAGGTCCCACCCGTTGTCGACGTAGCCCAGCGACCGGCTCGACGGCCAGGGACGCCGGGTTGTCCTCGAAGGCGCCGGACGTCGCCAGCTGGGCCTCGAGCCCGTCGAAGGCGAGGTGCAGCACGGCGGCGCGCATCTCCCGGCCGATGCCGCGTCCCTGCCGGGACCGGGCCACCCACGAGGCCGAGCCGACGGTGCGGCGGGTGCCGAAGTCCGTGGCGCGCAGGTTCTGCTCGCCCACCAGCACCTCGCCCTCGAGGACCGCGAACGAGAGCGACCAGGCGTCCGGCGAGGTCTGGGCGCGGCCCCGCCAGTAGCGCTGGAGTCCCTCGCGCTCCAGCAGCGGTGACGGGGACCGTGTCCACGGCAGCGTGAACGGCATCTCCCGGGGTCGTGCACTCCGTCGGCCGCGGCGAGCTGCATGAGGGCGGCGCCGAGGTCGTCGTCGACGTAGCGCAGGGTCAGCCTGGGGGTGCGCACGGACAGACCGAACAGCGGCCACAGCTGGGCGACCGGGGAGAGTGAGATGGGCACGGCACCATCGTCGCGCGTCGGGCGGTCCGTCGTCTCCCCGGTTTCTGCCGTGTCGCACGACGGAATCCGTCGTCGGCCTCGCTCAGGCCTACAGATTCCGTTGTGCCGTCGCTAGAGTCCCGGGCATGGCAGACCACACCTTCCGCAACGTCATCAACGGCGAGCTCGTCGACTCCGTGTCGGGCGAGACCTACGACGTCCTCGACCCCACCACCGGCGAGGTCTACGCCCAGGCCCCGATGTCCCGGCCCGAGGACATCGACCGGGCGTACGCCGCCGCCGCCGAGGCCTTCGAGGGCTGGGGCGACTCCACGCCGCAGGACCGGTCCAACGCGCTGCTCAAGATCGCGGACGCGATCGAGGCGCGCGCCGAGGAGATCAACGCCGTCGAGTCCCGCGACACCGGGAAGCCGCTGGGGCTGACGATGTCGGAGGAGATGCCCTACGCCTCGGACCACTTCCGCTTCTTCGCGGGCGCCGCGCGCGTGCTCGAGGGCAGGTCCGCCGGTGAGTACATGGCCGACCACACGTCGTGGATCCGGCGTGAGCCGGTCGGCGTCATCGGCCAGGTGACGCCGTGGAACTACCCGCTGATGATGATGATCTGGAAGATCGCGCCGGCGCTCGCCGCGGGCAACACCGTGGTGCTCAAGCCGAGCGACACGACGCCGGCGAGCTCGACCCTGCTGGCCGAGCTGTGCCAGGAGTTCCTCCCGCCCGGCGTCCTCAACGTGGTGTGCGGGGACCGGGACACCGGACGCGGCCTGATCGAGCACAAGACGCCCCAGATGGTGTCGATCACCGGCTCGGTCCGGGCGGGCATGGAGGTGGCCGGCTCCGCCGCCAAGGACCTCAAGCGGGTCCACCTCGAGCTCGGCGGCAAGGCCCCGGTCATCGTGTTCGACGACGCCGACATCGCCGCGGCCTCCCAGGCGATCGCCGAGGCGGGCTACTTCAACGCCGGTCAGGACTGCACCGCGGCGACGCGCGTGCTCGCGGGCCCGGGGGTCCACGACGACTTCGTCGCGGCGCTCACCGAGGCCGCGAAGGGCATCCGGACCGGGATGCCCGACGACGAGGACGTCCTCTACGGCCCGCTCAACAACGCCACCCAGCTCGAGCGGGTGACCGGCATGGTCGACCGGCTGCCCGACCACGCCACGCTCGCCGCGGGCGGGTCGCGCCAGGGCGACGCGGGCTACTTCTACACCCCGACGGTGCTGTCCGGCCTCAGGCAGGACGACGAGCAGATCCAGAGCGAGATCTTCGGCCCGGTGATCACCGTGCAGCGGTTCTCCGACGAGGGCGAGGCGCTGCGCTGGGCCAACGGCGTGGAGTACGGCCTCGCGTCGTCGGTGTGGACCAAGGACCACGGGCGGGCGATGCGGATGTCCAAGCACCTCGACTTCGGGGTGGTGTGGATCAACACCCACATCCCGTTCGTCTCCGAGATGCCGCACGGCGGCTTCAAGCACTCGGGCTACGGCAAGGACCTGTCCATGTACGGCCTCGAGGACTACACGCGCATCAAGCACGTCATGTCCTACATCGGCGAATGAGATGAGGATCCTCCTGGTCGGCGCCGGTGGCGTCGGGTCGGCGTTCGCCGCCATCGCGGCCCGGCGCGACTTCTTCGAGGCGATCGTGATCGCCGACTACCACGAGGCCAGCGCGCTGCGGGCCGCCGAGGTCGACGACCGGTACGTCGGTGCGCAGGTCGACGCGTCCGCGGCCGACTCGGTGGCCGCGCTGTGCCGCGAGCACCGGATCACCCACGTGATGAACGCGGTCGACCCGCGCTTCGTGATGCCGATCTTCGAGGGAGCGGCGGCCGCCGGGGCGGACTACCTCGACATGGCGATGTCGCTGTCCCGCCCGCACCCGGACGCGCCGTACGCCAAGACCGGGGTGAAGCTCGGCGACGAGCAGTTCGCCGCCGCGGGGGAGTGGGAGTCGGCCGGGCGGCTGGCGCTGGTCGGGATCGGCGTCGAGCCGGGCCTGTCCGACGTGTTCGCGCGCTACGCCGCCGACCACCTCTTCAGCGAGATCGACGAGCTGGGGACCCGGGACGGGGCGAACCTGACCGTCGAGGGGTACGACTTCGCCCCGTCGTTCTCCATCTGGACCACGATCGAGGAGTGCCTCAACCCGCCGGTGATCTACGAGAAGGCGCGGGCCGCGGTCGACGGCGGCTGGTTCACGACGCCGCCGTTCAGCGAGCCGGAGGTCTTCGACTTCCCCGAGGGCATCGGGCCGGTCGAGTGCGTCAACGTGGAGCACGAGGAGGTGCTGCTGATGCCGCGCTGGGTCGACTGCAAGCGGGCGACCTTCAAGTACGGCCTCGGCGACGAGTTCATCGAGGTGCTCAAGGTGCTGCACAAGCTCGGCCTCGACCGGACCGACAAGGTCCGCGTGGGCGGCGTGGAGGTCTCACCGCGCGACGTGGTGGCCGCGTGCCTGCCCAACCCGGCCGAGCTCGGGCCGCGGATGAAGGGCAAGACCTGCGCGGGCCTCTGGGTGACCGGCACCGGCAAGGACGGCAGGCCGCGGTCGACGTACCTGTACCACGTGGTCGACAACGAGTGGTCGATGCAGGAGTACGGCCACCAGTGCGTGGTGTGGCAGACCGCGGTCAACCCGGTCGTCGCGCTGGAGCTGCTGGCCCGCGGCACCTGGTCGGGTGCGGGCGTGCTCGGGCCGGAGGCCTTCGACGCGGTGCCGTTCCTCGACCTGCTGACGGAGTACGGCTCGCCCTGGGGCCAGCAGGAGGTCGCCGGCTGACGGGCGGGGTCAGAGGGCCTGGCCGACGTCGCGGATGTTGGACTTGGCCTGGCCCCACGCCTCGGCGAAGTCGCCGCTGAAGACGAGCTTGCCGGTGGTGAGCGCGAAGCCCTTGACCTCCTCGATCGTCGTGTGCGGCGGGACGGCCAGCGCGCGCGGGTCGGTCACGAAGTCGATGAGCGCCGGGCCGGGGTGGGCGAAGGCGCGCTCGATGGCGGGTCGGATGTCGGCGGCGTGCTCGACCCGCTCGCCGTGCAGCCCGACGGCCGTGGCCACGGCGCCGAAGTCGGGGTTCCGGACGTCGGTGCCCCAGGGCTGGTAGCCGACGACCATCATCTCGGCGCGGACCATGCCGAGCGTGGAGTTGTTGAAGACCATCAGCTTGACCGGGATGTCGAGGCCGGCCGCCGTGAGCAGCTCGCCCATCAGCATCGACAGGCCGCCGTCGCCGCACAGCGCCACGACCTGGCGGTCGGGGGAGCCGACCTTCGCGCCGAGGGCCTGCGGGAGCGCGTTGGCCATCGACCCGTGGCTGAAGGACGCGAGGATCCGGCGTCCGGGCTTCATCTGCAGGTAGCGGGCGCCCCAGACGTTGCACATCCCGGTGTCGACGGTGAAGACGGCGTCGTCGGCGGCGAGGTCGCTCAGGGCGGTGGCCACCATCTCGGGCCGCAGTCCGTGGCCGTGGCCCTCGTGGGTGACGTAGGTCTGGATCCCCTTGACCATCTTGTGGTGGTGCTTGACCACCTCGTCGAGGAAGTGCGAGTCCGTCCGCTTCTCCAGGCGGGGGATGAGCGCGCGCAGCGTCTCGCCGACGTCACCGACCAGGCCGAGGTTGACGGCGGCCCGGCGGCCGAGGTGCAGGGGCTTGTCGTCGACCTGGATGATCGTCTTCCCCGACGGCAGGAACGCGTGGTACGGGAAGTCGGTGCCGAGCATGAGGAGCAGGTCGCACTCGGCGAGCGCCTCGGTGGCGCCACCCCAGCCCAGCAGGCCGGTCATCCCGACCCCGGACGGGTTGTCGGCCTCGAGCACGTCCTTGCCGCGGTAGGCGAAGGAGATCGGGGCCTGGAGCGTCTCGGAGAGGCGCAGCACCTCGGCGCGGGCGTGGCGGGTGCCCTCGCCGCCGTGGATGGCGATCTTCTTGGCTCCGGCGATCAGGCGGACCGCCTTGTCGAGGGTCTCGTCGCTGGGCCGGATGACCGGGCGGTCGGTGAGCACCGGGTGGCGCAGCATCGGCCGGTCGACTTCCTGGGCGGCGATGTCACCGGGCAGGATCACCATGCCGACGCCGCGGTCCAAGATGGCGGCCTGGAGCGCGAGCTCGGAGATGCGGGGCATCTGGCCGGCGGTGGAGATCAGGGCGACGTAGTTGGTGCAGCCGGAGAAGATCTGCTCGGGGTTGGTCTCCTGGAAGTAGCCGCTGCCGATCTCGGTGCTGGGGATGTGCGTGGCGATCGCGAACACCGGCGCGGCGTTGCGCTGGCAGTCGTAGAGCCCGTTGACCAGGTGCAGGCTTCCGGGTCCGGACGATCCGAGGACCGCGGTCGGACGGCCCGAGATCTGGGCGTCGGCGCCGGCGGCGAAGGCGCCCGCCTCCTCGTTGCGGACGTGGATGAACTCGATGTCGGAGGTGTGCCGGCGCAGCGCGTCGACGATCGGGTTCGCCGAGTCGCCGACGATGCCGTACACCTTCCGGATCCCGACCTCGACCATCTGGTCGACGAGGATCTCTGCCACCGTCTGCGCCATGCTCGTGCTCCTGTCTGGGTCCCGGGCGCGCTACTGCAGCACGATCGGGAGGTACTCGGGCTGCCACATGGCCTCGTGGACCGCCTCGATCGGGTCGTCGACCTGGACCTGGGCGATGCCGGCCTTGGTCGCGGTGTTGATGACGTCCACGGCCACGGTGGCCGAGACCTCCCGCAGGCGGTCGATGTCGGGCAGCAGCCCCTTCGCGGGATCCGAGGGGTCGGCGAGCTTGGCGAGCGCCCGGGCGGCGGCGATGAACAGCGACGGGGGCATCGTCGCCGCGCGGCAGACGATCACGCCGAGGCCGAGGCCCGGGAACATGAGCGCGTTGTTCGCCTGGCCGATGCGGTACGTCGTGCCGTCGCGCTCGACCGGACCGAACGGGCTGCCGGTCGCGACCAGGGCCGCGCCGTCGGTCCACTCGAGCAGGTTCGTCGGGGTCTGCTCGGCGAGCACCGTGGGGTTCGACATCGGCAGGATGATCGGCCGGTCGCAGTGCTCGTGCATCGACCGGATGACCTGCTCGTTGAACGCCCCGGTGACCCCCGAGGTGCCGACCAGCATCGTCGGGTGCAGGTGGTCGACCACTTCCTGCAGGCCGAGGGTGCCGTCCGCGGCGCGCCAGTCGGCGACGGCGGCGGGATCCTTGCCGTAGGGCACCTGGTAGTCGTAGAGGTCGGTCATGTCGCTGGTGAGCAGGCCGGGACGGTCCAGGAGGTAGATCCGCCCGGCGGCCTCCTCGGCGCTGAGCCCGTCCTCGGTCATCGCCAGCGCGATCAGGTCGGCGATCCCGACGCCGGCCGAGCCGGCGCCGAACACCACGATCTGCTGGTCGACCAGGCGGCCGCCCGAGACCCGGACCCCGGCCAGCACGCAGGCCAGGCCCACCGCGGCCGTGCCCTGGATGTCGTCGTCGAAGGTGCAGAGGGTCTCGCCGTACCGCGCCAGGATGCCGCGCGCCGGCGGACCCGAGAAGTCCTCCCAGTGCAGGATCGCCTTCGGGAACCGCGCGGACGCGGCGGCGACGTACGTGTCGATGAACGGTCGTAGGCCTCGCCGCGCACCCGGGAGCGTCGCAGGCCGAGGTAGCGCGGATCGTTGAGGAGCTGACTCGCGTGTTGGTGCCCACGTCCAGCCCCACCGCCAGGACCCGCCGGGGGTCGATGCCGGCCGCGACCGTGTAGACGGCGAGCTTGCCGATCGAGATGTCGATGCCGCCGACGCCCCAGTCGCCGATGCCGAGGATGGCCTCCGCGTCGGAGGCGACCACCAGGTCGATGTCGTCCGGGCCCGAGCCCGGTCGCGTCGAGGGCCCGCTCGATGCCGTCGACGTCCTCGACGTTGAGGAAGACCCCCCGCGGCCGGCGGAACAGGTGGCTGAACTCCTGGATCGCCGCACCCACGGTGGGCGTGTAGACGATCGGCAGCATCTCGTGCACGTGCTCCCCGACCAGCCGGTAGAAGAGCACCTCGTTGCTGTCGTGCAGCTGGGAGAGGAAGACCCACTTCTCGACGTCGGAGCCCTTGGCCTTGAACTGCTCGTAGCACCGGTCGGTCTGCTGCTCGAGCGTCTCCGTGGCCGACGGCAGCAGCCCGTGCAGGCCGAGGTGGTCGCGCTCGGCCATCGTGAACGCCGTCCCACGGTTGACCTCGGGGTCGTCGAGGACGGCGAGCCCGCGGGCGTGGATCTGCACGGCCGGCGAACCGTCCGGACCCGCGACGATGCTGAGGTTGCTTGTCGACGCCATGTCTTCGATCCTCCACGTGTCTGAGCTGGGCCACGACGCCGCCCGGAGACCCGGGTGGACACGTCTGGCTGGCGAGCGTAAGAGCCGTTCTACCCAAGTCGCCGAGCCCCGGGCCTCCCTCGCGATGGGTGAGGCGCCCCTGCGGCGAGGGCTGATTTGCTGGGCCGGTGATCGACGGATCGGCTGGTGCGGCACGCGTCGCCGTGGTCGTCAGTGCGTTGGTCCTGGTGGCGGGCTGCTCCTCCACCGGGGCCAAGGAACAGGCGGCCGAGAAGGCCGACGCCACGAAGCTGGTCTCCGCCGCGCACAAGGCCGGGGTCGCGCCGGACCTCACCGTCGAGGTCGCCGAGTCGCTGTACGGGACGTCGGCCCCGCAGATCTGCGACGTGCTCGAGGACGGCGTCAGCTCGGCCGAGTCGCTGATCCTGAACGGCAACCCGTCCGGTCGGCGCGAGAAGCTCATCACCACCGACGCCATCACCTACGAGCGGCTGGTCGTGAAGACCTACTGCCCCGACGAGCTGTCGACCTTCGACGACCTCACTGCCGACATCGACGGAACCGAGACCACCAGCTAGCCACACCGAGCACCAGCTCCTCACGCCCACCTACGAAATCAGGCACACATGGCACGTCACGACGCTTCAGGCGACGTGTCCGCGTCCACGCCGGGCGGCGTCGGGGTCTCCGTAGGCACGCTGGCCTGGCCGGCGCTGGCGATGATGATGGTCGCCAGCGTGGGGAGCATCGCGCAGCTGTCGGACTCGGCGACCTTCGGGCTGGGCGCGATCACCGTCTACCTGATCCCGGCGGTGCTGTTCCTGCTCCCCGTCGGGCTGGTCTCGGCCGAGCTGGCGACCAGCCACGAGGGCGGCATCTTCGTCTGGGTCCGGGAGGCGTTCGGCGACCGCACCGGCTTCCAGGCGACCTGGTTCGTGTTCATGAACAGCGTCACCCTCTACCCCTCGCTGCTGTCCTTCGGCGCCGCCGCGCTCGCGACGGCGTTCGGCCGGCCGGACCTGGCCGGCAACGGCCTCTACATGGGCGCGGTGGTGCTGGCGGGTTTCTGGCTGGCCACCTTCGTGGTCTCGAAGGGGATGCAGACGACCGCCGGGCTGAGCAACCTCGGCGTCGGCCTGGGCACCATCGTCCCGGCCTTCGCGCTGATCTTCTTCATGTGCGCCTGGCTGATCGACAGCAAGCCGTCGGCGACCCCCCTGGACCTGGCCGCCGTGACCCCGCCGTTCGACGGGCTGTCCAGCATCGCCCTGGTGGTCGGCACCTTCGTGGCCTTCGCGGGGCTCGAGGTCAACGCGGTCCACATCAAGCACCTCAAGGGCCGCCCGCGCTCGTACTTCAAGGCGGTGCTCTCGGCGGCGCTGCTGGTCGTCGTGATGTACATGCTCGGCTCGATCGCGATCTCGGTGGCCGTGCCCGACGCCACCCTCGAGCTCACCTCCGGTGCGTCGCAGGCGTTCACGGTGTACGCCGACGGGTTCGGGATCCCCGGCCTGTCCAACCTGTTGTCGGGGCTGCTGGTGCTGGGTGCGGTGGCCGCGTCGATCGCCTGGATCGCCGGCCCGAGCCGCAGCATGTGGCTGGTCGGTCGCGCCGGCTACCTGCCGACCCGGTTCCAGAAGGTCAACCGGAACGACGTGCAGATGCCGATCCTGCTCTTCCAGGGCGTCATCGTGACGATCCTGTCGCTGGTGTTCGTGGTCGCCCCGAACACCTCGGTCGCCTTCGCGATGCTCCAGGACGTCTCGATCATCTTGTACATGTGCATGTACATCTGCATGTTCGCCTCGGCCATCAGGCTGCGCCGGTCCCAGCCCGACGTCGCCCCGCCCGATCCGGATCACCGGCCTCCCGGTCATCGCCTGCGTCGGCATCGCCGCCGCGCTGTCGGCGATCGTGCTGGGCCTGACCCCACCGGCCGGCTTCAGCGCCATGGCGGCGGGCCCGTATGCCGCGATCATCGTGACCGGCGTGGTGGTGCTGGCCATCCCGGCCCAGCTGCTGCACCACTGCCGGCGCCCGGAGTGGACGACCGTCGACGAGGCGGAGATCGCCGCCGAGCTAGAGGAGTAAAGAGAGAGAAATGTCAGTCGCCAGCGAAGGGACCCCGACACCATGATCGATCTCGCCACCTACACACCCATGGGTGACAAGAAGAACTCCGACTTCTTCGAGGAGTTCCTCCCCCGGGTCTATGAACGACGCGAGCAGTCGGGGCTCGGCCAGATCGTCGGCCCGATGGCGGCGATCGTCGTCCAGGTCGAGCACGGCGACGGGGTGGCCTACATGGCCGAGCTCGCCGCCATGGGCCCCTACCGCTTCCAGACCGCGCGCCTGACCGAGACGCACAAGGTCTACGTCCTGCAGTCCCAGCCCGAGTACCCGCGGCTCATCGTCCTGGAGCCCCTCACCGCGAGCTACGAGGACAACGTCACCCGCTGGAACATGCTCTACCCGCTGGCCCGGAAGAAGCCGAACGCGCGCTACATCGGCGAGGTCTACCAGGCGGAGTCGACCCAGGCCGTCCGGGACGCCCTGGAGCCGCAGAACATCCGGTTCGCCTACCCGGGCGACACGGTCAACGCGTTCTACACCAACAAGAACCTGACCTTCACGTTCATGTCCGACTTCACCTACAACCGGGTCGGCTACGTCGACATCGACCTGGACGACCTGGACGCGCTCGCGCTCGGGGACACGATCAGCCTGACGGCCGAGGAGCAGGGCAAGCTCGACCGGGCCGACGAGCTGCAGACCGAGCACGGCGTCAAGGGACTGGTGCTGGGCGTCGACCACGCCGCCACCCGGATCCTGGCCGGGGACCGCGAGCACGCCCTGCTCGAGTACCTCACGGTGGTGCCGTACTACTTCTGGGGCGCCTACAACATCCACGAGATGAACTCCTCGACCAACGTCACCCGACACCCGGACATCGGGGACGAGAAGAAGTCGCCGGCCCGGGTCTTCACCGCCAACAACACGCCGTCGATCGTGAACTCGTTCGACAACCTGCCGATGCCCACCGAGGACTTCGTCCGCAACTTCGGCCGCCGGATGCACCACATCGCGATGGCGGTGATGGACGGCCACGTCGTCGACGAGAAGAACGTCGACTACGTGGTGCGCCAGCTCGCCGAGATGGGCACGCCGTTCCTGGCGAAGGTCGTGGGGGAGTGCAAGGAGGACCCCAACCTCAAGCAGATCTTCTCCAAGAGCTCGCCCTACTCGCTGCTCATCACCGAGTACATCGAGCGCTGCCACGACTTCCAGGGCTTCTTCACCCGCGACAACGTCGCATCCCTCACCGCGGCCGCCGGTGCCGACGAGCGGTACGAGCACGGCCACGTCTTCGACTGAGCCGGCGGCCTTCGCCAGGCCGCCCGCCGCCCCATTGTCCCAGCAAGGAGAACCCTCATGATCGAACGCATCCGCACCAAGGCCCTGTGGGCGGTCATCGTCCTCGCCCTGCTGGTGATCCCGCTCGCGGTCCTCGTCAGCCCGTGGTGGTGGCTCCTGGAGATCCTGTTCGTGCCGCTGGTGCTGCTGGGGATCTACGACTACTTCCAGCTCCGGCACAGCATCCTGCGCAACTACCCGCTCGCCGGCCGGATGCGGTTCCTGCTGGAGGGCATGGGCCCGGAGCTGCACCAGTACCTCGTGGAGAACGACACCGACGGTCGACCGTTCGACCGGGACACCCGCTCGGTGATCTACCAGCGGGCCAAGAACGTCGCGGACAAGAAGCCGTTCGGCACCGAGCACGACGTGTACGCCGCCGGGCTACAGCTGGCTGAACCACTCCATCTCCCCGCGGCCGATGGTCGCCGACCCGGAGGCCGACCTGCGGGTGACCATCGGCGGCCCGCAGTGCACGCAGCCCTACTCGGCCTCGGTGCTCAACATCTCCGCGATGAGCTTCGGCGCCCTCGGGGAGGCCGCGGTCCGGGCCATGAACCAGGGAGCCAAGGCCGGCGGCTTCGCCCACGACACCGGTGAGGGCGGCCTGTCGAAGTACCACAAGGAGGCCGGCGGCGACCTGATCTGGCAGATCGGCACCGGCTACTTCGGCTGCCGGGACGCCAACGGCGACTTCGACCCCGAGGCGTTCCGCGCCAACGCCACCCTGCCCCAGGTCAAGATGATCGAGATCAAGGTCTCCCAGGGCGCCAAGCCCGGCCACGGCGGCATCCTCCCGGCGGCCAAGGTGACCGCGGAGATCGCCGAGGCGCGGATGGTCCCCCAGGGCCAGGACGTGTTCTCGCCGACGTACCACAAGGCCTTCTCCACGCCGCTGGAGATGTCGGCGTTCATCGCCCAGCTCCGCGAGCTCAGCGGCGGCAAGCCGGTCGGGTTCAAGCTGTGCGTCGGGGATCCGCGGGAGTTCGCCGCGATCGTCAAGGCGATGCTCCAGACCGGCATCTACGCCGACTTCATCGTCGTCGACGGCGGCGAGGGCGGCACCGGAGCCGCGCCGCTGGAGTTCTCCGACTCCCTCGGCTCGCCCCTCAACGAGGGCCTGCTGGTCGTCCAGCAACACCCTGGTCGGCGCCGGCCTCCGCGAGCACATCAAGATCGGCGCCAGCGGCAAGATGGTGACGGCGTCGGCGATGGCCCGGGCGATGGCGCTGGGTGCGGACTGGTGCAACTCGGCGCGCGCGTTCATGTTCGCGGTCGGCTGCATCCAGTCCCAGCGGTGCCACACCAACAAGTGCCCCGTCGGGGTCACCACCCAGGACCCCAAGCTCCAGCGCGCCCTGATCGTGCCGGACAAGGCCGAGCGGGTGCACAACTACCACCGCAACACCGTGCACGCCCTCGCCGAGCTGATCGCGGCCATGGGTCTGGACCACACCAGCGAGCTCAGTCCCTACCACGCCGTCCGCCGGGTCAGTGAGTTCCAGGCGCTCGCCCTCAACGAGATCTACGACTTCGTGAAGCCCGGAGCGTTCGTCGACGGGACCGGACCGGACGCGGTTCCAGGCGTTCTGGGACGAGGCCTCGGCCGAGTCGTTCCGCCCGTGGTCGGCCGCGGAGAAACGCCAGGCCGCCTCGGCGTGAGTCGAGCGCCAGCCCCGCCGGCCCACGAGCGAACCGTCTCCGGCCGGCGGGGCGCCGTACTCCCTGGCGGATTGACTGAACATTCAGTAAGGTGCCGAAAACGCTCGCGACCCCGACACAGGACAGGTCGACGATGATCAAGACGACTCCGTTCCACGAACGCCTCGACCAGCTGAACACGACGCACCGCTGGGGCCACTGGTCCGGCTACCTGTCGGCGCTCAAGTACGACATGTCGCCCAAGCACGAGTACTTCGCGGTCCGCAACAGCGCCGGCTACTTCGACACCTCGCCGCTGTACAAGTACCGGATCGTGGGCCGCGACGCGGAGCGCCTGCTCGCGGGCGTGATGACCCGCGACATCCGGCTCTGCCGACCGGGCCGGGCGCAGTACACCGTGTGGTGCGACGACCGGGGGTTCATCCTCGAGGACGGCGTCGTGTTCCGGCACTCCGACAACGAGTTCCTGCTGACCGCCGCCGAGCCGAACCTCGGCTACCTCAGCGACCTGGTCGGGCGGCTCGACGTCGCGATCGAGGACGTGACCGACGAGTTCGGCATGCTGGCCGTGCAAGGGCCGCGGTCGCGGCAGATCCTCGCCAAGGTGGCCCCCGAGGTCGAGGGCCTCGGCTTCTTCGAGCACACCGACGCCAAGATCGGCGCGGCGCCGGTGACGGTCTCGCGCACCGGCTACACGGGTGATCTCGGCTACGAGGTCCGGGTCGGACGCGACGACGCGCTGGCCGTCCTCGACGCGGTGATCGAGGCGGGCGAGGGCCACGGCTTCCGGCCGTTCGGAGAGGAAGCGCTCCTGATGACCCGGATCGAGGCCGGCCTGGTGCTGATCAACGTCGAGTTCGAGTCGAGCCGGCTCGCCTACACCGACCACGACCGGATCACGCCCAAGGAGCTCGGGTTCGGCTGGATGCTCAAGGGCATCGACGCCGACGACCGTCCGTTCATCGGACGCAACGCCATCCGCCGCGAGCTCGCCGACGGGACGTCGCGCTGGGCCACGGTGGGGGTGTTCCTGGACTGGGCCGACTACGACCGGGTGTACGCCCAGGCCGGGTTGGTCCCCCCGAAGGACGAGACCCCGGTCGAGTACGAGTCGATGCTCTACGACGACGACGGCGAGCGGATCGGCTACGCCACCAGCCTGATGTACTCCCCGGTCCTCCAGCGCCACATCGCGATGGCCCGGGTCCGACCGGACCTCGCGAAGCCCGGGACCCGGGTCAACCTGGAGCTCACGATCAACCACCAGTACGAGACCGTGGCCGCCGAGGTCACGCGACTCCCGTTCTTCAACCCGCCCCGAAAGACGGCCTGACATGGCATCGAAGGACAAGAACTACGACGCGATCATCGTGGGTGGAGGCCACAACGGCCTCGTCAACGGTGCCTACCTGGCGAAGGCCGGCCTGAAGGTGCTCATCGTCGAGCGGCGCCACCTCGTCGGCGGGGCCGCGATCACCGAGGAGCTCCGACCCGGCTTCCACTTCACGTCGTTCTCCTACGCGCTGAGCCTGCTCCGACCCGACATCGTGCAGGAGCTCGACCTGGTGCGGCACGGCTTCATGCCGATCCTGATGCCGTCGTCGTTCGCCCCGATGGAGAACGGCGACTACCTGCTGCTCGGCCAGGACCGGGACGAGAACATCAAGGAGATCATGCGGCACTCGTCGCACGACGCCGACGCGATGGACCGCTACGAGTACGACGTCGAGCGCGTGTGCCAGCTCGTCAAGCCGCTGCTCGACAAGGTGCCCCCGAACATCTTCGGGAAGTCGCCGGAGGACCTCGCGGAGACCGCCGACCTGGTGTCGCGGCTCAAGGGCGTGGACCAGAAGGTCATCCACGACCTGGTCCGGCTCCTCACGGGCAGCGCCGCCGACTTCCTCGACGACTACTTCGAGAGCGACATCCTCAAGGGCTACATCGCCTCCTCGGGGATCATCGGGACCCAGGTGGGACCGATGTCGCAGGGCTCCGGGCTGGTCCTGCTCTACCACTCGCTCGGGGAGCACGACGGGCACTTCGGGGCCTGGTCGTTCCACAAGGGCGGCAACGGAGGCTTCACGCAGGTCCTGGCCCGGGCCGCGCAGGCCTTCGGCGCCGAGATCCTGCTCGACGCGCCGGTGGACTCGGTGATCACCCGGGACGGTCGGGCGGTGGGGGTGGCGCTCGAGGACGGGACCGAGCTCACCGCGAAGACCGTGGTCAGCGCGCTGGACCCGCGGCGCACCTTCACCCAGCTGGTGGAGCCGCGCGAGCTGCCCGGCGACCTCGTGGAGAACATCAACCGGATGAAGTTCCAGGGCACGTCCGCGAAGGTCAACTTCGCGCTCGACGGGCCGCCGCGGTACCCGGCCCTCGGTGACCGCACCGACCAGTACATGGGCTTCGTCAACATCGGGCCGTCGATGGAGTACCTCGAGCGCGCCTTCGACGACGCGAAGTACGGCTGGTACAGCAAGCGGCCCTACATCGACTGCGCGATCCAGTCGTTCGTCGACCCGGACATGGCGCCGCCGGGCAAGCACGTCATGTCGTGCTTCGTGCAGTACGCGCCGTACCACCTCAAGGGCGGCGACTGGGACACCGAGCGGGAGAACTTCGCCGACACGGTGCAGGACACCCTCGAGTCGTTCTTCCCCGGCTTCGGTGACCTGGTCCTGCAGCGCGAGGTCCAGACACCGCTCGACATCGAGCGGACCGTGGGGCTGACCGAGGGCAACATCTTCGCCGGCGAGTTCTTCGCCCCGCAGATGTACTTCTTCCGGCCGGCGCCGGGGTGGAGCCAGTACCGCACGCCGATCGAGGGCTACTACCAGTGCGGGTCGGGGACCCACCCCGGTGGCTGCGTCATGGGTGCGCCGGGCAAGCTGGCGAGCCAGCAGATCCTCAAGGACCTGAAGGGCGCGGCGGACTAGCCCGCGGCGAGGGACTCGGCCAGCAGGCGGAGCGTCTGCTCGCGCGCCGGTGACCGGTCCGCCGGCGTACCGGTGAGAGCGCCCGCGACGGGGTGGACCATCACCTCGTCGACGTCGTAGGTCTCGGCCAGCTCGCGGACCCGCTTGGCGGCGGTGTCGGGGGTCCCGACCACCCAGCGGCTCAGCATCGCGGAGGCCAGCGACTGGTGCTGCTCGGCCAGGGGCTGGCCCTCGGCGTCCTCCACCAGGAGCTGCGCGGCCAGCCGGCCTCCGGTGCGGAGCGCCACCATGGCGAGCAGGTTGGGCAGCACCAGGCGGTCGGCCTCCTCCTGGGTCGGCGCCACCACGGCGTTGACGGTCAGGAAGGTGCGCGGCTCGGGGTGCTGCTCGGACGGCACGAAGCCGGACCGGTAGAGCTCCAGCGCCTCGGCGGTCCCGGAGCCGGAGAAGTGGTGGGCGAAGACGTAGGGCAGGCCCTTCTCCGCGGCCAGCCGGGCGGAGTAGTCCGACGAGCCCAGCAGCCACACGGTCGGCGCCGACGTCGCGTGCGGGGTGGCGTGCAGCGCGTGCAGCGTGCCGCCGACGCGGACCGCCGCCCCGTCGGGCGCCATCAGGGTGCGGACGTGGTCGACGTACGACGGGAACGCCGCGACCGCGTCGTCGTCGACGCCCCCGGCGCCGTGGCGCAGCGCGTACGACGTCACGGGATCGGTGCCCGGCGCCCGGCCGATGCCGAGGTCGATCCGGCCCGGGTGGGCGGCCTCGAGCAGCGCGAACTGCTCGGCCACGACGAGCGGGGCGTGGTTGGGCAGCATCACGCCGCCCGAGCCGACCCGGATCCGCTCGGTGGCCGCGGCGACCATCGCGATCAGCAGCGGCGGGTTGGTGGCGGCCACCGCCGGCATGTTGTGGTGCTCGGCCAGCCAGTACCGCCGGTAGCCCGTCTCGTCGGCCACCCGCGCCAGCGCCCGGGTCGCGGCCAGCGCGTCACCCGTCGACTGGTCCGCCCGGACGGGCACGAGGTCGAGCACGGACAGCGCGGGAGTGGTCACCCCGGAGGAACGGCCCGCCGGGAACCCCTATTCCGCCGAGTCGGCGACGATGGCGCGTCGAGTCGGCGCAGATGGCGTGCCAGAGCGCCGACTCGGCACGCCATGATACGCCGACTCGGCACACCATCTGCGCCGACGTCGGCAGTCAGGCGGTGCCGGCGAAGGCGTCGGCGACCACGTCGAAGGCCTCCTCGAGGAGGGCGTCCGAGATCGAGAGCGGGGGGAGGAAGCGGAAGACGTTGCCCCAGGTGCCGCAGGTGAGGGTGACGACGCCGGCGCGGTGGCAGGCGGCGTTGACGGCGGCCGCGCGGGCCGCGTCGGGCGTCTTGGTGCCCGGTTCGCACAGCTCGATGGCCATCATGGCGCCGCGGCCGCGGATGTCGGCGATGACGTCGTGGTCGATCGCGAGCACCTCCAGGCGGCGCCGCATGAGCACGCCGATGTCCCGGGCGCGGGCCGCCAGGTCGTGGCTGCGCATCTCCTCGATCGCCCCGAGGGCACCGGCGCAGGCGACCGGGTTGCCGCCGTAGGTCCCGCCGAGACCGCCCACGTGCACGGCGTCCATCAGCTCCGCGCGGCCGGTGACACCGGCCAACGGCATCCCGCCGGCGATGCCCTTGGCGGTGGTGATCAGGTCGGGGACGACGCCCTCGTGGTCGGACGCGAACCAGGCTCCGGTGCGGCAGAAGCCGGACTGGATCTCGTCGGCGATGTAGACGATGCCGTTCGCGGTGCACCACTCGGCGAGCGCGGGCAGGAAGCCCTCGGCCGGGACGACGAAGCCGCCCTCGCCCAGGACCGGCTCGATCACGAGGCAGGCCAGGTTGCCGGCGCCGACCTGCTTGTCGAGCACGTCGATGGCCCGCGCGGCCGCCTCCGGCCCGGACAGCCCGTCGCGGAAGGGGTAGGACATCGGGGCGCGGTAGACCTCGCCGGCGAACGGACCGAAGCCCTGCTTGTACGGCATGTTCTTGGCCGTCATCGCCATCGTGAGGTTGGTGCGCCCGTGGTAGGCGTGGTCGAAGACCGCCACGGCGTCGCGGCCGGTGGCCACGCGGGCGATCTTGACGGCGTTCTCGACCGCCTCCGCACCGGAGTTGAACAGCGCCGACTTCTTGGCGTGGTCACCCGGCGTGAGCTCGGCCAGCGCCGCGCACACGTCCACGTAGCCGTCGTACGGCGTGACCATGAAGCAGGTGTGCGTGAAGGCCGCCACCTGCTCCTGGACGCGGGCGACGACCGACGGGGCGGCGTTGCCGACCGAGACCACCGCGATGCCGGAGCCGAGGTCGATCAGGGAGTTGCCGTCCACGTCGACGATCACGCCCCCACCGGCCGCGGTGACGAAGATCGGCAGGGTGGTGCCGACGCCGTCGGCGACGTGCTCCTTCTTGCGCGCGAACCGGGCCGCGGACTCGGGGCCGGGGATCTCGGTGACGAGGCGGCGCTCCTGCGGGAGGGTGGGGCCGCCGGTGGTGGAGGTGGTCATGGGGATACTCCGTTCAGGATGCGGGAGCGGCGACGACGAGCAAGGGGGTCGGGTCCACCCCGACCGCAACTCTGTCACCGGGGGAGAGCTTGACGGCGATCGGGCTCGGCACCGCCGCCATCAGGGCCTCGCCGCCGTCGATGTCGACGTAGACGCGGGAGACCGGGCCGAGGAAGTTGACCGACGCGACGGTCGCGTTGCCGGGGGTGACCGCCGCCGAGATGGTGACCGACTCGGGTCGGACCATGGCCAGGCCCGAGCCGCTGTCGACCGACCCGGCGATGAGCGGTACCTGCGAACCGAGCACCTCCGCGCGGCCGTCGCGCACCTGGGCGGCGAGCTTGTTGTTGAGCCCGACGAACTCGGCGACGAAGGTCGTCGCCGGGGAGGCGTACAGCTCGGCCGGTGGCGCCAGCTGCTCGAGGCGACCCTTGTTCATCACCCCGACCCGGTCGGCGACGGCGAGCGCCTCCTCCTGGTCGTGGGTGACGAACAGGGTGGTGGTGCCGACCTCGAGCTGGACGCGGCGGATCTCGTCGCGCAGCTGGGTGCGGACCTTGGCGTCCAGGGCGGACAGCGGCTCGTCGAGCAGGAGCACGGACGGCTCGATGGCCAGGGCCCGGGCCAGCGCGACGCGCTGCTGCTGGCCGCCGGACAGCTGGCTGGCGTAGCGGTTCGCGTGCTCGCCGAGGCCGACCAGCTCGAGCTTCTCCTGCGCCTTGCGGATGCGCGTGCCGCGGTCCTCGCCCCGCAGCTTGAGGCCGAACGCGACGTTGTCGAGCACGGTGAGGTGCGGGAACAGGCTGTACGCCTGGAAGACCATCCCCATGTCGCGCTTGTTGGCGGGGACCTTGGTGAGGTCCTTGCCACCCACGACGACCGTGCCGGACGTCGGGAGGTCGAGGCCGGCGAGGATCCGCAGCGCCGTGGTCTTGCCGCACCCGGACGGGCCGAGCAGCGCGACGAGCTCGCCCGGCTCGAGGTGCAGGGTGAGCCCGTCCAGCGCGCGCATCGAGCCGTACACACGGGTCAGGTCGGTGAGCTCGACGGCGAGGCCGCGGTCAACGCTGGTCACGAAGCGATTCCCTTCGTACGCCGGTCGCGACTGAGCAACGAGAGCACCAGCAGCAGCACGGAGATGACGATGATCGACGCGAGCGCTCCGGCGATGGCCGTCGCCGCGTCGGACTTGGAGATGGCGGTCAGGGCGACCGGCATCGTGTCGAAGTGCAGCAGGGACGCGACGGTGAACTCCCCGAGCACCAGCGCCACCGAGATGAAGGCGGCCCCGAGGACGCCGGGAATGATGTTGGGGAACACGATCCGGACGATCACGGTCATCCACCCCGCACCCAGCGAGCGGGCGGCCTCGGCGAGCGTGACCACGTCGATCGCGGCCAGGGACGAGTCGATCGCTCGGTAGGCGTAGGGCAGCACCAGCACGACGTACACGAAGGTGAGCGTGAGAGCCGAGTCCCCGAACAGGTAGGTGACCCAGGCGTAGACGTTGGCGATGCCGACCACGATCACCAGCGCCGGGATGGTGAGCGGCAGGAGGCAGAGGAACTCCACGGTCCGCGACATCCCGGGCACCCGCAGGCGCACCCAGATCATCGTGGGGACCAGCAGCGCCACCATCAGGACCACCGTGAAGACGGCCAGCAGCAGCGAGGAGACGATGGCCTCGCGCAGGTCGTCGTTCTCGACCAGCGCGACCCAGGCGTCCGAGGTGCGACCCGTGGCGTCGCCCTTGGCGCGGGTGCTGAAGTCGAGCATCGAGAGCAGGGGGAGCGCGAAGTACAGGGCGAACAGCGCGAAGGCGATGCCGCGGAAGACCCGGAACCCGGTCGACACGTTCATCGCATCCACCGCGAGGTCCGGCGCAGCAGCAGGGCGTACAGGCCCATCACGATGGAGACGACGACGATCATCTCCAGCGCCAGCGCGAAGCCCACGTTGGCCTGGCCCAGCAGGATCTCGCTGGTCAGCGCCGAGCGGATGAACAGCGGCGTGATCGGGTTGCCCTGGCTGACCAGCACGGCCGCGGTGGCGTACGCCGCGAACGCGTTGGCGAAGAGCAGCAGGGCCGAGCCGAGGAAGGCCGGCGTCAGCAGCGGGATGCCGACCTGCCGCCAGTACTGCGGCGTGGTCGCGCCGAGGTTGACCGCGGCCTCGCGCCACTGCGGCCGGAGGCCCTCGAGGGCGGGCGTGAAGACGATGACCATCAGCGGGATCTGGAAGTAGACGTAGACCACGATCAGCCCCTTGAGGCCGAAGAGCCAGCCCGAGCCGTAGATGTCGAGGCCGATCCAGGAGTCCAGCGCGAGGGTCAGCACGCCGTTGATGGCGAGCAGCGAGATGAAGGCGAAGGCGAGCGTGACCCCGCCGAACTGCGCCAGCACGCCGCACACCGAGATGGTCGCGCGCCGGACGATGCTCTGCTCGCCCAGCGAGAGGATCAGGTAGGAGAGCAGCGCGCCGAGCAGCGCGCCCAGGAGTGCGGTGGTGAAGGACAGCAGCACGCTCTTCCAGAGAGCGTTGAGCGCGGCGTCCGTGCCCAGCGCCCGCAGGTTCCCCAGGGTGAAGCCCCCGTCGCCGCTCTGGAACGCGCCGAACACCACCGTGAAGGTGGGCACGATCAGGAAGAAGAGCAGGAACGCGAAGAACGGCAGGAGCGCGAGGTACGGGCCGACGGCGAACCGTCGACCCGTACCCGTGACGGTGTCGGCCACGGTCAGCTGATGACCTTGGACCAGTTCTCGGCCAGGTAGGCACCCGCCTGCTCGGTCTGCTCGTTGGTCGGGATCACCGGCGTGCCGGTGACCTCGGGCAGCGCGTCCCACAGCTCGGCGTCGATCGTGCCGGCCTCGGCCATCGCGTCTCCGCGCACCGGACGGGCACCGCCCTTGAGCCAGAGGTTCTGGCCCTCGTCGCTGTAGAGGAACTCCTGCCACAGGCGGGCGGCGGCCGGGTGCGGCGCGTCCACGTTGATCGCCTGGTAGTAGTAGCCGGCCACGACTGACTCCTCCGGGACGATCGTCTTCCAGGAGGAGACGTTGGCCGCGGCCGCGGCACCCAGGTAGTCCCAGTCGATGACGACCGGGGTCTGGCCGGACTCGATGGTGGCGGAGTCCGGGTCGACCGGGATGAAGTTGCCGGCGTCCTTGAGCTCGCTGAAGAAGTCCACGCCGGGCGCGATGTCGTCGGCCGAGCCGCCGTTGGCGATCGCGGCCATCATCACGCCGCTGAAGGCGGCGCCGGCCTCGGTCGGGTTGCCGTTGAGGGCGACCGAGCCCTTGTACTCGGGGGCGAGCAGGTCCTCGACGGACGTCACGTCGGGCACCTTGGCCGAGTCGTAGCCGATGGCCATGTAGCCCCCGTAGTCGTTGACCCAGGTGCCGTCCGGGTCCTTGAACTCGTCGGGGATCTCGTCGAAGGTCTCCACCTTGTACGGCGCGTACAGGTCGGTGTTGGCGAGCGCGACCGACTGACCGAGGTCGAAGACGTCGGGGGCCCGCTCGGTGCCCTTGAGGTCGTTGGCCGCGTTGATCTCGTCCTGGCTGGCCGCGGTGGGCTGGTCGGAGTTGACCTCGATGTCGTACTTCTCGGCGAACGTGTCGATGATCTCGCCGTAGTTGGCCCAGTCGGGGGGCAGCGCGATCACGTTGAGCGTGCCCTCCTCCTGCGCGGCCTCGATCAGGGCGTCCATGCCGCCGAAGTCCTCGGCGGAGGTCGCCTCGCTGGCCGAGACACCGGATTCGGTGGTGGTCTCGCTGTCGTCGTCCTCGGGTGGGGCACAGGCGCCCAGGAGCACCAGGGACGCGACGGCGGCCGTGGCTGCCAAGCGGCGGGGTCGATTCATGCGGCGGCACCTCTCAAGACGGGATGTGGACGGTCGCGCTGTTCCGGGGCCCCGAGGCTCCTTCACGGAAAGTAGCCCATCCGAGCCGCGGTGGGGGATGGTCGGCAGGTCACGAATTGATCATCACGCATCGTTGTCGCGCTAGACGCAACACGTTCACCTTGGCAGGGTGGGCGGATGGGCGACTACCGGGCGACGTACGAGCGGTCCCTGCGCGATCCGGAGGGCTTCTGGCGTGAGCAGGCCGGGCTCGTGGACTGGATCCGCAAACCCCAGCAGATCCTGGGTGCCGACCGGCCGCCGTTCTACCGCTGGTTCCCCGACGCCAGCCTCAACACCTGCTTCAACGCCCTCGACCGGCACGTGGTCAGGGGGGCCGGCGACCGGGCCGCGCTGGTCTACGACTCGGCGGTGACCGGGGACCGGCGGACCTACACGTACGCCGAGCTGCTCGCCGAGGTCGCGGCGTTCGGCGGGGTGCTGCGGGGGCTGGGGGTCGAGAAGGGCGACCGGGTGGTGATCTACCTCCCCATGATCCCCGAGGCCGTGATCGCGATGCTGGCCTGTGCGCGGATCGGCGCGGTCCACTCGGTGGTCTTCGGCGGGTTCGCGCCGCAGGAGCTGGCCGTCCGGATCGACGACGCCCGGCCGAAGGTCGTGGTGACGGCGTCCTGCGGGATCGAGCCGTCGCGGGTGGTGGAGTACAAGCCGATCCTCGACAAGGCCCTCGACCGCGCGGAGCACGCTCCCGCGGCGGTGGTGCTCAAGCAGCGGCCCCAGGCCGTCGCGACGCTGGTCGAGGGTCGGGACCTCGACTGGGACGTCGCGATGCGAGCCGGCCGCACCGACCCGGCCGCCTGCGTCGAGGTCGCCGCGACGGACCCGCTCTACATCCTCTACACGTCGGGCACGACGGGGAAGCCCAAGGGCGTGGTCCGCGACAACGGCGGGCATGCCGTCGCGCTGGCCTGGTCGCTGCCGAACATCTACGGCATCGGAGCCGGCGACGTCTGGTGGACCGCCTCCGACGTCGGCTGGGTGGTCGGCCACTCCTACATCGTCTACGCGCCCCTCATCACGGGTGCGACGACGGTGCTCTACGAGGGCAAGCCCGTCGGCACCCCCGACGCCGGCGCGTTCTGGCGCGTCGTCGCCGAGCACGGCGTCCGGGCCCTCTTCACCGCGCCGACGGCGTTCCGGGCGATCAAGAAGGAGGATCCCGACGGCACCCTGCGTGCCGCCCACGACGTCTCCACGCTGCGGACCCTCTTCCTGGCGGGGGAGCGCCTCGACCCGGACACCTACCAGTGGGCGACCGACAGCCTCGGCATCCCGGTCGTCGACCACTGGTGGCAGACCGAGACCGGGTGGCCGATCGCGGCCAACCTGCGCGGGCTCGAGCCGCTGCCGATCAAGCCGGGATCGCCGTCGGTGCCCGTGCCGGGTTGGGACGTGCGGATCCTCGACGAGCGCGGCGAGGAGGTGCCGGCCGGCACCGAGGGCGCCATCTGCGTCAGGCTGCCGCTGCCGCCGGGCTCGCTGCCGACGCTGTGGGAGGACGACGAGCGGTACGTCGACTCGTACCTCTCCGCGTTCGACGGCTACTACCTCTCCGGCGACGGCGGGTACGTCGACGAGGACGGCTACCTCTACGTCATGGGCCGCACCGACGACGTCATCAACGTCGCGGGGCACCGGCTCTCCACCGGCTCGATGGAGGCCGTGCTGGCCGCGCACCCCGCGGTGGCCGAGTGCGCGGTGATCGGCGTGGCCGACCAGCTGAAGGGCCAGCTGCCGCGCGGCTTCGTCGTCCTCAAGGCCGGCGTGGACGCCGACCCCGACGAGCTCGGCCGCGAGCTGGTGGCCCTGGTCCGCGACGAGATCGGCGCGGTCGCGGCGTTCAAGGACGTGACCGTGGTCGCCGGCCTGCCCAAGACCCGCAGCGGCAAGATCCTGCGCAAGACGATGCGGCAGATCGCCGACGGCGCCGACGCACCCGTCCCCTCGACCATCGAGGACCCCGGCGTCCTCGACAACCTGCGGCCGGCGCTGCGCCGCGAGTAGCGCCGCCCTCGAGGGCGCGGTTTCAGGTCCGGGACCCGATGCCTGGGAGGATGGGTCGGTGCAGCGACGTGACGTGGTGGTGCTGGGGTCGACCGGGTCGATCGGGACCCAGGCGCTCGACCTGGTGCGGGAGAACCCGGACCGGTTCCGGGTCGTCGGCCTGACGGCCGGCGGGTCCCAGGAGGAGCTGTTCGCCACGCAGGTCGCGGAGTTCGGCCCGGCGTACTCCGGTCTCGGCGAGGACGCCTCGACGGAGGCCGCGGGGATGGCCTGCGACGTGGTGCTCAACGGGATCACCGGCGCGGTGGGGCTGCGGCCGACGCTGGCCGCGCTGGCCGCCGGCACGACGCTGGCGCTGGCCAACAAGGAGTCGCTGATCATCGGCGGGCCGCTGGTCACCCGCGCCGCGGCGCCCGGCCAGATCGTGCCGGTCGACAGCGAGCACTCCGCGCTCGCGCAGTGCCTGCGCGGCGGCGCGCCGGAGGAGGTACGCCGGCTGGTGCTCACCGCCTCGGGCGGGCCGTTCCGGGGCTGGTCGGCCGACCGGCTCCGCGACGTCACCCCCGAGCAGGCGCTGGCGCACCCCACCTGGGCGATGGGCCCGGTCATCACCGTGAACTCCGCCACCTTGGTCAACAAGGGCCTCGAGGTGATCGAGGCGCACCTGCTCTTCGGCCTGGACTTCGACCGGATCGAGGTGGTGGTCCACCCGACGAGCGTCGTCCACTCGATGGTGGAGTTCGTCGACGGCTCCACGCTCGCCCAGGCCAGCCCGCCGACCATGCGGATCCCGATCGCGCTCGGCCTCGCCTGGCCGGACCGGGTCCCCGGGTCCGCCCCGGCGGTGGACTGGTCGACCAGCCAGACGTGGGAGTTCTTCCCCCTCGACGACGACGCCTTCCCGGCGGTCGGTCTGGCCCGGGAGGCGGGCATCGCCGGCGGCACCGCTCCGGCGGCGTACAACGCCGCCAACGAGGTCTGCGTCGACGCCTTCCTGGCCGGCCGCCTCAGCTTCGCCGACATCGTCCCCACCGTGCGCGGGGTGCTGGATTCCCACGCCGCAGCCGAGGGCCCGGTACTCTCGAACGTGCGAGATCTCGCCGTCGAGGACGTTCTCGCCGTCGACGCCTGGGCCCGGGAGCGGGCCGCCGCTCGCACCCATCCGACCAAGGCCGAAGGGACCCGATGACCCCGCTGCTCTACACCCTCGGGGTGCTCGCCTTCGTGCTCGCCATCCTGGCGTCGATCGGGCTCCACGAGCTCGGTCACATGATCCCGGCGAAGGCGTTCGGCGGGAAGGTCACGCAGTACTTCATCGGCTTCGGCCCGACGGTCTGGAGCAGGCGCAAGGGCGAGACCGAGTACGGACTCAAGGCGGTCCCGCTCGGCGGCTACGTCAAGATCGTCGGGATGCTGCCGCCGGGCGCCGAGGACCTGGGCACGGTGGAGTACGACGAGAACGGCGAGCAGGTGCTCAGGGTGCGCAAGTCCAACACCGGGATGTTCACCCAGCTCATCTCCGACGCCCGCGCTGCGGAGTGGGAGCACGTCTCCCCGGGCGACGAGGACCGGCTGTTCTACAAGATGACCTGGTGGAAGAAGGTCGTCGTGATGGCGGGCGGCCCGACCGTCAACATCCTCATCGCGTTCTTCATCTTCTGGGGCATCTTCGCCACGGTCGGCAACGTCGAGCGGGTCGACGTGGAGCCCGTGGTCGACCAGGTCGTCGCCCTGCATCGTGCCCGCGGCCGAGGACGGCCGGGCCTGCACCGCCCGCGAGCTCGAGGAGAACCCGAGCCCCGCCGCGGCCGCCGGTCTGCAGCCGGGCGACCGGTTCGTGTCCTTCAACGGCACCCCGGTCACCGACTGGAAGGCGCTCCAGACCGCGATCCGCGAGAACGACGACAAGACCGCCGCCGTCGTCGTCGACCGCGACGGCCAGCAGGTCTCGCTCGAGGTCACCACCCAGGTCGTGCCCCGGCCGGTGAGCGACGACGTCGCCGACACCACGCTGACCCCGGTCGGCTTCCTCGGCGTCCAGCCCGTCCAGACGGCCGTGGTCGTGACCGGTGGCCCGATCTACACCCTGCAGCAGATGGACACGATGGCCGTCAACACCGTGAAGGCGCTGGGCACCCTGCCGGTCAAGGTCTTCGGGGTCGGCAAGGCGCTGCTCGGTCTCGAGGAGCGCGCCGTCGACAGCCCGGTCAGCATCGTCGGGGGCGGCCGGATCGCCGGCGAGTACGCCTCGGCCGACGCGTTCCCGGTCCAGGACAAGCTCGTCGGGCTGCTGGCCCTCATCGCCGGGTTCAACTTCTTCATCGGCATGTTCAACTTCCTGCCGATCCTCCCGCTCGACGGCGGCCACATCGCCGGCGCGCTCTACGAGGCGATGCGGCGGGGCTGGGCCCGGCTGCGGCACCGCCCCGACCCGGGCTACGTCGACGTCGCGAAGCTGCTGCCGATCGCCTACGTGATGGCCAGCGCGTTCCTGGTCATGGGCGTGGTGCTGATCCTCGCCGACGTCTTCGTCCCGCTCCATCTCAACGTCTGACCCGCAAGTACCCTGACGGCATGACCTCCATCGGCTTGGGCATGCCCGCCCTGCCTCCGCCCGTCCTGTCCCCGCGGCGGCCGACCCGCCAGATCCAGGTCGGCAAGGTCGGGGTCGGCAGCGACCACCCGATCTCCGTCCAGTCGATGACGACCACGCTGACCTCCGACGTCAACGCGACCCTCCAGCAGATCGCCGAGCTGACCGCGACCGGCTGCGACATCGTGCGGGTGGCCTGCCCGAGCCAGGACGACGCCGACGCGCTTCCCGAGATCGCGCAGCACTCCCAGATCCCGGTGATCGCCGACATCCACTTCCAGCCGAAGTACGTCTTCGCCGCCATCGACGCCGGCTGCGCCGCGGTCCGGGTCAACCCCGGCAACATCCGCAAGTTCGACGACCAGGTCAAGGAGATCGCCAGGGCCGCCAAGGACCGGGGCACCTCGATCCGGATCGGCGTCAACGCGGGCTCGCTCGACAAGCGGATCCTCGACAAGTACGGCAAGGCCACGCCCGGAGGCGCTCGTCGAGAGCGCGGTCTGGGAGGCCGGCCTGTTCGAGGAGCACGACTTCCACGACTTCAAGATCTCGGTCAAGCACAACGACCCGGTGGTCATGGTGCGGGCCTACGAGCTGCTCGCGGAGGCCGGCGACTGGCCGCTGCACCTCGGCGTCACCGAGGCCGGACCGGCCTTCCAGGGCACGATCAAGTCGTCGGTCGCCTTCGGGCACCTGCTCAGCCAGGGCATCGGCGACACGATCCGGGTCTCCCTGTCGGCGCCGCCGGTCGAGGAGGTCAAGGTCGGGCCTCCAGATCCTGGAGTCGCTCAACCTCAAGCCCCGCCGCCTCGAGATCGTGTCCTGCCCGTCCTGCGGCCGCGCCCAGGTGGACGTCTACACGCTCGCCGAGCAGGTGACCGCGGGCCTCGAGGGCATGGAGGTGCCCCTGCGCGTCGCCGTCATGGGCTGCGTCGTCAACGGCCCGGGCGAGGCCCGCGAGGCCGACCTCGGCGTGGCCTCCGGCAACGGCAAGGGCCAGATCTTCGTCAAGGGCGAGGTCATCAAGACCGTCCCCGAGTCGATGATCGTGGAGACCCTGATCGAGGAGGCCATGCGGATCGCCGAGGGCATGGAGCCGGTCGAGGGCGGCGGCGCGAGCGTCTCCGTCTCCTAGGCGACCCGGGGGCCGCCCTAGGCTGCCCGGGTGAGCGACCCGAGCCTGCTGCGCGACCGCGAGTTCGTGCGGTACCTCGCGGCGCGGGGGCTCAGCGGGACCGGCAGCATGGCGACCTACATCGCCCTGCCGGTGCTCGTCTACCGGACCAGCGACGACCCCGGCCTGACCGCGCTGGTGGCCGCCCTGGAGGCGGCGCCGTACCTCCTGTTCGGGCTCCTCGCCGGCGCGCTCACCGACCGGTGGAACCGCAAGCGGGTGATGATCGCCGCCGACCTGCTGGGGGCGGCGGTGCTGGCCAGCATCCCGCTGGCGGCCGCGGTCGGGGAGGTGACCGTCCCGCACATCCTCGTGGTGGCCTTCCTCGGCCCGACCATCGGCGTCTTCTTCGACGGCGCGGTCTTCGGCGCCATCCCCCTGCTCGTCGGCCGCGGCCGGATCGCCGAGGCCAACTCCTACGCGTGGAGCCTGCAGAGCGCGATCGAGATCGTGGCACCCGCCGTGGTCGGGGCGACGCTCGCGGTCGTCGACCCCGCCTGGCTCCTGGGGCTCGACTCGCTGTCGTTCGTGCTGAGCGCCGCCCTGCTCTCCCGGATCACCCGCCCGATGTGGGACCCGGAGCGCGAGCGCGCCCCGCTGACCCTCGGCCTGGTGGTGCGCGACGTGCGGGAGGGGCTCGCGTTCCTGGTCCACCACGAGGGCGTCCGGTCGATGACGGTGATCGGCACGCTGTTGATGCTCAGCATCGGCGGCTACATGGCGCTCACGGTCGTGTGGCTGGACCGGGTGCTGCACCTGGGCACCGAGGGCTGGCGGTTCGGCATCACCTACATGGCCTGGGCGATCGGGGGCCTGGCCGCGTCGGTCACGATCCCGCGGCTGGTGCGCTTCGTGAGCCCCGCCCGGATCGCGCTGGTCGCGGTGCCGGTCGCCGCCGGGCTGGGGGTGGTCACCTCCCGGGTCACGGTGTGGTGGGTCGCGGCCCTGCTGTACGTCGGCTGGGCGGCCGCGACGACCCTGGTCGTCGTCAACTCGATCAGCTACCGCCAGGCGGTGACGCCCGAGCACCTGCAGGGTCGGGTGAACACCGCCGGACGGATGCTGAGCTGGGGGATCGGGTGGACCGGAGGGGCGTTCCTGAGCGGGCTGCTGGTGGAGCCGCTGGGGCTGCGACCCACGATGCTGTTCTTCGCCTCGGTGTCCGTGCTCGCGGCGGTCTTCGCCTGGGCCTCACCGCTGCGTCGGATCGCGTCCGCGGCTCCCGCGCAGCGGGTCCCCGCCGCGTAGGCTCACGTCGTGCTCACGACCGACCGAGGGATCCGCGTGCTGGGGTCGGGCGACCTCGCCGCCTTCCTCGAGCTGACCGCGCGTGACCCGGTCACCAACGTCTTCGCGGAGTACCGCGCCCGCACCACGACGCTCGACCCGCGGTGGCTGGGTGGCGAGATGTGGGGACGCTTCGACGAGAAGGGCCGGCTCACCGCCGCGTGTCACGTCGGCGCCAACCTGGTGCCGGTCGAGTGCGACGCCGCCGCGGCCTCCGCGTTCGCCGCGCGGGCCCTCGGCCGGACCCGGACCATCTCCACCATCGTCGGACCCCACCAGGCGGTCGAGAGCTTCTGGACGGTGGCCGGCGCCGCGTGGGCGGACGCCCGCGAGCTCCGCTGGCGCCAGCCGCACCTCGTGATCGACACCGCCCCCGAGGTCGCCCCGAGCGCCGAGGTCAGGCGCTCGGTGCGCGGGGACTTCGACGCGCTCTACCCCGCGTGCGTCGCGATGTACGAGGAGGAGATCGGGGTCTCCCCGGAGATCGCCGGAGGGCGGGAGATGTACCGCGCCCGGGTCCTCCAGCTCATCACCCGGGGCTGGTCGTTCGCCCGGTTCGACGGCGGCCGGGTGGTCTTCAAGGCCGAGGTCGCGTGCGTCTCGCCGAGCGCCGCCCAGGTCCAGGGCGTCTGGGTGCCGCCGGACCGCCGGGGCGAGGGCCTGGCCACGTCGGGGATGGCCGCCGTGGTGGAGGCGGTGCGCCAGGACATCGCGCCGACGGTGTCGCTCTACGTCAACGAGTGGAACGGCCCTGCGCGCCGGGTCTACGAGCGGATCGGCTTCCGGGAGACCGCGCGCTTCTCGACCATCATGTTCTGAGGTCGCCCACGGGTACGGTCTGCCCATGCCCGCCGCCAAGGACGTGACCGCGCTCGCCGGCATCTTCGCCGTCTCGGGCACCCTGCACCTGGTCCGCCCGGAGGTCTACGAGCCGATCATGCCCGACCTGGTGCCGCGCCAGCGCGAGGTCATCTACGCCTCCGGGGTGGCCGAGCTGCTGTGCGCCGCCGGGCTCCTGCACCCGCGGACCCGACGGCTGGCCGGCTGGGCCTCGGCCGCGCTGCTGCTCGCGGTCTACCCCGCCAACTTCCAGATGGCCGCCGACGCCGCGCGGACGCGGAGCACGAAGTTCAAGGCGATCGCCTTCGGGCGGCTGCCGCTGCAGCTCCCGATGATCCGGACGGCGCTGCGGGCCGCCCGGAGCTGACGGCCGCGGTCAGGAGGGCCGGGCGACGGGCACCCGCGCGGTCCGCAGCGGCGCGTCGTACGACCCGGTGCGGCTGGCCCGCTCGCAGGTCGTGCCGTCGCACCGCACGATGGCGTACTTCGTCCGGTTGTAGGTGTCCATCAGCACGTGGGTGGCGTCCTCGAAGCCGAGCCGCCCGAAGAAGTACGGCGCGTCGTACGCCTCGAGCAGCCGACCGCCGGTCTTGCGGAGCCAGGCCCGGCCGGGACCGAGCCCGTCGGCGAGCGCGTCGACCGTCGCGATCCGGGTGCCGTTGGTGGACCAGGCCTCGACCCGCTCGCGGCAGGAGGTCCACAGCTCGGTCGTCGGGTCGGAGAACGTCGACACCACGGTGCAGCCGCCCGCGTAGGGGTCCTTGGTGAAGCGGGCGAGGCGGTTGCTCGCCAGGTCGACGCTGTAGCCGATCCCGCCGGACACCTTGGTGACGGTGTCGGTCGCGAGCGACCAGGTGACGGTCTTGTTCGGGTTGTTCACGCCCGACCGCGACCCGGTTGCCGTCGAAGTCGAGCACGGTTCCGTAGCCGGGCATCGTCCGCTTCCTGGTCACCGCGCCGGTCCCGACGTCGTACACCTTCAGCGTGGTCTGCCGGGTGGTGCCGATCGCCGAGGTCGCGATCGCGGAGCCGTTGGGGGAGGCCTGGGCGTCGTAGAGCGCGCGGGCCTTGAGCACCAGCTCCTTCGTCCCGTCCGGAGAGATCCGGAAGATCTTCTCCTTCCCGTCGCGGCCGTTGGCGAAGGCCCAGACGAGGTAGTCGTGCCCGACCTCGCCGACGAGCCCGATGACGTTGTCCGGGACGGGGATGCGCAGGGTGCCGTCGACCAGGACGTGTGCGTTGCCCCCCTCCAGGTAGGGCACGGCCGGCGGTGCGCCGCGGGGCAGCGAGCCGAGGTCGATGACCACGGGCGCGGCGGCGGTGGCGGGGGACAGGACGGCACCGGCGAGCCCGACGGTCAGGAGTGCGGCGAGGACGGCGCGGGGGGTGCGGATCATGGGTGGCTCTCCGTCGGGTCATGGGTGGCTGCGGGTCGGTCCCTGCGTGAAGGTTGACGTCGGCCGGGGCCAATTGGTTGCCTCGCCCGCGTAACCCGATCGCGACGGCCGGGCCCGCAGCCGTAGCCTTGCCGCATGATCCTGCGCATGTCCACCCTGTTCGTCCGCACCTTGCGCGACGATCCCGTCGACGCCGAGGTGCCCAGCCACCGGCTGCTGGTCCGGGCGGGCTACGTCCGGCGGGCCGCACCGGGCATCTACACCTGGCTGCCGCTGGGGCTGCGGGTGCTGCGCAACGTCGAGACCGTCATCCGCGAGGAGATGGACGCGATCGGTGCCCAGGAGCTGTCCTTCCCCGCTCTCCTGCCCCGCGAGCCCTACGAGGCGAGCGGCCGCTGGACGGAGTACGGCGCCGGCATCTTCCGGCTCAAGGACCGCAAGGGCAACGACTACCTGCTCGGCCCCACGCACGAGGAGATGTTCACCCTGGCGGTGAAGGACCTCTACTCCTCCTACAAGGACCTGCCCGTCTGGCTCTACCAGATCCAGAACAAGTACCGCGACGAGGCACGTCCGCGCGCCGGGATCCTCCGTGGCCGCGAGTTCGTGATGAAGGACTCCTACTCCTTCGACGCGACCGACGAGGGCCTCGACGCGTCGTACGCCGCGCACCGCGAGGCCTACGTGCGCACCTTCGACCGGCTCGGCTTCGACTACGTCATCGTCAAGGCGACCAGCGGTGCGATGGGTGGCTCGAAGTCCGAGGAGTTCCTGGCCAAGGCCGAGGTCGGCGAGGACACCTACGTGCGCTGCAGCCGCTGCGACTACGCCGCCAACGTCGAGGCGGTGCAGGTCCGCCCGCCCGCTCCCGTGGCGTACGACGACGTGCCCGCGGCGCACGCCGAGCAGACCCCCGACACCCCGACCATCGACACGCTGGTGGCGTTCCTCAACGAGAAGTACCCCCGCGACGACCGCCCCTGGCGCAGCGGCGACACGCTCAAGAACGTCCTGGTCGTGCTCAAGCACCCCGACGGCACCCGTGAGCCGCTGGCGATCGGCGTGCCCGGGGACCGCGAGGTCGACCAGAAGCGGCTCGAGGGCCAGCTCGAGCCGATCGAGGTCGAGCCCATGGACGAGGCCGAGATGCGCCAGCACCCCGCGCTGGTGAAGGGCTACATCGGGCCCGGCGCGCTCGGGACCGAGTCGGCCTCCGGCATCCGGTTCGTCGTCGACCCCCGGATCTCCGAGGGGACCCGCTGGGTGACGGGCGCCAACGCGCCCGGGAGCCACGCGCTCGACGTCGTCGCCGGCCGGGACTTCACGCCCGACGGCACCATCGAGGCCGCCGACGTCCGCGACGGCGATCCCTGCCCGAGCTGCGACGGCGGCGTGCTGGAGACGGCCCGCGGCATCGAGATGGGCCACATCTTCCAGCTCGGCCGCAAGTACGCCGATGCGCTCGACCTCCGGGTGCTCGACGAGAACGGCAAGCTCGTGACGGTGACCATGGGCTCCTACGGCATCGGCGTCAGTCGCGCGGTCGCGGCCATCGCCGAGGACAACAACGACGAGCTCGGACTGGTCTGGCCGCGGGAGATCGCGCCGGCCGACGTCCACATCGTCGCCACCGGCAAGGACCAGGCGGTCTTCGAGGCGGCGGCGGCGCTGGCCGAGCGCGTTGACCGGCCGCGGCGTCGACGTGATCTACGACGACCGTCCCAAGGTCAGCCCCGGCGTGAAGTTCAAGGACGCGGAGCTGATCGGGGTGCCCACGATCGTGACGGTCGGTCGGGGGCTCGCCGACGGCACGGTCGAGGTCAAGGACCGGCGCAGCGGTGCCCGCGAGGAGGTGCCGGTCGCGGCGGCCGCCGACCACCTCGTCGCCGTCGTCCGAGGCTGACGCGTGCCGATCGACGCGGTCATCTTCGACTGGGGCGGCACCCTCACCCGGTGGCACGACGTGGACTTCCACGCGGAGTCGCTGGCCCTGGCCCGGGCCGTCGTGGCGGCCGGGGAGCCCGACCCGGCGGCCCACGCCGCCCTCCTGCACCGCGCGGGCGACGCCATCTGGGGCCGCTCGCGCGACCACCAGGAGAGCTCCACGATCGCGGACCTGTTCACCGAGGCCGGGCTCGACCACGACCCCGACCTGCTCTCCGCCTACTACGACTTCTGGGAGCCGCACACGGACACCGACCCGGAGGTCGGGCCGCTCTGGGAGGCGCTGCGCGCCGACGGGATCAAGGTCGGCGTGCTGTCCAACACGATCTGGCCGCGCGCGTGGCACCGCGGGTTCTTCGAGCGGGACGGCGTGGCCCACCTGATCGACGGGGACGTCTACACCTCCGAGATCCCGTGGACCAAGCCGTCGCCCCGGGCCTTCCGGGCCGCGATGGACGCCGTGGGCGTCACCGACCCGGCCCGCTGCGTCTACGTCGGCGACCGGCTCTTCGACGACGTGTGGGGCGCCCACAACGCCGGCCTGCGGGCCATCCACATCCCGCTCAGCTCGATTCCGGCCGCCCAGATCGGCCACACGGAGGGGGAACCGGACGCGGTCGCCCACGCGCTGTCGGACATCCCCGCGCTGCTCGGGAGCCTGCCCGACTGACCCACGCGCCGGAGGTGCCGCAGATGCGGAGGTGCGCACGGTGCGAGGGTTCCTCGAACGAGGATCGCGGGGCCGCTGGGGCAGATGGGACAGTGGCCCGTCAAGATCTCTAGATACTGCCTTTGTTGCAGGTTGTTGCAACGCAAGAAGTTGAGGAACCGTCTTTACCCACGAATCTCGAAACGCACTGCATACTTTTGCAAGAGGTTCCGATGGGATGCTGGCCCGGACGAACCCAGCGCCGTACGACCCAGGGTCTTAGCTGAAAGACCCGCACAACGGTCCGCGACCTTGTCACTCCGGGGGAGATCTCGGGACTTCCCCGGAAGGCAAGCTCGCGGACCGCTGTGTATTTCCGGCGCTTCCGACGCCCGGCCGGGAATCCTTCACCCCGGGCAGACGTCCCGGATGCAGACGATGTTCAGCGCCTACCGCGGCTGACCCTCATCCCTCCGCCGGCTCGTCCAGGCCGGGGAACGCCTCGGCGTCCCCGCCCAGGGCGAGCCGGCGGACTGCTGCCCCGGTGAGGGCACCGATCGCCCAGCGGCGCTCGTCGCCCACCGTCTGCGCCACCTGGGCGGCGTACGTCGCGGCGCACCGCTGCTCCAGGTCCTGCGCCGCCCGCTGGACGTCGATCTCGGAGTCGAGCGGCTCGGGCAGGTCGTACGCCGGCGCCGCGGCGACCGGCTCGGCTCCCAGGTCCCGGATCGTCCGGCTGAGCCGGTCGCGCTGGGCGCGGTGCACGTCGTACCCCTCGCGCAGGGCGGCGTAGAGGGCGGGTGCCGTCGACGCCGAGGTCCGTCCCCCCAGCGCGCCGTAGACGTAGAGGGCGGCGTGCTCACCGGCGAGCGTCGTCTGGAGCGCGTCGAGCGCGGTCACGGGCCCGCCGGCAGGTCGACGAGGTGGGCCGCGACACCAGCGCTCATGCTCGCGAGCAGCTGGGCGAAGCCGCCGCTGCCCGCCTGCACCGACCAGGCCGCGAGCCGGCGCTGGAGCCGGGCCTCCTCGCGGCGGACCGCGGCCAGCGCCTCGGTCGGGTCGCCGCCGGCGATCGGCACCGGGCCGGGGTCGTCGGCACCCGGGCGACCGGCCTCGTCGAGGGCGGTGGCGTGCGCCCGGTGCAGCGCGGCCAGCGGCCGCATCGAGTCGCGCAGGCGGGGGTACTCGTCGCGCACGAGCAGCACGGTGGCCAATGCCTGCTCCGTGGCCGCGCGGGCCTGGTCCAGCAGCAGCAGGTCGGTGTCCTCCCCGGCCTCCGAGGGTGCCCCGGCGGTGGGGGTGGGGACGGTCGGCTCGGCCGCGCGCGGGTCGAGGTCGCAGCCCGCGGCGACCCCGACCACAGCGACCGCCAGGACTCCTCGCCGGGAGAGAGCAGCGGGGCCGGTCGCGAGCACGCGGCGACCCTATCCCGGGGCCGGACGGACCAGGGTCCAGCCGCTATCGTGGGCGACGACAACAGCACACAGGAGGTCGGTGAACATCGTGACCAGAGCCGCGGACGCCACACGCGACCGGATCGAGTCCGAGCTGACCGGACCCCTGGGTGCCCTCGGCCTCGACGTCGAGTCGGTCGAGCTCACGCCGGCCGGCAACCGGCGGGTGCTGCGGGTCGCCGTCGACACCGACGCCGGCGTCACCCTCGACACGATCGCGGACGCGACCCGCGTCGTCTCCGACACCCTCGACGGCTCCGACGTGATGGGCGAGCGCCCCTACACCCTCGAGGTGACCTCGCGCGGCGTCGACAGCCCGCTCACCCTGCCCCGGCACTGGCGCCGCAACGTGGACCGCCTGGTCAAGGCCAGCCTGACCGACGGCACCGAGCTCACCGGCCGCATCCGCACCTCGACCGACGACTCGGTCACCCTCGACATCGACGGCGAGGAGCGCACGGTGGCCTATGCCGACGTCGCCAAGGCGCTCGTCCAGGTCGAGTTCAACCGCCGCAACAAGGAGACCTCCTGATGGACATCGACCTGAGCGTCCTGCGGATGCTCGAACGCGAGAAGGAGATCTCCTTCGACGTGCTCGTGGAGGCGATCGAGCAGGCGCTGCTCACGGCGTACCACAAGAGCCCGGGCGCCCAGGACGACGCCCGCGTCGTCCTGGACCGCAAGTCCGGGCACGTCACCGTGTTCGCCGCCGAGCTCGACGACGACGGCGTCAAGGTGGGGGAGTACGACGACACCCCCGAGGGCTTCGGCCGGATCGCCGCGACCACGGCCAAGCAGATCATGCTCCAGCGGCTGCGCGACGCCGAGGACGACGTGCGGTTCGGGGAGTTCCTCGGCAAGGAGGGCGACCTCATCTCCGGGGTCATCCAGCAGGGCCGCAACCCCGACGACGTGATGATCGACCTCGGCAAGCTCGAGGCGATCCTGCCGCTGGGCGAGCGGGTCCCCGGCGAGCGGTACCAGCACGGCGAGCGGATCAAGACGCTGGTGATCTCGGTGCGCAAGGGCATGCGCGGGCCGCAGGTGACGCTGTCGCGGTCGCACCCCAACCTGGTCCGCAAGCTGTTCGCGCTCGAGGTGCCCGAGATCGCCGACGGCACGGTCGAGATCTGCGCCATCGCCCGCGAGGCGGGCCACCGCACGAAGATCGCGGTGAAGTCCAACCTGCAGGGCGTCAACGCCAAGGGCGCCTGCATCGGCCCCATGGGCCAGCGGGTGCGCAACGTGATGAGCGAGCTGCACGGCGAGAAGATCGACATCGTCGACTGGGCCGACGACCCGGCCCAGTTCGTCGCGAACTCGCTGTCGCCCGCCCGCGTCAACGCCGTGCACGTGGTCGACGCCGAGGCGCGCTCGGCGCGGGTGATCGTGCCCGACTTCCAGCTCTCGCTCGCGATCGGCAAGGAGGGCCAGAACGCCCGCCTCGCGGCCCGCCTGACCGGCTGGCGCATCGACATCAAGTCCGACGAGGCGGTCGAGGAGGACTGACCGGCGGGTCGTCCGGGCGCGGCCCAGGGCGGCCCGGTTCGGAAACCACCGGCCTTGCGGCTAGACTCGTACAACAGTGGCTCGCACAACGATGCCTCCTGCCCGCAAGGGTGAGCAGGGGCCAGTCAGAACCTGCATCGGGTGTCGTGAACGGGCCGCGAAGAGCGAGTTGTTGCGGGTCGTCGCCGGCTCGGATGCGCAGGGCCACCCGGCCGTCGTACCCGATCCTGAGGCTGTCCGGCCCGGTCGTGGAGCGCACCTGCACCCCACGACCGCGTGCTACGACCTCGCGGTGCGGCGGCGAGCATTCGCCCGGGCCCTTCGGTCCGGCGCGGGTCTGGCCCCCACACCGGTGGGGGAGCACATCGCCTCGCTCGAGAGTCGACCAACGCAACCGACCAGAGACTGGAGCAGCAGCTCATGAGCACTCGATGAGTACTTTCCGATGAGTTTGCCCACCCGCTAAGGCGTCTCGAGAAACACTCCCGTGAACCGGGTCTCGAGGCCAGAAGGAGAATTGTGGCTAAGACCCGAGTTCACGAGCTCGCCAAGACCTACGGCATCGAGAGCAAGGAAGTTCTCGAGAAGCTGAAGGAGATGGGCGAGTTCGTCAAGTCGCCCTCCTCGACGATCGAGCTTCCCGTCGAGATGAAGTTCAAGAAGCAGTACGGCGAGGCCCTGCTGGCCAGCCAGGGCGCGGCCACCGCCGCCCCGGCGCCCGAGAAGACCGCCGCCCCGAAGCCCGCGCCGGCCAAGGCCGCGGCCCCCGAGACCGCCGCGGTCGTCGAGACCCCGGCCCCCGAGGCGCCTGCCGCCGAGGCGCCGTCCCGGACCGCGCCCAAGCCCGGTCCCAAGGCGCCGGCCGAGCCCGTCGTCGAGGCACCCGCGGCCGAGGCCGCCGCCCCGGCCGCCGAGGCTGCCGCGGCAGCCGCCGAGACCAAGGCCCCGACCCCGGCCCCGCGCCCGGTCGGCAAGCCCGGTGGCACCCCGCGTCCCGGCAACAACCCGTTCGCGCCCGCGCAGGGCATGGGTCGTCGGCCCGCGCCCGCCCCGGGTGGCGCGCCCGCCGAGGGTGGGGACACCAGCCTGCCGCGTCCGCCCGCGTCGCGTGACGGCTCGGCGCCCGCGCGCCCCGGCATGCCGCGCCCCAACCCGGCCATGATGCCCAAGTCCCCGGCGGCCTTCGGCCCCGGTGGCAACGCCGGTCGCGGTGGCCCTCCGGGTCGCCCCGGCGCCCCCGCCCGCGGCGGTGCTCCGGGCCGGACCGGAGCACCCGGTCGCGGTGCCCCGGCCGGCGGCGGTGCCCCCGGTCGTCCCGGCGGCGGCGGTCCCGCCTTCGGTGGCGGTGGCCCCGGCGGTGGCCGTGGCCGACCCGGTCAGCGTGGCCAGACGCAGGGCGCCTTCGGTCGCCCCGGCGGTCCGTCGCGTCGCGGTCGCAAGTCCAAGCGCGCCCGTCGCCAGGAGTTCGAGCAGATGCAGGCGCCCACCATCGGTGGCGTGCGCGTCCGCAAGGGCGACGGCGAGACGGTGCGGCTGGCCCGCGGCTCGTCCCTCACCGACTTCGCGGAGAAGATCGGCGTCGACGCCGCCTCGCTGGTGCAGATGCTGTTCTCGCTCGGCGAGATGGTCACCGCGACCGAGTCGGTCAACGACGAGACCCTCGAGCTGATCGGCGAGGAGCTCAACTACGTCGTCGAGGTCGTCTCGCCCGAGGACGAGGACCGCGAGCTGCTCGAGTCCTTCGACCTCGAGTTCGGCTCCGACGAGGGCGACGAGTCCGACCTGGTGATCCGGCCCCCGGTCGTCACCGTCATGGGTCACGTCGACCACGGCAAGACCAAGCTCCTCGATGCGCTGCGCAGCGCCAACGTCGCGGCCAAGGAGGCCGGTGGCATCACGCAGCACATCGGTGCCTACCAGGTGCACGCCGAGGTCGACGGCCAGGACCGCCCGATCACCTTCATCGACACCCCGGGTCACGAGGCGTTCACCGCCATGCGTGCGCGTGGTGCGCAGGCCACGGACATCGCGGTGCTCGTGGTCGCGGCCGACGACGGCGTGATGCCGCAGACGGTCGAGGCGCTCAACCACGCCAAGGCGGCCGGCGTGCCGATCGTGGTGGCGGTCAACAAGATCGACAAGGAGGACGCCGACCCGACGAAGGTCCGCGGCCAGCTCAGCGAGTACGGCCTGGTGCCCGAGGAGTACGGCGGCGACGCGATGTTCGTCGACGTCTCGGCCAAGTCCGAGCTCAACCTCGACAAGCTCCTCGAGGCGATCATCCTGACCGCCGACGCGTCCCTGGACCTGCGGGCCAACCCGCACCAGGACGCGCAGGCGCTGGTCGTCGAGGCGCACCTGGACCGCGGTCGCGGTCCGGTCGCCACGGTGCTGGTCCAGCGCGGCACGCTGCGCGTGGGCGACACCGTCGTCGCGGGTCCCGCCTACGGCCGGGTCCGGGCGATGCTCGACGAGCACGGCGACGCGATCGAGGAGGCGTTCCCGTCCCGTCCGGCGATGGTGCTCGGCCTCACCGCGGTGCCGCGCGCGGGTCAGAACATGCTGGTCGTCGAGGACGACCGCACGGCGCGTCAGATCGCCGAGAAGCGCGAGTCCCGCGAGCGGGCGGCCAACCAGGCCAAGCGCCGCGTGCGCCGTACCCTCGAGGACTTCATGGCCTCCATGGAGAAGGGCGAGAGCCAGGAGCTCAACCTGATCCTGAAGGGCGACGTGTCCGGTTCGGTCGAGGCGCTCGAGGACGCCCTGTCGCAGATCGACGTCGGCGACGAGGTCAGCCTGCGGGTCATCGACCGCGGTGTCGGTGCGATCACCGAGACCAACGTCGACCTGGCCGCCGCCTCCGACGCGATCATCATCGGGTTCAACGTCCGCCCGCAGGGCAAGGCGACCGAGATGGCCGACAAGGAAGGTGTCGAGATCCGGTACTACTCGGTCATCTACCAGGCGATCGACGAGATCGAGGCCGCCCTCAAGGGCATGCTCAAGCCGGAGTTCGAGGAGTCCGTGCTCGGCCAGGCGCAGATCCGCGAGATCTTCCGCTCGTCCAAGCTCGGCAACATCGCCGGCTGCATGGTCACCTCGGGTGTCATCCGACGCAACGCCAAGGTGCGGTTGCTGCGCGACGGCGCCGTCGTCGCCGACAACCTCGACCTGTCGTCGCTGCGTCGCGAGCGCGACGACGCCAGCGAGGTCCGCGAGGGCTTCGAGTGCGGTCTGGTCCTGCGCAACTACCAGGACATCAAGATCGACGACGTCGTCGAGGCGTTCGAGATGCGCGAGATCCCGCGCGCGTAGGTCCGTGGGCCGGGCGCTCCCCTCGCGGGGGGCGTCCGGCCGCCCGCGGCCGACCCGCCGTCGCACGACCCGCACCACCGTCCCAAGAGGAGTGAGACCATGGCCAGCCCCCGGGTACGCAAGATCGCCGACCGGATCCAGGTGATCGTGGCGGAGATGCTGGAGCGGCGGATCAAGGACCCGCGCCTCGGGTTCGTCACCATCACCGACGTGCGGCTGACCGGCGACTCCCAGCAGGCCACGATCTTCTACACCGTGCTCGGCGAGGACGAGGAGCGCGCGGCCAGCGCCGCGGCCCTCGAGTCGGCGAAGGGCCTGATCCGCTCCGAGGTCGGCAAGCAGCTCGGCATGCGGCACGTGCCGTCGCTCACCTTCATCGCCGACGCGCTGCCGGAGACGGCGCGCCAGATCGACGACCTGCTCGCCCGCGCCAAGGCGCACGACGAGGCGGTCGCCGCCCAGCGCGGCGCGACGTACGCCGGCGAGCCGGACCCGTACAAGAAGCACCCCGACGACGAGGTCGACGCGGTCGACCGGGTCGAGGTCGACGAGGACGCGTGAGCGACGCGGCTCCTCCGGCCGGCCTGGTCGTCGTCGACAAGGCCGGCGGCCTGACGTCGCACGACGTCGTCGCGCGGGTCCGTCGACTCGTCGGCACCCGCAAGGTCGGCCACGCCGGCACCCTCGACCCGATGGCCACGGGGGTCCTCGTGCTCGGGGTCGGGCGCGCCACCCGGCTGCTCGGGCACCTGATGCTCACCGAGAAGGCGTACGACGCCACCGTGCGGCTCGGGGTCGCGACCACGACGGACGACGCCGAGGGTGAGGTCGTCGCCACGGCCGCGACCGACGGCCTCGACGAGGCGACCGTGCGCGCCGCCTTCGCCGAGCAGGTCGGCGACCTGGCGCAGGTCCCGACGGCCGTCTCGGCGATCAAGGTCGACGGCAAGCGTGCCTACCAGCGCGTCCGCGACGGCGAGACCGTCGAGCTGAAGGCACGCCCGGTGACCGTGCACGAGCTGGTGGTCGCGGACGTCCGGCCGGCGGGGGAGCACCTCGACGTGGACATCTCGGTGCGCTGCTCGAGCGGCACCTACATCCGCGCGATCGCCCGTGACGTGGGCGCCCGGCTCGGCGTCGGCGGGCACCTGACGGCCCTGCGGCGCACCGCCGTCGGTCCCTTCGACCTGGCGGTGGCCCGGACGCTCGACGCGCTGGCCGCCGACCCCACCGTGCTGCCGATCGCCGACGCCGCGCGGGCGGCCTTCCCCGCGGTCGATCTCGACGCCGTGCAGGCGGGCGACGTGCGGGTCGGTCGCCCGCTCGAGGTGCTCCTGGCCGCGGACGGCGCGGTCGCGCTGTTCGCTCCGGATGGTGAGTTCCTCGCGCTGTACGAACGTCGCGGAGACCGCGCCGTGGCCACCGCGGTCTTCGTCTGACCGCGCCCGACCCACGCCCGGCGGGTGGTCTAGTCACCAATAAAGATCATTGAACTGGTGGCGATCGCGGTGCAGGGTGCTGCTTGGGAGGGGCTCGGACCAGCCGAGCCCATGTGGGAAACGGGGAGAAATCAATGGCACCAACGAAGATTCGTGCCGTCGCGACGAGCCTGGTGCTCATCGGCGCGGCCAGCCTGTCCGCGATCGCCGCGACAGCACCCGCGCAGGCGGACGACGCGGCGACCGCGCCGGTGGCCGTCAGCATCAGCAAGAAGCGCGTGGTCACGCTGCCCGCCACGATCCAGCCCGGGGTGAGCCAGTTCCACGTCACCACGGCCGCGAAGGAGTCCGGCTTCCAGGTCGCGCTGCCCGCCGCGGGCTACACGATCGAGCAGGCCGTCAACGACATCGACAAGGGACTCGAGCAGGGCAAGATCAAGCCGCTCAAGAGGTTCGAGGCCAACGTCACGCTGCTCGGCGGCGCCACCGCCACACCGGACGTGCCCGGCACGCTCTGGGTGACGCTCGCAGCCGGGCGCCTACTGGGCCGTCGACATCAACACCAACAAGGCGGAGGCGTTCACGCCCTTCACCGTCGCGGGCCTCGACACCGGCAACGTGATGCCGGCGAGCGCCAAGGTGAAGGCCGTCGACAGCACGAAGTGGAGCAAGAAGCCGAAGTCGATCCCCAACAAGGGACTGCTGACCTTCCAGAACTCGGCCGACCAGAACCACTTCCTGGACATGGTCAAGCTCAAGAAGGGCAAGACCCTCCAGGACTTCGAGGACTGGTTCCTCACCGAGGGTCCGCCCGCCGGTCCGCCGCCGGTCGACTTCAGCAAGTTCCTCACCAGCGGCGTCGTCAGCCCGGGTCACTCGGAGACGTTCAACTACAAGCTGCCCAAGGGCAACTACATCATGCTCTGCTTCTGGCCTGACGCCTCGATGGGTGGCATGCCGCACGCGTTCATGGGCATGTACCGCGAGATCAAGCTGAAGTAGGCACGGAGCCCCGGGGCCCGAAGCCTCCCACACCGCGCAGCACCGGCGGTGTGGGAGGCTTTCCGCCGTGCGGATCTGGCGTGACGTCTCCGAGGTACCCGGCGACCTGGGGCGCACCGTCGTCACGATCGGCAACTTCGACGGCGTGCACCGCGGACACCAGCGGGTGGTGCGCCGGGCCCGCGAGGTCGCGTCCGAGACCGGCGCCGACCGGGTCGTCGTGGTGACCTTCGACCCGCACCCGTTCGCGGTGCTCCGGCCCGAGCACGCACCCCTGACGCTGTCCACGATCGAGGGGCGCCTGGCCCTGCTCGCCGAGGCGGGCGCCGACGACGCCCTGGTGATCCGGTTCAGCCGGGAGATCGCCGGCTGGTCGCCGGAGGAGTTCGTCGACCGGATCCTCGTCACCGCCCTGCACGCCCGCGCCGTCGTGGTGGGCGGCAACTTCCGCTTCGGCCACAAGGCCGCCGGTGACGTCGCGCTGCTGACGCGCGAGGGCGCGGAGAAGGACTTCGTGGTCGAGGGCGTGGCCCTGGACGGTGGCCCGCAGGTGTGGTCCTCGACCTACGTCCGCAACTGCCTGGTCGCCGGTGACGTCGAGGGTGCCGCGGAGGCGCTCGGGCGCCCGTTCGCCGTGCGCGGCGTGGTGGTGGAGGGCGACCGGCGGGGGCGCGGGCTGGGCTACCCCACGGCGAACGTCGTGCCCGACGGGGTCGCGGCCCCCGCCGACGGGGTGTACGCCGGCTGGTTGCGGCGGATCGACACCGGCGAACGGCTGCCGGCCGCGATCTCGGTGGGCACCAACCCGACGTTCGCGGGGGAGCGGGACCGTCGCGTCGAGGCCTACGTGCTGGACCGCGACGACCTCGAGCTCTACGGCGTCGAGGTCGAGGTGTCCTTCGTCGAGCGGCTGCGGGGGATGGTGCGCTTCGACGGGGTCGAGCCGCTGCTGGCCCAGATGGCCGACGACGTGCACCGGGCGCGCGAGCTCCTCGCGTGACCGAGGACGTCGACGCGACCGTCCGCGCCACCGAGCGCTGGCTCGACGACCACGGACTGCCGTGGTTCGTGGACAGCCAGCGCGCTGCGGTCCGCCGCAGGCTGTCGCGTGGCCGCGTCGTCCGCGTCGGGCTCGCCGCGTTGCTGGCCGCCGTGGCCGTCGGTGTCGCCGTCGGCTGGTGGCGCGACGACACCTCGCTGGGCCTGGCCTGGGGCGAGACCGTCTTCGGCCTGCTGGTCGCCATCTGGGCGCTCTGGTTCCTCTACGGTGCCGCGGTGCTCGGCTGGGCCGCGCGACGCACGCTGCGCTCCCTGGGTCTGCTGCTGCCGCTGGCGTCCCGCGCGCTCCCCATGCTGCTGCTCTTCATGACGTTCCTGTTCATCAACACCGAGGTGTGGCAGGTGTCCTCGACGCTGCGCGGCGGGGTGCTGTGGCAGGCCGTGCTGCTGTTCGCGCTGATCGGCGTGCTGTTCCTGCTGGCCCGGCTGCCGGAGGAGCTCGAGGAGTACGACGAGGAGCTGACGGCCGAGGGGATCGTCGCGGCGTGCCGGCGTACCCCCGTCGAAGCCACCGCCGCGGAGCTCGACATCACCGACGAGACCGTGCGTGACCACTCCGACGTCGTCGGACTCGAACGGGGCAACCTGGTGCTGGTGCTGCTGATCACCCAGGCGGTCCAGGTGCTGCTGCTGTCGGTCGCCGTGTGGGTCTTCTTCCTGGTGTTCGGGGTCGTCGCGATCAACGACGACGTGATCGAGTCGTGGGTGGGCGAGCCCCCGCACTATCTCTTCGGCGCGGACCTGGTGAGTCGCGAGCTCCTCCAGGTGTCGACCTTCCTGGCCGCCTTCGCCGGCCTCTACTTCACCGTCTACGCCGTCACCGACACGAACTACCGCCGGCAGTTCTTCACCGCGATCCGTCGCGAGCTGGAGCGCGCCGTCAGCGTCCGCCTGGTCTACCGCGCGCTGCTGGAGGACCGCGACCGCCGCTGACGCGGCTCTCTCCCGTGGGCGGGTCACCGGTACGTCGTTCGGCCGGGTATTTCGCTCCGGATGCGGTCTGGCAGCCATGGGGGGCGCATACTCGTACCAATGACTACCGCGCCCCGGGCCAGGCAGCGCCATCTTGCCAGCAGCCCCTTCCAGCCCAAGGCCGAGCCGATCATCGAGGAGTTCGCCTGCGACGACCTCGTCGCCCATGACTCCTTCGGGCTGGGTCGCGTGATCTCAGCGGAGGCGAGCGCGGTGACGGTCGACTTCCGCAACCAGACGGTGCGCATCACGAGCCCGTTCCACAAGCTCGCGAAGCTCTAGCCTCCTCCTCAGGCGTCGAGGTCCTGCTCGACCAGGGCGGCGATCTTGTCGACCGCCTCCTGGTCGTCACCGGCGACCTCGACGGTGTCCCCGTTGCCCGCACCGAGCGTCATGATCATCAGCGACGAGCTGGCGTCGACGCCGTTGATGGTGACCTCCGAGCCGAGCTCGCCGGCTGCTTCGGCGATGATCGCGGCGGGGCGGGCGTGCAGGCCGACTGCGGAGCCGACGACGACGGACTTGCTGGGCATGCGCTCTCCTAGTGCTGGGCGGGGATCTTCGAGGCTGGTGGTGAAGCCTGTCACACGGTGGCGACGTCGGCGTCGGGCGAGCCGATCGACTTCAAGACGATGACCGCGACGGCGCCCACGATCACACCGGCGGCCAGCGCGATCAGGTAGCCGATGACGTTGTCCACGGCGAACAGCACGAAGATGCCGCCGTGCGGCGCCCGCACGCTGACCTCCATGGCCATCGACAACCCACCGGTGACGGCGCTGCCGAGCATGATCCCGGGGATCACGCGCAGCGGGTCGGCCGCGGCGAACGGGATCGCGCCCTCGGTGATGAAGGACGCGCCCAGCAGCCACCCGGCCTTGCCGTTCTCCCGCTCGGGCACGTTGAACAGGCCGGGCCGCAGCACGGTGGCCAGCGCCAGGGCGATCGGCGGGACCATGCCGGCGAGCATGACCGCCGCCATGATCTGGAGCTCCGGGGCGTCCGCGGACAGCGAGGCCGCGCCGACACCGACCGCCGCGAACGTGTAGGCCACCTTGTTGAGCGGACCGCCCATGTCGAAGGCCATCATCAGGCCGAGGATGCAGCCGAGCAGGATCGCGCTGCCTCCGGACATCGAGTTGAGGCCGTCGGTGAGCTGGTCCATGAGCCAGGTGATCGGCTTGCCGAGGACGATCATCATCGCCAGACCGGCCATGACCGAAGCGAGCAGCGGGATGACCAGGACCGGCATCAGGCCGCGGGCCCACACCGGCACCTTCCAGCTCGCGATCCAGTGGGCGGCCATGCCGGCCAGCACGCCACCGATCATGGCGCCGATGAAGCCGGTGGCGGGGTAGGCGACCCCGTCGGAGGACTGCACGTTGAAGAGGTTCGCCGACAGGCCGCCCAGGACGAAGCCGGGGGCGATCCCGGGCCGGTCGGCGATCGCGTAGGCGATGTAGCCGGCCAGGGCCGGGAGGAACAGGGCGAAGGCGGTCTTGCCGATGATGAAGAAGAGCGCCCCGAGGTAGGCCATCAGGCCCGAGTTGAACAGCGCGTGGTCGAGACCGAGAGCCTCGGGGTCGGGCAGGTCGAAGATCCCGTAGTTGACGGCGATGTCGCCGTAGGGGCCGACGATCTCGTAGCCGCCGAGCAGGAAGCTGAGCGCGATGAGGAGACCGCCCGCGGCCACGAACGGGATCATGTAGGAGACGCCGGTCATCAGGACCCGTCGGGCGCGGCCGCCCCACGTCTCCTCGGCCCCGGTGCTCGCGCCGCCACCGCCGTCGGCGGTTCCCTCGACCCGCGGCGCGTTGGGGTCGTCGGCGTACCGGAGCGCCTCGGCGATCATCGCTTCGGCGTCGTCGATCGGTCGCTTCACGCTGGAGGAGACCATCGGCTTGCCGGCGAACCGGGACCGGTCCCGGACGCCCACGTCCACGGCGAAGATCACCGCCGAGGCCCGGGCGATCGTGTCGTGGGACAGGGGGGTGGAGCCGGCCGAGCCCTGGGTCTCGACCGCAAGCTCGACGCCGGCGGCCGCGGCCGCCCGCTCGAGAGCCTCGGCGGCCATGTACGTGTGGGCGATGCCGGTCGGGCACGCGGTCACCGCGACCAGGCTCCTGGCCTCCGCCGGCGCAGCCGCGTCGGCGGCAGCCTCGGGGTTCACCGCCGCGGCCGGGAGGGGAGCGGTCGCCGCGGCGGACGCGGCGGCAGGGGCCGCGACCGACGCAGCGACCGGGGCAGCGACGGGGGAGCCTCACCGAGCGCCTCGCTGACCAGGGTGACGACCTCGTCGGGCGTCTCCGCCGCGCGCAAGGCGTCGGTGAACTCGGCCTTCACCAGCGAGCGCGCCAGCTTGGTGAGCAGCTGGAGGTGCGTGGCGTCGCCGCCCGCGGGTGCCGCGATCAGGAACGCGATGTCGGCCGGTCCGTCCTTGGCGCCGAAGTCGACCGGCGGCGACAGCCGGGCGAAGCCGAGCGTCGGCTCCGCGACCCCGGTCGTGCGGCAGTGCGGGATGGCGATGCCGCCGGGCAGTCCGGTCGGTGAGGTCTCCTCCCGGGCGAGCGCGTCGGCGACGAGCTGGTCGACGTCCTCGGCGCGTCCCGCGTCGCCCACGACCTGGGCCAGCGCGCGGATCACCTCGTGCTTGTCGGAACCGAGCCGGGCGTCGAGGCGGACCAGGTCGCTGGTGATCAGGTCAGTCATTCCATCATCTCTCTTCTGCGTCGAGTGCTTCGACGGCGACGAGCTCGGGGCGGACCTGCCCCGGCTCGGGGATCGTGGTGCCGGGCAGCCCGGCGGCCGCGCTGCCGTACGCCACCGCGAGCGCCAGGCGGTCCGGCGGCGCGAGGTCGCGCAGCGCGCCGAGGACGTAGCCGAACAGGCTCGAGTCGCCGGCCCCGACCGTGCTGACGACGGTGGTCGGCGGGGGAGCGGCGTGCCACGCGCCCTCGCGGGTGACCAGGACGGCGCCGTTGGCGCCGAGGGTCGCCAGCACCGCGCCGACACCGCGGTCGACCAGGGTGCGGGCCGCCTTGGCCGCCGCGCGCGGGTCGGACTCGAGCAGCGCGGCGTCCGCGCCCGTGAACGACGCGAGCTCCTCGCCGTTGGGCTTCATCAGGTCGGGGGCGGACGCGGGCAGGGCGTCGACGAGCGCGGCGAGCGGGGCCTCGCTGGTGTCGACCGCCACCTGCGCGGGGCCGTCGTGCAACGCGCTCACCAGGCCGGCGTAGTAGTCGTCCGGTGCGCCGGGTGGGAGCGAGCCCGCCAGCACCACCCAGGCCACCGACGGGGCCCGGTGGAGGAGCGCCCGGGAGAGGTCGTCGAGGTGCTCGGCATCCATGGACGCACCCGGGCTGTTCAGCTTGGTGGTGGTGCCGTCCGGCTCGGTGATCGTCAGGTTGACCCGGACCTCGCCGGCGGGTCTGGACGGGCGACAGTCGATGCCGGCGCTGAGCAGCTCGTGGACGAAGGGGTCGTCGCGGTCGGCGGGGAGCACGGCGATCGAGGCGATGCCCGCGCTGACCGCCGCCCGGGAGATGTTGACGCCCTTGCCGCCCCCCTGGGAGACGACCGAGACCACCCGCTGCACCGAGCCCCGGGCCAGCGGGCCGGCGAGCTCCACGGTGCGGTCGATGCTGGGGTTCGGGGTCAGGGTGAGGATCACGCGACCACGACCTCGACGCCGGCCGCCTCGAAGGAGGTGCGGTCGTGGTCGTCGATGCCGTCGTCGGTGATCAGGGTGTCGACCCGAGACAGCTCGGCGAAGCGCACGGTGCGCTCGACGCCGATCTTGCTGGAGTCCGCGAGGACCACCACGCGGTGCGCGCTGGAGATGATCGCGGTCTTGGTGGCCGCCTCGTCCCGGTCGGGCGTGGAGAGACCGTGGCGCACGGTGATCCCGTTGGTGCCGACGAAGGCGACGTCGGCACGGATCTGGTCCAGTGCCGCGACCGTCTCGGTCCCGACAGCCGCGAGCGTTGCTCGGCGGACACGTCCGGGCAGCATGTGGACCTCCAGGCTGGGCTGGGCCGCGAGTCGCAGTGCGACGGCAACTGAGTGTGTCACGACGGTGAGGCGGCGGTCGACGGGGAAGAGCTCGGACAGCCGGATGGTGGTGCTGCCCGCGTCGATCAGCACCGTGGCGTCCCCGGGCGGGAGCTGGTCGACCGCCGCGGCGGCGATCCGGTCCTTCTCCTCGGGGTGGGACAGGTCGCGGTCGCTGAGCCCCGTCTCGACCACGGTGATGGCGTCGACCGCGATCGCGCCGCCGTGCACCCGGCGCACCAGCCGCAGGTCTTCCAGGGTGGACAGGTCGCGGCGTACGGTCTCGGTGGTGACCGCGAACTGAGCGGACAGGTCGCTCACCGACATCCGGCCGCGACGGGTGATGAGGTCGACGATGGCCTGCTGGCGCTCCTGGGCGTACAAGCGGGCCTCCCTCGTGACGATCGTGTGGCCGGAATCTGTGTTTATGTTGTTTTAGTCCCGAATCTGTTGACTGTCAAGGGTGACGCGCGATTGAATGACGCCCATGGCTGATGCACCCGCTGGTTCGTCCCTGCACGGCACCCCGGTCGTCCCGGGGGTCGTCGAGGGCCCCGCGCTCCTGGTCCGCACCGAGGTCTCCCCGGCGGCCGTGGCCCGCTTCGGGACCGGCGACTTCGCCGACGCCGACACGGCCCTCACGGCGTACGACGACGCCGCCACCGCGGTCGCCGACAGCTTCCTCCGCAAGGCCGACAAGGCCACCGATGCCGCCGCCGAGGTGCTCACGGCGAGTGCCGGGCTGGTCCGGGACAAGGGGCTGCGCGGGGCCGTCTCGAAGCGGCTGACCAGCGGCGACGACGTCCTCGGCGCGGTGCACGGCGCGGTCGAGCAGTTCGTCGGGATCTTCACCTCCATGGGCGGGCTGATGGCCGAGCGGGCGACCGACCTGCTCGACATCGAGCGCCGCCTGGTGGCCCACCTCGTCGGTGAGCCCGAGCCGGGGGTGTCGACCCCCGACACGCCGTCGGTGCTGGTCGCCGAGGACCTCGCGCCCTCGGACACCGCGGGCCTCGACCCCCGCGTCGTGCTCGCCCTGGTGACCGAGCGCGGCGGCTCCACGAGCCACACCGCCATCATCGCCCGGCAGCTCGGGATCCCCTGCGTGGTGGGCGTCGCCGGCGCCCAGGAGATCCCCGCCGGCACCCGGCTGCTCGTCGACGGCGCGGTCGGGTCGATCGAGATCGACCCGGACCCCGACGACGCGGCGCGCCGGGTGCAGGCCAGCCGCGAGGAGCGGGCCGCGCTGGAGACCTGGACCGGCCCGGCCGCGACCGCGGACGGCACCGCGGTCAAGCTGCTGGCCAACGTCGCCGACGGCGAGTCGGCACGGTCCGCCGCCGAGGGGCCCGTGCAGGGTGTCGGGCTGTTCCGCACCGAGCTGTGCTTCCTGAGCAGCACCGAGGAGCCCTCGGTCGAGGAGCAGGGCGAGATCTACGCGCAGGTGCTGGGCGCCTTCGGCGGCGACCAGTACGTCGTCATCCGCACCCTGGACGCGGGGTCCGACAAGCCCATCGCCTTCGCGACCCACGAGGGCGAGGAGAACCCCGCCCTCGGGGTCCGCGGGCTGCGGCTGTCCTTCGACAACCCGGGGCTCCTCGAGCGCCAGCTCGACGGCATCAAGCTCGCGGCCGACCAGACCGGCACCGAGACCTGGGTCATGGCCCCCATGGTGGCCACCGTCGCCGAGGCGACCGACTTCGCGGAGAAGGTCCGCGCCCGCGGCCTCAAGCCGGGCGTGATGGTGGAGATCCCGAGCGCCGCGCTGCTGGCCCACCGGATGCTCGAGGTCGTGGACTTCCTCTCGATCGGCACCAACGACCTGACGCAGTACGCCATGGCCGCGGACCGGATGGCCACCGACCTGGCGCACCTCACCGACCCGTGGCAGCCGGCCGTGCTGCACCTCATCGCGATCACCGCCGAGGCCGGCCGCCAGGTCGGCAAGCCGGTCGGCGTGTGCGGCGAGGCCGCGGCCGACCCGCTGCTCGCGATCGCCCTGATCGGGATGGGCATCACGTCGCTGTCGATGGCCGCCGCGGCCGTCCGACCGGTCGGCGCCCAGCTCTCCCGGGTGACCATGCAGACCTGTGCCGAGGCGGCCGAGGCCGCCCTGGCCGCCAACGACCCGATGAGCGGCCGCGAGGCCGTGCGGGCCTTGCTCGACCGCTGACCGCGCCGAGGGCTCACGGGCGGGTTCTCGAGACCCGCCCTTCCCTCAACCAGCGGCGCCGGCGGAGACCGTGACCGGCACCCCGTTGAGGGCCGCGTTGCCGCTGACGTCGAGGAGCGTCGGGTCGGTGAGGTCGTTGATCGAGACCCCGGGCACCGCGCTGCTGCGCGCCATCCGGGTCCGGTCCTTGGTGTGCCCGTAGCCGTGCGGGAGGCTCACCACTCCTCGCATCATGTCCGGGTTCGCCGCCACCTCGACCTCGACCGTCCCGACCGCCGAGGCCACCGCGACCGTGGCGCCGTCGGCGAGCCCGCGGGCGTCGAGGTCGTCGGGGTGCATGAAGAGCTGGTGGCGAGGGCGGCCGCGGGTGAGCCGCTCGGAGTTGTGCATCCAGGAGTTGCAGTCGCGCTGGTGCCTGCGGCCGATCAGGACGAGCTGCTCGCGATCCGGGAGGGGTACGGCGGACAGCCGGGCGAGGTCGCCCAGCACCAGGGCCGGCGCCAGGTCGAGCCGGCCGTTCCTGGTCTGGAGCCGCCGGGGGAGCGCACCCGGCCGCAGCGGTCCGAGGTCCACGCCCTCGGGGCGGGCGCGCAGCGCCTTCAGCGTCAGTCCCGAGCGGCCGCGGCGCAGCAGCAGGTCGACCAGGAGCGTGGGGGACGCGGTCAGCCGGGCCCGGCGGGTGAGCCGGGCGCGCAGTCCCGCGCGGCGCCCGGCGCGCCTCCCGAGGCGCGCGGTGGTGCGCAGCGCGACCTCGCGGAAGATCTCCCAGTCGTGCCGCTGGTCGTCGGCCTTCTCGAAGACGGCCGGCGTGAACCGGGCCGTGTTGCGCACCGCGAGCAGGTGGAACACCAGGTCGTAGTGGTCGCGCTCGAGCGCCGTCGTCGGCGGCAGGATGACGTCGGCGTGCCGGGTGGTCTCGTTGACGTAGATGTCCACCGCCGCCATGAAGTCCAGGCCGGTCAGGGCGCGGTCCAGCGCCGGGCCGTCCGGGGTCGACAGCACCGGGTTGCCGGCCACGGTCAGCATCGCCCGGATCTGCCCGTCCCCGGGCGTCTCGATCTCCTCGCGCAGCGCGGACACGGGCAGCTCGCCCGAGGCCTCGGGCAGGCCGCGAACCCGGGAGCGCCACAGGTCGAAGTGCCCGCGGCCGATCAACCCGGTCCCGACGGCGTCGATCGCCGGGTCGGTGAACATCGCGCCGCCGACCCGGTCCAGGTTGCCGGTCAGGAGGTTGAGGCAGTTGATCGCCCACACGCACACCGACCCGAAGGCGTGCGCCGACACGCCGATCCGACCGTAGACCGCGGCCCGGTCGGCACCGGCCAGGTCGCGCGCCACCCGCCGGATCTCCTCGGCGGGCACGCCGCTGTGCTCCTCGGCGAGCTCGGGGGTGTACGACGCGACGGCCGCCTCGACGGCGGCCAGCCCGTCGACGTACGCCGGAGGAGCCGTGCCGAGCCCCTCCTCGAGGACGACCTGGAGCATCGCGAGCAGCACGAACGCGTCGGTGCCGGGCCGCACGAAGTGGTGCTCGTCGGCGACCTTCGCGGTCTCGGTCCGCCGCGGGTCGAAGACCACCATCCGGCCCCCGCGGGCCTGGAGCGCGCGCAGCCGTCGGGGGAAGTCGGGCACGGTCATCAACGACCCGTTGGAGGCCATCGGGTTGGCGCCGAAGACCAGGAAGTAGGACGTGCGGTCCAGGTCGGGGATCGGCAGGAACAGCTGGTGACCGAACATCAGGTGCGCGACCAGCTGGTGGGGGAGCTGGTCGACGGAGGTGGCGCTGAACCGGTTCCGGGTGCCGAGCGCCTTGACCATCGCGACGCCGTGGGTCATCGAGCCGAGGCTGTGCGCGTTGGGGTTGCCGAGGTAGATGCCGAGCGCGTCGGGCCCGTGCTCCTCGATCACGGCCGCGAGCCGGTCGGCCACCAGGTCGAACGCCTCGTCCCAGCCGATCTCCACCCAGGTGTCCCCGACCCGGCGCACCGGGCGGCGCAGGCGGTCGGGATCGGTGTAGACGTCGGCGATGGCCACCCCCTTGGGGCAGATGTGCCCGCGCGACAGGGGGTCCTCGGGGTTGCCGCGCACCGACGTGACGGCGCCCTCGCTGAGGGTCAGCTCGAGGCCACAGATCGCCTCGCAGAGGTTGCAGACCCCGATGCGCTTCTCGGTGGTGGCGGCCATGACCGCATCCTCACACGCCGCGCGGCAACTAATGTCTAGTGAATTACTTGTGTTAACGTCCGAGGCATGGTCGCTCTCACTCGCCGCACCCTGCTGACCGCGTCCGCCACCGGCGCCGCCCTGGCCGGGACGGGCGCCCTCACGGTCCCCGCACGGGCCGCGGGAGACGCGATCCTCAAGCCCCTGCCGCCGGAGTGGTTCGTGGACCACGGCACCAACGCCGAGCTGCGCTGGGAGTCGGTACGCCGCCAGGACTACCTCACCAGGCCCGCGCGCCTGTTCGTCCGCAACCACACCAAGACGCCCGTCATCGACCCGGCGACCTGGCGACTGGACCTGCACGGCGACGGCGTCGACGCGGCCACCTCCCTGTCGCTCGCCGACCTCCAGGCGCTCCCGCGGACCACGACCACGGCGACCATCGAGTGCACCGGCAACGGCCGGTCGTTCTTCGGCACCCAGCAGGGGCGTCCGGCCTCGGGGACCCCGTGGCGGCTGGGTGCCGTGGGCGCCGTCACCTGGGAGGGAGTCCGGCTCGGCGAGGTCCTGGAGCGCGCCGGCCTCCGTCGGGACGCCGTGTCGATCATGGCCACCGGCCTGGACCCGAGCTACGTCTCGGGCGGGGTGGACTACGGCGCGGTGCGCCGACCGTTCCCGGTCGCCAAGGCCCTCGACGACGCCCTCCTCGCCTGGGGGATGAACGGTGCGCCGCTGTTGCCCGACCACGGCGCCCCGCTGCGGCTGGTGCTCCCCGGCTGGGTCGGGATCGCGAGCATCAAGTGGCTGGGGTCGCTCGAGGTCGCCCGGACCGAGCTCACCTCGCCGTGGAACACCAAGTGGTACCGGATGACCGGCGGCGACTTCCCGGCCGACAGCCCGCCGCTCACGGTCAACCCGGTGCGCTCCGCCTGGGAGCTGCCGTGGGACGCGGTGCTGCCGGGCCGACGCCGGGTGACCCTCACCGGCCGGTCCTGGAGCGGGGTCGGGCCCATCGCCCGGGTCGACGTCAGCGTCGACGACGGCCGCACCTGGGAGGCCGCCCGGATCCACCGGCTGGGGCGCCGCGAGGCGTGGACCCAGTGGGACTACACCTGGCCGGACCCGCAGCCCGGGGCGTACCGCCTGATGGCCCGAGCCACCGACGCCGCGGGCCGCACCCAGCCGCTGGTCGCCCGGTGGAACGACGGGGGCTACTTCTTCGACGCCGTCGTGCAGCACCCGGTCTCCGTCACGGCCTAGCCTCGGGCCGTGGCCCTGCCGGTGATCCTCGACTGCGACACCGGCACCGACGACGCCCTCGCGATCGCGCTCGCGGTGCTGCACCCCGACCTCGACCTGCTCGGGGTGACCACCGTCTGGGGGAACCACGAGGTGCGACACACCACCGACAACTCGTTGCGGGTCCTGGACCACCTCGGCCGTGGTGACGTGCCCGTGCACGCGGGCCTCGCGGGTCCCTTCGTCCCCCGGGTCTCGCCGGTGCCGGCGGGCCGGGCCGACCTGCCGCCCACCCTCGACCTCCCGGCCCCGCGGCGTCCGGCGGCCCCGGCCCCGGCGGTGGACTGGCTGCTCGAGACGCTGCGCGCGACCACGGCGCCGGTGGCCGTCGTGGCCACCGGACCCTTCAGCAACATCGCGGCGCTGCTCCGGGCCGACCCGTCCGTCGCGGAGGCGATCGGGCCGCTGGTGCTGCTGGGCGGCACCCACCGGCACCCCGGGGTGACCCGGTGGGCGGAGCGCAACGTGTGGTGCGACCCGGACGGCCGCGGCCGCCGTGCTGAGCGCCGGGGTGGAGGACGTGGTGATGATCGGGATGGACGCGACGTTCGCGGTGGCGCTGGACGAGCACCACGCCCGCGGCTTCGCGGCCCTGGGCTCGCGCGCCGGCGAGGTGGCCGCGCGGCTGCTGACCGAGCGCATCGCGTGGTACCGCCGCGACCCGGACCTGGCCGCGAGGGGGGCGGCGCCGCTGCACGACCCCCTCGCGGTGGCCTACCTGGTCGAGCCCGAGGTGGTGACGCTGACGTCGACGCGCTGCGAGGTGGAGACGCGCGACCCGGTCCGGGTCGGGCAGACCACCTTCGACCTCGACCCGGGCGGGGGTGCGCTCCGGGTGGCCCTCGACGCCGACCGCGACAAGTTCGCCCGGCTGCTCACGACGACGTACGCCCGGGGTTAGCCTGTCGCGACACCACCTGACCGAAAGGCATCACATGGGATACGGATTCGGGATCTTCCTGGTCGCGCTCGGCTTGATCCTCATCTACGCGCTCGAGGTGGACATCCCCGGAGTGGGTCAGGAGGCGCTCGGCTGGATCCTGGTCGCCGCCGGCGTCCTCATCGTGGTCCTCACCGCCGTGCAGCTCAACGCGCGGCGCAAGAGCAACACCGTCCAGACGACCACCCACTCCGACGGCAGCCAGACCGTGCAGCAGCGTCAGAGCGACATCGACAACCCGCCGCCGGCGGTCTGAGCGACGCTCCGCGATCGGCCGTCCCCGCACGGGGGCGGCCGATCGTCTGCGTTTTGGGGGCGGGTGGGCGGCGCTGCTAGCCTTTCTGAGTTGTCCTGATCGGACGACGTACCGCCCTACCGCCGTGCAACGGCCGCGGATTCCAGAGTGCCCGGGTGAACAGGCCCCGGCGCGCCGCGCAGACGAGACCGAGAAGGAGCCCCCATGTCGATCGGAACCGACGCGGAGACCAAGAAGAAGATCATCGCCGAGTACGCCACGACCGAGGGCGACACCGGCTCGCCCGAGGTGCAGGTCGCGCTGCTGAGCCACCGCATCAGCCACCTGACCGAGCACCTCAAGACCCACAAGCACGACCACCACAGCCGGCGTGGCCTGCTGCTGCTGGTCGGACAGCGCCGTCGGCTGCTGAACTACCTGCAGAAGACCGAGATCGAGCGCTACCGCTCGATCGTCGAGCGCCTCGGCCTGCGTCGATGACTTCCCGGAGGGCCCACCACGGTGGGCCCTCCGCTACATTTCACAACTGAACACACCCATCACACAGGAGCGATCCGCGAACGTCGGCCCGGTCCTCGGTAGTGGCTTTCAGGGTGTCGACCCGCCTCGCGGGCCGGACGCTGCGGGCCTCGATCGAAGACCGGCTGAGTGACCAGGGCACGGGATCCGTGCCCACCAGACCCTGCGGGTCTTGTTCGCTGGGATCGCTCCGCGAACAGAAAGGGATTCCCCTTCGTGGAGCCCACCATTTCCGCCGTTGAGACCGTGCTGGACAACGGCAAGTTCGGCAAGCGCACCATCAAGTTCGAGACCGGGCTGCTGGCCCGTCAGGCCGCCGGTTCGGTGACCGCCTACCTCGACGACGACACCATGCTGCTGTCGGCCACCACGGCCGGCAAGCACCCCAAGGACCACTTCGACTTCTTCCCCCTGACGATCGACGTCGAGGAGCGGATGTACGCCGCGGGCCAGATCCCCGGCTCGTTCTTCCGGAGCGAGGGTCGTCCCGGCGAGGACGCGATCCTCACCTGCCGCCTCATCGACCGCCCGCTGCGCCCGACCTTCAAGAAGGGCCTGCGCAACGAGGTCCAGGTCGTCATCACCGTGATGGCGCTCGACCCCGACCACCCCTACGACGTGCTCGCGATCAACGCCGCGTCGCTGTCCACCCAGATCTCCGGCCTGCCGTTCTCCGGCCCGGTCGGTGGCGTCCGGGTCGCCCTCATCGAGGGCCAGTGGGTCGCGTTCCCGACGCACAGCCAGCTCGAGGACGCCGTCTTCGACATGGTCGTCGCGGGCCGGGTCACCGAGACCGGTGACGTCGCGATCATGATGGTCGAGGCCGAGGCCACCGAGTCCACCTGGAACCTCGTGCAGTCCGGCACCCAGGCCCCCACCGAGGAGGTCGTGGCCGGTGGCCTCGACGCCGCCAAGCCGTTCATCAAGCAGCTGTGCGAGGCCCAGGCCGAGCTGGCCGCCGCCGCGTCCAAGCCGCTGCAGGAGTTCCCGGTCTTCCTCGACTACGAGGACGACGTGTACGACGCCGTCGAGGCCGCCGCGAAGGCCGACACCGCCGCCGCGATGACCATCGGCGACAAGCAGGAGCGCGAGCTGCGCGTCGACGAGATCAAGTCCGTCCTGCTCGAGAAGCTCGCCGGCCAGTTCGAGGGCCGCGAGAAGGAGGTCGGCGCCGCGTTCCGCTCGCTGAACAAGTCGCTGGTCCGCGAGCGCGTGCTGCGCGACCAGGTCCGCATCGACGGTCGCGGCCTGGCCGACATCCGGCCGCTGCACGCCGAGGTCGGCGTGATCCCGCGGGTGCACGGCTCGGCGCTGTTCGAGCGTGGCGAGACCCAGATCCTGGGCGTCACCACCCTCAACATGCTGACCCTGGAGCAGAAGCTCGACACGCTGTCCCCGGAGAAGTCGCGCCGCTACATGCACAAGTACGTCTTCCCGCCGTTCTCGACCGGCGAGACCGGTCGCGTGGGCTCGCCCAAGCGGCGCGAGGTCGGCCACGGTGCGCTCGCGCGGCGGGCGCTGCTGCCGGTGCTGCCGACGCGTGAGGAGTTCCCCTACGCGATCCGCCAGCTCTCCGAGGCGATGGGCTCCAACGGCTCGACCTCGATGGGCTCGGTCTGCGCCTCGACCCTGTCCCTGCTGCAGGCGGGTGTCCCGCTGCGGGCCGCCGTCGCCGGCATCGCGATGGGTCTCATCTCCGGGGAGGTCGACGGCGAGCAGAAGTTCGTCGCCCTGACCGACATCCTCGGCGCCGAGGACGCCTTCGGCGACATGGACTTCAAGGTCGCCGGCACCCGGGAGTTCGTCACCGCGCTCCAGCTCGACACCAAGCTCGACGGCATCCCCGCCGAGATCCTGGCCGGTGCGCTGACCCAGGCCCGCGACGCCCGCCTGGCCATCCTCGACGTGATGAACGAGGCCATCGACGCTCCCGAGGAGATGTCGATCCACGCCCCGCGGATCATCACGGTGCGGATCCCGGTCGACAAGATCGGCGAGGTCATCGGCCCCAAGGGCAAGGTCATCAACCAGATCCAGGACGACACGGGTGCCTCCCTGTCGATCGAGGACGACGGGACGATCTACATCGGCGCGACCAACGGGGAGGCGGCCGAGGCCGCTCGCCAGGCCGTCAACGCGATCGCCAACCCGACGATGCCCGAGGTCGGCGAGCGCTACCTCGGCACCGTGGTGAAGACGACCAACTTCGGCGCGTTCATCTCGCTGCTCCCGGGCAAGGACGGCCTGCTGCACATCAGCAAGCTCCGCGCCCTGGCCGGCGGCAAGCGCGTCGAGGCCGTCGAGGACGTGCTGGCCGTGGGCCAGAAGGTCCAGGTCCAGATCGCCGAGATCGACGACCGCGGCAAGCTCTCGCTCATCCCGGTGGTCGAGGACGACGCCGCGGCGACGTCCGAGGACGCCGTCGAGGCCGCCGAGTCCGAGTGACCCCTCGCGTCGTGACGGCCGGTCGACAGCACGCTGTCGACCGGCCGTCGCCACCGCAGAAGGCGGGCACCACGCGGACCCTGCTCACGGTGACCGACGCGGACGGTCAGGTCACCTCGCGGGTCCGGCGTACCGTCCTGCCCGGCGGCCTGCGGGTCGTCACCGAGGGCATGGCCGGCGTCCGCTCGGCCAGCATCGGGGTCTGGGTGGGTGTCGGCTCGCGCGACGAGTCACCGGGGCTGCACGGGTGCTCGCACTTCCTGGAGCACCTGCTCTTCAAGGGCACCCGGGAGCGGAGCGCGCTGGAGATCTCCGCCGCGCTCGACGAGGTCGGGGCCGAGTTCAACGCGTTCACGGCCAAGGAGTACACCTGCTTCCACGCGCGGGTGCTCGACGACGACCTGCCGCTCGCGGTGGACGTGCTCGGTGACATCGTCACGAGCTCGCTGATCCTGCCCGAGGACCTCGAGGCCGAGCGGGACGTGATCCTCGACGAGATCGCCATGCACGACGACGACCCCGACGACGTCGTCCACAACCTCTTCGCCGCGCAGGCGTGGGGGGACAGCCCGCTGGGCCGTCCGATCGCGGGCACGGTCGACACGATCTCCGCGATGACCCGCGAGCAGGTGCTGCGGTTCTACCGCCGCCACTACCGACCCGACAACATCGTCGTGGCCGCCGCCGGCAACGTCGACCACGCGAGCCTCGTGCGCCGGGTGCGTGCGGCGTTCGGGCGCGGGGGCTTCCTGTCCGGCGACGCGGCCCCCAAGCAGCCGCTGGTCCGGGCCCACAGCCGCCGGGTGCAGCCCGGCGCGACCACCGCCGTGCGCTCCGTTCGAGCAGGTCAACGTCGTGCTCGGCATGAAGGGCCTCACCCGCAGCGACCCCCGCCGCTTCGCCCTGGCGGTGCTCAACACCGCGCTCGGCGGGGGCACGTCCTCCCGGCTCTTCCAGGAGGTGCGGGAGCGCCGCGGCCTGGCCTACGGCGTCTACTCGTTCACGTCGTCCCACGCCGACGCGGGCCTGGTCGGCGTCGCCGTGGGCTGCCTCCCGGCCAAGCTCGACGACGTGCTCGAGACCGTGCGGCACGAGCTCGCGGCGGTCGCCCGGGACGGGATCACCGAGGACGAGCTGGTCCGCGGCCAGGGTCAGCTGCGGCGCGGTCTCGTGCTCGGGCTGGAGGACTCCGCGTCCCGGATGTCGCGACTCGGCAAGGCCGAGATCGTCTACGGCGAGCTGCTGGGCATCGACGAGGTGATCGCCCGGATCGACGCGGTCACCCTCGACGACGTACGCCGCATCGCGGCCGACCTCTTCTCGCAGCCCGAGGTGCTGGCGGTCGTCGGGCCCGCCTGACCCGCGTCAGCGCCTCAGCGGCGGCCGATCAGCCCCACGACGGCCGGTGCCTTCTGCTCCACGACCGAGACCCGGAAGCCGCCGGCGGTCAGCGCGGCGGACGCCTTCCGGACGATGTTGGGCACCAGCTCGGGCCGGTTGGCGTCGTAGAAGAGGAACACCGAGCCGCCCGGCACCACCCGCTCGTGCAGCAGCGCCACCTCGTCGGCGCAGCCGCGCACCCAGAACAGGTTGACGTTGAACGCGAACACCTTGTTCAGGCGCTTGACGGGCACCCGCAACGTCGCCAGGTCGATCTGCCGCACGGTGAGCCGGCCGGCCTCGACGTACTTCGCGTTGCGGCGCTTGGTCCGGTCCACCCCGGACTCGGAGCGGTCGATGGCGAAGAGCTTGCCGGTCTCGAGCCGGGCGCAGATGAGCTCCGCCCCCGCCCCCGGTCCGCACCCGATCTCGAGCACCTGGTCGTCGGGCTGGACGTCCATGACCTCGACCGCCCAGCGGAGCCGCGCCGGGATCGTCTGCACTGGCATGGGCGACAGCCTGCCACTTCCGCTGCGACACTGCGACGGTGAGTGTCACGAGCGGCGTCGCGTCGCCGCTCGCGTGGCGCCCTGGCGTTGCCGCTGTCTCCGCTGGGCGCCGCCGTGACGGCGTGGTGGTCCGACTGAGCCGACGGCTAGGTTGGACCGCGTGACGGAGCGGATCAGGGTCGGCGTGCTCGGGGCTCGGGGGAGGGTGGGCAGCGAGGTCTGCCGCGCGGTCGAGGCGGCCCACGACCTCGACCTGGTCGCCCGGCTCGACGTGGGCGACGAGATCGGCGCTCTGGTGGACACCGGGGCGCAGGCGGTCGTCGACTTCACCCACCCCGACGCGGTCATGGACAGCCTGGAGTTCTGCGTGGACCACGGCATCCACGCGGTCGTGGGCACGACCGGCTTCGACGAGGGCCGTCTCGACCTGATCCGCGGCTGGCTCGGGGACGCGCCGACGACCGGGGTGCTGATCGCCCCCAACTTCTCGGTCGGCGCGCTGCTGATGATGCGCTTCGCGGCCGCGGCGGCCCGCTTCTACGAGTCGGCCGAGGTGGTCGAGCTGCACCACCCGGACAAGGCCGACGCACCGTCCGGCACCGCCCGGCGCACGGCCCAGCTGATCGCCGCCGCGCGGCGCGAGGCCGGCCTGCCGGCCGTGCCGGACGCCACCTCCACGAGCCTCGACGGCGCCCGGGGTGCCGACGTCGACGGCGTCCGGGTGCACAGCGTGCGGGTGCGCGGCCTGGTCGCGCACCAGGAGGTGGTCCTCGGCGGGCCGGGGGAGACGCTCACCATCCGGCACGACTCCCTGGACCGGGTGTCGTTCACCCCCGGCGTGCTCGCCGGGCTCCGGCAGATCGCGGACCACCCCGGGCTGACGGTCGGCCTGGAGCACCTGCTCGACCTGGACTGAGGCGCTCCTCGCCTGAGCCGCATAGGTCTCGAGACGCGTCGCTCGTCCGTCGCTCCGCTCCGGCCGAGCCGAGCGCTCCTCGACCTCCCGGTCGTGCGCCGCAGGACGTCGTTCCGTCGGTCCTACGGCTCGACCGTGACCTTGATCGCCTCGCCGTTCTTGACGATGGTGAACGCGTCGAGCACGTCCTCGAGCGGGATGTGCCGGGTGATCAGGTCCTTGACCGGCACCTGGCCGGTGGAGATGTACTCCAGCGCGCGCTTGTTGTGCTCGGGGGCGGAGCCGTTGGCCCCGTGGATGTGCAGCTGGCGGTAGTGCACCAGGTTGGAGTCGCACCGGATGTAGGGGTCGGTCTTCGGCAGCCCGCCGAAGAACGAGATCCGGCCGTTGCGGGCGGCCATCGAGATGGCCTGCTCCTGGGTGACGTTGGCGGCGGTGGCGGTGATGATCACGTCCGCGCCGCGGCCGCCGGTCAGCTCCAGCACCCGCTCGACCACGTCGACGGTGGAGCCGTCGATGGTCTCGTCGGGCTGCACGGCGTCGGCCGACATCTTCAGGCGCTCGGCGTTGACGTCGACGAGGTAGACCGGTCCCGCCTTGTGCACGCCGCGCGCGATGCGGATGTGCATGCAGCCGATCGGGCCGGCGCCGAAGACGACGACGGTGTCGCCCTCCTCGATGCCGAGCAGCTCCTGGGCGTTGATCGCGCACGCGAAGGGCTCGGCGGCCGAGGCCTCGTCGTACCCCACGTTGTCGGGGATCTTGTTGAGGCCGTCGACCTTGAGCACCTCGCGCGGGACGATCATGTACTCCGCGAAGCCGCCGTCGTACTGGTAGCCGACCGACGTCTGGTTCTGGCAGACCGCCATCCAGCCCTTCTGGCACTCGTAGCAGTCGCCGCAGGGCACCGCCGCGATCACCTGGGCGCGGTCGCCGACCTGCCAGCCGCCGGTGACGTTCGCGCCCACCTCGACGACCTCGCCGGCGATCTCGTGGCCGATGGTGCGCGGGGGCGTGAGGTTCTGGTGCCCGTTGTAGAAGATCTTGACGTCGGTGCCGCAGGTCGAGCAGTTCTTGACCTTCAGCTTCACCTCGTCGGGACCGCACGCGGGCTCGGGGACGTCCTCGAGACGGACGTCCTCGGGTGCGTAGAACCTCAGGGCCTTCATCGTTTCTCCTCGCCTCGATCGGGTCTCTGACGCCACCGTAGCGACGATGGCCACACAAAGCCACATGAAAACATGCCTGTTTTGTGCCCGGATGGTTGGCAATATGCCCGTTATGCGATTTACTGTGCATGTGGCGCCCGTCACGTGGCGGGCGGCGAATCTCACTCGCGTCGGAGGCAACATGTCAGTCACCACCTCAGCACCGCGCGGCGGAACGCGCGTGCACGTGCAGAAGTTCGGGACGTTCCTCTCGAACATGATCATGCCCAACATCGGGGCGATCATCGCCTGGGGCCTGCTCACCGCGTTGTTCATCCCTGACGGCTGGACGCCGAACGAGAAGATCGCCACGCTCGTGGGGCCCTCGATCTTCTACCTGCTGCCCATCCTGATCGCCTACACGGGGGGCAAGATCGTCTACGGCGTGCGCGGCGGCGTCGTCGGTGCCGTCGGCGTCATGGGCGTGATCCTGGCGACCAGCGATCCGGCCTTCATCGGCAGCGAGGGCAACGCCGCACCCATGTTCCTCGGCGCCATGATCATGGGGCCGTTGACCGCGTTGGCGATGAAGAAGGTCGACGAGCTCTGGGAGGGCAAGATCAGGCCCGGGTTCGAGATGCTCGTCGACAACTTCGCGGCCGGCATCCTGGCGGCGGCGATGGCGATCGCCGGCATGTTCCTGCTCGGTCCGGTCCTGCGTCAGGTGACGGAGTGGCTCGGGTCTGCTGTGGAGTGGTTGGTCGACTACAACCTGCTGCCGCTCTCCTCGATCCTGATCGAGCCGGCGAAGGTGCTGTTCCTCAACAACGCGATCAACCACGGCGTGCTGACGCCGCTCGGCATCCAACAGGCGGCCGAGCAGGGCTACTCCATCCTGTTCCTGCTCGAGGCGAACCCCGGCCCCGGCGGCGGCCTGCTGCTGGCCTACTGCTTCTTCGGTCGCGGCATCGCGCGGGCCTCGGCGCCCGGCGCGCTCATCATCCAGTTCCTCGGCGGCATCCACGAGATCTACTTCCCCTACGTGCTGGCCAAGCCCCGGCTGATCCTCGCGACGATCCTCGGTGGCATGACCGGCATCGCCGTCAACATGCTGTTCGACACGGGCCTGCGGGCGCCCGCCGCCCCGGGGTCGTTCCTCGCGGTGGCGGCGCAGACCCCGAAGGACATGTACTTCGGCGTCTTCTTGTCGGTCCTCGCAGCCGGCACGGTGTCGTTCCTCGTGGCGGCGTTCCTGCTCAAGCTCGACCGGTCCGACGACGAGCTCGACCTCGAGTCCGCCACCGCGGAGATGGAGGCGCTGAAGGGCAAGAAGTCCGTGGCGTCCTCGGTGCTCGGCGCCGGCGTCGCGGCCGACCACCACACCGGTCCCATCAACAAGATCGTGTTCGCCTGCGACGCCGGCATGGGTTCGTCGGCGATGGGCGCCTCGGTGCTGCGTCGCAAGGTGCAGGCGGCGGGCTACAACGACGTGACGGTGGTCAACCGGGCCATCCAGAACCTCACCGACGAGTGGGACCTGGTGGTCACCCACCAGGACCTCACCGAGCGCGCCCGGCAGAAGACCCCGTCGGCGGTGCACGTGTCCGTCGACAACTTCATGGGCAGCCCGCGCTACGACGAGATCGTCGACCTGCTCGACCAGCAGGGCTCGGGATCGACGGGCGCCCACGCCGCGCCGGCCGAGGAGGCGCTGGGCGGGGACGTGCTCGCCGAGGGCTCGATCGTGCTGTCCGGCTCGGCGGCGTCACGTGACGACGCGATCTCCGAGGCGGGCCGCCTGCTGGTGCGAGGTCGGCGCGGTGGACCCGTCGTACGTCGACGCCATGCACGAGCGGGAGCGCTCGGTGTCGACGCACATGGGCAACCTGCTCGCCATCCCGCACGGCACCAACGAGGCCAAGGGCGCCATCCGGCGCACCGCGATCTCGTTCGTGCGCTACCCGGGCGGGATCGACTGGAACGGCAAGCCGACCGAGTTCGTGATCGGCATCGCCGGTGCGGGCGACGACCACCTGCCGATCCTGCAGAAGATCGCCGGCGTGTTCGTGGACTCCGCCCAGGTGGAGCGGCTCCGGGCGGCGCAGACGCCGGCCGACGTGATGGCCGTGCTCAACGCCGTCAAGGTCTGAGGCCAGCCGGCGGTGGGTCGCCCCCTCGGGGGCGGCCCACCGTCGTTCAGCGTCGCCGCGCTGCCTGCCGCTGCGGCGGGTGCGGCGCGTGGACCAGCCCCCACGCGACCAGAACTCCGGCCAGGGCGCCCAGCAACGCACCGACCGGGAGTGGGACGGGCACCACCGTCAGATGCCCCACCCACACGCCGACGCCGAGGAACACGACGACCGAGACCACGATCAGCAACAACCGGTAGAGCCGCGGCAGCGGTCCGAACATCGGTGCTCCCCTCATCGACGGTGGATCTCCATCCTGACCCGTGGCGCTGAGAAATCAAGCGCCGATCGCGACGTGCAGACGGACCTGCTTGACGGTGGTCGTGCCGGACCCGTCGAGGTCGAGCTCACGGTGCGCGGTGTCGGGCGCCCACCCGGCCGCGGCGAGGAAGTCGCGCAGCGCGTCGTCGGTCGCCATCGTCCAGGTGACCGCCCGGGTGAACCGGTCGGCGGCCAGGGTGTCGACCGCCGCCTGGAGCAGCCGTGAGCCGTGGCCCCGACCGCGTTCGGCCGGGTCGACGGTGAGGTCCGCGAGCTCGCCGTCGGCGACGGGGTCGCAGTCGGGGTCGGTCGCGGGGGACGTGAGGGCGAAGCCCACCACCCGGTTGCGCTCGAGGGCGACCAGCACCCGCTGGCGGCCGTCCGTCGGGCGGGAGAGCACGGCGTGCCAGGCCTCCGGGTGCGGGTCGAACGCCGCGGCGGGCAGCAGGTCGGCGTACATCTCGCGCCACGCCCGCGCCTGGACCGCGGCGATCGCCGCGGCGTCGTCGGCCCACGCGATGCGGGCCGAGACGTCGGCGGTGGGGGACGAGGGCGAGGTCATGCGGCGATTGTCCCAGGGGACCCGCTCGCTAGGGTCGGGGGCATGGAGATCCGCAACCTCGGCACGAGTGGCCTCCGCGTCACGGCCATCAGCTACGGCAACTGGCTCACCCACGGCTCGCAGGTGGAGGAGGACGCCGCGCTGGCGTGCGTGCGGCAGGCGCTCGAGGAGGGCATCACGACCTTCGACACCGCCGACGTCTACGCGAACACCAAGGCGGAGACCGTCCTCGGCAAGGCTCTCAAGGGCGAGCGGCGTGAGGGTCTGGAGATCTTCACCAAGGTCTACTGGCCCACCGGGCCCGGCGGGCCCAACGACCAGGGCCTCTCCCGCAAGCACATCCGCGAGGCCATCGACGGCTCGCTCACGCGGCTCGGGACCGACTACGTCGACCTCTACCAGGCGCACCGCTACGACCTCGCGACGCCGCTGGAGGAGACGATGGAGGCCTTCGCGGACGTCGTGCACAGCGGCAAGGCCCACTACATCGGCGTGAGCGAGTGGAACGCCGAGCAGCTGCGCCGCGGCCACGCGCTGGCCCGCGAGCTGCACATCCCGTTCGTCTCCAACCAGCCGCAGTACAACATGCTCTGGCGGGTCATCGAGCCCGAGGTGGTGCCGGCCAGCGAGGAGCTCGGGATCGGGCAGATCGTCTGGAGCCCGATCGCCCAGGGTGCCCTGACCGGGAAGTACAAGCCGGGCGAGCAGCCCCCGGCGGGGTCGCGGGCGACCGACACCAAGGGCGGCTCCGACATGATCGAGCGCTGGATGCGCGACGACGTCCTGGAGCGGGTGCAGCGGCTGGTGCCGGTGGCCCGGGAGGCGGGCCTGTCGATGGCTCAGCTCGCCGTGGCGTGGGTGCTGCAGAACCCCAACGTGTCGTCGGCGATCATCGGCGCGAGCCGGCCCGAGCAGGTGACCGAGAACGTCAAGGCGGCCGGCGTGCGGCTGGAGGAGGCCGTGATGAAGCAGATCGACGAGATCTTCGACGGCGTCATCGTGCGAGACCCGGGACTGACGCAGGCTCCGGACCGACGGTCGTCCGACTGAGCAGCACGGCGCCGGCCACCGCCAGCGTCATGCCCAGCACCACGGCCGCCACCCAGCCGTCGCGGATGGAGTCGCCCAGCAGCCAGAGGCCGACGAGCGCCGGCACCAGCGTCTGGCCGACGACCAGGGGCGCCGACGAGCTGGCCACCGCCGCCTTGTTGAGCGCGAGCGAGTAGAGCCAGAACGCGAGCAGGCCGAACACCGGCACCGCGAGCGCCGCCGCCACCACCGGCACGTCGAGCGGCCAGGTGACCCCGCGGACCGCGATCGCGGACCCGGCGTACCCCAGGCCGGCCACGGTCCCGAGGGCTCCCGCGGAGACCAGGCGCCCGCTGAAGCCGAGCAGGGCCAGCACGGCGACGCCGGCCCAGAGGGTGGCGGCGAAGACGGGGGAGGAGCGGCCCGCGCCGGGCGCACCGGCGCCCAGGCTGACCAGCACCAGGCCCACCACGACCGCGCCGACGGCCGCCCAGTCGGCGAGCCCGAGGCGCTCGCGCAGGCGGGCGGCGCTGAGTGCGGTGATCGGCAGCGAGAGCGCCACGGCCGCCTGGGCGAGGTACAGCGGGAGGTACCAGATCGACACGGCGTGCAGGACGAAGCCGGCCAGGTAGGCCGCCACCACGAGCATGATCGCGCGGTTGCGCACCGCGGCGTCGACGAACTCACGCAGGGAGTCGATCGGCGCCGTCTCGGTGCGCACGCCGTGCGCCTGCAGGACCGCGGCGACCCCGAACAGGGTGGCGGCGAGCACCGCGGCGGTCAGGCCGAGCGCGGTCTCGGTCACGGTCGGCCCCCGGCCGTCAGCGGTAGTGCTCGGGCAGCTGCTGCCCGATGCGGACCTGCGCCTTGGGCAGCCGCATGAACTTCATCTGCAGGGACCGCATGACCGCGTAGTAGGTCGTCCCCTTGAGCGGCGCGTCGGGGAACCGGCGGGTGAGCTCGCGGCGCATCCGGAAGCGCATCACCAGGATGTCGACGAGCACCAGGAGCAGGGTGCCGAACAGGATGGTGTTGCCGATGCTGGCGAGCCGCGCGTTGCCGGAGTAGCCCATCACCATGGTCACGATCAGCAGCGGGATCATCAGCTCGACGAACGAGAAGCGGTGGTCGACGAAGTCGCGGATGAAGCGCTTCACCGGGCCCTTGTCGCGGGCGGGCAGGAAGCGCTCGTCGCCGGTCTTCATGGCCTGCCGCATCTTCTGGCTCGACTCGGAGCGCGACGACCGCTGCGCGGCGGCCATCTCCTTGCGGGTCCGGGGGGTCTTGGCGCGCGCCTTGGCGGCGGCCTCCGCCTCCTTGCGGGACGGGGTGGGACGGCCCTTGCCGCCCTCCTTGACGGTGTCGGGGACGACCTCGGGCTCGGACTTGGTACGACGGAACAACGAATGGCCTTCGCAGAGACGGGGATGCGGGATCGCACCCCAGACTACCGGCCCCGCCGTCGGACCCCCTGTGCCGGATGTTGTGCGTACGCCTAGGGTGAAGTCAGCAGGTCGCACACACGAGGGAAGGCCTCATCCGATGAGTCTTTGGCAGCGCATCACCTTGATCTTCCGGTCCAAGGCCAACAAGGCGTTGGACCGCGCCGAAGATCCCCGCGAGACGCTCGACTACAGCTACCAGCGCCAGCTCGAGCTGTTGGGGAAGGTCCGCCGCGGGGTGGCCGACGTGGCCACGAGCCGCAAGCGCGTGGAGCTCCAGGTGAACCAGCTCGAGCAGCAGTCCACCAAGCTCCAGGACCAGGCCGAGAAGGCCATCGCGATGGGCCGCGAGGACCTCGCCCGCGAGGCGCTCACCCGCAAGTCGGGGCTGACCCAGCAGATCGCCGACCTGAAGACGCAGCAGGCCCAGCTCCAGGGCGAGGAGGAGAAGCTCACCCTCGCCCAGCGGCGGCTGCAGGCCAAGGTCGAGGCCTTCCGCACCAAGAAGGAGACGATCAAGGCCACGTACACCGCGGCCGAGGCGCAGACCCGCATCAACGAGGCGATGTCCGGCATCGGCGAGGAGATGGGCGACGTGGGAATGGCGATCCAGCGCGCCGAGGACAAGACCGCCCAGATGCAGGCCCGGGCCGGCGCCATCGACGAGCTGATCGCGTCCGGGGCGCTCGACGACGTGACCTCGACCGGTCCGTCCGACGACATCACCCGCGAGCTGGACTCCATGAGCTCGGCGGCCGACGTCGAGGCGGAGCTGGCCCGGCTCAAGGGGTCCGCGCAGCCGCAGGCGATCGAGGCGGCCGAGGACGGTGGCGACATCTTGAAGGCCGAGCCCGCCGCGCAGCCCGTCACCGAGTCCACGGGAGAGTCCGAGGGCGAGGTCCGGCCGTGATCGTGCGGATCCTCGGTGAGGGTCAGTACGTCGTGGCCGACGCCGACGTGGCCGGCCTGAACGCCCTCGACGGTGCCCTCGAGCGCGCCGTGGAGGCCGAGGACACGGAGTCCTTCGCCGGTGCCCTGGCGGCGCTGCTCGCGGGCGTCCGCGCGGTCGGGACGCCGCACGACGTCGACAGCCTGGACGAGTCCGACGTGATCCTGCCCCCGGCCGACGCCTCGCTCTCCGACGTGCGTCAGCTCCTCGACGACGACGGCCTGATCCCCGGCTGAGGATGGCCCGCTCGCGCTTCATCAAGGACACCGGACTGACCGTCCGGATGACGACGGTCATGTTCCTGCTCGGCGCGCTGTTCGTGGCCATCGTCGTCTCGCTGATCTACATCTTCCCGCCGCAGTACGCGCCGCTGCTCGGCATCGCCGGCATCGCGGTCGCCTTCTACCAGTGGTGGTCCTCCGACAAGGTCGCCATGCGCGCCATGCGGGCCCGCGAGGTCGGCCCCGAGGAGGCCCCGGAGCTGCACGGCATGATCGACCGGCTGTGCGCGCTGGCCGACATGCCCAAGCCGCGGGTCGGCATCGCCGACACCCCGATGCCCAACGCGTTCGCCACCGGCCGGTCCCCGGACCGCTCGGTCGTCTGCGTGACGACCGGCATCCTGAACACCCTGAGCGCCGAGGAGCTCGAGGCCGTCCTGGCCCACGAGCTGTCCCACGTGGCGCACCGGGACGTGCTGGTGATGACCGTCGCCTCGTCGGCGGGGATCGTGGCCGGGATGCTCACCCGGGCCGCCCAGTTCGGCGGCTTCGGCGCGGCCCGGCGCAGCAACGAGGGCGGCGCGCCGGCGTACCTCGTGGCCCTGCTGCTGAGCCTGGTGGTCTACGCGATCAGCTTCTTCCTGACCCGGCTGCTCTCGCGCTACCGCGAGCTGTCCGCCGACCGGTCGGGCGCCTACCTGACGATGAACCCGGGCGCGCTCGCGTCGGCGCTGCAGAAGATCGCCGGCGGCATCAACACGATCCCGCAGCGCGACCTGCGCGCGAACAGCGCGATGAACGCCTTCTTCATCGCGCCGGCGGTCAGCGGCACCACGCTGCGGACGCTCACCTCGACGCACCCGTCGCTCGAGCAGCGGCTCGAGCAGCTGGCCCGGATCCAGGCCGAGCTGTCCCGACCGGGAAGCTGACCGTGGGGCTCTGGGAGTCGCTCACGGGCCGCAGCCGGTCGCCCGCGCCGAAGCTCGACGCGCTGTTCCTGGTGCCCAGCGCCGCGATCACGCTGGAGACCGCGCTCGGCCTGCGGCCGACCGGCGCGGGCTCGGTGTGCTTCCGGGCGCCCGACACCGCGGCGTACGACGAGGTCCAGCGCGACGTGCTCGCCCTGCTCGGCGCTGACGCGGACGCCCCCTCGGTGGAGGTCACCCGGGACGGCTACGGCTTCACCTGGCTGACCGTCTCCGGCGACCCGACCGACACCGGCGGGCTGTGCACCGACCTGCACGCGGTCAACACCTCGCTGGCCGAGCAGGGCTTCGCGCACGGGCTGCTGTGCACCCTGGTGCCGTTCGCCGACGACGCCGGCCGCCGGGTCGGGCTGGTCTACCTCTACAAGCAGGGCACCTTCTACCCCTTCGCCCCCGCCGCCGCCGGTGGTCAGGCCCGCGACAACCTCACCGAGATCTCCGTCCGCGACGCCCTCGCCGCCGAGCTCCCCATGGAGCAGGACCTCCAGCGCTGGCTCGCCGTCTACGGAGCCCCCGGCCTCTGACCCATGCGTTGAGTTGGGTCAAATGGTCCGTCGAGATCGGGCGAAGTGGTCGCGCGAGTCGACCATTTGTCCCGACTCGCAGGGCCATTTGCCCGAACTCAACGAGTCAGTCGCGGTGCGACTTGCCGGGGAGGGCGAGCATCCGCTCGAGGGCGATCTTGGCGTGGTGCTCGGTGTCGGGGTCGACCTGGATCTGGTTGACGACCGCGCCGGCGACGAGGGACTCCATCGCCCAGACGAAGTGGGGGAGGTCGATCCGGTTCATCGTGGAGCAGTAGCAGACGTTGCGGTCGAGGAAGACGATGTTCTTGTCGGGGTGGGTGTCGGCGAGGCGCTTGACCAGGTTGAGCTCGGTGCCGATCGCCCAGGTGGAGCCCGCCGGGGCGGCCTCGATGGTCTTGATGATGAACTCCGTCGACCCGACCAGGTCGGCCTTGAGGACCACGTCGTGGGTGCACTCGGGGTGCACCAGGATGTTGATGCCCGGGGTGCTGCTCGCGCAGCGTGTCGACGACGTCGGCGGTGAAGCGGCCGTGCACCGAGCAGTGGCCGCGCCACAGGATCACCTTGGCGTCGCGGAGCTCCTGGGCGGTGAGACCACCGTTGGGCAGCTGGGGGTTCCACACCACGCAGTCGTCGAGGGTCATGCCCATCTTGAGCACCGCGGTGTTGCGCCCGAGGTGCTGGTCGGGCAGGAACAGCACCTTGCCGCCGGCGGGGCGGTCCGACTTCTGCGCGAACGCCCACTCCAGCGCCACGTCGGCGTTGGAGGACGTGCAGACGACCCCGCCGTGCTTGCCGCAGAACGCCTTGATGTCGGCGCTGGAGTTCATGTAGGTCACGGGTACGACGTCGTCGGCCACGCCGGCCTCGACGAGGGCGTCCCAGGCGTCCTCGACCTGGGAGATCCGGGCCATGTCGGCCATCGAGCACCCGGCCGCCAGGTCCGGCAGGATCACCTTCTGGTCCGGGGACGTGAGGATGTCGGCGGACTCGGCCATGAAGTGCACGCCGCAGAAGACGATGAACTCCGCCTCGGGACGGGCCGCGGCGTCGCGGGCCAGCTTGAAGGAGTCGCCGGTGACGTCCGCGAACCGGATGACCTCGTCGCGCTGGTAGTGGTGGCCCAGCACGAACACCCGCGAGCCCAGCGCGGCCTTGGCCGCCTCGGCCCGGGCGACCAGGTCGGGGTCGGAGGCGGCGGGCAGGTCACCGGGGCACTCGACGCCGCGCTCGGAGGTCAGGTCGCGCCCCTTGCCCAGCGGCAGGAGCGGAAGGTCGATGATGCTCACGTGGTCATCGTAGGCCGCACCGGTTCGGACGATGAGGGGAGCGGCCATGCCACGACGAGGTGACGTGCTGTGCGTCGTACAGGCGGGCGGGCAGGGCTCGCGGATGGATGTGCTCACGCGCGAGCGGGCCAAGCCGGCGCTGCCGTTCGGCGGGGTGCACCGGCTCATCGACTTCACGCTCTCGAGCCTGGCGCACTCGGAGCTGGCGGACGTGTGGGTCAGCGTGCAGTACCAGGTGGCGTCGATCGACGACTACCTGTCGGGTGGTCGCCCGTGGAGCCTGGACCGCAACCGCGGCGGCTTCCGGCGGATGGTGCCGCAGACCGGCACCGGCCCGGCGACCGAGGAGGGCTTCGCGCACGGCAACGCCGACCTGCTGCTGCGGATGCGGGCCGACCTGGAGCAGTTCGGCGCGCCGCACGTGCTGGTGTCGAGCGCGGACCACGTCTTCTCGATGGACCTCGCGCCGATGCTCGACGAGCACATCGCCTCGGGTCGGACCGCCACGGTGCTGACCTCCGAGGTGACCAAGCGGGAGGCCGCCGACAACGTCGTGGTGCTCACCGGGCGGGGCGGCGTGGTGACCGGCGTGGAGGTGAAGCCGTCGCGACCCTCGTCGGGGACGGTGGCGACCGAGATCTTCGTCTACCGCACGGACCGACTGATCGACGCGCTCGACGCACTGCGTGCGGAGCTGTCCGGTGGCGCGGACGGAGCCGCGGACGGTGACAGCGGGCTCGGCGACTTCGGGGAGCACCTGCTGCCGCGGCTGATCGAGCACGGCGACGTGCGCGCCGTACCGCTGGAGGGCTACTGGCGCGACCTCGGTCAGCCCGGCCAGTACCTCCAGGCCCACCGCGACCTGCTCGCCGGCCGGGTCGACGTGTTCGACCACCCCGGCCGCCCGGTGATCTCGCACTGGCCGGACCGGCCCGCCGCCCGGGTGCGCCGGGGTGCCGTCGTCGCGGACAGCCTGCTGTCGCCGGGCTGCGACGTCGCCGGCGAGGTCGTCCGCAGCGTGCTCGGTCCCGGCGTCGTGGTCGAGGCGGGTGCCCGGGTCGAGGACTGCGTGCTGTTCGAGGACGTCCGGGTCGAGCGCGGAGCCGAGGTCCGGACCGCCGTCCTCGACGAGCGCTGCCTCGTCGGTCGGGACGCGGTGGTCGGCGCGGCACCGTCCGGGCGGGTGGCCCGCGACGAGGACGTCGTGCTCGCCGGACTCGGCTGCGAGATCGGCCGCGGTGCCCACGTCGACGCCGGCGCGCGCCTCGAGCCGGGGACCACCGCCTAGAGGAACGACCCGTGGTGGAGGTACGGCGCGGGGGGCGCGAGGTTGCGCAGCGCGAGGTAGCCGCGCTGGTGGAGCTCGAGGCGCGCGGCCATGCCCACGTCGATCGCCCACTGGTTGGCCGCGGTGACGTGTCCGATCTCCACCGGCACCTCCGGATCGCTGGCCGCCAGCGCGGCCCAGGCGAGGTCGGTGGCGGTGCGCCGGTTGGTCGCGGCCACGAGCACGGGGGAGCCGGCGTCGGTGACGTAGGCGTAGCCCGAGCCGGTCGTCCGGTCGGTCACGAGCAGGTGGAACTCGCGGGCCAGCACCGCATGGTCGGGCCCGTGCGCGGCGCCCCGGGTGCGCCGGTCGACGGAGTCCATCAGGTCGAAGTCGCCGGGGGAGCCGTCGCGCACCCGCTCCACGACCGGGATCGCCTCGCGCGGCACCGAGCCCCACAGCAGCATCTGGGGGTGCAGGCTGAAGCCGGCCAGCCGGTAGCGCCGGACCGCCTTCGGGTCGGCCGAGGCGGCCAGCATCCCGCGCAGGCAGCCGCGCCCGTGGTGCAGGGCGGCCGCCAGCAGCTGCGCGCCGATGCCCTGCCCCTGCAGCCCCGGGCGGACCACGAACGAGGCCAGGATCCACATCAGCTCGCGGGTCGAGGACACCGCGGCGCCGACCAGCTCGCCGTCCGCCTCGGCCACCCAGCAGCCTCCCGGGTCGGTCCCGACGAGGTGGGTCGTGCGCGCCACCCAGGGGCCGCGTCGGGACGCCGCGCGCGGCTGCGGGTCGGGCCAGGCGCGCTGGAAGGTCCGGGTGTCCAGCTCGTAGTAGCCCAGGGAGCTGAGCCGCTCCGCCTCCGGCACGTCGTCGGGGCGCATCGGCCGGATCCGGACGTCGGACGGGGGCGGGGTCATGGCGCCCCGATCGTATGACGCCACGGGTGCCCCGGCAGGATGGGCGCGTGCGCAAGATCGGGGTGGAGGAGGAGCTCCTCCTCGTCGACCCCGAGACCGGTGAGCTGGTCAGCCTCTCCGCCCACGTGCTGCGGGGCCACCGGGACTCGGCGACTGACGGCGGCCCGGCCACCCAGGAGCTCGAGGCCGAGCTGCTCCGGCACATGGTGGAGACGCACACGGCCCCCTCCGCCGACCTCCGGGACGTCGCCGCGCAGATCCGCGCGGCCCGGCGGACGGCCATCGGGGCCGCGCGAGCCGCCGGCGTGGCGGTCGCCGCGCTCGGGATCGCGCCCCTGGCCTCGGATCGACCCCGGGTGACGCGCAACCCGCGGTACGAGCGGATCGTGCAGGAGTTCGGGGACACCGGTCTGGCCGCGGGCACCCTCGGCACCCACGTCCACGTGGACGTCGCCGACGACGAGGAGGCGGTGCGGGTCGTCGACGGGCTGCGGCCCTGGCTGCCGCTGCTGGTCGCCCTCGCGGCCAACTCCCCGTACGCCTCCGGCGAGGACACCGGCTACGCGAGCTGGCGCCAGCAGGTGTGGGGCCGGTGGCCGGTGACCGGGCAGGCCGAGCCGTACGGCTCGGCGGCGGAGTACCGGCGGGTCGCCGAGGCCCTGATCGCCACGGGCGCGGCCCTCGACCCCGGGATGCTCTACCTCGACGCCCGGCTGGCGGCCTCCTACCCGACGGTCGAGATCCGGGTCGCGGACGCCTGCACCGACGTCGACGACGCGGTCCTGGTCGCCGCCCTGGCCCGCGCCCTGGTGGAGACGGCGGCGGCCGCGGAGCCCGACCCGGACCCGGTCCGCTCCGACCTGCTGCGCGCGGCGCACTGGCGGGCGGCGCGCTACGGCCTGTCCGGCTCGTTGGTGCACCCCCGCAGCTGGGAGCTGGTGCCGGCAGCGGACGCCGTCGCGTCCCTGGTCGACCACCTGGCACCCGTGCTGGACGCCGTCGGCGACCGGGCGTTCGTCGACGAGAGCCTCGAGCGGCTGGCCGTGGTCGGTGGCGGCGCCCGCCGCCAGCGGCAGGCCTTCGAGCGCACCGGCTCGCTCGTCGGAGTGGTCGCCGACGTGGTGGCCCGGACCGAGGAGTCGGCCGGCTGATGCGGGTCCTGATCGCCCCCGACAAGTTCGCCGGCACCCTCACCGCCGTGGAGGCCGCCGCCGCCATCGCCGCAGGCTGGGCCCGGCAGGCGCCTCACGACGTGCTCGACCTGGCCCCGATGGCCGACGGCGGCCCGGGGTTCGTCGACGTGCTGCACAGCACGCTCGGCGGCGAGCTGCTGGCGGTCACCGTGCGCGGGCCGTTCGGCGACCCCGTGCCGGCGACGCTGCTGCGCGTGGGGGACCGGGCGTACGTCGAGTCGGCCCAGGCGTGCGGGCTGCACCTGACCCGCGGCGAGCGGGCCGAGGAGGCGACCACCCTCGGCGTCGGCGACCTGGTGGCAGCCGCCGTCGACGCCGGGGCCCGCGAGGTCGTGGTCGGGCTGGGCGGCAGCGGCACCAACGACGGCGGTGCGGGGCTGCTCGCCGCGCTCGGTGCGACGGCCGACGCCCCGCTGGACCGCGGCGTCGCCGGGCTGGCCGGCATCGGCGCCGTCGACCTCGCCCCCGCCCGCGCGCGACTCGGTGACGCGGTCCTGGTGGCGGCCTCCGACGTGGACAGCCCGCTCACCGGGCTCTTCGGCGCCACCAAGACCTTCGGCCCGCAGAAGGGCGTCAGCGAGGAGCGGCTGCCGGCCGTGGACGGGCTCCTCGAGGCGTTCGCGGCCGCCACCGACCGTCGTACGTCGCTGGAGAAGGGTGCCGGGGCCGCCGGCGGCCTGGGCTTCGCGCTGCTCGTGCTCGGCGGCACCCGCCGCCCGGGCATCGACCTGGTCACCGAGACCGTCGACCTCCCCGGCCGCGCCCGGGCCGCGGACCTGGTGCTCACCGGCGAGGGGGCCTTCGACTTCTCGTCGCGCTCCGGCAAGGTCCCGTACGGCGTGGCGCAGGTCGCCGCCGAGGCGTTGCGACCCTGCGTGGCCCTGGCCGGGCAGGTCCTCGTCGGGTCCCGCGAGATGCGCGCGCTGGGCATCGAGTCGGCGTACTCGCTGGTGGATCTCGTGGGGGAGGAGCAGGCCTTCGCGGCTCCCGCGGACGCGCTCGCCCGGCTGGCGGAGCGGGTGGCCAGGACCTGGTCCCGGTGACGTGGGGAATAACCCGTGGTGTGCGACCATTGGAACCGACGTAAGGCACCGAGCCAACCCTGGGAGCACCCACCATGACCGATCAGGTTCAGACCGACCACCGCACCGACCAGATCAACCTGAGCCCGGTCGCGGCGTCCAAGGTGAAGAGCCTCCTCGAGCAGGAGGGTCGTGACGACCTCTCGCTGCGCATCTCCGTGCAGCCCGGCGGCTGCAGCGGGCTGCGCTACCAGCTGTTCTTCGACGAGCGGTCCCTCGACGGCGACGTCACCACCGACTTCGACGGCGTCTCCGTGGTCGTGGACCGGATGAGCGTCCCCTACCTCAACGGCGCGACCATCGACTTCGTGGACTCGATCGAGAAGCAGGGCTTCACCATCGACAACCCCAACGCCACCGGCTCCTGCGCCTGCGGCGACTCGTTCCACTGACGCACCGGGCGCCGGCCGCCCGGTCGCGTCGAGGAAAGCCCCCGTCCGACGGACGGGGGCTTTCTCGTTGCCCGGTCGACGAGGAACTGTCCGGCAGCGCCGGCCGCATGGGGCGTGGTCAGTCCAGATGGAGATGCAGGGCGTTGGCCAGGCGTGCGGCCGCCTCGCTGACCCGGATCTCGCGCTTGGCGATCTCGCGCGGGTAGTCCTCGTAGTGGATGCTGGGCGCCGAGGAGACGGCGGCCCGGGCGGCCCGCTGGAGCTGCGGGAGCCGAAGGTTCCGGCCCACGGCCCGGCAGTCCGCCGACATCTCCTGAGGGCTCGCGAACTCGTCGTACGCGGACCGGGAGGTGGGGTTCGAGGTGGCCACGATCTCGAAGGTATCCGTCGCCGATGACCGCCACAACGGTACCCACTAGTAGTCTTCCCCCTCGTGTCGCTGCTGATCGCGGGCTCCATCGCCACTGACCACCTGATGCGGTTCGGGGGGAAGTTCGCCGACTCCTTGGTGGTCGAGCAGCTGGACAAGCTCTCGGTCTCCTTCCTCGTCGACGACCTCGAGATCCGTCGGGGCGGCGTCGCGCCCAACATGTGCTTCGGGCTGGGCCGCCTCGGGCTGCGCCCGGTCCTCGTGGGGGCCGCCGGCGAGGACTTCGCGGACTACCGCTCCTGGCTCGAGCGGCACGACGTCGACTGCGACTCGGTGCTCATCTCGGAGACGCGCCACACGGCCCGCTTCGTGTGCACCACGGACGCCACGATGGCGCAGTTCGCCTCGTTCTACCCCGGCGCGATGAGCGAGGCCCGGCTGATCGAGCTGGCCCCGATCGTGGCCCGGGTGGGCGCCCCGGAGTACGTCCTGATCGGCGCCGACGACCCCGAGGCGATGCGTCGCCACACCATGGAGTGCCGCCAGCGCGGCTATCCCTTCATCGCCGACTGCAGCCAGCAGCTGGCGTTCAGCGACGGTGAGCTGATCCGCACCCTGATCGACGGCGCGACCATCTTGTTCTCCAACGAGTACGAGTCGCACCTCATCGAGTCCAAGACGGGCTGGTCGGGCGAGGAGATCCTGGACCGCGTCGGCACCCAGGTGACCACGCTCGGCGCCGCCGGCGTCCGGATCCTGCAGCGCGGCGCCGAGACCGTCGAGCTCCCCGCGGTCGCCGAGGTCACCGCCCTGGAGCCCACCGGGGTCGGGGACGCCTTCCGCTCGGGCTTCCTGGCCGGGCTCGCGTGGGGGCTGCCGCACACCGGCGCCGCCCAGGTGGGCTGCGTGCTCGCGGCGTACGTCGTCGAGACGGTCGGGACCCAGGAGTACACCTTCACGCCGGCCGAGTTCGTCGCCCGCGTCGAGACGGCGTACGGCGCCGACGCGGCCGCCGCCGTCGCGCCGCACCTCAAGTAGCCGCTCAGGACAGCCGGCGCACCCAGTAGCGCGGCGTGCCGTCGGTGGCCTGGTCCTCCCCGGCGAACTCCTGGTCCTTCATCCGGCACCAGGCGGGGACGTCGACCCGGGCGGCGGGGTCGGCGGTGACGACGGCGATCCGCTCGCCCACCTCGACGTCGGTGAGGTGCCGGGCCAGCTCGATCACGGGGAGCGGGCAGCGCAGCGCCCGGCAGTCGAGCTCGATCTCGCTCTCGCTCTCGCTCACAGCCCCACCCTCCCGCGCAGCTCGACGAGCACCTCCGGCAGCAGCGCGAGGAACCGGTCGACCGCGGCCTCCGTGTCCTCGAGGGGAGACGCCTCGGTGGGCCACGGGAGGGCCAGCCGGACGTTGCCGTGCGTCAGCACGCCCATCGCGGCCAGCACGTGGCTCGGGGTGAGGGTCGAGGCCGTGCACGCGGACCCGCTGGCGATGCCGAAGCCGCGCCGGTCCAGCTCGGTCACCAGGGCCTCCCCGTCGACGTACAGGCAGGAGAACGTGAGCAGGTGGGGGAGCCGGGCGACCGGGTCGCCGACCACCTCGACGTCGGGCAGCCGCGCCACCTCGGCCCGGATCCGGTCGATGAGGGCGTGGTGCCGCGGGTTCACCTCGTCGCGCTCCTCGACGACCGCGCGCAGGGCGGCGGCCGCGGCCAGGGCGGCGGGGACGTTCTCGAAGCCCGCCACCCGCTCGTCGACGCGGTCGTCGGCGGGGAACGGGTTGCGCCAGCGGGCGCCCTTGCGGACCAGGAGCACCCCGACGCCCGGGGGACCGCCCCACTTGTGGGCGGACGCGGCGGCCACCGCCCAGCCCTCCGGCAAGGGCAGCCGGCCGGCGGAGGCGCCGGCGGCGACGAAGAGGGGTACGCCGGGCACCGCGTCCGCGACCGCCGCCACCGGCTGGAGCGTGCCCACCTCGTGGTTGGCGCTCTGCACCGCCACGAGCGCGACCGGCTCGGGGGCGCTCGCCACGGCCGCAGCGACGTCCTGCGGCGCCACGCGACCCTCCCGGTCGACGGGGACCACCACGTCGGGCGCGCCGGCCCAGGCGACGGCATGGGCGACCGAGGAGTGCTCCACGGCGGTGCGGACGACCGCGCGGCCGTCCCGCGCCCGCCCGCGGTGCAGGCCCAGCAGTCCGCGGTGCACGGCCTCGGTCCCGCTGCCGGTGAAGGACACCTCGTCGGGACGCGCGCCGAGGCACGACGCGACCACCTCGCGGGCGTTGTCCAGCAGCAGCCGCGCGGACCGACCGGCGCCGTGCAGGCGCCGGGGATCGGCGTACCCCTTGTCGAGCGCGGCCAGCAGCGCCTCGCGGGCGACGGGGTGCAGGGCCTCCGCCGACGCGGCGTCCCACACGGCCTGCCCGGGTGTCCCCGCGGCGTCCGGGCCGGTGCTCACACGGCCGAACCTACAGGGCCACCCCACCACTTGATCGGGGCGTGATTCCGATAGTGTGACGAGTGTCGAGTGCCGTTCGAGAGAGAGGCTCCCTGTGGTGCCGCTTGGTCTGCCTGCGGGCGTGCGATCCCGACCGAATCCGCGCCGGGCGCGACGCCTCGTGCTGGCTGCGATCCTCGGCCTCGGCGCGGTGCTCCTGTCCGGCTGCGGCACCGAGGAGCTGCACAACCTCGCCATGCCGGCGCGCGACAACACCACGACCTCCCACTACGTCTTCGACCTGTGGCGCTGGGGCTGGGTGGCCGCGCTGGCCACCGGCGTGGTGGTGTGGGGGCTGATCCTCTACGCGTGCTTCGCCTTCCGCCGGCGCAGCGACGACGAGATCCCGGTGCAGACCCGCTACAACCTGCCGCTCGAGATCTTCTACACGATCGCCCCGGTGATCATGGTCGTGGTGTTCTTCTTCCACACGGTCAACGCCCAGAACTCGATCCTCGAAGAGGTCCCCGACCCCGACCACGTCATCGACGTCGTGGGCCAGCAGTGGCAGTGGACGTTCAACTACCCCGAACGAGGAAGCGGTCGAGGCGCCGAACGTCTACGAGGTCGGGACCGCGTCGTACATGCCGACGCTGGTGCTGCCGGTCGACGAGACCATCGAGTTCCGGCTGCACTCGCCCGACGTCATCCACGACTTCTGGATCACCGGCTTCCTGATGAAGATGGACGTCGTCCCCGGACGGGTCAACCACTTCCAGATCACGCCCCAGAAGCTCGGCAGCTTCAAGGGCAAGTGCGCCGAGCTGTGCGGCGTCTCGCACTCGCGGATGCTCTTCAACGTCGAGGTCGTCACCCGCGAGGAGTTCGACGCCTACCTCCAGGACAAGGAGGCGCAGGGCGACGTCAGCGAGCGGCCGCTCCTCGGCGGCGCCGAGGCCGACACCCAGGCCGGTCTGGCCGAGCTCGAGGAAGGAGAGTCCGAGTGACCGCCACCGCCGCACGCGAGGCGTCGATCCCGATCCGCAAGCCTCTCGGTCAGCAGGTCGTCCGGATCCTCACGACGACCGACCACAAGCTCATCGGCAAGATGTACCTCACCACGTCGTTCATCTGGTTCATGGTGGGCGGCCTGATGGCCATGATCATCCGCTCCGAGCTGGCGTTCCCGGGCTCGCAGGTCGTCAACGACCACCTCTACAACCAGCTCTTCACCATGCACGGCACGATCATGCTGCTGCTGTTCGCGACCCCGCTGTTCTTCGGCTTCGGCAACGTGCTGATGCCGCTGCAGATCGGCTCGCCCGACGTCGCGTTCCCGCGCCTGAACATGCTCAGCTACTGGCTGTACCTGTTCGGTGGCCTGATCGCCGCCTCCGGCTTCCTGACCCCGAGCGGCGCGGCCGACTTCGGCTGGTTCGCCTACACGCCGCTGTCCGACGCGATCAGGTCGCCCGGCGTCGGTGGTGACCTCTGGATCATGGGTCTGTGGATGGCCGGTCTCGGGACCATCCTCGGCGCGGTCAACTTCATCACCACGATCATCTGCATGCGCGCACCCGGCATGACCATGTTCCGGATGCCGATCTTCACCTGGAACACGCTGGTCACCAGCCTGCTGGTGCTGATCGCGTTCCCGATCTTCGCGGCCGCGCTGCTGTCCCTGGAGGCCGACCGGCTCCTCGGCGCCCACGTGTTCGACCCCTCGCACGGCGGGCCGATCCTGTGGCAGCACCTGTTCTGGTTCTTCGGGCACCCCGAGGTGTACATCATCGCGCTGCCGTTCTTCGGCATCGTCTCCGAGATCCTGCCGGTCTTCAGCCGCAAGCCGATCTTCGGCTACGTCGGCCTGGTCGGCGCCACCCTCGGCATCGCGATGCTGTCCGTCGCCGTCTGGGCCCACCACATGTTCGTCTCCGGCGCCGTCGACCTGGCGTTCTTCTCCGGCATGACGTTCCTGATCGCGGTGCCCACCGGGGTCAAGTTCTTCAACTGGATCGGGACGATGTGGGGGGGATCTCTGTCCTTCGACACCCCGATGCTGTGGACGGTCGGCTTCCTGATCACGTTCCTGTTCGGTGGCCTGACCGGCATCATCCTGGCCTCGCCGCCGTTGGACTTCCAGGTCTCCGACTCCTACTTCGTGGTGGCGCACTTCCACTACGTCGTGTTCGGCACGGTGGTGTTCGCGATGTTCGCGGGCTTCTACTTCTGGTGGCCCAAGATGACCGGGCGGATGCTCGACGAGACGCTCGGCAAGATCCACTTCTGGCTGCTGTTCATCGGCTTCCACACGACGTTCCTGGTCCAGCACTGGCTGGGCGTCGAGGGCATGCCGCGCCGGTACGCCGACTACCTGGTCAGCGACGGGTTCACCACGCTCAACCAGATCTCGACGGTCGGGTCCTTCCTGCTCGGCGCGTCGACGCTGCCGTTCCTCTACAACGTCTACATCTCGCGCAACGCGCCGCTGGTGGAGACCGACGACCCGTGGGGCTGGGGTCGCTCGCTCGAGTGGGCGACCAGCTGTCCGCCGCCGCGGCACAACTTCGAGACGCTGCCCCGCATCCGTTCCGAGTCGCCGGCCTTCGACCTGCACCACCCCGAGGTCGCCGCGATGGAGCTCGACCACAACGACGCGGAACGCGAGGGCCGGCTCGCTGATGCGCCGGCCGTCGACGGCCGCGCCGAGATGCTCGACGACCGCATCGACACCGACGACCAGAGGGGCACAGACCGGTGAAGCAAGAGGCCTGGATCTTCATCTCCACGACCATCTTCTTCCTGCTGGTCACGCCGGTCTACTGGATCCTCAGCGAGGACTGGACGGGCACCTCCGCCCTCACCATGACCGCGCTGCTGGCCGGGATGATCTCGGTCTACCTCGGCTTCCACGCCTCGAAGATGGAGCCGCGTCCCGAGGACCGCAAGGACGCCGAGATCGCCGACGGGGCGGGCGAGCTGGGCTTCTTCCCGCCGTACTCCTGGTGGCCGCTGTGGTGCGGCCTCACCCTCTCGGTGATCGCCCTCGGCACGGCCATGTCCGCCTGGTGGCTCGTGGTCATCGGCATCGGTCTCGGCGCCATCGCCCTGAGCGGCCTGGTCTTCGAGTTCTACCGCGGCGTCCACGCCCACTGACCCACCCCGACGCCGAGTCGGCGCAGATGGCGTGCCGAGTCGGCGCTGATGGCGCGCGTACCGACACTCCGGGACGCGCCATCTGCGCCGACTCGACCGACCATCTGCGCCGAGTGGACGCGCCATCTGCGCCGACTCGGCGAGTGGGGGCTGCGTCGTCAGCGGAGGGCGGAGCCGGCGGCGTAGTCGGCGTAGGAGGCGTTCCAGTCGCCGTAGCCGTTGTCGAGGGTCATCGGGCGGTCGGTGCCGGTGTACTCGACCACGTCGCCGCGCTTGGAGTGGTCGTAGAGCCACTTGGCGTTGGCCGTGGACATGCCCGTGCAGCCGTGAGAGACGTTGGCGTAGCCCTGGGAGCCGACCGACCACGGGGCGGCGTGCAGGAACTCCCCGGAGTAGGTGACCCGCATGGCGTACTCGACGTCGTCGATGTCGTAGGCCTCCGGGTCGTCGCTGGCGATGCCGACGGTCTCGGAGTTCATCCGCTTCTCGCGGAACTTCTCGATGATGACCTTGACCCCGGAGCGGGTGGTGAAGCCGGGCTTGCCGGTCGTGATCGGCGTGGTCCGCGCGAGCTGACCGTTGATGAAGGTCTGCATCTGGTGGGTCTGGGCGTTGACCTTGGAGATCACCGCGTCGCCGACGTGGAAGGAGACCTGACGGCTCTCCTGGCCGAAGATGCCGGCGCCGGCCGGGATGGAGTTGATGTCGGCGTCGACGGTGACGTCGGTGCCGGCCTGCCAGTACTTCGCCGGTCGCCAGTGCACCTCCTGGCCGCTCAGCCAGTGCCAGGAGCCGCGCTGCTTGGGGGACGCTGGTCACCTTGAGGTGCTTCTCGATCGAGGCCCGATCGGTCACGGGCACGTCGAAGGTGACGATGACCGGCATGCCGACGCCGACGGTCTCGCCGGCCAGGGGAGCGATCGAGGGGTAGGTCTGCTCGTCGAGGGTCAGGTCGACGGTGCTGAACGACGAGCGGGTACGACGCTCCTTGCCGTCGGCGCGCAGGGCCACGGTGTCGACGCGGTAGGTCGTGCCGGGCTCGAGCCGTCCGTCGGCGACCCAGGAGGCGCCGTCGGCGCTCAGGGTCCCCGGAAGGTCACCGGCGTCGGAGGTGACGCTCACCGAGCGCAGCCGGCCGTCCCGGGCCTGGACGCGGACGGGCTGGTCCAGCGGGACAGCGCCGGCGTCGGAGCCGACCCGGGTGCTGACCTTGACCGGCGTCGGGGCGGGCGGCTCGGCGGCCGCCGGCTGGTCGCCCTGGGCGACCGCCTGGTCGTCGCCCGTGACGGAGGGGCCGTTCTGGCAGCCGGCCAGCGCGAGGCTGACGGCGACCACGACGACGGCGCGGCGCACCCGGATGCGACGAGCGGACATGTTGGGTTCCCCCTGAAGGACCTGCGGTGGCGAGCGGGTCCAGCGTAACGGGCACCCGGGCGAGGAGCCGAAATGACGAACGCGTGGCCCCCGTGGGGAGCCACGCGTCCAGGTCGTCCGGGTCAGTGCCGCAGGGTGTCGTCCTCGACGGCCCGGTGGTGGTCGTCGAACTGGTGCCCGTCGGCCGCGACGCCGTCCATCGGCGCCTGCAGCTGGTGCTCGTGCTCGGCGTGGTGATGCGCCTCCTCGAGCTCCTCGGCGGTCGGCGGCTGCACGTTGTCGGCGTACATCTTGGCCGAGAGCGCGGCCCGGAGCCGGGCCTTGCGCGAGTGCGGAGCCACCACGCCGTTCTCGTCCGTCTCCGACTCCACCGTGAACTGCTCGTCCGGGGCGCGGGAGGCGAGCGCGTGGGCGGTCGCCTCGGGCAGCGGGAGGTGCTTCTCGGAGTAGCCGCCCTCGGGCGAGCGCATGATCACGCCCGTCTCGTAGCCGTGCAGGAGCTTCTCGTTGTCCTGCCGCTGGAGCGAGATGCACCAGCGTCGGGCGATGTAGAAGGCGATCAACGGTCCGACGAACACCGCCACCCGCATGAAGTAGGTGATCTGGTTGATGCTCAGGTCGAAGGTGATGGCGATGATGTCGTTGCCGCCGGCGGCCCAGAGCAGGCCGTAGAAGGTCATCAGCGCGACCATCGTGGCCGTGCGGGTCGGGGCGTTGCGGGGCCGCTGCAGCAGGTGGTGGTTCCGCTTGTCGCCGGTGATGAACGACTCGACGAACGGCAGCATCAGCAAGATCGTGAACATCAGGCCGGGCAGCACGATGATCGGCAGGAAGACGTTCCAGGACAGGGTGTACCCGAGGAAGTGGGACTCCCAGCCCGGCATGATCCGCAGCGCGCCGTCGGGCCAGCCCATGTACCAGTCCGGCTGGGAGCCGGCCGTCACCTTGGACGGGTCGTAGGGCCCGTACTTCCACACCGGGTTGATCGAGAGCAGGCCACCCATCAGCGCGGTGACGCCGAAGACGATGAAGAAGAAGCCACCGGCCTTGGCGGCGTACACGGGCATCAGCGGGAAGCCGACGACGTTCTGCTCGGTCCGGCCGGGGCCGGGCCACTGGGTGTGCTTGTGGTAGACGAGCAGCAGCATGTGCGCGCCGATCAGCGCCAGCAGGATCCCGGGGATGAGCAGCACGTGCACGATGTAGAGCCGCGGGATGATCGACCTCACCGGGGAACTCGCCCCCGAAGAGGAAGAAGGACATGTAGGTGCCGACCACCGGCATCGACTTCATGAAGCCGTCGGCGGCGCGGATGCCGGTCCCGGAGAGCAGGTCGTCGGGCAGCGAGTAGCCGGTGAAGCCCTCGAGGGTGCCGAGCAGCAGCAGCAGGCAGCCGATCACCCAGTTCAGCTCGCGGGGCTTGCGGTGTGCGCCGGTGAAGAACACCCGGAGCAGGTGCACCATCATCGCGGCGATGAAGAGCATCGCGGACCAGTGGTGCATCTGCCGCATCAGCAGGCCGCCGCGCACGTCGAACGAGATCGTCATGGTGGAGTTGAACGCCTCGGAGACGTGGACCCCGCGCAGCTCGTCGTAGGAGCCCTGGTAGGTCACCTCGCCCATGCTCGGCACGAACCAGAGGGTCAGGAACACCCCGGTGAGCAGCAGGACCACGAAGCTCCACAGGGCGACCTCGCCGAGCATGAACGACCAGTGGTCCGGGAAGACCTTGCGGATCTGCTTCTTCATGGCCGTGGCCAGGCCGAGGCGCTCGTCGGCCCAGTTGGCGACGGCACCGACCTTGCTGGGCTTCTGCGCGGTGGCGGCGGAGCCGCGGTTGCTGTCCGCGACCTTGCTGGTGTCTAGATGGCTCACGACGAGTCACGCTCCCAAAAGCTGGGTCCGACCGGTTCGGTGAAGTCACTCTGGGCGATGAGGTAGCCCTCGTCGTCCACGGCCAGCGGCAGCTGCGGCAGCGGGCGGTTGGCGGGTCCGAAGATCACCGCGGCGCTGTCACTGAGGTCGAAGGTCGACTGGTGGCAGGGGCACAGCACGTGGTGCGTGGTGCGCTCGTAGAGGGAGATCGGACACCCGACGTGGGTGCAGATCTTGGAGTAGCCCTGGATGCCGTCCACCGACCAGTTCTCCCGGCCGGGGCCGGGGATGATCGCCTCGGGCTCCATCCGGACGATGATCAGCGACGCCTTGGCCTTGGCGACGTGGAGGTCGACGCCCTCGTAGAGCGGCTCGCCCTCCTCGTCGAGCGCGTAGATGTCGGCGGGCTGGCAGTTGACCAGGGTGCCGAACTCCAGGTCCTCGGGCCTGATGGGTGTGCCGAGGACGTCGACGACGACCCGCATGCCGGCGCGCCACGCCGTGTGCATCAGGCTGTCGCCGGGCAGCGGGCCGAGGTCGCGGAGCGCGATGATCGGGGTGATCCCGACCAGGCCCAACGCCCCGAGCATGGTGTTGCGCAGGAGGGGACGGCGGCCGATGCCCGACTCCTCGGCCCCGGCCGTGAGGTCCGCGATCACCCTCGCGCGGTCCTCGTCGGAGGAGACGGCGGGATGCCGCATCTCGACGATCTCGTGGTCGCCCATCAGCTTGCGGGCCCACTGGATCACGCCCACGCCGATGAACAGCAGGGCGAGCCCGAGGGTGCCGCCGAGCGCGAGCGTGGACGCCCCGAGGCCGGCCGCGGTGTCGTGGTTGTCGCCGATGTCGATGGTGAAGTAGGCGACGATGAACAGCACGACGCACACCATGGACAGCACGAAGAGGGTGGCGACCTGACGCTCGGCGCGCTTCTCGGCCTTCGGGTCGACGTCGGTGGGCCGCCAGGTGTGCGCGGGCAGGCCGGGCGCTTCGTCGTCGGGCGCGGCCAGGGCGCCGGCCGTGCGGGGCTCGAGATCGGTCATGCCTGCTCCTCGACGGCCGTCGTTGCGGCGGGGGTCTTCTGCGTGCGCGTGGTGTGGGCGGCGATCCACACCGCGAAGCCCACCAACGAGCCGATCCCGAGGATCCAGGCGAAGAGCCCCTCGCTCACGGGCCCGAGTCCGCCCATGCCGAAGCCGCCGTACCCCGGGTTGGCCTCGAGCGACTCGAGGTAGGCGATGACGTCGCGCTTGGCGTCGGGGGGCATCGTGCCGTTGGAGAACGTCGGCATGCCCTGCGGCCCGGTGAGCATGGCCTCGTAGATGTGGCGCGGCTCGACGCCGCGGATCTTGGGTGCGTAGCCGCCCTCTGGCATGGCGCCGCCCGAGCCCTCGAAGTTGTGGCAGGCAGTGCAGTTGGTCAGGAAGATCTGGCCGCCGCGGACGACCGCCTCCTCGCGCTCCTCGTCGGTCATGCCGGCGGTGCTGTACTGCTCCTCGGTCGGGATCGCCGGGCCGGGCCCGAGGGTGGCGACGTACGCCGCCAGCGCGTCGATCTCCTCCTGGCTGTAGGCCAGGCGCTTGCTCGGGATCTGCTGGCCGGGCTGCGCGGCCGGCATCCGGCCGGTGCCGACCTGGAAGTCGACGGCGGCGGCGCCCACGCCGACCAGGGTGGGCCCGAGGGCGTCGCCGCGCTTGGTCTGCTGGCCCTCACCGTTGGCGCCGTGGCAGAAGGAGCAGCCGACCAGGAAGAGCTCGCGTCCCTTGGCCACCATCTCGGCGTCGGTCTCCGCCTGCTCGGCCGAGGCCGGCGCGAACGCCGAGTAGACCGTCCCGGTCCCGACGAGCGCGAGCAGCATCAGGACCAGGCCGGCCAGCTTGCTCCGGCGATGCCGGGACAAGCGACCTGCGGAACGATTCAGGAAGCGCACCTCGGGTCCAATCCGTCGATAAACCTAGACTACTTGTGGAGATAAAACGGCACTACTGGATGAGATAAATGGTGGCGAACAGGGCGACCCAGACCACGTCGACGAAGTGCCAGTAGTACGACACGACGATCGCGCTGACGGCCTGCTCGTGGGTGAACCTGCGAGCCATGAAGGTGCGCCCGAGCACGAAGAGGAAGGCGATCAGGCCGCCGGTGACGTGCAGGCCGTGGAAGCCGGTGGCGAGGTAGAACATCGTGCCGTACGCCGAGCTCGGGATGGTCAGGCCCTCGTGGACCAGCTCGGTGTACTCGAAGGTCTGACCGCCGATGAAGACGGCGCCCATGATGTAGGTCAGCACGAACCACTCGCGCAGGCCCCAGCCGCCGACGTTGAGGATCGAGCCGGTGCGGCCGACCTGGCCGCGCTCCGCGGCGAAGACGCCGAGCTGGCAGGTGACCGAGGACAGCACCAGGATGATGGTGTTGACGGTCGCGAACGGGACGTTGAGCAGCTCGGTCGAGCCGGCCCAGAGATCCGGGCTCACGGCGCGGATGGTGAAGTAGGCCGCGAACAGGGCCGCGAAGAACATCAGCTCGCTGGACAGCCAGATGATGGTGCCCACACTGACCATGCTCGGTCGGTCGTGGTGCCCGTGCAGGCGGGACGCCGGGATCGCTGTTGCAGTCGCCACGGGCTCATTATGTCGGTCCTGGCGGTTGTGGCCACCCCGACCCCCTGCCCAGGGCGGTCATATTCTTCACATCGTGATCCGCGCGCCCATGGAGGCGGTCCCGGACCTCCCGGAGTTCACCCTCGGACGGGTGTTCTCGACCTGGGGGATCGAGCCCCTTCTCTTCATCCTGACCGTGTGGGTGGCCGGCGCCTACCTGGTGGGCGTGGCCGTCCTGCACCGCCGCGGCGACCGCTGGCCCCTGGGCCGCACCTTCTCGTTCGTGGTGGTCGGCATGGGCGTGTTCCTCTTCGTGACGTCGTCGGGGATCGGCGCCTACGACACCACGCTGCTGAGCGTGCACATGGTGCAGCACATGGCCCTGACGATGGTGGTGCCGCTCGCCCTGGCCCTGGGGGCGCCGGTGACGCTGGCGCTGCGCACGCTGCCGCGGCGGCCGCGCGGCTGGCTGCTGGTGGCGCTGCACTCGCGGGTCGCGCAAGGTGCTGACGTTCCCGCCGCTCACGCTGACGCTGTTCGTGATCTCGCCGTGGGCGCTGTACTTCTCCGGGTGGTACGCCGCGACCCTGCGCTCGCCGTTCCTCCACGACTGGACGCACGTCCACCTGGTGGTGATCGGGTCGCTGTTCTTCTGGCCGCTGATGGGGGTCGACCCGGTGCCGGGTCGGGTGGCCTACCCGTTCCGGGTGCTCATCGTCTTGATGACGCTGCCGTTCCACGCGTTCCTCGGCGTCACGATCATGGGGCAGACCACGGTGCTCGCAGGGGAGTGGTACGCCGAGCTGCGGGCCGGGCCGATGGGTGCCTGGCTGCCGCCCGCGCTCGAGGACCAGCACCTGGCCGGCGGGATCCTCTGGGGCGCCGGCGACCTGGTCGGCCTGGTCTTCTTCCTGGTGCTGTTCGTGCAGTGGGCGCGGGCCTCGATGCGCGAGGCGGCTCGTGAGGACCGACGGCTCGATCTGCTCGAGAGTCGCGAGCGGTAGCATCGCCGGCGTGAGCGACCCGACCTCGACCTCGAAGCAGACGCCCCTCCGGGTGCTGGTCTACAGCGACGACGTGAACACCCGGCAGCAGGTCATCCTGGCGCTGGGCCGGCGCCCGCACCCGGACCTGCCCGAGGTGACGTACGTCGAGGTCGCGACCGAGCCCGTGGTCATCGCGAACATGGACGCCGGTGGTGTCGACCTGGCCATCCTCGACGGCGAGGCCGTGCCCGCGGGCGGGCTGGGCATCGCCAAGCAGCTCAAGGACGAGATCTACCAGTGCCCGCCGATCCTGGTGCTGATCGGCCGCCCACAGGACGCCTGGCTGGCGACCTGGTCGCGCGCGGAGTCCACGGTCTCCCACCCGATCGACCCGATCCTGCTCGCCGACTCGGTCGTCGCGCTGCTGCGCTCGCGCGCCGGCACGGCGGTCGAGCGCGTCGAGACCACCACCTGACCGTGACCACCTGGCCCGACGTCCTGAGCGCGCTGGTCGCCGGTCAGGACCTGACCGCCGCCCAGGCCGCCTGGGCGATGAGCGAGATCCTCGCCGGCGACGCCACTCCCGTGCAGATCGCCGGCTTCGCCGTGGCGCTGCGGTCCAAGGGCGAGACCATCGAGGAGGTCACCGGCCTCGCGGACGCGATGCTCGCGGCGGCCAACCCGATCTCGGTGCCCGGCCGGCTGCTCGACGTGGTCGGCACCGGCGGGGACCGGTCGATGTCGGTCAACATCTCGACCATGGCCGCGATCGTGGCCGCCGGGGCCGGTGCGACCGTGGTCAAGCACGGCAACCGCTCGGCGTCGTCGGAGTCCGGCTCGGCGGACGTCCTGGAGGCGCTCGGGATCCGCCTCGACCTGACGCCGGCGCGGGTGGCCGAGGTCGCCGGCGAGGCGGGCATCACCTTCTGCTTCTCGGCCGCGTTCCACCCCGCGATGCGGCACGCCGCGGTGGCCCGCCGGGAGCTGGGCATCGGCACGACGTTCAACTTCCTCGGCCCGCTGACGAACCCGACCCGGCCCGCCGCCCAGGCGATCGGCTGCGCCGACCCGCGGATGGCGCCGGTGATGGCGGGCGTCTTCGCCGGCCGGGGCGTCGACGCGTGGGTGTTCCGGGGCGACGACGGCCTGGACGAGCTCACCACCACGACGACGTCGTCGGTGTGGACGGTCCACGACGGTGTGGTCGAGACGGCGACCGTCGACCCGGCGGCGCTGGGTCTCGCGCCGGCCACCACCGCGGACCTGCGGGGCGGCGGCGCCGCGCACAACGCCGAGGTGGTCCGCCGGGTGATGGACGGCGAGGCCGGACCGGTCCGCGACGCGGTGCTGCTCAACGCCGGAGCGGCCCTGGCCGTGCACGCCGCCGAGCCCGGGGACGTGGCGACGCGGCTCGCAGCAGGCCTCGAGCGCGCCCGCGCCGCGGTCGACGACGGTTCGGCCGCCGCGCTGCTCCACCGGTGGGTCGCTGCGTCCTCGTCCTAGAGCTCCAGGACGTACGACGCGCCCTCGCGCCGGAAGCCGGCGTCGAGCCGGTCGTAGTACGGCGCCACCATGTCCGGCGGGGTCACGACGGTCCGGAAGCCGCGCTCGCGCAGCCGGGGGGCACGCCGCCAGACGAACTCGCCGGGGGAGAAGTCGCGGTAGCGGGGGGTCACGTAGTCCAGCATCACCCGCGCCACGTCCCCGTCGGGGCGGATCAGCACGATCCCCACGGTCTCGTCGCCCTTCTCGACCTGGAAGGCGAGGTCCTCCTCCTCGGCGCCGCTCCACGCCGGGTAGAACTTCGCGATGTCGCGGGCGTGCACGCTCAGGAAGTGCTGGAAGTACGCCTCCCGCGGGCCGACCTGGAGCACCTCGAAGGCGGTCTCGTCGTGCCGGTCGCGCAGCATCTTGGCGATGAACCAGAGGTTGATCGAGGACGTCGCGATGTTCATCCCGACCATCGGCCACACCCCGACCAGGGCGTTGAACACGATCAGGCTCAGCGACGCGCAGAGGTTGAGGATCCGGAACCGGAGCACCCTGGTCTGCAGCAGCGAGACGATGAGGAGCGCGCTCCCGCACCAGCCGAACACGTCGAGCCAATGATCCGCGAGCCAGTCCACGGGCCGAAGGCTACTGCGGGTAGGCTCCCGAGCCGGTCAGCCGTTCCGAGTCGATCGCCAGCAACCAGGGGGCCGCGTGTACAGAGACCTGCGGGTCGCGGTCGTCGTGCCGGCACACAACGAGGAGCGCCTGGTCGGCACCGTCATCCGGACGTCCCCGGACCTCGTCGACCACATCATCGTCGTGGACGACGCGAGCCCGGACGGCACCGCCGAGGCGGCCCGGGCGGTGGGTGACCCGCGCGCCGAGGTGATCACCCTGGAGGTCAACCAGGGCGTCGGCGGGGCCATCCTCGCGGGGCACCGGCGGGCGCTCGAGCTGGGCGCCGACGTCTCCGTCGTGATGGCCGGCGACGCGCAGATGGACCCGGCGTACCTCCCGACGCTCCTGGACCCGATCGCCGACGGCACCGCGCAGTTCACCAAGGCCAACCGGTTCTACGGGCCGGGGACGTTCGAGGGGATGCCGCGCTACCGGATCGTCGGCAACATCGTGATGTCGTTCATGACCAAGGCCGCCTCGGGCTACTGGAACCTCTTCGACCCGCTCAACGGCTACACCGCGATCCACCGCTCGGCGCTCGAGCCCCTCGACCTGGACCGGATCGCGAAGCGCTACGACTTCGAGAACGACCTGCTCGTCAACCTGAACATCCTGCGGGTGCGGGCGCGCGACGTCCCGATCCCGGCGGTGTACGGCGACGAGGTCTCCGGCCTCAAGCTGCACACGGCCGCGCCGCGGATGTTCGCGCGGCTGTTCAAGGGCTTCTGGCACCGGATCTGGTGGAAGTACGTCCTCCAGTCGTTCTCCCCGGTCGCGCTGCTGCTCTTCTCGGGCCTGGCCCTGGTCGCGTTCGGCACCGCCGTCGGCATCTTCATCATCCTCAACACCCTCGGGCCGCCGGTCGCGAGCGCGGGCACCGTGGTGCTGTGCGTCGGCCCGCTGCTCACCGGCTTCCAGCTGCTGCTGTTCTCGATGTTCCTGGACATCCAGGAAGGCTCGGCATGACCGCGGGGCCCTAACGGCTCGGCAGGCAGTCCCCGGTCAGCGGGTCGACCGTGCCGCGCACGACGGCGGGGGACCCGACGGCCCAGGCGCCGTCGGGGATGTCGGAGGTGACCACCGACCCGGCGCCGATCACGCAGCCGCTGCCGATCGTCACGCCCATGAGCACCACGCTGTGGGCGCCGATGAAGGTGCGGTCGCCGATCACGACCGGGGCTCGCTCCGTGTCCACCGCACGGCCGGTCACGCACCGCCGCGCGGTGGAGTGCGTGTAGACGTGCACCCCGGCCGCCAGGTCGCACCCGGCGCCGATGGTCAGCCCGCCCGAGCCGTCGACGAGGCAGAACGGCCCGATCCAGGTGCCTTCACCGATCTCGGGCTCCCCGACGAACCACGCGAGCGGGTTGTAGGGGTTGGCACCGGGCTGGTCGGTCATCGCGACACGGTCAGCGCGGCGAGTCGGCGTGCGGCATGTTCTTGACCCAGTCGACCACCGTGGCCAGACCCTCCTCGATGCCGACCTCGGGCTTCCAGCCGAGGTGCTCGCCGATGAGGTCGATGGAGGCCTCGCGCTGGCTGACCAGCACCTCGCGCGGCCGGAACGTCGGCTCCAGGTCGACCCCGAGTGCGTCGATCAGCAGCAGCGCGAGCTGCTTGATGCTGGTCTGCTGGCCGGTGCCGACGTTGAAGACCATCCCGTTGGACGAGGAGTCGAGGGCCATCGCGACCGAGCGGGCGACGTCGGAGACGTAGACGAAGTCCATCGACTGCTCGCCGCTGCCGTCGATGACCGGGGCCTCGCCGGCCATCAGCCGGCGGAGGAAGCTGACGATCACCGAGGTGTAGTAGGCGTCGACCGGCTGGCCGGGACCGTAGACGTTGAAGAACCGCAGCGCCGCCCAGGACATGCCGGTCCGCGTGCCGTAGAAGGACAGCAGCTGCTCGCTGGCGAGCTTGGCGATGCAGTACGGCGTGATCGGCTCGAGCTTGTCGGCCTCGGTCATCGGCAGGCTGGTCGGGTTGCCGTAGACCGACGCCGACGAGGCGAACACGAACCGGTTGACGCCGTGGGCGGCCGCCGCCTCGAGGACGTTCTGGGTGCCCATCAGGTTGACGTCGGAGCTCTCGGTGGGGTCGGAGATGCTCTTGTTCAGGCAGATCGCGGCGAGGTGGACGACCGCCTCGGAGCCGCGCATCGCCTGCATGACCGCCGCCGGGTAGCGGACGTCGCCCTCGATGATCTCGACGCCCTCGAGCTTCGCGAGATCCTCGGCGACCTGCGGGTCGGAGCGGTAGTTGTTGTCGAGGATCCGCACCCGCCAGCCGCGCTCGACCAGCTCGGGCACCGTGTAGCTGCCGATGTAGCCGAGGCCACCGGTGACCAGGACAGTGCTTCGGTTGGTCCTCATGAGAGCTCCTTCTCGACGGAGTGGGGGACGCGCAGGACGTCGCGGACGACATAGAGGGGGCGCCGGCGGACCTCGTCCACCGCGCGCCACAGATATTCTCCCACGATCCCGATCATCACGAGCTGCACCCCGCCCAGCAGCACCACGACGACCAGCAGGGTCGGCCACCCGGACGGGGTGTCGACGCCGGCCAGGGTGCGGCCGACCAGCACCGCGGCGTAGATCACCGCGAGCACGGCGAACGCGAGGCCGGCGTACACGCAGGCGCGCAGCGGCATCGAGGAGAACTGCAGCATCGAGTCGACCGCCAGCTGGATCATCTTGGCGCGGGTCCAGCGGGACTCCCCGTGCTGGCGCTCCTCCTGGTCGTACTCGACCCGGGTCTGCCGGTAGCCGAGCCAGGCGACGAGGGCCATCACGTTGCGGTTGCGCTCGGGCATCTGGTTGACCTGGTCGATGACCAGCCGGGAGATGAGCATCCCGGACGGGCCCTCCGGCGGGTAGTTGTCCAGCCGGGCGAACCGGGTGAAGAGGTAGGAGAAGGTCTTGGACAGCAGCTCGGCGCGGCGGCTGCGGCCCACGCGAGTGCGGCGGACGCCCCACACCACGTCGCTGCCCGCCTCCCACGCGTCCAGGAACATCGGTCACCAGCTCGACCGGCTCCTGGGCGTCGGCACCGATCACGATGGCGGCGTCCCCGGTGGCGGCGTGGAAGCCGGCCGAGATCGCCTGGTGGGACGCCGAAGTTGCGGGCGAGGCGCACGATGTTGGTGGCGAAGGCGTGGCCGGCGGCGGCCTGGACGGTCGCGTCGACGGTGTCGTCGGTGGAGCCGTCGTCGACGACGACCAGCTCGAAGTCGTAGGCCGGGTTGAGCTCGACGAAGCGGTCCATGCGCGCCATCAGGGCCGGGATGTTGGGGCCCTCGTTGAGGGCCGGCACCACGATGGACACCAGCTGACGGGTCCGGTCGGTCACGGTGCGCTCTTCTCTGTCTTCGGGACGTAGACGCCGACTCCGGGAGGACCGCCCGGGACGGCGAGGGAGGTGAAGTCCGCCGGGAAGTCGTAGCCGCAGGCGCGGATGGCCTCGATGTCGCTCTCGGCGGCGGCCCGGCGGATCAGCACCAGCGGACCGCGCTCCTCGCCCCACCAACCGGGCTCGGAACAGGTCGCGATGATACCCGCCGCGGACCGGGGCAGGTCGGTGGCGGAGTACCACGCCTCACCGACCGGGCGGCCGTCGAGCAGCAGCACCAGGCCGGCCATCTCGTCGAAGGCCATCATCGGCCGGCCGGCGGGGGAGATCTCGTCCGCCAGGCCCGCCCGCAGCGCCTCCGTCTGCGAGGCGAACGCCTCGTTGACCTCGAGCTCGCCCGTGGAGCCGGTGGCGAGCGGCGTCGTGGCGAGGGCGTAGGTGTCCATCCGGTAGGGGAAGTGCAGGAGCCCGTCGACGGCCACCCAGCTGCACAGCCCGGCGGCCAGGACGGCGGTGGCGACCGCGGCCGAGCGGTAGGCGGTGTCGCGCCCCAGCGGGCCGACCGCCACCCGCGCCAGCGGCACCATCCACAGCGCGAAGCCGTTGACGGCCATGTAGTAGAGCGCGTTGCCGGTGCCGAGGCCGTGCGCGGCGGCGAGGAGGACCAGGGTGACGGTGGTGGCGATCAGGGCCAGCCGCTGGCGCCGCCCGGGGCGCTCCGCCGCCTGCTCGCCACGCAGCCGGGCGGCCAGCATCCACAGCACCCCGCTGACCGCGGCGGCGAGCGAGAGCGCGACGAGGGGGATGGCGTACGACGGCACGTTGCCGGTCCCGCCGTGGGGGGTGGCCTGCCGCCACTGGATCCAGAGCGTGAGTGCCGGCGCGACCAGGGCGAGCGGACGGAGGCGCTGGACGCCGGTCAGCTCGATGATGGCGAAGACGAGCACCGCCACGAGCGCCGCAAGCCAGCCGGCCTGCACGAGGTCGAGCGTGGTCTGCAGGTAGTACTCGAGGAGCGCGGCGGGCGAGTTCGACGAGACGGTCAGCAGCCGCGAGACCTCGAGCATCTGGTCGACGATCTCGTCGACCGGATGGACGAACAGGTGCAGCAGGCCGACCGAGACCGCCACGCTGAGCAACGCGGCCCCCAGGAAGCGCCACCAGCCGCGCGCGCGGAGCAGCATGCAGCGCGGTCCCGGCGCCGAGGACGATCAGCACCAGCACGGCCGCGGCGGAGGCCCACTTGGCGAGCAGCATCGACAGGACGACCGGGCCGCCGGCGAGCGCGATCCACACGCGGCAGTCGACGACCGCGGATCGTCGCGGTGACGGCCTCGAGCATCAGCGCCGCGAGGAGCACGGTGCCGAGCAGGCTGACGTCGTTGTAGCCGGGGGAGAGGGGCAGCCAGGCGTAGGTGATGCCGCCGGCTGCCGTCACCAGGGCGGCGACCGCGAAGAACTGGGCGGTCGTCACGTGCTCGCGGACCGTGGCCCGGGTCCAGCGGGCCGCGGCGATCCCGAGGGCGAGGCTGGCGCCCAGCACCGTGACGAGCCGGAGCACCCGCAGCGCCTGCACGTCGTACCCGAAGAGCTCGAACCACGGGCCGTAGAGGTACTGCACCCCGGAGAAGGCCCGAGGGTTGTCGTCCCACCAGCGGTAGGACAGCAGGTAGAACCCCTCGTCGCTCAGGTCGAGCCCGCGACCGGACATCACCAGCGCGGCGACGACCCAGGCCAGGGTCGCCAAGCACGCCAGCGCGCCGACGGCAAGCGCCAGCAGGGCAGGCCCGTCCGGACGGGTGAGACGGCGCTGGGGCATCGGCACGAAACCCTAGGCGCTCACCGATGTCCGGTCGGGAATCGACAGGCGGAACCTAAGGACGAATGCACGGGCTTCTCGCCGCCGGCTCAAGGGGTTGCCCCGCCGAGGTCCTGGATCTTGGTCGTCGCGTGGACGACGTAGGTGCCCGGCTTGAAGCGCGGTCTTGGCGTCGATCACGGCCTTGGTGCTCTTCTTGTTGAGCGTGACCTTGGCCTTCAGCGGCTTCTTCTTGCCCTCCGGGGTGATGAAGAGCGACTTCTTGGTGACGCCCTTGACCTTCTCGCTGAAGACCACGGTGACCAGCGACTTGCGGCTTGAGCTTGGCGACGCCGGCTTGATCTTCTTGATCGTCGGCGGGGTGGCGTCGACCCGGAAGCGACGGGTCGCGCTGGTGCCGAGCGAGTTGCCGTTGGCGTCGAGCGCGGTGACCCGCCAGGTGTAGTGAGCCGGTCGCGATCGCCTGCACGGGGGCGTGCGCCGTCGCGGCGGTGGCCACCCTGAGGTAGTTGGCCGTCGCGCCCAGCACCCGGACCTCGAGGGCGTAGGTCGCGGCTCCGGTGACCTCGGTCCACTCGAAGAGCGGACCGGCGGTCGGCTGCCACACGTCGTTGGCGGGCGCCACCAGCGGCGGGATGGCGCCCAGCGAGGTGAACCGCGCCGGCGTCGACCACGGCCCGAGGTTGCCCGTGGAGTCGGTGCTGCGCACCCGCCAGATGTACGGCGTCGGGTCGGCGGGGAGCGGCTGGTTCCAGGCGTACGCCGGCGTCTTGACGGTGGCGGTGAACACCCTGTTGGCGGTGGAGAAGGCCGCGTCGTTGTTCTTGTAGACCTCGAGCGTGTACGACTGGGCGAACGCCTGCGCGTGCCAGGTGAACGGCGTGGTGCCCGCAACGGCCGAGCCGTTGCGGGGCGACGAGAGCGACACGCGGGCGTGGACTTGATGAAGGACTCGCACCGGCGACCAGGTCAGGCCGTTGTCCGCGTGCGAGCGCCTGGACCCGCCAGTAGAGCGAGCCCTCCGGGTAGAGGCGGTCGAAGGCGGTGTAGGTCGCCTGGTCGACGATCGCGCGGTCGACCAGGAGGCCGGCGAACGACGGGTCGGTGTCGACCTGGATGCGGTACTTCTTGGCCGACTGGTTGCTCAGCTCGCCGCGCCAGTTCGTGGCGCGGTTGGTGTCGAAGTAGTCGTTCCAGGTGAAGGTGATCTCGGACGCCGAGGGGTCGACTGGCGCCAGGCCGGCCACACGCGGGGACGCCTTGCGGAAGGCCTTGGCCCCGGGCAGGGGCGGGTTCTGCGAGACCGGCGACGGGACCACAGCCGAGCGCCTTGCACGGGCGGATGTACCAGTAGTACGCTGGCCGGCCTGGCTCTCGGGGAGCGTCGTGGCGTCTGTCCGGAGCGGAGCGCGAAGCGCGTGTTCGTGGTCGTGCTGTACGTCGGCACTCGGTGGTGGTGAAGTTGGCGTCCTGCGCGACGTACACCTGGTAGTACGTGATGCCCGGGCTGCGGCGTCCCAGGAGAACACCGGCGTGGTGGGGACGCCGTCGCAGAGGTCGTCGGCGCAGTTGTTGCCGTTGTCCGGGCCGGACCGTGATCGCGATCTTGAGACCCGTCACGGTCTGGTAGCTCGTGGACGGGTGCCCGACCGGGCCCCGGCCGCTCCACTGGACGGCCTGAGGGTCGGAGAAGATGCCCTGGAGACCCGCGCCGTTGTACGGGGTGTCGATCGGGCGGACCCGCCAGAAGGTGGTGCCCCGGTGTGGAGCCGCAGTCGGCGTTGTCTGCGCGGGGTGTAGGTCGTGCCGCGTCACGTCGCACGGTCCGACGTTGACGGAGAAGTACTGGTCGTTGGCCGTGTGCAGCTCGTAGTGGCTGGCGTGCTGCACCGGGGTCCACTGGAAGTACGGGCTGGTGGTCATACGCCGGCGGGGTACCGGCCGAGCCCAGCGGGGAACACGCGCCGGGCTTGTCCGGCCACTCGCGCTTGAAGCCGAAGTTGCGACTCGGTCCACGGCCGTGCCTGGCCGGCCAGGTCGACGGCGCGGACCCGCCACCAGTACTGGTTGTTGTCAGCGTAGGCGGGCGGCGAGTAGCGCGTGCTCTGGATGTTCTGGACGCGAGGGCGATGTTGTTGAAGCCTGAGTCGGTGGCCACCTGGAGGTCGTAGGACTTGGCGCCCGGCGACGGGTGCCCAGTCGAGGACGACGTCCTCGACGGCGAGGTTCACGTCGTTGGGCGGGTAGATCAGGGCGGGCGCAGCCAGCGGCATGATGACGAAGCGGGACGCGACGGACGGCACCGACACGATGCCGGCGGCCTTGGCGGCGGTCACCCGCCAGTAGTAGTCGTCGGCGACCAGCGGGTCGGGGACCACGAGGGAGGTGGTCTTGGTCGTGTAGACCTTCGCGCCGATGAAGTCGGCGTCACCGTCCACCTCGACGGTGTAGGACATGGCTCCCTGCGCGCCCTGCCACCGCAGCAGCGGCGGGCTCTGGGGCTGGGCGAGCTGGCGTTGTCGCCGGGGACACGGGAACCGGCACGCCGACCGGGCTGACGGCCAGCGTCGCCCCCGTCCAGCTCGAGTTGGTGGACCCCTGGGTGGCCCGCACCCGCCAGTAGTTCTGGCCCGGCCGCAGCGCGGTGGTGGGCACGGCCCGGTAGTTGACCGTGGTCGCCGAGAACTCCGGCGATCGCGAAGGCGGGGTCGTTGTCGACCTGGACCTGGTAGCCGGTCGCCTTCTTGACCTTGGCCCACGACAGGACCGGGGTGTTGGAGTTCTTGTTGGTCACGGTCAGGCCGCCGGGCGCACCGAGCGCGCGCGGTGGCGGCGGGCAGCACTGTCGCCTGCAGCGAGAAGATCGCAGCGGCCGAGACGAGAGCGAAGAGTGCGCGTCGAGAGGTCACGGGCAAACGCTAGGTGTCGAGACCGACGCTCACGGACGAATGGCAAAATTAGTGCGAGATGGTGCCGGACACGTTCGAGCCCCGACCACCTGTGAGGCGGCCGGGGCTCGTGCCGGAGTCGGCTGACCCACGTGGGTCAGGAACCGACCTTCAGCTTGGCCACCGCGGACTTGCTCGCGTTGGTGGCGGCGTCGCCGAGGTACTGCGCGGTGAGCTTGTGCTTGCCGCGCTTCAGCTTCGTCAGCTTGACGGTGACCTTGCCCTTGCTCGAGGCACTGAGCGTGACGGTCTTGATCACCTTCGAACCGTCGCGGATCTTGATCTTGCCGAGGTCCCGCGATGCCCGGGACCTTCACGTGACGACGAGCTTGGCGGCCTTCCCTGCGGGGACCGTCTTCTTGGCGAGGAGCGGTGGTGGAGGAGGACGCCTTCGCAACCGTGACCGCGGCGCTGGTAGCGGAGCCGTTCAGGCGCCCGGCCGCCGCCGCCGTGACCAGCACGGTGACCTGCTGCGCGACGTCCAGCGGGGCGAGCGTGTAGCTCGACCCGGTGGCGCCGGGGATGGCGGCACCGTTGCGACGCCACTGGTACCCGAAGGACGACGTGTGGGTCCAGGATCCCGGCTTCGCGGTGATCGTGCTGCCCACACTGGGTGTCCCGTGATGCTGGGCGCGACCGTCGCGACAGGCGCGGGGCCGGCAGTGGCCTGGATACCGTTGCTGGTCACGACGGTGTCGCTCCAGCCGCTCTTGCTGCCGGTGACCCGGAGACTGAGCACCCTGTCGAGATCGGTCGCGGTGACGGCGTACGTCGGGCCGGTCTGGCCGGCGATCGCCGTGCCGTCGCGCAGCCACTGGTACGTCGCGGCGACGCCGCCCTGGACCCAGGTCGGTGCCGTGCCCTGGAGCGTGCTGCCCACCTGGCCGGATCCGCTGATGGCGGCCGGCGCCGAGGTGACCAGCGACGGCTGGGGCACACCCGCGATCCCGTTGCTGGTGACCACGGTGTCGCTGTAGCCGCTCTTGGACCCGGTGACCCGGAGGCTGAGCACCTTGCCGATGTCGGTCGCGGTGACCGTGTAGGTGAGGGCGGTCTGGGCCGGGATCGCGACGCCGTCGCGCAGCCACTGGAAGACCGACGTGACACCGGGCTGGTCCCACGTGGGAGGAGTGCCCTGCAGCGCGGTGCCGACCTCGCCGGAACCCGTGATGGCGGCCGGCGCCGCCGTGGTCAGGGACGGGAGCGGCAGGCCGGTGATCCCATTGCTGGTCACGGGAGTGCTGCTGTAGCCGGGCTTGCTGCCGGTGACGCGCAGCGTGAGCAGCTTGTTCAGGTCGGCGCTGGTGACGGTGTAGCTGGACGGACTGGCCCGAGATCGCAGGACCGTCACGCAGCCACTGGTAGACCTCGGTCACCCCGGTCTGGTTCCACGTCGGGCCCGTGCCCTGCAGCGTGCTGCCGACCAGCCCGGACCCGGTGATGCTCGGCAGCGCCGAGGTGGTCAGCAGTGCGACGGTCACACCGGTGATGCCGTTGCTCGTCGCGACTGCGTCGGTGTAGCCGGTCTTCTTCCCGGTCACCCGCAGCGTCAGCGCCTTGCCGACGTCGGTGTTGGTGACGGTGTAGGTGAGCCCGGTCTGGCCGGAGATCACGGCGCCGTCGCGCAGCCAGGCGTACGTCATCGCCACACCGTCCTGGACCCACGTCGGAGCCGTCGCCTGGAGCGTGCTGCCCACCAGGCCCGTCCCCGAGATGGTCGGCGGGCTCGAGGTGGTCGGCGCAGGAGCGGTCGCTCCGGTGATCCCGTTGCTGACGCTGACGCCGTCTGTGTAGCCGGCGAGCATCCCCGTCACGCGCAGGGTCAGCGTCTTGCTCAGGTCGGCCGTGGTGACGACGTACGAGCTGCTGGTCGCCCCGGCGATGGCACCTCCGTTACGAAGCCACTGGTAATGGTTGCTGACGCCTGAGAGGTTCCAGGTCGGGTCGATGCTGGTGAGCAGCGTGTCCACCGCTCCCGAGCCCTCGATCCGGGTGGGCTCCATCGCCTGTGGGGTGCCCGAGACGACGAACCCGCGCCAGGGCGAGCTGCCGAGCGCCTGCCCTGCGTTGTCGAGGGCGACCACACGCCACTCCCAGCTGCCGTCCCGATCTTGGTCGTCGTTGCCCATGCGGTCGCGGCCGTCGTCATGGTCTCGCTCGCGTTCGACGCACCGACCACCCGCCGCTCGAAGCGGTACGAGGCGGCGCCGTCGGACGTCTGCCACGTGAAGAGCGCCTCACTCGGGGGCACGGTGGCCCCATCTGCTGGGGAGCTCAGCGCGGGAGCGGGTGCGGAGACCGTGTAGGACCCCCACGCGCTCCAGGCGCCAGTACGGCCCTTGGCGTCCAACCGCCGCACGCGCCACCGTAGGGGAGCGTCGAGACCTCCAGCGGCGAGGACGGCGACCAGGCCGTCTGGGTGCTGGTCGCGTTGACCACGCGGTTGGCGAGGTTGGCCTGGGTGTCGCCGTTCCTGTACACCTCGACCTGGTAGGACCCGGCGTACGCCAAGGACTGCCATTCGAGAGGAGTGCTCCCCGGCACTGAGTCCGAGCCCGAGGTCAGGGGGCTGGTCAGTGTCGGCTGCGGCGACTGCTTCTGGAACGTGCGCGTGACGCTCCACGCGAGCGGGTTGCGGACTGGTCGATGGCCTGGACCCGCCAGTAGAGGTTGCCTTCCGGGTAGGTGTTCGCGAACGACGTGAAGGACCGCTGGTCGACCAGGACGTTCTCGATCGTGGACTGGAAGTTGGGGTCGCTGGATACCTGGACGCGGTACTCACGTGCCTCGGTGCCGGCCTTCGTCGCCAGCGCGGAGTCGCCCTGGATAGCGTTGGTGTTGGTCAGCAGGTAGTCGTCCCAGGTGAAAGTGACGTCGTCCTGGACGACCGCGTCGGCGATGGGGAGTTTCAGCGCGACCGGGTTGCTCTTCTTGTTGAACGCATGTTCGGCGTACTCGAGCCCTTGCAGACACCCTCTGCGGTACAGGGTCGGACGTACCAGTAGTACGCCGTTCCCGCCTGACTGTCGGGGAAGGCCTCGTCCCAGATCCAGCGGGATGAGTTGACGGGCGTCGTGAAGACCGTAAGGTTGGTGAGCTCCCGGTCGTAGGAGATGGTCAGCATGTACGAGCCGGCGTTGGGTTGTGGAGTCCCAGTCGAGCACGGGGGTCTGGCGAAGGTTCTGGCACTCCGACGGAAGGGTCGCCTGGCACGAGACGTCCGCGTCCATGGCTGTCCCGGTCAGGGCAGCGCGCTGACCGGTGACGGTCGAGAGTGACGCGATCGTGAAAGCCCCTGTACCCGCGCTCCCGGCGAGCGGGGTCGAGCCGATGTACGCCTCCACCATCCACTCGTAGTCGTCGGGCGACAAGAAGTCGGTGCTTTTGTCCTGACCGGCGGGGTAGGCAAAGGTCTCGGGAATGGTCGACCAACCGACGGCACCCGCCTTGCGCACGAGGATGCGGTACCTGTCGGCGCCCACCACCGGGCGTCCAGCGCAACGTCGGGAAGCGTCCGAAGCTGCCTGCCAACGGAGACAAGGGCTCCGGGGTGCTCGCCGTGGGAGTCGGCTGCGCCGCGACGGTGAACCTCGGCTGGCTCGTCGGGATCAGGGCACTTCCCAGACGGTCGTCCTCGCTCACCGACTGCACGGTCCAGCTGTACAGACCAGGAGTCAGGAGAGCGCGCGGGGTGTAGGACGTCGCCGCAGTAGTGATCGAGGCATTCGTGCCGCCGGCGGTGAGCGGGGTGACCGTCACCTTGTACTTCGCGGCTCCGGCCAGCGGCGTCCAGCTCATCGTGGGCACGGTCACGGTGGCACCATCGGCCGGTGACTCTTGGTGCACCAACGAGGGAGAGTAAGTGAAGCGTCTCACCGTTGCCGCGACCTTGTCGGTCTGCGGCCCGCGGGTTGACGTAGTCGTCGTAGGCGAACACGCGCCAGTAGTAGGTCCCTAGCGCACCGGGCATGCAGCGTCCGGGGTGGAAGTCGGGGGTGAACGTGGTGTTGACGGTCGTGCAGGTGGAGACCGAGGTTGGGAGGAGTGAATGTTTGGTTAGGGCTCATCTCGATGACGTACCGGCTGGCGAGACGAGTGGGGGTCCACTCGAAGTAGAAGGGATCGCCCACGGTGGCGTTGTTCGCCGGGTACACCGGCTCGGGGCGGTCCGGCCACGCCCGCTGGAACCGCCACACCGGCCGGCCCGCCCAGTCCTGGACGTTGCCGAGGGCATCGGTGGCTCGCACGCGCCAGTAGTACTGGTCGTTGTTCAGGGTGCGCGGCCGCGCGAAGCTCGTGCCGGTGATGGCGCGTTTGCGCGTGCACGATGGTCAGGAAGTTGGCGTCCGTCGAGATCTGCAGGTCGTAGGTCTTGGCGCCGAGGATCGGCGTCCAGTCGAGCACGGCGTCGTCGACGATCGTGCTGTCTCGTGGCCGGCGCGATCCGGGAGGCGTTGCCAAGGTCCGCGAGTGTGTACTCACCCACCTCGGACCACGGGCGTGAAGAGGCCGGTGCCGACCGCGGCCTTGACCCGCCAGTAGTAGGTGGTCGCCACCTGCGGGGCCGGCACGACGTACGACGACGCCTTGGTCTGGTACGTCGTGATGAGGCCGGCGTCGGTGAAGTTGTGGTCCTGGCTGATCTCGACCGTGTAGCCGGTGGCACCGCCGACCGGCGTCCACGTGAGCAGTGGCGGTTCGTCGGGTTGCGGCAGGGGAGCGCCCCCGGCCGGTGACACGAGCTCCGGTCCCACCAGGGGGCCGCGCGTGAAGGACGCGCTGGTCCACGCACCGCTCTCGGTCCCGGTGTATGCGCGCACCCGCCAGTACACGGGGCCGACCGGGAGCTGCACGGTCGGGACCACCCGGCGGTTGACGGTCTTCGGGAGGGACCACAGCGGAGTGGTGGCGAACGAGCTGGCTCGCCGACACCTCCACCTGGTAGGTCGTCGCGTCCGGAACCCTGTCCCAGGTCAGGACCGGGATGACGTCGACACTGTTGCCATCCGGGCTCAGGTTGGTCGGAGCGTCGGGTGCCACCGCCTGCGCGGGAGCCGGAAGCACGAGCAGCCCGAGGCTCAGTCCGACGAGAGCAAGGACGGCCGCCGCGAGGCGGCGCGGACGGTTGGACGTGCGCATGGACACCCGGAATCCCCCTGGAAGAACGACAAAGTCCGGGTCACCCTATGTGGGAAATTCGGTCCGGGAGGGACTTCCAGGAGATCCGCGGGGCGCGGGTGCGGCCTCAGAGTGCGTCGAGGAGTCACGGGCAAACGCTAAGTGTCAGCGCCCACCCGGCGTGGTCGAATGGCAAAATCTCGCCCGGTGGGTCACTCCAGGCCGAGCGAGAACGCCGACTCCAGGTCGTGCCGCGAGTACGCGCGGAACGCGATGTGGGTCTCGGTGGAGGTCACGCCCGGGACCTTGTTGAGCCGGTCGGCGACGACGGACGCGACGTCCTCGTGGTTGCGGACCCGGACCAGGGCGATCAGGTCGATCTGGCCGGTGACGGAGTAGACCTCGCTGATGCCCTCGAGCGCGGCGATCGACTCGGCGACCTCGGGGATCCGCGCGACGTCGGCCTTCACGAACACGATGGCGGTGATCATGGGGTCACGGTAGTGCGTGGGGTCTCGACACGGTTGCTGCGCAACCTGCTCGACCAACGAGGCCGGCGGCAGGGTCGAACTAGGGGCGGTGGACGACCGGGAGCGCGCGCCGCTCGTCGAAGGGCACCAGCGTGAGCCGGGACTGGTTCACGGCGTCGTGCAGGACGAGGTGCCGGCTGGCGCCGCCGACCGGGCAGACCCACTCCCCGTCGATGTCCACGAGCCGGACCCCGGGCGACTCGAGCCAGCGGAGCACCTTCTCGGTCTCCTCGGCGGTGGCGGCGGGCACCGGACCGAGTCCGGGGCGGACGGTCTCGGCCGACGACAGCAGGCCGGCGACGAACGCGTGGGCCTCGGCGCCGCGCGGGATCACACCGGCCGCGCACAGGCGGCCGAACCGGACGACGTGCACCGCCCAACGCCCGTCGTCCTCGCGCCGGGCGGCGACGACCTCGGGGCAGGACGTCAGCGCGGAGAGCCGCTGGGTGCGCGCGGCGGCGCGGACGAACGCGCTGAGCCGGTCGCGATGGACCTGCGCCTCCTCGAACCGCTCGTCCCGGGAGAGCCGGGCCATGCGCTCCTGGATCACGTCCACCACGTCGTCGGGGTTGCTCAGCAGGGTGTCGCGCAGCGAGCGCACGACCGCGGCGTACGACGCGACGTCGACGCTCCCGTCGCAGGGGGAGAGGCAACGGCCCATCTCCGCGAGCACGCACGGCGCGCGGGAAGGCTCGCGAGCCAGGCGGTCGGAGCACTGGCGGACCGGGAACGTCTCGTGCAGCGCGGCCAGGCACTTCTCGGCGGTCTTGCGGGAGGAGAACGGCCCGAGGTAGTCGGCGTCGTCGTCGAGCACCCGCCGCACCAGCGACAACCGGGGCCAGATCTCGCGGGTCAGCTTGAGGAAGTGGACCTTCTCGGGGAACCGTGAGCGTCGGTTGTACTTCGGCTTGTGCTCGGCGATCAGCCGGAGCTCGCGCACCTCCGCCTCGAGCGGGGTCGCGCAGGTGATGCCGTCGACGCGCTCGGCGATCGCCACCATCTCGCCCATCCGCGACCGGGTCTCCGACGCGGTGAAGTAGGTGCGGACCCGGGTGCGGAGGTCCCGGGAGGTGCCGACGTAGAGCACCCGCGCGCGCTCGTCGCGGAACAGGTAGACGCCGGGGGCGTGGGGGAGCCCTTCGGCCAGGTGCCGCTTGCGGCGCTGGGCGGGCGACACCCGGGAGGTGAAGGTCTGGAGCTCCTCCAGGGTGTGGACACCCAACCCGCCCAGGCGCTCCATCAGCCCGTGCAGCACGTCGACGGTCGCCCGCGCGTCCGCGAGCGCCCGGTGGTTGGGCGTGGTCGAGGAGTTGAAGGCCTTCGCCAGGGAGGACAGCTTGCAGTTGGGCGCGTCGTCGCGGGTGATGACACGGCGAGCCAGCTTGGCCGTGTCGAGGACCTCGAACGGCGGCCAGCCGCGGCCCTGGAGCAGGGCGAAGTGACGCAGGAAGCCGACGTCGAAGGGCGCGTTGTGCGCGACGAGGACGCTCCCTCGGGCGAACTCGAGGAAGGCCGGCAGCGCAGCCTCGATCGGCGGCGCGTCGGACACCATCGCATTGGTGATCCCGGTGAGCACGGCGATGAACGCCGGGATCTCCTCGTGCGGGTTGACCAGGGTCTGGAACTCGCCCAGCACCTCGCCGCCGCGGACCTTGACCGCCCCGATCTCGGTGATCATCGAGCCGCCCGCGGCCGAGCCCCCGGTGGTCTCGAGGTCGACGACGCAGAACGTGGTGTCGCGCAGCGCCCGGCCCAGCTCGTCGAAGCTGCGCTGCGTCTCCCACCGGGAGGACGCGGCCAGAGCCGTGCTCGTCATGTTCTCGACGGTAGGAGGCGGCGCCGACATTTCGGGGCCGACGCGCTCGGGCCGCGGGCATCCGCCCGCGGACTACTGTGTGCCCGTGATCCCCGGTGAGACCCAGCGCTGGCGGTGTGGCGGCTGCGGCAACCTCACCCGCTTCGACGTCACCCGGACCCGGCGGACCACGGAGTACTGGCACTTCGACCTCGCCGGCGACCACCGGGTCGAGGACGTCGAGGTCCAGGACGAGGCGGTCGCCTCCGTGCGCTGCCGCTGGTGCGGGCGCTCCGACGCGATCGAGGTCGTCGAGCGCCAGGCGCACGCGTCGCCTGGGGAGGGACCGGCGCCGGCATGACCGGGCCGGCCACCGAGCCGCGGGACGACTTCCCGGCGCTGGAGCAGCTCCCGCCCGCGGTGCAGGCCCGCGTGGTCGCGCTCACCGCGCAGGTGCTTCCCGACGTGCCCCGGCTGCCCGCGAGCCTGCGCAAGGTGGCGACGTTCGCCGTCGCTCGTCGGGCCCGGCACGGCGGTCCCGCCATCCTCGCCGCGCTGGACGACGAGGACTTCCGCGACCGGGTGGGGGTCCTGGCGGCCGCCCAGCCCGCGGTGGACACGGCACCGGCAGGCGTCGCTGCGCGGCTCTGGCTGGTCCGGCCGGAGGGGGCGGTTGCCGCCCTGGGGGAGGTGCTGGTCGCTCTGGAGGCCGATCCGGTCGAGACGGCGGTGGCCTCGGACCGGGTGGCCCGGCTGACGGACCAGGTGTCGGCCCTCCAGGGAGCGGAGCGCGACCAGCGGGTCCGCCACCGGGCGGCGCTCCAGAAGCTCAAGGACGAGAACTCCGACCTGCGGCGCAAGCTCGGCGAGACCCGCGCGGCCGAACGGGCGGCCCGCGAGCGAGCGGACGGCCTGGCCGAGGCGCTGGCCGTCTCCCGGGCGGCCGCTGCGGCGGCGACCTCGTCGGCCGAGGCGGATGCCCGCCGCTGGCGGGCGCAGGCCGAGGAGCTCCAGGGGGTCGTCACCCGAGGGCGGCGGGACGCGCGCGCGGATCGCGACGACGCGTCGATGCGGGCCCGGCTGCTGCTGGACACGCTGGTGGAGGCGGCGGCCGGGTTGCAGCGCGAGCTGGGGCTGCCGGCGACCTCCGGTGCTCCGGCGGACCGGGTGGAGGCGGACGCGGCCGAGGAGGGCGTCCGGGCACCGTCCGGAGCCCAGGCGTCGAGCAGCCCGGCACTGCTCGACCAGCTCCTCGCACTGCCCCGGGTGCACCTGATCGTGGACGGCTACAACGTCTCCAAGACGGGCTGGCCCCAGGCGTCCCTCGAGGTCCAGCGGACCCGCCTCCTCACCGGGGTGGCGGCGCTGGTGGCGCGCACGCGGTGCGAGGTCACCGTCGTCTTCGACGCGGCGGCCGGTGGCCCGCGACCGGTCGTCCCGACGCCGCGTGGGGTGCGGGTGGTCTTCAGCCCGGAGGGCGTCATCGCCGACGACGTCATCCGCGAGTACGTCGCGGCCGAGCCGACCGGGCGCGTGGTCGTGGTCGCCACCAGCGACCGGGCGGTGGCCGAGGACGTCACCCGGGACGGCGCCCGGGCCCTCACCGCTGCCGCGCTGGTGGGCCTGCTCAGCCGCTGAGGTGCCACTGTCGGTGGCCCCTGGCAGCGTGCCGCCCATGACGACACGGATCGATTGCGACACCTGCGTGGTGCGCGGCCCCGGATGCCACGACTGCGTGGTGACCGTGCTGCTGGGGCCTCCCGACGAGCTCACCTTCGACGACGACGAGACGCGGGCCCTCGACGTGCTCGCCGCCGGGGGGCTGGTGCCGCCGCTCCGGATGGTCCAGGCGGTGGAGGGGCCCGTCATCGAATCCGCCTGAACGCACGTCCTGTGCCGGATGGGACAGGAGTGACGGGAAGCGAAAGTAAAATCCAAGATCGTGGGTCGCGACATGCCAGGCATGCGGTGCGGAAACTTGGCGGTGTCACCAGCGGCCTACTAGGGTTCGGGCTCAGGTGCTCGTGGAAGTGGGTCCACTCGGGACTCGCGCGGGCGCCGCGCTCAATCCGAGAAGCGTGGTCGGGGGACGATCGCGATCGGAGCCGGGGAACCAACCCATCTGGGGTGCATCGCCTCTCAGGCGGCCGCGTGCGGCCGAGGAGGAGGCGTAGGGCAAGTCGTGCCTGAACCCGTCAGCTCACCCGGCCGGCGTAACGACAATCCAAGGAGTCCGACCGCTCGTGACCCACGGCCGGAAGCGTCTTAGTCTCACCCTGCTCGGAATCGTGGCCATCGCCGCGACCGCCTTCGTCCCCGTCGCCCCCACCTGGGCCGACCCGGACGTCGACGACGTCTCCGCGCGCGTCGACCGCCTCTACCACCAGGCGGAGGAGGCCCAGGAGCGCTATCACGACGCCAACCTGGAGCTGACCGACCTGCGTCGCGACCTCGCGGCCCTCGAGGCCGACCAGGAGCGCCAGCAGAAGGAGCTCGCCGCCGCCCAGGCGCAGGTCGAGGACTCCGTCGTGCGTCAGTACCAGGGTGAGGGGCTGTCCGCCGTCGGCCAGGTCGTCATCTCCGAGGACCCCGGCGCCTTCCTGGGTCAGCTGTCGACGATGTCGGCCTTCAACGACCTGCAGGACCAGCTGTTCACCGAGTACTCCACCGAGCTCAAGGCCCTCGAGATCCGGCGCCAGGCGACCGCCAAGCGCGCCGCCGAGGTGGCCGCGACCGAGAAGGCGATGCGCCAGGAGAAGGCTGCGGTCGACTCCAAGCTCGCCGAGGCCAAGGAGCTGCTGGCCGACCTCAAGGCCGAGGAGCGCGAGCAGATCCTCTCCCGCAGCAGCACCACGCGGATCCCCTCGGACGTGCCGGCCTCCGGCCGCGCCGCGGTCGCCGTGCGGACCGCGCTGGCCCAGGTCGGCGACGCCTACGTGTACGGCGCCGCGGGACCGAGCGCCTTCGACTGCTCCGGTCTGACCATGTTCTCCTGGGGCGCCGCCGGCGTGGGTCTGCCGCACTCCTCGGGTGCCCAGTTCGGATCGGGCCCGCGGATCGCGGCGAGCGACCTGCAGCCCGGTGACCTGGTCTTCTACTACAGCCCGATCAGCCACGTCGGCATGTACATCGGCAACGGGATGATCGTGCACGCCGCCAACCCGGGGACCGGCGTGACCGTCTCCGGTCTCTACTCCATGCCGTACGTCGGCGCCGTCCGCCCTGGCTGACCCGACGACGCAGAGGGCCCGCCGGTCCCCCCGCTGGCCGGTCCTCGTCCCGCTCGCGCTGGTCGTCCTGCTCGTCGTGGCGGGCGTCGCGTGGTCGGCCCGGCCCGACGACTCCTACGTCGCGCCGCCCGTCGAGAACACCGGGTCGAGCGCCCAGGGGGCGCTCGCGGCCCGCACGCTCGACGACCTGACCGAGGCGGTCGCCTCCGGGGACGCCGCAGGCGCCGCAGCGCTGGCACCCGAGGGGGACACCGAAGCCGCCCGGCTGCTGCGTTCGGTCGTGGAGAACGCGGCCGACCTCGGCATCGAGGACTTCTCGCTCCGCTACGTCGACGAGGCGGGCGCGGTCTCGGCCGCGGGGGCCTGGGACGCCGCGATCGAGGCGTCGTGGCGGCTCGGCGTCGACGTGGGCGACACCACGCACCGAGGTGCGCGTCGGCCTGGTCGCCGAGGAGGACCGCGTCGCGATCTCCGACCTCGGTGGCGGAGACCTCCGCAGCCCGGTGTGGCTGACCGGACCGGTCGAGGTGCGACGCACCAGCGACGTGCTCGTCATCGACCGGTCAGGGGAGGCCGACCGCGTCGCCCGGCTGGCGCAGGCGGCCGTTCCCGTCGTGCTCGGTGTGCTGCCGGACTGGCGGCCCGCCCTGGTCGTGGAGGTGCCGGCCTCCGCCCGAGGCCTCGATGGCGCTCTCGACGCCGATCCGGGCCGCTACGACGCGGTGGCCGCGGTCACGGGGGCCGTGGACGGCTCCACGGGGCCGCACAGCCCGGTGCACGTCTTCATCAACCCCGAGGTGCTCGCGAGCCTGAGCGGCGTGGGAGCCCAGGTGGTGATGAGCCACGAGGCCACGCACGTGGCCGCCGGCGCCGCGTCGAGCGCCCTCCCGCTGTGGCTGCTGGAGGGCTTCGCCGACTACGTCGCCCTGCGAGACATCGACCTCCCCGAGTCCGCGAAGGCCGCGCAGGTCACCGCCGAGGTGCGTCGCGACGGGCTGCCCGAGGCGTTGCCGGGCCCCGCGGAGTTCGACACGGCCAGCGTGCACCTGGGGGCGGCCTACGAGAGCGCCTGGCTCGCCTGCGTCGTGCTGGCCGAGGCAGGCGGGGAGGGCGCGCTGGCGGACGTCTACCGGGCGGTCGATCACGGTCGGAGCGTCGACGACGCGTTGCGGGTGTCCGTGGGCTTCGACGAGGCCGAGCTCGTCCGGCGGTGGCAGGAGCGACTGTCAGACTTGGCCGCGTGAGCGCAGCCGACGAGGGGGACCCGGCCCGACCGGCCGCCCTCGCGGTGCTCGCAGCCGGACTGCTCGGCTTCGTGGTGCTGGCCGCGGCGTTCGTCCCGTGGGACCCGATCCCCGGAGGCCCGCTGGACCTGCCTGCCCCGAGCGACGTCTTCACCGCGGCCGAGATCTCCCGGGCCGAGTCCTACAGCCGCTGGGCCCGCGTCTGGAGCTGGTGCGGACTGGCGGTGAGCCTCGTCGTCCTCGTGGGCGTGGCGTGGTCGGGCCGGGCCCGGCGGCTCGTGGTCCCGCGGCGTGGCCGGTGGTGGGTGCGGGCGGTGCTCGCGGTCCTCACGGTCTCGGTGCTCGTCCGGCTGGCCACGCTGCCGTTCGCGGTCGCGGGACAGGTGCACCGGCGGCGCAACGGCCTGTCGAACCAGCCGTGGAGCAGCTTCCTGCTCGACCTGGTCACGGGCCTCGCCCTCTCGGTCGCGGTCTCGACGCTCGTCGTGCTCGTGGTGATGGGGACGGCGCGTCGCTGGCGGCGTGCGTGGCCGGTCGTGGCGGGGACGTCCTTGGGGGCGCTGGTGCTGCTGGGCTCCTTCGGCTATCCGATCCTGGTCGAGCCGCTGTTCAACTCCTTCGAGTCGTTGCCCGACGGCGACCTCCGGACGCAGGTGCTCGCGCTCGCGGACGAGGAGGACGTGCCGGTCCAGGACGTCCTGGTGGCCGACGCGTCCCGGCGTACGACGACGCTCAACGCCTACGTGTCGGGCTTCGGGAGCACCCGTCGCATCGTGCTCTACGACAACCTGGTGGAGGACCTGCCCGAGGACCAGGCCCTGTCCGTGGTGGCCCACGAGCTGGCCCATGCCCGACACCGGGACGTGCTGGTCGGCTCGGCGCTCGGGGCCGCCGGGGCGCTTGCCGGCATCGGGGCCCTGGGACTGCTGCTCGGGACCCGGCGGCTGTCGCAGCCAGCGGTGGTGCCGGTCGTCCTGGCCCTCGTGGGCGTCGCCGGCCTGGTGCTGAGCCCGGTCCAGAACGGGATCAGCCGCCGCGTCGAGACCCGGGCGGACGTGGACGCGCTCCGGGCCACCGACGACGCGGCGGCGTTCGTGGCGATGCAGCGGCGGCTGGCGCTCAGGTCGCTCGGCGACCCGTCACCGCCGGCCTGGTCACAGCTCTGGTTCGGCAGCCACCCGACGACGCTGCAGAGGATCGCGATCGCCCGGCGGGTGGGAGCGGCTCAGCAGTTGCCGAGGCCGCGCTCGTTCTGGATCGAGTTGCAGGTGTCGGTGAAGAGGGACCCGACGCCACCGCCGAAGGCGTAGACGACGAGGGAGATCAGGGCCGCGATGCCGGCGATGAGGAGGCCGTACTCGACGGCCGAGGCGCCACGCTCGTCCTCGTGGGCGCGACGACGCGCGAGGGCCCCGGCAGGGCGATGAACAGGTAGTCGAGCATGACGTGCTCCGTCTGATTTCGGGGGGAGAATGCCAGCGGTGGCCGCGACCCGAAGGATCGCGGCCACCGATGTCAGGCTGAGCTGTGGATCAGCAGTTCGCGGTACCGGCAACCGAGTCGCAGGTGTCCTGGAAGACGCCCGACAGGGCGCCACCGAAGACGAACACGATGGCGACGATGAGGGCGGCGATGCCGGCGATCAGCAGGCCGTACTCGACGGCGGAGGCGCCGCGCTCGTCCATCTTGGCCTTCTGAGCAGCGAGCATGATGCGGAGGTAGTCCTGCATTGTGATTCTCCTTGTAGTTTCCCCATGCGGAGGTTCGAAGAGGCGGCCACGGCGGTTCGCCTCATGCAAGAAATCATGGCCCATGGGACCGGGGCGCGTGATCGTTTTATCGGATTCATCGGAGTAGTCATTTCGGACTACTCAGCCCGTTGACGAACCCGATGGCTCACCGGCCGTCCGAGCGGTGCTCAGACGCCCGGCGGGCGAGGTGTCGGGACGCTGCGGGATGCTGGACAGGAGACCACTGCGCATCGCCGTCACGAGCGCCTGGGCCCGGTTGGTGGCGCCGAGCTTCTGGTAGATCTGCGCGATGTGCGACTTGACCGTCGACTCGCTCATGAAGAGCTTGGCGGCGATCGCACTGGTGCCGAGGCCGTCCGCCAGCAGTCCCAGCACCTCGAGCTCGCGATCGGAGAGCCGGGTCGAGGGCCCGCCCGTACGGCGCATCATCGCCCCGACCAGGCCGGTGCTCATGAAGCTGCGCGGCGCGACGGCCGCGTGCCGGGTCGCCTTGACCACCTCCGAGGACGGGGCGTCCTTGCCGACGAAGGCGGACGCGCCGGCCTCCATGGCGGCGAAGATCTGCTCGTCCCCGGCGTGCATGGTGAGCACCACCAGTCCGACGTCCTTGTCGGTCCGGCGGATGCTGCGCACCACGTCGAGCCCGGTGCCGTCGGGCAGCTGCAGGTCGGTGACGACGGAGTCCGGGCGGTGCTCGGCGTAGAGGACGAGCGCCTCGGCGACGGTGCCTGCCTGACCGACGATGTCGACGTCCTGGGCGGCGAAGACCGTCGCGAGGCCGTGCCGGATCAGCTCGTGGTCATCGACCAGGAGCACGCGCAGCTGGGTGTTCGGCGTGTTCATCGCTTCCCATCGTGTCTGAGTTCGTCGGCTGGCTGGCGGCGGCGCGCCCGGGTTCCGTGGCGGGCCCGATCCGGACCGACACCTCGACGCCGCCCTCGGGGCGGTCGTGCACCGACGAGCTCGGCGCCGATGAGGCGGGCGCGCTCCCGCATGATGGTGAGCCCGTGCGAGTCGCTACGGCGCCCCTGGAGTCCCCGGCCGTCGTCCGAGACCGTCAGCTCGACGTGGGGCGGGTCCACCCGACAGCTCACGTCGATCTGGTCGGCCTGGGCGTGCTTCACGGCGTTGTTCATGGCCTCCTGCCCGATCCGCAGCAGCTCGGCCTCGACCTGCGGGCGAAGCCGCGTGGTGCGCTCGTCGACGGTCACCTGGATCGGGATGCCGGAAACGTCGCCCAGGTGCCGGGCGAGCGAGCCGATCCCCGCGCCCAGGCTCTCGCTGGAGCCCACCTGGGTGCGCAGGGTGAGGACCGAGCGTGCGTACCTCGGTCACCACGTTGGTGATGCGCTCCCTGAGCAGCCGCAGCTGCATCTCGTGGTCGGGCGCGGTCGGGTCGGCGGCGAGCGCATCGACCAGGTAGCCGAGGTAGACGATCTCCTGGGCCACCCCGTCGTGCATCTCGCGCGCGAGGCGGCCGCGCTCGTCGGCCGTCGCCTCGTGCTTGAGGGTGGCGAAGAGCAGTGCGGTGTCGAGGCGGAGGGTGGTCGGCATCAAGCCAGGCCGGCAGGTCGTGGACGGTGTCGCGGAAGCCGATGCTGGCCGGGTCGAGCTCGTCGGAGAGCGTGCCGGCGACGATCGCGACCAGCTCGGAGTCGGTGGTGAGGGGGAACGCGAAGACTGTGCCCCTCGAAGCGCAGGCCGCCGCTGGCCTCCACCTCGACCGCCAGCGACTCCGGGAGGTCGGCACCTTCGCCGAACCCGTCCGACACCAGCGGCATCAGCCCGTCGTCGACACGGCACGTACAGGCCGACGGCGGACGTCGGCAGCCGGTCTCGGACCTCGGCGAGGATGAGCCCACCGAGACTCGTCGGCGTCGAGCCCCGAGCTGAGGTCGCGAGAGACGTCGAGGAGCTCCTTGATCAGCGAACGCGCCTCGCGATAGGCCACCAAGGCCGTCGTCGTCCGGACTGCCCGGTGACCGAGTGCACGAAGCTCGCGACCAGGCCGAGGCCCAGGCCGGTCATCATCCAGCTGAACACCTCGAGCATCAGCGACTCGGTGACCTCTCCGCCGACCAGCGAGAGCGTGACGACGACGATGAGCTGGGTCGAGATCGCCGCGGAGACGCCCCAGATGCCCGCGCCCGATGCCGGCGCAGAACGGCACCACCACCAGCGCGCCCAGGATCTGGGGGAACGCGTCCAGGGTGACCGCGCAGATCCCGCCGACGGCCGCGGCCTCGGTGACGGTGCGCACGACCGAGTGGGGGACGGGGTCGATCAGGCTCGCGGTCGCCCAGACCACGGCAAGCGTGATCAGGCCGGCCGTCCCCGTCTGGGTCGGGTTCAAGAAGAGCGGGACGGACAGCCCGAGGAGAGCGAACAGGCGCGCCAGGATCGCGGCTCGCGCCAGCGGATCCCGAGGTGGTGCTCACGACGGCGGCTACTTGCTCAGGCTGTCCATGATGCTGAGGGCAGCCGGGCCCATGACCGCGATGAAGAGGCAGGGCAGGATGAAGAAGATCAGCGGGATGGTGATCTTGACCGGCACCTGCTGCGCCTTCTCCTCCGCTCGCTGGCGCCTCTTGACCCGCATCTCCGAGGACTGCACGCGCAGCACCTGGGCGATCGGGATGCCGAAGGAGTCGGCCTGCACCATCGCGCTGACGAAGCTGCGCAGGTCGGCCAGGTTGGTGCGCTCGGCGAGGGCCCGCAGCGCCTCGGTGCGGCCCTGACCGATCTGCATCTCCGGAGCACCCGGGCGAACTCGTCGGCCAGCGGGCCCTCGGTGTTGCGGCTCACCTGCTGGACCGCCGCGTCGAAGCCGAGACCGGACTCCACGCTGATGGTGAGCAGGTCGATGGCGTCGGGGAGCTCCTTGAGCAGCCGCTCGGACCGGTCGTAGGCCTTCTGGTAGAGGTACAGGTTCGGCGACATGAAGCCCGACCAGCAGGCCGATGCCGACGATGATCAGTCGGGTGGTCAGCGACTCGGCGAAGACCACGGCGGCCAGGCCACCGATGACGAGGCCGGCCATGGCGCCGAGGACCTTGGCGGCGACGACCCGGTCGACGGTCCATCCCGGCGGGTTGCCGGCGAGGTCGAGCTTGTGGCGGATCCGCTGGGCCGAGTCGCTGCCGGTCAGGCGCCTGCCGATGCCGGAGAAGCGCTCGAGCAGCGGCGCGAGCACCCGCTCGGAGAAGGGCTGGTCGAGCTCCTTGGTGAGCTCCTTGGGCGCGTTGGTCATCGCCTCGAGGACGGCCAGCGAACCGCTGACGCCTCCCAGCGACTCGGTCGCTGCGGGTCGCGAGCGCGAGCATCGTGATGGCCGCCACGACCAGCAGCACCCCGAGCACGAACAGCATCGTCATCGCGTCACACCTCCACCTTGATCAGCTTGCTCATCGAGAAGGCGCCGAGGAAGAGCAGCACGCCCGCGCCCCCGAGCATCAGCCAGCCGAGCGGCTCGGTGAACATCGGCCACACGTAGTCGCGCTTGGTCAGCACCAGGTAGAGCATGAACAGGATGGGCAGCGCGGTGAGCACGTACGCCGAGAGCTTGCCCTCCGCGGCGAGCGCCGCCACCTGGCGGCGCATGTACTGCCGCTCGCGGATGGTCTCGGCCACGGTGTTGAGCAGCTCGGCGAGGTTGCCGCCCACCTCGCGCTGGATCTTGATGGCCATGACCACCCACTCGAAGTCCTTGCTCTCGAAGCGCTCGCTGATGCCCTCGAGAGCGTCCTCGAGCGGGACCCCGAGGCGGGTCTCGACCAGCACCCGCTTGAACTCGCTGGCGATGGGCTCGGTGCCCTCGCGGACGATGGTGTCCACCGACTGGGCCAGGGACAGGCCCGGCCTGGAGCGATCCGGCCATGAGCTGCAGGGTGTCGGGCAGGGCGGCGTTGAACGCCTTGCGGCGCCGGGACCGCCGGAACCCGAGCCACGCCCACGGGCAGCACGAGCCCGACGAGCCAGGAAGATCAGCCCGATGATGAGGCTGCCGCCGCCGATGAGCAGGCCCAGGACGCCGGCGAGGATGATGATGCCGAGGTGCATGAGCAGCCACTCGGCGGCCTTGACGTGGCTGCCTGCTGCCTCGAGCCGTTGGCGCGATCTTGCCCTCGAGCCCGGCGTTGCGGCGCAGCATGCTCGCGGCGGCGTCGCGTCGCCTGGCTGAGGGCCTGCTCCTTCTGGGGCGTCTGCGCGATCCGGGCCCCCCCGCCGCTGGCCGAGCGAGCGACCACGGCCTCGGCGGTCAGCGCGCCCTGCTGACGGGGGACCAGGGCGCCGAAGAGGACGAGGAACCCGAGCCCGACCATGCCGACGGCGGCGTACATGCTCCACGCGGGCAGGGAGAGGTCCCGGGACCGCTCGAAGGCCTGCGGTGACGACGTCGTCGACCGGCTCGGCGATCGTGGTGAAGGCCTCGGCCGTGAGGGTCTCGGCACCCGTCGGGCAGGGTGACGCTGATCTCGGCCTCAGTGGCCACGACGGAGTCGGGGATCTGGGCGGTCACCAGGACCTGGTTGGCCAGCGTCTCCGCCTCGTTGGCGAAGGCCTGGCGGAGGGCCGCAGGGTCGGCGCTGATCACGGCACCACCACCGGCCTCGGCCAGCGACTCCAGCGCGTCGAGGGCCGCGCCCTTCTGCGCGATCGCGACGACGTCGACGCGCACGGCACTCTCGCCGAGCGCGGCGGTGACGTCGGCCAGCTCGGTGTCGGTGGTGTCCGCGCCGTCGGAGAGGACCAGGACGCCGCGCTGGCCCTCGTCGCCGGCGACGTCGACGGCCGCGAGGACGCCGTCGTAGAGACTCGTCTGCTTGGCCAGGGTCAGGCCCTCCAGGACAGTGCGGGCGGCGTCCCGGTCCTGGGTGGGCGTGAGTGGCGTCTCGACGTCGGAGTCGAAGGTGACGATGCCGACGTACACGTCGTCGGGCACGGAGTCGAGGAACGCGCTGGCGGCCTTCTTGGCCGCCTGGAACCGCTTGCCGGCCATGGACTTGCTCGTGTCGATCGCGAGCACGAGGTGCGCTTGATCGTGGTCGTGGACTCCACCAGGGACGCGCTCGACACCGCGTCCTCGCCGTCGATGGTGACCGCGACGTTGGCCAGGTCGATGGTGGCGTCCGGCGGCACCGAGACCAGGATCTGCAGGCCGTCGTCGCCGGACTCGACGTAGGAGATGGTCGCCTCGTCGGCGGCGGCGGCGGCGCCGCTCGCGGCGCCGACATGCCAGGGCCGCCGGCCGCCAGGGTGGCCACGCCGATCCGGCGCAGACGGGGGAAGTGCAGCATCAGAACCTGTCCTGGGCGAAGATCATCGGGTCGACGGTGACGTTGGCGTAGGCCATCTTGTCGAGGAACTTCGGCCGCAGGCCGGTCGGCCGCAGGCGTGCCCTGGGTGCGGCCCTCGCGGTCGAAGCCGGCGGCGTGGTCGAAGGCGAAGATGTCCTGCAGGGTGATGACGTCGCCCTCCATCCGCTCCACCTCGGTGATGTGGGTGATCCGGCGGGAGCCGTCCTTGAAGCGGGTCTGGTGGACGATCAGGTCGACCGCGGAGGCCACCTGCTCGCGGATGGCCTTGATCGGCAGGTCCATGCCGGCCATCAGCACCATGGTCTCCAGGCGGGCGAGCGTGTCGCGCGGACCGTTGGAGTGCAGGGTGCTGATCGAGCCGTCGTGACCGGTGTTCATCGCCTGGAGCAGGTCGAGCGCGGAGGCGTCGCGGACCTCACCGACGACGATGCGGTCGGGACGCATGCGCAGGCTGTTCTTGACCAGGTCGCGGATGGTGACCGCGCCCTTGCCCTCGATGTTGGCCGGGCGCGACTCGAGCCGGACGACGTGCTCCTGCTTGAGCTGGAGCTCGGCGGCGTCCTCGATGGTCACGATCCGCTCGTCCGAGGGGATCCAGTCGGAGAGCACGTTGAGCGTCGTGGTCTTGCCGGCACCGGTGCTGCCGGACACGATGATGTTGAGTCGGCCCCGCACGCAGGCGTCCAGGAAGTCCGCGGTCTTCTCGCTCAGGCTGCCGAACTTGATGAGGTCGCGCCAGGTCAGCGGGTCCTTGGAGAACTTCCGGATGGTGAGGGAGGACCCGTCGATCGCGAGCGGCGGGACGACGGCGTTGACACGGCTGCCGTCGGGGAGCCGGGCGTCCACCATCGGGCTCGACTCGTCGACGCGGCGGCCGATGCGGGACACGATCTTGTCGATGGTGCGGCGCAGGTGCGCCTCGGAGCTGAACTTCGCGTCGGCGGCGACCAGCCGACCGCTGCGCTCGAGGAAGACGCTGTCCGGGCCGTTGACCATGACCTCGGAGACCTCCGGGTCCCGCAGGTAGATGTCGATGGGTCCGTAGCCGAGGATGTCGTCGCTGATCTCCTGGGTGATCCGCGCGCGGTCGACGCGTGCTGATGACGCGGTCGCCGCCCGCGAGCACGTCCTGGAGGCTGGCGCGGACCCGGACTCGAGGTCCGCCTGCTCCATGTCGGCGTCGTAGAGCTGCGGTCCGAGCTCGTTGAGCAGCTCGGTGTGCACCTGCGCCTTGAGCTCCTCGATGCGGTTCTCGGACGTGTTGCCGAGCGGACGGCGCCGCCCGCCCTGGTCGGCGCCGGCGCCGCCCTGGGCGCTGGCCCGCCGGGACGGACGAGGTCGTTCGCCGCGGGGGCGGCGGCGGCGGCGGTGGCTCGCTCGGACATGCGACGGCCGCCCTTCGGGGGCCGCGGCGGGATCCGGCGCCGTCGGCGGCCGCGTCGTCCGGCTCCCCGGACTGCTCGCGCGCCGCTGCGGCGAGCCGGTCTCGCAAGCTGCTCATGACGTCTTCCGCCTCCTGAACCTACGTGCGTTGCGGTCGTCCTCGGTCTCGCCGTGACCTTGGCGGTCGCCTCGGCGGCACGGGGCGTCCGGCTCGCCGGCCAGGGACTCGGCCAGCTCGCGGAAGATCTTGCTGGCCGGGTGGTCGGGCTGCGCGATGACGATGGGCTTGCCGGCGTTCGTGGAGGCGGCGATGTCGAGGGAGGACGAGATCATGGCCTCGATCGACATGCCCAGGATCGTCTCGACCTTGGCCGAGCTGATCCCGACCGCGTCGTCGGCGCGGTTGAGCAGGAGGTGCCGCTGGTCCAGCGCGATGCTCAGGGCGTCCATCGTCTCGAGCGCGACCTTGACGTTCTTGAGCGTCGGCACGTCGAGGGTCGCCACGATGACGCACTCGTCGACCTCGTCGAGCGCGGTCAGCGTCTGCTCGTCGAAGTTCGGCGCGGTGTCGACCACCACGAAGTCGAACTGCGCCTGGAGGGTGCGCAGCATCCGTGACACCAGCGCCGGGGTGACCCGGTCGCGGGCGTCGGGCATCGAGGGGGCGGCCAGCACCATCAGCGAGTCGGCGTGCCGGGTCAGCAGCGGGTCGACGATCGAGGCGTCCAGCGCGTTCTCGGCGCCGATCGCGTGCTCGATCGAGTGGGACGGGAACAGCTGCATGGTGATCGCGACGTCGCCGAAGGCCAGGTCGAGGTCGACCAGGCACACCTGGCGGGCGCCCTTGTCGGCCAGCGCCAGGGCGAGGTTGACCGAGACGGTGGTCTTGCCGACCCCGCCCTTGGGCGAGAAGACCGCGATGATCTTGCCGTGCCGCGCGGCGCCGGTCGGGCCGCGCAGCGCGACGTACAGCTGGTAGGCGCGCTCGATCGCCGAGGACAGGGCGAGCGTGTCCCCGTCGACGCACGACCTCACGCATGCCGGAGTGCATGGCGCGGGTGAGCACCTCGGTGTCGACCTGGTCGCGCACGAGCACCGTGCTCGTCGTCGGCCGGTCGATGCGCATGCCCTCGGCCACCTCGAGCGCCTGGTCGAGCGACACGTTGGGCCCGAGGACGACGACGTACTCCTCCGAGCGGTTGCGCAGCCAGGCGCTCAACGCCTCCGTGCTGTCGACGCTGTGACCGCCCGGCGGGAGGGCGGCGCGCAGCTTCTCGACGACTGCGAGGTCAGGATCGACGACGATGGGCACGCTGCATCACCCGAACAGGTTCTGGGAGTTGACCGCGGCGCACCGGGGCCGACTTCGCTGTCGGCGGTCAGCAGCGCGAAGGCGAGCTCACCGTTCGACGAGGCGTAGAGAACCTTCTCGGCGTCTGCCTGCGGCAGCGACAGGGTGAGCAGCGTCTTGGGCAGCTGCTCGGCGACCGCCTCGCCCTCCTCGGTGGTGGTCGTCGTCGTGGTGGGCGTGGTGGAGCCGACGCCCAGCACGGTGACCCGCTCCAGCAGCATCCGCGTGAACGGCTCGGTGCTGGCCGGGTCGGTCCCGCTCATGAAGATCGTCACCTCGGAGCCCGGGTTCACGAAGCCGGCCACGCGGGCCGGGTCGGTGAGGTTGACCGAGATCGCCAGGTCGCCCTCCTTGATCGGCAGGACCGAGCTCTCGGACGCACCGCCGAACTTGCTGCAGATGACCTGCTCGCCCGGGTAGAGGTTGGTGATGGCGACCTGGCCGGTCAGGGTGCTGGTGCTGGCGAGCGCGTCGGGCAGCACCTGGTTGGCCGGCACCGGCTCGAGGGCGATCTTGCCGGCGGCGGCGGCGTCCTCGATGGTCTCGCCCTGCTCGATGAGCGTGACGACCTTGAGCACGTCGCGGGTGTCGTACTGCGCCTCGGCGCGGATGTCGGCCCCTCTCACGTAGAGGAAGACGAGGACGGCGCCGAGCGCGGCGACGATCGCGGCGGCGGCGAGGAGGAGCTTGCGGCGGTCCATGAGGGCTGTGTTCCTTCCGGAAACGGATCGGGTGCCCAGCAGGGGGCCCCTCCCGATAGGTGCTGCATGGTCCTGGCACTGCTCGAGGGGGGTCGATCCGCGGTCTGGGACGTCACTTTTATAGCGGTGTCCTCTTTGCTTTCGCGGGGCTTTGAGGATTTTGGCACCGCCCTCAAAGTAAAGAGCCATCCGCGGAAGGATTGGTCTAGACCGCTCGGACCGAAGCACCCGGGAACGGCCCCGCGACAGGGGTCAGGAGTAGTACAAGGCGGCCACGTCGGCGCGCGCCTCGCGCATCACGACGGCGCGTTTCAGCTTCAGGCTGGGCGTGAGGTGCCCACCCTCCTCGGTCCAGTCGTGGGGCAGGATCGCGAACTTCCTGATCGCCTCGGCCTTGGACACGGCGGCGTTCGCCTCGTCGACGGCGACCTGGATCTCGGCGCGCAGGTCGGCGTCGTCGACCAGGTCGGCCGGGCGGCCGGACTTGCCGTGCGCCTGCGCCCAGGCCGGCACGGAGTCCTCGTCGAGGGTGACCAGGGCCGCGATGAAGGGCTGACCGTCACCCACGACGAGACACTGGGAGACCAGGGCGTGCGCCCGCACCCGGTCCTCGAGGACCGCCGGCGCGACGTTCTTGCCGCCGGCGGTCACGAGGATCTCCTTCTTGCGGCCGGTGATCCGCACGAAGCCCTCGTCGTCGACCTCGCCCACGTCGCCGGTGTGGAACCAGCCGTCGCGCTCGAGGGCCTCACCGGTGGCCGCCTCGTCGTTCCAGTAGCCGGCGAAGACCTGACCGCCTGAGAACAGGAGCTCACCGTCCTCCGCGACCCGGACCGAGGTCCCGGGGAGCGGGCGGCCGACGGTGCCGACCTTGAGCAGGTCGGGGAGGTTGACGGTGAGGGCGGCCGTGGTCTCGGTCAGCCCGTAGCCCTCCAGGACGGTCAGCCCGATGCCGCGGAAGAAGTGACCGAGCCGCTCACCGAGCGGGGCGCCGCCGGACAACGCATACCGACAGCGGCCGCCGAGCGCCTCGCGGAGCCTGGCGTAGACGAGCCGCGAGAAGAGGGCGTGCTGGGCCCGCACCGCGACCGACGGGCGGCCCTTGGGGCCGTCGAGGCCGCGGGAGTAGGCGATCGCGACCTGCGCCGCGCGCTCGAACACCGCGCCGCGGCCGTCCGCGGTCGCCCGCTGGGAGGCGGTGTTGAAGACCTTCTCGAACACCCGGGGGACGCCGAGCACGAACGTCGGCCGGAAGGCCGCGAGGTCCGCCGTGAGGTTCTTGATGTCCGCGCTGTGCCCGAGCGTGACCCGCGCCTTGACACAGCCGACCTGGATCACCCGGGCGAAGACGTGGGCAAGCGGCAGGAACAGCAGCGTGGCCGGTTCGGGGTCGTCCTCGGCGTCCGTCCCCGCGGTGAACAGCTCGTGCGAGCTCGGGCACGACGACACCCAGCTCGAACATGAAGTTGCCGTGGGTGAGCATGCAGCCCTTGGGTCGACCGGTCGTCCCGGAGGTGTAGATGAGGGTGGCGAGGTCGAGCGGGGTCGCCGCCTGCCGACGTCGCTCGAGCTCCTCGTCGGCGATGTCGGCGCCGACACGGGACAGCACGCCGACGGCGTTGCCGTCGAGGGACCACACGTGCATCAGGTCGGTGAGGTCACCGCGGACCGAGGCGATCCGGGCCATGTGGTCGGGCCCCTCGGCGACCACCGCGGTGGCACCGGAGTCCTGGAGGATCCAGCGGACCTGCTCGGCCGAGGACGTCTCGTAGATCGGCACGGTCACCGCGCCGGCGAACCAGATCGCGTAGTCGACGAGCGTCCACTCGTACCGGGTGCGGGAGATCAGCGCGACCCGGTCGCCGGCTGCGATGCCCGACGCGATGAGCCCCTTGGCCACCGCGGCGACCTCCGCGAGGAAGGTCGCGGCGGTGACGCCCTCCCACCGGTCGTCGACGCGGCGCCGGAACACGACCGCGTCCGGCGCCTCGAGACCGTTGGTGACCACGTCGTCGGTGAGGTTCCCGGTCATCGGGATGTCGACCGTCGCAGGGGTGGCGAACTCTCGCACGGCGGCAGGTTACCGCCGAGGAACGGGGCCACCCCATCCGGTACGCTCCGAGCGCTCGCACGCCCCGACGGGGCACGCACGGAGGTGGTGACCAGATGGCCGAACAGACGACGTCCTCGATCGTCGTCGATGCCGAGCCCGCCGACGTCATGGAGGTCATCGGTGACTTCGCGGCGTACCCCGCGTGGGCCAAGGGCGTGAAGACCGCCGAGGTCCGCTCGGAGTCCGACGGCTGGGCCGACGAGGTGTTCTTCGTCCTCGACGTCGCGCCGATCAAGGACGAGTACACCCTCGCCTACGAGTGGGACGGCTACGACGAGGTCACCTGGCACCTCGTCGAGGGCAAGGTGCTGACCAGCATGGACGGCGCCTACACGTTGCGCGACCTGGGCAACGGATCGACCGAGGTGACCTACCGGCTGGCCCTGGACCTGTCCATCCCGCTGATCGGCATGATCAAGCGCAAGGGCGAGAAGATGATCATCGACACCGCGCTGAAGGGTCTCAAGAAGCGCGTCGAGTCGCGCTGACGCCCGGCGTGTCCAGGGCCCCCGTGCGCGTCGTCCTCTTCACCGGCAAGGGCGGAGTCGGCAAGTCGACGGTCGCCGCCGGCACCGCGGCCCTCTGCGCCGCCGCGGGACACCGCACGCTCGTGCTGTCCACGGACGCCGCGCACTCGCTGGCCGACGCCTTCGGAGCGCCGGTCGGGCCCGAGCCGACCGAGGTGGCGCCGGGGTTGTTCGTCCAGCAGGTCGATGCGCAGCTGCGCTTCCAGCAGTCGTGGGCGGAGATCCAGCGCTACCTGCTCGCCGTCCTCGACGTCGCCGGGGTCGACCCGGTCGCCGCCGAGGAGCTCACGGTGATCCCGGGCGCCGAGGAGGTGCTGGCCCTGCTCGAGCTCCGTCAGCACGCCCGCTCCGAGCGCTGGGACGTGGTCATCGTCGACTGCGCGCCGACCGCCGAGACCCTGCGGCTGCTCGCGCTCCCCGAGGCGCTCGGGTGGTACATGCAGCGCGTCTTCCCCGTCGAGCGCCGGATCGTCAAGGCACTCAAGCCGGTGCTGTCCCGGGCGGCCGGGGTCCCGATGCCCGAGGACGACGTCTTCGCGGCGGTCGAGCGGCTCCACCGCGAGCTCGACGAGGTCCGGGCGCTGCTGTCCGGGCCCGGGTCGTCGATCCGCCTCGTGCTCACGCCCGAGAACGTCGTCCTGGCGGAGGCGCGACGGTCCTACACGACGCTCTCGCTCTTCGGCTACCGCGTCGACGGTGTCGTCGCGAACCGGGTGTTCCCCGCCGAGGGCGCGGACGACTGGCGGGCCGGGTGGGTGCTGGCCCAGGACGAGGTGCTGGCCCAGGTCGCCCAGTCCTTCGCGGGGCTCCCGGTGTGGACCTCGCTCTACCGACCGGCGGAACCGGTCGGGGTCGATGCTCTCCGTCGCCTCGCCGAGGAGGTGTACGACGGCGGCGACCCGGTCGCGCTCCCCACCGGTCCCGGCCCGTTCCGCATCACGCGCTCCGGGTCCGGCACGGTGCTGCGGCTGGCCCTGCCGCTGGTCTCGAGAGCCGACGTCGATCTCGCGAGGAACGGCGACGAGCTCGTCGTGACCGTCGGGTCGTATCGTCGTCTTCTCACGCTTCCCGCCGGGCTCGCCCGGCACCGTGTCGCCGCCGCCCGGGTGGAGGACGGGGAGCTACGGGTGAGGTTCGAGGAGAGCGCGTCGTGAGCGAGCCGTCCGACGGCGTCGGCAGCCTGGCCGAGGAGGCCGCGAAGCTCCTGGGCGCCCTGAGCGGGCTGGCGCGCGAGCACGGCGCCGACCTCGGCGAGGGCATGACCGGACTCGCGGACAAGGCGGCCGCGGCGGCCCACGACCTGGATCGGCACATCGCGACCGGCGGCTGAGGACTGCGCCTACTGTCCCGTGTGCCGGGCGATCCACCTGGTCCGCCAGACCAGCCCCGAGGTCCGCGCCCACCTGGCGGTCGCGGCCTCGTCCCTCGTCCAGGCCGCGGCCGGGATGCTGGCCACCGACCCCGCCGACAGCCGGCGTACCCGTGACGGGGTCGAGCACATCGACCTCGACGGCGACGTGCCGCTCGACGACCTCGACGAGTCCGAGCCACAAGGAGACACATGAGCCTCACGATCGGCGTCGACGTCGGCGGCACCAAGATCGCCGGCGGGGTGGTCGATGAGCAGGGCACCGTCCTGGAGCAGCTGCGCGTCGAGTCGCCGGCCCAGGACCCCGAGGCGATCGAGGAGGCCATCGCCGGCCTGGTCGCCCGGCTGCGCGGCCGGCACGAGGTGACCGCCGTCGGGGTCGGGGCGGCCGGCTACATCGACAGCAACCGCTCCAAGGTCTACTTCGCCCCCAACGTCGCCTGGCGCGACCTGGACCTGCGGGGCGAGCTCGAGGAGCGGATCGACCTGCCGGTGGTGATCGAGAACGACGCCAACGCGGCGGCCTGGGGCGAGTTCCGCTTCGGCGCCGGCGAGGACGTCGACGACCTCGTGCTGATCACCGTCGGCACCGGCGTCGGCGGCGGTCTGGTCCTCGACAGCCGGCTCTACCGCGGCGCCTTCGGGGTGGCCGGGGAGCTCGGGCACCTGCGGGTCGTCCCCGGCGGGCGGCTCTGCGGCTGCGGCAACCGCGGCTGCTGGGAGCAGTACGGCAGCGGGACGGCCATGGTCCGCGCCGTCCGCGAGGAGGCCGCCGGCGGGTCGATGCTCGCGCAGCCCCTGGTGGAGCGGGCCGGCTCGGTCGAGGCGATCAACGGGCCGATGATCACCCAGGCCGCGCAGGACGGCGACCCGTTCGCGGTCGACCAGCTCGCCACGCTGGGGCGCTGGCTCGGGGAGGGGGTCGCCACGTTGGCCGCCGTGCTGGACCCGGCGGTCGTCGTGGTCGGGGGCGGCGTGGCCGCCGCCGGGGACCTGTTGATGACCCCGCTCCGGGCGGCCTTCACCCGCGAGCTCACCGGTCGCGGGCACCGGCCCGCCCTCGAGATCCGCAGCGCCGCGCTCGGGAACACCGCCGGGCTCATCGGCGCCGCCGACCTCGCCCGCGAGCCCGGGACCTGACCGCCGGGGCCACGGCACTCGGCGGCGGCCGGAGTCAGAGGCGGGCGCCGTCGTCGTCGGGGTCGCGGGGGCCGCGTGGCATCAGCAGCACCAGGTAGACGAAGCCGCCGACGAACCAGCCGACCATCGCGTAGGCGAGCAGGGCGGGCAGCGAGATCCCGGTGACCAGGCAGACGAGCAGCAGGATCGGGACGCCGAACACGCCGGCCCAGGCCACCAGCCGCTTGTTCTCGGGGCGCGGCAGCGGCGGCGGGGGCGGTGGGACGAACCGCTCCTCGACGTCCTCGGGAGCCGCCGCCGGCGCGGGCGGGACCGGGGCCGTCTCGACCGGCTCGTCGAGCTCCGCGCGATCGCCGTAGTTGTCCACGATCGAGCGCCAGAGCTCATCCTCGTCCTGCGCGCTCACGACACCACGGTAGCCCGCAGGGGTCAGGCGGTGACGCGCGAGATGAACTCCGCGGACTCCGTGAAGATCCGCTCGGCGTCGTTGTCCTGGGTGGCGACGTGGTAGCTGTCCTCCAGGAGACGCTCCTCGTAGTCGCGCGACGACACGCTCGAGGCGATGATGCGGGCCGACGACGGGTCCACCACGTGGTCCTCGACCGAGCGGAACACCAGGATGGGCGAGGTGATGCGTGGCCAGGTCGGCGCGCAGCGCCTTGTAGCCCTTGAGCATGGAGTCGGCGGCCTTCAGCGGGGTCCTCGCGTAGGCGTCCTCGACGACCCCCGCCTTCTTGATGTCGTTGCCGATGGCCGAGAACGACGGCACCACGTGCTTGAGGACCGGCAGCAGCTTGACGTCCTTGCGGTCGATGTTGACCGCGGGGTTCACCAGGGCCAGGCCGGCCACCTCGGCCGGGCGGTCCGCGGCGAGGCGCAGCACCAGTCCGCCGCCCATGGAGAGGCCGCCGACGACGACGGCGTCGGTCTGGCCGCGCAGCCGGTCGAACGCCCGCGTGACCTCGGCGTACCAGTCCTCCCAGCGGGTGCGGTTCAGCTCCTGCCACGTGGTGCCGTGACCCGGGAGCCGGGGCACCTCGACGGCGTAGCCGCGGGCGCCGAGCGCCTCGCCCCAGGGCCGCATCGACGAGGGACCGCTCGTGAAGCCGTGCGACAGCAGCACGCCGATCCGCCGGCCGCCGGTCGCCTCCGGACGGGCGGGCAAGGACAGGGGCGCGGCGTGCGCGGCGATGGCCATGGCGCGCATTCTGCACCACGAGCGTGAGTGGGTGAACGGGCTCCAGGGGTCTACTGTCTGCGGCAAGAGGTACAGCGACGCGACCGCTGTCGGACGCACGGCGAGAGGTGGCTCGGGGTGTTCTACTGGTTCCTGAAGTGGGTGGCCATCGGCCCCCTGCTACGGGTGATCTTCCGTCCCGTCGTCCAGGGCGAGGAGAACGTCCCCGAGGAGGGTCCGGCGATCCTCGCCAGCAACCACCTGTCGTACGCCGACTGGCTGTTCATGCCGTTGACGCTGACGCGCCGAGTCACGTTCGTCGCCAAGGCCGAGTACTTCACCAGCCCGGGGATCAAGGGCTGGTTCCAGAAGAAGTTCTTCTCCGGCGCCGGCCAGGTCCCGATCGACCGCGGCGGCGCCAACGCGGCGGAGGGCGCGCTCTCGTCGGCGCGCAAGATCCTGGAGGAGGGTGACCTGTTCGGGATCTACCCCGAGGGCACCCGCTCGCACGACGGACGGCTGTACCGCGGCAAGACCGGCGTCGCCCGCCTCGCCCTCGAGACCAAGGCACCGGTGATCCCCGTCGCGGTGCTCGGGACCGACGTGGTCGCGCCCCCGGGCAAGAAGTTCGGCACCCTGACCCGCCCCGGCGTGCGCTTCGGCAAGCCGCTGGACTTCTCGCGCTACGAGGGCATGGAGAACGACCGCTACATCCTGCGGTCGATCACCGACGAGATCATGTACGAGATCATGCGGCTCTCCGGCCAGGAGTACGTCGACATGTACGCCGGCAGGGCCAAGGAGCAGTCGGTGAAGGAGGCCAAGGAGGCCGCCAAGCGGGCCAAGGCCGCGACCGCCGCGGCGGCGGCCGCCTCGTCCGCGACGGACGGCTCCGCTGACGCCGACGGTCCCGCCGAGCCGGACGCCGAGCACAAGAAGGCGTCCTGAGCCTCCGACCCGTCGCCGTCGACGACGACGGCGCCGAGATCGCGGTCGAGGACCGCCTGTACCGCGCGCTGGTGCCCCTGCGGCTCGTCCTCCTGGCCAACGCGGTCGTGCTCAACCTCTGGCGCCGGGACAACTTCGACCGGCCCACGCTGGCGCTCGTCCTGGTCCTGGTGATGATCGCGTGGACGACGTTCGCGGTGTGGGCCTACGGCGACGCCCGGCGCCGGCGGCCGCTCCTCCTGCTCGCCGACCTGGCCGTGGCGCTCGGCGATGCTCGCCGCCACCCCGCTGGTCAAGGGCGACTCGTTCAACGCGACGCTGCCCGGCTTCTGGATCGCGGGCGCGCTGCTGGCCTGGGCGATCCACTGGCGTTGGCAGGGCGGGCTGGTGGCCGCCGCCTGCCTCTCCGTGGTCGATCTCGCGATCCGGCCCGAGCTCTCGCAGGCCAACTACGGCAACGTCTTCCTGATCATGATCGCCGGCCCGCTGGTCGGCTACCTCTGCGACTCCCTGGTCACCATGGCCGCCGAGCGCGACCGGGCGCTGCGCAGTGCCGCGGTGGCGGCCGAGCGGACCCGGCTGGCCCGGGCCGTCCACGACGGCGTGCTCCAGGTCCTCTCGCTGGTGCAGCGGCGCGGCCGCGAGCTGGGTGGGGAGTTCGCCGCTCTCGGCGCGATGGCGGGGGAGCAGGAGTCGCAGCTGCGCTCGCTGATCCGTCAGCAGGACATCGTGGACGCGCCGGCCACCGAGGAGGCCCGCGACCTCGGCGGCGACCTCGAGCGGCTCGCGTCCCCGAGGGTGACGGTGTCGACGCCCGGGGAGCCGGTCCCCATCGAAGGCAGCCGCGGTGCGGAGATCGTGGCCGTCGTGCGCGCCTGCCTGGACAACGTCACGACTCACGTCGGCCCCGAGGCGCCGGCCTGGGTGCTGCTCGAGGTCGTCGGGTCCGACGTCGTGGTGAGTGTCCGGGACTCCGGCCCCGGCATCGCGGACGGCCGGCTGGACGAGGCGGCGGCCGAGGGCCGGCTGGGCGTCCTGGAGTCGATCCGGGGGCGGGTCGCCGACCTCGGCGGCACCGCGCGGGTGGACACCGGCAGCTACGGCACCGAGTGGGAGCTCACGGTCCCGCGGTCGTAGGCCCCCGTCGACCGGCCGCGGACACTCGTCGCCTCCCGACCAACCCGCGTGACTACGCTCGACGGCGTGACGATCCACACGGGCCACCCGTTCGCCGACCCCGCCTCCGAGCGGGATCCGGTACGCCGCTTCCGGGCGCGCGTGGGCGGCGCGGTGTCGTTGTGGACGACCGGGGTGGGCTCGGGGCGGACCGGGCTGACCGTGTCGTCGCTGATGGTGGCGGGGGGCGAGCCGGCGCGGATGCTGGCGCTGCTCGACCCGGACTCCGCGCTGGCCGAGGCGCTCACGGTCGACGGGCGGGCCGTCGTGCACCTGCTGAGCCGCGCCGACCGCGACCTCGCGGAGATGTTCGCGGGGACCGCGCCGGCGCCTGGAGGGGTGTTCGCCCACGCGGCGTTCGAGGACACCGACTGGGGGCCGCGGCTCGGGTCCGCGGACTCCTGGGCCGGCGTGCGGGTCGAGGAGGTCCGGGACGTCGGCTGGTCGTCGCTGGTGACCGCCGTGGTGGAGCACGTCGAGGTCGGGGACACCGACGACCCGCTGGTGCATCGCCGGGGACGTTGGGTCTCCCTCGCTTAGGGTGCGTGCGTGACCGACTCCGACGACAAGATCCGGGTGATGGTGGTCGACGACCACCCGATGTGGCGCGACGCGGTGGAGCGGGACCTCCAGGCGGCCGGTTTCGACGTGGTGGGCGTGGCCGCCGACGGCACCCAGGCGCTGGCACGCTTCCCCGCGGCGCGACCCCAGGTCGTCGTCCTCGACCTGCAGATCCCCGGTCCCAACGGGGTCGAGGTCACCGCCGAGGTGCTGCGTCAGGACCCGTCGGCGCGGGTGCTGATCCTCTCCGCCTCGGGTGAGCAGGCCGACGTCCTCGAGGCGGTGAAGGCCGGGGCGACGGGCTACCTCGTGAAGTCCGCCTCGCGCGAGGAGCTCATCAGCGCGGTCCGGCGCGTCGCCCAGGGCGACACCGTCTTCACCCCCGGCCTCGCCGGCCTGGTGCTCGGGGAGTTCCGCCGGATCGCCGACGGGCCCGAGCCCGAGGACGACGGCGCGCCGCGGCTGACCGAGCGCGAGACGGAGATCTTGAAGATGGTGGCGAAAGGCATGGAGTACAAGCAGATCGCCGAGCGCCTGGTGATCTCGCACCGGACCGTGCAGAACCACGTCCAGAACACCCTGCGCAAGCTCCAGATGCACAACCGGGTCGAGCTCACCCGCTGGGCCATCCAGCGCGGCCTGGACGACTAGGCGACCCGTGCCCGCCCGCGGCGACGACCTCGCGTCGTACCTCCGGCTGCTCGGGTACGACGCACCCCCACCGCCGACCCTCGACACGTTGACGGCGCTGCACCGCGCCCACCTCGACGCGCTGCCCTACGACAACCTCGACATCATGCTCGGCCGCCCCCCGGCGACCGAGCCGGCCGCGGTGCTGGCGCGGATCGCCCGGGGAGGCCGGGTCGGCTACTGCTTCCACCACAACGGCGCGCTCGGTGCGCTGCTGACCGCCCTCGGCTTCGTGGTCGAGACGCGGCACGGCCACGTCTACACCGACCCGGCGCATCGCGAGGGCACCTCGCTCAACCACCTCGTGCTGCTCGTCCGCGACCAGCCGTCGGCCGACAACCCCCGCGGCGACTGGTGGCCCGACGTCGGTCTCGGCGACGCCTTCCGCGACCCCGTGGCGGTGGTCGCGGGGGAGCTGCGGCAGCACGGCTTCGACTACGCGCTCACCGAGGTCGGGGCGGGTGCCTGGTCCTTCGTCCACGACCCGCGCGGCACCTTCACCGGGGTCGAGGTGCGCGACCTGCCGCTGGACGTCGCGGGGGCGCACCACGAGCTGTCGACGGCGGAGTCGTCGCCGTTCAAGGCCAAGCTCGTGGTCCAGCGCCGGCACGCGGAGGGTGTCGACACGATCCGCGGCGCCGTCCTGACCCGGCTGCGGCCGACCGAGGAGTCCCGCACCGACCTCACGACGTACGACGAGTGGCGCGCCGCCCTCACCGACGTCACGCGGCTGTCCCTCGAGGGCGTCAGCGACGACGACCTGCGGGCGTTGTGGACCCGCGTCGAGCTGGCGCACTGCGCGTGGGACGCGGCGGGCCGTCCGTGACCGCATTCCGTGCCGCCACCGCTGCGGACGCCGAGGCGCTGCGGGACCTCGAGCGCGCCGCCAACCTCGTCGCGCTGGCGCACGTCTTCCCGCCCGACGAGTTCCCCTACCCGGACCAGGCGGTGGCGGACCGGTGGCGGGCGACGCTCGCCGACCCGACGGTGCGCGTCGACGTGGTGGACGGTCCGCACGGTCTCCGGGTCTTCGCGGCGTACGACGCGACCACGCTGCGGCACCTCGCCGTGCATCCCGACGACTGGGGGACCGGGCTGGCCCGCGCGGCCGTGGCCCGCGCCACGGCTGCGATCGCCGCCGAGGGGGAGCCGCGGGCGCTGCTGTGGTGCCTGGCGGAGAACCACCGGGCCCTCGGGCTGTACCGCCACCTCGGCTGGCGGCCGACCGGCCGCGAGCGTCGCGCCGAGTGGCCGCCCTACCCCGTCGAGCGGCAGCACAGCCTGGCCCTCGACGTCTCCTGAGCCGGGCCGGGCAGCCGCCCGCGACACGCGCGCAGCGCACCGACCCGCGGGAAGCACTAGTCTGGAGGGGCGCAGAGGTGCCTTGGCTCCTCGCGGCGCCCGAAAAGATTTGTGTCGGAAGAGCAAACCGGAAGCACTTCCGAGGCGTCTATAGGGGTGGGTCGTTCTGTCTCGGGCGACCCGCGGAAGGGGGAAGCGCCCATGAAGGCCGAGCTCGAAGCCGACTTCGAGTCGTTCGTCGCGACCTCGGGCGACCGCTTCTACCGGACCGCCTACGCCATCACCCGCGACCCGCAGCACGCCGAGGACGCGGTCCAGGCGGCGCTCGCCTCCACCTACTCCCGCTGGCGGCGGCTCCACGACAAGCAGCCCGAGGCCTACGTCCGCCGGATGATGGTCAACGAGATCCTCGGGTGGGGCCGGCGCCGCAGCGCGCCGGTGGCCACGCTGGAGGACCCGCCGCTGCGGCGCACCGGCCCCGACCTGGTCCCGACCGACGCCGTCTGGACGGCGCTCCGCGAGCTGCCCGTCGCGCAACGCGCGCTGATCGCGCTGCGCTACTACGAGGGGCTCTCGGTCGACGAGGTCGCCGACACACTGGCCACCCGCCCCGAGGTCGTGCAGGCCCAGACGACCGCAGCCCTCTTCGACCTGCGGCGGCTGATCACCCTCGCCCGGCAACGGGCTCGCACATGACCATCGACCTGCTCGTCCGCGAGACGCTCGAGCGCGAGCTGGCGGACGTCAGGGTCCCGCGCGCCGACGTGGCCGGCATCCGTCGCGCCGGCCGCGGCCGCCGACGGGCCCGCCTGCTCGGAGGTCTGGCCGCGGTGCTCGCCGTGGTCGGGGCGTCGACGGCGCTGGTGCTCGGCGACGGCGTCGAGCCGAGCCCGTCCGCCACGACGGTGGACGTCCCTCCGATGGACTTCGGCTCCGGCCTGCGCGGTCTGTACGACGCGTCCGAGGGGCTGACCCACCTCGGCGGCCAGGTCTTCGACCTCGGGGACATCGAGGACCTCGGCGACAGTGCGGCGTCGACGCCCTACGGCCTGGTGTTCTTCGGCCAGGACCAGTCGGCGCGACTGCTGCCCTCCGACGGTCGGGTCCGCACGCTGGCCGCCGGCCCGGCGCGGGCGGGGGAGTTCACCCCGACCATCAGGTTCGACCCGTCGACCGGCCAGGTGGCCTGGCTGACCCGCGGCAACGGCCGCGTGACCCTCTCGGTCTACGTCGTCGCCAACCGGCTCAAGCTGCTCGGGTCCTACGACGTGCCGTGCGCGGGAGAGCCGTGCGGTGCGCTGGCGGTCGCGGGCTACGACCAGGGCATGGTGTTCGTGCGGGGCGAGCACGGCACCCGCGTCCTCGACCCCTCCGCGGGCCAGGCCGCGACCTGGACCCAGGTGACCGACAGCCGGGTCACCGACGTGCGCAGCAAGGTGATCCTCGCCGAGAACCCGTCCACGGACCCGTTGCCCGCCCCGCTCGCCGACGGGACCTGGCGGGTCGCCGCGGCGGCCGGCCCCGATGCGCTGCTCACCCTCGACGGCGCCTGGCAGCTCGGGACCAGCACCAGCGCTGACGTCGACCATCCCGGAGACCGAGTTCGCCGTGCTGCCGGTGCCCGAGGGCACGGGCCGGGTGGCGCTGAACCTGGACAGCGACGGCACCGTGATGGTGGCCCGGGCGGAGGGCGACACCGAGGTGTTCTGGGACTGCGGTCTGGCCGGTGCCTGCGCGGAGGTCGCCCGCTTCGACGGGCTCGGCGGCGAGTCCGCCTTCATCGGCAACGAGCGCTGAGCGTCCGACCGGTCCGGCTCCGTAGGATCGCGGCATGGCCGAGGCGGAGCTGCTGACGATTGCCGACGAGCTGTTCGGCCTGCCGCTCGGCGACTTCACGCCGGCCCGCGACGCACGGGCCAAGGAGCTCAAGGCCGACAAGACCCTGTCCGCCGCGGTGAAGGCGCTGAGGAAGCCCTCCCTGGCCGCCTGGGTGGTCAACCTGATGGTCCGCCGGGACGCCGAGCAGGTGGCCCAGGTGCTCGCAGTGGGGGAGGCGCTGCGGGAGGCGCAGGCCACCCTCGACGGGGCCGAGCTGCGCGCCCTGACCAAGCAACGTCGACAGCTGACCGCCGCCGTGACGTCGCGGGCCCGCGGGGTCGCCGCCGACGAGGGCGTCCGGGTCACCCAGGCGGTGGCCGACCAGGTGGAGGCGACCCTGACGGCGGCGATGCTCGATGCGGGCGCCGCCGACGCGGTCCGCAGCGGGTTGCTGGTCACGTCCCTGGCGGCGGCCGGGGTGGACGCGGTCGACGTGGCCGCCGCGGTCGCGGTGCCGGAGGCGCTCGGCTTCACGGCCAGCCCGCGCGAGGCCGCGGCCGTCCCGCCGCCCGAGCTGCACGTCGTACCCGACCCGGAGCCGGACGAGCGCGCCCGCGAGGAGGCGGCGGCCGCGCTGGACCGGGCCGAGGCCGTCGTGGCGGCGGCGACCGTCGACGTCGAGAAGGCGGAGACGGCCGTGGCGACCCTCGAGGCACGGGTGCTGCAGGTGCAGGCCGAGATCGAGGAGCTGCGCGGCAAGCTGGCCGAGCTCGAGACCGCGGCCGAGGACACCGACGAGGAGCTCTCCGACGCCGAGGACGCGCGCGGCGAGGCGGCCGCGGCGCTGGCGGCCGCGTCGAAGGAGCGCGACCGCGCCCGCAAGGCGCTGGAGAAGCTGTCCGGCTAGACCTGCGCCCAGCCCTTCGAGCGCTCGACGGCCACGGACCAGCGGCGGTGGGCGGCGTCGGCGCTCGCCCGGTCGCCGTGCGGCTCGAAGCGCCGGTCCAGCGCCCAGGTGTCGCGGAGGTCGTCGGTGGAGGACCACACGCCGACCCCCAGGCCGGCGAGGAACGCCGCCCCCAACGCGGTGGTCTCGACGATCTCGGGGCGCTCGACCGGCACCCCGATCTGGTCGGCCTGGATCTGGCAGAGCAGGTCGTTGGCGGCCGCGCCGCCGTCCACGCGGAGCGCGGTGCCGGCGTCGGTCGGCATCGTGTCCAGCACGTCGCGCACCTCGAACGCGATCGCCTCCAGCGTGGCCCGGACGAGATGGCCGCGGGTGGTGCCCCGGGTGATCCCGATGATCAGACCGCGCGCGTGCGGGTCCCAGTGGGGAGCCCCCAGGCCGGTGAGCGCGGGCACGAAGACCACGCCCTCGCTGTCCGGCACGGTGGCCGCGATCGCGGCCGTCTCGGCGGCGGAGCCGACGATCTGGAGCCCGTCGCGCAGCCACTGCACGGCGGCACCGGTGACGAAGATGGCTCCCTCGTTGGCGTAGGTGAGCGTGCCGTCGGGGGAGCGCCAGGCGGCGGTGCTGAGCAGGCCGGCGGCGGAGCGCTGGATCGAGGTGCCGGTGTTGGTGAGGATGAACGACCCGGTGCCGTAGGTGCACTTCGAGTCGCCCTCGTCGAAGCAGGTCTGGCCGAACAGCGCCGACTGCTGGTCGCCGGCGATCCCCGCGATCGGCAGGGCGAGGCCGCAGAACGACGCGGGGTCGGTGGCGCCGATCTCGCCCCAGCTCGCCACCACGTCGGGCAGCGCGTCCCGGGGAACCTCGAAGAGCCCGCACAGCTCGTCGGACCAGTCGCCCTGCGCCAGGTCGAAGAGCAGCGTGCGAGACGCGTTGGAGACGTCCGTGACGTGCCAGGTGCCGCGGGTCATCCGGGCGACGAGGTAGGAGTCGACCGTCCCGACGGCGTACCGGCCCTCCTCGACGAGCCCCCAGGTGCGCGGCTCGTGCTCGGCCAGCCACATCAGCTTGGTTCCGGAGAAGTAGGGGTCCAGGCGCAGCCCGGTCAGCTCGCTGACCCGGTCCTCGTGCCCCTCGTCGCGCAGGCGCGTGCAGATCTCGGCGGTACGACGGTCCTGCCACACGATCGCGCGTCGGGGCGACCCGAGGGTCTCCCGGTCCCACAGCAGCACGGTCTCGCGCTGGTTGGTGATGCCGACGGCCTTCAGCTCGTCGGCGTCGACCTTGGTGAGCACCTCCCGGGTGGCCTGCAGGGTCGCCTGCCAGATCTCCTCGGGCGCGTGCTCCACCCACCCGGGTTGCGGGAAGTGCTGCGCGAACTCCTGGTAGCCCTTGGCCACGATCGCGCCCTGCTCGCTGACCACCACCGCGGTGACGCCGGTGGTGCCGGCGTCGATGGCGAGCACGCTCACGCGGGGTCCCCCTGCGAAGCGGGACGGGGCGAGCGTTCGACGGGGGTGTTCACGGAGTCTCCTCGGCGGTGCGGATGATCTCGAGCACCCGCTGGTCGATCCACGCCGCGTCGGGGGCGACCCGCATCTCGTAGTTCTCGGCGCCGACCCAGGCGTGGAAGTCCGGGTGACCCAGGGCCTGGGCGCGCTCCTCGAGCTCGTGCCGCAGCTCCTCGGTGACGGTGACCTGCTCCTCCTCGGTCGAGGCGGTCAGGTAGAGGTCGTTGAGATCGAGCAGCCGGGCCAGCTCGGGGATCGGGCTCGCATGGTCGTCGACCCGCAGGTCGACCGCGATGTCGTCGTTGCCGCCGTACCCCGCGCCCTCCCGGACCACCAGGATCGCCGCGGACTGGCGCCCCCGGCGGTCGCCGCCGGCCGCGTCGCCCGCGGTCAGCGCGGCGAGCAGCCGCCGGGCGAAGGGCACGTCGGGGTCGGCGCCCAGCCACGCGGCCTCCATGGCGAGCACGACCTCCTCGCCGGTCAGGATGTTGCCCTGGATCGCGTAGCCGTCGCCGGTGACGCCCCCGGCCCACTCGAGGCAGGCGTGTCCGGTGTGCGTGGCCGCGCCGCCGTCCAGGTCGACGATGCCGAGCTGGCGGTGGTCGCGGCCCTCGTCGTCCTCGATCAGCCGCTGGAGCGCGACCGAGGCGTTCGCGCCGTCGTCGAGGTGGGCGAGAGCCTGGCCCTTGTAGGCGACGTTCGCCTCGGCCTGGGTCGCGATCGCCCCGACCCCGGCCACCGCCGCCGGCACCGCGGAGCCCACCGCGAGGAACTTGGATGCCACCGCCACCCCCCACGACTCGCCGTCGTCGGACCTGGCCACGATCGAGAACGTCATGTCTGCACCTTCGCTGGTCGGGAAGCTCGCGGAGTGAGCGTATCGAGACCGGGCTCCGGACCCGCCTCGCTGCCACGTCCGTTAAGCGTTTGCGGTGAAGTGCACTGGAGGTCCGATGATGGGCGGGTGCTCCAGAGACTCGGCTTCCCGTCCGTCGGCCCGCACCGGCGGTTCGTCACCGCGATCGCGGTCGACGCGCTCGGCAGCGGGGTCTTCATGCCGCTGTCGATGCTGTACTTCCTGGCGGCCACCCCCCTGAGCCTGCTCCAGGTCGGGCTGGCCATCTCGGTCGCGTCCGCGATCGCGCTGCCCGCCGGACCCCTGGTCGGCTCGCTGGTCGACCGCCTCGGGGCCAAGCACGTGCTGCTGGCCGGCAACCTCCTCCAGGCGGTCGGCTTCTTCGCCTACCTGGTCGCCGACTCGTTCGCGGCGGTGTTGTTCTGGACCATCGTGGTGACCCTCGGCCGCACCGCCTTCTGGGGCTCCTACGCCAACATCGTCACCGCCATCTCGCAGCCGGGGGAGCGGGAGCGGTGGTTCGGCTTCCTCGGCGCGCTGCGCAACGTCGGCTTCGCGGTGGGCGGGCTCGTCTCGGGGGTGGCCATCTCGATCGGCACCGACCTGGCGTTCGAGCTCGTGGTCGCCATCAACGCGGCGTCGTACGTCTTCGCCCTGTGGCTGCTGCTGGCGGTGCCCGATCCGCGTCCCGCCGGCACCCACACCAGCCTGCCGGGCTCCTGGGCGACGGTGCTGGCCGACGGGCCCTACCGGCTGCTGGTCGTCGCGCAGGTCGGCTTCTCGCTGCCGATGATGATCCTCAACTTCGCGCTGCCGGTGTACGTCGTCACCGTGCTCGACCTGCCCGGCTGGGTCACCGGCGTCGTGTTCACCGTGAACTGCCTGATGGTCGGCTTCGGCCAGGGGCTGGTCGTCAACCGGCTCACCGGGCACGTGCGCTACCGGATCCTCCTGGTGACCCAGGCGGCCTTCGCCGCGTCGTACGTCGTGTTCCTCGGCGCCAGCGTGCTCTCGGTGTGGATGGCGACGGCGGTGATCGTCCTCGGCGCGATCGTCTACACCCTCGCCGAGCTCACCGGCGGCCCGGTGCTGGCGGCCACCGCGGCGGAGGCGGCACCCGAGCACCTGCGCGGCCGTTACCTGTCGATGATCCAGCTGGCCTGGAACCTCAGCAGCGCCATCGCCCCGGTGCTGTTCGCCTGGCTGCTGGAACGCGGACCGGAGCCGATCTGGCTGGTGATGCTGGTGCTCGCGGGCGCGTTCGCGCTGCTGACGGTGCGGCTCGGCACCGCGCTGCCGGTGGCCGCGGAGCGGGTCACCAACCGCGCGGCAGCACCGCTGCCCACGGGCTGACGCCCACCCCCACGGGTGGCCGGGAGGGGCTAGCGTCAGTAGGGTCAGCCCGACAAGGTTGGATCGATCCAAGGAGAGCGCATGCGCGTCGGAGTCCTCACCGGGGGCGGCGACTGCCCCGGCCTCAACGCCGTCATCCGGGCCGTGGTCCGCAAGGGCGTCAAGGTCCACGACATCGAGTTCATCGGCTACCGGGACGGCTGGAAGGGCCCGCTCGAGGGCGTCACGATGGAGCTCGGCGTGCCCGAGGTCCGCGGCATCCTCCCGCGCGGCGGCACCATCCTCGGCTCCTCGCGCACCAACCCGTTCAAGATCGACGGTGGGGTCGAGCAGATCAAGGTCAACCTGGCGCGCGACGGCGTCGACGCGCTCGTCGCGATCGGCGGCGAGGACACCCTGGGCGTGGCGACCAAGCTCTCGGACCTCGGCGTCAACGTGGTCGGCGTCCCGAAGACGATCGACAACGACCTCTCCGGCACCGACTTCACCTTCGGCTTCGACACGGCTGTCAACATCGCCACCGAGGCGATCGACCGGCTGCACACCACGGCCGAGTCCCACCACCGGGTCCTGGTCGTCGAGGTCATGGGCCGGCACGCGGGCTGGATCGCGCTGCACTCCGGGATCGCCGGTGGCGCCAACATCGTGCTGATCCCCGAGATGCCCTTCGACATCGACGAGGTCTGTCGGCTCGTGGAGTCGCGCTTCGAGTCGCGCTTCTCCCCGATCCTGGTCGTCTCCGAGGGGGCGGTCCCGCGCCACACCGAGGACCCCACCGACGTGGAGGGGATGACCCTGCTCAACCAGGAGAGGGACGCCTTCGGCCACGTCCGGCTCGGCGGCATCGGCGACCGGCTCGCCGCCGAGATCGAGGCGCGCACCGGCAAGGAGGCCCGGGCGGTGGTCCTCGGCCACATCCAGCGCGGTGGCACCCCCACGGCGTTCGACCGCTGGCTGGCGACCCGCTTCGGGCTCCAGGCCATCGACGCGGTCGCCGAGGGCGACTTCGGGACGATGATGGCGCTGCGCGGCACCGACATCGTCCGGGTCCCGCTCATCGAGGGGACCGGCGAGCTCAAGCTCGTCTCCGAGAAGGAGTACGCCGAGGCGCAGGTCTTCTTCGGCTGACGGCGGGCGCGTCCGCCCGGGATGCCCCATCGTGGGGAAGCCGAGAGCGTGCGTGGTGCGAGCACACTGACCACAGGCAGCCGACGCTCTCGGCACCGCGCCGAGCACGCTCAGTCGGCGGCCTGAGAGGCAGTCATGAGCACTCTGTCCAGGCTGGTGGGAGCGACCGCGGCAACCGTCCTCGTGGGCGGGGTGGCGTCGTCGGCATCGGCCGCCGTGCTTGTCGCACCTGCACTTCGAGGACTCCGGGTCGGAGCCCTTCACCTTCTGCGAGGGCATCGATGCGGAGGTCTCGTGGAACGACAGCGTCCACGAGCTCGTCAAGTCCCGCGGGCGTGACGGGCTGGTCTACTTCTCGGCCAACGTGCAGGGCACCACGGTCTACACCAACCTGGACACCGGCAAGACGTACTCCAACACCTACAACATCACCGACCGCGACCAGCAGGTGACCGACAACGGGGACGGCACGCTGACCATCACCATCGCGCAGCCGGGCAGCAACAAGTGGTTCGACAGCGACGGGCGACTCCTCTTCGTCACCGGCGGCACCTTCTGGTTCCAGATCCTGGTCGACGACGGCGGCACCCCGACCGACCCGTCCGACGACGAGGAGATCGAGGGGTCCTTCGTCGCCGTCAAGGACGCCGGCCACGACGGGACCGCCGGCCGTGACTTCTGCGAGGACCTCGCGCTGTTCACCTCCTGAGCCGCAGGTCGCGAGGCCCTGCCCCAGATCGGGTACCTCTCTCGACACGCTGGCCCCGTGGAGGGTCCCCGGGTGCACGCTGTCGGGATGAAGCCGCCAGCCTCGGCAGAGCAGACGGCTGAGGAGCGCTTCCGCTCGCTCTTCAGCCGGGAGCCTTCGGCGGTGGAGCTGTCGAGGTACCGACGGCGTCGCGCCGACCTGGTGCTCCGCCTCCCGTACGGCGCGCGGCGCCGCGCGGCGCGCGTCATCGCGCACGTGTAGACGCACCATCGGGGTGGGCCCGAGAACGGGCCCGTCGAGGCCGGGACCTGCGGCATCATCGACGGATGCGTGACGCGTGCCCGTTCTGCGATGTCGCTGCGGCCGACGTGATCGCGCGGGACGGTCCGTGCTTCGCGATCTGGACGGGCGAGCCGCCGGCGGGGTCGGCGATGGTCCTGCCGGTCCGGCACGTCGTCGCGCCCTGGGAGCTCGACGAGGGGGAGTGGGCGGCCACCCACCGGCTGCTTGCGGCGATGCAGGAGCGACTGACCGCCTCGCACGCACCCGACGGCTGGAACGTCGGCTGGAACGTCGGCGCCGCGGGTGGGCAGTCCGTGGCGCACGCGCACTGCCACCTGGTGCCGCGCTACGCGGACGAGGCGTACGCCGGGCGCGGGCTGCGCTGGTGGGTCAAGCAGCCGACCAACACCCGCCCGCGCTGACCATCTGCGCCGACTCGACGCGCCATCTGCGCCGACTCGGCACCGGCACCTTCGTCAGCGCGGCCGCGGGGCGAGGCGGACGAGCTGGGTGACGTGGTCGGGGTGGAGCTCGTCGAGGGTGGTGACGCCGAGGAGTCGCATGGTGCGCTCGATCTGGCCGCGGAGGATCTCGATGGTGCGGTCGACGCCCTCGCGGCCGCCGGCCATCAGGCCGTAGAGGTAGGCGCGGCCGATCAGGGTGAAGTGGGCGCCGTGGGCGATCGCGGCGACGATGTCCTGGCCGGAGGTGATGCCGGTGTCGAGGTGCACCTCGAGAGCGGGGTTGATGGGCCGGACGGCCTCGACCACGGCGGGGAGCTGGTGGAAGGGCACCGGGGCGCGGTCGAGCTGGCGGCCGCCGTGGTTGGACAGGATGATCGCGTCCACGCCGGCGTCGGCGAGCCGCCGGGCGTCGTCCACGCTCTGCACGCCCTTGACCGAGACCTTGCCGGGCCACTGGTCGCGGATCCAGGCGAGGTCGTCGTAGGTGACCGTGGGGTCGAACATGGTGTCCAGCAGGTCGGCGACGGTGCCGGACCAGGCGTCCAGCGAGGCGAAGGCGAGCGGTTCGGTGGTGAGGAAGTTGATCCACCACGCCGGGCGGGGGATCGCGTTGGCGACGGTGCGCGGGGACAGGGTGGGCGGGATGGTCATCCCGTTGCGGACGTCGCGCAGCCGGGCGCCGGCGACCGGGACGTCGACGGTGACCAGCAGCGTGTCGAAGCCGGCGGCGGCGGCCCGGTCGACCAGGGCCATGGACCGCTCCCGGTCCTTCCACATGTAGAGCTGGAACCAGTTGCGGCCGCCCGCGGAGGCGGGGTTGGCGGCGGCGACGTCCTCGATCGAGGTGGTGCCCATGGTGGAGAGGCTGAACGGGATGCCCGCGGCCCCGGCGGCGGTGGCGCCGGCGATCTCGCCCTCGGCCTGCATCATCCGGGTGAACCCCGTCGGCGCGATCCCGAACGGCAGCGCGACCGGCGCGCCGAGCACCTCGCGCGAGGTGTCGACGGACGACACGTCGCGCAGGATGGCCGGGTTGAACTCCACGTCGGCGAAGGCCTCCCGGGCCCGGGCCAAGGAGACCTCGCCGTCCGCGGCGCCGTCGGTGTAGTCGAACGCCGCCTTGGGCGTACGCCGCTTGGCGATCCGCCGCAGGTCCTCGATCGTGAGCGCCGCGGCCAGCCGTCGTTCCTTCGGCGACAGCGTCGGCTTCTTGAACTTCAGCAGGGGAGCGAGGTCGTGCCGCTTCGGCAGCTGGCGCTTCATCGGGTTCCTTCGGTGGTCGCGACCGGTTCGTAGCGCTGGACGTCGTGGGTGCGGGCGACGAGGGCACGCAGGTCCTCGAGGCTGCCCGACACCAGGCCGTGCTGCCGCGCCTGCACCAGCACGTTACCGAGCGCGGTGGCCTCGACGGGGCCGGCGAGCACGGGCAGCCCGGCGCGGTCGGCGGTGCGCTGGCAGAGCAGCGCGTTCTGCGCGCCACCCCCGACGACGTGGATCTCGGTGAGCCGACGTCCGGACAGCGACGCGGCCGCCTCGAGGGTCCGGGCGAAGGCCGCGGCCAGGCTCTCCACGATCGCGCGCACCGTCTCGGCGGGGGAGGCGGGCACCGGCAGGCGGGCCTCGGCACAGATCTCGGCGATCCGGCCGACCATCCGCCCCGGGGGAAGGAACCGCGGGTCGTCGGGGTCGAACACCGCGACCGGTCCCGAGACCGCGGCCGCGTCCGCGAGCAGCGTGGGGAGGTCGGCGGGCAGCCCCCGCGACTCCCAGTCCCGGATCGACTCGCTGAGCAGCCACAGGCCCATCACGTTGTGCAGGAAGCGCACGGTGCCGTCGACGCCGGCCTCGTTGGTGAACCCCGCGAGCCGGGCGGACTCGGTCCGGATCGGGGCCGGCAGCTCGAGCCCGGCCAGCGCCCAGGTGCCGCAGGAGATGTACGCCGCCCCCTCGCCGCGCATCGGCACCCCGACCACGGCCGAGGCCGTGTCGTGGGAGCCCACCGTGGTGACCGGCACCGGACGGGTCGCGCCGACCGCGGCGGCCACCGCGGGGGTGAGCTTGCCGATCGTGGTGCCGGCGGCGACCAGCGGTGGGAACACCCCGACCGGCAGGCCGAGCCGGTCGAGCAGCTCGGTGTCCCAGGCCCCCGACCCGGAGCGGACCAGCCCGGTCGTGGAGGCGTTCGTCAGCTCGACGGCCCGCTCGCCGGTCAGCCAGTAGGCCAGCAGGTCCGGGACCAGCAGCAGGCCGTCGGCCAGCGCGACCCGGTCGCCCTCGGCCATCAGCTGGTAGACGGTGTTGAACGGCAGGAACTGCAGGCCGTTGCGGGTGTACAGCTCCGCCTCGTCCACGACCGCGTGCGTGGCCTCGACGCCGCGGCGGGTGCGGCCGTCGCGGTAGTGGTACGGCGTGCCGAGCATCGCCCCGTCGCGGAGCAGCGCGTAGTCGACGGCCCACGAGTCCACGGCGATGCCCAGCAGGTCGGGCTCGGCGGCCAGCGCCAGCCGGAGCCCGTGCAGCACCTGGCGGTAGAGCTCGAGGATGTTCCAGTGCAGCCCGTCGGCGACCTCGACCGGCTCGTTGGGGAACCGGTGCACCGTCGTCAGCTCGAGCGTGTCCGGCCCCACCCGGCCGAGGATCACCCTGCCGCTGCTCGCGCCCAGGTCGACCGCGGCGACGACCCCGGTCATCAGCGCAGGAAGGCGGCGGCGACGCCCGCGTCGACGGGGATGTGCAGGCCGGTGGTGTGGGTCATGTCGGGGCCGCACAGCGCGAAGACGGCGTTGGCGCAGTGCTCGGGGAGCACCTCGCGCTTGAGCAGGGTGCGCTGGGCGTAGAACTCGCCGAGCTTCTCCTCCTCCACGCCGTAGACCGCGGCCCGGTTGGCGCCCCAGCCGCCGGCGAAGATCCCGGAGCCGCGGACCACGCCGTCGGGGTTGACGCCGTTGACCTTGACGCCGTGCTCGCCGAGCTCGGCGGCCAGCAGCCGCACCTGGTGGGCCTGGTCGGCCTTGACCGCGGAGTAGGCGATGTTGTTGGGGCCGGCGAACACCGAGTTCTTCGAGGAGATGTAGACGATGTCGCCGCCGAGCCGCTGCTCGATGAGCACCTTCGCCGCGGTCCGCGAGACCAGGAACGAGCCCTTGGCCATCACCGCGTGCTGGAGGTCCCAGTCGGCCACGGTGGTGTCCAGCAGCGACTTGGACAGCGACAGGCCGGCGTTGTTGACGACCAGGTCCAGGCCGCCGAACGCGAGCACGGTGGCGTCGACCATGGCCTGCACGGCGTCCTCGTCGGACACGTCGCCCTGCACGCCCAGCGCCACGTCGGAGCCACCGATCTCGGCGGCCGCGGCCTGCGCCTTGGCCAGGTCGAGGTCGGCGATCACCACGCAGGCGCCCTCGGCGGCGAGCTTGGTCGCGATCGCCTTGCCGATCCCGGACGCGGCGCCGGTGACCAGGGCGATCCGGGTCGCCAGCGGCTTCGGCTTCGGCATCCGCTGGAGCTTGGCCTCCTCCAGCGCCCAGTACTCGATCGCGAACTTCTCCGACTCGTCGATCGGGGCGTAGGTCGAGAGCCCCTCCGCGCCGCGCATCACGTTGATCGCGTTGACGTAGAACTCACCGGCCACCCGGGCGGTCTGCTTGTCCTTGCCGTAGGAGAACATCCCGACCCCGGGCACCAGCACGATCAGCGGGTCCGCGCCCCGGATCGCCGGCGAGTCCGCGGTGGCGTGCCGGTCGTAGTAGGCCTGGTAGTCCTCGCGGTACGCCGTGTGGAGCTCCCGCAGCCGGGCCACCGAGTCCTCCACCGACGCCGTCGCGGGCAGGTCGAGGACCAGCGGCTTGACCTTGGTGCGCAGGAAGTGGTCGGGGCACGAGGTGCCCAACGCCCCCAGCCGCGGGTGCTCCGCGTGCCCGAGGAAGTCCAGGACCACCTCGGAGTCGGTGAAGTGACCGACCATCGGCCGGTCCGCCGAGGCGAGGGAGCGGATCGTCGGCGCCAGCGCCGCGGCCTTGGCCCGCCGCTCGGCCTCCGGCAGCGCGGCGTACCCCTCCAGCGCCGGCCCGAACGGCTCGGCCTTGGCGTGCTCGGCGATGTAGGCCGCGGCGGTGTCGATGATCCACAGCGAGTTCGCCTCGGCCTCCTCGGAGGTGTCGCCCCAGGCGGTGATGCCGTGCCCGCCCAGGATGCAGCCGACCGCCTGCGGGTTCGCCGCCTTGATCTCGGCGATGTCCAGGCCGAGCTGGAAGCCGGGCCGCCGCCAGGGCACCCACACCACCCGGTCCCCGAAGATCTCCTTGGTCAGCGCCTCGCCGTCGGCCGACGGTCGCGATCGCGATCCCGGAGTCGGGGTGCAGGTGGTCCACGTGCGCGGCGTCCACCAGGCCGTGCATCGCGGTGTCGATCGACGGCGCGGCGCCGCCCTTGCCGTGCAGGCAGTAGTCGAACGCCGCGACCATCTCGTCCTCGCGGTCCAGGCCGGGATAGACGTCGACGAGCGCGCGGAGCCGGTCCAGCCGGAGCACGGCCAGGCCCGGCTCGGTGAGGGTGCCCAGGTCACCGCCGCTGCCCTTCACCCACATCAGCTCCACGTCCTGGCCGGTCACCGGGTCGGTCTCGGTGCCCTTCGCGGAGGTGTTCCCCCCGGCGTAGTTGGTGTTCTTCGCGTCCGCCCCGAGGCGGTTGGACCGCGCGATCAGGTCGCGGACCGTCTGGTTCGTCATCAGTTCTTCCTCTAGTTCCAGCCGGCTTGGGATCCGCCGACGCGGTCGTGCTCGATCTGCTTCTGGTAGCCGCTCTCGGCGTAGGCCCGCATCGGGTTGCCGGGCAGGCCGCGCTCCTCACGCCAGGCGGCGAGGTCGGCGCGGACGTCGGTGTAGAAGGCGTCCATGAAGATCTCGTTGGCGGCGAGCACGTCGCCCTCGAGCTGGGCGGCCTCGAGCGCCGCGGTGTCCAGCAGCAGCGCGCGGGCGGTCATCTCCTGCACGTTCAGCACCGAGCGGATCTGGCCCGGGATCTTGGCCTCGATGTTGTGGCACTGGTCGAGCATGAACGCGACCTGGCTCTGCCGCTCTCGGTGGCCGGCCGTAGCCGCCGCCGCGGATCACCTCGACCAGGATCCGGAACAGCTGGAACGGGTCGGCCGCGCCGACGATCAGGTCGTCGTCGGCGTAGAAGCGGCTGTTGAAGTCGAAGGAGCCGAGCTTCCCGAGCCGCAGCAGCTGGGCGACGATGAACTCGATGTTGGTGCCCGGCGCGTGGTGGCCGGTGTCGAGGCAGACCAGCGCGCGGTCGCCGAGGGCGGCCACGTGGGTGTACGACGTGCCCCAGTCCGGGACGTCGGTGTGGTAGAACGCCGGCTCGAAGAACTTGTACTCCAGCACCAGCCGCTGGTCCTCGCGAGAGCCGGTCGTAGATCGTCCGGAGGCTCTCGGCCAGCCGGTCCTGGCGGCCCCGCATGTCGCCCTGGCCGGGGTAGTTGGTGCCCTCGGCCAGCCAGATCTTGAGGTCCCGCGACCCGGTGGCGTCCATGACGTCGACGCAGGCGAGGTGGTGGTCGATCGCCTTCTGCCGGATCCGCGGGTCGGTGTGGGTGAGGGCGCCGAGCTTGTAGTCGTCGTCCTGGAAGGTGTTGGAGTTGATGGTGCCCAGGGCGATGCCGAGGTCCTCGGCGTACGACGCCAGCGCGGCGTAGTCGTCGACCGCGTCCCACGGGATGTGCAGCGCGACGCTCGGCGCCAGCCCGGTGCACCGGTGGACCTGGGCGGCGTCGGCGAGCTTCTCCTGGACCGTGCGCGGCGTGCCCGGCGTCCCGAACACCCGGAACCGGGTGCCGGAGTTGCCGTAGGCCCACGACGGGACCTCGATGGCCTGGCCCTCCAGGAGCGGGGCGATGTCGGTGAATCTGCTCATGGCGTGGGTGCTTTCGTCGAGCTGGTCCTCGAGGTGGAACACCTCGTCGAGCACCAGGAAGCCTTCGTCGGGGGCGAGGCCGTCGAGCTCGATGAAGAACTCGGCCATCTCCGCCTGCCACCGGGCATTGACCTCGGTGGCCGCCATCCCCGCGCGGGCGGCCTCGAGGTCGGGGGTCTCGAAGTACCCGACCAGGAGGCCGTCCCCGCGCAGGAACAGCGAATAGTTGTGCCAACCCGTCTCGTGCAGCGCGTCCAGCATCTCCGGCCACACGGCGGCGTGCCGTGCGGCGTACTCCGTCATCCGTTCGGGACGGACCTGCAGACGGAAGCAGACGCGCTGCATGAGAGGGCTCCTCGCATCAGTCGGTCGGTCGACCTCAGAAGTCGAAGTCGTCGATGTTGTCGGCGTTGAACACGACGGGTCGCCCAGCAGGACGACGCTGTCGGCGCCGACGGTGTAGTCGCCGAGCTCGCCGGCGTGAAGGTGTCGCCCTCGGCGCCGGTGATGTCGCCGTCGACGAGCGGCCTTGGCGGCGTACGCCGCGAGGTAGCCCAGGTCGCCCGGGTTCCAGAGGGCGAAGGCCTCGACGGTGCCGTCCTTGACGAACTCGCGCATCTGGTTCGGGGTGCCGAGCCCGGTCAGCATGACCTTGCCCTTGGAGTCCGAGGTCGGACAGGTAGCGGGCCGCCGCCGAGATGCCGACCGTGGTGGGCGAGATGATGCCCTTGAGGTCGGGGTGCTCCTGCAGGAGCGCGGCGGTCTTGTCGAAGGACGTCTGGTCGTCGTCGTCGCCGTAGACGGTGTCGACGAGCTCGATGTCGGGGTGGTTCGCGGCGAGCTCCTCCTCCATCAGGCTCGATCCAGGCGTTCTGGTTCGTCGCGTTGGCCGAGGCCGAGAGGATCGCGATCTCGCCCGCGTCGCCGATCTGCTCGGCGATCAGGTCGACCTGGGCCTTGGCGATGCCCGCGGCGTCGGCCTGGCTTGATGTAGAGGTCGCGGCACTCGGGGTCGGTGTCGGAGTCGAAGGTGACGACCTTCGACGCCGGCGTCGCGGGCCTCGTTCGATCGCGTCGCAGATCGCGGTCGGGTCGTTGGCCGAGATCACCAGGGCGCTCGACGCCCTGCTGGGCGGCGGTGTTGATGAACGGCACCTGGGCGTCGGGGGACGCGGCGTCCGGGGCCGACCTCGGTCGAACGTGCCGCCGAACTCGCCGACGGCCTTCTCGCCACCGCGCGTCGCTGGTGTCGAAGTAGGGGTTGCCGAGGTTCTTGGGCAAGAAGGTGACGCTCAGCGACGTCGCTGCTGCCGCCGTCGCCACCGTCGTCGGCCGTCGTCGCCGCCGTCGTCGCTCCCGCAAGCGGTCAGCGCGAGGCTGGCCGCCAGCACCAGGGCCGCGAACGCGGCGTACCGCTTCGTCATGTGCTTCATGGTTTGCCTTTCGTGTGTTCGCGCCGCTTGCCGGCGCGTGCCGAGGGCCTCGAAGCCCCGATGGATCTGCCTGACCGGACGCCGGCAGAGCCCAGGCCAGGAAACTCGTGGACATCACCGAGGCGACGAGGAGCAGCCCGATGACGATGTTGATGACGTTGACCGTGATGGCCCTCCAGCCGCATCGCGCTGGACAGGACGCCGATGAGCAGCACGCCGGCGACGACGCCGTGCAGGGCGCCGCGGCCGCCGAAGATCGAGACGCCGCCGAGCAGCACCGCCGCGATCACCTGGAGCTCGAGCCCGGTGGCGTTGTCGCCGCGGGCGCTGCCGTAGCGCAGCGTGTAGTAGATGCCGGCGAACGCCGGCGACCGCGCCGGCCAGCACGAAGAGCAGGAACTTGGTGCGCTCGACGTTGACGCCGGTGAAGTGCGCGGCCTCGGAGTTGAGGCCGATCTCGAAGACGCCCCGGCCGAAGGACGAGAAGTGCAGGAGCAGCACGAAGACGATGAGCGAGGACGACGAACGGGACCACGATCACGGGGTAGCTCGACTCGCCGATCCGCTGCTTGGCCAGGTCGGTCCACTTCTCGGGGAAGTCGGTGACCGCCTTGGTGCCGAGCAGCCCGACGGCGAGGCCGCGGTAGAGCGCCAGGGTGCCGATCGTGACGGCCAGCGACGGCAGCCCGACGTACGCGACCAGGAAGCCGTTGAAGGCGCCGGCGACCGCGCCGACGAGGATCGCGATCAGCGCCGGCGACCGGGATCGACAGCCCGGCGTCCTGGTGCAGGAGCCCGACCAGCACGCTGCTCAGCCCGACCACGCTGGCCACCGACAGGTCGATCTCCCCGGTGATGATGATCAGCGTCATCGGCAGCGCGATCAGCAGGATCGGCGCCATGTCGAGGAGCAGGTAGTACATCGTCAGCGGGCCGTCGAAGTTGGCGACGTTGGCGGTGGCGTAGACGAAGACCGCGACCAGCAGGGCGATGACCGCGGCCTCGCGGGTGAGCAGCGCCCGCCGCCAGAGCGGGCGGGAGTACGCCGGGTAGGTCCGCGCGCCGGGGCCGCGGTCGCGGTGGTCGACGGTGCTCATGACTCGTCCCTCGCTTCGATGAGCTTGCGTGCCTGCCGGGCGGACAGCACCCGGTCGAGGACGATCGGCGCCGATGATCAGCGCACCGACCACCGCGCGCTGCCAGAAGTCGGGGATGCCGACGATCGGCAGCGCCCGGTTGATGGTGACCAGCAGGACCGCGCCGATGGCGGCGCCCCAGACCGTGCCGCTGCCACCGAAGATCGCGACGCCGCCGATCACGGCGGCGCCGACGGCCTGCAGCTCGATGCCGAGGCCGGCCCCGGAGCTCACGGTGCCGTAGCGGGCGGCGTAGACGACACCGGCGAGACCGGCGAGCGCGCCGCAGAGGACGAAGGCCCCGAGCACCCGGCGGCGGACCTGGAGGCCGTAGAGCTCGGCCGCGTCCGGGTCGGAGCCGATCGCGTAGAGCTCGCGGCCGCCGCGGGCGGTCGTAGAGGTAGTAGCCGACGACACCGAGCACGACGACCGCGAGGACGATGAGCACCGGGATGACGAGGACCGACTGGGTGCCGAGGCTGAGGAACGACTTCGGGCATGTCGCGACGGCGTTGATCCGGTCGCTGCCGGCCCAGGAGAGCACGATGCCGCGGTAGATGTAGAGCGTGCCGAGGGTGATGACCAGGCGGGCACCTTGCCGAAGGCGACCAGGGCGCCGTTGATCAGGCCGAGCAGCGGCACCGACCAGGATCCCGGCCAGGAACACCGACCACGATGGGCAGGCCGGGGTGGTCGATGAAGAGCCGGCCGGTGAGGTACGCCGTCAGCGCCGAGGATCGAGCCGACGGACAGGTCGACGTTGCGGGTGATGATGACGACGGTCTGGCCGACGGCGAGCAGCATCAGGATCGACGGCGTGAGCAGCAGGTCGCGCCAGCCGTTGTTGCTGAACAGGAAGCCGGCGCTCTTGATGGTCGCGACCGCGATCACCAGCAGCAGCACGGCGGCGATCGACGATCTCGCGGGAGCGCAGGAGCCGGCCTGGTCACGGCCGCCGGACGGGCGAGAGCGCGGCTCGGGGTCGACCAGCAGGGTGTCGCTCATGCCGTCACCTCCTCGGTCGCCGTCGTCTGGCGGCCTGCTGACGGCGGTGGCGGCGCGCATCACGTTCTCCGGGGTGGCGCCCGCGCGGTCGAGTCGGCGGTGATGCTGGCCCTCGGAGACCACCAGCACCCGGTCGGCCATGCCGAGCACCTCGGGCAGCTCGGAGGAGATCATCAGGATCGCGAGGCCCTCGCCCGGCGAGCTCGGAGAGCAGCCGGTGCACCTCGGCCTTGGTGCCGACGTCGATGCCGCGGGTGGGCTCGTCGATGATCAGCAGCGAGGGCTGGGTGGCGAGCCACTTGGCGATGACGACCTTCTGCTGGTTGCCGCCGCTCATGGTGCTGGCGGCCATGTCGAGGGCGTTGGTCTTGACCTCGAGCTCGGCCGGCCCAGGGACCGGCGACGCGGTTCTCTGCGCGGCTGGTGAGCAGGCCGAGCGTGGTCAGGCCGCCGCGGATGACGCTGGCGACGTTGCGGGCGACCGAGGCGCTCGGTGATGAGGCCCTGCTTGCGGCGGTCCTCGGGGATGAAGCCATGCCGGCCCGGATCGCCGCCCGCGGGTTGTGCGGGCGGGAGCTTCCGCCCGCCACGGTGACCGTGCCGGCGTCGTAGCGGTCGACCCCGAAGACGGCGCGGGCGATCTCGCTGCGGCCGGCGCCGACCAGCCCGGCCAGGCCGACGATCTCGCCGGCCCGCACGGTGAAGGTGACGTCGTGGAAGGTGCCGAGCGACTGCAGTCCGCTCGACCTCGAGCACCACGTCGCCGATCTCGGCGGGGGTCTTGGGGAACAGGTCGCCGACCTCGCGGCCGACCATCCGCGTCGACGATCGCGTCGACGCCGGTGTCCGCGATGGCGTCGGTGGAGATGTATCGCCGTCGCGCATCACGGTGACGGTGTCGCAGAGGGCGAAGACCTCGTCGAAGCGGTGGGAGATGAAGACCAGGGCCCGGCCCTCGTCGCGCAGGCTGCGGGCGACCGCGAAGAGCCGGTCGACCTCGACGCCGCTGAGCGCCGCGGTGGGCTCGTCCATGATCAGGAGGCTGGCGTCGAGCGAGATGGCCTTGGCGATCTCGATGATCTGCTGGTCGGCGATCGAGAGGCCCAGCGCCGGGCGGCGCGGGTCGATGCGCACGCCGAGCCGGTCGAAGAGCGCGCTCGGCCTCGGCGTACATCGCGGCCCGGTCGATCCGGCCGGCCGCGGCCGAGCGGCTGGCGGCCCATGAAGATGTTCTCGGTGACCGACAGGTCGGGGAAGAGCGTCGGCTCCTGGTAGATCACCGCGATGCCGGCCGCCTTGGACGGCCGCGGTCGAGTTGAAGTCGACGTCCTCGCCGCTGGAACCGGAAGACGCCCGCGTCGCGCTGGTGGACCCCGGCCACGATCTTGACCAGCGTCGACTTGCCGGCGCCGTTCTCGCCGACCAGGGCGTGGATGGAGCCGGCGTCGACGACCAGCGAGCCCGACCGCAGCGCGAGCGACCGAGCCGAACGCCTTGGCGACGTCGCGCAGCTCGAGCACCGGCGGACCGGTGACGGCGGCGGGGGATTCGGAGCGACACACTTGCTCCTCGGCGATTGAAACGATTCAATGGTGCCAACGACGAGTGAGACTAGGTGACGGTCGTCACGCCGGTCAAGAGACTCTGGTAAAACGTTTCAATCACGGTGAACGCACGACGAGGGGGACGCGATGCGCGAGACGGGCCTGAAGGACGTCGCCCGGCTGGCCGGGGTGTCGGTCGGCACGGTGTCCAACGTGCTCAACCACCCGGACAAGGTCAACGCCGACACCGCGCGCCGGGTCCTCGACGTGATCGAGGAGCTCGGCTGGGTGCGCAACGACGCCGCCCGCCAGCTGCGGCTGGGGCGCAGCGGCATGCTCGGTCTGCTGGTCCTCGACGTCGCCAACCCGTTCTTCACCGACGTGGCCGCGGGCGTCGAGCACGTCGCCCATGCGCACGACCGGGTGGTGCTCCTCACCAACAGCGCCGAGGACGCCGACCGCGAGACGCGGGCGCTGCGGCTCTTCGAGTCCCAGCGCCTCGACGGGCTCCTCGTCGCGCCCGTCGGCGACGACGTCACCAAGCTCGAGGCGGTCCGGGCCCGGGGGACCCGGGTGGTGCTCATCGACCGGCCTGGCCTCGTCGCCCGGCTTCTCTCGGTCGCCGTCGACGACCGGCTCGGCGGCCGGCTGGCCGGTCGAGCACCTGCTGGCCACCGGCCACGTGCGGCTCGGCTTCGTCGGCGGCTCCGACCGGCATCGAGCAGGTCGCCAACCGCCTCGACGGGCGCCCGGTCGGCCGTCGGACGCGGCCGCGACGGCGCACGCCTCGACACCTTCGAGGCCGCGGCGATGAACGCCCGGGCCGGGCGCGTCGTCGGCGAGCAGATCGCGGCGCTCGACGCCGACCGACGGCCCACCGCCGTCTTCGCCGCCAACGACCTGCTCGCCCTGGGCCTGCTCCAGGCCTTCCTGCTCGCCGGCCTGCGGGTCCCCGGGGACGTCGCGCTCATCGGGTACGACGACATCGAGTACGCCTCGTCCGCCGCGGTGCCGCTCTCGTCGGTGCGCCAGCCCGCGTTCGAGATGGGCCGACGGGCGGCCGACCTGCTGCTCAAGGAGATCGAGTCGGACGGCGCGGTCGAGCCCGAGCAGGTGGTCTTCGAGCCCGAGCTGGTGGTCCGGGAGTCGACCACGCCGTAGGGCGACCGGCGGCGAGGTGCTGGCACTTCACCGGGTTCTGCGTCACGATGGCGGGGGATCTGACGACTCGGATCAGGTCTCGGGACCGAGGGGATGCGGCAATGTCGACGACGGCACCCGAGCAGGACCACACCGACAGCGAGCCCGAACTCAAGCGGGTGATGGGGAGCAAGCTCCTCCTGCTGTTCATCATCGGCGACATCCTCGGCGCCGGCGTCTACGCCGTGACCGGGCAGATGGCCGGCATCGTCGGCGGGATCGTGTGGCTGCCGTTCGTGGTCGCCTTCATCGTCGCGGCGCTGACCGCGATGTCCTACCTCGAGCTGGTGACCAAGTACCCCCAGGCCGCCGGCGCCGCGCTCTACACGCACAAGGCGTTCGGGGTGCACTTCCTGACGTTCCTGGTCGCCTTCGCGGTGATCTGCTCCGGCATCACCAGCGCGTCGACGTCGTCCAACGTGCTGGCGCAGAACCTCACCGGCGGGCTGGTCGTCAACGGCTGGCTCGACGAGGCGCCGGGCACCGGCACGATCACCATCATCGCGATGGCGTTCATGGTGCTGCTCGCCCTGATCAACCTGCGCGGCGTCGGCGAGAGCGTGAAGTTCAACGTGGTCCTGACCCTGGTCGAGATGACGGCCCTGGCCATCGTCATCGGCGTCGGCTTCTACGCCATCGCGCAGGGCGACGGCGACCTCAGCCGGGTGACGACGTTCTCACTCGCCGGAGGAGAAGGGGATGTTCCTCGCCGTCACCGCGGCGACCTCGGTCGCGTTCTTCGCGATGGTCGGCTTCGAGGACTCCGTCAACATGGTCGAGGAGACCAAGGAACCGGAGCGGATCTTCCCGCGCACGATGCTGACCGGGCTCGGGGTCGCGGTGCTCATCTACGTGCTGGTCGCGTTCTCGGTCGTCGCGGTGCTGACGCCGGCCGAGCTCGCGAAGATCAACGAGGCCGAGGGCCGGGCGCTGCTCGAGGTCGTCAGCGCCGGCGCCCCGGACTTCCCGATCGACCGGGTGTTCCCGTTCCTGGCGGTCTTCGCGGTCGCGAACACCGCGCTCATCAACATGATGATGGCCAGCCGGCTGCTCTACGGGCATGGCCCGGCAGGACGTGCTGCCGCGCTCGCTGGGCAAGGTCTCGCCGAACAGCCGGGCGCCGTACATCGGGATCATCTTCTCCACCGTGCTCGCGCTCGGTCTGATCGTGGTACGTCGCGTCGCAGGCCGAGAGCGACATCGTCCTGAACCTCGCCAGCACCACGGCGCTGCTGCTGCTCTGCGTCTTCACCATCGTCAACATCGCCTGCATGGTGCTGCGCCGCGACGGCGCGCGAGAGCATGTTCCGCTCGCCCGGGATCACGCCGGTCGCTCGGCGGCGGCCCTGTGCCTGTTCCTCGTCGGCCCCTGGGCCGACCGCGACGCCATCGTCTACGAGATCGCCGGCGGCCTGCTCGTGATCGGCATCGTGCTGTGGGCGCTGACCTGGCTGACCAACCGCGGCGTCCGCGCGAAGAAGACCGGCTTCCGCGACATCGAGCACCTCGAGGACCCGGACCGCTGAGCGACGTCCACGACGCACGATCCGGTGCGGACCGGAGGGGTGGCCCGCGTACCCTGAGCGGGTGACGATCCCCGGTCTCGAGACCCTGCACGCGCTCGGCCCGGCGCAGCAACCGACCTACACCGACCGCGCCGCGGTCGACGCCGCCGTGGCCCGGCTGCGGCGGATGCCCCCGCTGGTGTTCGCCGGGGAGTGCGACGAGCTCACCGACAAGCTCGCGGCGGTGGCGCGCGGCGAGGCGTTCCTGCTCCAGGGCGGCGACTGCGCCGAGACCTTCGACGGGGTCACCGCCGACAACGTCCGCAACAAGCTCCGGGTGCTGCTGCAGATGGCCGTCGTGCTCACCTACGCCGCCTCCGTGCCGGTCGTGAAGCTGGGCCGGCTCGCGGGGCAGTACGCCAAGCCCCGCTCGTCGGACGACGAGACCCGCGACGGCGTCACCCTGCCGGCGTACCGCGGCGACGCGGTCAACGGCTACGCCTTCACCCCCGAGTCCCGGCGGCACGACCCGAGCCGGCTCGTCGACGTCTACAACTCCTCGGCCGCGACCCTGAACCTCGTGCGCGCCTTCGTCACCGGCGGGTACGCCGACCTGCGCCAGGTGCACACCTGGAACACCGACTTCGTGCGCGACTCGGTCGCCGGCCAGGCCTACGAGAAGCTGGCCAACGAGATCGACCGGGCGATGGCCTTCATGCAGGCGATCGGCGCCGACCCCGACGAGTTCCACCGGGTCGACTTCCACTCCTCGCACGAGGCGCTGGTGCTGGAGTACGAGCACGCGATGACCCGGATCGACTCGCGCACCGACCTGCCGTACGACGTCTCCGCGCACTTCGTCTGGATCGGCGAGCGGACCCGTCAGCTCCACGGGCCGCACGTCGAGCTGATGAGCCGGATCCGCAACCCGATCGGCGTGAAGCTCGGCCCGACCACGACCGCCGACGACGCGCTCGCGCTCGCGGCGCGACTCAACCCCGACAACACGCCCGGCCGGCTGACCTTCATCACCCGCTTCGGCGCGGGCCGGATCCGCGACGGCCTCCCGAGCCTGATCGAGAAGGTGACCGCCGCCGGCGTCGAGGTGGCCTGGGTGTGCGACCCGATGCACGGCAACACCTACGAGACCTCGACCGGCTACAAGACGCGCCGCTTCGACGACGTGATCGAGGAGGTCCAGGGCTTCTTCGACGTGCACCGGTCCGTCGGCACCTGGCCGGGCGGGGTGCACGTCGAGCTGACCGGAGACGACGTCACCGAGTGCGTCGGCGGTGGCGAGTCGGTGGCCGAGGTCGACCTGGGCAACCGCTACGAGTCCGTCTGCGACCCGCGCCTCAACCGCGTGCAGTCCCTGGAGCTGGCCTTCCTCGTCGCCGAGATGCTGCGCAAGGCCTGAGGCCAGCAGGCTCGGCCGCTCGCGGACGGTGACCCTGCCACCGATCTGGGTCCGTGGATCGGTGGCCTGCTCACCGCTCGCGCGGCCGCTCGCTCCGCTGACCCGGGCACCCGCCCTCGACGCCCTGACAGGATGAGCCGGTGACCGTCGACCTGCGCTCCGACACCGTGACCCGGCCCACCGAGGCGATGCGGACCGCGATGGCCCGCGCCGAGGTCGGGGACGACGTGTACGGCGAGGACCCGACCGTCCTCGCGCTGCAGGACCGGGTCGCGGCGCTGTTCGGCCACGAGGCCGCGTTGTTCACGCCGACCGGGTCGATGGCCAACGTGCTCGGGGTGCGGGCGCTGGTCGCCCCCGGCCAGGAGGTGCTCTGCGAGTCGTCGGCGCACATCGCGCGGGCCGAGCTCGGCGCCCACGGCGCGTTCTCCGGGATCACCATGCGGACCTGGACGGGCGACCGCGGCCAGGTCGACCTGCCGATGGTGCAGCGCCTGTTCGCCCCGGACCTGGGTCCGTTCTTCGTGCGCACCACGGCCCTGTCGGTGGAGAACACCCACAACTTCGCCGGCGGTGCGGTGCTGCCGATCGTCGACCTGCTCGCCCTGCGGGCGTACGCCGACGAGGTCGGGACCCGGATCCACCTCGACGGCGCCCGGATCTGGAACGCGCACGTCGCGACCGGGGTGCCGCTGGCCTCGTACGGCGCGGTCGCCGACGTGCTGTCGGTGTGCCTCTCCAAGGGGCTCGGCGCACCGGTCGGCTCGCTCGTCGTCGGTCCGGCGGCGTTGATCGAGGAGGCCCGGATCTGGCGCAAGCGGATGGGCGGCGGGATGCGCCAGGCCGGCATCCTCGCGGCGGCGGGCCTCCACGCGCTGGACCACCACGTCGAGAGGCTGGCCGACGACCACGCCCACGCCCGGTTGCTCGCCGAGGCCTGCGGGGGCGACCCCGCGGCGGTCGACACCAACATCGTGGTCGTCGAGCGTGCGGACGCCCCGGCGTTCGTCGCCGCCGCCAAGGACCAGGGGGTCCTGGTCTCGGCGGTGGGGCCGCGCACCGTCCGCCTCGTCACCCACCTCGACGTGTCGACCGCCGACGCGGAGCAGGCCGCGCGGACGCTGGCGTCGATCGCCTGACCGCGGCGCCCGGGATCAGGGCTGGGTGCCGAGGAAGGAGACGTCGCTCAGCGCGGTGAAGTCCCGCCCGGTCGAGCCGGTGCCCGGCGGGCTGACCTCGATCAGGCGCAGCCCGATCGTGGTGGTCTCGGTGGGCTCGATGTCGAGGGTCTGCATCGCCGTCGAGTCCGCGAGGTCCTGGGGGAACACCTGGTCGCCCACGACCCACTCCGCGCGCAGCAGGCGGCGGTTGCCGTGGTACCAGTCGTACTCCGCACCGCCGTCGCCCACGGTCGTCTTCGCCCAGCCGTTGATGACGCCGACGCGGCTGACCGTCACCGCCTCGGGGAAGGTGTAGGTGAGCATCGCGCCGGTGCCGTCGCCGGCCATCCGCCAGGCGGTGGCGGGATCCCCGTCCATCATGTTGGCGGCGTCGAAGGTGACCGGTGTGCCGTCCACGTCCTTGCTGGGCGGCGCCGTCTCCGGCACCTGCGGCGTCGCCGAGCCGGTCAGGTCGACCGGCTCCGCGGGCGGCTCCTCCGAGGCGGGCGGTTCCTCCGACGGGCTCGGGTCCTCGGCGGGGCTCTCCTCGGCGGCCGGCTCCTCGGCGTCGCCCGGCCCCTCGGACTCGGTGACGGCCGGGTCCGTGGCGGTCGGCTCGGTCCCCGGGTCGCGCACCACCAGCCAGGCGCCCAGCACGGCGACGAACACCAGGGTCACCGCGACCACGAGCCAGGCGATCCACGGAGGAGCGGGCTTGCCACGGTGCTTGCTCGGCGGACCCGCCCGGTCGGGGGGCACCGGAGGCGGCGGCGCCCCGGCGCCCCGGCAGGGGGGCCGGACCTCGGGACGACCACGGCGAGGCGTTCGGCCGTGTCCGTTCCAGGACGATCGTCGGTCATGTCTCTCCTCGTCGTGCGGCACCCCGGCGACATGGTAGGCGATCGGCGGGCAGCCGCCGCCGTCGCCACGAGCGCGTCGTTCAGCGGCGGACGAGGGTGGAGGCGTCGACGCGGCCGACGGCCGGCGGCAGCCGACGCACCGCTCCGGCCAGGTCGCGGAGGTCCTGGCCCAGCAGCGCCTGCGGGCCGTCGCAGAGCGCGGTCTCGGGGTCCGGGTGGACGTCCACGATCACGCCGTCGGCGCCCACGGCGATGGCGGCCCTCGACAGCGGCACCACGAGGTCCTTGCGGCCCGACGCGTGCGAGGGGTCGGCGATGATCGGGAGGTGCGACGTCGCCTGGACGACGGGGATCGCACTGATGTCGAGGGTGTTGCGGGTGGCCGGCTCGAAGGTGCGGATCCCGCGCTCGCAGAGCACGATGTCGAGGTTGCCGCGCTGCGCGATGTACTCCGCGGCCATCAGCCACTCCTCGATGGTCGCGGTCATGCCGCGCTTGAGCAGCACCGGCTTCCCGGACTCGCCGGCGGCCTGGAGCAGCCCGAAGTTGGCCATGTTGCGGGTCCCGATCTGCAGCATGTCGGCGTGCTCGGCGACCACCGGCACGTCGCGGGCGTCGACGACCTCGGTGCAGATCGGCAGCCCGGTCGCGGCGCGGACGTCCGACAGGATCTCGAGACCGGCGAGTCCCAGGCCCTGGAAGGCGTACGGCGAGGTGCGCGGCTTGAAGGCCCCGCCCCGCAGGATCGTGGCGCCGGCGGACGCCGCCATCCGGGCCGCCTCCATGGTCTGGTCGGCGGACTCGACGGCGCACGGCCCGGCGATGAAGGTGAACGTGTCGGGGCCGATCGGCACCCGGTGCCCGGCCCGGCCGACCCACACGGTGGACCGCTCGTGGTGGTGCTGCCGCGACACCAGCTTGTAGGGGTCGGAGATCCGGTGCACGTCCGCGACGCCGTGCAGGGTGCGCAGGTTGAGGTGGTGGAAGGAGTCGATGTCACCGACCAGGCCGATGATCGTGCGCACCACGCCCTTGCTGACGAAGGCCTCTCCGCCCACGCTCTCGACCCTCGCGACGACGGTGGCGATGTCCTCGTCCGTGGCGTCGGGCGACATCACGACGACCATCGGGCACCTCCTCGTCCAGGGGCTCCGACCCTAGGTGCGCGACCGGTCACGGGGCCGTCTCGACCACGATCCGGACCGCTCAGAGCGTCAGGTGCTGGACCTCGGCCTCGACCTTGCGCCGTGGCACCAGCTCGACGACGAGCATCGCCGCGAGCACCATCAGTCCGCCGACCACCATCCGTCCGGTGAGCGACTCCCCACCCAGCAGCACCGCGAAGAAGGCCGCGAACACCGGCTCCATGCTCATGATGATCGCGGTCCTGGTGGGGGCGAGGTGGGCCTGCGCCCAGGTCTGCGCCAGCATCGCCAGGGCCGCCGCGACGATCGCCATGTAGAGCACCGAGAGCCAGTCGCGGGTCGTGCTCGGCAGCACGAGGCCGTCGGGCGCCGTGGCGACGAGGCACACCACGGAGACCAGGTAGAGCTGCACGATGGACATGCCCAGCGCCTGGTCGGGTCGCGACCAGGCGCCGAGGCCGACGATGTGCACGGCGTACAGGACGGCGGCGACCAGGGTCAGCGCCTCGCCGTACCCGACCGAGAGGCCGCCCAGCGTGAGGACCGCGAGCCCCGCCGTCGCCAGGGCCACCGCCGCCCAGGTCATCGGCCCGATGCGGGTGCGCAGCACGACGGCGGCGAGCACCGGGGTGAGCACGACGTACATGCCGGTGATGAAGCCGGACACGCTCGCCGGGGTGTGGGCCAGGCCGGTCGTCTGCAGGATCTGCGCCACGCCGTAGACCAGTCCGAGCAGGGCCGCATGGCGGCGGGCGGGCGCGTCGATCCGCCCGAGCGCACGGGGGAAGAGCAGGGTCAGGAAGACCGCGGCGATGGCGAAGCGCACGGCCAGGAAGTCCAGCGGCGGGACCCGGACGAGCAGGTCCTTGATCAGGAAGAACGTCGATCCCCAGGCGGCGGTGACCGCCAGCAGGGCCAGGGTGGCCAGGAGCGCGACCCGGCGGGAGTGGTCGGTCGCGTCGGGCACTCCGACAGGCTAGGGCGCGGGTCAGTCGCCGCGACCACTGCCGTAGCGGCGCTCGCCCCACTCCTGCATGAGGTCGTCCCTGGTGCCCTCCGTGCTCGCCAGCACGAGACCCAGCAGCATCCCGGGGACGGCCAGGGCAGCGGCGGCCAGTCCCCAGAAGGCGCCGCCACGGGCGCCCGCCCAGCCGCCGATGGCGAAGCCGATCGCGCTCATCACGACGACGGCGCCCACCGCGATCAGCAGGCAGCGCAGCAGCACCTTGCCGAGCCGGGCCCGCCGCGAGGACGCCATGACGCCTGCCTACACCAGGTAGAGCGTGACGGTCGAGCCCTTCGGAAGCAGGGTGCCGCCGTCCGGGTCGACCTCCATCACGTAGCCCAGCCCGAGGTAGGCCGAGCCCTGCTCGACCTTGACCAGGAAGCCGAGGTCGGTCAGCCGTTCGGTGGCGGCGTCGACGCCCATGGGCACCAGGCCGTCGGGGACGGCGACCAGCTCCGGGCCCTGGGACACCACCAGCTCGACCGTCTCGCCCCGGAACAGCGTCCCGGACGCCGGGGTCTGGGAGAGCACGTCGCCCGCCGGGACGTCGTCGGAGTACTCCTCGCCGACCCGCTCGACCACCAGGCCCTTCTCGGTCATGGCCTGCTCCGCGTCGGCGGCGGACTTGCCGGTCCAGTCCTTGAGCTTGATCGGCTGCTTGCCCTTGCTCACCACGAGGTCGACGGCGGCGTTGGGCTTGAGGGTCTTGCCGACCTCGGGGTCGGTGCGGATGACGGTGCCGGCCGGCACGACCTCGTTCCAGCGCTCGACGGACTTGCCGAAGCTCAGGTGAGCCTCCGCGAGCGCGTCCTGCGCCTGGTCCTCGGTCTTGCCGGCCAGGTCGGGGACGTCGTAGCGCTCCTTGCCGAGGGAGACGGTCAGGGTGACGGTGCCCTCGCCGAGCACCCGCGAGCCCGGGTCCGGCTCGGTCGCGACGACCTCGCCGGCGGGCACCGTCTCGGAGTACGCCGGGGTGCCGATGTCCGCGGTGAGGCCGGCGTCCTCGAGCCGGTCGACCGCCTTCGCCTGGGCGAGGCCGATCACGCCGGGGGTGGTGGTGTAGCGGGCCACGCCGAACCAGTAGGCGCCGATGCCGCCGGCCACGGCCAGCAGCAGGGCGAGGACCAGGAGGAGCGGCCCGCGACGCGACCGACGCGGCCCGCGGGTGCGCACGATCGTGCGTCGGGGCGCGGCGGGCGCCGGGACCGGGCTCCGGTCCACCGACGTGGTGCGCTCCGGGACCAGGACGCGTGAAGGGGTGACGACCTCGACCGGTTCGTCGTCGCGGTAGTTGGCCAGCGCCACCGGGTCGAAGGGCTCGGGCGAGGTGTCGGGAGACACCCGCTGGGTGTCCTCCTGCCGCACCGGGCGCGGCACCAGGTCGGCGTACAGCTCGGGATCGTCCTGGACGCCGTCGCGCAGCGCCTGGGCCACCCGGTGGACCTGGTGCAGGAGCACCCCGGCGTCGGCCGGACGCTGGGTGCGGTCGCGCGAGGTCGCCCGCGCGACCAGGGCGTCGACGTAGGCGGGGATGCCGGGCACCACCGAGGACGGCGCCGGGACATCGGTGTGGACGTGCTTGTAGGCCACCGCGATCGGTGACTCGCCCTCGTGCGGCTTGTGGCCGGTGAGCATCTCGTAGAGCACGACCCCCGCGGCGTAGACGTCGGCGCGGGCGTCCGCGCGGCCGTCCACCACGAGCTCGGGGGCGAGGTAGGAGACGGTGCCGATCAGCACACCGCCGGTCACGGTGTGCTGGGTGTCCGCGCTGATCGCCTTGGCCAGGCCGAAGTCGGCGACCTTGACCCGGCCCCCGGAGGCGGTGTCCTCGATGAGGACGTTCTCCGGCTTCACGTCGCGGTGGATCAGGCCGGCCCGGTGGGCAGCGGCCAGCGCGGAGGCGACCGGCTCGATCAGGGCCAGCGCCCGCGCCGGGGGCATCGGCGCCTCGGTGCGGATGACGTCGCGCAGCGTGTGGCCGGGGACGTACTCCATCGCCAGGAAGACGATGCCGTCGTCGTCGCCCTGGTCGAAGACCGAGACGACGTGCGGGTGGGAGAGCCGCGCGGCCGCGCGGGCCTCGCGGACGAAACGGGCCGCGAACTCGTCGTCGTCGCCCATCCCGGGATGCATCACCTTGACCGCGACGAGGCGGTCGAGCCGGGTGTCGGTGGCTTCGTAGACGCTGGCCATGCCACCGCGCGCGACGCGTGCCCCGATGAGGTAGCGACGGTCGAGGAGGCGGCCGGTCAGGGCGTCCGCACGGGACGCGTCAGCGACCCCGCCGCGCGCGGGTGCGTCTCGGTATGACTGCACAGTCGTCCTCCGATGACCGGACGGGGAAGGGCCCGGCGCGACAATCGTACGGACCCGGGCCGTCGACGGGGGCGCTGGTGGCCGTCCGGCGTGGCGCGAGGCCTCTGACCAGGGGATTTCGCGCGCTCCCGGTGGCCTGCCAGAGTTGGTGCCATGAACGACAGTGCACCGGAGCGCCTCGCCGACGTCGACCTCGCCCTGCGGGTGCCGGCGTGGATCGACTGGGCCGAGGCGTCGCGCCGGCTGGGGGTGACCGTCGCCAAGGTCCGCACCATGATCCGCATCCACGAGCTGGCCGCCGCGGTGCCCGCGCCGGGCGCGGGGCAGCAGATCCCGGCGGACTTCGTGGTCGACGGGTTGGTGCTCAAGGGGCTCCCGGGCCTGCTCACCGTCCTCCACGACGCGGGCTTCGACGACCGGGAGGCGATCGCCTGGATCTACCAGGACCAGGACCTCCCGGGCCGACCGATCGACGCGCTGCTGGAGAACCGCGGCGCCGAGGTGAAGCGCCGGGCCCAGGCCCTGGGCTACTGAGGGTGACCCAGCAGCGGGTGGTCGCAGCCGTGCTCGCGGCCGTGCTCGTGCTGAGCGCGGTGTGGTGGGTCGGCAGCACCGTGGGCGGCGCCGACCCTGCCGGTGCGGATCAGGACCCGGGCACGGTGGCCCTGGCCGACCTGCCGGCGGAGGCCGCCGCGACGGTGGCGCTGATCGATGCGGGCGGCCCGTTCCCGTACGAGCAGGACGGCGGGACGTTCGGGAACTTCGAGGGGCTCTTGCCTCCGGCGGACCCGGGGTACTACAAGGAGTACACGGTGGAGACGCCCGGCAGCAGCGACCGTGGTGCGCGACGCATCGTGGCCGGTGCCGGCGGCGAGCTCTACTGGACGGCAGATCACTACGCGTCCTTCGAGAGGATCCAGCGATGAGCGGACTGGCGGCAGTGCTGAGCGGGAAGGTCGGGCCCGGTCTCTACCGGTGGCACGGCGCGTTCGAGACGCCCGAGGTCCAGCACACGGTCGAGCACGCCGGGTGGCACTTCGCCTGGGTGGACGGCTGGCACGGCGAGACCAAGCAGGAGTTCCTCGAGGCCGTGGGCGCGGCGCTGGGCTTCCCCGAGTACTACGGGCAGAACTTCGACGCGCTCGCCGACTGCCTCCAGGACGTGCCCGAGGACACCGTGCTGCTGTGGGACGGCTGGGGTCCCTTCGCCCGGGCGGACCCGCAGGCCTTCTCGGTCGCCCTCAGCGTGCTCGGCACCCGCGTCAACGCCGAGCGCGGCGGCGCGTTCGCCGTGCTGCTCCGCGGGGACGGTCCCGACGTGGCCGGGGTCACCAGCCTCGACTGACGACCCGTGCTCAGACGGCGCGGTCGGTGGTGGCGGCCGCCAGCGAGCGCAGGACGGCGCGGGCGCCGTCGTCGACCCGGGCCCGGTCGAGCGCCTCGAGCGCGCGCTCGGCGAGCGCGGTGATGGCGCCCTCGACCTGGCCGTGCGCGCCGGACTCGTCGATGATCCCGCGCAGCCGGGTCACCGCGGCGCCGTCGAGCGGCGTCCCGAGGGCGCGGTCGAGCAGCGCGGCGTCCTCGGGCCCGGCTCCGTCCAGTGCCAGGGCCACGAGCACCGTGCGCTTGCCCTCCACGAGGTCGTCCCCGGCGGGCTTCCCGGTGACGGACGGGTCGCCGTAGACGCCGAGCAGGTCGTCGCGGAGCTGGAAGGCCTCGCCGAGCGGCAGTCCGACCGCGGTCAGGTCGTCGAGGACCTCCGGCGTGGCCCCCGCGAGGGCGGCGCCGATGTGCAGCGGTCGCTCGACGGAGTACTTCGCGGACTTGTAGCGCAGCACCCGCATCGCGGCGTCGACGTCGGCGGCACCCCGGGCCTGCACCGAGACGTCGAGGAACTGGCCGGTGATCACCTCGGAGCGGCACCGGTCGAAGAGGTCGAGCGCGGGCGCCACCTGGGTGAGCGGGAAGCCGCACCGGCGGAGCAGCTCGTCGGCCCACGACAGCAGCAGGTCGCCGAGCAGGATGGCCGCGGCCGCGCCGTACTGCTCCGGGTCCCCGGCCCAGCGCGCGTCGCGGTGCTCGGCCTCGAAGGCGCGGTGCGTGGAGGGGTGACCGCGCCGGGTGTCGGAGGCGTCCATGAAGTCGTCGTGGGCCAGCGCGCTGGCGTGCAGGATCTCCAGCGCCGCACAGGCGCGCAGGAGCCAGTCCTCGTGGACCGGCTCGGGGTCGGTGGGCCGGACGGCGCGGAACCCCCAGTAGCAGAACGCCGCGCGGAAGCGCTTGCCGCCCGACACCGCCCGGCAGGCCTCCTGGTGCAGGCGCAGCGCGTCGGGTCCGAGCGGAGCGAGGCGCTCGCCCTGCTCGGCGAGGAAGACGTCGAGGGCGGACTGGAGCCGGGACCGGAAGCCGGCGGGGTCCCACACCTGCGCGCGCGCCTCCGCCGTGGTCATGGCGTCGAGCCTAGGGCGTGGACGAATGCGAGCGAGCGACGGTGGCCCGACCTAGGATTCCCGGCATGGGGCAGGCGAGGGCGCGCGACATCGGGGCGTTGCTGAGGGACGGGGAGCGCTCCTTCTCCTTCGAGTTCTTCCCGCCCAAGGACGAGGACGGCGAGCGCGTCCTGTGGCAGTCGATCAGCGAGCTGGAGCCGTTGCGGCCGACCTTCGTCTCGGTGACGTACGGCGCCGGCGGCGCCACGCGCGACCGCACGGTGGCCATCACCCGGCGGATCGCGCAGGAGACCTCGATGCTGCCGATGGCGCACCTCACGTGCGTCGGCCACACGACCCGGGAGCTCGCGGAGATCGTCCGCCAGCTCTCCGAGGCCGGGGTGCGCAACGTGCTGGCGCTGCGCGGCGACCCGCCGGGCGGCCCCGGGACCGCGTGGGTGCCGACCCCGGACGGGGTCGACTACGCCGCCGACCTGGTGGCCTTCCTCAAGTCCGAGGCCGACGTGTCGGTCGGCGTCGCCGCCTTCCCCGAGGGGCACCGCGATGCGGCGACCCTCGACGACGACACCGCGGTCCTCGCCGCGAAGCGCGAAGCGGGTGCCGAGTTCGCCGTCACCGAGATGGTGCTCCGCGCCTCGGACTACTTCGGCCTGGTGCAGCGCGCCCGCGACCGCGGGGTCGACTTCCCGATCGTGCCCGGGATCATGCCGATCCTGAACCTCGCCTCGATGCGCAAGATGGTGGAGCTCTCGGGACGCCAGGTCCCCGAGGAGGTGCTGGACCGGATCCTGCCGCTCCAGGAGGACCCGGCGGCGCTGCGCGCCGAGGGGGTCCGGATCGCCACCGAGCTCTGCAACACGCTGCTCGAGGGCGGGGCTCCGGGTCTGCACTTCTACACGCTCAACCGCTCCAAGGCCACGCGCGAGATCTTCCAGGGTCTGCGCACGGCGGTCTGACGCCGCGCCGACTAGGGTCGTCCGCGTGGACCGCACCGTCACCGTCACCGGCCAGGGGAGCGCGCAGGTCGTCCCCGACACGGCCGTCGTCCGGCTCGCCGCCGGGCACCGGGCCGCCGACGTCGCACAGGCGCTGGCCGGTGTCGACGACGCCGTGGGCACCCTCGGCGCCGTGGCCCGACGCTTCACCGAGCCGCGGCGGATCCAGACCACCGAGCTCGGCATCTGGCCGGCGTACGACGACGGCGGGAGACCGAGCGGCTACGAGGCCCGGCACGGACTCCGGGTCGTGGTCGCCGACGTCGGCGTCGCGGGCGAGATGCTGACCGCCCTGGTGGCGGAGGTCGGCGACGCGCTGCGCGTGGACGGGGTCTCGCTCGAGGTCGCCGATCCCGGTCCGGCGGTCCGCGACGCCCGCGAGGCGGCGTTCGCCGACGCGCGGTCCCGGGGTGAGCACCTCGCCGGGCTCGCCGGCGCGCGGCTCGGGGCGGTCCTGGCGGTGCTGGAGGGCGACGCGGTCCCCGGCGCCGGTGGCCCGGGCCGCGATGTCGATGGCCAAGGACGCGTCCTTCGAGCCGGGGGAGCAGGCACTCGGTGCTGCCGTCACCGTGACGTGGGAGCTGACCGACCCGACGGGCTAGGCGGGCCCGACGGCCTGGGCGACCAGGGCCGCGGACAGGCCGACGTAGGCCAGCCCCGACCCGGGCACCGCATGCGCTCCCGCGGCGAAGACCCCGGGCACCGGGGTCGTCGGGCCGAGCCGCCGGCCGACGGTGGCGCGGCCCTGCCACAGCACCCCGAGCGGGGACCCGCCCCACGTCTCCACGAGGTCGCGCGGCGAGCGGTCCACGCGCGCGACGACCTGCGACCGGACGTCCAGCCCGGCGCGGGCGAGCGCCACGACGAGGTCCTCGGCGAGGAGGCCGCGTCCGTGCACCGTCCACGCGTGCTGCCCGGCGGGCGCCCGGCCCCCGGTGCGCACGACGAGCAGCGGGTCGCCGTGCAGCACGGTGTGGTGGGAGAGGGCCGGGACGTCACCCTCGAGCCCGAGGTGGCACACGACCGGCGGCATCGCAGGCATCGTGCGCCGGACCTGCTCGCGGAGGGCGGGCAGCCGGCGCGGGTCGATCGCGCACACGACGGCGTCGGCGGCGACCTCACCGGCGTCGGTCGCCACGCCGACCGCCCGCCCGTCCCGCAGCACCAGGTCCAGGACCTCGACCCCCGTGTGCACCGCGACGCCACGGGTCTGCAACCTCCGGGCCAGGGCCTCGGCGAGGCCGGCCATCCCGCCGGCGACCGTCCACACCCCGAAGCGCTGCTCGACGTACGCCGTCACGCCCTGCCAGGCGGGCACGTTGCGCGGATCATGACCGTCGGCGACGAAGGGGTGCGCGGCCACGAGCCTCAGGCGCTCGTCGCGAAAGGCACCCTTGACGCGGCGGGAGAGCATCTCGCGGCCGGCCAGCAGGCGGGTCAGCTCGCGCGGGGCGAGGTCGGGGTGGAAGGGCCGCTCCAGGTGGTCGCGCCGCAGCAGCTCCCAGTCGGGGCCGAAGGCGTCGACGTACGCCGCCCACTGCCCGCCCAGGCCGGCGCCCAGCGTCTCGACCGCGGCGACCTGGTCGGCGCGCGAGCCGGTCGGGAGCACGAGCCGGGTGCCGTCCTCGAACCGGTGCTCCCGGACGACCGGGAGCGGGACCAGGTCGAGCTCCTTCTCGACGGGCCGCCCGGACTTGCGGAACAGGTCCCGCACGACGGCGGGCAGCAGCAAGGAGGTCGGCCCGGCGTCCCACGTGAATGCTCCCGTGCTCACCGGGGCGAGCGCACCGCCGAGCCGGGGCGATCGCTCGAGCAGGGTCGTGTCGTGGCCCAGCTTGGCGAGGCGGGCTGCCGTGGCGAGGCCGCCGAAGCCACCGCCGACCACCACCACGCGGGACATGGGCGCACCCTACGGCGGCGGCGGGCGGGTGACGTCCGGCGCGGCGACCAGCGGCCCGAACCCCGCGTCGTACTCCTGGTCCAGCAGCTCCATGAGGGCCAGGTCGACCACCGCCAACCGGTCCCCGCGGCGCATGAACGAGCACGGCACGATCGACGCGAAGCCACCGCTGGGGGTGTCGGCGACGGCCACCACGTCGTCGGTCCTGACGGGGGAGGGCCGCAGGCGGCGTCCGTCCCAGGCGACCGGGAACTCGTGGGCGTCCCCGACGTGGAGCCGCTCGACCAGCGCGGTCGGTCGGCCGGACCGGTGGCTGTCCATGAGGGGGACCAGGGACTCGAGGGAGGCGACGTCGAGGCCGGTGTCGATGCCCGCGAGCAGGTTGGCCTGCAGCAGCGACATGAACGCCCGGTCGACCGCGGCCACCGTGGTCAGGCCGGCCGACATCCGGCTGTTGAGCTCGGTCGGCCGGAAGCCGTCGGCGGTCAGGATGCCGTCGACGCCGAAGCCGCCGCGGTAGGAGTACCGCGTGCGCAGCTGCTCGCCGACCCGGCGGGCCACCTCGCGCATCGCGTCGCGGTCCGCGGCCGGCGGGTCCCAGAACGTGCCCAGCCCGCCGTAGACGAAGCGATGGCGCACCGGGTCGCGGAGCATCGCGATCTCCACCGGCCGGAACACCGCGGTGCCGTCCGGCAGGACCATCCCGTGGATGGAGCAGGGCACGCCGTCGAGGAACGGCAGCACCCGGACCCGGTCGCAGCGCGGCGCGAAGAAGGCGAAGGCGGCGGCCGCCTCGTGCTCGTCGGTGACCCACCGGACGAAGTTCCCGCCGCCGTTGAAGCCGCCGCGCGCGTCGCCCGACCAGACCGAGCCGAGCGGGCCGGCGACCTCGGCCGCCGCGGCGGCCAGCGCCGCGCGGTCGACCGGCACGATCCGCGACGGCGCGGCCGGCACCGCCGCCGCCGTCCACAGCTCCTCGGCGAGCAGCTTGTCCTCGAGGGCCATGAACGCCGCCGGTCGGCCGCCGAGCACGGGCCGGCCGGCGATCGGCTGGTCGGAGGTCACGAAGGGCGTGGCCGACCACACGCCCCGGCGGGCCGGGTCGAAGTCCTCGATCGCCTCGAGCGCGAAGGGCGGCAGCGTGCGGAACAACCGGTCGTGCGTGCGCAGCTCCTCGGTCACCGACGCGGTCGCCGGCGCCGGGATCTGCACGACGACCGCCTCGTCCGGCGCCGGGACCTCGCCGGCTCCGCGCATCGTGCAGACGACGAGCACCGGGCAGCCGAGCCGGCGCAGCCAGCGCACCGGACCGGTGGCGGCCGCCAGGGCGCCGATCGCCATCAGCACCGGCCGGCCGGCGTACACCTCGGCGAGCCGGGCCGACACCTCGGCGCGGACGGTCGGGTCCGCGAGGTCGGTCGCCCCCGTCACGTGGGCAGGGGATCCTTGCGCTTCCACCGCCGCCAGCCGCGACGGATCACCCGGGCCAGGGCGTAGAGCAGCGCCAACCCGCTGATCAGCAGGACCCCCGCGATCGCGGCCGCCGCGCGCGGGTGGTCGATCGCGAAGTACACGACGCCCACGACGGCGAAGTCCTCGGTCACGCTCGCGACCACGTTGCTGATCGGCTCGGGCGAGGAGTTGATCGCCAGTCGGCTGCCGGCCTTCACCAGGTGGGACAGCAGGGCGGTGCCGCCGCCGACGACCGCCAGCACCGCCTGGTCCAGGGTGGACGCGTCGCCGGCCAGCAGCACCCCGATCACCGCTCCGACGGTCGGCCGGATCGCCGTGGAGATCGCGTCCCACGTGGAGTCGATGTAGGGGATCTTGTCGGCGACGAACTCCATCGCGTACAGGAACAGGGCGGCGGCCAGGACGTCCCAGCGGCCCAGGGCGTCGGGGATCTGCGAGAAGCCGCCGACGCGGTCGGCGATGCCGAGCACCAGCACCACGAGGTAGGCGTTGATGCCGCTGGCCCACCCGCTCGAGAAGACCAGGGGCAGGGCGTCCACGCGCTCACCTTAGGTGCTGGGTCAGCCGGCGACGTCGATCTCGGTGGCGCCGGTGAGCGCGAGGAGCTCGTCGTACGTCGTGGAGAAGACCGCCGCGGGATGGCCCGCGGCCGCCCAGATCTCGTCGTACTGCCGCAGCCGGGGATCGAGGTACGTCGGGACCGGCGCGGGGTGCCCGATGGGGGAGACCCCGCCGATCACCTGACCCGTGCTGGTCTTCACGAACTCCGGGGACGCCCGCCGCAGCCGCTCGACCCCGAGGGTGGCCGCCGCCTTGCGGTGTCGACCCGGTTGCCTCCGGACATCAAGATCAGCACCGGCTCGCCGTCGGCGTCGAAGAGCAGGCTGTTGGCGATCGCCCCCACCTCGCAGCCCAGCGCCTCCGCGGCGAGCGGCGCCGTGTGCACCGAGTCCGGAAGTCGGATGATCCGCCCGGTCCCGCCCCGTAGGGTGTGGGCATCTCGGAAGCGGGTGATCGCGGGATGCTCGCTGTTCATGGGGCGACAGTAACGACGCCCGGACGCGAAGGAGGATCCCGCCCATGGACCTGGCGGACGACGCCCATCGGCCGGCCGCGCCGGTACCGTCGTCGGTGCGCATCGCCTGCCGTCTGGTCTGGACCGTGATCGCGCTGACCGGGCTGACCGCCCTGCTCACCGTCGTGCTGCACGACCAGCTGGTCAGCACCTGGTCCAAGGGCAAGTCCGCCGACCTCACCCCGCCGGCGTTCGTGCCGGTGGCGCTGACCCTCTTCGTCGTGGTGGCGGCCTTCGGCTGGGTGCTGGTGGTGTTCTTCCGCAACGGGCACGCCTGGGCCCGCTGGGTGCTGGCCGCGCTGGTGCTCTTCGCCGGCTTCGCGTCGGTCCAGGGCCTGGACCGCGACCTCCCCACGACCTTCGTGGTGCTCACCGTGGTGACGATGCTCGTCAGCGTCGCGCTGCTGGTGTTCCTCTTCCACAAGGACACCAACGCCTACCTGCGGGGGTCGGCGGACGCGTCGCCCTGAACGGTTGACGCACTGTCGGTGGGGGCGTGTACCTTTGGTCGTGATCGAACATCTGTTCGATAGACCGGTGGGGGCGACCTCGACCCCCGTCCCCGCCGGTCCCCAGGGGTCGCCGGAGTGAGGAGCGGGTGCGATGAGGCGGTACGACGACCCCGTCGAGGTGCGCCGGGGGCGCAGTGACGGTCCCGAGCAGTTCTTGTGGCGCGGCCGGTTGTGGAAGGTGCGGACGGTCCTGGCGCACTGGGTGGAGACCGGGCCGTGGTGGCAGTCCGCGGGCGTCCGCGCGGCGATCGGCACCGACGACGCGTCGGTGGAGCCGGGGCAGCCCGGCACGGACCTGCTGGCGGAGCGGGAGATGTGGCGGGTCGAGGCCGGCCGCGGGGCCGCGGACTCCGGTGGGGTGTTCGACCTGTCCTTCAGCTGGGACGACGGGCGCTGGCAGCTCGTCGGCTGCGCGGACTGAGGTGACCGCGATGAGCACCACCGGTCCCGGCCCGCTGTCGTTGCCCGCGACGACGCACTCCTACCTCGCCCGCGCGGCGGCCTCCCTCCAGGAGGCGGTCGGGGCGACGGACGTGCCGACCCGCTACGCCAGTGCCCACGTGGCCGCGCTCCGGGCCGCCGCCGCCCTGTTGGCGGCCCGGGCGCGTCCGTCCGCCTCGCGGCGACGGCGCCAGAAGAGCGCCTGGGTGCTGCTGGCCGAGGTGGCGCCCGAGCTGGGGGAGTGGGCGGGCTTCTTCGCCGCCGGCGCCGCGAAGCGGGCCGCCGCCGAGGCGGGCTCCACCCGCGCGGTCACCGCCCGCGAGGCCGACGACCTGGTCCGCGACGCGGACCTCTTCCTCGGCGTGGTCGAGACGATGCTCGGGCTGGCCCCGCACCTGCCGGCCGGTGCCCGGCTCCCGGTGCCCGGCGCCCGCGGCGTCGCCTAGGCCCCAGGACACCTCGCGGAGCTTGCCCGTCTCCACCTCGTAGACGAAGCCGCGGATGCTGTCCTTGCGCGGCACGAACGGGCTGGCCTGGATCCGGGCGACCGACTGCCGGACGTCGGTGTCGAGGTCGCTGAACGCCTCGGCCGACCAGGGCGGCTTGATCCCGGTGTCCTCGTGCACGGCCGCCTTGAAGTCGTCGTCGGTGAAGGTGAGCATCCCGCAGTCGGTGTGGTGGATGAGCACGATCTCCTCGGTGCCGAGCAGGCGCTGGCTGATCGCGAGGGAGCGGATCTCGTCGTCGGTGACGACGCCACCGGCGTTGCGGATGACGTGGGCGTCGCCCTCCTGGAGGCCGAGCAGGCCGTAGACGTTGAGCCGGGCGTCCATGCAGGCGAGAACGGCGATCTTGCGGGCGGGCGGCAGGGGCAGGTCGCCCTTGGTGAAGGTGTCGGCGTAGGCGGTGGCGTTCTCGAGGAGCGCGTCGGTGGTGGTCATGGCCTTAAAGTACACAAAGTAGATAAAGATTAAAGAGATCAGTCCGCGATGCGAGCCCGGGGATGGTGGATCGAACACCTGTTCGATATCCTCGGGAGGAGTCAGGGGTCGACACCGACGGTCGTGGAGGAGGGTGCGTGTCCGACCCCTTCGTCCACCTGCACGTCGCCTCCGGCTACTCCCTCCAGTACGGCGCCTCGCACCCGCACGTCCTCGTCGAGCGGGCCGTCGAGCAGGAGATGGACACCCTCGCGCTGACCGACCGCGACGGGACCTACGGCGCGGTGCGGTTCGCCAAGGCCTGCCGGTCCGCGGGGATCCGCCCGGTGCTCGGCGTGGACCTGGCCTACCGCCCGCCCGGGACGACGTCTCGGGGGAGCGTCCCGGGGGCGAGACGGCGGACCCCGGCGCGCGGCGGGGCGTTCCGCGACCTGCCGACCGAGCAGGGCGGGCTGCCGAGGGTCACCCTGCTCGCCCACGCCGGCGGGCCGGGGGGCGGCCGGGCCGGCTGGGCGGCGATCTGCCGGCTGGTCTCCGCGGTGCACCTGGCCGGGGAGCGGGGGAACCCGGTGCTCGACCTCGAGACGATGGGTGACGACCCCGACGGTATCGCCGCCCACCTCGGCTCCGGTGACGTCGTGGTGCTGCTCGGACCGGGGTCGCAGGTGGGCACGGCCGCGACCCGGCGCCGCGACGACCTCGCCCGGGCCGCGCTGGAGCCCTGGCGGGCACTGGTCCCCACCGGGAACCTCATCGTCGAGCTGGTCTCCCACCGGCTGCCCGGTCACCAGGGCGACTGGGGGCCGGGCACCTCCGCGCACGCCGCCCGGATGGCGGGGATCGCCCGCTCCGCCGGCCTCGGGACCGTCCTCACCAACGCGGTCCGCTACGCCGACCGCCTCGACGCGCCCACCGTCGACGTGCTCGACGCGGCCCGGCGCCTGGTCGCGCTCGATCGCCGGCACCTCGATCGGGGCAACGCCGAGGGGTTCCTCAAGTCCGGCAAGCAGATGCACGAGGTGGCCGAGGAGATCTGCCGGCTGGCCGGGCTCTCCCACGACACCGTGCTCGACTCCTCCGCACTGCTCGCCCACACCCGCGCGCTCGCCGACCGGTGCGCGCTCGACCCGCGGGCCGACCTCGGCCTGGGGGAGGTGCACTTCCCCGAGTTCGAGGTCGTCGGCCAGACCCCTCCACGCTCGCTCACCGCCGCCCCCGGCAGCGCCGCCGACGCCGCGCTCCGGCACCGCTGCGAGGGGGCGATCGACCGGCGCTACGGGTCGGCCCCGCGACAGCGGATCTGGAAGCGCCTCGACGACGAGCTGCGGATCATCGAGAGCCTCGGCTACGCGTCGTACTTCCTCACCGTCGGTGACGTCACCGACCTGATCCGCGAGATGGGGGTGCGGTGCGCGGCTCGCGGGTCGGGGGCGGGCAGCCTGGTCAACTACCTGCTCGGGGTCTCCGGCGTCGACCCGATCCGGCACGGCCTGCTGATGGAGCGGTTCCTCTCGCCGCTGCGCCAGGCGCTGCCCGACATCGACGTCGACGTGGAGTCGGCCCGGCGGCTGGAGGTCTACGAGGCGATCCTCGACAAGTACGGCGGCGAGCGCTGCGTCTGCGTCTCGATGATGGACACCTACCGGGTCCGGCACGCCGTCCGTGACGTCGGCGCCGCCCTCGGGATGCCGCCCGGGGAGATCGACGCGATCGCCAAGGCGTTCCCGCACATCCGCGCCCGCGACGCCCGGGTGGCGTTGCGCGAGCTGCCCGAGCTGCGGGCCAGCGGGCTCGCCGAGGAACGGTTGGACCTGATGTTCCGGCTGGTGGAGCGGCTCGACGGGCTGCCCCGGCACATCGCCATGCACCCCTGTGGGGTGCTGCTGTCCGACGCGACGCTGCTGGACCGCACCCCGGTGGAGGCGAGCTACGCCGGCTTCCCGATGAGCCAGTTCGACAAGGACGACGTCGAGGACCTCGGGCTGCTCAAGCTCGACGTGCTCGGCATCCGGATGCAGTCGTCGATGGCGCACGCGGTCGCCGAGATCCAGCGGGTCGACGGCGTGGCGATCGACCTCGACGACGAGGCGCAGGTGCCCTTCGACGACGCGACCACCTTCGAGATGATCAGCCGGGCCCAGACGCTGGGGGTCTTCCAGATCGAGTCGCCGGGCCAGCGCGAGCTGGTCGGCAAGTCCGGGATCGACTCGTTCGCCGACATCATCACCGACATCTCGCTGTTCCGGCCGGGGCCGGTCAAGAGCGACATGATCACGCCGTACCTCAACGCCAAGCAGGGCTGGGACGCGCCGACCTACCTCCACGAGGACCTGCGGCCGATCCTCGAGCAGACCCAGGGCGTGGTGGTCTTCCACGAGCAGGTGATCGAGATGATCTCCCGGTTCGCCGGCGTCGGCCTGGCCGAGGCCGACGAGAAGCGGCGCGCGCTCGGCGACCGCGAGGGGATGGCCGAGACGAAGCTGTGGTTCTACCCGCGCGCGCTCGGCCGCGGCTACTCCCTGCCGGTGGTCGAGGCGATCTGGAAGGTGCTCGAGGCGTTCGCGTCGTTCGGCTTCTGCAAGGCGCACGCCGCGGCGTTCGCGCTCCCGACCTACCAGTCCGCGTGGCTCAAGGCGCACTGGCCGGCGCACTTCCTCTCCGGCGTGCTCACCCACGACCCGGGGATGTACCCCAAGCGCCTGATCCTCGCCGACGCCCGGCACTGCGGCATCGGGGTGCGCGGCCTCGACGTCAACGCCTCGGAGAAGGAGTACGTCGTCGAGCCGGCCGCCGACGAGGAGGCCGGCTACGCGATCCGGCTGGCCCTGGCCGAGGTGAAGGGGATCCACGAGGCCGAGGTGGACCGGATCATCGCCGGTCGCGGCGGCGGCGCATCGGAGGCGTCGCCGTACCAGTCCCTCACCGACTTCTGGCACCGCGCCCAGGTGTCCCGGCCGATCGCCGAGCGGCTGGTGCTGGCCGGGGCCTTCGACACCGTCTACCGGATCGGGGCGGGCACCGAGGACCGGTCGGTGGCGCGCCGCAACCGGGTCACCCGGCGCGACCTGCTGCTCCAGGTGGCCGAGCTGGACCGGTTCGCCCGGGCCGTCGACCGGGCCGGCCGAGGGCGCGGTCCGGTCGCGCGCGGTCGGCGTCCCTCCCGACCCGCGGACGTCCGCGCCGCGGAGGCCGCCGCGCGCAGCAGCACCGACCCCGCCACCCGCGACGAGGCGCCGCGCCCCGAGCGGCACGTGTTCGGGGACGCCGGGGTGTGGGCCCAGGCGGCCGCCCAGTCCCGGGCGACCCCGACCCCGCGGCCGGTGTCGTCGGTCCAGCTCGCGCTCGACCTCGGGGACGCACCGGGGGAGGGCGAGGTGTCCGGCCTGCCGGAGATGACGGCCGAGGAGCGGATGCGCGCCGAGCTGGAGATCCTCGGGCTGGACGCCAGCCGGCACGTCGTGGACTCCTACGCCGAGTTCCTCGACGCGCTCGGGGTGGTCCGCTCCTGCGACCTGCTCCGGCAGCGCAGCAAGTCCGCGCTGCTCGTCGCCGGGGTCAAGGTGGCCACCCAGACCCCGCCGGTCCGGTCCGGTCGCCGGGTCGTCTTCCTCACCCTCGACGACGGCACCGGGCCGGTCGACGCGACGTTCTTCGAGGACGCCCAGGGTCCCTACGCCGCCACCGTCTTCGGCTCCTGGCTGCTGGTGGTCCGCGGCGAGATGCGCCGCACCGGCTACCGCGGCGCGTCGCTGCGCGGCACCGGCGCGTGGGACCTGCTCGACCTGCACCGGCTCTGGCGCACCGACGGGACCGAGGCGGTGCACGCCCGGCTGGCGGAGGTGCCCGCGGGCTTCGCGGAGGTCGGCACCGAGCAGGAGAACGGCTCCACCCGGCGCCGGGTGCTGGTGCACTCCAGCGGGTTCCAGATGTCGCCGTACGCCGACATCAAGCCGGCCGGCGAGGAGGTCAAGCAGGTGGCCCGCAAGCTCTGGCACCGCAGCCCCGGGAGCCCCGGATGAACGAACCCCTAGGGTTGTTCCCATGTCCGCAGGCGAGCGTCGCACCGCCACTCGGACCGCCGTCGTCTGGGCGGCCGTGCAGCAGGTGCTGGAGTCTCCCGGAGCGGTCCACGGGGAGCGGGCCCACATCGTCGACATCGGCGGAGGCACCGGCGGCTTCGCCGTCCCGCTGGCCGGGCTCGGCCACCGGGTCACCGTCGTCGACCCGAGCCCCGACGCCCTCGCGGCGCTGGGCCGGCGCGCCGCCGAGAGCGACGTCACCGACCTGGTCACCGGCGTGCAGGGGGACCTCGCCGACCTGCCCGGTCTCGGGGAGGTCGACGCCGACCTGGTGCTCTGCCACGGGGTGCTCGAGGTGGTGCCCGACCCGGCCGCCGCGCTCGCCACGCTCCGCGAGGTGCTCCGGCCCGGCGGCTTCCTCAGCCTGCTCGTGGCCCAGCGGCACGCCGCGGTCATCGCCCGCGCGATGGCCGGGCACTTCGCGCAGGCCCTGGCGATGCTGGAGGCCGGCTACCGCGAGACCGGCCGGTCGGGCCGGCGGTTCACCCGCGACGAGGTCGTCGCGCTGCTGGCCGTGGCCGGCTTCGAGACCACCGACGTGCACGGCGTGCGGGTCTTCGCCGACCTGGTCCCCGGCTCCCTCCTCGACCTCGAGCCCGGCGCCACCGGCGCGCTGGTCGAGCTCGAGCAGGCGGTCGCCGACCGTCCCGAGTACCTCCCGCTGGCGACCCAGCTGCACCTGCTCGCGCGGTAGGTCCCTCCCGCGGCCCGCCGGGGGTCGCGATGGCTGACGGGTCGGCCTCGTGCCCGATCCTGCACGTCGACATGGACGCGTTCTACGCGTCGGTGGCGGTGCGGGAGCGGCCCGAGCTGCGTGCGGTCCCGGTGATCGTGGGGGGCGGGCAGCGCGGGGTGGTGCTGTCGGCCAACTACCTCGCCCGCACCCACGGCGTCCGGTCCGGGATGCCGTCGACCCGGGCCCGGCGGCTGTGCCCGCAGGCGGTGGTGATCTCCCCGGACTTCGAGACCTTCGGCCGGGTGTCGTCGTCGGTGATGGAGAACTTCCGCAAGATCACCCCGCTGGTGGAGGTGCTCTCCCTCGACGAGGCGTTCCTCGACGTGCGCGGCGCGACCCGACGGCTCGGGTCGCCGCTGGAGGTCGCCGAGCGGCTGCGCGCCACCATCCACGACGAGCAGGGCATCACCTGCTCGGTCGGGGTGGCCGCGTCGGTGTCGGTGGCCAAGCTGGCCAGCCGGCGGGCCAAGCCCGACGGCGTGGTCGTCGTCCCTCCCTCCGCGGTCACCACCTACCTGCACCCCCTCGACGTGGGCGAGCTGTGGGGGGTGGGGGAGAAGACCCAGGCGATGCTCCACCGGCTCGGCCTGGTCACCGTCGGCGACGTCGCGCACACGCCGCTGCGGACCCTCCAGCGCGCCGTCGGGACCGCGCTCGGCAGCCACCTGCACGCCCTGGCCTGGGGCGAGGACCGGCGCGAGATCACCCCGCGGCACGGGCCCTTCGAGCCCGACAAGTCGATGGGCGCCCACGAGACCTTCGGCCGCGACACCGACGACCGCGAGGCGATCGTGCGCGAGATCCTCCGGCTCGCCGCCAAGGTCACCCGGCGGATGCGGGTCGCGGGGGTGGCCGGACGCACGGTGACGCTGACCGTGCGGTTCGCCGACTTCACCACGATCACCCGCTCCCGCACGCTGCCCGAGGCCACCGACGTGACCCAGGAGGTGTTCCGCACCGCCGAGCGCCTGTACGACGCGCTGGGGCTGCAGCGGGCCCGGTTGCGGCTGGTGGGGGTGCGGGTCGAGGGGCTCGTGCCGCGGACCTCGGTGCACCGCCAGCTGGTGCTCGGCGAACGCGACCGGGGGTGGTCCGACGCCGACCGGGCCGTGGACCGCGCGACCCGCCGGTTCGGCTCCGCGGTGGTCGGTCCGGCCAGTCTGCTGACCGGTCGGCCCTAGGTCACTTCTGATACCTGTGTACCAATTTCGCACACCGGCTACCGCGCTGACCCGCGCCTGCCTAGACTTGCAGAGACCACCAGGCCGGGGAGGAACAAGTGCCGCTCTCGGAAGAGGAACTCCGACTGCTCGAGCAGATGGAGCGCGCCCTCGTCCAGGAAGACCCCAAGCTGGCGTCCACCCTGCGGGGCACGAGCTTCCGCCAGAGTGCCCGGCGCCGGGCCATCCTCGCGGGGGTCGGCTTCGCCCTCGGGGTCGCCGTGCTGGTCGCCGGGGCGTTCTACAAGCTCATCCCGCTCGGCATCGCCGGCTTCGTGATCATGCTCGGCTCGGCCACGATGGCCCTCACCGCCCTCCGTGGCGGGAGCCCCTCCGGTGGTCCCACGGGCCAGGAGGGCCGCACCGCCGAACCCGCCGGCCGCGGCGGCTTCACCCTCATCGAGGGCGGTCGGTCCCGCCGACGGTCCCCGCGCACCCGCCACGACAGCTCCGGCTCCTTCATGGAGCGCATGGAGGAGCGGTGGCGTCGGCGTCGCGACGAGCGCGGCGGCTTCTGACCCGACCGGCCCCCTAGCGGCAGCGCGTTCCGGCGCGCCCCGATCCGCCGGTCAGCCGACCCGGCCGGTCACCCGACCCGGCCGGTCACCCGACGTGGTCGACGACGACGCCCTGGGACGCCGGCGCGGCGGCCGCGGTGGTGATCCGCGGTGCCCGGCGACGGACCAGCGACCGGGGCCACCAGTGCGCCCGGCGCCGGGTGGCGCGCGGCGCACCGCCGTACAACGCGGCCACGCAGAGGTCGGTGTCGAAGCGCAGCCCGCGGTCGTCGGCGGTCCCCGGGCGCCGGGCGTAGCGCAGCAGCTCGACCTCGTGCACGATCCGGTCGAGTGCCTCGACGGCCTCCGGAGCGACCGACGGACCGCGCGGTGGCCGCTCGGGCGAGTGTCCGTCGAGCGGCGCGCCGAAGTGCTCGACGAGGCGGGCTCGGGTGGCGCGCGGGGAGAGCCCGGGTCGCCAGGTGATCCCGAGGTCGGTGGCGGTGTCGTGGAGCTCGGCCCAGGCGGCGGGCGCCCCACCGGTGCGCCAGCGCCGGTCGCGGCGCATCCGCCGCAGCACCCGCGGCACGTAGGCCAGCCCGGCCAGCAGGGCGAGGAACACCGCACCGAGCAGCACCCGCCAGGCGGTCCTGCCCAGCCCGACCGCGCCGCCCGCGGCGTCGGCGGCACTCGCGTCCTCGGTGGCCGCGTCACCGGCCCGGGAGGGGAGGTCCTCGCTCGGCTGGGCGTTGGTCGGCTGCTGGGAGGGCTCGACGACGTCGGGGAGCCGCTCCTCGGTGTACGCCGGAGCGAACGTGTCCACCCGCTCGGGCCCACCGGCGGGGGTCGGCTCGAAGCGCACCCAGCCCGAGCCCGGGAAGTACAGCTCGGGCCAGGCGTGCATGTCGTGGGCGCTGAACTCGTAGCGGTTGCCGCCCAGGTCCTCGGGGCGCAGGAAGCCCACGGCGACGCGGGCGGGGATCCGCAGCGTGCGGGCCATCACCGCCATCGCGGACGCGAACTGCTCGCAGTAGCCCACGCGGCCCCCGTCCTCGTTGGACAGGAAGGACACCAGGTCGTCGGACCCGTTGCCGTCGACGACGTCGAGGTCGTAGGTGAATCCGCCCGTGTCGCGGAACCAGTCCTGCAGGGCGACGGCGCGCTGGTAGGAGTTGGTGTAGCCCTCGGTCACCTCGCGGGCCAGGTCACGCACCTGCACGGAGAGGTCGCTGGGCAGCGCGGTGTACTCCGTCCCCGCCGCGTTGACCGCGACCGGCGCCTGGGCCATCTCGGCCGCGGAGAGGTCCAGGTCCATCTTGCTGAAGGTGTAGCTGATGCCACTGGTGCTGATCTCGTCGTCACCGGCGAGGAAGTCCATGGTGCTGGTGTCGTAGCGCCAGCGGCTCGCCGGCGTTGATCTCGGAGATGTTCTGCGCGGTGGGCAGCCAGATCGAGTCGAACGCGTCGAAGACCTCGACCTGGTAGGACCGCTCCGGGGGCGACCGGTCGATCACCTTCTGGTCGACGCCGAGGAGCGGGGGCATCTCTCCGACCGCGACGTTCTCCTGGGGCATGGTGCGGTTGCCCGTGCTCCACTCGTCGTTGCCGAGGCGGGTGAGCACCGCGATCCGGAGGTACTCCGGGTTGGGGTCGCCGGTCGTGACCCGCAGCAGCGGGATGTCGGCTCCGCGCTGCAGGTCGCGGCGCAGGTCGGCGACCGGGTTCTCGATCCGCAGGTCGTCCCCGTTGCCGGGGCCGAAGCCGCCCTCGAACCACGACAGGCTCAGGGTCGGGATCAGCACCGGCAGCAGCAGGGCGAGGGCGGTGGCGAGCGAGGCGATGCCGACGGCGGTGGTGCGGACGTCGCCGGTGCGGACGCTGAAGCCGCTCGGGTCGTCGGACGCGGAGTCCTGGCCGAGGGTGCGTCCCCAGCGCGAGAGGTGCTCGCTCTCCTGGAGGAAGAGCATCAGCACGAAGCCGCCGCTGATGCCCGCGAACACCCACCAGGAGGCGCCCTCGCCGGTCAGGCTGAGGGGGATGGTGTAGATCGTGAGCAGCGGGAGCCCGGCCAGCGGGACCCGGCGCAGGGAGCAGGCCAGCAGGTCCACCAGCAGCAGGCAGGCCAGCCCGCCCAGGATGAGCAGCGGCTCGACGCCGTCGGCGGACGCCGGCACCGGGGCGGAGTAGAAGCGCGAGGACTCCAGCGCGGCGGTCCAGCGGGCCCCGAGGTCGGCCAGCGCGGCGGGCGTCGGCAGGCCGTACCCGGTGATCATCGCCTGGGCGGCCAGGAACCCCGCCAACGCCTGGATGCCCAGGATCACCAGCGCGGGCAGCCGCGCGAGCCGGAGCGCGGTGCCGAGTCCGGCGACCATCGCGGCCAGCAGGAAGAGGGGTCCGAGGAACAGCGCGGACCGCGTCGTGAAGCCGCTCCACGAGAACATCGCGAGCCAGGTCGTGCCCGCGGCCGCCGCGGAGAGCGCGAGGGTGGTGGAGGCGCCGGTGCCCATCCGGCCGGACAGCCGTTCGCGCGCGGGTGGCGGGCCCGAGGCGGGCGGGGGAGCGGCCGGTCGCTCGATGGTCGCGGTCATGGGGTGCTCACCGGACCCCTCCCGGCATGACGACGGAGGCGGTGGTGCGGTCGGCGAGGCGGGCCCCGTGCGAGCTGCTGCGGCCGAGCTCCTGCCACACCGTCTCGAGCCGGTCGCCCGGGCGCAGGTCGGCGGCCCGCCAGCCCTGCCGACCGAGGACGGCGGCGTTGTCGGTGCTGGCCCGGTGGCCGGACCCGGGCTGCCACTGCTCCACGTCGAGGGCGATCGCCAGCGCCGACCCGGCGTGGTGGAGCATCCGGCGCAGCATCGGCTGGTCGTGGTTGTCGAGCGCGCCGAGGACCGCGACCACCAGGCCACCGTGCGCGGACTCGCCGAGCCACCCCATGTCGAACTGGGTGTGCGCGGTGGGCTGCACCACGGCGAGCGCCTCGAGCAGCGGGCCGGTGTTGAGCTCGGCGGCCCGGAAGTGCCAGACGGTGCCGGGGTCCTCGCCGGTGGCGGTGACGAGCCGGACGGTGAAGCCGCGCTGGCTCAGGTGCACCGCGACCGAGGCGGCGGCGGACACCGCGGCCTCCAGGGACGACGCGATGCCCTGGCCGCGGTGCGCCCGGGTCCGGTTGTCCAGGAAGAGCGTGGCCCGCGACTGCCAGGGCTGCTCCTCGCGGCGCACCATCAGCTCGCCGACGCGGGCGGAGCTGCGCCAGTGCACCCGCCGGAGGTCGTCGCCGCGGCGGTACTCGCGCACGGTCACGTCCTCGGCGCTGCCGGAGGCGAAGGAGCGGGGCCGGTTGTCGCCCGATCCGGTCCAGGCGCCGCCCATGGGGATCGTCGGCAGCGGCACGGTGCGCGGCGTCACCGTGAGCTGCGCCGCGGTCTGGAACGCCCGGCCCAGCTCGACCATCCCGAACGGGTCGCTGACCCGGACGCTCATGGGGCCGATCGCGAACCGCCCACGGACGTCGGAGCGCACCTGGTAGGTGACGTGCCGGCGCCAGCCGTGGCCGATCCCCTCGAGGACGAAGCGCGGGCGGGCGCCGAGCACGTACGGCACCTGGTCCTCGAGCAGCAGCAGGCCGCTCGGGGTCCGGCCCTCGTTGGTCAGCGACAGGCGCACGAGCGCGGGCTGCCCGGCGGCGACCAGCTGGGGGGTGACGGTGCGGACCAGCGCGAGCCGGTAGCGGCTGCGGGTGAGCACCAGGGCGGTGATCAGGGGCAGGGCGGTCACCAGCACCCCGACGCGGACCAGGGAGTCCTCGCCGAGCGCCATCGCGCACACGATCGCGGTCAGCCCGGCGGCCACGAAGGCGCGCCCGCGCACCGTCAGCCCGGCCAACGCCTCACGCACCATGCGGTCCCCCGGTCGTCGTCATGGCGGGCTCGCTCAGGAGGCCCCGTCGGGCACCGGGACGGTGCTGACGATGCCGTCGAGGATGGCCGTGGTGCTGCGGCCGGTCATCGCGGCCTCGACGCTGGGCAGCAAGCGGTGCGCGAGCACCGGACGGGCCAGGTCGTGGACGTCGTCAGGGAGCACGAAGTCGCGACCGGCGATGGCCGCCACCGCCTTGGCGGCGCGCACGAGGTGGAGGGTGGAGCGCGGCGAGGCGCCGAGCATCAGCTCGCCGGACCGGCGGGTCGCGGTGGTCAGCGCGACGGCGTACCGCTGCACGGCCTGGGAGACGTACACCTGGTTGACGATGCCGACCACCTTGCGGATCTCCGCGGCGTCGGTCACCGCCTCGAGGTCGTCGAGGGGGTTGTGCGTCGTGTGGGAGTCGAGCATCGCGATCTCGGCGGCCTCGACCGGGTAGCCGACCGACACGCGCGCCATGAACCGGTCGCGCTGGGCCTCGGGGAGCGCGTAGGTGCCCTCCATCTCGATGGGGTTCTGGGTGGCGATCACCATGAACGGCGCGTCCAGCTCGTACGTCGTGCCGTCGACGGTGACCTGGCGCTCCTCCATGCACTCCAGCAGCGCGGACTGCGTCTTCGGGGAGGCGCGGTTGATCTCGTCGCCGACCACGATGTTCGCGAAGATCCCGCCCGGGCGGAACTCGAACTCGCGGGTGTCCTGGTTGAAGACCGAGACGCCGGTGACGTCGGAGGGCAGCAGGTCCGGGGTGAACTGGATGCGGCGCACCGTGCAGTCGATGCTGCGGGCCAGCGCCTTGCTCAGCATGGTCTTGCCGACGCCGGGCACGTCCTCGATGAGCAGGTGTCCCTCGGCCAGCAGCACCACGACCGCGGCGGTCACCACGTCGGGCTTGCCCTCGATGACGCGCTCGATGTTGTCGCGGACCCGACGGGTCACCCGGGCGACGGTCTCCAGGTCGGCGCCGCTGCTCCCGGGGTCTCCCTGCGGGGTGCGGTCCTGCGTCGTCGGCTCTGCCACGCCTCGTCCCTTCTTGACGCGCGCGCACTTCACGCGGCGCCTGCTCGCCGGCTCTGACACCACGGTAGGCCGTCCCGGCAACTTACGCGTCAGGTCGGTCACGCACCGCCACCGGGGGATCACGGTTCGGTCACGGATTGCCGGGGCGGAGGGGTGGGCAAATCGCCGGCAATGTGGTTGACGGTGGGGGAAAGTGGAGTACTGTGGGGCAAAGTGGAGGACAAGGGAGCGGAAGTGGGGGTCGGCCGATGTTCGTCGGTACCTACACCCCGAAGCTCGACGACAAGGGCCGGCTGTTCCTCCCGGCGAAGTTCAGGGACCAGTTGGAGGAGGGGCTGATGGTCACTCGTGGCCAGGAGCGCTGCCTGACGGTCTACGCGCTCGACCAGTTCCACACGCTGACCGCGAAGCTGCGCGAGGCGTCGCTCACCAACAAGTCCACCCGCAGCTACGTCCGGATGCTCTCGTCCGGTGCGTTCGACCAGGTTCCCGACAAGCAGGGGCGGATCGGCATCGCGCCGCTGCTGCGCGAGTACGCCTCACTCAACAAGGACGTCGTGGTCATCGGCGCCCTGGACCGGATCGAGATCTGGGACCCCACCAACTGGGAGACCTACCTCGCCTCGGAGGAGCAGCAGTTCGCCGACCTCAGCGAGGAGATCTTCCCCGGCGTCTAGCCCCACTCCGCCCCACCGCAGCACAACTCCACACCGGCATCGCACGGCCAGGTCTCGGGCCCGCTCTCCAGCCATCTGGGGCACCTTCCCCGGTTCCAGACGGCACGTCCCCCACGGAGAGCGGGCAGGGACCTGACCGGGCGAGGCACCCGCAGTCACCACCACCACGTCATTGGGGTCGAATCCATGAGCATCATGCCGACGGCGCACACCGCCGTACCCGGCCTGACCGCCCCCGTTCCACCCGTGCGCCGGGTCCGGCACCAGGCACGCGAGAGCGTGGCGCTGATGGCCTTCTCCGCAGCCACGTCGTTCGGCTTCGCCGCGATCCTGCTGCTCCTCGTCAGCCTGGGACGGTAGGCGTCCTCGATGTCCACCCCCCGCCACGTCCCGGTGCTCCTCGACCGGGTCGTCGCCCTCCTCGCGCCCGCGCTCGACCACGACGGCGCGGTCCTCGTGGACGCGACGCTGGGGATGGGCGGCCACACCGAGGCGGTCCTGACGCAGTGCACGCTGGCCCGCGTGGTCGGCATCGACCGCGACCCCGACGCGCTGGCGCTTGCCGGGGAGCGGCTCGCGCCGTTCGGTGACCGCTTCACCGGCGTGCACGCGGTGTACGACGAGCTCCCCGAGGTGCTGGTCGACCTGGGCCTGGCGTCGGTCGACGCGGTGCTCTTCGACCTCGGCGTCTCCTCGCTCCAGCTCGACGTGCCGGACCGGGGCTTCGCCTACCGGACCGACGCGCCCCTCGACATGCGGATGGACGGCACCACCGGCCCGACCGCGGCCGACGTCCTCAACACCTACCCGGCCGCGGACCTGGCCCGGGTGCTCAAGGAGTACGGCGAGGAGAAGTTCGCCCGCCAGATCGCCCGCGCGGTGGTCCGGGCCCGCGAGGAGGCGCCCTTCACCACCTCGGCACGGCTGGTCGAGCTGCTCTACTCGACCATCCCCGCCCCGGCCCGACGGACCGGCGGCCACCCCGCGAAGCGGACCTTCCAGGCGCTGCGCATGGAGGTCAACGACGAGCTCGCCGTGCTGCGCCGGGCGATCCCCGCCGCCATCGACGCGATCAGCGTCGGCGGTCGCGTCGTGGTGGAGTCCTACCACTCCCTCGAGGACCGGCTCGTCAAGCAGGCGTTCGCGGCGGTCACCCGCTCGGACGTCCCCGTGGACCTCCCGTTCGTGCCCGAGGGCCACGAGCCGGCCCTGCGGCTGGTGACCCGCGGCGCCGAGCGCGCCGACGACGCCGAGGTCGAGCACAACCCGCGCGCCGCCTCGGTCCGGCTGCGTGCCGTCGAGCGCGTCCGCCCCCGCACCCCGCACAGAGGAGTCGCATAGCAAATGAGCATCACCCCACCACGCTCCTCGCTTCGCTCCCAGCGCGTCGGGGACCCCGAATGAGCAGCTCGGTGGCCCTTCCCCTCCGCCGTCGCGTTCCCAAGGTCGCCGGCCAGGCCGTGACGCGAGCCCGGCTCTCCGTCGTGCCGCGCCGCCGCAGCGCCGCGCCCCGGGTGCCCTTCGTGACCCTGGTGTCCCTGGTCCTGCTCGCGGGCGTGGTGGGGCTGCTCCTCTTCAACACCTCCATGCAGCAGGCGAGCTTCGCGGCCAGCAGCCTCGAGGCGCAGGCGCGCACCCTGACCGCCCGGGAGCAGACCCTCCGCATGGAGCTCGACGACCTCCGCGACCCGCAGCGGGTCGCCGAGGCCGCGCAGGCCATGGGCATGGTGCCCGCGCTCAGCCCGGCCTTCCTCCAGCTCTCCGACGGCAAGGTGGTCGGCGTGCCGACGGCCGCCACCCGCGCCAACGGCCTGCGGATCCGGGCCCTGCCGCCGCGCAAGCCGGCGGTGCTGACGCCGACGCCGATCGTGCACGAGGAAGTGGCCGACACGGCCGCCGCGAAGACCCGTGGCGGCGGCTCCGGCGGCGATGATGGAGGCCGCAAGCACCGCGACCGCAACCGCCGCTGACCGCCCGAGACGTCCGGAGAGAATCCTTGGCCCCGACCCGCCGCCCGAGCCGGCGCGGATCACCGATGAGGCGGCTGCGAGCCGGCTTCGTGGTCATCGCGATGGTGCTCTCGTTCTTCGGGGCCCGGCTGGTGCAGCTGCAGGCGATCGACCCGAAGTCGTACGCCGCGATGGCGGCCGCCGAGGGCTCCATCGAGGTGGTGCTGCCGGCCGGCCGCGGCGACATCCTCGACCGCAACGACGTCCCGCTCGCCGACTCGGTCGAGGGGCTGATGGTGGTCGCGGACCCGGAGTGGACGCGCCCCGCGGCCCCCGAGCTGGCGAAGTTCCTCGCCACCCGCCTCGGCATCGACTACTTCGCCACCCTCGACGCGCTGCGTGCCGAGGGCAGCCGCTTCGAGTACGTCGCCCGCCAGGTCCCCTCGACGTTGGCCACCGACGTGCTGGCCGAGGCCGACGCGCTGGGCTACGAGGGACTGTCCACGCGTCGCGACCCGGCCCGCGACTACCCGGCCGCGGACGTCGCCGCCAACCTGGTCGGCTTCCTCGGCACGCCCGACCCCGAGGAGGGCGAGCGGCCGCTGGCCGGCTTCGAGCTCACCTTCGACAAGCTGCTGTCCGGGACCGACGGCTCGGCCCACTACCAGGTCAGCGGAGGCAACCGGATCCCGCTCGGGATCAACACCATCGACAAGGCCGTCGACGGCCAGGACCTGCACACCACCATCGACGTCGACCTGCAGTGGTACGTCCAGCGCGTGGTCCGGCAGGCCGTCGAGGACGCGCGCGGCGACTCGGGCCTCGCGATCGTCATGGACAGCCGGACCGGTGAGCTGCTCGCGGTCGCCGACCACCCGACCTTCGACGCGACGGCGCCCCTGGAGGCGCGCCGGCAGAACCTCGGCTCGCGGGCGATGAGCGACGTCTACGAGCCGGGCTCGGTCGAGAAGGTGCTGACCATGTCCTCGCTCATCGACGCCGGCAAGGTCACGCCGCGCACCAAGCTGCGGGTGCCCGGCCGGCTCTACCGCCAGGACCGGGCGATCAAGGACTGGTTCCCCCACGACACGATCAACCTCACCCTGGCCGGCGTGCTCGCCAAGTCCTCCAACATCGGCACGGTGCTGGCCGCCGACAAGTTCAGCCCGCAGACCCTGAGCCGCTACCTGCGCGCCTTCGGCCTCGGCTCCCGCACCGACATCGGCGTGCGCGGTGAGACGCCCGGGATCCTCCCGGCCGGTCCGCTGCTGACCTCGCAGACCAAGGACCGGATGGCGTTCGGGCAGTCGCTCTCGGTCAACGCGGTCCAGATGGCCGCGGCGATCAACACGATCGCGAACGGCGGCGTGCGCGTCGACCCGAGCATCATCGCCGGCACCGCGGTCACCGACGACGGCGTCACCGTCGGCACCGACACCGCGACCACCCGGCAGGTGATCAGCCCGGAGGCCGCCAAGCAGACGATGAGGATGATGGAGAAGGTCATCGACCCCGAGGACGGTGTCGCCCCGGGCGCCGCGGTCCCGGGCTACCGGGTCGCCGGCAAGACCGGCACCGCCCAGCGGGTCGGCAAGGACTGTGGCTGCTACGACGGGTCCTTCACGGTGTCCTTCGCCGGGTTCGCCCCCGCCGACGACCCGCGCTTCACCGTGTACGTCGTGGTCCAGAACCCCCGCAACGGCGGCGGCGGCGGCTCGGTCGGCGGCCCGGCGTTCGCGAAGATCATGAGCTACGCGCTGCGTCGCTACGCCGTTCCCCCCACCGGCACCAAGCCCTCGGACCTGCCGGTCGAGTGGGGCCGGGTGGCCGGCAACGGCGAGCGGTAGCCTCGCGGCGTGGTCGACGACGATCCCGCGGCGGCGACCCGCCCGGCCCATCCGCCGCGCACCACCCTCGCGACGCTCCACGACCGGCTCGCCGGCCGCGGCGTGGCCGCCGACGTCCTCGGGGACCCGGGCACGGGCGTCACCGGGGTCTCGCTGAGCTCGCAGCGCGTCCGCCCCGGTGACCTCTACGCCGCCCTGCCCGGGGCCCGGGCCCACGGCATCGACTTCGTCGGCGACGCCCTCACCGCCGGGGCGGTCGCGGTGCTGACCGACCCCGCGGCACGGGACCGGCTGCCGGACGGCGTCCCGGCCCTCGTCCTCGCGGCGCCCCGTCGCGAGCTCGGCGACCTCTCCGCCGCGGTGTACGGCGAACCCGCGGCCGCGCTGCGGATGATCGGCGTGACCGGCACCCAGGGCAAGACCACGACGACCCGGCTGGCCGAGGCGGGCCTGCTGCACGCCGGCATCCCGGCCGCGGTGGTCGGCACCATCGGCACCCGGATCCTCGGCGCGGACGTCAAGACCGCCCTCACCACCCCCGAGGCGCCCGACCTCCAGGGCCTGTTCGCGGTCATGCGCGAGCGCGGCGTGGACGCCTGCGCCATGGAGGTCTCCAGCCACGCGCTCGTGCTGGGCCGGGTCGACGGCGTGGTCTTCGACGTCGCGGTCTTCACGAACCTCGGACGCGACCACCTCGACTTCCACACCGACGTCGAGGACTACTACCGCGCCAAGGCCGCCCTGTTCACCCCCGAGCGCGCGCGCCGGGCGCTCGTCAACATCGACGACGAGCACGGCCGACGGCTGGCCGTCGAGGCGACGGTGCCGGTGCGGACCTACGCCGTGGCCGCGCCGGACGCCGACTGGCGAGCCGTCGACGTGGTGCTGACCGCGGGCGGCTCGACGTTCACGGTGCGGGGGCCCGGCGGGCTCCGTCTCGACGCCGGGTGCCCGCTGCCCGGCGGGTTCAACGTCGCCAACGCGCTGGCCGCCATCGCCGGCTGCGCCGAGGCGGGCCTCGACGCCCGCGCGGTCGCCGACGGCATCCGGTCCGGTCCCGGGGTGCCGGGCCGGCTCGAGCGGGTCGACGCCGGGCAGGACTTCGAGGTCGTCGTCGACTACGCCCACAAGCCCGACGCGGTCGAGGCGGCGCTCGGCACCCTGCGCCCGCTGACCAAGGGCCGGGTGATCGTCGTGCTCGGCGCGGGCGGCGACCGCGACCCCGGCAAGCGGCCGCTGATGGGCGAGATCGCGGCGCGGCTCGCCGACGTCCTCATCGTCACCGACGACAACCCGCGCACCGAGGACCCGGCCGCGATCCGCCGCGAGGTGCTCGCGGGCGCGTCCGGGCCGGGGGAGTCGCTCGAGGTGGGGGACCGCCGCGCGGCGATCCGGCGCGCCCTGGCGCTCGCGTCGCCCGGCGACATCGTGCTGGTCGCGGGCAAGGGGCACGAGACCGGCCAGGAGGTCGCCGGCGTGGTGCACCCGTTCGACGACCGCGCGGTCGTCCTGGACGAGCTGGCCTCCCGGTGATCCCGCTGACGCTCGCGGAGATCGCCGACGCCACCGACGGCGCCGTCCACGGCGAGCCCGGCACGGTCGTCACCGGCGAGCCCTTCCTCGACAGCCGCGCCGTGGTGCCGGGCGGGCTCTTCGTGGCGATGAGGGGCGAGCACGTGGACGGCCACGAGTACGCCGGCGCCGCGCACGCCGCGGGCGCCGCCGCCGTGCTGGCCGAGCGACCCACGCACGCACCCACGGTGGTCGTCGCCGACCCGGAGGTCGCGCTCGGACGGCTCGCGCGGCACGTGCTCGACCGGCTCCCCGACGTCACCGTCCTGGCCCTGACCGGCTCCCAGGGCAAGACCGGCACCAAGGACTACCTCGCCGCGATCCTCTCCGACGCCGGCCCGACGGTCGCGACCCTCGGCAACCTCAACAACGAGCTCGGCGTGCCGCTCACCGTGCTGCGCGCCACCGCCGACACGGCGTACCTCGTCGTCGAGATGGGCGCCCGCCACGAGGGCAACATCGCCTACCTCTGCACGATCGCCCGGCCCCGGGTGGCCGCGGTCCTCAACGTGGGGAGTGCCCACCTCGGCGAGTTCGGCAGTCGCGAGGCCATCGCCCGGACCAAGGGCGAGATCGTCGAGGCACTGCCGGCCGACGGCACCGCCGTGCTCCCGGGCTGGCCGGACCCGTGGCTGGACGGGCTGGCCGACCGCACCACCGCCCGCGTGGTGTCCTTCGGCTGGCCGACCGCCGACGTCTTCGCCGACCAGGCCGAGGACGACGACCTGATGCGGATGTCGTTCCTGCTGCACCACGGCGGCGACGCCGCCCCGGTGCGGCTCCACCAGGTCGGCGCGCACCAGATGATCAACGCCACCGCGGCCGCGGCGATGGCCGTCGCGGTCGGCGTGCCCGTCCCCGCGGCAGCCGCCGCCCTGACCGCCGCGCGGCCCGCGTCGCGCTGGCGGATGGAGGTGCACGAGCGGGCCGACGGCGTCACCGTCATCAACGACGCCTACAACGCCAACCCCGACTCGATGGTCGCCGCCCTCGACACGCTGCACAGGATCGGGCGCCGCGGCCGACGCACCATCGCGGTCCTCGGCGCGATGCGCGAGCTGGGTGAGCGCCACGACGCCGAGCACCGCAGCGTCGGCGCCACCGCGAGCGCCGCCCGCGTCGACGCCCTCGTCGTCGTCGGGGATGAGGCACGGGGGATCGCCGACGGGGCCCGCGCCGCCGACGGCTGGGCCGGCGCGCTGGTGGTCACGGCGGGGCGTGACGAGGCACTGACCTGGCTACGCAACAATGTGCTGCCGGGTGACGTGGTGCTCGTGAAGGCCTCTCGCGGGGTCGCCCTGGAGCACGTCGCCGACGGCCTGCTGGCCGACGCCCCCCGACCGGAAGGAGAGCCTCTCGCATGAACACCCCGCCACGGGACTCCCTCCGGTCGCCCCGCGTCGGGGACCCCGATGAGAGCGATCCTGTTCGGGGGCGGCATCGCGCTGCTCATCTCGCTCCTGGGCACCCGGGTCGCGATCACCGTCCTCTCCAACCGCGGCTACGGCCAGGAGATCCGCGAGGACGGCCCGACCACCCACCACACCAAGCGCGGAACCCCGACCATGGGGGGCACGGTCATCATCCTGGCCACGCTGGTGGGCTACTTCAGCGCCAACCTGCTGACCGGGGGCGGCGTGAGCGCCTCGGCGCTGCTGCTGCTCTTCCTGTTCACCGGGCTCGGCTTCGTGGGCTTCCTCGACGACTTCATCAAGATCGTCCGGCAGCGCAGCCTCGGCCTGCGCAGCGCCGCGAAGATGATCGGGCAGACCGTCATCGCCCTGGTGTTCGGGATCCTCGCGCTCTCGCCGATGCTCGAGGACGAGAACCACCGCGCCCCGGCCTCGCACCAGATCTCCTTCATCAAGGACATCGGGTGGGCGCTGCCCGGCGTGCTCGTGCTGGTCGTCATCTGGTTCCTCGTCGTCGGGTTCAGCAACGCGGTGAACCTCACCGACGGGCTCGACGGGCTGGCCACCGGCGCGTGCACGATGGTCTTCGGCGCCTACACGCTGGTGAACATCTGGCAGAACAACCAGTCCTGCTCCTCGCTGCCCAGCGCGAACTGCTACGAGGTGCGCGACCCGCTCGACCTCGCGATCGTCTCGGCGGCGATCACCGGGGCCTGCTTCGGCTTCCTGTGGTGGAACGCGTCCCCCGCGGCGATCTTCATGGGCGACACCGGATCCCTCTCGCTCGGCGGCGCCCTGGCCGGGCTGGCGATCCTCACCCACACCGAGGGCCTGCTGCTGATCCTGGGCGGGCTGTTCGTCGTCGAGACGCTCTCGGTGATGCTCCAGGTCGGCTTCTTCAAGCTCAGCAAGGGCAAACGCATCTTCCGGATCGCGCCGCTGCACCACCACTTCGAGATGGTCGGCTGGGACGAGGTCACGGTGGTGATCCGGTTCTGGATCATCACCGGCCTCTGCGTGGCCACCGGTCTGGGCGTCTTCTACGCCCAGTGGGTCGCCAGTGCCTGACCCGCGCGCGCTGGGCCGCCACCACAGCTGGGAGGGCGTCCGCGCCGTCGTGGCCGGCTTCGGGGCCAGCGGCTTCGCGGCCGCCGACACCCTGACCCACCTCGGCGCCTCGGTGGTCGCGCTCGGTGAGAAGGAGACCCCGGAGATGGCCGAGCGGGCCGAGCTCCTCGGCATCCTCGGTGCCGACGTGCGTCTGGGTGGCGGCGCCACCACGCGATGGCCCGACGACCTCGGCCCCGTCGACCTGCTGGTCACCTCACCCGGCTTCCGGCCGGACGCCCCGCTGATCGGCGCCGCCCGCGCCCGGGGCCTGCCGGTCTGGGGAGAGGTCGAGCTGGCCTGGCGGCTGCGCGACCCCGACCACCCGGCACCGTGGCTCGCGGTCACCGGCACCAACGGCAAGACCACCACCGTGCAGATGCTGGACGCCATCCTGCGGGCGGCCGGGCTGCGCAGCGACGCGGTCGGCAACGTGGGCCGACCGGTGGTCGAGGCGGTGATGGACCCGGAGCCGTACGACGTCCTGGCGGTCGAGCTGTCGAGCTTCCAGCTCCACTACGTGGCGTCGGTGCGCGCCGAGTCGGCGGTGGTGCTGAACCTCGCCGAGGACCATCTCGACTGGTACGACGGACCCACCGCGATGGCCGACTACGCCGCCGACAAGGGCCGCATCTACGCGGGGGTGCGGCGGGCCTGCGTCTACAACGTCCAGGACCCGGCGACCGAGGACCTGGTGCGCGAGGCCGACGTCGAGGAGGGCGCGCGGGCGATCGGCTTCACCCTCGGGGTGCCCGGCGTCGGCATGCTCGGCCTGGTCGACGACGTGCTCGCCGACCGCGCCTTCGTCGACGCCCGACACAGCAGCGCCGCCGAGCTGTGCACCCTCGACGACCTCCCGTCGCCCGCCCCGCACATGGTCGCCGACGCGTTGGCCGCGGCCGCCCTGGCCCGGGCGCACGGCGTCTCGCAGCAGGCGGTCCGCGACGGGCTGCGCGGCTTCCGTCCCGACGGACACCGCATCAGCAGCGTCGCCGACGTCGACGGCGTGACCTACGTCGACGACTCCAAGGCCACCAACCCGCACGCCGCGCGGGCCTCCCTCCAGGCCTACGACCCGGTCGTGTGGGTCGCCGGGGGACTGGCGAAGGGTGCGTCCTTCGACGACCTGGTGCGGGCGGTGCGCGGCCGGCTGCGAGGCGTGGTGCTGCTCGGCCGCGACCGGGACGTCATCGCGGGCGCGCTTTCGCGACACGCGCCCGATGTGCCGGTCATCGTCGTGGGCGACGGTGAGACTGAGACACCCATGGAACGTGCCGTGGCCGCGGCCGCGGGTCTCGCCCACACCGGCGACACCGTGCTGCTGGCCCCGGGCTGCGCCTCCATGGACATGTTCACCGACTACGGCGCGCGCGGCGACGCGTTCGCCGCGGCGGTGCGGAGGTTGCAGGGACCGCAGGGCTGACGGGAGAGGGGCGGCGCCACCGATGACGACGGCCGACCCCGAGACCAGCCGTCCCGCTGCCCCGCCCCGTCCCGGATCTCTCCACAGCGCCCGCACGGCGTACGCCGCGCTGCGCCATGCGCTCGACCGGCCGCTCACGGCGTACTACCTGCTGCTCGGGTCCTCGGCGCTGCTGCTGACGATCGGGCTGATCATGGTGCTGAGCGCCTCCAGCGTGTACTCCTACCGCTTCTACGGCGGCGACTCCTACCACGTCGTGACCAAGCAGCTGATGTGGGTGGTGCTCGGGCTCCCGTGCGCGTGGGTCGCGTCGCGGCTGCCGCACCGGTGGATCCGCCGGCTCGCCTGGCCGGGCTACTTCTTCTCGCTGACGCTGCTGCTGATGACCGCGTTCCTCGGCGTGGAGCGCAACGGCAACCAGAACTGGCTGGCCCTCGGGCCGGTCGTCATCCAGCCGTCGGAGATCGCCAAGCTCGCCCTGATCCTGTGGGCGGCCCACGTCTACGCCCACAAGGACCGCCGGCTCGGCAGCCTGCACGAGACGATGATGCCGGTCGTGCCGGGCCTGCTGCTGGCCACCGGCCTGGTCGTCTTCGGTCGCGACCTGGGCACCGCCCTCGTGCTGTTCGCGATCCTGCTCGGGATGCTCTGGGTGGTCGGCGCCCCGGCCCGCTTCTTCGCCCTGTGCCTGAGCATCATGGGCGTCGTCGCCTTCGCCCTGGCCCGGACCAGCGGCGAGCGCATGGACCGGATCACCACGTTCACCGACCCGTTCCGGGACTTCCACGGCACCGGCTGGCAGCCCGCGCACGGGCTCTACGCGCTGTCCAGCGGCGGCTGGTTCGGGGAGGGCATCGGCGCGAGCCGGCAGAAGTGGGGGGACCTGCCCGAGGCGCACACCGACTTCATCTTCGCCGTGCTCGGCGAGGAGCTCGGCCTGATCGGCACCCTGCTGGTGATCGGGCTGTTCCTCACCATCGCCTACGCCGCGATGCGCGTCGCCCAGCGCAGCACCGACCCGTTCACCCGCTACATGACCTTCGGCATCGTGGTCTGGCTGCTCGGCCAGATGATGATCAACGTCGGCATGGTGATCACCCTGCTCCCGGTGATCGGGATCCCGCTGCCCCTGGTGTCGTACGGCGGGTCCGCGCTGGTGCCCTCCCTGGTCGCGCTCGGCCTGCTGATCGGGTTCGCGCGCCGCGAGCCGCAGGCCGCCGCCGCTCTCGCCGCGCGTCGCCGGCACCGGTCCGCCGGGCTGTCCGCGGGCCGCGTCTAGCATCGACTCGATGCGCGTCCTCCTCGCAGGCGGCGGTACCGCCGGCCACACCTCGCCGTTGCTGGCGACCGCCGACGCGCTGCGCCGGATCGCCCCGGACACCGAGGTGACCTGCCTGGGCACGCCCCGCGGGCTGGAGAACCGCGTGGTCCCCGCGGCCGGCTACCCGCTCGAGCTCATCCCGCCCGTGCCGCTGCCCCGCAAGCCGTCCGTGGACCTGCTGCGGGTGCCGGGCCGGCTGCGCGCCGCGGTCCGGGCGACCCACGCGGTGCTCGACCGGGTCGATCCGGACGTCGTCGTCGGCTACGGCGGCTACGTCTCGATGCCCGTCTACCTCGCGGCCCGTCGCCGCCGGCTGCCTCTGGTCGTGCACGAGCAGAACGCGCTGCCCGGCCTGGCCAACAGGGCCGGCTCCCGGGTCGCCCACCGGGTCGCGGTCAGCTTCCCCGACACCCCGCTGCGCAGGGCCGAGTACGTCGGACTGCCGATCCGCACCCTGATCTCCGGGCTGGACCGGGCCGCGCTGCGCGCCGAGGCGCGGGCGTCGTTCGGGCTCGACCCCGACCGCCCCACGCTGCTGGTCACCGGAGGCTCCCAGGGCGCGCGCCGGCTCAACCAGTCGGTGTCCGCGGCCGCGGCCGCGCTGGCCGAGGCGGGCGTCCAGGTGCTGCACGTCGTCGGGCCCGTCCGGGACCGCGACCCCGGAGCCCACGGGCGTGCCCTACGTCGTGGTCCCGTTCGTGGACCGGATGGACCTGGCCTACGCCGCGGCCGACCTGGTGGTGTGCCGGGCCGGGGCCTCCTCGGTGACCGAGGCCGCGGCGGTGGGCCTGCCCGCGGTGTTCGTGCCGCTGCCGATCGGCAACGGCGAGCAGGAGCACAACGCCCGACCCGTGGTGGACGCCGGGGGAGCGTTGCTCGTCGACGACACCGCGCTGACGCCCGAGTGGGTGGCCGGCACGGTTCCGTCCCTCCTCACCGACACCGAGCGGCTGGCCCGGATGGGGGCGGCCGCGTCGGCCCTGATCCCGCGCGACGCCGACGAGCGGCTGGCCCGGATCGTCGTCGAGGAGGGCGGCCGACGATGAGGATCCCCGTCCCCGACGTGCTCCTCCCCGCCGAGGAGCTCGGCCGCGTGCACTTCGTGGGGATCGGCGGCGCGGGTCTCTCGGCGATCGCCCGGATCATGGCGGCCCGGGGCCTCGCGGTGTCCGGCAGCGACGACCAGGACACTCCCTTCCTCCCGTCCCTGCGCGAGCTCGGGGTCACCTGCCACCTCGGCTACGACGCCGCCCACCTCGGGGACGCCGACACCGTGGTCGTGACCACGGCCGCCCGGGAGGACAACCCCGAGGTGGCCGAGGCCCGCCGCCGGGACCTCCGGTTGCTGCCCCGCTCGGCCGGGCTGGCCTCGGTCATGGCCGGGTCCCGCGTGCTGGCCGTCGCCGGCACGCACGGCAAGACGACCACCACCGCGCTGCTCACCTCCGCACTCCTGGCCTGCGGCCTCGACCCGACGTACGCCGTCGGCGGCGTGCTCACGGCGACCGGGCGCAACGCCGACGCCGGGAGCGGCGACCTCTTCGTGGCCGAGGCCGACGAGAGCGACGGGGCCTTCCTGGTCTACGAGCCGTTCGCGGCCGTGGTCACCAATGTCGGGGCGGACCACCTCGACGTCTGGGGCACCGAGCAGGCCTACCGCGAGGCCTTCGACACCTTCGCGAGCCACGTGCACCCCGACGGCTTCCTGGTGTGCTGCGTGGACGATCCCGGGGCGCGCGACCTCGCCGCCGCACGTCCGGGCGCGGGGCGGCGACGTCGTCGGCGTCGGCGAGTCCGCGGAGGCGGACCTGCGAGCGCTGGACCTCGCGTTCGACGGCGCGACGTCCTCCTTCACGGTGGTCGACCGGGGCGTCGAGCTGGGGCGGGTCACGCTGCGCATCCCGGGCCGGCACTACGTCCTGGACGCGCTGGCGGCGCTGGCCGTGGGGCTGGGCGTCGGCGCCGACTTCGAGGGGCTCCGCACCGGTCTCGAGTCGTTCACCGGATCGGGGCGGCGGATGGAGCCCAAGGGCGAGGCGGGCGGCATCCGGGTCTTCGACAGCTACGCCCACCATCCGCAGGAGATCAGCGGCGACCTGCAGGCCGCCCGGTCCATCGCGGGCGCGGGCCGGCTGCTGGTGGTCTTCCAGCCGCACCTGGTCTCCCGGACCCGGATCTTCGGGCCGGCGATGGGCGTGGCGCTCGGCGCCGCGGACGAGGTGGTGGTGCTCGAGGTCTACCTGGCCCGGGAGGACGCCGACCCGGCGGTCACGGGCGCGCTGGTGGCCGACGCCGTCCCCCTCCCGTCGGAGGCGGTCGAGCGGGCCGCCACCCTGGCCGAGGCCGAGGACGCGATCCTGGCGCGCGCCCGGCCCGGCGACCTGGTCCTCACCCTCGGGGCCGGGGACGTCACCCGGGTCGGACCCCGCCTGCTGGCCCGGCTCGAGGAGCGCGCCGATGCCTAGCCTGCTGAAGCGACGTCCCGGGCCGGACACCGGAGCGGACCCGACGGCGGTGCGGAGCCGGCGCCGCTTCGCGCGGCGCCAGTGGCGTCGTCGCTGGCTGAGCTGGAAGCCGCTCCTGGTGCTGCTCCTGCTGGTCGCGCTCGTGGTCGGCGGCGTGTGGCTGGTGTTCTTCAGCCGCTACCTGTCGGTGCAGAGCGTGCAGGTGACCGGGACCGGACTGCTGTCGGCCGACGACATCCGCGCGGCGGCCGAGGTCCCCGACGAGCAGCCGCTCGCGCGGGTGGACGTCGCCGCGATCGAGCGCCGGGTCGAGGCGCTGGCGCCCGTCGCCGACGCCGAGGTGCTCCGGCAGTGGCCGGACCGGGTGCTGATCCGGGTCACCGAGCGGACGCCGATCGCCGTCGTGGACATCGGCGGCCGGATCCGGGGGATGGACGAGGACGGGGTGATCTTCCGCGACTACCCGCGGGCGCCGCGCACCCTGCCCCTGGTGAAGACCAGTGGCCCGACCGGCGGGGAGGCCCTCCGCGAGGCGGCCCAGGTCGTGTCCGCGCTGCCGCCCGCGCTGTCCCGTCGGGTCGAGCACCTCGCCGTCGAGACCGTCGACCAGATCACGCTCGTGCTGCGCGACGGGAGACAGGTCGTGTGGGGGAGCGCGGAGGACTCGGCGGCGAAGGCGGAGGTGCTCGTCGCTCTCCTGAAGGAGCCGGCCCGGCGCTACGACGTCAGCGTCCCCGGGCAGCCGACGACCTCGCAGGACATCTCCGCGCCCTGACGTCGGCGTCGGCGTGTCGCCGGCCCTCGCAGGGGGCGGGTGACCTACTGTCGTTCACGTCATCAGGTTGACATAACTATAACCCTCAGGCTCACGGTTAGAGTTCCGAGAACCCGAGACACCCCTTCCCCGCACCGCCCGACCCGAGTCCACCCGGACCCGGAGCCCCGGCCCGCACCGCGGGCGACGACCCGAGCGAAAGGCACACTCTCGTGGCAGCGCAGAACTACCTGGCCATCATCAAGGTCGTCGGCATCGGTGGGGGCGGTGTCAACGCCGTCAACCGGATGATCGAGGTCGGTCTCAAGGGCGTCGAGTTCATCGCGATCAACACCGATGCGCAGGCCCTGCTGATGAGCGACGCCGACGTCAAGCTCGACATCGGCCGCGAGCTCACCCGGGGCCTCGGCGCCGGCGCCAACCCCGAGGTCGGGGCGCGCGCCGCAGAGGACCACGCGGACGAGATCGAAGAGGTCATCAAGGGCGCCGACATGGTGTTCGTGACCGCCGGCGAGGGGGGCGGCACCGGCACCGGCGGCGCGCCCGTCGTGGCGCGCATCGCCCGCTCGCTGGGTGCGCTGACCATCGGCGTGGTCACCCGGCCCTTCGCCTTCGAGGGTCGCCGCCGCGCCAACGCGGCCGAGGAGGGGATCGCCGGCCTGCGCGAGGAGGTCGACACCCTGATCGTGATCCCCAACGACCGGCTGCTGTCCATCAGCGACCGCAGCGTCTCGGTGCTGGACGCCTTCAAGCAGGCCGACCAGGTCCTGCTCCAGGGTGTCTCCGGCATCACCGACCTGATCACCACGCCCGGCCTGATCAACCTCGACTTCGCCGACGTCAAGTCGGTCATGGCCAACGCCGGCTCCGCGCTGATGGGCATCGGCTCGGCCCGCGGCGAGGACCGCGCGGTGGCCGCCGCGGAGATGGCGGTCTCCAGCCCGCTGCTCGAGGCGAGCATCGAAGGGGCCATGGGCGTGCTGCTCTCGATCGCCGGCGGCTCGGACCTCGGGCTGTTCGAGATCAACGAGGCGGCGGCGCTGGTGTCCCAGGCCGCGCACGCCGAGGCGAACATCATCTTCGGCGCCACGATCGACGACGCCCTCGGTGACGAGGTGCGGGTCACCGTGATCGCCGCGGGCTTCGAGAACGGCATGCCGAAGCGTCGCGACGACGGCACGGTGCTGCGCCGCAACACCGCGCCGCCCCAGCAGTCGCAGGCCGAGACGCGGGCCGCGGCCCAGCAGATCGCCCACGGCCGGCCGGCACCGGAGCTGGTGCCCGCGGGTGCGCGCGCTGGTGCGGAGTCGAGCCACGCGAGCCAGCCGGCCCCGAGCCGCAACGGCGGCGGACCCGCTCCGGCCGCCGCAGCCCCCAAGCCGCGGCAGGTCCAGTTCGACGACGACGACCTGGACGTGCCCGACTTCCTCAAGTGACCTTCCTCTACCGCGACACGCTCGCGGGTGCGGAGGGTCCGGTCGAGGTCGGCTTCACCGACGCCCGCCTCGACCTCGGCGACCGGGCACCCGATGACGTCCGGGAGTCCGCCCTGCGCGACCTGGCCGACGTCACCGGCTGCACGCCGTACCCCATGCACCAGGTGCACGGCACGGACGTGCAGGTGGTGGAGGAGTGGCGAGGGGAGCCGGGGACGGCGCGCGTCGACGGGCTGCTCACGGCACGCGCCGGGATCGCGCTGCTGGCCCGGGTCGCCGACTGCGTCCCCGTGCTGCTCGCCGACCGCACGGGCCTGATCGGCGCCGTGCACGCGGGACGCCTCGGGGTCCGCGACGGGGTGGTGCCCGTCGCCGTCGCGCGGCTGCACGCCCTGGGCGCCGAGGCGATCACGGCCTGGGTCGGGCCGCACATCTGCGGTGGGTGCTACGAGGTGCCGGAGGCCATGCGCGCCGAGGTGGCCGGCGCGGTGCCCGCCGCTCGGGCGACGACCACCTGGGGGACGCCCGCGCTCGACCTGGGAGCCGGCGTGCGCAGCCAGCTCGAGGCCGCGGGGTGCACGGTCCTCGAGGTCGGCTCGTGCACCCGCGAGGACCCGCGCCTGCACTCGCACCGCCGCGACGGCGCCGCGGCAGGGCGCGGGGCCGGTGTGATCTGGCGCCCGGCGGTCGCGTCGTGACCCGCGCCGACGACCTGGCCGTCAACCTGTCCCGGGTGCGGGAGCGGATCGAGGCCGCCTGCCGCGGCGCCGACCGGGATCCCGCCGAGGTGACCCTGGTGGTGGTCACCAAGTTCTTCCCTGCCTCCGACATCCGCGTGCTCGCCGACCTCGGGGTCACCCACCTGGGCGAGAACCGGCACCAGGAGGCCGAGGCCAAGGCCGCCGAGTGCGCCGACCTCGAGCTCACCTGGCACTTCATCGGCGGCCTGCAGAGCAACAAGGCGGCCGCGGTGGCGTCGTACGCCGACGTCGTCGAGTCCGTCGACCGGGCCAAGCTGGTGGCTGGGCTCCAGCGCGGCGCGCACGACCGCTCGCACCCCGTCGACTGCCTGCTCCAGGTCAGCCTGGACCCGCCCGGCGCCCAGGGTCGCTCGGGCGCCGACCCGGAGGCCCTGGACGCACTGGCCGCCGCGGTGGACGAGGCCGGGATGCTCCGGCTGCGCGGCCTGATGGCCGTCGCGCCGCTGGGCGAGGAACCGGCCGCGGCGTTCGCTCGGCTGGCCGAGATCCGCGCGGCGTTCGTGGCCGGGAGGCCCGACGCCACCTGGCTCTCCGCCGGGATGAGCGCGGACCTCGAGCAGGCCGTCGAGGCCGGCGCGACACACGTGCGGATTGGCAGCGCGGTCCTCGGTCCGAGGCCCGCCATCAAGTAATGTCTCGAATCGACAGCAGCGCCGAACTCTGGTCGGAAACCTGACCTCTCCACGGCGCCGGACAGCTCCGGAGGACAAGTCATGGCCAGCGCGATGCGCAAGATCGGGGAGTACCTCGGCCTGCTCGAGGACACCGGTCAGTTCGACGAGTACGACGAGTCCTACGACGACACCGACGAGCACTACGCCGCTGCCGCCCGGCCCGCCGAGAAGCGCGGCCGCGAGTCCCGCCCTGCCCCCGTGTCCGACCTCGCCGAGCGCCGCCCGCGCCCGGGACCCAGCGGAGTTGTTGCCGAGTTGTCCAGGATCACCACGCTGCACCCGCGCACCTACAACGAAGCGCGCACCGTCGGCGAGCAGTACCGCGACGGCACCCCCGTCATCATGAACCTCTCCGAGATGGACGACGCCGACGCCAAGCGGCTCGTGGACTTCGCCGCGGGGCTGGTGTTTTCCTCGCGTGGCACCATCGAGCGCGTGACCAACAAGGTGTTCCTGCTGTCGCCCCCCAACGTGACCGTCGCTGCCGAGGACAAGCGCCGCATCGCTGAGGGCGGCTTCTTCAACCAGAGCTGACGCCTGCCTTGTATGCCGTCGGGCAGGTGCTGCACATCCTGCTGTGGCTGTTCATCCTGTTCTTGTGGGTCCGCTTCGTCTTCGACTGGGTGCAGGTCTTCGCGCGCTCCTGGAGCCCCGGCGGAATCCTGCTCGTGCTCCTCGAGGCCGTGTACTCCGTGACCGACCCGCCCATCAAGGCGCTGCGCCGCTTCATCCCGCCGCTGCGGATCGGGAACTTCGCCCTGGACCTCAGCTTCATCCTGGTCATGGTGGCGGCGTACCTGCTGCTCGCCGTGGTCTCGGCGGTGTTCTTGGGGTGAGGACCGGCGGGGACGGATGCCCGCCGGCAGGCGCTATTGTTCGGCAGAGCAGATCTGAATCAATACCGACGACTTGAATGGGTGAGGTCATGCCGCTGACGCCTGAGGACGTGAGCAACAAGCGCTTTACTCCTGTCCGGCTCCGAGAGGGCTACGACATGGGGGAGGTCGACCAGTTCCTCGACGAGGTCGAGTCCGAGCTGGCGCGGCTCACGAAGGAGAACGACGACCTGCGTTCCAAGTTGTCCTCCGCCCAGGCCGGTGGCCCGGTCACCGCTCCCGCCCCCGTGGTGGAGAGGGAGCCCGAGCCGGAGCCCGAGCCCGAGCCGGAGCCGGAGCCCGAGCCCGAGCCGGAGCCCACGCCGGTGGCGGTCGCCGCCCCCGTGCCGGCCGAGACGATCCGGGTCGAGACCGTCCCCGAGGCGTCCAACGCCGCGGCCCGGCTGCTCGAGCTGGCGACCCGCAACGCCGACCAGCTGGTCGACGAGGCCAAGAACGACGCCGACAAGATCGTCGGCGAGGCGCGCACGAAGGCCGAGCGGCTCGAGGCCGAGGCCAAGGCCAAGGCCGACAAGCTCGAGGCCGACGCCCGCACCCGCTCGCAGATGCTCGACTCCGAGACCTCCGAGCGGCGCAAGCAGATGTTCGGGGCCCTCGAGCAGGAGCGCGAGAAGCTCAACGGCGAGGTCGAGAACCTCCGCTCGTTCGAGCGCGAGTACCGCTCGCGGCTCAAGAGCTACTTCAGCCAGCAGCTCGAGTCCCTCGAGACCACGCACGAGACCCAGAGCCCGGAGGGTGTCGGCCCGCCCGCCCCGAAGCGGCTCCGGTCCATCCTCGGCGAGGACGACGCCTGACCTCACCCTTAGGTAGGGCAGCGACGAGCACCCACGACGGCCGGTCCCTCACGGGGCCGGCCGTCGTCGTCTTGCCGGGTGGCGCGGCGGTTTGAGTCGCCCCACTCCACCGGCTACCCTCCCGACCAGTCTGTGGCGCGTGCCACAGGGTCTCGGTGGTCAGGAGGGTCCACAGCCCATGGTTCGCAACACTGCGAAGACGCTTGCCGGTTCGGCCGCGGCAGCGGCGAAGAAGGTCATCTCCCGGCGCACCACCTCGGCCACGTCCGCGGCGGCCACGAAGGCCGCCGCACCACCGGCGAAGAAGGCCGCGGCCAAGAAGGCCCCGGCGAAGAAGGCGGCCCCGGCCAAGAAGACCGCCGGCCGCCGCCAAGAAGGCAGCCCCGGCCGAAGAAGGCGGCCCCGGCCAAGAAGACCGCCGGCCGCCGCCAAGAAGGCAGCCCCGGCCAAGAAGGCGGCCCGGCGAAGAAGGCGGCCCCGGCCAAGAAGGCGCCCCGGCCGCCGCAAGAAGGCGGCCCCGGCCAAGAAGGCGGCGCCGGCCACGAAGACCGTCGCGAAGAAGGCACCGGCCGCGAAGGCACCGGTCGCCACGAAGGCGCCGGCCAAGAAGGCCCCGCCGCCAAGAAGGCGCCGCCCGCCAAGAAGGCGGCGGCCAAGGCCGCACCCGGCGCGCTCGCCGTCAAGGACGGCGAGGAGCGCTGGTCGAAGGCCGAGCTCAACGAGGTCGTCGCCGAGCTGCACGAGCACCGCGACCGGCTGACCGTCCAGCTGCACGACCAGGAGCACGACCTCGCCGTGCTGATGCGCGACGCCGGCGACGGCGCCGGGCACGACCAGGCCGACATGGGCGCCACCAGCTTCGAGCGGGACCAGGAGCTGACGGTGGTCGCCAACGAGCGCGAGATGCTCGCCCAGATCGAGCGGGCGCTGGAGCGCATCGACGACGGCACGTACGGCGTGTGCGAGTCGTGCGGCAACCCCATCGGCAAGATGCGGGTGATGGCGTTCCCGCGTGCCACACTGTGTCTGACATGCAAGCAGCGCGAGGAGCGTCGCTGAACCCCAGCGCAGACGCTCACCCGGACTCCAGGGCCGGGGATCCCCGCTACCGACTCGTCTTCGTCGGCGTCTTCCTGGTGGCCTACGCCCTCGACGTGGTCTCCAAGATGGTCGCGGTCGACCGGCTCACCGGCCGCGCCGACATCGAGCTCGTGGGTGAGTGGTTCCAGCTGCACCTGACCCGCAACCCGGGTGCCGCGTTCAGCACCGCGGAGTCCCTGACCCCCGTGCTCAGCCTGCTCGCGGTCGCCGCGGCGGTGACCGTCGTGTGGTTCGCGCGCCGGCTCGGCACCACGTCCTGGGCCATCAGCCTGGGGCTGCTGCTGGCCGGCATCACGGGCAACCTCACCGACCGGGTCTTCCGCGACCCGGGGCCGCTGCACGGCCACGTGATCGACTTCTTCATGCTGCCGAACTGGCCCGTCTTCAACGTCGCCGACATCTGCATCAACGTCGGTGCCGCGCTGATCCTCATCAACACCGTGCGCGGCGTGTCCCTCGACGGGAGCCGGGCATGACCGGGGCCGTCGACCACCGGGTGGTCCTGGTCCCGGAAGGGCTCGCGGGGGAGCGGGTGGACATCGCCCTGGCCCGGATGTTCGGCCTCTCGCGGAGCCGGGCGGCGGAGCTGGCGGGCGCCGGCCACGTCCACGTCGACGGGGTCGAGGTGGCCAAGAGCCACCGGGTCACGCCGGGCACGACCCTCGACGTCGCCATCCCCAGCCGGGTGGACCCGCTGGTCGTCATCCCCGAGACCGTCGAGGGGATCCGGATCATCCACGACGACGACTCGATCGTGGTCGTCGACAAGCCGGTCGGGGTCGCCGTCCATCCCTCGCCGGGCTGGACCGGCCCCACCGTGGTGGGCCACCTCGCGGCGGCAGGGTTCCGGATCGCCACCAGTGGCGCCTCCGAGCGCCAGGGCATCGTCCAGCGCCTCGACGTCGGCACCTCCGGGGTCATGGTCATCACCAAGTCCGAGCACGGCTACTCGATCCTCAAGAACGCCTTCCGGCACCGCACCGTCGACAAGACCTACCACGCGCTCGTCCAGGGCCATCCCGATCCGCACGAGGGCACGGTGGACGCCCCGATCGGCCGGCACCCCGGGGCGGACTACAAGTTCGCGGTGCTGGCGGACGGTCGCGGCTCGGTCACCCACTACTCCACCCTGGAGGCGCACCGCTACGCCTCGCTCCTCGAGGTGAAGCTCGAGACCGGGCGCACCCACCAGATCCGGGTGCACATGGCGGCGCTCCGGCACCCCTGCGTGGGAGACCTGACCTACGGAGCCGACCCGGCCCTGTCGAAGCGGGTCGGGTTGCAGCGGCAGTGGCTGCACGCCGTCCGGCTGGGCTTCGTGCACCCGGACTCCGGTGAGTACGTCGAGTTCGAGTCGCCCTACCCCGACGACCTGGCGCAGGCGCTGGAGATCATCCGAGATGCCCACTGACGCCTTGCTCCGGCCGGCGGTCGAGGGTGACGCCGACGCGATGGCCTCGGTCCAGCTGGCCGCCCGGCACGCGGCGGCGATGCCGCCGGGCATCCACACCGACGACGAGGTGCGCGCCTGGCTGGCCGGCCGGCTCCGCAGCGACGACGAGGTCTGGGTCGCCGAGGTGCAGGGCGCGGTGACGGCGTACGCCCGGATCACCGACACCTGGCTCGACGACCTGTACGTCACCCCGGCGGAAGCGGGGCACGGCCTGGGCTCGGCGCTGCTCGACCTGGTCAAGGCGCGCCGCCCGGACGGGTTCTGCCTGTGGGTCTTCGAGATGAACGCGCCGGCCCGTGGCTTCTACGCCCGCCGCGGCCTCGTGGAGCTGGAGCGCACCGACGGGTCCGGCAACGAGGAGCGCGCCCCGGACGTCCGGATGGCGTGGCCGGGGACCGACCCGCTGGGGTTCTACCGGCGCCTCATCGACGACGTGGACGACCAGCTCGGCGACCTGCTCGCCCGCCGGGCGGCGCTCACGCACGCGGTCCAGGACCACAAGCACGACCGCACCCGCGACCCCGTCCGGGAGCGGGAGATCGCCGAGCGGCTCGCGGCGCACGCGCCCGCCCTCGGCGCCGACCGGCTCGGCCGGATCGTGCACGCGATCATCACCGAGTCGCTGGACGCGCTGGACGACTGAGTTCCCCGGTCGTCAGCCGCCGTCGGCGGTCTCCCAGAGGCCCACGAGGTTGCCCTCGGTGTCCTTGACGTACGCCGCGAAACCCATCTCGCCGACCGGCTGCCTCCCCGAGACCGTGCTCCCCCCGGCGGCCGTGACGTCGCGCAGCGCGGCCTCGATGTCGCCGACGTCGATGACGAGGTTCGGGGCGCGGAACTCGCCCTCGCGCCGCATCATCCCGCCGTTGATGAAGCCCGGCTCCGTGGGGCCCGTGCGCGGGTCGCTGGGACCCGTCTCCACCATCGTGTAGCTCATCTCGGGCATCGGCGTCATCGTCCAGCCGAACGCCGCCGCGTAGAACGACCGCGCGCGGTCCTCGTCGTCCGCGGGGATCTCGAAGTGCACCACCTTGCCGGGCATCGTCCCTCCTCCGTGCTCGCGGCGCCTCGTCGCGCCGTCCGCCTCCCAGACAACTCCGTCGGGCCGGTGCCGTCAACGGCGGGCCGCGTTGCCCGGCGGTCGGACTGTCGGCGCGGCCTGGCACCATGGCCCCGGCCGCTCGCGTAGGCTGACGGTCCTTCCCCCAGGAGACCGCTCGACCACCACCGAGACGGCTGCTGCAGCCCTGTCCGACCAGCCCGTGCTCGACCCGTTGGGAGAAGTGCCTCACCCATGTCCTCCGGCGACTTCGTCCACCTGCACGTGCACACCGAGTACTCCATGCTCGACGGTGCGGCCCGGCTGGACGACCTGTTCGACCGGACCGACGAGCTCGGCATGGGCGCCATCGCGATGACCGACCACGGCAACGTGTTCGGGGCCTACGAGTTCTACACCAAGGCCCGCGCCAAGGGGATCAAGCCGATCATCGGGCTGGAGGCCTACTGCACCCCCAACACCCCGCGCCACGAGCGCAAGCGGGTGCGGTGGAACGACGGCGGCGACGACGACGTGTCGGGCGGCGGCGCCTACACCCACATGACCCTGCTGGCCGAGACCACCGAGGGCCTCCACAACCTCTTCCGGCTCTCGTCGCGCTCCTCCCTCGAGGGGCAGTACTACAAGCCCCGGGCCGACCGCGAGCTGCTGGCGGAGTACGCCGCCGGCCTCATCGGCACCACGGGCTGCCCGTCGGGCGAGGTGCAGACCTGGCTCCGGATCGGCGACTACGCCAAGGCCCGCCAGTCCGCCGCCGACTTCCAGGACATCTTCGGCAAGGAGAACTTCTTCCTCGAGCTGATGGACCACGGGCTGTCCATCGAGGCGCGGGTCCGCGACGGCCTGCTGCGCCTGTCCCAGGACCTCGGCATCCCCCCGATCGCGACCAACGACTCCCACTACGTCCACCAGGCCGACGCGCACTCGCACGAGCACCTGCTCTGCGTGTCCTCGGGCAGCGTGATGAGCGACCCCAAGCGGTTCAAGCTCGACGGCGACGGCTACTACATCAAGTCCGCCGCCGAGATGCGCCAGCTCTGGGAGCACACCAACGGCCTCAAGGAGGCCTGCGACAACACCCTGCTGATCGCCGAGCGCTGCGACGTCTCCTTCACCGAGGGCAACTTCATGCCGCGCTTCCCGGTGCCGCCGGGGGAGACCGAGGAGACCTGGTTCGTCAAGGAGGTGCAGTCCGGGCTCAGCGCCGCTACCCGGGAGGCATCCCGGCGGAGGCGCAGGCCCGGGCCGACCGCGAGATCGGCGTCATCACCCAGATGGGCTTCCCGGGCTACTTCCTGGTGACCGCCGACATCATCAACTGGGCCAAGGCCAACGGGATCTACGTCGGCCCCGGGCGCGGCTCGGCCACCGGCGCGATCGTCGCCTACGCCACCGGGATCACCGAGCTCGACCCGCTCGAGCACGGGCTGCTGTTCGAGCGGTTCCTCAACCCCGAGCGGGTCTCGATGCCCGACATCGACATCGACTTCGACGAGCGCGGCCGCGGCGAGGCGATCCGCTACGTCACCGAGAAGTACGGCGCCGACCGGGTCGCCCAGATCGTCACCTACGGCACCATCAAGGCCAAGCAGGCCGTCAAGGACTCCAGCCGGATCCTCGGCTACCCCTTCGCGATGGGGGACCGGATCACCAAGGCGATGCCGGCCGCGGTGATGGGCAAGGACGTCCCGCTCAAGCAGATCTTCGACAGCAGCCACAAGCGCTTCGGCGAGGGCGGGGAGTTCCGCGCCCTCTACGAGGCCGACAACGACGTCAAGACGGTCGTCGACACCGCCATCGGCATCGAGGGCCTCAAGCGGCAGTGGGGCGTGCACGCCGCCGGCGTGATCATGTCCAGCCAGCCGCTGCTCGACCTGATCCCGATCATGAAGCGCGAGGCCGACGGCTCGATCATCACCCAGTTCGACTACCCGACCTGCGAGACCCTCGGGCTGCTCAAGATGGACTTCCTCGGGCTGCGCAACCTCACCGTCCTCCAGGACGCGGTGCGCAACATCGAGGTCAGCACCGGCGAGACGCTGGTGCTGGAGAAGCTGCCCCTCGACGACCTGCCGACCTACCAGCTGCTGGCCAGCGGCTACACCCTCGGCGTCTTCCAGCTCGACGGCGGCCCGATGCGCTCGCTGCTGCGGCTGCTCAAGCCCGACTGCTTCGAGGACATCGCGGCGGTGCTCGCGCTCTACCGCCCGGGCCCGATGGGCGCCGACAGCCACACCAACTACGCGCTGCGCAAGAACGGCAAGCAGCCGATCACCCCCATCCACCCCGAGCTGGCCGAGCCGCTCGCGGAGATCCTGGCGCCGACGTACGGCCTGATCGTCTACCAGGAGCAGGTGATGGAGATCCCGCAGAAGCTCGCGGGCTACTCCCTCGGGCGCGCGGACCTGCTCCGCCGGGCGATGGGCAAGAAGAAGCGCGAGGTGCTCGAGGCCGAGAAGGAGGGCTTCGCCGCGGGCATGAAGGCCAACGGCTACTCCCAGGGCGCGGTCGACAAGCTGTGGGAGATCCTGGTCCCGTTCTCCGACTACGCCTTCAACAAGTCCCACACCGCGGGCTACGGGCTGGTCTCCTACTGGACCGCCTACCTCAAGGCCAACTACCCCGCCCAGTACATGGCCGCGCTGCTGTCGTCGGTGAAGGACGACAAGGACAAGATGGCGCTCTACCTCAACGAGTGCCGCCGGATGAAGATCCAGGTGCTGCCGCCGGACGTCAACGAGTCCGACGCCACGTTCACCCCGGTCGGGCGCGACATCCGCTTCGGCCTCACCGCGATCCGCAACGTCGGCGCCAACGTCGTGGGCGAGATCGTCCGGGCCCGCGCGGACCGTGGCCGGTTCACCGACTTCAACGACTTCATGGACAAGGTCCCGGCGCTGGTCTGCAACAAGCGGGTCATCGAGTCGCTGATCAAGGCCGGCGCGTTCGACGAGATGAAGCACAAGCGCCGGGCCCTGGTCGCGATCCACGAGTCGGCCGTGGACCAGTACGTCGACATCAAGCGCAACGAGGCCATCGGCCAGGACTCCCTCTTCGGCGGGATGGACGACGAGGTCGGGGTGGCGTTCGGGGTGTCGGTGACGGTCCCCGACATCGAGGACTGGGACAAGATGACTCTCCTCGGGCACGAGCGCGAGATGCTCGGGCTCTACGTCTCCGACCACCCGCTCATGGGTCTCGAGCACGTGCTCGCGCAGGGCACCGACGCCACCATCGGCCAGCTCATCCTCGACGAGGAGCGTCCCGACGGGTCCTCGGTCACCGTCAGCGGGCTGGTCACCTCGGTGCAGCGCAAGATCAACAAGCGCGGGGACACCTGGGCGATCGTCACCCTCGAGGACCTCGCCGGAGCCATCGACATCCGGTTCTTCTCCTCGTCCTACCAGCTGGCCAGCACCTACCTCACCGAGGACGCGATCCTCACCGTCAAGGGCATCCTGCGGCGTGAGGACGAGCAGCCCTCGATGACCGGGCAGCAGGTCTCGGTGCCCAACCTCAACGACGGCCCCAGTGGCCCGGTCGTGATCAACCTGGCCGCCACCCGGTGCACGCCGCCGGTCGTCGAGCAGCTCCGCGACGTGCTGGGCACCCACCCCGGTGTCACCGAGGTGCGGCTCCGGCTGATGGCGCGCAACGGCACCACGGTGATGCGGCTGGACGACGGGCTCCGGGTCGCCCCCAGCCCCGCGCTGTTCGCCGACCTCAAGCAGCTGCTCGGCCCCGGGTGCCTGGCGGGGTGACCGAACGCCCGCTCCGGCGGCTGCTGCTGATCCTGCTCGGCTGCGCCGTCGTCGGCGTGCTCGCGGGCGTCGTCTGGGAGGCGGTGTGGACGGCGCCGACCGGCCTGGTCTACCAGGGCGAGTGGCAGCTCGACGGGGAGGGCGTCCAGGTCGACGTGAGCGGGACCGGTCTCTACGTCATCATCGGGTTCTGCGCGGGTCTGCTGATCGGGGTGGTGAGCGCGCTGACCGCGCGCAACCGGGAGGTCGCGACCCTGGTCACCGTCGCCGTCGGCTCCGTGCTCGCGGCCGCGCTGATGGCGGTGACCGGCCAGGCCCTCGGCCCGCCGGACCCGCACCCGCTGGCCGCGGGGAAGAAGGACTTCACCGAGATCGACGCCGAGCTGAAGGTCGAGGGCATCTCGCCGTACGTCGCGCTGCCGGCCGGGGCGCTGACCGGGCTCGCCCTGTGCTTCGTCGGGCTCGCCGGGTCTTCCAGAAGCCGGTCGGCGGCGGAACCCGACGGGTAGGCTCGTCGTCGAACCAGAGTCATCTCGGCCGCGCTCCGGCCGAGCCTTTTTTGTCCAGGGGGAACCACGTGTCCAGCAACCTGCCGCCGTCCGAGCCGCCGATGGATCCCGCCGGCGGGCCCGAGTACCTCGAGCACGGCGGCGGCGCGCCCCTGGGGGACCCCGGTTCCGGCGCCCCGCGCAACCTCAAGCCGGTCCTCATCGGTGGCGCAGCCGTCGCCGGCCTCGCGGTGGTCGGCGGTGCCGCGTGGGCGGCGATGTCCTTCTTCTCGACCGGGGCCCAGCCTGCCGAGGCGCTCCCGGACAGCACCCTGGCCTACGTGAGCATCGACCTGGACCCCAGCGGCGGGCAGAAGATCGAGGCGGTCCGGACCCTCAACAAGTTCCCGGAGTTCAAGGACCAGCTCGGGCTCGAGACCGACGACGACGTGCGCAGGTGGGTCTTCGACGAGATCCAGGGCAGCGACGACGCCTGCGCCAACCTCGACTACGAGGACGACATCGAGTCCTGGCTCGGCAACCGCGCCGCGATCGCCGCCGTCGACACCGGGGCCGACAGCCCGACCGTGGCCGCGGTCGTCCAGGTCACCGACGCCGACGCGGCCGAGTCGGGTCTGGTGAAGCTGCAGAACTGCGCCGCGGGCGGCGACGCCGCCGCGCCCGCCTCCGGGGACGACACCGGCGGGTTCGCCATCGCCGGTGACTGGGCGGTGATCGCCGAGACCGACGAGCTCGCGGAGCGGATCGTCACGGACACCGAGAAGGCCACCCTGGCCGACGACGCCGACTACCAGAAGTGGACCGAGGCGGCCGGCGACCCCGGGATCGTCAGCATCTACGCCTCGCCCGAGGCGCCCGCCGCCATGTCGGACGGCTTCCTCGACCCGATGACCGGGATGTTCCTGGGGGCCCCGGTGTCCTCGACCTTCGAGTCCACGGAGGGCTACCTGGGCGGCGAGGGCGAGCCAGGGGAGATCGTCAACCCCGATCCGGTCCCTGTGGACGCCCCCATGGTCGACGAGGCGCTCGCGGACTTCGGCGGGATGGCCGCGACCCTCCGCTTCGACGACGGCGCCATCGAGCTCGAGACGCGCCGGCGGCTTCGGCGAGTCGGCGACCACGTTCTACGGCACCGACCGCGGCGACGACGTGATGGCCACGCTTCCCGGCGACACGGTGGCCGCCTTCGGGATGGGCTTCGAGGAGGGCTGGCTGACCCAGCTGGTGGAGCGGCTCGCCGCGTCGGCCGGCGAGGACCTGACCGCCGACGAGCTCTTCGACGGAGGTGTCCGCGCAGACCGGCCTGGACCTCCCGACCGACGTCGAGACGCTCGCCGGCGAGTCCGCCGTGGTCGCGCTCGGCCCGGGCTTCGACGCCGACCAGCTCATGAACTCCGCCGACGGCTCCGACATCCCGGTCGGCGTGAAGGTCAAGGGGGACCCGGCCGCCATCGAGAAGGTGCTGGACAAGCTGCGCGGCCAGCTGGGCGGCGAGGAGCTGGCCTTCATGGACACCGACGCCGACGGCGACGTCATCGCGATCGGACCCAACGCCGACTACCGCGGCGAGCTGCTCGCGGACGGTGGCCTCGGGGACTCCGAGACCTTCCAGGACGTGATCCGCGAGGCCGAGCAGGCCGGGGTGGTCTTCTACCTCGACTTCGACGCCGGGGACGACTGGCTGCTGGAGCTCGTCGGGGACGACCCGGACGCGGCGAAGAACCTCGCGCCGCTGGCGGCGGTGGGCATGTCCGCGTGGCAGGAGGACGGCGTCTCGCACGGCGTCGTCCGGGTCACCACCGACGACTGATCGGCGGCGTCACGCCCGCCCGATGCGGGCGCGGACGGCCGACGTCAGGCGGGCCAGGTCCTCGGGAGCGATCTCCAGGTCGAGGCCGCGGCGTCCCGCCGACACGAAGACGGTCGGGTGCTGCCACGCCGACTCGTCCAGGACCGTGGGGTGCGCGCGGCGCTGGCCGAGCGGGGAGATCCCACCCGCGACGTACCCGGTCGCGCGCTCCGCGGCGGCCACCTCGGCCATCGTGGCCCGGCTGCCCCCGAGCGCCCGGGCGAGCGCCTTGAGGTCGAGCCAGCCCGTCACCGGGACGATCCCGACCACCAACGCGCCGTCGACGCTGGCGAGCAGGGTCTTGAACACCCGCGCCGCGTCCAGACCGAGCGCGGCGGCCGCCTCCTCGCCGTACGACGCGGCCCGCGGGTCGTGCGCGTAGGGATGCAGCGTGAAGGCCACGCCGGCGCGGTCGAGGGCGACCGTCGCCGGGGTGCCGCCGGCGTTCTTGCGCGCCACCGGACGGCTAGTTGGGCGACCAGCGGGTGCGCGCGACCTCGGTCGCCGGCAGGGACGGGATCGCGTTCATCGCCTGGAGCTCGGAGCGGAGCATGTCGGCGACCATCGTGAGGCGCAGCGCGGTGTCGTCCAGCTCGAGCAGCGCCTGCCGGTCCGGCATCGCCAGCGGCGCGACCGCGGCCAGCGTCCAGGAGAGGTACGTCGGGTCCCGGGGCAGGTCGCCCGGGTGCGGGTCGCCCCGGTAGGGCGCCACGGCGACGCGGTAGGCCGCGAACATCGCCAGGGCCCGCTCGACGATCGCGCGGTCGACGACGTCGTCGACCGGAGCGATCGTCTCCACGTGGCCGGCGGGGAAGGGGCCGGAGGTGTCGAGGCGGTCCAGGCGGATCCGGTCGCGGCCCACCGCGATGATGTCGAAGGTGCCGTCCTCGTGCGACTCGACGTCGGTGAGCTGGAGCCGGGTGCCGACCCGGAACAGGGACTGGGCTCCGTGGTCGCCCACCTCGTAGCCCTCGCGGATGCCGACGGAGCCGAACAGCCGGTGCGCCGGGTCGGGCTCGCGGATCAGGTGGTGGACCAGGGCGCGGTAGCGGTCCTCGAAGACCCGCAGCGGCACGATCACGCCCGGGAACAGCACGGTTCCGAGGGGGAACATCGGCAGCGTGTCGTCCACCCCTCCGACGATAGACGGTCCGGGGGGAGAAGCCGGGGCGTGCGGGCGTGTCTCGCGCCCTCGCCGCGGCCCGGGGCGGGCGGCCGTGCGCACCTACAATCGGGGTCATGATCCGACGCATCGACCTGCGGGGGGCAGGCGCCGACGGCCAGGCCGTCGACTACCGCGCCGCCGTGCCGCGCGCCGACTTCGACGTCGAGGCCGCCGTCCCCGCGGTGCATCGGATCTGCGAGGCCGTCCGGGTCCGGGGGGTCGACGCGATCCTGGAGTTCTCCGCGCAGTTCGACGGGGTCGTCCACGACGACATCCGGGTGCCGGCCGCGGCGCTCGCGGCCGCCCTCGAGGACCTGGATCCCGACGTGCGCGCGGGTCTCGAGGAGTCCGTCGCCCGGCTGCGCGCCACCTGCGCCGCCGAGCTCGAGCAGGACGTCACCACCGACGTGGCCCCCGGCGCCACCGTGACCCGGCGGCTGGTGCCGGTCGACCGGGTCGGCCTCTACGTCCCCGGCGGCCTGGCGCCGCTCGTGTCCAGCGTGCTGATGAACGTCGTGCCCGCCCAGACCGCGGGCGTCCGGTCGATCGCGCTGTCCTCCACCCCGCAGAAGGACTTCGGCGGGCTGCCGCACCCCACGATCCTGGCCGCCTGCGCGCTGCTCGGGATCGAGGAGGTGTACGCCGTCGGGGGAGCCCAGGCGATCGCGATGTTCGCCTACGGCGCCGGGCCCTGCGCGCGGGTCGACCTGGTGACCGGGCCGGGCAGCATCCACACCGTCACCGCGAAGCGGCTGCTCAAGGGCCAGGTCGGCATCGACTCCGAGGCCGGGCCCACCGAGATCGCGATCCTGGCCGACGACACCGCGGAGGCGTCGTACGTCGCCGCCGACCTCGTCAGCCAGGCCGAGCACGACCCGCTGGCGGCCGCCGTCCTGGTCACCGACTCGCCCAGGCTCGCCGACGAGGTCGAGGCCGAGCTCGACAAGCAGGTGCACGCCACCAAGCACACCGCGCGCATCCTCACCGCGCTCGGCGGCAGCCAGTCGGCGATCGTGCTGGTCGACGACGTCGCGCAGGGCCTCGACGTGGTCAACGCCTACGCCGCCGAGCACCTCGAGATCCAGACCGCCGACGCCACCGCGGTCGCCGCCCGGGTGCGCAACGCGGGCGCCGTCTTCGTGGGGGCGCACGCGCCGGTCTCGCTCGGCGACTACTGCGCCGGGTCCAACCACGTGCTGCCCACGGCCGGCTGCGCCTGCCACTCGTCGGGCCTGTCGGTGCGCGCCTTCGTCCGGTCGGTGCAGGTGGTCGACTACAGCCGGGAGGCACTGGCCGCCGTGGCGGACCACGTGACGACCCTCGCCGACGCCGAGGACCTGCCCGGCCACGGGGCCGCGGTGCGCGTCCGGTTCGCGGACTGAGCGCGCCGGTGACCTTCCCACCGCTCCGTGAGGAGCTGCGCGGCCTCGCGCCGTACGGCGCGCCGCAGCTCGACGTGCCCGTGCAGCTCAACGTCAACGAGAACCCCTACGGCCCGGGCGCCGACTGCGTCGCCGACATCACCGCGTCGGTCGCGGCCGCCGCCGGCGACCTGAACCGCTACCCGGACCGGGAGTTCACCGAGCTGCGCACCGCCCTGGCGGGCTACCTCTCCCGCGACACCCCGGCGGGCGTCACGCCCGAGCAGGTGTGGGCCGCGAACGGCTCCAACGAGGTGATGCTCCAGCTGCTCCAGGCCTTCGGCGGGCCGGGACGGGTCGCGCTGTCCTTCGCCCCGACGTACTCCATGTATCCCGAGTACGCCCGCGACACCTCGACGACGTGGGTCGTCGGCCACCGCGAGCAGGACTTCACCCTCGACCTCGACCACGCCCGCGCCCTGGTGACCGAGCAGCGGCCGAGCGTGGTGCTGCTGCCCTCGCCCAACAACCCGACCGGCACGGCGCTGTCACCGGAGGCGGTCACCGCGCTCTGCGAGGCCGCCGGTGACGGACTGGTCGTCGTCGACGAGGCCTACGGAGAGTTCCGGCGCGCCGGGACCCCCAGCGCCCTCGCGCTGCTGCCCCGGCACCGGAACCTGGTGGTGACGCGCACGATGAGCAAGGCGTTCGCACTGGCCGGCGCCCGGCTGGGCTACCTCGCGGCCGACCCGGCGATCTGCGACGCGATCCGCGTGGTCCGGCTGCCCTACCACCTGTCGGCGGTCACCCAGGCGACCGCGCTGGCGGCCCTGCGGCACGCCCCGGCGCTGCTGTCGCGGGTCGACGACCTGCGCGCGGAGCGCGACGCCACCGTCGCCTGGCTGCGCGACACCGGCCTCACGGTCGCCGACACGGACGCCAACTTCGTGCTGTTCGGCACCTTCGCCGACCGGCACGCCACCTGGCAGGCGCTGCTCGACCGCGGCGTGCTCATCCGGGAGACGGGGCCGGACGGCTGGCTGCGCGTCTCCGTCGGCACCCCGGCGGAGATGGGAGCATTCAGGCAGGCACTCACCGAGGTCTTGGAGGACACCCCATGAGCATGGGCACGACGACCCCCGCGCCGCGGACGGCCACGATCGACCGGGAGACCAAGGAGTCGAAGGTCCACGTCACGGTCGACCTCGACGGCACCGGCACGTCCTCGGTGTCCACCGGCGTCGGCTTCTACGACCACATGCTCGGCTCCTTCGCCCGGCACTCCCTGATCGACCTGGTCGTGGAGACCAGCGGGGACACCCACATCGACGCCCACCACACCGTGGAGGACACCGCCATCGCGCTGGGCGACGCGCTGCGCGAGGCGCTCGGCGACAAGGTCGGCATCCGGCGCTTCGGCGACGCCGCCGTGCCGCTCGACGAGGCGCTGGTGCAGGCGGTCGTCGACGTGTCCGGCCGCCCCTACTGCGTGCACACGGGGGAGCCCGACCAGCAGGCGTTCGTGTCGATCGGCGGTGACGTCGGGCCCGCCTACGCCGGCTCGCTCACCCGGCACGTCTTCGAGACCCTCGCCTTCCACGCCCAGATCGCGCTGCACGTCCGGGTGCTGTCCGGCCGCGACCCGCACCACCTCGTCGAGGCGCAGTTCAAGGCCGTCGCCCGCGCCCTGCGGGACGCCATCGCGCTCGACCCGCGGGAGACGGGCGTGCCGTCCACCAAGGGCACCGTGCCTCCCGGTCTCCGTCGACCACCCGATCCTGCAGGGTGGCTGTGACTGCCAGAGTCGTCGTGCTCGACTACGGGTCGGGCAACCTGCGCTCGGCCGTGCGCGCCCTCGAGCGCGCCGGCGCCGAGGTCACGCTGACCTCCGACCGCGCCGTCGCCGGCGAGGCCGACGGCCTGGTCGTCCCGGGCGTCGGCGCCTTCGCTGCCTGCATGCGGGGCCTGCGCGCGGTGCGCGGTCACGAGGTCATCGGCCGCCGGCTCGCGGGAGGCCGTCCGGTGCTCGGCATCTGCGTGGGCATGCAGATCCTCTTCGAGACCGGGGTGGAGCACGGGGTCACCTCCGAAGGGTGCGGGGAGTGGCCCGGCACCGTCGAGCGGCTCCAGGCGCCGGTGGTCCCGCACATGGGGTGGAACACCGTCGAAGCCCCCGCCGGGACCTCCCTGTTCGCCGGCATCGAGGACGAGCGCTTCTACTTCGTGCACTCCTACGCGGTCCGCGACTGGACCCTGGTGACCAACCACCTGACCCGCGCGCCCCTGGTCACCTGGGCCGAGCACGGGGGCGACCGGTTCGTGGCGGCGGTGGAGAACGGCCCGCTCGCCGCCACCCAGTTCCACCCCGAGAAGTCCGGCGACGCGGGCGCCGCCCTGCTCCGGTCGTGGGTGGAAGGACTCCGATGACGCGCCCCTCTCCAGCTGCTCCCCGCCGTCGACATCGCCGGCGGCCAGGCCGTCCAGCTCGTCCAGGGCGTCGCCGGCTCCGAGAAGCGCTTCGGCGACCCGGTCGAGGCGGCGCTGCGCTGGCAGCAGGCCGGGGCGGAGTGGATCCACCTCGTCGACCTCGACGCGGCGTTCGGCCGGGGCCACAACCGCGAGCTCCAGGCGCGGATCGTGGGCACCCTCGACATCGACGTCGAGATGAGCGGCGGCATCCGCGACGACGAGTCGCTGGCCGCGGCGATGGCCGCCGGCTGCCGGCGCGTCAACATCGGGACCGCTGCCCTCGAGCAGCCGGAGTGGTGCGCGGCCGCGATCGCGTCGTACGGCGACCGGGTGGCCGTGGGCCTCGACGTGCGCGGGCGGACGCTCGCCGCGCGCGGCTGGACCCGGGAGGGCGGCGACCTGTACGACGTGCTGGCCCGGCTCGACGCCGAGGGCTGCGCGCGCTACGTGGTCACCGACGTCAACAAGGACGGCATGCTCCAGGGTCCCAACCTCGACCTGCTCCGCGACGTGTGCGCGGCCACCGACCGCCCGGTGGTGGCCTCGGGCGGCATCACCGAGCTCGCCGACCTCGCCGCGCTCCAGGGCCTGGTGGCCGACGGCGTCGAGGGGGCGATCATCGGCACCGCGCTGTACGAGGGCCGGTTCAGCCTCGAGGACGCGCTCGCGCTGACCCGGGGCGACCGATGAGCCTGGCAGTGCGGGTCATCCCCTGCCTGGACGTCGACGCCGGCCGGGTGGTCAAGGGGGTCAACTTCCAGGGACTGCGCGACGCCGGCGACCCGGTCGAGCTGGCCCGTGCCTACGACGCGGCGGGCGCCGACGAGCTCACCTTCCTCGACATCTCCGCCTCGCACGAGGGCCGGGCCACCACCCTCGAGATCGTCTCGCGGACGGCCGAGCAGGTCTTCATCCCGCTCACCGTCGGTGGCGGCGTGTCCTCGGTCGACGACGTGGACCGGCTGCTGCGGGCCGGTGCCGACAAGGTCGCGGTCAACACCGCCGCCATCCAGCGGCCGGCGCTGGTCGCCGAGATCGCCGACCGCTTCGGCAACCAGGTGCTCGTGCTCTCGGTCGACGCCCGCCGGGCCGCCGGCACCGACTCGGGCTTCGAGGTCACCACGCACGGCGGCCGGAAGCCCGCCGGCCTCGACGCGCTCGCCTGGGCCGCGCGCGGCGCCGAGCTCGGCGCGGGCGAGATCCTGCTCAACGCGATGGACGCGGACGGCACGCGAGGACGGGTTCGACCTCGACCTGATCCGCGCCGTCCGCCGCGGCCGTGTCGATCCCGGTGATCGCCTCCGGTGGGGCCGGGCGGACCGAGCACTTCGCCCCCGCGGTCGAGGCCGGCGCGGACGCGGTCCTGGCCGCCAGCGTGTTCCACTTCGGCACCCTCACGGTGGGCGAGGTCAAGGCCGCCCTCGCCGCGGCCGGCCATCCCGTCCGCTAGGCGCCGAGCGACGCCTCGCGGAGGCGGCGTACGGCGTCGCCCGGCCCCTCGAAGGTCAGGTCCTGCGTCTGCGCGCGGCCGAACAGGAACAGCACGATCTCGGCGGGCGGACCGGAGACGACGACCGGGTCGGCACCGCCGCGGAGCACCACCCGTCGGTCGGTGTCGGTCCGTCGGACGACGACCGGCACGCCCGCGGGCCGCACCAGGAACCGGCCGGACAGCGAGATCGAGGACCAGAGCGCAGACCTGGCGTCGGCGTCCAGCGCCCGCGGGGACCAGGTGGGCGCGGCCCTCCGGATGTCCTCGTGGTGGACGAAGAACTCCAGCGTGTTGGCCGCGGCCTCGGCACCGGGAAGCCGCAAGGGAGAGAGCCGCGGCAGGTGCCGGAAGCGCTCCACGAGGTCCTCGAAGGGGTGGCGGTCGAGCCGCGCCATCTCCCGGTCGGTCAGGCCCGCCAGGGGCGTGATCCTGATCCCGGCGGCACCCAGCAGGCTGCGCTCGCGGACCAGCAGGTGGCACAGCAGGTCCTTCACCGTCCAGGCGCCGGCCAGGGTCGGGGCGTCCGCGCCCACCGCCAGGGCGGTGTCGCACAGGGCGGCGCGCTCGTCGAGGGCCAGGGTGGTGCGGGTGCTCATGCCCCGAGCCTACGGAGCCCCGGTGGGCGCGGATTCCGGGGATGTCGGCACGGCGGAATAGCCTGAGCGGACGGGGAGGTTGACGCAGCAGTCACCGAGACGAGCACGACGACGGCGAAGAGGATCCAGGTGAGCGACGCGGAGCAGGGCGGGACCACCCGCGCGGGCTTCGCAGTGCTCGGGGTCGCGATCCGGCGCGAGCCGTACATCTTCGCGCTGTCCACGCTGGGCAGCGTCCTCTTCGGGGCGCTGACCGTCGCGGACGCCTGGGTCCTGGGCTGGTCCACCGACCACGTCGTCATCCCGGCGTTCCGCGACGGCGAGATCAGCGCCGCCCTGCTGTGGACGGTGCTGGCGCTGTTCCTCGGCGTCGCGCTGCTCCGCGCGGTCGGCATCGTGGCTCGTCGGCTGGGGGCCGGGGTCATGCAGTTCCGCATGCAGGCGCACACCCGGCGCGCGGTCACCCGTCAGTACCTCACCCTCCCGATGGAGTGGCACCAGCGGCACCCCACCGGGCAGCTCCTCTCCAACGCCTACTCCGACGTCGAGGCGGCGTGGGGCCCGATCGCGCCGCTGCCGATGGCGGTCGGCACCATCGCGATGATGGTGATCGCCATCGCCCAGATGCTGTTCGCCGACCTGGTGCTGGCCGTCGTCGGGCTGCTGGTCTTCCCCGCGGTCGTGGTCGCCAACCTGACCTACCAGCGCTACGCGTCGCCCTTGATGACCCGGGCGCAGCAGCTGCGCGCCGAGGTCAGCGAGATCGCGCACGAGTCGTTCGACGGCGCGCTGGTCGTCAAGACCCTGGGCCGGGAGCAGCAGGAGACCGAGCGGTTCACCGCCAAGGCCCACGAGCTGCGCGACGTGAACATCCGCGCCGGCCGGATCCGGGCCGCGTTCGACCCGTTCCTCGCGGCGCTGCCCAACGTCGGGGTGCTGGTGGTGCTCTCCGTCGGGGTGGGCCGGGTGCTGACCGGCGCCACGGATCCCGGAGACGTGGTCACCGTCGCCTACCTGCTCACCATCGTGTCCTTCCCGATCAGGTCGATCGGCTGGCTGCTCGGCGAGTTCCCGCGCAGCGTCGTCGGCTTCCGCCGCACCCAGGCGGTGCTGCGGGCCACCGGTGCGATGGAGTACGGCGACCGCGCCGTGCCGCCCACCGAGGACGGCGCCCGGCTCCAGGTCGAGGGCCTCGCGCTACGCCTACGACCCCGCGGTGCCGCTGCTGCGGGACCTGTCCTTCGAGGTGCCTCCGGGCCGCACGGTCGCGGTCGTCGGGGCGACGGCGTCCGGCAAGAGCACCCTCACCAACCTGCTCACCCGCCTCGTGGACCCCGATGCCGGCCGGGTCCTCGTGGACGGCGTCGACCTGCGCGACCTGCGCCGCGGCGGCCTGGCCGAGGCGGTCGCGGTCGTCCCCCAGACGGCGTTCCTCTTCGACGACACCGTGCGCGGCAACGTCACCCTGGGCGCCGACGTGGCCGACGCCGACATCTGGGCGGCGCTGCGCGCGGCCCAGGCCGACGGCTTCGTGGCGGCGCTCTCCGACGGCCTGGACACCACGCTGGGCGAGCGCGGCACGTCCCTCTCCGGCGGCCAGCGCCAGCGCATCTCCCTGGCCCGTGCCCTGGTGCGCCGGCCGCGGCTGCTGATCCTCGACGACGCGACGTCGGCGGTGGACCCGGAGGTCGAGGCCCGGATCCTGGCCAGCCTCAGGGACGGCGGCGACGACACCACCCTGGTCGTGGTCGCCTACCGCAAGGCGACCATCGCGCTGGCCGACGAGGTCGTGCACCTCGAGGGCGGCCGGATCGTCGACCGGGGCACGCACGCCGAGCTGCTCGACCCGCAGCCCCGGCTACGCCACGCTGGTCAACGCCTACGAGCACGAGATCGAGCCGGCGACATGAGCGCGACCGTGCGGGCACCCCAGGTCTCCGGGACCAAGATGGACACCGGCGAGGACATCGGCGCGATGGCGACGATCCGGCGCGGCGTCGCCATCTCGCCCGAGCTCAAGGAGGGCATCGGCGTCACCCTGCTGTTCGCCGTGGTCGCGTCGTTCGGGCAGGTCATCGTGCCGATCGCCGTGCAGCAGACCCTCGACCACGGCATCAACGGCCCCGACGGCCCCGACATCTCCTTCGTCGTCTGGACCGGGCTGGCCTGCGCGGTGGGCATCGCGCTGACCAGCGTGGCGTCGTACTTCATGACCAGCCGGCTGTTCCGGACCTCCGAGCGGGGCCTGGCCACGCTGCGGATCAAGGCCTTCCGGCACGTCCACGACCTGCCGCTGCTCACCCAGAACACCGAGCGCCGCGGTGCCCTGGTCTCCCGGGTGACCACCGATGTCGACCAGGTCAGCCAGTTCCTGGTCTTCGGCGGGCTGATCTTCGTGGTCAGCGTCGGCCAGATCATGGTGGCGACGATCATCATGGTCGTCTACAGCTGGCAGCTGGCCCTCGTGGTGTGGATCGCGTTCGCGCCGCTCTTCGTGTCGATCCGCTACTTCCAGCGCAAGCTCTCCGACGCCTACAGCCTGGTCCGCCGCCAGGTGGGAGTGCTGCTGTCCGCGGTGTCGGAGCCGGTGGTCGGCGCCGCCGTGGTCCGGTCCTACGCCGTCGAGGACCGCACCCAGGCCCGCATCGACGCCGCGATCGACGAGTTCAAGGCGGCGAGCACGCGCGCGCAGAAGTTCACCGTCATCTCGTTCTCGCTGGGCGGCATCTCCGCCGGGCTCGCCAACGCGGGCGTGATCATCGTCGGCGTGCTGCTCGGCTTCGCCGGGGGCATGACCGTCGGGCCAGGTGCTCGCCTTCGCGTTCCTGGTGACGCTGTTCGTGGGCCCGGTCCAGATGGGGACCCAGATCCTCACCGACGCCCAGAACGCCATCGCCTCCTGGCGGCGGGTGATCGGCATCCTCGAGACGCCCGCCGACCTCGTCGACCCCGGACCCGACGGCCTGGTGCTGCCGCGGGGGCCGATCGACGTGACGTTCGCCGACGTCACCTTCGCCTACCCCGAGGGGCCGCCGGTGCTCCGCGACGTGTCGATGACCATCGACGCCGGGCTGCGGGTGGCGATCGTCGGGGAGACCGGGTCGGGCAAGTCGACCTTCGCCAAGCTGCTCACCCGGCTGATGGACCCCTCCGAGGGCGAGGTGCTGCTGGACGGCATCGACGTCCGCGACGTGGCCGCCGAGAGCCTGCGTCGCAGCGTGGTGCTGGTGCCGCAGGAGGGCTTCCTCTTCGACGACACGATCACCGCCAACGTCCGCTACGGCCGCCTCGACGCGACCGAGGCCGACATCCTGGCCAGCGCCGATGAGCTCGGGCTGGCCGACTGGGTCGCCGGCCTGCCGGGCGGCCTCGAGACCATGGTCGGCCAGCGCGGCGAGTCGCTCTCCGCAGGGGAGCGGCAGCTGGTCGCGCTGCTCCGCGCCCACCTCGCCGACCCCGACCTGCTGGTGCTCGACGAGGCGACCAGCGCGGTCGACCCGGCGCTGGAGATGCGCATCGGCCGCGCGCTGGAGCGCCTGATGAGCGGCCGCACCTCGGTCACCATCGCGCACCGCCTGTCCACGGCCGAGGCCGCCGACGAGGTCGTCGTCGTCGACCGCGGCCGCATCGTCCAGCGGGGTCCGCACGCCGAGCTGGTCGCGCAGGACGGCGTCTACGCCGGCCTGCACCGCTCGTGGGTGGCCCAGCAGGGGAGGATCGCCTCATGAGCACTCCCGAGAGCGCCCTCGACCCGGCCGTCGCCGCGCGGCTCAAGCGCAGCGCGGACGGGCTGGTGCCCGCGGTCGTGCAGCAGCACGACACCGGCGAGGTGCTGATGCTCGGCTGGATGGACGACGAGGCGCTGGCGCGCACCCTCAGCACGGGGCGGGCGACCTACTGGTCGCGCTCGCGCGGGGAGTACTGGGTCAAGGGCGCCACGTCCGGCCACCACCAGCGCGTCACCGAGGTCCGCCTCGACTGCGACGGCGACGCCCTCCTGGTCAAGGTCGACCAGCAGGGAGTGGCCTGCCACACGGGCGACCGCACCTGCTTCGACGCCGACCTGCTGCTGGACTCCGATGGCTGAGCGGAGCTCCTTCGGGCCGATCCTCGCGCTGGGCGTCGGGGGAGCGGTGCTGGTCGCGGTCGCCGGGACCAAGGCCTGGGCGACGTACGCCGGGACGGGCGCCGCGGCCGTGGACGCGCGCCACCGGTGGCGCGGCCGGCCAGATGCCCCTGGCCACCACGCTCGCGCTCGTCGTGCTGGCGGCCTGGGGTGTCGTGCTGGTCACCCGCGGCCGGGTCCGCCGGGCGGTCGCGGTCCTGGGCGCCCTGGCCTCGATCGGGGTGCTCGCCACGGTCGTGTCCGGGTGGTGGCTGGTGCCGCAGACGCTGCGCGACGCCGCCGCCGACGCGGGCCTCGACACCGTCACCCTCGACGTGGCCGGGTGGTTCTGGGTGGCCCTGGTCGGAGCGGTCCTCAGCGCGGGGGCCACGGTGCTGGCGGTCTTCCGGGTCGGGGGCTGGCCCGAGATGGGCACCCGCTACGACTCCCCGGAGGGCGGGCCGGCGACAACGCCCGCCGAGGAACCGTCCCACCTGGACTTGTGGAAGTCGCTCGACCACGGGCAGGACCCCACTGTCTAGACTCGTGCCCGATCCGTCGTCCCTGACCGCAGGAGCCCAGATGTCCCAGAGCCACGGCAACACCCCCGCAGCCTGGACCGCCGTCACGGTCGCGATGATCGGCTTCGTGGTCGCCGGGATCGGGCTGATGATGACGCCGATCAGCCTGACCATCTTCTGGATCGGCGTCGTGGTCGGCATCCTGGCCCTGCCGATCTTCGCGGTCATGAACCGGATGGGGCTCGGCGAGGCGCACTGACGTGACCCTCGGTCAGCTGCCGCCGCGCACGTCCCCAGCCGGGACGACGACGCGGGCGCGCCGGCTGGCCGCACCCCTGCTGGGTGCCGGCGTGGTCGGCGGGCTGACGCTCGCCCTGCACTACCGCGACCCGCACGTCCAGGGCAGCTGGGGCTTCTGCCCGTTCCGCGCGCTCACCGGGCTGGACTGTCCGGGCTGCGGAGGTCTGCGGGCCGTCCACGACCTGACCAACCTCGACGTCGCCGGCGCGGCCTCGAGCAACCTGCTCCTCGTGCTGATGGTGCCGGTGGTCGTGGTGCTGTGGCTCGCCTGGACGCGCCGGGCCTGGCGGTCCGACCGGCCGCTGCTCGCGTCCGTGTCCCGCCCGATGCTGTGGGGGCAGGTCGCGCTGGTGGTGATCGCGATCTTCACGGTCGCGCGCAACCTGCCGCCCGGCGGCTGGCTGGCCGCCTGAGGCTCCGGGTCAGCTGGTGCCGAACGAGTCGTCGAAGTCGACCACGCCGGTCGCGAGGAGCAGCGCCCCGATGATCATCAGGACGATCGCGATGACGCCGAGGATCACGCCGGCCTTGGCCATCCCGGCGCCACCCTGGCCGGTCTGGGCGATCTCGCTCTGCGCGGAGCGGCCGAGGATCACCGCGACGATGCCCGCCGGTCCGCAGCACAGGATGCCGAGGAGGCCCAGCACCAGCGCCCAGATCGCCTTGGAGTTGGTGCCCTGCGGAACGGCGCCGTACGGCGACTGACCGTAGCCCGGCGGTGGCGGCGGCGGTGCGTCGTAGCTCATCTGCTCTCCTCGGTCCCGGGCCGAGCGGCCCCCTGTGTAGGCGCCCGAGGCTACACACCGGCCCGGTCGGCGTCTCGGGCTCCGGCCCGGCCCGGGGCGCACCCACCCGCGTGAGAGGCTTGGCCGACCCGGTTCGCCGTCCAGGAGGTCCCTCGCGTGTCCGTGCTCGACGACATCGTCGCCGGCGTGCGCCTCGACCTCGCGGAGCGGCAGTCGCGGGTCACCGCAACGGACCTGCGGGCGGCGCTCGCCGACGTCGACGGCGCCCGCGACCCGATGCCGGACTTCCGCAGCACGGAGCCGAGCGTCATCGCCGAGGTCAAGCGGAAGAGCCCCAGCAAGGGCGCGCTGGCCGACATCCCGGAGCCCGCGGAGCTCGCCCGTGCCTACGCGCGCGGTGGCGCGGCCGCGATCAGCGTGCTCACCGAGCCGCGGCGCTTCGGTGGCAGCCTGGCGGACCTGGTGGCGGTGCGGGCGGCCGTCGACACCCCGCTGCTGCGCAAGGACTTCATCGTCAGCGACTACCAGCTCGTCGAGGCCCGGGTGGCCGGCGCCGACCTGGCGCTGCTCATCGTCGCCGCGCTCGCCGACGACGAGCTGCGGCGCCTCCACGACACCGCGCGGGAGCTCGGCCTGACGGTGCTGGTCGAGATCCACGACGAGGCCGAGGCCGAGCGCGCCGTCGCGCTGGACGCCGAGCTGATCGGGGTCAACGCCCGCAACCTCAAGACCCTCCAGGTCGATGACCAGGTGTTCGGCAGACTGGCAGGGCAGCTCCCCGACGACGCGGTCCTGGTCGCCGAGTCGGGGATCTCCGGACCGGCCGACGTGGCCCGGTTCGCGGCCGAGGGCGCGCGCGTGGTCCTGGTCGGCGAGGCGCTGGTCAGGGACGGCGACCCCGAGGGCGCCGTGCGAGCCCTGCGGCAGGCGCGGCACAACCGATGACAGGAGTCCGGTGAACGACAAGCTCGACCACCCGTACGACGCCGACGAGCGCGGCTTCTTCGGCGACTTCGGCGGCCGGTTCATGCCCGAGGCCCTGGTCGCGGCGCTGGACGAGCTGACCGAGGCGTGGCACGAGGCGATGGCCGACCCGGCGTTCCTCGAGGAGTTCCGGCTGATCCTGCGCGAGTACGCCGGCGTGCCGAGCCCGCTCTACCTCGCCGAGCGGCTCAGCGAGCAGGTCGGCGCCACCATCCTGCTCAAGCGGGAGGACCTCAACCACACGGGCGCCCACAAGATCCGCAACGTGCTCGGCCAGGCGCTGCTCACCCGGCGGATGGGCAAGACCCGGGTGATCGCCGAGACCGGGGCCGGCCAGCACGGCGTCGCCAGCGCCACGGCCGCGGCGTACTTCGGCATGGACTGCACCGTCTACATGGGCTCGGTCGACGTGAAGCGGCAGGCGCTCAACGTCGCCCGCATGCAGCTGCTGGGCGCCCACGTGGTCCCGGTCGACTCCGGCAGCGCCACGCTGAAGGACGCCATCAACGAGGCGCTGCGCGACTGGGTCGCCAGCGTCGAGCACACGGCGTACCTCTTCGGGACCGCCGCCGGCCCGCACCCGTTCCCCAGCATGGTCCGCGACTTCGCCCGCGGCATCGGCGACGAGGCCCGCGCGCAGTGCCTCGAGCGCTTCGGCCGGCTGCCCGACGCGGTCGCCGCCTGCGTCGGCGGCGGCTCGAACGCGATCGGGCTCTTCCAGGCGTTCCTCGACGACGACGTCGCCATCTGGGGCTACGAGCCCGGCGGCGACGGCGTCGAGACCGGGCGGCACGCCGCGACCATCCACGCCGGCGCCAGCGGGGTGCTGCACGGCGCGCGCACGTTCGTGCTCCAGGACGAGGACGGCCAGACCATCGAGTCCCACTCGATCTCCGCGGGGCTGGACTACCCCGGGGTCGGGCCGCAGCACGCCCACCTGGCGCGGATCGGCCGGGCGTCGTACCTCCCCGTCACCGACGCGGAGGCCATGGACGCGCTCGCCCTGCTGAGTCGCACCGAGGGCATCATCCCGGCCATCGAGTCGGCGCACGCGGTGGCCGGGGCGATCCGGTCCGCGCAGGCGCTGGCCGTCGAGAAGGGTCCCGACGCGATCGTGCTCATCAACCTCAGCGGCCGCGGCGACAAGGACATGGAGACCGCGATCGAGTGGTTCGGCCTCGGCGACGCCGGCGCCGGGACCGGGGACCCCGCATGAGCACCGGCAACCATGTCGCCACCGCCTTCGCGGCGGCGCGCGCCGAGGGCCGCTCGGCGCTCGTGGGCTACCTGCCGGCCGGCTTCCCCGACGTCGACGGCGGCATCGAGGCGCTGCGCACCCTGGTGGCCGCCGGGTGCGACGTCATCGAGATCGGCCTGCCCTACAGCGACCCGGTCATGGACGGCCCGACCATCCAGGCCGCCGCGCAGCAGGCCCTGGACGGGGGCGTGCGCACCAAGGACGTGCTGCGCACCGTCGAGGCGGTCGCCGCGACCGGCGTGCCCACGCTGGTGATGACCTACTGGAACCCCGTCGAGCGGTACGGCGCCGCGCGGTTCGCCGCCGACCTCGCCGCCGCCGGGGGTGCCGGGCTGATCACCCCCGACCTCACGCCGGACAGCGCCGACGACTGGCTGGCCGCGGCCGACGCCGAGGGGCTGGACAAGGTCTTCCTCGTCGCACCGTCGTCCACGGACGCCCGGATCGCGATGACCGTCGCCCACTGCCGGGGCTTCGTCTACGCCACCGCGGTCATGGGCGTGACCGGGGCGCGGGACGCCAGCAGCGACCTGGCCGAGCCGCTGGTGCGCCGGGTCCGCGGTGCCACGGACCTCCCCGTGGCGGTGGGCGTCGGCGTCGGCACCGGTGCCCAGGCGGCCGAGGTCGCGTCGTACGCCGACGGCGTGATCGTCGGCTCCGCGCTCGTCCGGGCCCTGCTCGACCACCCCGACGACCGCGCCGCGGGGCTCCGGGCGCTCGGGGCCCTGACCGAGGAGCTCGCGCACGGGGTGCGGCATGCGTAGTCGGCACCTCTGGCTGCTGCTCCTCGCCGCGACGGTGCTGCTCCTGCCGGGCTGCGCCCAGGTCCAGGACGGGTCCAACGCCATCGTGGTCGGCGGCGACGACGACGGGTTCAACGGCGCCCTGCTCACCGAGGCCTACGACGTCCCCGCGCAGCCGCTCACCGACACCGAGGGCGAGCGCTACTCCCTGGCCAAGGACGCCGAGAGCCCGCTGACCCTGGTGTTCTTCGGCTACACGCGCTGCCCGGACGTCTGCCAGATCGTCATGTCGACGATCGCGTCCTCCCTGCAGCGGCTCGACGCCGACGAGCGCGACCGGGTCGACGTGGTCTTCGTGACGACCGACCCCGCCCGCGACGACGCGGCCACGCTGCGCGACTACCTCGACCAGTTCGACCCCGGCTTCACCGGGCTCACCGGTGACCTGCCCACCATCGCGGCGGTGGGGGAGAAGCTCGGCGTCTACATCGCCCGTGGCCAGGAGCTGCCCGACGGTGGCTACGAGGTCGACCACAGCACGCCGGTCGTGGGGCTGCGCCCCGACGGCACGGCACCGATCGTGTGGACCCAGGGCACGTCGTCCGCGGAGCTCGCCGAGGACATCCAGCACCTGCTCGGCGAGGGAGCCACGTCATGACCACCGCGCTCCTGTCCCTGACCCTGCAGACCATCCCGAGCCCGGGCCAGGGGGTCTGGCACCTCGGGCCGGTGCCGATCCGCGCCTACGCGCTGTGCATCGTCGTCGGGATCCTGGTCGCCATCTGGATCTCCGACAAGCGCTGGCTGGCCCGCGGCGGAGCCCCCAACGAGATCGCCGACCTGGCCCTCTGGGCGGTCCCGTTCGGCCTGATCGGCGGCCGGCTCTACCACGTCGCGACCGACTGGGAGCTGTACTTCGGCGAGGGCCGCAACCCGGTGACCGCGCTGTACGTCTGGCGTGGCGGGCTCGGCATCTGGGGCTCCATCGCGATGGGCGCGCTCGGCGTCGTCATCGGCTGCCGGGTCAAGGGCATCAGGATCCTCCCGGTCATCGACGCGATGGCGCCCGGCGTGCTCGTGGCGCAGGCGATCGGCCGGTGGGGCAACTACTTCAACCAGGAGCTCTTCGGCCGGCCCACCGACCTGCCGTGGGGGCTGGAGATCGACGCCGCGCACCGACCGTTGGACTACGTCGACCAGGCGACGTTCCACCCGACGTTCCTCTACGAGTCGCTGTGGTGCCTGGCCGCCGCGGCGGTGCTGGTGTGGGCCGACCGTCGCTTCCAGCTCGGCCACGGCCGGGTGGTCGCGCTCTACGTGATGCTCTACACCGTCGCGCGGGGCTGGATCGAGATGCTGCGCATCGACGACGTCCAGCTCACCAACGTCGCGGGGCTGCGGTTCAACGTGTGGACCTCGCTGGTGCTGTTCGTGCTCGCCGCGGCGTACTTCGTGTGGTCGGCGCGGAACCGCCCGGGCCGCGAGACCGACCTGTACCGCCGCGACGACGCCGCGATCGAGCCGTCTGAGGCGTAAGACGCCAGTCTCCGCCCGTGAGATGGGCACAGGATTCCACGCCTGCGCTGGTGATACCTTGGCGCTTCGCGTCTGGGCCAACGTCGTCCCTGTCGCTCATACGACGACGACGGGAGCCACCTGTGCACGCATTCCCGCCGCCCCAGGGTCTGTACGACCCGCGGCACGAGCACGACGCCTGTGGTGTTGCCTTCGTGGCCACCCTCACCGGTGAGGCCAGCCACCGGATCGTGGCGCAGGCGCTGACCGCGCTCCGCAACCTCGACCACCGCGGCGCCGCGGGTGCCGAGACCAACTCCGGCGACGGCGCGGGGATCCTGCTCCAGGTGCCCGACGCGTTCCTGCGCGCGGTCACCGCGGACGCCGGCTTCGAGCTGCCGCCCCCGCACTCGTACGCCGTCGGCACCGGCTTCCTGCCCGGCGACGAGGAGCAGGTCGCCAAGACCCGCCACCGGATCGAGGAGCTCGCCGAGGAGGAGGGCCTGACCGTCCTCGGCTGGCGCGAGGTCCCCATCGACCCCGAGCAGCTGGGCGCGACCGCCCGCTCCGTGATGCCCGCCTTCAGCCAGCTGTTCGTGGCCGGCGCCGGCCAGCGGGTGTCCGGGATGGCGCTGGAGCGCCGCGCCTTCTGCCTGCGCAAGCGGGCCGAGAAGGAGACCGACGCCTACTTCCCCTCCCTGTCGTCGCGGACCCTGGTCTACAAGGGGATGCTCACCACCGACCAGCTCGACAGCTTCTTCCCCGACCTGGTCGACGAGCGGATGGCCTCCGCCCTGGCCGTCGTCCACTCCCGGTTCTCGACCAACACGTTCCCGAGCTGGCCGCTGGCGCACCCGTTCCGGTTCATCGCCCACAACGGCGAGATCAACACCGTGATGGGCAACCGCAACTGGATGCGCGCCCGCGAGGCGCTGCTCGCCTCGGACCTCATCCCCGGCGACCTGGACCGGATCTTCCCGATCTGCACGCCCGGCGCCTCGGACTCGGCGTCCTTCGACGAGGTGCTCGAGCTGCTCCACCTCGGCGGCCGGTCGCTGCCGCACTCGGTGCTGATGATGATCCCGGAGGCGTGGGAGAACCACACCGAGATGGACCCGGGCCTGCGCTCGTTCTACGAGTTCCACTCGGCGCTGATGGAGCCCTGGGACGGTCCTGCGTGCGTCGTCTTCACCGACGGCTCGCAGATCGGCGCGGTCCTCGACCGCAACGGCCTGCGTCCGTCGCGCTACTGGGTGACCGACGACGGGCTCGTCGTCCTCGCCTCGGAGGTCGGGGTGCTCGACCTCGACCCCGCCACCATCGTCCGCAAGGGCCGGCTCAAGCCGGGCCGGATGTTCCTGGTCGACACCGACGAGCACCGGATCATCGAGGACGAGGAGATCAAGGCCGAGCTCGCGGGCGAGCACCCCTACGACGAGTGGCTGCACGCGGGCCTGATCCGCCTCGAGGACGTGGTCGAGCGCGAGCACGTCGTCCACACGCACGCCTCGGTCACCCGGCGCCAGCAGATCTTCGGCTACACCGAGGAGGAGCTGCGCGTCCTGCTCACGCCGATGGCCAACGCCGGCCTCGAACCGCTCGGGTCGATGGGCACGGACACGCCGATCGCCGCGCTGTCCGCCAAGCCGCGCCTGCTCTTCGACTACTTCAGCCAGCTCTTCGCCCAGGTCACCAACCCGCCGCTCGACGCGATCCGCGAGGAGCTCGTCACCTCGTTGGCCGGCTCCATCGGTCCCGAGGCCAACCTGCTCGAGCCGACGCCCGCGTCCTGCCGCCAGGTCGTGCTGCCGTTCCCGGTCTTCTCCAACGACGACCTGGCCAAGATCCGGCACATCAACCGCGAGGGCGACATGCCCGGCTTCATCACCCACGTGGCGCGCGGCCTCTACCCGGTCGAGGGCGGCGGTGCCGCGATGGCGGCCCGCCTCGACGAGATCTGCGCGGAGGTGTCCGAGGCGATCGCCGGGGGAGCCCGCGTCATCGTGCTCTCCGACCGGCACTCGACCGCCGAGCTCGCGCCGATCCCCTCGCTGCTGCTCACCGGCGCCGTGCACCACCACCTGGTGCGCGAGAAGGCCCGCACCCAGGTGGGGCTGCTCGTCGAGGCCGGCGACGTGCGCGAGGTGCACCACGTCGCGGTGCTCATCGGGTACGGCGCCGCCGCGGTCAACCCCTACCTCGCCATGGAGTCGGTGGAGGACCTCGCCCGCGACGGCTACTACGTCAAGGTCGAGCCCGAGGTCGCGGTCAAGAACCTGATCAGGGCGCTCGGCAAGGGCGTGTTGAAGGTGATGTCCAAGATGGGCGTCTCCACGGTGGCGTCGTACACCGGGGCGCAGATCTTCGAGGTGGTCGGCCTCTCCCAGGCCGTCGTCGACCGCTACTTCACCGGCACGACGTCCAAGCTCGGCGGCGTCGAGCTCGACACGATCGCGCGGGAGGTGGCCCTGCGGCACGCGTCGGCGTACCCGCGCGGCGGCATCGTCAGCTCGCACCGTGAGCTCGCGATCGGCGGGGAGTACCAGTGGCGGCGCGAGGGCGAGCCGCACCTGTTCGACCCCGAGACGGTCTTCCGGCTCCAGCACGCGACGCGGGCCGGCCGCTACGACGTGTTCAAGCAGTACACCTCGCGCGTGGACGAGCAGTCCGAGCGGCTGATGACGCTGCGCGGGCTCTTCCGGTTCCGCGACGGCGACACCACCGGGCGCGCCCCGGTGCCGATCGAGGAGGTCGAGCCGGTCTCCGAGATCGTCAAGCGGTTCTCGACCGGTGCGATGTCCTACGGCTCGATCAGCAAGGAGGCGCACGAGAACCTCGCGATCGCGATGAACCGCCTCGGGGGCAAGTCCAACACCGGGGAGGGCGGCGAGGACGCCGACCGCCTCCACGACCCCGAGCGCCGCTCGTCGGTCAAGCAGGTCGCGTCGGGACGCTTCGGGGTCACCTCGGAGTACCTCACCAACGCCGACGACATCCAGATCAAGATGGCCCAGGGCGCCAAGCCCGGCGAGGGGGGCCAGCTGCCGGGCAACAAGGTCTACCCGTGGGTGGCCAAGACCCGGTACTCCACGCCCGGGGTGGGCCTGATCAGCCCGCCGCCGCACCACGACATCTACTCGATCGAGGACCTCGCGCAGCTGATCCACGACCTCAAGAACGCCAACCCCGAGGCGCGGATCCACGTCAAGCTCGTCTCCGAGGTCGGCGTCGGCACCGTCGCCGCGGGCGTCTCCAAGGCGCATGCGGACGTGGTGCTCATCTCCGGCCACGACGGCGGCACCGGTGCCTCCCCGCTCACGTCGCTCAAGCACGCCGGTGGGCCCTGGGAGCTCGGCCTGGCCGAGACCCAGCAGACGCTGCTCCTCAACGGGCTGCGCGACCGGATCGTGGTGCAGACCGACGGCCAGCTCAAGACCGGGCGGGACGTCGTCGTGGCTGCCCTGCTGGGTGCCGAGGAGTTCGGCTTCGCGACCGCGCCGCTGGTGGTGAGCGGCTGCATCATGATGCGGGTCTGCCACCTCGACACCTGCCCCGTCGGGGTCGCGACCCAGAACCCGGTGCTGCGGCAGCGCTTCACCGGCAAGCCGGAGTTCGTCGTCACCTTCTTCGAGTACATCGCCGAGGAGGTCCGCGAGCTGCTCGCCGAGCTCGGGTTCCGCAGCATCGAGGAGGCGGTCGGTCAGGCCGACGTGCTCGACGTGTCCGGCGCGATCACGCACTGGAAGACCGAGGGGCTCGACCTCACCCCGATCCTGCACATGCCCGAGGTGGACGGCGACTTCGGCCAGTTCGCCGGGCAGAGCCGGCACCGCACCAAGTCCCAGGACCACGGCCTGGCCAAGGCCCTCGACCACGAGCTGGTCCGGATCGCGGCGCCGGCGCTGGAGTCCGGGGAGCCCGTGCGTGCCCAGCTCACGGTGCGCAACGTCAACCGGACGGTCGGCACGATCCTCGGCCACGAGGTGACCCGCCGCTACCACGGCGAGGGGCTGCCCGACGGCACCATCGACCTCACCTTCACCGGCTCGGCGGGGCAGTCCTTCGGGGCGTTCCTGCCGAGCGGGATCACGCTGCGGCTCGAGGGCGACGCCAACGACTACCTCGGCAAGGGCCTCTCGGGCGGCCGGATCGTGGTCCGCCCGGACCGGGCCGCGACCTTCGCGGCCGCGGAGCAGATCATCGCCGGCAACGTCATCGGCTACGGCGGCACGGCGGGCGAGATCTTCCTCAGCGGCCAGGTGGGGGAGCGGTTCTGCGTGCGCAACTCCGGCGTGACCGCCGTCGTGGAGGGCGTCGGCGACCACGGCTGCGAGTACATGACCGGCGGTCGCGCCGTGGTCCTCGGCAGGACCGGGCGGAACTTCGCGGCCGGCATGTCCGGCGGCTACGCGTTCGTGCTCGACATCGACGAGGGCCGGGTCAACGGCGAGCTCGTCGACCTCGTCGCCGTCGAGGGGGCGTACGCCGACGAGCTGCGCGACCTCGTCGCGCGGCACGCCGAGGAGACCGGGTCGACCGTGGCCGCGGCGCTGCTGACCGACTGGCCGGCCGCGCTGGCGCGCTTCTCGCTCGTGATGCCGCGGGACTTCAAGCGGGTGCTCGACGCCCGCGCGGCGGCGCTCGACGAGGGTCTCGACGAGGACCAGGCCGCCGCCCGGATCATGGAGGTGCTGCATGGCTGAGCGCACCCTCCCCTCTCACCTGGAAGGTCTCTGCCATGGCTGACCCCCGCGGCTTCCTCAAGCACGGCCGGGAGGTCGCGCACCGACGCCCGGTCGAGGAGCGCGTCCGCGACTGGAACGAGGTCTACCCCGACGGGGTCGGCCGCGCCCTGCTGCCGATCATCACCACCCAGGCCGGGCGGTGCATGGACTGCGGCATCCCGTTCTGCCACCAGGGCTGCCCGCTCGGCAACATCATCCCGGAGTGGAACGACCTGGTCTGGCGCGACGACTGGGACGGCGCCATCGACCGGCTGCACGCGACCAACAACTTCCCGGAGTTCACCGGGCGGCTGTGCCCCGCGCCGTGCGAGACCGCCTGCGTGCTGGGCATCAACCAGGACCCGGTGACGATCAAGAACGTCGAGGTCGCGATCATCGACCGGGCGTGGGAGTCGGGCTACGTCCGACCGCAGCCGCCCGAGTGGCTGTCGGGCAAGACCGTCGCGGTGATCGGCTCGGGACCGGCCGGGCTCGCGGCCGCCCAGCAGCTGACCCGGGCGGGGCACACGGTCGCGGTCTACGAGCGGGCCGACAAGATCGGTGGGCTGCTGCGCTACGGCATCCCCGAGTTCAAGATGGAGAAGAAGCACCTCGACCGGCGCCTGGACCAGATGCGTCGCGAGGGCACCGTGTTCCGGGCCGGCGTCGCCGTCGGCTCCGACGACGCTCGCCGGCCGGCAGCTGCGGGAGCGGTACGACGCGGTCGTGATCGCCACCGGCTCGACGGTCGGCCGGGACCTGCCCGCGCCCGGTCGGGAGCTGGCCGGCATCCACCAGGCGATGGAGTTCCTGCCGCAGTCCAACCGGGCCTCGCTCGGGGAGGCCGTCGAGGACCAGATCACCGCGACCGGCAAGCACGTGGTGATCATCGGCGGCGGCGACACCGGCGCCGACTGCCTCGGCACGTCGCACCGCCAGGGTGCCGCCTCCGTCACCCAGCTCGAGATCCTGCCCGAGCCTCCCGTCGACCGTCCGGCCGGCCAGCCGTGGCCGTCGTACCCGATGACGTTCCGGGTCTCGTCGGCCCACGAGGAGGGTGGTGACCGGGTCTACGCGGTGTCGACCCAGGAGTTCCTCGGCGACGAGGAGGGCCGGGTGCGCGCGCTGCGCCTGGTCGAGGTGGACGCGAAGTTCCAGCCGGTCGAGGGCAGCGAGCGGGAGATCCCGGCGCAGCTCGTGCTGCTGGCGATGGGCTTCACCGGACCCGAGCGCCCCGGGCTCCTCGAGCAGCTCGGGGTCGACCTCGACGAGCGCGGCAACGTGCGCCGGGACGGCTCCTACGCCACCAACGTCGACGGCGTCTTCGTCGCCGGCGACGCGGGCCGCGGTCAGTCCCTGATCGTCTGGGCGATCGCCGAGGGCCGGGCCGCCGCCGCCGCGGTGGACACCTTCCTCACCGGCTCCACCGCGCTCCCCGCCCCGATCAAGCCGACCGAGCGCCCCCTCACCGTCTGAACGGGTTGATTTCGAGACGGGTCGCTCAGCCGTGCTTCGCGACGACTGAGCCGAACCCTCCGCAATCTCCTCGCTGACCGCCGCGTTGGACTTCGTCCAAATCGGCGCGCTCGGATGTTGGAACGTTCCAAAGACCGCTAGGGTCGAGGGGTGCGGAGAGCGAAGATCGTGTGCACCCTGGGTCCTGCGGTGTCGACCCCCGAGAAGATCCGCGAGCTGGTGGACGCCGGCATGGACGTGGCCCGGCTGAACATGAGCCACGGCGCCTACGCGGACCACGAGCGGGCCTACCGCCTGGTGCGGGAGGCGTCCGACGCCACCGGCCACGGGGTCGGGATCTTCGCCGACCTGCAGGGGCCCAAGATCCGCCTGGAGACGTTCGCGAACGGGCCGGTCAAGCTCCAGAAGGACCAGGAGTGGACCATCACCATCCGCGACGTGCCCGGCGACGCGACCGCCTGCGGCACGACGTACAAGGGACTTCCCGGTGACGTCTCGGTGGGCGACCCGATCCTCATCGACGACGGCAAGGTCCGCCTCGAGGTCACCGGCGTCACCGACACCGACGTCACGACCCGGGTCGTGGTGCCGGGCAAGGTCAGCAACAACAAGGGCATCAACCTGCCCGGGGTCGCGGTCTCGGTCCCGGCGCTGTCCGAGAAGGACATCGAGGACCTGCGCTGGGCGCTCAAGCTCGGCGTCGACTACATCGCCCTGAGCTTCGTGCGCAGCGCCGCCGACGCCGAGGACGTGCGCAAGGTGATGACGGAGGAGGGCATCATGCTCCCGATCATCGCCAAGATCGAGAAGCCCCAGGCCATCGACAACCTCGACGAGGTCGTCAAGGCCTTCGACGCGTTCATGGTCGCTCGCGGGGACCTCGGCGTGGAGTGCCCGCTGGAGGACGTGCCGTTCCTGCAGAAGCGGGTGGTCGAGAAGGCCCGCCGCAACGCCAAGCCGGTCATCGTCGCCACCCAGATGCTGGAGTCGATGATCACCAACCCGGCGCCCACGCGCGCCGAGGCCTCCGACGTGGCCAACGCGGTGCTGGACGGCGCGGACGCGGTGATGCTCTCCGGCGAGACGAGCGTGGGGGAGTACCCCATCGACTCGGTCAAGACGATGGCCCGGATCATCGTCTCCACCGAGGACCACGAGCTGGCCAAGATGGCCGCGATCGACTGGCAGCCGCGCACGCAGGGCGGCGTCATCGCCAAGGCGGCCGCGGAGGTGGCCGACCGGGTCGGCGCCCGCTACCTGGTCGCGTTCACCCAGTCCGGCGACTCGGCCAAGCGGCTGTCGCGCTACCGGGGCCACATCCCGGTGCTGGCGTTCACCCCCGAGGCCAAGGTGCGCAGCCAGCTGTCGCTGTCCTGGGGGGTCGAGACCTTCAAGACGGTTCCCGTCGAGCACACCGACGAGATGGTGCGCCAGGTGGACGAGCAGCTCCTCGAGATCGGCCGCGTCAAGGAGGGCGACGTCGTGGTGATCATCGCCGGCAGCCCTCCGGGCATCCCCGGCTCGACCAACGCGATGCGCATCCACAAGATGGGCGACGCCATCAACGAGGTCGCCCCGGCGTACCGCCGGGACTGAGGGTCAGGACTTCGTCCCGATGAGGGCGTCGAGGCGGCGGACGTCGTCTCGACGCGAGACCGCCACGCACGTCTCCCGCGGCCGTCGCCAGCCGATGCCGACGGCGTCCAGCGCGTCGGTGCAGATGCCGAGGATGTCCTCGGAGCGGTTCACGAACATCCACCGCGGGTAGTCGTAGCGCCGCCGCTCGCCCCCGACCAGCCGGGTCGCCCAGTTCGCCACCCGGGCCCCGTCGGAGTGGAAGAGCCCACGGAGCAGGTCGCCCGGGTGGTCGTCGACGATCGCCCGCTGCCACGGCTCGAGGACGATCGGCCGCTCGTGCTTGCGGCCCGGGCCGTGCTGCGGGAACAGGCAGGGCCAGTGCTTCCAGTGCGCCTGGGGCGACCGTCACGCCCGGAGCCGGACACGTGGAACACGGTCGACCGCCTGGCCGGACCGCGTCGGATCAGGTCCGAGACGTCGGCCACCGTCCCGGCCGACGTGCGATCGCACGGGAGACCTGCAAGTGAGAAGCTAGCGAGCCGCGGGGGAGATGCGGCCGTCCCCGAGGTAGTAGCCGAGCAGGGCCGCGTAGGCCGGACGATCGAGGACGGCTCCGTCGCATCGTGGGCAGCGGGACGGCAGTGTGCGACTGACCGCGCGGCTTGCCCTGCCGCTGGAGTCGCTGGCGCCAGGTCCGGATCGTCGACCTCGAGGCGCCGTGCGCCGACGCGTTCGCCGCGGCCAGGGTGAACCCGTCGTGCGAGCAGCCCGAGGGCGCGACGACGCCGGGCCGTGGTCGGGTACATGTCGGCAGTGTCCGAGCCGACCACCGACACGCTGGGTCGTGGGTGCCCGGGGTGGGATTCGAACCCACAAGCTGGGGAGTGGTGTTTGAGACCATTGCCTCTGCCGTTGGGCTACCGGGGCTGAGCCAGCAGAACCGTACCCGAGCCCGCGCGCCTCTTGGCCTCCGGCTAAAAGTCGAGTAGGTTACTCGACAATGAGCGACGGGAGCAGGGAGACGTGACGATGGGGCTGATCGGGGGCTGGGCCCGGCGGAGCAACGAGCGGGCCGTGGCCAACGCCCGCGCCGCGGCGACCGCGGCGGCTCGACGGCGGGTCGAGGCGGCCGAGGTGGCGGCGTACCTCGCGGGCCGGGCGCAGCCGGTGCCCGCGGTCGTGACCCTGGCGGTCGAGGAGCGCGCGGCCCGTTAGCCTGACGGTGTGACTGCCGTCGACCCGACCGCGCCCGTGCGGCGCCGCGTGGTGATCGCCGAGGACGAGGCGCTGATCCGGATGGACCTCGCCGAGATGCTCGGCGAGGAGGGGTACGACGTCGTCGGCCAGGCCGGCGACGGGGCCCGCGCCGTCGAGCTGGCCGAGGAGCTGCGCCCCGACCTGGTGATCCTGGACGTGAAGATGCCCGTCCTCGACGGCATCACCGCCGCCGAGCGGATCGCGGCGGCACGCATCGCGCCGGTCGTCATGCTCACCGCCTTCTCGCAGCGCGACCTCGTCGAGCGGGCCCGGGAGGCGGGCGCCATGGCCTACCTCGTGAAGCCCTTCGGCAAGCACGACCTGGTGCCGGCGATCGAGATGGCGGTCAGCAGGTACGCCGAGCTCACCGCGCTCGAGCGCGAGGTCACCGACCTCACCGACCGGTTGGAGACCCGCAAGGCGGTGGACCGGGCGAAGGCCGAGCTCCAGACGAGCCTGGGCCTGAGCGAGTCCGAGGCGTTCCGCTGGATCCAGAAGACGGCGATGGACCTCCGGCTCAGCATGCGCCAGGTCGCCGAGGGCGTCATCACCCACGGTCCCGGCCTCGCGGGCTGACGTCCCCGAATTGTCACGCGCCGGTGACCCATCGGCGCGCGGGGCGAAGTAGTGTCGGAGGTCTCGGGGGCCCCTAGACTGCCCCGTGCGCGGCGAGCGCGCGTAGAGGGAGGACACGAGTGAGAACCCGACCAAGCGAGCGTTCCGTCATCCAGGGGGTGGCCGGCCTGCTCCTCGGGCTCGTGCTCGCGCCGCTGCTGGCGACCATCACCGCCGGTTCCGCCCACGCGGCCGCGGGGACCTTCTGCCTTCCGAAGGCCGACGAGACCAGCTGCATCAGCGGCACCATCGGCACCCGTGCGGACCCGTACCCCGGTGTCGAGGTCACGCTCACCAAGCCCGACGGGACCGAGGAGACGGTCACGAGCGCGGACGACGGCAAGTGGAGCTTCACCGTCACGGACACGGGCTCCTACTCGGTCAGCGCCGACGCCTCGGGCCTGCCGAAGGGGATCAACCTGATCCCGCCGGCGGCGGCCCAGCAGGGTGAGGTCGAGGGCTCCTTCAAGGTCGACATCCCCGAGCTCGGGCTGGCCCGTTCGGTGATCCTCCAGGTCCGGTCCGAGGACTACGACGCGTCGACCAGCCTGACCGACCAGCTGGCGCAGAGCGTCGTCAACGGGCTGCGGCTCGGGCTCCTGCTCGCGATGGCGGCCCTGGGTCTCTCGCTGATCTACGGCACGACCGGCCTCTCCAACTTCGCGCACGCCGAGCTGGTGACGCTCGGCGGCGTGCTCGGCTACGGCTTCATCCGCGTCATGGGGCTGCCGCTCGTCCTGGGCGGCATCGTCGTCGTGATCTGCTGCGGGCTCGTCGGCTGGCTGCAGGACCGGGTGATGTGGCAACCGCTGCGACGGCGCGGACTCGGCCTGACCCAGATGATGATCGTGACCATCGGCCTCGCGCTGGCGCTGCAGTACACCTACCAGTACTTCATCGGGGCCGGCACCGTGAAGGTCGAGCTCGGCACCGGCGAGGTGGCCACGATCGGGCCGATCACCATCTCCTACCGGTCCTTGATCGCCATGGGGATCTCGATCGTGATGATCGCCGCCGTCGGGTACGCACTGCTGCGCACCCGGATCGGGCGGGCGACCCGCGCGGTCTCCGACAACCCGGCGCTCGCCTCCGCCTCGGGGATCGACGTCGACAGGGTCATCCGGCTGGTGTGGACCGTGGCCGCGGCCCTCGCCGGCCTGTCCGGCCTGCTCTACGCCCTGGTGATCAGCAACGGCATCCGGTGGGACACCGGACTGCAGATCCTGCTGCTGCTCTTCGCCGCGGTGACCCTGGGTGGGCTGGGGACGGCGTTCGGCGCCCTGCTCGGCTCGCTCATCATCGGGCTCGTGGTGGAGCTGGCGGGACCCCTCGGGGCCCCGGGAGACCTGAAGTACGCCGTGGCGCTGGGACTGATGATCCTGCTGCTGATCGTCAGACCACAGGGTCTGCTCGGGCGTCCGGAACGAGTGGGCTGAGGAGGCCTCCGACATGACGATGACATCAGAGCCGGGCGAGTCCCTGGCCGCCGCGGAGTCACTCGCGGGAGAGAGCGCCTCGGAGCGCCGCAAGGCCCGACTGGCGGTCGTGTACACGCTGGCCGCCTTCGTGGGGATCCTCGTGCTGGTCGGGCTGGTCGGCGGCAGCCCGATCACGATCATCAACGGCATGCTGCGAGAGGCGGTGTCGCCGCAGACGGCGGCGGTGGCCATCGCGGTGATCGGTCTCAACGTCCACTTCGGCTTCACCGGGCTGCTCAACATGGGCCAGGCGGGGTTCATGCTGCTGGGGGCCTACGGCTTCGCCATCTCGGTGTCCCGCGGCGTCCCGTTGCCGCTGGCCATCCTGATCGGGCTCGGTGCGGCCGGCCTCTTCGCGCTGGTGCTCGGTATCCCCACCCTGAAGCTGCGCGGTGACTACCTCGCGATCGTCACCATCTCGGCGGCGGAGATCATCCGCTACACCGGCCGGCTGGCGGTCCTCGAGGACTTCACCGGTGCGGCCCAGGGCATCCAGGGCAAGACCTACCGCGACCCGTTCACGAACCTGTCGTTCTTCTCCAGCAGCACCGACCTCTTCGACCCGATCTACTGGGTCTTCAGCAAGGTCGGTCTGGGCGGCGTCATCGACAGCATCGGCCTGAGCCTGGCCTACCAGCCCACCGGCGTGAACGGCTGGTGGGTCCGGATGGTCGCCTGGGTGGCCGTGCTCCTGGTGGCCGTGGGCGTCTACCTGCTGGTGCGCAGCCCCTGGGGCCGCCTGCTCCGCGGGATCCGTGAGGACGAGGACGCGATCCGCAGCCTCGGGAAGAACGTCTTCGCCATCAAGATGCAGTCGCTGATCATCGGTGGTCTGCTCGCCGCGCTCGGCGGCATGATCTACGTGCTGCCGTCCGCGGTCCAGCCGGACGCCATGGGTCGCAACCTGACCTTCTTCATGTGGACCGCGCTGCTCCTCGGCGGTGCCGCCACGATCTTCGGCCCGATCCTGGGCTCGGTGCTGTTCTTCGCGATGCGCATCTTCATCAAGGGCTCGGCCGGCGCCATCGTCCCCGACAGCATCATGAACACCCAGCAGACCGAGCAGTTCTCCTGGATCATCATCGGCGTCTCGCTGATGTTGATCGTCATCTTCCGACCACAGGGGATCCTCGGCGACAAGAGGGAGCTCCGGTTCAATGTCTGAGCAGCTGACGTCGACCTCGATGGCCGATCCCGCGGCCCGGTTGGCCGTGACGGCGGGCATCGACCGCAGTCCCGGTGCCACCAAGCCGGACCCGATCCTCGAGGTGGACAACATCACCCGGCACTTCGGCGGCATGACCGCCGTCGACGTCGACCACCTCGAGGTCCAGCGCGGCATCATCACCGCGTTGATCGGCCCCAACGGTGCCGGCAAGACGACGTTCTTCAACCTGATCACCGGCTTCGACAAGCCGAGCTCCGCCCGCACCGGCGCCCACTGGTCCTTCGACGGTCGCAAGCTCGACAAGACCTCGGCGTCCAGCGTCGCGCTCGCGGGCATGGTGCGCACCTTCCAGCTGACCAAGGCCCTGAACCGGATGACGGTGATGGACAACATGATGCTGGGCGCGCGGGACCAGAAGGGCGAGTCGCTGCTGCTTCAGCGCCTTCCGCCCGGCCTGGCGCAAGGAGGAGCAGGAGAACGAGGAGCGCGCCAAGGAGCTGCTCAACCGGTTCAAGCTCCTGGAGAAGAAGGACGACTACGCCGGCAGCCTGTCCGGTGGCCAGCGCAAGCTCCTCGAGATGGCGCGCGCGCTGATGAGCCACCCGAAGATGATCATGCTCGACGAGCCGATGGCCGGGGTGAACCCCGCGCTCACCCAGTCCCTGCTGGGCCACATCCAGAGCCTGCGCGACGAGGGCATGACGGTGCTGTTCGTCGAGCACGACATGCACATGGTCCGGCACATCTCGGACTGGGTCGTGGTCATGGCCGAGGGCAAGATCATCTCCGAGGGCCGCGCCGACGAGGTGATGGGCGACCAGGCCGTGATCGACGCCTACCTCGGCGCCCACCACGACACCGACCTCGGGGACGACGCGCTGCTCGAGGACGACGCCATGGCGCAGATCGCGGACGAGGTGAAGGCCGAGGAGGCCGAGCGCGAACGCGAGGAGCACGCCCACGACACCACCACCGAGGAGACCCGACCATGAACACCCCTCGAAAAGACTCGCTCCGCTCCTCTTTCCGTGGGGACCCCAATGAGCAGCGAGCAGCAGGCTGGTCGCCGAGCGGCCCGAGACCCGCCAGGCCGTGGTCGAGGCGAAGGACGTGGTGGCGGGGTACCTGCCCGGCGTCAACATCCTCAACGGCTGCAACCTGGTGGCCTACCCCGGCGAGATGATCGGGGTGATCGGTCCCAACGGGGCCGGCAAGAGCACCCTCCTGAAGGCCATGTTCGGCCTGGTCCGGGTGCACTCGGGACAGGTCACCCTCAACGGCCGCGACATCACCAACCTCAAGGCCAACAACCTCGTGGAGCTCGGCGTCGGCTTCGTGCCGCAGACCAACAACGTCTTCCCGTCGTTGACCATCGAGGAGAACCTCCGGATGGGGCTCTTCATGCGCCCCAAGAAGATCGACGAGCGACTGGGGGCCATGTGGGACCTGTTCCCCGTCCTCCACGACCGCCGCAACCAGCGGGCCGGGGCGCTGTCCGGTGGTGAGCGCCAGTCGCTGGCGATGGCCCGGGCCCTGATGATGGAGCCGTCCGTGCTGCTGCTCGACGAGCCGAGCGCCGGCCTCTCGCCGGTGCGCCAGGACGAGACCTTCCTGCGCACCCGCCGGATCAACAAGACCGGCGTGTGCGTGGTGATGGTCGAGCAGAACGCCCGTCGCTGCCTGCAGATCTGCGACCGCGGCTACGTGCTCGACCAGGGCCGGGACGCCTACTCCGGCACGGGCCGCGAGCTGGCCAACGACCCCAAGGTCATCCAGCTCTACCTCGGCACCCTGGCCGAGGACCTCGACAGCGACAAGTAGTCCGGAGCTCGACCCGAGCCGCACGACGAAAAGGGCCCCGCACCGTGAGGTGCGGGGCCCTTCGCGTCAGGCGGTGGATCAGTTGTCGCTGCTGGCCTCGAGGGTCGAGGTCAGGGCGATCTTGTTGTCACCGTCGTACTGGTAGATGCCGACGAAGGCCGACGACGGGTCGTTCGAGCTCGTTGATCGGACCGATGCCCGAGGGACCCTTGTAGTAGATCTCCTGGCCGTCCTCGAGGAGTGCGACGCAGTCCTCGTAGGTGTTGCACTCCTCGCCACCGGTGGCACCCGACACGGCAGCGAAGTTCTTCTGCACCGTCTCGGAGGAGGTGTCGCCACCCTTGACCGCGGCCAGGGCCGCGAGCATGACCGCGTCGTACGACTCGGCACCGTAGGAGTAGCTGGTCAGGGTCTCGCCCTCGACCTGGTCGGAGTACGCGTCGAGACGACCCTTGAAGGCAGCGTCGGGGTCGGCACCCGGGATGGTGCCCTGGGCGCCCTCGAGGAGGCCCGGCTCCAGGTCAGCGCTGTAGTCGCTGGTGTTGCCGTCGGTGTAGTACGTCTTCGACATGTCCCAGCCCTGCGCGGCGAGCTCGGGCACGATGGCCTTCGTCTCGTCGAACGCCAGCACCACGATCGCGTCGGGGTTGGAGGCCAGAGCCGCCGTCACCTCGGCCGAGAAGGTCGTCTGGCCGGCGGGGAACTCGTCGCCGTCGCCCTTGCACCCGTAGACGCACTCACCGCCGGCGCCCTCGAAGGCCGCCTGGGTGAAGTTGCGAAGGCCGGTGCCGTAGGTGTCGTTGAACACCAGGAAGGCGAGCTTCTGGTAGCCGTCCTGCGACACGAGCGAACCGAGCACGCCACCCTGGACCGAGTCCTCGGGAGCGGTGCGGAAGTAGTACGGCGAGTAGCCGCTGAGGTCCGCGGCGGTGTTGGCCGGGGAGACCTCGACGATCTTGTTGTCGGCGAAGGTGTCGACCACGTTCAGCGAGACGCTGGACGAGGCGGCACCGATGACCACCGACGGCTTGGACGCCACGAGGGCACCGGCCGAGGCGGTCGAGACGGACATGTCGGTCGAGTCGCCCGAGTCCTGGACGTCCGTGCAGCTCATGGCGCCACCCACGCCACCCGCGGCGTTGATGTCGGACACGGCCAGGCCGACGCCCGCGATCTCCGGGGGACCGAGGAACGCCAGGTTGCCGGTCAGCGGCAGGATGCCGCCCACCCGGAAGGTGTCCGCACTGGTCTCGCCCTTGCACTTGGCGGCCGCGAAGGTCTCCGAGGCGGCGGACTCGCTGGGGGTTTCGGAGGTGGACTCGGAGCCCGACGGGTTGTCCTCGGCCTCCGGGTCGTCGTTGGAGCCGCAAGCGGCGAGGGTCAGGGTCAGCGCGGCGGTGCCGGCCAGGACCTTGACCCAGGAGGTCGTCTTGGATCGATTCACTCTGTGAACCTTTCTATGGGGTTGGCGCATTCGACCGCAGTCAACCACGAGCGCCCGAGTCCGGCTCACGGTTCACGTCAGCGTGCTCAACCTAAATGTGGCGGCTCGCAGACCGGCGACCCCGCACCATGTCGTTAGCGAACCGTTACGTCACCGTAAGAGAGCGCAGAAGGCCACCAGGACGGGGGCCACGAGCAGGGCGGGGAGCAGGTCGGCCACCGGGATCTCGCGGATGCGCAGCAGCCGGAGAGCCACCCCGACCAGCAGGAGACCGCCGGTCGCGGTGACCGCGGCGAGGTAGGGGTCGGGCAGCACGTCGCCGAGCAGCACGCCGAGCACGGTCAGCGACCCCTGGACCACCACGATGGTGACGGCGCTCGCGGCCACGCCCCAGCCGAAGGTCGCCGCGAAGGCGATCGCGGCGAAGCCGTCCAGGGTGGCCTTGAGGTAGAGCTGCTCGGCGCCGTTGCCGAGGCCGTCGTTCAGCGAGCCGAGCACGGTCAACGGGCCGGTGCAGAAGACCAGGGACGCGGCGACGAAGCCCTCGATGAAGCGACGCCGGTCCGCCGAGGCCACCGGGCCGACCAGCCGGCGCTGCAGGAAGCCGCCGACCGACTCGACCCGCTCCTGGATCCGGAGCAGGGAGCCGACCACGCCGCCGATGACCAGGGCGCCGAGGACGACCAGCACCGGGGCGCCGCGCGGCACCTCGTCGACGAGGGCGCGGTCGGTCACCGCCCACGCCGACAGGCCGCCGATGAGCAGCGTCACCAGGCCCAGCGCGTCCATCACCAGGTCGCGCACCCGGTCGGGGATCCGGTGCCCCAGCAGCACGCCGATGGCCGAGCCCAGCAGCACCGTGACGACGTTCACGACCGTGCCTACGCCTGGAAACACCGCGCTCCTCGGGGCAGGGGGGACAGGTCGGGAGAGATGAGCGTAGTCTCGATGCTCGAAGTCGCCTCCGGGGGGAGTGGCGCATGCCCACACATGTCGACGCACCCCGGGAAGGCAGACGCATGAGGTCACCGCTGACGTTGCGCAGGGCTGAGCACGAGGACGCCGAGGCGCTCGTGGAGCTGTGGGAGGGGGTCATGCGGAAGGCCTCCCGGGAGGACCAGGTCGCCGACGCCCGCCGGATCATCGCGGACTGCGCCTCGTCGTCCGAGTGCTGCATCGTGGTCGCCGAGGTGGACGGCGTGGTGGCCGGCTCCGTCTACCTGTGTGCGACGACCGTCACCCCGGTCAACCTCGAGCCGGTGGTGCAGGCGGTCCATCCCCACGTCGCACCCCGGTTCCAGGGCCGCGGCGTCGGCAAGGCGCTGATCGAGGCCGCGGTGACCTACGCCGAGGACCGGGGCATCGCCCATGTCGCCAGCGCCGCGATGGCGGGCTCGCGTGACGCGAACAGGTTCATGGCCCGGCTGGCGCTCGCCCCGCTGGCGACCCTGCGGCTGGCCCCCACCTCGGCGGTCCGCACCAAGCTCGCGGCCTCCAGTCGCACCGGGGCCGTCCCCAGCCGGCACCTCACCCAGGTGCTGGCCGCCCGCCGCTCGCTGCGGCGCAGCCGCGGCGGGACGCCCGACCCGGCAGCCGGCTGAGCGCGGTCAGCTGACCCGGTCCACCGGCACCAGTGCGCAGGTGATGCGGGAGGTGCACACCCGCTTGCCCCGCTCGTCGGTGATGACCACCTCGTACGACGCCATCGTCCGGCCCAGGTGCACCGCGGTGGCCACGCCCGTGACCGTGCCCGAGCGGACGGCGCGGTGGTGGGTGGCGTTGATGTCGACCCCGACGGAGAGCCGGTCCGGCGCCGCGTGGAGCGCGGAGCCGACGGAGCCGAGCGTCTCGGCCAGCACCACGGACGCGCCGCCGTGCAGGAGGCCGTAGGGCTGGGTGTTGCCCTCCACCGGCATCGTCGCGACCACGCGCTCCGCGGAGATCTCGGTGAGCACGATGCCCATCGTGTCGTTGAGCCGGCCCATGCCCTCGGGCATCAGCGCGACGAACTGCTCGATGGTCGAGGTCGCCGAGATCGGCGGGGTCGGGGCGTGCCTCGGAGGTGCCGGAGGAGTCGGTCATGGGTGCATCATTCCCGACCGTCGGGGTGTCGGGGGCGGCGGCTAGAGTCGCCGGGTGGCCCCGACGACCCAGTCCGTGACCGACCAGATCACTCCTCGTCTCCTGCTGCTCGACGGTCACTCGCTGGCCTACCGCGCGTTCTTCGCGCTGCCGGTCGAGAACTTCTCGACGACCACCGGCCAGCACACCAACGCGGTGTTCGGGTTCACCTCCATGCTCATCAACGTGCTCCGGGACGAGCAGCCGACCCACATCGCGGTGGCCTTCGACAAGTCCCGCCAGACGTTCCGGCTGGCCGAGTACGCCGAGTACAAGGCCAAGCGCAACAAGACGCCCGACGAGTTCAGCAGCCAGCTCCCGCTGATCAAGGAGGTCCTCGACGCGTTGCGGATCGAGCACCTCCATCTCGAGGGCTACGAGGCCGACGACATCATCGCCACCCTGGCCACCGAGGCGGAGGCGGACGGCCTCGACGTCCTCATCCTGACCGGCGACCGGGACTCCCTGCAGCTGGTCAGCGACCGCACCACGGTGCTCTACCCCAGCCGCGGCGTCTCCGAGCTGGCCCGGATGACGCCGGCCGCGGTCGAGGCGAAGTACGGCGTGCCGCCGGCCCGCTACCCCGAGCTCGCCGCCATCGTGGGCGAGACCTCCGACAACCTGCCCGGGGTGCCCGGCGTCGGGCCCGGGTTCGCGGCCCGCTGGATCAACGAGTACGACGGCCTCGACAACGTCATCACCCGCGCCGACGAGATCACCGGCAAGAAGGGCGAGGCGCTCCGCGAGCACCTCGGCGACGTCATCCGCAACCGGCGGCTCAACGCCCTGGTCACCGACCTGGACCTGCCGGTGTCGCCCTCCGACCTGGCGGTCCGCCCGTGGGACCGGCACGAGGTGCACAACCTCTTCGACGGGCTGGAGTTCCGGGTGCTGCGCGACCGGCTCTTCGAGACCGTGAAGTCCGAGGTCGAGGAGGACATCGACGACAGCGGCTTCGAGCTGTCCGGCTCGGTGCTCGGCGCCGGCGAGGTCGCGCCCTGGCTGGCCGCCCACGCCGCCGGAGCGGGTGGGACTCACCGTGCAGGGCACCTGGCGGGCCGGGACCGGTGAGGTGCGCTCGGTCGCGCTGGCCGCCGCCGACGGGTCGGCCGCGTGGCTCGACGCCGCCGAGGTGACCCCGGGCGACGACGAGGCCCTGGCCACCTGGCTGGCCGATCCGGCCGCGCCCAAGGTCATGCACGACGCCAAGGGCCCGATGCTCGCGCTGGCGGCGCGTGGCTGGACCCTCGCCGGGCTGGTCAGCGACACCGCGCTGGCGGCGTACCTCGTCCGTCCCGACCAGCGCACCTTCGACCTCGCCGACCTCACCCTGCGCTACCTCAAGCGCGAGCTGAAGCAGGGGGTGGAGGAGACCGACGACGAGCAGGGCCAGCTCAGCTTCGACACCCTCGACGACGACCAGGCCGCCGCCCAGACCGCGATGCTGCACGCCCGCGCGGTCCTCGACCTCGCCGAGGCGCTCGACACGGCGGTCGAGGAGCACGGCGGCACCCGCCTGCTCGCGGAGGTGGAGCTGCCGCTGGTGCGCTGCCTCGCGGTGATGGAGCAGCACGGCATCGCCGTCGACGTGGACCACTTCGAGGCCCTCGACGCGGAGTTCGGGGAGGGCGTGCGGCAGGCGGCCGCCGACGCGTACGCCGTGATCGGCAAGGAGATCAACCTCGGGTCGCCCAAGCAGCTCCAGGTGGTGCTCTTCGACGAGCTCGGGATGCCCAAGACCAAGCGCACCAAGACCGGCTACACCACCGACGCCGACGCCCTCGCCGCGCTCTTCGACAAGACCGAGCACCCCTTCCTCCAGCACCTGCTGCGGCACCGGGACGTGATCCGGCTCCGGCAGACCGTCGAGGGGCTGCTGAAGTCGATCGCTCCCGACGGGCGCATCCACACCACGTTCAACCAGCTCATCGCGGCCACCGGGCGGCTGTCGAGCACCGACCCCAACCTCCAGAACATCCCGATCCGCACCGCCGAGGGCCGCCGCATCCGCGAGGGCTTCGTGGTGGGCGACGGCTACGAGTGCCTGATGACCGCCGACTACAGCCAGATCGAGATGCGGATCATGGCGCACCTCTCCGAGGACGCCGAGCTGATCGAGGCGTTCCGCTCGGGGCGCGACTTCCACTCGATCACCGCCGCCAAGGTGTTCGAGGTCGAGCCCGACCGGGTCGGCGTCGAGGAGCGGGCGAAGATCAAGGCGATGAACTACGGCCTGGCCTACGGGCTGTCGGCGTTCGGGCTGTCCCAGCAGCTCAAGATCGAGCCGGCCGAGGCACGGCTGCTCATGGACGACTACTTCGAGACGTTCGGCGGGGTGCGCGACTACCTCGCCACCATCGTCGACGAGGCGCGCCGCACCCACTACACCGAGACGATCCTGGGCCGGCGCCGCTACCTGCCCGACCTCACCAGCGACAACCGGCAGCGCCGCGAGATGGCCGAGCGGATGGCGCTCAACGCGCCCATCCAGGGCTCGGCGGCCGACCTGATCAAGGTGGCCATGCTGGGGGTGGAGGCCGCGATCGAGGCCGCGGGGCTGCGCTCGAGGATGCTCCTGCAGGTGCACGACGAGCTGGTCTTCGAGGTCGCACCCGGGGGAGCGGGACGCGCTGGAGGCGCTGGTCCGGGACCGGATGGGGGGCGCCGCGGAGCTCACCGTCCCCCTCGACGTCTCCGTCGGCACCGGTCGCAGCTGGCACGACGCCGCGCACTGACCGCGGGCCGCTACGACGAGACCGGCTCCGGGACCGGGGCGGGGCGGCGCAGGATGGTCAGGCTCGCGGCGAGGAGCAGCACGAGCAAGGTGGCGTCGGTGGCCAGCACGACGGTCAGCAGGCCGGTGAGCGTGGACGTCTGGAGCCCGGCGACGACCATCACGACCAGCGCCAGCCACACGGCGTACACCGAGCGCTGTCCCTGGCGGGCGAGCACGGAGTAGACGAGCAGCTGGAGCATGGAGAGCAGGGTGCCCAGCATCGCGAACAACCACAGGCGCGGCTCGATCTCGGCGTACTCCGCGCCGCCGACGAAGATCATCGCCAGGTGCGGCAGCAGCCAGGCGGCGGCGGTCGCGAAGACGCCGAGACCCGCGACGACGACCAGGCTGCGGATCAGGGCGGTCCGCCGCTCTCCGACCGAGGCCATGGAGGGGAAGGCGATGATCACCACGAACTGCGGCAGGAACAGCACCGCCTTCGTGAGGATCAGTCCGGCCGCGTAGAGGCCGGCCTGGTGGTCGGGCAGCACGTTGCGGGCGATGACGATGTCGGCGTTCGAGAGCGCGAAGAAGGCCAGCAGCGCCTGCGAGTTGTGCACGGACTCCCGGATGACCGAGCGGGCGTCGTGACCGGCCGGGATGCCCGGGGGGCGCCCGTCGCGCAGCGCGATCCAGCCGAGGATGATCGGCGCGAACATCGCGATCGTGACGCCGACCATGGCGCTGGTGACCGTGGGCCGCCACAGCATGAAGGCGGTGCCGAGCACGAGCCGGGGCACTCCCGCGGCGACGTACATGGCCGCCAGCGGCCACCAGCGGCGCTCGCCCTGGAGGATGCCGGCCTGGCCGCCCATGATCGAGAGCGGCACCACGCAGACCCCGACCAGCACCGCGGTCGGCAGGCTGTCGAGCCGGAGCACCCGCTGGACGAGCGGCGCGGCCAGCACCAGCACCGCTCCCAGCACGAGCGCTCCGCGGTAGGTCACGCGCATGATCGACTGCTCGATCTGCGCGACGTGCTCGGGCTCGGCCGAGATCCGCCGGGCCGCCGTCGCCTGCAGGCCCAGCTGCAGCACGGCCAGCACCATCAGCGTCGCCATCAGGCCGGCCAGGGCGCCGTACTCGGTCGGGCCCAGGATCCGGGCCGCGACGATCGTGAAGCCGTACGTCGCGAGGTTCATGACACCGATCGCGATGGCGATGCTGGTCCCGCTCCGCATCAGGGTGCGCACGTAGCTGCCGCGCGCAGGGTCGCTCATGCGAACACCCTAGGCTGTGCCGCGTGATCGTTCGGCATTCCCTCGCGGTCACGTCGTCGGTCGCACGCGGCGTGCTGGCCGGCGCTGCTGCCGGCGCTCCCCGACGAGGCCGCCGCGCGCGCGGCGGACCGGGTGGCCGCGCAGATCGACCGGATGCCGGATGTCACCCTGGTCGGCGTCCGGATGGCGGAGCGGGCCTGCGTGAGTCTCCTCAGCGTCGCGGCGGGCGGGTCGTTCACCGCCGCCCCGGCCGGACCGCCGGGCCGCCGCCCTCGCCCGCGTGGAGGGGCTCGGACTGCCGCTGGTGGGGGAGTACCTCCGGCTGGTCCGGAGCCTGGCGCTCGTGGCCGCCCACGGGGAGCCGCGGGTGAGCGCGTACGACGTCGTCGTCATCGGTTCCGGCCCCGGCGGCTCGGTGACCGCGGACGCGTGCGCCCGCCAGGGCCTGCGGGTCCTGGTGCTCGAGGAGGGCGACTGGGTCGAGCCGGGCACGCTCGAGCCCTACTCCCAGGACCAGATGCGCCGGCAGTACCGCAACGGAGGCCTCACCGTCGCCCTCGGCCGCCCTCCGATCGCCTACACGGAGGGGCGCTGTGCCGGGGGTGGCAGCGAGGTCAACTCCGGTCTCTACCACCGGCCGGGGGCGGACCTGCTCGCGGAGTGGTCGTCGCGCTACGCCGTCGACGCCCTCGACGAGGCGACGCTGGCGCCGCACCACGCCGAGGTCGAGCGGCGGCTCGCGGTCGGCCCGACGGACGCGGCCCCGAGGGCCGCCTCCGCGCTGCTGCGCGACGGGGCCGCGCGTCTCGGCTGGGCCGCGAACGACGTGCCGCGCTGGGAGGCCGAAGACCCCGCCACCGGTGTTCCCGAGCGCCGGACGATGACTCGCACCTACCTCGCCGACGCCGTCGCTGCCGGGGCGGAGGTGCGCACCGGGCAGCGCGTCGACCGGCTCGAGGTCGAGCACGGCCGGGTCACCGGCGTGCGGGTCGGCGGCGAGGTCGTGCGTGCGGGCGAGGTCGTGGTCTGTGCCGGAGCCGTGCAGACGCCGGCTCTGCTCCAGCGCAGCGGGATCACCCGCCACGTGGGCTCGCTGTCGGTGCACCCCACGGTCAAGGTGGTCGCGGACTTCGACGCCGAGGTCAACGAGCCCGGTGAGCTCGCGACCTGGCAGGTGCGCGAGTTCGCACCCCGGCTCACCCTCGGCGGCTCGGCCAGCCGGCCGGAGCTGGTGGCGCTCGCCCTCGCGGACAGCTGGTCGCGGCTCGGCGACCGGGTGACGCGGTGGCGGCACCAGCAGGTCTACTACGCCGCCATCCGCAGCCGCGGCCGAGGCCGGGTCCGGGCGCTGCCGGGCTTCGCGGACCCGCTGGTGACGTACCGGCTGGAGCGCGACGGATCTCGAGCAGCTGAGGTCCGGGCTGGCGCGGTTGGTGCACCTGATGCTGGCTGCCGGGGCGCGTGAGGTGGTGCCGTCGTACGCCGGCGCGCCCGTCGTCACCGACGCCGCGGGGGTTCCGGCAGCCGTCGCCGGGCTGACGCGTGGCTCGGCGTCCGTGATGACCGTGCACCTGTGTGGCACGGTCCCGATGGGCGAGGACCCGCGCATGTGCGCCGTCGACTCCTTCGGACGCGTTCCCGGAGTGGCCAACCTGCGGGTCAACGATGCCTCGCTGCTGCCCTCGGCTCCGGGCATCAACCCGCAGGGCACCGTGATGGCCGTCGCCCACCGCAACGTCGCCGCCTTCCTGGAGGTGGCGTGATGCTCGAGCCTGCGCCGCTCACGGTGCTCACCGGCGCGGCCGGCTGGTTCGGCCGCGCCTTCCTCGACGCGGTCCGCTCGCCCACCGCCGACCACGGGCCCGTGGGTCGGGACGGCCGGGTGCGGGTGCTGGTCCAGCGGCCGGCCGACGTCGCGCTGGTGCTCGACCGCCTGCCGTCCGCCGAGGTGCACGTCGGGGACGTCGCCGATCCCGCGGCGCTGGTCCGGCTCTTCGACGGTGCCGCCGGTGCCTCGGTCGTGCACGCCGCCGGCGTCATCCACCCGGTCCGGGTCACCGACTTCGACCGGGTGAACGCCCAGGGCACCCGCCGCGTCGTCGAGGCCGCGGCCCGCGCCGGTGTGCGGCGGCTGGTCCACGTCTCGTCGAACTCCCCGATCGGGGTCAACGCCGGCCGCGACGACACGTTCCGCGCCGACGAGCCCTTCCGTCCCTACCTCGGCTACGGCACCTCCAAGATGGCCGCCGAGCTCGCGGTCCGGGCGGCGCAGGACGAGGGTCGGCTGGAGACGGTGGTGGTCCGGCCGCCGTGGTTCTACGGGCCCTGGCAGCCGGAGCGGCAGACGCGCTTCTTCTCCCTCGTGGCGGCCGGCCGGTTCCCGCTGCTCGGGGACGGACGGCAGCGGCGCTCGATGGCCTACGTGGACAACCTGGTGCAGGGCGTGGCGCTGGCCGAGCGACACCCGGACGCCCCCGGGCGCACCTTCTGGGTCGCGGACGCACGCGCCTACGAGATGGGCGAGATCCTCGCGACGGTACGCCGGGTGCTCGCGGAGGAGGGGTACGTCACCGCCGCGCGGCAGGTCCGGGCCCCCGCGCTGGTCGGCCGGCTCGCGGAGGCCGCCGACCGTCGGCTCCAGGCTCGCGGCCGCTACGTCGCGGAGGTGCACGTGCTCGGCGAGATGGACAAGACCATCGCCTGCGACATCCGGGCCACCCGGAGCGTGCTCGGCTACGACCCCCGGGTGGCGCTCGAGGAGGGGATGCGGCGCTCGGTGCGCTGGTGCCGCGACCAGGGCATCGAGCTGGCCCCGCGCAAGGGGGCGCGATGACCGAGCGGGTGCTGGTCACCGGGGGCAGCGGCTACTTCGGGTCGCTGCTGGTCGAGCGGCTGCTGGCGGACGGGTCGTGCGGTGCGGGTGCTGGACCTCCACGACGCACGGGAACCCCGACGTGGAGATGCTCCGCGGGGACATCCGCGACGCCGACCTCGTGGGCCGGGCGGTCCGCGGCACGACCCGGGTCTTCCACAACGTGGCCCAGGTGCCGCTTGGCCCGGGACCGGGCGCTCTTCGAGTCGGTGAACGTGGGCGGCACCGCGACCCTTCTCGAGGCCTGCCTGGCCGCCGGGGTCGACAAGGTCGTGCACACCTCGTCGTCCGCGGTCTTCGGGGTCCCGGAGACCAACCCGGTCACGACCGACACCCCACCGCGCCCGGTGGAGGCCTACGGCCGGGCCAAGGCCGACGCCGAGCTGCTCTGCCGGGCGGCGGTCACCCGCGGTCTGGACGTCACCGTGGTGCGGCCGCGGACGATCCTGGGTCACGGGCGGCTCGGCATCTTCGGGATCCTGTTCGACTGGATCGCCGACGGGGCCGACGTACCGGTGCTGGGCGACGGTCGCAACGTCTACCAGTTCGTGCACGCCGACGACCTGGCCGCCGCGATCTTGTCGGCCGCCGAGAGGCCCGGGTCGGAGACGTACAACATCGGTGCCGAGGAGTTCGGCACCATGGGCGACGCGGTGGCCCACCTGTGCGCTCACGCCGGCACGGGGTCGCGGGTGCGGCACCTACCCGTGGGCGCCGACCAGTCGGGCGATGGAGTGGTCGGCCCGACTCGGACTGACGCCGTTCGCTCCGTACCACTGGATCATGTACAGCCGGTCGTTGTGGTTCGACGTGGGTCCGGCCAAGGCCGACCTGGGCTGGTCGGCCGCCTGGTCGACCGACGCGATGTTCCGGGACTCCTACGCGTGGTTCCTCGAGCACCGGCACGACGCCGCCGGTGGCTCGGCCCATCGCAGCCCGGCTCGCCAGGGAGCCCTGCGCCTGGCCAAGCGCGCGCTCGGCGGCGGGTCCTCAGCGCAGGTAGAGCTCGGCGACGACGAGGACCGTCCACACCGCCGCCAGCACCTGGAGGACGTGGTCCCTCCACGCGATGTCGACCGGCTCCGCGGCCTCGCCGGCGTCGACAGCGACGGCGTACCGGAGCACCGCCAGCACGAAGGGCGCCATGGCGATGACCGGCAGCTGCGAGCCGTTGAGGGCGCTCTGCTCGAAGGCCCACAGGCCGTAGGTCATGATCAGGATCCCGGCCGACAGCGTCCAGACGAACCGCAGGTAGGTCGTGGTGTAGCGGCCCAGCGAGGCACGGAACAGCGCCGGGTCGTCGTGCTCCATCTGCGCCTCGGCGTACCGCTTGCCGGACGCCATGAAGAGGGAGCCGAAGGACGCGCCGAGCAGGAACCACTGCGAGAGGTCGATGCCGGCCGCGGCGCCGCCCGCGATCGCGCGCAGCAGGAAGCCGGACGCGACGATGGCGATGTCGATGACCGGCTCGTCCTTGAGCCAGAAGCAGTAGAGCAGCGAGATGCCGACGTACACCGCCAGCGTGAGGAGCAGGGGCACGTTCACCAGGGCGCCGACGACGAGCGAGGCGGCCATCAGCCCGCTGCCGACGATCATCGCGAGGCGCACCGAGACGGTCCCCAGGGCGACCGGCCGGAGCCGCTTGGTGGGGTGGGCGCGGTCGAAGTCGACGTCGCGCGCGTCGTTGACCAGGTAGACGCCGGACGCCGCCAGGCAGAACGCCAGGAACGCGACCGTGGCCACGCCCAGCACCTCGGGCTCGGCGAGGCGGCCGGACAGCACGGGCGCTGCGAAGACCAGCACGTTCTTCAGCCAGTGCCGCGGCCGGGCGGCGCGGACCAGCTCCGCGGCCACGGAGGTGCGTGCTGCCAGCGCGTCGGTCATGGGGAGAGGGTAGTTTCCTCCGGCGTGGACCCTGCCGTCAGGACAGCGCGCGAAGTCGTGGGACTGTACGGCGACCCGCACGCCACCTGGGGCATCTGTCTGGAGGCGGGTCTCCTCGAACCGCTGACGGTCAGCGACGCCGAGCGGCGCCTGGCCGCCCTCGTCGCCGCGCACCCCTCGCTCGGCGCCGCCCCCGCCTGCCGGCTCGTGACCGAGGGCTGGGAGGCCGCCCGGTCCCGGGTCGCCTCGGAGCCCTACGGACCCTCCGAGCCGCTGCTCCGGGTGCTGGTCGACGCCGACGGCTCACGGCTCTTCGTCGGCGCTCACCACGGCGCCGTCGACGGGCTCGGCCTGGTCGCCGTCGCCGGCGCGGCCGCCGGTCTGACCGTGCGCGCCCGCGCCCGCGGCATCGGTGATCGCGGGGCCCGGCACGGCTTCCTCGCGTCCAGCGTGCGCCGGCTGGGCGAGGCCCTGGTCCACCCGCCACCGCGGTTCCCGTCCGGCGAGCCCCCGGTGCCGGAGGTGGTCGAGGACCTCCGGCAGCACGTGCTCCCGCACGCCCACGGCGGCACGGCGCACCTGGCCCACGCGGTGGTGGCCGCGTACGCGAGCCCGGAGCGTCACTCGCGGCGACGCCGCTGCTGCTGATGGGGGCGTCCCGGCGCGCCGAGGAGGAGCTCACCCCTGACCGGCAGACGGCCTACCTGCGGGTGCGCGCCACGCGCTCGGCGACGGTGCCCGACCTGCGGGCCCGGATCGCCGCGGCCGAGCCCGAGCCGGACTTCCCCGAGACGTCGGCGCGCGGCATCGGTCCGTGGGTCACGCACCTTCTCCGCGGCCGTCTCGGCGCCACCGCCTTGCTCAGCAACCTCGGTGTCCTGGAGGCCCCGGGGCTGCGATCGGTGGCGATGTTCCCCGCGACCAGCGGTCCCCGGGCCGTCGCCGTCGGGCTCGCGACGGCGGGCGGCACGACCACGCTGAGCCTGCGCACGAGGCGCGCCGACTTCGCACCCGCCGACAGCGCGCGACTGCTCGCCGACATCGTCGACGCGTACGCCGCCGCGTCGGGCTGACCGCCCGGACGGCCTCAGTACGGGTCGTAGGGCGAGTCGTGGCCGAACAGCCGGGCGACCGTGCGCAGCCGCAGCCGCAGCAGCACCTTGAGGAAGACGTTGCGCACCCACCACGGGAGCTCGGCGAGGATCCGCAGCCGGTCGGCGCGGCTCGGCCGGGCCTTCTCGAAGAGCGCCATCGAGTCCGACCGCCGCACGTAGCGCAGGTCCCTGGCCGGCAGCACCTTGGCCAGGATGCCCAGGGTCACGCCGATCGAGGAGAAGGCGTCGTGGACCAGCACCGGGGCACCCTCGGGCAGGTGCCGGCGCCAGAGCAGGTCGTCCGCGAGGGTCCAGTAGTCATGCTTGCCGTCGATGTAGAGGAGGTCGAAGGGCTCTGACCAGCCGGGCCGCGCCCTGGTGGAGTACTCCTCGACGGGCCGCACCACGCCGGACAGCCCGGCCTCCTCGACGTGCGTGCGGAACAGCTCGCGGGTGGGCAGGCCACCGAAGAGCCGCCCGTCGACGAAGGGGTCGATGGCGACCACCTCGCCACCGAGCCGCTGCGCCACCGCGCCCAGCACCACGGTGGAGCGCCCCTGGTGGCTGCCGATCTCGAGCAGCGTCGCGCCCGGGCGCAGGCGGGCCGCGGCGTCGTACAGCATCCGCGCCTGGCCCTCCTTGAGCCAGCCGGGGACCGCGTCGGCGCGCGGCCAGACCTCGTCGAAACCGACGTCGGCGCCGCTCACGCGGTCGCCGCGGAGGGGTCGGTCATCGGGGCAGCCGTTCTGCTGGTCGGTGAGGGACGCACAGTTACACTCGCGCCGCAGAGTGTAGGTCACGACCGGGGTAGGTGAGGGGAGCAGGCGATCAAGGCGCGCACGTCGGCAGGTCGGTTCCTCGCGGCCTTGGACGCCAAGTCGTTGGACTGGTGGCTCGTCCCCGGCATCTGGCTGACGCTCCTCTACTTCGCCTTCCTGCAGAACCTCGGCCAGACCAGCTTCGACACCAAGTTCGACCTGACCGCCGATCCCGGCGACTTCCTGGCGCGCAGCCTGCACCTGTGGAACCAGGAGTCCTCCTTCGGCGAGCTGCAGAACCAGGCCTACGGGTACCTCTTCCCCCAGGGTGCGTTCTTCTGGGTCGGTGAGCTGGCCGGCATCCCGGACTGGGTGGTCCAGCGCCTCTGGTCCGGCCTGCTGCTGGTGGTGGCCTTCGAGGGCGCCCGGCGGCTGTGGCGGGCGATGGCACCCGGGGCGTCGCCCTGGTCCGCGATCGTCGGCGGGCTGGCGTTCGCCACCGCGCCGCGGCTGCTCGGCCTCGCGGGGGTGCTGAGCGCCGAGGTGCTGCCGACCTCGGTGCTGCCCTGGGTGGTGCTCCCGCTGGTGCTCGCCCAGACCGGCCGGCTCGGCGTGCGCACCGGTGCGCTGCTCTCCGGGGTCGCGGTGCTGTTCATGGGCGGGGTCAACGCGGTCGAGAACCTCGCCGCGTTGCCGCTGCCCCTCTTCGTGGTGCTCGCCACCTGGCGCCGTCCGGGCGGCAAGCGGCTGGCGGCGTGGTGGGCCGTCGCGGTGACCGCAGCCGCGTCGTGGTGGATGCTCCCCCTGCTGGTGCTGGGGAAGTACAGCCCGCCGTTCCTCGACTACATCGAGACCTCGATCGCGGTGGTGCGACCCCTGGGCTGGCTCAACACCGTGCGCGGCGCGGACCACTGGGTCTCCTACTACTTCGTCGGCGGCCGGGCCTGGTGGCCCGGCTCGTACGACCTCTCCACCGACGCCCTCCTGATCGCGCTGACCGCGGTGGTCGCGGCCCTCGGGCTGGCCGGGCTGGTGCTGCGGTCGATGCCCTGGCGCCGCCCGCTGACGCTCAGCCTGGTCGTCGGGGTGCTGTGCCTGACCGTCGCCCGGGCCGGACCGCTCGAGTCGCCGCTGCACGACTTCTTCCAGTACCTCCTCGACGACCCGCTCTCGATGCTCCGCAACGTCCACAAGGTGGATCCGCTGGTCCGACTCCCGCTCGCGCTCGGGCTCGCGCACGCGGCCGCCGTGGTCCTCGCTCTCGAGCGCACGTCGGTGCGCCGGCGGGTCGGGCGCGCCGCGGCCGTCGTCGTGGTCGCAGCGCTGGTCGTCGCGGCGGCGCAGCCGCTCTTCCTCAGCCGGATGCGCAAGGAGGGCTGGACCGAGCTGCCGGACGCCTGGCAGGAGGCCGCGGCGTACCTCGCGGGGCCGGAGGCCCGCGGCGCGACGCTGGTGCTGCCCGGCTCCGGGTTCGGCCAGCAGTGGTGGGGCTGGACCATCGACGAGCCCATCCAGGGCCTCGCCGACTCGCCGTGGGTGACCCGCAGCCAGGTGCCGCTCACCCCCGGCGCCACGATCCGGCTCCTGGACTCGATCGAGGACCGGATCGTGGACGGCCAGGGCTCGCCGGAGCTGGCGACGATGCTGGCCAGGGCGGGCATCGGCCAGGTGCTGGTCCGGCGGGACATCGACTTCTTCACCAGCGGGGTGCCGGCGCCCGCGCGGGTCGACCTCGCGATCGCCCGGAGCCCGGGGCTGGAGCGCGTGCGCGGCTTCGGCAGCTCCGGCTTCGGCGAGCAGACCTTGATCGACGTCTACCGCGTCGACCTTCCGGTCGAGCGCGCCGCGGCCTTCGCACGGTCCGACGTCACGACCCTCGCCGGCGGCCCCGACGACATCCTCACCGCGCTGGAGGCGGGGGACCTGCGACCCGAGCAGCCCACGGTGATCTGGGGCGAGGAGGGCTGGCCGCCGGAGGCGCCGGACATCGTCGGCGACGGCTACCGCAAGCGGGAGCGCGCGTTCGGCAGGCTCAACGACGCGGTGAGCCAGGTGATGGCGGCCGACGAGCCGTTCCGTACCCGCCGCGCCGCCAATGACTACCCGGGTGTCCCGGGCGCGCCGCTCGTCGTCGCGGGCTACGACGACGTCGCGGCGATCACCGCCTCGTCGTCCGGCGGCTACACCGACACGTTCGGCAACACCCGCCCCGAGCTCGGGCCCTACTCGGCGTTCGACGGCGAGACGACGACGTACTGGCAGTCGGCGCCGCTCCAGGACCCCGTCGGGCAGTGGGTCGAGGCGCGGCTCGCCGAGCCGGAGCGGCTCGGCTACGTCGACGTGCGCCCCTCGACCGACGGCATCGCCGGCGTGCCGGTCCGCGAGATCGAGGTGACGGCGGGCGACCAGGTGCACCGGGTCGCGATCGACCCCGCGGCGCCCAACGTCCGGGTGCCCCTCGACGGCAGCCGGGTCGACGGGGTGCGGGTGACGGTCACCGAGGTGGCCGGCAGCGAAGGTGTCGTCGCGATCCGGGACATCGAGCTCCAGGGCGTCGAGCTCGACCGGCGGCTGGTGGTCCCGGACACGGGCGCCGGCGCGGCCACGGACTTCGTCTTCCGGGCCCGCCCGCATCGTCGCGCCTGCATCGACGTCGGCCTCGGGATGGGGTGCGCCGACGAGAGCCAGGCCCGCCCGAGCGAGGAGCAGGCCGGGATCTTCCGGGAGATCACCGTGCACGAGGGCGGCACCTGGAAGCTCTCGGGAGAGGTGGTCGCGCTTCCTGCGGACTCGACCCAGCGGCTGCTCGAGCCGATCAACAAGAAGGTGCGGGTACGGGCGTCCTCGACGTTCTTCGACGAGCCGGGCGTCGGCGCGCAGATGGCGTACGACGGCGACCCGTCGACGTACTGGATGCCGATGCGCGGGACGGAGAACCCGACCCTGACCCTGACCTGGCCGGAGCCACGGTTCATCAGCGGGCTGCAGATCGTGCCGCCACGCGGGGAGGCAGTGGCCCCCACCCACGTGGTGTTGCGCGCCGGCGACGAGGTCCGCGACGTGGACCTCGGGCTCGGTGGCGGTCGGTTCGAGCCGCTGGCCACCAACGAGCTCGAGGTCGTCTTCGACACGCCGTCGCCCGGTGGGCCGCAGCTCGGCGTCGGCGACCTCGCACTTCGCGGTCTGGACGACCTGCGGTTCCGGATCGACAAGGACCGCGCCACCGGCGCCCTCTGCGGCCTCGGCCCCGAGCTCGAGGTGGACGGCAAGGTCTACCGCACCGCGGTGCGCGGCACCGTCGAGGACGTCCTCGACGGGAGCCCGCTGGCCCTGCGCGGCTGCTCCGGCCCGGTCGCGCTGGAGCCGGGGACGCACCGCGTGGAGGTGCGGTCGACGAGCCAGTTCGCGCCCACCCTGGTCAACCTGCGCGCCGACGCGGCCGAACGTGCGGCCGCCGGGCCCCCGGCGTACCGTCGAGATCGGTCGGTGGGACTCCAACGACCGCACCCTCGAGCTGGGCGCCGGTCCGGAGTCGGTGCTGGTCGTGCACGAGAACGTCAACGCCGGCTGGGAGGCGAGGCTCGACGGCCGGTTGCTCGACTCCGTGAGGGTCGACGGCTGGCAGCAGGGCTACGTCGTGCCCGCCGGCGAGGCCGGCACGGTCATCCTGACCTTCGCTCCCGACCGGCTCTACCGCCTCGCCCTGCTGGCGGGGGCGGTGGTCGCCGCGCTGCTCGTCGTCGGCGCGCTCGTCTCGCGGCGCCGGGACCGGGCCTCCGCGTTGCCGGTGCTCTGGTCCGGCCGCTCCCCGGAGGCGCGTGCGCTGGCCTGGCCGGTGCGGCTGCTCGGCCTCGCCCTCGCCGCCCTGCTCGGTGGCCCGGCGTTCGCGGGCGGCGTGCTGCTGGCCGAGATCGCCCGCCGCTGGACGCGGGCGGGCCTGCTCGGCGCGGCGCTGGTGGCGGTCGCGGGTGTCGCGGCGGGAGTGGTCGCCGCCACCTCGCCCGGGCTCCCGCCGGCGTGGTCTGATGCTCTCGCCGGCATCGGGGTCGGTTGCGCGGCGGCCGCCGTCCTGCTGCACGGCGCGCCCCGCTCCCCTCGCGCGGAAGGAGCCACGCCGTGACCTCCACGCTCGGACAGCGTTCCGGGCCGGTGCCGGCACCGGTGCGCGGACCCGTCGGTGTGCCGCGGGCGCTGGTGCCGTGGCTGGACCTGCCCGGGCTCCTCGCGCTCGCCCTGATCACCGTCCAGGGCGTGTGGCGCGGTCTGCTCCTCGGCCGCGGCTTCTTCACCCAGGACGACTTCCTCATGTTCGCGCGGAGCAACACGTCCCTGAGCGCGGACCTGCTCACCCAGGACTACGCCGGCCACCTGTTCCCCGGCGGGTTCCTGTTCAGCTGGGTCGCGGCCCACCACGCGCCGCTCGACTGGGGGGTCGCCGTGGCCGAGATCGTCGTGATGCAGGCCCTCGCGGCGGGTCTGGCCTGGCTGGTGCTGTGCCGGATGCTGCCGGAGCGGTGGGTGCGGCTGCCGATCCTCGCGGTCTACCTGTTCAGCCCGCTCACCCTGGTCTCCACGCAGTGGTGGGCGGTGGCCATCCAGTTCCTCCCGGTCGCGATGTTCCTGCTGCTCGCTGTCTGGGCGTTCCTGGTCCGCGTGCAGGACGACAGCCGCTGGGCAGCGCCCGTGGTCGTCATCGCGACGGTCCTCGGCCTGGCGTTCCAGGAGCGCGCGGTGCTCTACCCCGTGGTGCTCGGCTTCCTGGCCGTCGGGCTGTCCACCACGCGCAGCCGCCGTCGACCGCTCGGCGGCGCGGTCCGCGACCACCTCTCCCTGTGGGCCACGCTGGTCGTCGTCGTCGGCGGCTACCTGGTCTGGCACCGCGAGGCCGCTCCCATCGAGACGAGCTCGGCCGGCTCGTCGGGCGACAACGTCGAGCTCGTCGGGAACTTCTTCTTCCGCAACCTGTTCCCGGGGCTGGCCGGTGGCCCCTGGGACCCCGACGTCCTCGGCAACTCGCTGGTCTACCCACCGGACTGGGCGGTCGGCGTGGGCACCGCGGTGGTCGTGCTGCTGGCCGTGTGGACGATGGTGCGCGGCGGCGCCACGGCGGTGATCGGCTGGCTGCTGCTGGTCGTCTACGCGCTGCTCGACGCCGCCCTGCTCTTCGGCGGCCGGGCCACGATGGGCGCGAGCTTCGGGATGCTGCCGCGCTACACCGCCGACATCCTGCCGGTCGTCGTCGTGGTGCTCGGGCTGGCGGTGCGCGACGTCGTGCCTCGGGGCGGGCACCAGGGAGAGCGGTCCGCGACCCTGCCCCGGACCGCCGCGCTGGTCGCGGTGGCGGCGTACGTCGCGTCGACGGTGCCGACCACCCTCGTGGTCGCGCCCGCGTCGTACAACGAGTTCAGCCGCAGCTATGTGACCAACCTGCGCGAGGGACTACGCGCCGAGCCGTCCGCCGTGCTGTTCGACGGGCTGGTGCCGCGGGAGGTGATGACGACGTGGTTCCAGGACCTCGGGCGGGTGTCGGTCGTGCTCGACACGGCTCCCGAGCGGCCGGTGTTCGACCGACCGAGCCACGCGCTGCGCATCGTCGCCGCGGACGGGACGCTGCACCCGATCAACCTGGTCGGCACCACGCCGATGGCCAAGGCGTCGGACCCGGAGTGTGGCTACCACCTCAACCCGGGCCGTGACGTGCGCGTGCCCCTGCGGGACCCGGTCGACGACACCGACCTGGTCGTGCGGCTGTCCTACTACACCTCGGTCGAGCAGGGCACCGTCGAGGCCGAGATCGCGGGGGAGACCTACCGCTTCGACCTGCTGGGCCGGCTCAACAGCGTGGACCTCGTGGTGAACGGAGCGTTCGACGAGATCACCCTGCGTCTGGTCGAGGGCGACGGGACGGTGTGCGTGTCCGGACTGCAGGTGGGCTACGCAGTGCCGCGGCAGGGGTCGTGAGCCCGACCCGTCCTCGGTGGATCTGGGCGGTGCCGCCTGCCCTGGCCGTGCTCGTGCTGGCCCCGCTGCTCACCGGACGCGGCTTCGGGCTCGTCGGCGACATGGTGTTCGTGCCCGTCCAGCCGTGGAAGGACGCGTGGACAGGGTCCGACGGGGGAGTGCCGCGGGCCGTGCCGAGCGACGCCTGGGTGTCGCTGACGACGCAGGTCGTTCCCGGCGACCTCGCGCAGAAGGCCGTGCTGCTGCTGGTCCTCGCCGGCTCCGGCTGGGGCGTGCTGCGCCTGCTGCGCGACCTCCCCCCGCCGCAGCGCTCGCCGGTGCCGTGCTCTTCGAGTGGAACCCCTACGTCCACGAGCGCCTCGGCATCGGGCACTGGGCCTTGCTGTGCGGGTACGCCGCGCTGCCCTGGTGCGCGCTCGGCGCTCGTCGGGTGCGTGACCGCGGCTGGCGGGCACTTGCGTCCATCGCCCTGCCGGCCGCCGTGGCGGGCTGGTCCAGCCCGTCGGGGGGTGTGATGGCCGCGCTCGTCGTGATGGGTGTCCTGGGAGCCGGCCTCGCGAGGCGGCAGACCGGCGTCGGCTCGGTGGTCGTGGCAGGTGCGGTGCTGGTGACGGTGAACCTGGCCTGGCTGCTTCCGGGTCTCCTCAACGGAGCCGATCAGTCGGCCGACTCCGCCGGAGCGGAGGCCTTCGCGGCGCGAGCCGACACGCCGTTCGGGCTGGGCGGGTCGCTGCTGACCCTCGGGGCACTCTGGAAGGCGAGCATCGACCCGCCCGAACGCTCCTCGGTGGTGCTCGCCGGCCTCGCACGTGGGACTGACCTGCGTCGCGCTGGCCGGCCTGGTGTGCGGGTGGCGGCGCGTCGGCGCCGACCGGGGCCTGCTCGTGGGACTGGCGGTTCCCGCGGCGCTGACGCTCGTGCTGGCCTGGTGGCTGTCCTCGGAGGCCGGCCGGCCGGCGATGGAGTGGCTGATCACCGACGTGCCCGGGGGTGGGCTGGCGCGTGATGCCCAGAAGTGGGTCGCCCCCTTCGCGCTGCTGCTCGCCGTGGGCTTCGGCGAGGCCGTCGGTTGGCTGCACGAGCACCTGGCCGGGCGACCGCGTGGCATCTCGCCGTCCGCGGCGTACGCCGCCGCGCTGGTGCCGGTGCTGCTGCTGCCGTCCCTGGCCTGGGGTCTGCTCGGTCACCTGCGGCTGTCGACGTACCCGGAGGAGTGGACGCAGGTGTCCGTCCTGATGGACGACGCGGGGGCAGCCGACGACCGGGTCGTGGCGCTCCCGTTCACGATCTATCGCCGCTTCGACTGGGCCCATGACCGGGCGCTCCTGGACCCGGCTCCCCGCTTCTTCCCCGGCCAGGTCCTCGTCGACGACCTGCTGCCGCTCGGGGAGGGCCGGGAGGTCGGTGGGGAGGCGGCGGACGCGGCGCGCATCCGGCAGGCGGTGGCGGACGGCACCCTCGAGGAGACCCTGCGCGACCTCGGGGTGCGGTGGGTCCTGATCGAGCACGGCACCCCCGGTGAGACCGGCTGGCCGGAGGGAGCCGGGGACGTGGTCCACGAGGGCCCCGAGCTGACGCTGGTCGACCTCGGGCACGGTGCCGCACCGGCCGTGTCACCCCATCGCACGCTCTACCTGGTGGCCGACGGGCTCGTGGCCCTCGGCCTCCTGGCGGCGGCCGCGACGATGGTCCTCGGGGGGCTCCGGCGTGTGTATGCTGACCGGCACCGTACGTCGATCGCGTAGCTGGAGGACCCCCGGATGGCCAACTTCATGGCAGCGTTCCTGCTCTCGATCGGTGCCGGCGGCGGCGTGGCCGTGATCGCGAGCATCGCCGCGGTCCAGGCCGTCCAGTCCTCGAGCGCCAACACGGGTGCCGATGCGCCGCCCGACGACGTGGCCACGGTCGACTACGCCGACGAGTGACCGCCTAGGACATCTCCGTCCGCGCCCGGCGTCCACGCGCCTCGTCAGGCGCCGAAGAGCTGCTCCGCGACCCGTAGCGCGGTCGCGTCCCAGCTGAAGTGCTCCGAGCGGGCCTGCGCCTTGGCACCGAGGTCACGGCGACGACCGGTATCGGCGAGCAGGTCGGCCACGTGGTCGGTGAGCTGGGAGCGGTCGTCGGCCAGGAGGCCGGTGACACCTTCGAGGATCGACTCCTGCACCCCGCCGGCGCTGCGGTACGCGACCGACGGCGTGCCGACACTGGCCGCCTCGATGATCGAGAGACCCCAGCCCTCCTTGAGCGAAGGGAGCACGTGCACCCAGGCACGCTCGAGCTCGGCGAACTTCTCCTCCTCGGTGACGTGACCGTGGAAGACGACGTGGTGGTGCAGGCCCAACCGCTCGCGCGCCGCGACCAGGTTGTCGTGCCACCACCCGGAGCCGAGCACCTGCAGCGTGGCGTCCGGGTAGGTCTCGAGGAGCCGCGGCATCAGCTCGATCGCGTGCTCGATCTGCTTGTGGGGCACCAGCCGGCTCAGCACCACGATCCGGGGCGTCGTCGGAGGCCGGCACCGGCTCGCGCACGGGCGCGCGGGGCAGGCCGTTGTAGGCGATCTGGATGTCGCCGGCGCGGACCCCGAGGGACACCAGCTCGGAGCGGGTCACCTCGCTCACGGCGAGGTAGCGGTTGCCGCGGTTGGCCCGCACGGCGACCTTCGACTCCAGGAACCACCCGATCCGGGCCAGCACCGGCCCGACGACCGGCCACTGCTCCCGGTGGACGTGGTGCACCAGCACCACGACGGGCGCGCGGGTGAACAGGGTGGCCAGGAACGGCATGCCGTTCTGCACCTCGAGCACCCGGTCGACGTGCCCGAACCGTCGGGTGAGCAGGAAGAGCGCCGCCCAGAGGTAGACGGTGAGGTGGCCACCGCGGCGCACGTAGGTCACGCCATCGCGCACGTCGCGCGACAGGGCCGGGTGCGCCGGTCCGTGCTCGTCGAGCGGGTTCTCGTAGGCAGCGGTGAACACGGTGACCCGGTCACCCCCGGCCACCAGCCGCTGGACGACCTGGTGGACGTAGAGCTCGGAGCCGCCACCCTCGGGGTGCCACGGGTCGCGCCAGTTGAGCACGACGACGTGCCGCTCCGGTGTGCCTGTCCGGCTCTCTCGTCCGCGCATCGGATGACCTCCACGATTCCCCCGCCCGGGGACGCAACCGGGTGAGGCTAACATCCAGCGCGTGCCGGCCGACGATCCACGTGAGGAGCGCGACGACGTCCGTCGCTCGGTCCGGCTCTTCCGTTCCTTCCTGACCGAGCAGTCCGATCCGGACGGCTTCTACACCCTGATCGCCGACGACGCGGTCCGCCTCGATGCGGCCGCACCTGCGACCTCGAGGGCAGCCTGGTCGCCGACTTCGGCGGGGGCCCCGGCTTCTACAGCGCGGCCTTCCGTGCAGCCGGTGCGCGCACCGTGCTCATCGACGCCAGCCTGGACGAGATCCTGCTCCACGGCCGCCGGCCGCCGACCGCCGTGGTGGGGCGGGCGGAACAGTCACCGTTGGCCGACGAGACGGTGGACGTGGCGTTCTCCTCCAACCTGCTCGAGCACGTCCCCGACCTGGCGCACACAGCCGACGAGATCGTGCGCGTCGTCCGCCCCGGCGGTCACGTGGTGCTCTCCTACACGGTCTGGCTCGGGCCGTGGGGCGGTCACGAGACGTCGCCGTGGCACTACCTCGGCGGAGCCCGCGCCGCCCGGCGGTACCAGCGTCGGACCGGCCGACCGCCCAAGAACCTCTACGGCGAGCAGCATGTACGCCGCGTCCTGCCGCGAAGGGCTGGCGTGGCTGCAGCGGGCGCCCCGATCTCGAGGTGCTCGACCTCCGACCGCGGTACCTCCCACCGGCTGCGCGGCACCTGCTGAGGCTGCCGGGGGTTCGCGAGATCGTGACCTGGAACCTCTGGATGGTGCTCCGCAAACGCTCGTGAGGTCCTACCGGAACGGCCGCGCCGAGCGCTTACACCGTGGTTAACCGGCTGGTAGCATGCGCGCGCCGGTAGCCGTCGCCGGGCTTACAGAGGGAGTCATTCGTGAAGAAGCTCGGGCTGGTGCTCGCCGGACTCGGCGCATTCCTGCTGGTGCTGGCCGTGATGTTGAAGGTCTACGTGTACCCGCAGCTCGCGGTGGCCCCGGCCGACCAGAACAGCGTCACCGTGCTCACCGGCCCGGACGCCACGATCTTCGACACCGCGACGCTGACCGAGATCACGACCGACCTCACCACCCAGGTCGTCACCGTCGGTGACGTCTCGGCGGCCGAGGAGGAGGGCAACGGCGTCGTCGTCTGGCTCAGCAAGACCTCCACCAAGGACTCCGACGGCGTGGTTCGCTCGCGCGACGTGGAGCTCGCCGCCTTCGACGAGTACACCGCCGAGGCGGTCAACTGCTGCGGGGAGTACATCTCGGAGGAGGAGGGGGTCGAAGATCCGGTCGAGCACCAGGGACTCACGTCCAAGTTCCCCTTCGACACCCAGCAGGAGACCTACGACTTCTGGGACAGCACCCTCCGCGAGGCCGTGCCGATCGCCTACGTCGACACCGACGAGATCGACGGCGTCACGGTCTACCGCTTCGAGCAGACCATCCCGCCGACGGAGTTCGCGACCATCGACCTGCCGGCCGACCTGCTGGGCGAGGAGGGTGACGAGACCCTGACCGCGCAGCGCATGTACTCCAACACGCGCACCTTGTGGGTCGAGCCCAACACCGGCGTCATCATCGATCGCGAGGAGCAGCAGAAGAGCACCATCGCCTACGACGGGACCGACCGGATCACCGCGACGGAGGTCGTCACCAGCTACGACGACGCCACGGTCACGGGCAACGCCGACAAGTACGGCAGCCTCGCCACCCAGCTGAACCTCGTCAAGAACGTGCTGCCGCTGGTGTTCCTGATCCTCGGCGTGGCCCTGATCATCGTCGGGTTCGTGCTCACCCGCCGCGGCGCCCTGGCCAAGGCCGACGGCGCCCACGCCAAGGAGCCCGCCACCGTCTGACGCGTCAGCCGGCGGTCCGGGCGCCGAAGATCGCGGTGCCCGGCGTGAGCCGGCCGCGGGTCCCGGACCAGCCGCCCCACACCCGGTCGTGGCCCTCGGGCCACTCGGGCTCGAGCAGGTCGGTGATCACGAAGCCGTGGCCGGCGAGCACCGCGACCCAGTCACCGAGCGTGCGGTGGTGCTCGACGTACGCCACGACGCCGGTCTCGTCGTCGACCTCGACGTAGGGCGTCCGGTCCCAGTAGGACTGGGCGGCCGTCAGCCCCGGCTCGTCCGGGTCGTCGGGGAACATCCAGCGCGTGGGGTGGGTGATGGAGAAGGCGAACCGGCCGCCGGACCGCAGCACCCGCGCGGTCTCGCCCACGCACCGGTCGAGGTCGGCCACGAACTGCAGGGCGCCGAAGGACGAGAACACCACGTCGAACGACGCGTCCGCGAACGGGAGGTCGGTGGCGGTGGCGACCACGGACGGGACCACCACGCCGGTGGCGTCGTCGATGCGCCGGGAGTGCTGGAGCTGACGGGGGGAGAGGTCCAGGCCGACGGGTCGCCCGCCCTGGGCGGCCACCCAGCGGGAGCACTGCCCGGCGCCGCTGCCGACCTCGAGGACGTCGCGGCCCGCGACGTCGTGCAGGATGCCCGCCTCGGACTCGGTGAGGCCCTCGGGACCCCACACGAACCCGACGTCGCCGAGGAACTCGCCGTGGGTGGCTTGGTACTCGTCGGCGTAGCGGTCCCAGTCGGGGCCGTTGGCCCGCCGTGACTCGGGCTCGTCGACGGCCCGCCGCTCGACCCGGACGGGCCGCTGCGGCCACTGCTGCTGCACGGGAGCAAACTACTCGCGTGGACTTCGCCTCTCTCGCACCCCTCCCGGGAGGCTGGTCGGGCCAGACCTTCGTCGCCGAGGCCGGCGGGGAGCGCACCGTGGTCCGGATCTACGCCGAGCCCAGCCACCGGGGTGACCGGGCGCACGAGGTGGACGCCGCGCTGCTCCGCCTGGTCCGCGGGCTGCTGCCGGTGCCGGAGGTGCTCGAGGTGCGCCACGCCGACCCCGCCACCGGGTCGCCCGCGCTGCTGGTGACGTCGTACCTGCCCGGGCGCCGCGGCGACGAGCTCATCGGTGACCTCGATGCCGCCGGCCTGGCCGCGCTCGGCCACCACCTCGGGGTGCTGCTCGCGGACCTGGGCGGGATGCCGATGCCGCGCGCCGGCGCCTTCGTGGACGGCGACCTCACCATCGCGGACCTCCCCGGCCCCGAGGGACTGCCGGAGTGGGTCGTCGCGCACGAGGACCGGCTGACCGCCTTCGCCGCGGACGAGCTGGCCGGTCTCCGCGAGGTCGCCGACGAGGCCCAGGACCTGCTCGACACGGTGTCCCGGCGCTGCCTGGTGCACAGCGACGTCAACCCCAAGAACCTCCTGGTCGACCCCGGGTCCCTGCGGATCACCGGTCTGGTCGACTGGGAGTACGCGCACGCCGGCCACCCCGCCACCGACCTCGGCAACGTGCTGCGCTTCGACCGGGAGCCGGCGTACGTCGACGCCGTCCTGGGGGCGTACGTCGACCGCCGCGGCGGCACCCCGGCCGAGGCGCTGGCCCTGGCGCGGGCCGCCGACCTCTGGGCGCTGGTCGACCTGGCCGCCCGCGCCCAGGACAACCTGGTCACCAAGCTCGCCCACGAGCTGCTCCGCGCGATCGCGCGCGAGCGCGACCTGCACGCCGTCCAGCCCGCCTGACGGGCCGCCCGGGTTGGACTGCCGTGCGGCGCCGCGCGTAGTCTTACCCTGCGCCAGAAGTCTGCTCGGGTCCCAGACCTAGCGGACTCAGCAGCTCACCACCCTCACCAGGGCATCAAGCAGGGCTTCCGGCGTGCCCGCACGACTCCATCCAACCAAAGGTTCACCTACCCCTATGACGAGCAGCACCTACGCTTACCCGGAGACCGACGCCCCGCAGATCGCGGTCAACGACATCGGATCCGAAGAGGACTTCCTCGCGGCGATCGACGCGACCATCAAGTACTTCAACGACGGCGACATCGTCGAGGGCACCATCGTCAAGGTCGACCGGGACGAGGTCCTGCTCGACATCGGTTACAAGACCGAAGGCGTCATCCCCTCCCGTGAGCTGTCGATCAAGCACGACGTCGACCCCAACGAGGTCGTCAACGTCGGCGACAAGGTCGAGGCCCTGGTCCTCCAGAAGGAGGACAAGGAAGGCCGGCTGATCCTGTCCAAGAAGCGCGCCCAGTACGAACGCGCCTGGGGCACGATCGAGCAGATCAAGGAGGAGGACGGCGTCGTCGAGGGCACCGTCATCGAGGTCGTCAAGGGCGGCCTGATCATCGACATCGGCCTGCGCGGCTTCCTGCCCGCCTCGCTGGTCGAGATGCGCCGCGTCCGCGACCTGCAGCCCTACGTGGGTCAGACCCTCGAGGCCAAGATCATCGAGCTCGACAAGAACCGCAACAACGTGGTCCTGTCGCGCCGTGCCTGGCTCGAGCAGACCCAGTCCGAGGTGCGCCACGGCTTCCTGACCCAGCTCCAGAAGGGCCAGATCCGCAAGGGTGTCGTGTCCTCGATCGTCAACTTCGGTGCGTTCGTGGACCTCGGCGGCGTCGACGGTCTGGTGCACGTCTCGGAGCTGTCGTGGAAGCACATCGACCACCCGTCGGAGGTCGTCACCGTCGGTGACGAGGTCACCGTCGAGGTGCTGGACGTCGACATGGACCGCGAGCGCGTCTCGCTGTCGCTGAAGGCGACCCAGGAGGACCCCTGGCAGCACTTCGCCCGCACCCACCAGATCGGCCAGATCGTGCCGGGCAAGGTCACCAAGCTGGTGCCCTTCGGCTCGTTCGTCCGCGTCGAGGAGGGCATCGAGGGCCTGGTGCACATCTCCGAGCTCGCCGAGCGTCACGTCGAGATCCCCGAGCAGGTCGTCCAGGTCAACGACGACGTCATGGTCAAGATCATCGACATCGACCTCGAGCGTCGCCGGATCTCGCTGTCCCTCAAGCAGGCCAACGAGACCGCCGCGGCCAGTGAGGTCGAGGAGTTCGACCCCACGCTCTACGGCATGGCGGCGACCTACGACGACCAGGGCAACTACATCTACCCCGAGGGCTTCGACCCCGACACGGGGGAGTGGCTCGAGGGCTTCGACGAGCAGCGCGCCGTGTGGGAGGAGCAGTACGCCAAGGCCCACACCCGCTGGGAGGCCCACGTCAAGCAGCAGGCCGAGGCCAAGGTCGCCGAGGCGGAGGCCAGCGAGGCCACGTCGTACAGCTCGGACTCCGCTCCCGAGCAGACGACCGAGTCCGAGACCACCAGTGGTGGCTCGCTCGCGTCCGACGAGGCGCTGCAGGCCCTGCGCGACAAGCTGACCGGCGGGGGCGCCTGACCCGCTAGCACCACCACGTTCCACCAGCAGGCCCGCCGGGTTCCCGGCGGGCCTGCTGTCGTTCCGGCCGCACCCGGAGCGTAGGTTCTGCCCTCGTGGCGCGCCTCTCGGACCTGGTCGCGGACACCCGACCGCTGCGCAACCCGCACTTCCGGCGGCTGTGGGTCGCCAACATCGTCACCGTCATCGGCGCCCAGCTCACGGTGGTGGCGGTGCCCGCGCAGATCTACGCCGAGACCGGCTCGTCGGCGTACGTCGGCCTGACCGGGATCTTCGGCCTGGTGCCGCTGGTGATCTTCGGCCTGTACGGCGGCGCGCTGGCCGACGTGTTCGACCGACGCACCATCCTCGTCGTCACCACGATCGGGCTTGATCGTGACCAGCGGCCTCTTCTGGCTGCAGGCCGCGCTCGGCGGCACCAACGTGTGGGTGCTGCTCTCGCTGTTCGCGGTGCAGCAGGCGTTCTTCGGGGTCAACCAGCCGACCCGGAGCGCGGTGCTGCCCAAGATCGTCCCGTTGGAGCAGCTCCCGGCGGCGACGGCGCTCAACATCACCGTCTTCCAGGCCGGGGCGATCGCGGGGCCGCTCGTGGCCGGCGTGCTGATCCCGGTGGTCGGTATCGAGTGGCTCTACCTGGTCGACGCGCTCACCCTGCTCGCCACCCTCTCGGCGGTGGTCCGGCTGCCGAAGCTGCCCGTCCTCCACGCGCGCGCCGGGGTGCCCGGCCTCCGGGCGGTGGCGGACGGGTTCGCCTACCTGCGGCACCAGCCCGTGCTGCTGATGTCCTTCGTCGTCGACCTGATCGCGATGATCTTCGGCATGCCCCGGGCGCTGTTCCCGGAGATCGCGCACGTGGACTTCGGCGGGCCCGACGCCGGTGGGCTGGTGTTCGCGCTGCTGTTCGCCGCCATCCCCGCCGGCGCGGTCCTCGGCGGGGTCTTCAGCGGCTGGGTCTCGCGGGTCGAGGCCCAGGGCCGGGCGGTCATCGTCTGCATCCTGATCTGGGGGTTCGCGATGGTCGGCTTCGGCCTCGCGGTCGGGCTGGCGGACCGGTGGCAGCTCCCGATGCTGCTGGTCGCCCTCCTGATGCTGGTGGTCGGCGGGGCCGCCGACATGGCGTCGTCGGCGTTCCGCAACGCGATGCTGATGACCGCGGCGAGCGACGAGGTCCGGGGCCGCCTCCAGGGCGTCTTCATCGTCGTGGTGGCCGGTGGGCCGCGCCTCGCCGACACCTTCCACGGGGTCGCGGCCGCGGCGGTCGGCACGGCGGCGGCCGCGGCCGGGCGGCGGGGTCCTGGTCGTGATCGGGACCGTGATCGCCGCCCTGGCCGTGCCGTCGTTCGTGCGGTACCGCGTCACCAGGTCTGCGTCGCGACCGGCCTGAGGAGCTCAGGCGTGCAGGCCGGGGGAGCGGAACTGGGGGTCGTCGAAGTGGGAGCGGGGCGGTGCGGACGGGCCGCGGCCGTCGTGACGGGCCAGCAGGACGGCGCCGACCGCGAGGGCCAGGGCCAGGATCAACATCACTACGAGAATGGTCATGGCAGTAATTCTGCGACCGCGGCGTTGCTGCCACCAGTGGCAGTAAAGCCACTCTCCGTTGATTATCTGCCACCTGTCGTGGCAGACTCTGGCTCATGCGCAAAGTGGCCGTGATCGTGCAGGAGGAGGCCGAGCCGTTCGGGCTCGGCGCCATGTGCGAGGTGTGGGCGGAGCCCTACCACCCCGAGGACGACAACCCGGTGTTCGACTTCACCGTCGCGACGCCGCGGCCCGGCCGGGTCACCGGCGCCTCCGGCTTCGACCTCTTCGTCGAGCACGGGCTCGACGCGGTCGCGGACGCCGACCTGGTGTGCGTGGCCCCGAAGCGTCGGTTCCGGGACCCGTCGCCCGAGGTGGCCGAGCTCGTGCGCGCCGCGCACGATCGCGGTGCCTTCGTGTTCGCGCACTGCACCGCGGCCTTCGTGCTGGGGGAGGCCGGACTGCTCGACGACCGGCGCTGCACCACCCACTGGCGGCACGTCGAGGAGCTCGCCGACGCGTTCCCGGCCGCCAAGGTCGACGCCGACGTCCTGTACGTCCAGGACGGCACCATCGTCACCGGTGCCGGCTCGGCGGCCGGTCTCGACGCGGCGCTGCACCTGATGCGCCAGCAGTTCGGTGCGCGGGTGGCCGCGGCCGCGGCCCGCCGGATGGTGGTGCCGCCCCACCGCGACGGTGGCCAGGCGCAGTTCATCGCCCGGGCGGTCCCCGACTGCGACGCCGAGACCCTGGGACCGGTGCTCTCGTGGATCGTGGAGAACCTCGGCGAGGACCTCAGCGTCGACCGGCTGTCGCGCCAGCACCACATGTCCTCGCGCACCTTCGCGCGCCGCTTCCGGGCGGAGACCGGCACCACCCCGCACCAGTGGGTGACCCAGCAGCGGGTCCGGGCGGCCGAGGAGCTGCTCGAGCTCACCGACCACCCGGTGGAGTGGATCGCGGGCGAGGTGGGCTTCGGCAACGCCGGCGCCCTGCGCCACCACTTCACCCGGGTGCGCGGCGTGAGCCCGCAGCAGTACCGCCGGCAGTTCGCGTGCTGACCGAGCCCGGTCCGAGGATCACCGTCCGGGGCTCGCACACCGAGTACCGGCGCCCCGAGCGGGCCACCGTGCAGGTCCGGGTCGGGCTCGAGGGCCCGGCGCCGGCCGCGGTGCACGCCGCCGCCACCCGGGCGGCGACCGCCCTCACCGAGGACCTGCGCGACCTCCACGACGGCGACCGCGGTCCGGTCACGTGGTGGAGCAGCGACCAGCTCCGCACCTGGGCGCACCGGCCGTGGAACCAGGACGGCAAGCTGCTGCCGCTCGTCCACCACGCGCAGGTCGAGCTGCAGGCGAAGTTCTCCGACTTCGCCCGGCTGAGCGACTGGCTGGGCGTCGCGATGGGCGTCGACGGGGTGAGCCTGCAGGGCATCGACTGGACCCTGACCGAGGCCCGCAAGCGCGACCTCGTCGAGCAGGTCCGCGTCGCCGCGGTGCGGGACGCGCGGGACCGGGCGCAGGCGTACGCCGACGCCCTGGGCCTCGGGCCGGTGCGGGTGGTCGCGCTGGCGGATGCCGGGATGCTGGGCGAGGGTCTGGCGCCGACCGGGGGCGTCGGGATCGCCTCGTTCGCGCGCGGCGCGGCCGGGGGCGGCGAGCTGGCGTTCACCCCGCAGGACGTCGCGGTGTCGACCCAGGTCGACGCGGTGTTCGTCACCGGTCCGTCGACGGACTCCTAGGCCGCCTCGCGCTGCGTGCCGAGCCCACCCCGCACCAGCGCGGCGTAACGTCCGCCGCGCAGCAACAGCTCCTCGTGGGTGCCGAGCTCGACGACCCGGCCCCGGTCGAGCACCGCGATCTGGTCGGCGTCGCGCACGGTCGAGAGGCGGTGCGCGATGGTGATCGTGGTCCGGCCGCGGCTCACCTCGTCGAGCGCCGCCTGGATCGCCCGCTCGGTCTCGTTGTCGAGCGCGCTGGTGGCCTCGTCGAGCACCAGCACCCGTGGGTCGCGCAGGAGCGTGCGGGCGATCGCGAGCCGCTGCTTCTCACCGCCGGAGAACCGGTGTCCCCGGGCGCCGACCACGGTGTCGTAGCCGTCGGGCAGCGAGACCACCAGGTCGTGGATCCGCGCCGCGCGGCAGGCGTCCTCGATCTCGTCGTCGGTCGCCTCCGGCCGGGCGTGCCGCAGGTTGTCCCGGATGCTGCTGTGCAGCAGGTAGGTCTCCTGGGTCACCACGCCCACTGCGGCGGCGACGTCGGCCAGGGCCAGGTCCCGCAGGTCGTGGCCGTCGAGGGTGACCCGGCCCGCGGTGGGGTCGTGGAGGCGGGCCACCAGGGACGCCAGCGTGCTCTTGCCGGACCCGGTCTCGCCGACCAGCGCGAGGCTGCCGCCGGCCGGGACCGTCAGGTCGATGCCGCGCAGCACCTCGGCCGACCCCTCGTCGTACGCGAAGGAGACGTCCTCCAGGCGCACCACACCGAGGGCGGCGCCCAGGGCGGCCGGCGCGGTGGGGTCGTCGATCTCCACGGGGAGGTCCTGGTACTCGAAGATCCGGCTGAACAGCGCCAGCGACGCGGTGATCGACACCCCCACGTTGAGCAGGCCCATGAGCGGCCGGAACAGGCTGCCCTGGAGCCCGGTGAAGGCGACCAGCGTGCCGATGGTCATCCCGCCGGACGTGGCCGGGAGCCCGGCGGTGAGGTAGATGAGCGCCGGGATGGCGGCGAAGAGCACGGTCATGGTGGCCATCCGCCAGCGACCGGCGAGCTGCGAGCGGACCTCGAGGCCGATCAGGTCCTCGCTGGTCTCGGTGAAGCGCGCGGTCATCGCCGGCGCGGCGCCGAGGGTGCGGGTGAGCAGGGCGCCGCTGACCGACAGGCTCTCCTCGACCTGGACGTGCAGGTCCGCCAGCGCGCGCTGGCGCTGGGAGGTGATCGCGTGCCGCATCCGGGCGACCTGGCGGGTCAGCCACACCGCCGGCGGCAGCACGATCAGCGAGAGCAGCGCGAGCCGCCAGCTCAGGGCGGCCATCGCCACCGCGGTGCCCACCACGACGGTCAGGTTCGACGCCACGGACGTGGCGGTGGAGGTGACCACGCCCTGCATGCCGTTGATGTCGTTGGTGAGCCGTGACTGCACCTCCCCGCCGCGGGTGCGGGTGAAGAAGCCGATCGACTGGCGCTGCAGGTGCGCGAACAGGTCGGTGCGCAGGCGGTGCATCACCTGCTGGCCGACCGCGGTCGACAGCCAGGTCTGGAGCACGCCCAGGACGGCGCCGACGACCGCGACCGCGATCATGCCGCCGACGAGCGCCAGCAGGAGCGTCACGTCCTGCTGGGGGAGGGCCTCGTCGATGAGGTTCCGGACCAGGAACGGTTGGGCCAGTCCGATGACGGAGCTGACGACGATGAGCGCGACGATGACGCCCAGGCGGCCGCGGTACGGCGCGAACAGGCGCGCGATCCGGGCCAGCGACACGGGCGAGTCGGCGAGCTGCTTCTGGTCGGCGGGGTCGGGGCGTCCCGACCGGCCGGGGCCGCGTCCACCGCGGCGGGACTCGGTGAGGTCGTCCATGCGACCACCTCGCTCTCTGGCGTTGCTTCGATACGAATATGCTGAGGTTACCTCACCTTGAGGTTGCAAGGCAAATCGGGTAGGGTGGCGCCCATGACCGACACGACGGGGGAGCTGCTGCTCGGCACGGCCCGGCAGCTGCGTCGCCGGTTCGGCGCGGCGATGGCGGGCGCCGGCGTGACGCCGGCCCAGGGCCGCGCCCTGCGCATCGTCTGCGAGCACCACTCCGTCCGCCTGTCCGTGCTGGCCGAGCACCTGCGGATCGCGCCCCGGTCGGCCACCGAGGTCGTGGACGCGCTGGAGGAGGCGGGGCTCGTGCGCCGGGTGGCCGACCCCGATGATCGGCGCGCCACCTGCGTCGAGCCGACCGACGAGGGCCGCGAGCGGGCCGCCGCCCTCGACGAGGTCCGTCGGGAGGCCACCGAGGAGTTCCTCGCCGTGCTGCCCGCGCGCGACCGTCGAACGCTCGACCGGATCCTGCGACAGCTGGGGGAGGGCTGAGATGCGGGTGGGTCTCACCGGCGGCGTCGCCGCGGGCAAGAGCACCGTCTCGGCGCTCCTCGCCGAGCTCGGGGCCGTGGTCGTCGACGCCGACCTCCTGGCGCGCGAGGTCGTGGCCCCCGGCACCGAGGGGCTGGCCGAGGTGGTGGCGGCGTTCGGTCCCGACGTGCTCACCGACGACGGCGCCCTGGACCGCGCGGCGCTGGGAGCGGTCGTGTTCGCCGACCCCGCCCGGCGTCGGACCCTCGAGGCGATCATCCATCCGCGGGTGCGGGCCCGGGCGGCCGCGCTCGAGGCCCAGGCTCCGGACGGGGCGATCGTGGTCCACGACATCCCGCTGCTCGCCGAGACCGGCCAGGCGGCGTCGTTCGACGCGGTGATCGTGGTGGACGTGCCCGAGGAGACCCAGGTGGAGCGGATGACGAAAGAGCGTGGCTTGAGCGCCGAGGAGGCGCGGTCCCGGATCGCCGCGCAGGCGACCCGCGAGGAGCGGCTGGCCGTGGCGACGTACGTCGTCGACAACACCGGCACGCTCGACGACCTGCGCACCCGGGTGGCCGAGGTCTACGAGGCACTGCGATGAGCCTCCCGTCACGAGCCCGTCCGGGTGGCCGTCGTGGGCACCGGCCAGTGGGCGGCCCAGCACGCGAGAGTGTTCTCGACGCGGGCGGACGCCGAGCTGGTCGGGGTCGTCGGCCGGGACCCGGGCCGGACGGCCGCGCGTGCCGACGCCTACGGGACGCGGGCCTACACCGACGTGGACATCATGCTGGCGGCCGAGCAGCCCGACCTGGTCACCGTGTGCCTGCCCAACGAGGTGCACTTCGCGCCGACCCTGGACCTGGTCCGCCGCGGCGTGCCGCTGCTCGTCGAGAAGCCGCTGGTCTTCGACTCCGCCGAGGCGGCCGTGCTCGTCGCGGAGGCGGCTGCGCGCGGGGTGTTCTTCGCGATCAACTTCAACCACCGCTACGCCGAGGCCGTCCAGCGCGCCAAGGCGGCGATCGACGAGGGCCGTCTCGGCGAGATCGTCTTCGCGACCTGGCGCTTCGGCGGCGAGCCCAACTTCGGGACCCATCCGCACGCGAACCTGATCGAGACGCAGTGCCACGGCCTGGACATGCTGGAGCACCTGGTCGGGCCCATCGCCTCGGTGACCGCCCAGATGACCGACATGGTGCGTCCCGGCACCTACACCACCCTCGCGGTCGCCCTGGCGTTCGCGTCCGGGGCGGTGGGCACCATGCTCGGCAGCTACGACTCGTCGTACGCCTACCCGGGTGCCCAGCACCTCGAGGTCAACGGCACCCTGGGCCGGGCTCTGGTCGAGGACACCGTCGCGCGGCTCACCCTGTCCACGGTCGGCAGCGAGGTGCACGAGGTGTGGCAGGCGGGCTACTTCAACGACCCGGGGCGCGGCTTCCACACGACCTTCGACCGGCACGTCGACGCGGTGCTGGACGCCCTGCGCGCCGGCGCCGAGCCGCCCGTCCACGCGCGTGCGGGGCAGCGGGCCGTGGACCTCGCGACCGCGATCATCCAGGCCTTCGAGTCCGGCGCCCGGGTCGCGACCGCCTAGCTCACTCGACGACCGAGTCGACGATCGTCTGGCGCCGACCGAGGAAGAAGATCCCCGGATCGGTCTCGAAGCCGTCGCTGGGGTTGCCGCTCAGCCTGGAGGAGTCGATGGTCAGGGTGCCGGTCCGGTCGTTGCTGACGAAGAACACCGCGCCACCTCCTTCGCGGGCGTGGTTGCCGGTCATGGTGACCCCGTCGAGCACCACCCGGAAGTCGTTCCCGTCGGCGTAGATCGCGCCTCCCGAGCCGCCGCCCGGCGTCCCCGGTCGCTCCGGGTTCGCACCCCGGCCGACCGCGCGGTTGTCCCTGAACACCGTGTCCCGGACCTCCCACGACACCCCGATGCTGCTGAGCGCGGCGCCGTTGCTGCACACGCCGCGCAGGAACGTGCTGCCGACCACCCGCACCGGCCGGCCGTCGTGCTGGGACAGCACCCGGACGGCGCCACCGCCGAGGTCGGGTCCCGTCGGGTCGCACCGGTTGTCCTCGAAGGTCGAGCGGACGATCTTCACCCGGCCACCGCGGACGAAGACCGCACCGCCACCCCCGCCGTCGAGGGTCTCGCCGGTGGCGTCGCCGTGGACCAGGCGCAGGTCTCGGAGGACCAGCCGCGGGGTGGCCTGGTCCTGGCAGTGCGACGTCGTCCAGACCTGCTTCGGGTCGCAGGTGTTCTGGTAGAGGATCCGGCGCCGGTCGCCGCCGCTGAGCGTCACCAGCCCGCCGCCGTCGATCACCACGCGGCGGCTGGTGTTGACCACCTTGGCGGTGCGCCGCATCTCGATGGTGACCGGGTCGGGACCACACCGGAAGCGGATCACGCCGCCGGTGGCGACCGCGCGCACCACCGCCTTCGACGTGCAGCTCGCCGGCGTGCCGGTGCCGACCCAGTGGACGTCCGCACGGACCTCGGCGCGGACGGGCGCAGCCGGCGTGGCGGCGGGAGCGGGGGCGGCCAGCAGCAGTGCGGCGAGCGGAGCGAGGAGGAGCGACGCGATCTGCACGAGGGGACGGTACCGAACCGGTGTGGCCCCGCCGATTACGCTGCTGGACGTGAGCCGCCACCGCAAGGAGATGCCCCGGCGCCGACGCGCCTGGCCGGCCGCGGCGGCCGGCGTGGTGGCGGTGGTGGCCGGCGTGACCGTGTGGACCGCGGTGGCCAGCCCGGCTCCCCTGAACGGGTCGCCGTCGGCGTCCGACCCGCCGACCGGCTCGGGGGCGCCCGAGACCGCAGGAGGCTCGGATTCCGAGGCGACCGACCCCGACCAGGTCCTGGCCTGGGGTCCGACGGCCGGCGAGCTGGCGCAGGCGCAGGCCCTGGTCGCGGACTGGACACCCGAGCAGCTGGCCGGCCAGGTCATCGTCGGCCGCTACCAGGGGACCGACCCGGAGGAGGCGGGGGCGATGGTGCGCGACCTGCACCTCGCGGGCGTCTGCGTCACCAACGACAACGTGGTGGACGGCGAGCAGGTGCTGGCCACCACGGCGGCGGTCAGCGAGGCGGTCGCCGACGACGGCCGGTCCTTCCCGGCGGTGGTCGGGGTCGACCAGGAGGGTGGCCTGGTCGCCCACCTGCGCGGCGTCGCCACGGACTTCCCGGCCTTCGCCGAGGCGGGCGAGGCGATCGCCGCCGACCCCGGGACGGGCGAGCAGGTGGTCACCGACGCGGCCCGGTCGACGGCCCTGGAGCTGCGGCAGCTGGGCTTCACCTGGGTCTTCGCTCCCGTCGCCGACGTCACCATCGGCGCGGCCGACCCCACGATCGGGAGCCGGTCGCCCTCCTCGGACCCCGCCCTCGCCGCCGAGGCCACCGCCGCCGCGGTGACCGGGTACGACGCGGCCGGGCTGGTCTCGACCACGAAGCACTTCCCGGGCCACGGGGGCGCGACGGCCGACAGCCACGACGTGATGCCGGTGCTCGACGCCACCCTCGAGGAGCTCGAGGCCCGCGACCTGCGACCGTTCGAGGCCGCCGTGGCCGCGCACGCGCCGGCGGTCATGGTCAGCCACCTCGACGTCGAGGCACTCGCGCCGGGCACTCCGGCCAGCCTGGCCGCCACGGTCTACGACTACCTGCGCGACCAGCTGGGCTTCGAGGGCGTGACCATCACCGACTCCCTGGGCATGGGCGCGGTGGCCGGCCGCGAGAAGCCCGCGGTCACGGCGCTCAACGCCGGAGCGGACCTGTTGCTGATGCCGGCCGACACCCGGAACACCCACGCGGTGGTGACCGCCGCGATCGAGTCGGGCGAGGTCAGCCGGGAGCGGGCCGAGGAGGCCGCCGCCCGGGTGGTCGCCCTCCAGCTCTGGCAGCAGCGTCAGTCGGCCGCCGTGCCCGTCCCGCTGGACGCCACGGCGCGCGCCCAGGCCGCCGCCGCGGCCTTGGTGGCCGCGGCGGGGTGAGGGCCGTTGCTCAGGCGGCCAGGTCGGGGTCGCCGAGCCGGCGCAGCTTCTGCAGCGCCTCCCGCTCGAGCTGGCGGACCCGCTCGGCGGAGATGCCGTGCTTCACGCCGATGTCGGCCAGCTTGTGCTGGCGGCCGTCGGTGAGCCCGTAGCGGGACCGGATGATGTCGGCCGCCCGGTCGTCGAGCTGCGAGACGAGGGCGTTGAGACGGTCGCGCGCCTCGACGTCCAGGACGCTGAGGTCGGGCCCGGGCGCGGTCTCCTGCGCCATCAGGTCACCCAGCGACGTGTCGCCGTCCTCGTCGACGGGGGAGTCGAGCGAGACGTGCTCGCGACCCCACGCCATCAGGTCGAGCACCCGGTCCACGTCGAGCCCGAGCTCCGCGGCGATCTCGGTGGGGTCGGGGTCCCGGCCCAGCTGCCGCTCGAGGGTGCGGCGGGCGCCGCCCACCTGGTTGAGCTCCTCCACCACGTGCACGGGGAGCCGAACGACCCGGGCCTGCTGGGCGATGCCGCGGGTGATGGCCTGGCGCACCCACCAGGTGGCGTAGGTCGAGAACTTGTAGCCCTTGGTGTAGTCGAACTTCTCGACCGCACGGATCAGGCCGGTGTTGCCCTCCTGGATCAGGTCCAGCATCGGCATCTGGGCGCGTCCGTACTTCCGGGCGATCGAGACCACCAGGCGCAGGTTGGCGTTGATGAACGTCGTCACCGCCTGGCGGCCCTCCTCGGCGAGCCACTCGAGCTCCTCCTGGGTGGCGTAGCCCGGCGCGCCGCCCTTGCGGCGGCCGACCCGGCCCTCGGCGAGCAGTGCCTCGGCCATCAGCCCGGCCTCGATCGTCTTCGACAGCTCCACCTCGAGGGCGGCGTCGAGCAGGGGGTTGCGTGCGATCTCGTCGAGGTAGAGGCCGACGCTGTCGCGTCCCTCGATCTCGCGAGTCCTGGTTGCCATTCGCGTTGCCATGTCACGACCTCCCTGCGTGTCCCCATGCGTCGCGCTCAGTCGCGTCCCGCACTCTTGTGTCCAACGCCCGCGTGGTGCCGGGGATTCCCCGGGCCGGTCGGTGGCCTTCACCAGGAAATACGTTCTCGAGGCCCCGCTAGTTGCCTCGCGGCCGAACTCTCAGGGACTTCTCAGGCCCGACCCCGGGACCGGGCGGACAGCCAGGCCGCGAGCGTGGCGTGCAGGGCCTCCGGGGCGTCGTACTGGACCAGGTGGCCGGCGCCCTCGAGGACGTCCAGGGAGGCGCCCGGGACCAGGGCCGCCAGCCGCTCGGCGCGGTCCGGCGGGATCCAGGTGTCCTCGGCTCCCCAGACGACGTGCACGGGGAGGTCCAGCTCCCCGAGCCGGGGCTCGACCTCGTCGGTGAAGCGCTCGTCGGCCTGCGCGATCTGCCGGTAGAACGCCGCCTGGCCCTCCTCGCCGAGCCACGGGGCCACCAGGGTCGCCAGCTGCCCGTCGTCGAGGCCGCGGTGGCTGGCGCCCCGGACGTAGGCCTCGACCGCGCCCCGGTGGATGGCGGACGGCAGCTGCCCGAAGACGTCGGCGTGCTCCTGGACCAGCCGGAAGAACGGCGACCCCCAGGGGCGCAGCGCCACGACGTCGACGAGCGCGAGGGACGCGTACGCCGCGCCGTGCAGCAGCCGGGCCCGCAGGCTGACCGCACCGCCGATGTCGTGGGCGACCACGTGCGGGGCGGCCAGGCCCCAGTGGGCGAGCAGGTCGGTGAACAGCCGGCCCTGCACGCCGAGGTCGACGGCGTGCTCGGGGTGCTTGGAGGAGGCGCCGTAGCCGGGCATGTCCCACAGGTGCACGGTGTGCGCGGCGGCGAGGCGCTCGGCCAGCGGACGCCACAGCGCCGAGGACCACGGCGTGCCGTGGCAGAGCACCACGTCGGGCCCGGAGCCGAGCCGGTCCCAGGCGACCTCGCGCCCGCGCCAGGCGAGGCGCTCGCGCAGCGCGGTCAGGCCAGCCCCATCCGGTCCAGGATCCACGCCAGGGAGAAGGCGCGGTCGTGCCAGGACTTGTAGCGGCCCGAGACGCCGCCGTGCCCGGCGGACATCTCGGTCTTGAGCAGGAAGTCCCGTCGGCCGGTCGCGGTCGCCCGCAGCCGCGCCACCCACTTGGCCGGCTCGACGTAGAGGACCCGGGTGTCGTTGAGCGAGGTCTCCGCGAGGATCGGCGGGTAGTCGAGGGCCGCCACGTTGTCGTACGGCGCGTAGCCGGCCAGGTAGTCGTAGACGGCCGGGTCGTCCTCGGGGTTCCCCCACTCGTCGTACTCCATGACGGTCAGCGGGAGCGTGGCGTCCAGCATGCTCGTCAGGGCGTCCACGAACGGCACCTGGGCGACGATCCCGCCGAAGAGCTCGGGGGCCTGGTTGGCCACCGCGCCCATCAGCAGCCCGCCCGCGCTGCCGCCCTCGGCGACGATCCGGTCCGGGGTGGTCCAGCCCTCGTCCACGAGGTGCCGCGCGCAGGCGACGAAGTCGGTGAACGTGTGCTGCTTGCGGTCCAGCTTCCCGTCGTCGTACCAGCGCCGGCCCATCTCGCCGCCGCCGCGGACGTGCGCGATGGCGAAGGCGGCGCCGCGGTCGAGGAGCGAGAGGCGGGCGACGGAGAAGTAGGGGTCGATGGAGTACTCGTAGGCGCCGTAGCCGTACAGCAGCAGCGGCACGGGCCCGGCCGGCCGGTCCCGCTTGACCACCAGCGAGATCGGCACCCGCTCGCCGTCCGGGGTCGGCGCCCAGAGCCGGTGCTCCTCGTAGTCGGCGGGGTCGTAGCCCCCCAGCACCGGCGTCCTGCGTCGCAGCGCGAGCGTCCGGCCCGCGACGTCGTAGTCGTAGACCGACGCGGGGACGGCCATCGTCGTGTAGCCCAGGCGCACCAGCGGCTGGTCGAAGGACGGGTTGCTGCCGCCACCGACGGTGTAGACCTCCTCGTGGAACTCCACGAGGTGGTCGTCGCGCACCCCGTCCTCGTCGAGGTCGAGGATCCGCAGCTGGGTGAGCCCCTCGCTGCGCTGCTGCACCACGAGGTGGGTGGCGAACGCGTCGACGTCCTCCAGCCGGACGGTGGGGTCGTGGGCGATCAGCGGCCGCCAGGCCTCGGGCGGGGTGGGCGCGGCCGGCGTGGTGGCCAGCTCGAAGTCGGCTCCCGTGCCGTTGTGCAGGACCAGGAAGACGTCCTTCCCCCCGATGACCGCGTGCTCGAGGTGGTGCTCGAGGCCGTCGCGACGCTCGGCGAAGAGCTGCCAGCCGGCGTCCTCGTCCTGGGTGTCGAGGAACCGGTTCTCGGTCGTGGTCTTCGAGCCCGACGCGATCAGCAGGAACCGGTCGGAGCGGCTGCGCCCGACCCCGACCCAGAACCTGCCGTCGGTCTCGTGGAACACCAGCTCGTCGTCGGCCTGGGCGGTGCCGAGCCGGTGCCGCCACACCTTGTCGGAGCGCCAGGTGTCGTCGACGGTCGCGTAGTACAGGTCCCGGCCGTCCGGGCTCCAGGTGACGCCGCCGAGCACACCGGTGACCACGTCGGGCAGCAGGTCGCCGGTGGCGAGGTCCTTGACGCGCACGGTGTAGCGCTCGTCGCCGTTGGTGTCGGTGGAGTAGGCGAGCAGCCGGTCGTCCAGGCTCACCGACGAGGCCCCCATGGAGAAGAACTCGTGACCCTCCGCGAGCGCGTTGAGGTCCAGGAGCAGCTCCTCGCCGGGCAGCGCCGGTCGGTCCGCCGTGGCGTCCTCGGCCGGCTGCGGCGGGGTCCAGTCGTCGGCGTCGGCCACCGGGGCGCGGCAGCTGGCGCCGTACTCCTTGCCCTCGAAGGAGCGCGAGTAGTACCAGTAGCCCCGTCGGCGCGTGGGCACCGAGAGGTCGGTCTCCAGGGTGCGGGCCTTGATCTCCTCGAAGATCGACTTCCGCAGGTCGGCGAGGTGGGCCGTCCGCTCCTCGGTGTAGGCGTTCTCGGCCTCGAGGTAGCCGGTGACCTCGGGGTCGTCCTTGACCCGCAACCAGTCGTAGGCGTCGACCCGCTCGCGGCCGTGGTGCGTGGTGGTCACCGGCCGGGTGGCGGCGACGGGAGGCGTGAGGGCGTCGGGCATGCGGCCACGCTAGCGGGGCGGGTGGCGGCCGCGTTCTACAGTGCCCGGGTGAGCCTGGAGCTGCGCGACGTGCCCGACCCCGACGCGTGGGCGGGCCGCCTGGCCGAGCGGGTCGTGACCGCGCGGACGCTGGCGCAGTACGGCGATCCGGGCCCGGCGCGCGCCCGGGCGGACTGGATCGTGGCGAGCCTGCTGCCCGGGTCGCACGTGAGCGAGGTGGTCCGCGACGGCGCGGTCGTCGGCGTCGCCTGGCTGGGCCACGAGGGCGACACGACGGACGTCTACGACGCCTGGCTCGACGACCCCGCCGACGGCCCGGCCCTGCGGGAGGTGGTGCTCGACCGGGCCCGCTCCTGGTCGTCGGTGCAGCTGCGGGCCGGCGTGGTCGCTGGGAACGCCGGCCAGCGCGCGATGGTCGACGGCGGCGGCTTCACGCTGATGGCCACGAACCTGCGGCTCGACCTGGACGGGCCGCTACCCGAGCCCGGAGACGTGCGGGTCGAGCCCATGTCGGAGGCCGAGTTCGACACGTTCTTCGCCCGGCTCTCCAGCGAGTACGCGGTCGAGCGGGAGCGGGCGGGCGAGTCCCGGGACCGGGCCGTCCGCACCGCGCGGAAGCAGCTGGGTGAGCTGCTGCCGGTCGGCCGGGCGAGTGCCGGCCATCGCTTCCTGACGGCTCGGCAGGGCGCCGACGACGTCGGCTACGTCTGGCTCGACACATCGGTCCCGACCTGGTTCGTCTACGACGTGGCGGTGCACCCGGACCGGCGCGGCCGGGGGGTGGGGCGTGCCGTCATGCAGGCCGCGGCCCGCACGGCGGCGACCGAGGGAGCGATCGGGGTCGGGCTCAACGTGTTCGCGCACAACGTCGCCGCGCGCCGCCTGTACGACCGGCTGGGCTACCGGGTGACCGAGGACCACTACCTGCGCGCCGTCACGCCATGATCCGGACCGTCGACCTCAACGCCGACCTCGGCGAGGAGATCACCGACGACGACGGGCTCCTGGCGGTCGTGACCAGCGCCAACGTCGCCTGCGGCTACCACGCCGGCAGCCGAGCGATCATGCGCCGGGTGTGCGCCGCCGCCGCCCGCCTCGGGGTCGCGGTCGGCGCCCAGGTGTCCTACGACGACCGCCCCGGCTTCGGGCGGGTCGCCCTCGACGTGCCGTACGCCCTGCTGCGCGACCAGGTGGCCGACCAGGTGACGACGCTCGGCGCGATCGCCGCCGAGGAGGGCACCGCGGTGCGCTACCTCAAGCCGCACGGCGCGCTCTACCACCGGGTGGCCGTCGACGAGGAGCAGGCCCGCGCCGTGCTCGACGGCTCGGGCGACCTGCCGGTGCTCGGCATGCCCGGCGCCCTGGTGCTCGCGCTCGCGGCCGACGGCGGGCGGGTCGTCCGCACCGAGGGCTTCCCGGACCGGGCGTACGGCGACGACGGGCGGCTGCGGCCGCGGACCGAGCCCGGCGCGGTGCTGGACGACTCGGCGACGATCGCGGCCCGGGCGGTGGACCTCGCGGCCGGCGTCGACTCGGTGTGCGTGCACGGGGACACCCCCGGCGCGGTGGGCCACGCGCGGGCGGTGCGGGCCGCCCTCGAGGACGCCGGGTACCGCGTCCGGCCCTTCGGCTGACGGCGCCGTCCTCCACAGATCGGCCCCCGTTCTGTGGAGGAGGACCGGCGACCTGTGGACGGGCGGACGACTTCTGTGGAGGGCCCGGGAACTTCTCCCGAACCCCTTGCGCGGCCCTTCCCCGGACCCGTAGAACTCTCCTACCAACCCCGTTCGCGGGGGCGGTGACTCGGATGTTCAGCACAGATCCTCACGGCGAGCCTGCTCGCCGCGGCGGCCCGGTGACGGGGCCGGCGGGGTCGGTGCCGGCGTCGGGGTCGACCGGACGTCACCTCCCCGGTCAAGCCGAGGGGCTCCTGATGCTCATACCATCCGGAGCCCCTCACCCTTTTCCCCTCCATGGTCGCCTGCCCGCGCGGCCGTGTCGAGGCCGCGGCCCGCTCCGGCCAGACTGTTCACATGGAGTTCTTGCCGGTGGGCCTCGACGCCCTGCTGGTCGAGGTCGACGACGCCGCCGACGCGCTGTCCCTCGCGCTCTGGGCCCGCGGGCAGCAGGTCGCCGCGCGCGAGGTGGTGCCGGCCGCCCGGACGGTGCTCTTCGACGGCGTCCGGGACCGCGCCGCGCTCGTCGACCGGCTCGCCGGCTGGCGGCCGGGCCCGGCCGCTTTCGAGGGGGACCTCGTGGAGATCCCCGTGGTCTACGACGGTGCCGACCTCGAAGCGGTCGCGCGGGCCTGGCGGTGCTCGGTCGACGACGTGGTCGAGCGACACGTCGGCACCGAGTTCACCGCGAGCTTCTGCGGCTTCGCCCCCGGCTTCTCCTACCTCGCCGGCCTGCCCGAGGCCTGGGCGGTGCCGCGGCTGCCCGAGCCGCGCACCCGGGTGCCCGCCGGGTCGGTCGCCCTGGCGGACACCTGGTGCGGGATCTACCCGACCTCGTCGCCCGGGGGCTGGCGCCTCCTCGGCCGCACCGACGCACGGCTCTGGGACGTGGCCCGGGACGACCCCGCCCTCCTGCCACCCGGCACCCGCGTGAGCTTCGTGGCCCGATGACGCTCACGGTGCTCGACCCCGGCCTGCTCACCACGGTCCAGGACCGCGGCCGGCACGGCTACGCCCACCTCGGCGTCCCGCTCGCGGGCGCCCTCGATGCCCCGGCCGCGGCACTGGCCAACCGCCTGGTCGGCAACCCCGTCGACGCGGCGGTCCTGGAGACCACGATGACGGGGGCGTCGGTGCGGGTCGACCGGGCCCTGACCGTCGCGGTGACCGGCGCCCGGAGCGAGGTGCGGGTCGACGGTCGGGCGGTCCCGTTCGCCGAACCCGTGTCGCTGCGGGCCGGTGCCGTCCTCGCGGTGGGGCCGGCCCGGCAGGGCGTCCGGGCGTACGTCGCGGTGTCCGGCGGCGTCGCCGTGCCGCCGGTCCTGGGGTCGCGGTCCCGGGACACCCTGGCCGGCGTCGGACCGGAGCCGCTCCGCGCGGGCGACGTCCTGCCGCTGGGCGAGGGCGCCGGTCCGCCCGCACCGCTGGACGTCGCGCCGCCCCGGACGGCCACCGGACCGCTGCGGCTCCTGCCGGGACCCCGGGCGGACTGGGTGGACCCGGCGGCCCGGGCGGCGCTGACGTCCGCGTCGTACGTCGTGTCCCCGGACTCCGACCGGGTCGGACTCCGGCTCACCGGACCCGTCCTCGAGCGGCGCGACGACCGCGAGCTGCCCAGCGAGGGGATCGTGCTGGGCGCGGTCCAGGTGCCGCCGTCGGGTCGGCCGGTGGTGTTCCTGCACGACCACCCGGTCACCGGCGGCTACCCGGTGGTCGCCGTCGTGCACCCCGACGACCTGCCCCGCTGCGCGCAGCTCAGGCCCGGCGACGAGGTGCGCTTCAGCCGTCCTGCCACGGGCTGAGCTCCGGGTCGTCGACCGCGAACGAGCGGACCGGGCCGGCCGGGCTGTCCCGGGTCTCGAACCGGACCGTCACCACGCCGCGCCCCGAGCCCCACACCCAGCCCGCGCCGAGCGTGGCGTGGACGACGTCGGACCCGGGAGCCCAGGCGACGTGCCGCCCCGTGGGCACGTCCGGGGGCAGCTCCTCGTCGGGGTCGCTCCCGTCGCCGGTGTCGCCGAACAGGTCCTCCTGGATCCAGTCGGCCAGGCCGGACACGCCGACGCCGAGCAGCCGCACGCCGCCGGAGGTGTCGAGGTCGGCGAGCAGGCCGCGGGCGAGCCGGGCGATGGTGCCCGCGCTGTCGGTCGGGGACGGCAGCGTGGTCGACCGGTTGAGCGTGGTGAAGTCGTGCAGCCGGAGCTTGAGGGTGACCGTGCGCCCCGACAGCGCGCTCGCCTTGAGCCGCCGGGCCACCGCGTCGGCCTGCCGGGTGAGCAGCCCCTCCATGAGCCGGCGGTCGGTGAGGTCGGTGTCGTAGGTGCCCTCGACGCTCACCGACTTGGTGCCGCGCTCCACCACCACCGGCCGGTCGTCCTCGGCGCGCGCCAGCCGGTAGAGCCCGTGCCCGTGGGCGTTGCCGAGCAGCCGGACGAGCTCGTCCTCGCTGACCGACTCGAGGTCGGCGACGGTGTGGATGCCGGCCCGCCGCAGCCGCTCGGCCGTGGCCGGGCCGACGCCGGGGATCACGGTCACGTGCATGGGCCGGAGCAGCTCGACCTCGGTGCCGGGCGCGACCACCACCAGCCCGTCGGGCTTGTCCAGCTCGCTGGCGACCTTGGCGATGAACTTCGACGACCCGACGCCCACCGAGGCGGTCAGCCCGCCGGTGACCTCGTGGATGGCGGCGCGCAGCTCCTCGGCGACCCGGGTCACGGTCTCCACGCCCAGGTCGGGCAGGCCGGCGCGGGCCAGGTCGACGAACGCCTCGTCCAGGGACAGCGGCTCCACGAGCGGGGAGAGCTCGCGCAGGCGCTCCATCACCCGCTCGCTGGCCTCCCGGTAGGCGTGGAACCGGCCGCTGAGGAACGCCGCGTGCGGGCACCGCGACCGGGCCTCGCGCGTCGACATCGCCGAGCGCACGCCGTACCGGCGCGCTTCGTAGGACGCGGTGGCCACCACGCCCCGGCCGCCGACGCCGCCGACCACGACGGGCTTGCCGCGCAGCGACGGCTTGTCGCGCTGCTCGACGGCGGCGAAGAACGCGTCGAGGTCCAGGTGCAGCACGGACGCGTCGGCACGCATGGGGCGCAACGTACCCCGCACCGCCGACGGCCCGCCCGACGCGCACAGGCCGGGCGCCCGGGCGGTCCCTCCCCAGCCCGCCGCGGCCGCGGTGTGGGCACCTGCGGCCCGGGGACGGTGCAGGGCATGAGCGACGACCCGATGACCCTGACCGCCCGCGGCCCCGAGGACGTGCTGGCGATGGTGCCCGTCGTCCTCGGGTTCGTCCCCGAGGACTCCCTGGTGATGCTGACCTTCGGCGCCGCGCAGTCGTTCCATGCGCGCGTCGACCTCCCACCCGACTCCGCGGCCCTGCGCGAGGTCGTCGGCGCCCTCCTGGATCCGGCGGTGCGACACGGCGTGCGCCGGGTCCTGCTGGTGGCCTACACGCCCGACCTGCGGCTCGCCGAGCGGGTGACCGGCCGGGTCCGGGACGCCTTCGAGCGCCGGCGCATCGAGGTGATCGGCCGGCTGGTGGCGGACGGTCGGTGCTGGTGGCCGCTGCCGCGCGAGGACGGTGCGCCCGGGACGCCGTACGACGTGTCCGCGCACCGGTTCGCCGCCGAGGCGGTGCTGCGCGGCCTGGTGACCCACGGCTCGCGCGCCGACCTCTCCGCGACCCTCGCGGCGGTGCCCGAGGGCGTCGCGGAGGTGACCCGGTCGCTGGCCGGCCGGTCCGGTCCCGACCAGCCGGCTGCCGAGGCCGGGTGGGCGGCGGCCACCGTGCGCCGCTGCGTGGCCGACGGCACCACCCTCCCGGCCGGCGACACCGCCCGGCTGCTGACCGGGCTGCGCGACCTCAGCGTGCGCGACGCCGCGTGGACGACGCTGACCCGCGCCGACGCCGTGCGGCATGTCGCCTTCTGGACCGACGTCGTCCGGCGCAGTCCCACCTCCCACGTCGCGGCGCCGGCCGCCCTGCTCGGCTTCGCCGCCTGGGTGTCGGGGCAGGGGGCGCTGGCGTGGTGCGCCGTCGACCGGTGCCGCGAGGGCGACCCCGGCTACCGCCTCGCCGGGCTGCTCGCCGACAGCCTCGCCGGCGCGCTGCCACCGTCCGCGTGGGACGCCGTGCGAGCGGGATCGGACCCCGGACTCCCGGCCTGAGAGCCGGTCGAGCCACTAGGGTCGGCGCATGGGAGAAGAGGTCGCGGCACAGGAGTTCACGCGCGCCGATCGCACCCGGCACCGGGAGAAGGTGCGCCGCTGCCTCGACGTGTTCGCCCGGATGCTGCGCGAGGCGCGCTTCGACACCGACGACCCGATGACCGGGCTCGAGGTCGAGCTCAACCTCGTCGACGAGCACAACGACCCGGCGCTGAAGAACGCGGAGGCGCTCGAGGCGATCGCCGACCCGGACTTCCAGACCGAGCTCGGCCAGTTCAACATCGAGATCAACGTCGCGCCGGCCAAGCTCCGTGAGGGGGGCCTGGACACCTTCGAGAAGAGCCTGCGGCGGAGCCTCAACGACGCCGAGAGCAAGTCCGCCGCCGTCGGCGCCCACCTGGTGATGATCGGCATCCTGCCGACGCTCGCCGAGGGGCACATGGCGCCGAGCTCGATCAGCGCCAACCCGCGCTACCGGCTGCTCAGCGAGCAGATCCTGGCCGCCCGCGGGGAGGACATCGCGATCTCGATCAACGGCCGGGACCGGCTGCAGACCACCTCCGAGTCGATCCTCCCGGAGGCCGCCTGCACGAGCACCCAGTTCCACGTCCAGACCTCGCCCGAGGACTTCGCGGCGTACTGGAACGCCTCCCAGGTCATCGCCGGGGTCCAGCTCGCCATCGGCGCCAACTCGCCGTACCTCCTCGGCAAGCAGCTGTGGCGCGAGACCAGGATCCCGCTCTTCGAGCAGGCCGCGGACACCCGCAGCGAGGAGCTCAAGGCGCAAGGGGTGCGTCCTCGCGTGTGGTTCGGCGAGCGGTGGATCACCTCGGTGTTCGACCTGTTCGAGGAGAACGTCCGCTACTTCCCGGCGCTGCTGCCGATCACCGAGGAGGAGGACCCGCTCGAGGTCCTGGAGTCCGGCGGCGTCCCCAAGCTCGCCGAGCTCCGGCTGCACAACGGCACCATCTACCGCTGGAACCGGCCGGTCTACGACATCTCCGGGGGAGTGCCGCACCTGCGCGTCGAGAACCGGATCCTCGCGGCCGGCCCGACCGTGGTCGACACCATCGCCAACGCCGCCTTCTACTTCGGGCTGGTCCGGGCCCTGGCGACCAGCGAGCGGCCGCTGTGGTCGCAGATGTCCTTCAGCGCCGCGGAGGAGAACTTCCACGTCGCCGCCCAGCAGGGCATCGACGCGCAGCTCTACTGGCCCGGCATCGGTCACGTCCGCGCCACCGAGCTGGTGCTGCGCCGCCTGCTGCCGCTGGCCCACGAGGGGCTGCAGGCCTGGGGCACGCCCGCGGAGGACTGCGACCGGCTGCTCGGCGTGATCGAGCAGCGCTGCAAGATCGGGACCAACGGGGCCGAGTGGTTCGTCGCCAAGATGGCGGCCCGCTCCGACCTGGACACCTACGACGCGCTCCGGGCCACCACCGGGGAGTACCGCGCGCACATGCACACCAACGACCCGGTGCACACCTGGGAGTGAGCCGGGAGTGACTCAGCGCTGCCGCAGCCGTCGCCACCGGCGGTGGACCCCGCTGCGCGGGTCCCACCAGCCGTGCGTGGTGACCACGACGAGGGTGAGGTCGAGCGTCCGCCTCGTGCGTGGCGGCCGCCGCGGCGGCGAGCCAGTCGGCGTCCGCGTCCTGCCAGGTGAGGTCGCCGGCCCGGCCGAGCCAGACCGTCGGGTCGGCGACCCGGTCGCGCACCCGCAGCAGCAGCGCCGCGACGATCTCCGTCCGCACCGCCAGGTCCAGGGCCGGGTCGGGAGCCGGGTAGGTGAGGACCGTGCCCACCGGGTCACCGACATGCACCACCGCCGGGCGCCGGACGCGCCGGTCGGCGGCCTTCCAGGCGAGGACCGCCCGACGCAGCCCGACCGCCCGCTGCCGGGGCACGGGTTCGACGAGAGCGGGCACCGGGCCATGGTGTCCCCGCGAGGTCCGGTCGCGCGGCGCTCGTCCACAGGTTCCCGCCGGACCTGCGGATTGGGTACGGTGCCCCTGAGTCACCCGGGTCCACCGGGCTCGGAGCAGGGAGGACTGTCGGATGGGAACGATCGTGGTCGGCTACGTCGCCAAGCCGGAGGGCGAGGCCGCGTTGGGTCGGGCCATCGAGGAGGCCAAGCTCCGCGGCAGCAGGCTCGTCGTGGTCAACTCCCACCGGGGCGGTGACGACCTCGACGCCGCCGCCTCCCGCCAGGCCGACGAGGCCATGGCGGTGGTCAAGCAGCGCCTGACCGACTCCGGGGTCGAGCACGAGGTGCGCCAGCTCGTCCGCGGCTTCGAGCCGGCCGAGGACCTGATCGGCATCGCCGAGGCCAGCGGCGCGGACCTCATCGTGATCGGCCTGCGACGCCGCTCGCCGGTCGGCAAGCTGATCCTGGGCAGCAACGCCCAGCGCATCCTGCTCGACGCCCAGTGCCCGGTGCTCGCCGTGAAGGCGGAGGGCTGACCCTGCTCAGCGGGTCTGCTCGGGCAACCGGGCGGGCTCGGGGAGCAGCAACCGTCGGTCCAGGGCGAGCGCGGTGAGCTCGTCGGTCGACGGCAGCTCGTCGCGCGCCTCGGCCCACGACGGCGCGGTGGTCCGGGCCCAGACCTGGACCCACGACGTGGCGTTCGCGCCGTCGGTGTAGACCGAGATCCCGCGCGACCAGCTGTCCGGCTCCTGACCGTCGAGCCGGACGCCGTCGTGCACCACGACCGTGCGTCCGTCGGACGTGGCGGTCGAGCAGTCCTTCTCGACCAGGAAGGCGCCCGGGACGCAGGAGGCGGTCCGGAGGTCCGACCGCGGCTCCCACTGCGTCTGCAGCGCCAGCGGCAGCAGGTCAGGGAGCGCGTAGGTCTGGCTCCACTGGAACAACGAGTCCCAGTCGACGGGATCCGAGGCCAGGGGGACGAAGGCGTCCAGGGACGGCCGGTAGCGCCAGTGGTCGGCCAGGTCCTCGCCGGTGAAGCGGGCCTCCGGCAGCGCCGCGGTGACCGCCGCCTGCATGCCGGTGCCGAAGTCGTCGTCCGCCACCGTGGGTGCCGGGACGAGCGGGCTGGTCGGGGCTGCGGGGTCCGGCGCCGAGTCGTCGACCGCGGGGGAGGAGCCGGACCCGCCCAGCGTGAGCAGGGTCGAGACGGCGACGGCGACGACCACCGCCGCGGCCAGCCCGGCCGCGGTGTGGCGCCGCCGACGCAGTCGCCGTCCGCCCGCGACGATCCGGTCCACGTCGGGCCGCTCGGACAGGCCGGTCTCCAGTCCGTCGATCTCTCGCCGGAACGCGAGGTCTGCGTTCGTCATGTCAGTGTCCTTCCACGTGGGGTCCCGCGGGGACCCGCAGCCGCCTCAACGCCCGCGAGCAGGTGCTCTTGACGGTGCCGACGGAGCAGCCGAGAGCATCGGCCACGTCCTGCTCCGAGAGGTCCAGGTAGTGCCGCATCACGACCATCGAGCGCTCGCGCGCCGAGAGCGACGCGAGCAGGCCGACCAGGTCGACCCGGTCGTCCGCGCGGGCCGGCTCGTCCTCGCGGGTCGCGCGCTCGGGCACCACCTCGGTCGGCTCCTCCCGCAGCACCCGACGCCGGCGCCAGGTGTCGACGTACGCGTTGAGCAGGGCGCGTCGGACGTAGGCCACCGGGTCGTCCCGGCCGACCACGTGCCAGCGGGCGTAGGTCCGCGTCAGCACGGTCTGGAGGAGGTCCTCGGCGTCGGCGCGGTTGCCGGCGAGCGCGAAGGCGGCCTGGCGCAGGGTCGGCCACGCCGACCTGACGAACGACTCGAACTCGGCCTCGGCGGGCGCGGAGCGGAGCGTCATCGGCCTCTCCTCTGGGTCCCGGGGGACCATGACGGTCCTCCACAGCCTTCCACGAACGACCCGTCCCCGGGGTTGAGTGACGTGGGGCAGGATGGGTGCATGGCGCTCCAGATCACCCAGGACCCGCACGCGGACCAGGTCCTCACCGACGACCCGTTCGCGCTCCTGGTCGGCATGATGCTCGACCAGCAGTACCCCATGGAGCACGCGTTCCGTGGGCCGGCCAAGGTGCTCGACCGGTTCGGCACCCTCGACCCGGCCGCGATCGCCGCCGCCGATCCCGTGGAGTTCGCCGCGCTGTGCGCGACGCCGCCCGCGATCCACCGCTTCCCCGGGTCGATGGCGGCGCGGCTGCAGACCCTGGCCGGGATCGTGGTGGAGACGTACGACGGCCACGCCGAGCGGCTGTGGAACGAGGCCGGCTCCGGGGCCGAGCTGATGCGCCGGATGACCGCGCTGCCGGGGTTCGGCAAGCAGAAGGCGCAGATCTTCGTCGCCCTCCTGGCCAAGCAGCTCGGCGTCCGCCCCGACGGGTGGGAGCAGGCCGTGGGGGCCTACGCCGAGGACGGTTTCCGCTCGGTGGCCGACGTCGTCGACGCCGACTCGCTGCAGAAGGTCCGGGACTTCAAGAAGAGCGCGAAGGCGGCCAAGGCGGCCACCGGCTGACCGGCCCGCAGCCGCCGCGGGGGAGCGGTCGATGTCAGGACCTCACCCGGGCCGTGGCAGAATGACGGAAGCGGCTCTTGACTTTACCCCTGCCTCGCCGCGCCCTTGATCATCCGACGAGAGGTGTTCGTGTCTTCGAACGCGCGCAAGCTGCTTCCCGCAGCGGTGTTGTCCCATCCCGCCATCTCCGGTCTCGTCGAGGCAGGCCTGCCCCAGGGCAGTCTCACGCCCGACCAGGTCCGTGAGGCCAGTGAGCGGGCCGAGGTCGCGCCGCAGCACCTCAAGGCGCTGCTCGCGCACCTGAGCGGGCTGGGCATCTCCGTGGCCGTTCCGGTGACCAGCGGCCACCGCGCGGTGGCCGCCACCTCCTCGGCTCGCAAGACCGCCACCGCGAAGAAGGCCGCTCCGGCGAAGAAGGCCGCGGCGCCCGCCAAGAAGACGACGGCGCCCGCCACGAAGGCCGCCACGGCCAAGAAGGCACCGGCGAAGAAGGCCGCCGTCACCATCGACGACGCGGCCGCGCCGGCCGTGGTCGAGGTGGTCGGTCCCGACGGCAAGAAGATCCTCCCCGACATCCCCGACGAGCAGTTCGAGAAGGACGTCGCGGTCGACCCGACCATCAAGGAGGACGAGAAGGAAGGCACCTTCGTCGTCTCCGACGCCGACGAGTCCGGCGAGCCCGAGCAGCAGGTCATGGTCGCCGGCGCGACCGCGGACCCGGTCAAGGACTACCTCAAGCAGATCGGCAAGGTGCCGCTCCTCAACGCCGAGATGGAGGTCGAGCTCGCCAAGCGGATCGAGGCCGGCCTGTTCTCCGAGGAGAAGCTCGCCAAGGGCGGCAAGGTCAGCGCGAAGGTGCTCGAGGAGCTCGAGTGGATCGCCGAGGACGGCCGCCGCGCCAAGAACCACCTGCTCGAGGCCAACCTGCGGCTCGTCGTCTCGCTCGCCAAGCGGTACACCGGCCGCGGCATGCTCTTCCTGGACCTGATCCAGGAGGGCAACCTCGGTCTCATCCGCGCCGTGGAGAAGTTCGACTACACCAAGGGCTACAAGTTCTCGACGTACGCCACCTGGTGGATCCGGCAGGCCATCACCCGCGCGATGGCCGACCAGGCCCGCACCATCCGCATCCCGGTGCACATGGTCGAGGTCATCAACAAGCTCGCCCGCGTCCAGCGGCAGATGCTCCAGGACCTCGGCCGCGAGCCGACGCCCGAGGAGCTCGCCAAGGAGCTCGACATGACCCCCGAGAAGGTCATCGAGGTCCAGAAGTACGGTCGCGAGCCCATCTCGCTGCACACCCCGCTCGGCGAGGACGGCGACTCGGAGTTCGGTGACCTCATCGAGGACTCCGAGGCGATCGTCCCGGCCGACGCCGTGTCGTTCACGCTGCTCCAGGAGCAGCTGCACGCCGTCCTCGACACGCTCTCCGAGCGCGAGGCGGGCGTGGTGTCGATGCGCTTCGGCCTGACCGACGGTCAGCCCAAGACGCTCGACGAGATCGGCAAGGTGTACGGCGTGACGCGCGAGCGGATCCGCCAGATCGAGTCCAAGACGATGTCCAAGCTCCGGCACCCCAGCCGATCCCAGGTGCTGCGCGACTACCTCGACTGAGACGCTGGCGGCACACATTGCCTCCCGCGCAGGTCAGAGGCGGTTTGTGGGTCCTTTGAGGGCACGCTGGACTCGCACAGCGCTCGTGGTCCAGATATCAGGCTGTGGTGTCGCCGTGTATCCACTCGCGGACAACCCTCGCCCACGTGCCGCGTGCAAACGCCTCGACCACCTCGTCGTCGACCAGGATGACCAGATCGCCGGTCTCGGACGGTCGCACCCTGAGCTCCGGGGGCGGATTGACATGAGCGGGCCGTCGCCCGAAGTCTCCCCGGACGCGCACGAGCCGCGACCCATCCGCCATCTCGACGCTCACGCGGTACTCGGCCTCCGCCATGAGGCGAGGATTTCATGAGCAACCGGCTCTCCGTGGCCGAAGCGGAACAACTGGCCCAATCCCTGGCAGCTCGATCCATGCGCGCGCACCCAAGGACGCCGAGCCGCGGCCCCGGCGAGCGGAACCCCGGCGCCCGCATGGGGGGTAGGGCCACCGAGGTTCCTGGCAGGCGGCCCCCCTACGCCCACGGTGGGGCTGCGGCCCGGCCTACCTGCGTTCCGACACTCTGTCGAGCCGCACGGGGATTCTCTTCCCCCCGATTGGTCACATTTTGAACTATCGGTGAACTCCCCGATTTGGGTCTGGACCGCAACCCTCCGGACGTACCTTCCAAGTTGCCGTTGACCCCATCCGATGCGGCGGGAACCCAGATCTCGTTCACCCTTTCGCTGTGCGGCTGGTTTGAGCCGCAGTCGAATAGACCCCCCGATGCCCAAGCCTTGCGGCTCCCGCATCGCAGGGACAGCGGCTCGAAGGGAGGGCACGCGTTGCACGTCTCGCCGCACGGAGCCGGTTATTGGCTCCGTCCGCGTACTCGCAGTACACCATCGGGGCGCCGATGACGTCGATTTGCTTGTGGACAAGCGATCCTTGGGAAGGCAACCGACGTGCCGGACCGCTGGGAGATCACCGCGGCTCCCCACGAGATCTTGCACGGCGCCTGGGCTTGTGTGCATGTAAAGCGGAACTGGCCTCCGGTGGTCGACCCGACCGGTGAGCCAAGCGCTGTCGAGAAGGTGGCGAAGCGTGCTGGTCTGTCGCCGCCCCGGCTGACGAAGATGTTCGCTACCCCGTACTCGGCGTTCGCGGCGGTGCCGGGCGGTCCCGGGCTCAGGGCCACGGTGCCGCAGGCGGCCTGCGCCAGTTTGAGGGGCTTGCGGCCCGGCCCACACGACGTTCATCGACACTCTGTCGGGCCGCACGCGGAGTAGTTCTCTTCTCCGCACCGCGCGCATTTCGAACTATTGGTGATTCCCCGATTGGGGCTGGAATGCAGACCGTCGGACGCAGTTTCGTGGACTGTGCGCACGCGGACGGCACGGGATCGGGTCCGTCCGGGCGCTTGGCATCGGCCCAGGGGAGCTGGCAGCGGCGGGCGCGGCTGTCCCTGCCGCGCAGGGTGTCGGTGCCGTCGTGCAATCTGCGCCGGCACCCGTCCGTAGTGCGCGACTACCTCGACTGAGCATCCGTGGCGTGCGGTCTCGGCGCCTGGTGGGTCACGCACAAGGGGTTGGTGCAGGTCCGCTCCTCGACCTTGGCGCCCGGATCGGCCCAGATGCCTTGACGGAAGATGCGGACACTGACCGCCGCGCCGCACAGCTGAGCAAGCTGATGTCATGCAGCCATTCTTGCGGTGACCACCGACAGTGGCGGGTCGATCCCCGCGTGCTCGTAGGCTGAGCCGGTGAGGACCGGCGCCGGCGCGACCCTGGGTCTTGCGGTCCTCCTGGTCGCCGGGTGCAGCGCGGAGCCGGACGGGGGCCGGGGCCCGGCTGCCGTCGCCACGACGGCGTCGTCGACCGCCGCGCCCAGCGGCCACGACGACCGCAGCGCCGTCGCCGCGCCGGCCCCCGCGCCCGCGCCGCGCCGGGTGCGGCCGGCCGACCTCCGGGTGGGCACCGCGATGGCGGCCGTCGAGCACCTGGCGGGACGGATCGGTCCGCGGCACGCCACCAGCGCGGCGTACGCCGAGGCGGCGCGCTGGGTCGCCGGTCGCCTGCGCGACCTGGGCTACCGGGTGCACCGACAGCGCGTGCCGGTGCCCGGGGGCAGCTCGTGGGGGGTTCCCGTGGAGGCGGGCACGTCGGTCAACGTGGTCGCCCGGCTGCCCGGCACCGACCTGCGCCGACCGCACCTCGTGGTCGGCGCCCACCTCGACACCGTCCCGCAGGCCCCGGGCGCCGAGGACAACGCGTCCGGCATCGGCGTCCTGCTGGCCGCCGCGGAGGCCGCCGCGGAGCGACGGACGCGGCTGCCGGTGGTGTTCGTCGCCTTCGGCGCGGAGGAGCCGCGGGGACCCACCGACGCCGACCACCACTACGGCTCGCGGGCCTACGTGGCGGCGCTGGGCACCACGGAGCGGAGGGCGGTCCGCGGGATGGTCTCCCTGGACCGGGTGGGCGTCGGCGCCGTCGTCCCGGTCGGGAGCGCGACGCCCGGCGGTGACCCGGCGCAGCGGGCGGTGCTGGCCGCCGCCGGCCGGGCCGGCGTACCCGTGGTCGCCGAGGAGAACCGCTCCAGCGACCACTGGTCCTTCGTGCGCGCCGGGCTGCCCGGGGTCCGCCTCGGCAGCACGCCGTACGCCGGCTACCACTCGCCCGCGGACGTGCCCGCCGTGGTCGAGCCGGCCCAGCTGCGGCGCACGGGGCGGGTGCTGCTGGCCTGGCTGCGCTGAGTCAGCGGCGCTGGAACGGGCCCGTGGAGTGGTCCCAGACGTCATCGAGGATGCCGGAGGCGACCGGTCCGTCCGCGAGCCGCGGGGAGAAGCGCGCATCCATCCGGTACGGCGTGAGCGCGACCCGCATCAGCCGGTCGCCCCAGAACGTCGCGGTGAGGGTGACCCCCTCCATGGTCTGCTCCATGAAGTCCATGTCGAAGACCAGGTTGCCCAGCGAGTGCGCGAGCACGGCTCCGCCGTCCTCGGTCGGGACGTGCTCGAGCCCCTGGACCCAGTGCGGGTGCCCGCCCACGACCAGGTCGGCGCCCGCGCCGACCAGGCGGCGCCCGACCAGGGTCTGCACCGGCTCGGCGACGTGGGTGTACTGCGTGCCCCAGTGGGGCAGCACGACCACCACGTCGACGGTGCGCTCGAGGCGACGTACGACCGCGAGGACGTGGGCGAGGTCGGCCCGGTCGAGCGGGCCGGTCCGCGGTGGCATCCGCACCGAGAGCGCGCCTGGCGTGCCGGCGGCCGCCTGCGGGGTCTCGCCGATGGCGTTGAAGCCCACGAAGCCGAAGCGCACGCCGTGCCGGGTGAGGACGACCGGCTCCGACGCTGCGGCCCGGTCGGCCCCGGCGCCGAAGGCTCGCAGCCCGGTGCCACGGAACCCGGCGACCGTCTCGAGGAGGGCGGCGGTGCCGAAGTCGCCGGTGTGGTTGTTGGCGAGCGAGACCGCGTCGAGCCCGAGGCCGGCCAGCGCCGCCGGCACCGTCGGGGGGACCGCGAAGGAGTCACCGCCCTGCTGGGGCGGTCCGGCGGTGGAGAGGGTGCTCTCGAGGTTGCCCACGGTCAGGTCCGCGCCGGCCAGGTGGCGGGCCAGCGGTCGCAGCGGAGCGACCGGGTCGCCGGCGTCGTGGGCCAGCGCCACCCCGCGGCCGAGCATGATGTCGCCGACGACCCGGAGCGTCGTCACCGCGCCGGGCTCCGGCCCGTCGACGGTGAGCGGGTAGGCCGCGGGATCCAGCAACGGGTCGACGCCGTCGACGGTCGCCACCGCGGCCGACGCGTCGAGCCGCGACGCCGGCAGCACCTCGGCCCACGCGGGCGGGTTGCGGGTCAGCCGGCGGGCCCGCCGGGCGGTGAGGTCGAGGGGTGCCCGGGAGGCGGGGATCGCGACGACGAGCGGCTCCTGCGTCGCGGGTGCGGACGTCGTCGGAGCCGCGCTGGACGTCGCTGTGCTGGGCTCCGCCGCCGGCCGCGACGCGGGCGCGGCCGTGCACCCGGCGGCCAGGGTGGTGCCGACGGCGAGTGCCGTCAGCCGGCGGACCGCTCCCATGCCGCCACGGTACGGGTCAGCCCGCGGCGACGAGGGCGACGGCGGTCAGGCAGAGCACCAGCCCCGCCACCTGGCTGCGGTGCACCCGCTCGTGCAGGACCGTCGCCGCGAGCACGACGGTGGCCGCGGGGTAGAGGGAGGTGATCACCGCGGCGACCGTGAGGTAGCCGGTCTGGGTGGCCAGCAGGAAGGCCCCGGTGGCCACGGCGGCCAGCACGCCGCTGACCGCCCCGAGCGCGGCGCCCCGCTCCCGCGGCACCCACGGCTGGCGCAGGGCGAGTGCGACCGCCACGACCGCCGCCCCGGCGATCACCTGGTTGAGGGCGAGCGGGAGGAACCCGGCCTCCTCGGGGATCTGGGCCAGGCAGGCGAAGAGCGCGCCGAAGCCCACCCCGGCGAGCACCCCGTCGACCAGCCCGGAGCCGCCGCTCGCGGTGGTCGGTGCGCCGGCCGGCTCCCGGGCCACCAGGTAGATGCCGGGGAGCGCCGCGGCGATCCCGACCCACACCAGCAGCGGGGGCCGCTCGCCGAGGGCCAGGCCGACCAGGACGGGCAGCGCCGCGGCGCCCACACCCGAGACGGGAGCCACGACCCCCATCCGCCCGCCGGAGAGGCCGCGGTACAGGAACGCCGTACCGATGCCGTTGCAGAGGCCCGCCGCGACCGCCCACCCCAGGTCGGCGCCGGTCGGGTCGCCGCCGACGACGAGGGCGAGCAGGAGGATCGCGGTGGCGCCCGCGGCCTGCGCGACCAGGGCCACCGCCCACGGACTGGCGCGCTTGGACGCGGCCCCGCCGACGAAGTCGGCGAGTCCGTAGGCGAGCGCCGCGACGAGCGACAGGCCCACGACCACCATCAGGTGACCAGGACGCCGACGATCCAGACGGCGGCCGCCAGGGCGCCGAACACCAGCTCGATGAGGATGCTCAGGCCGAGCGCGCGGAGCGCCTCCTTCGTCGACGGCCACGCCGCGGCGTGCCCGACGCGCGCCCACTCCGCGAGGTAGACGCCGACCGGGAAGCCGATGAACAGGCCGACGATCGGGATCACGAAGAAGCCGACGATGCCGAGCACGGCGCCGACGGCGAGGGTCGAGGTCGGGACCGCTGCCTTCAGCTGCTTGCCGGGCAGCAGGAACTTCACCACCGAGCCCATCGCCAGCAGCACCACGGCCACGCCGAGCACCGTCCAGGCGCTCGCTCCGCCGGTCTCGGTGGCCCAGACCAGGACCGCGACGAGGATCAGCAGGGTGCCGGGCAGCACCGGCAGCACGATGCCCGCCAGGCCGACCAGGATGGCCAGCCCGACGAGTACCTCCAGGGATGTCACGCGGGTCACCCTTCCAGACGACAGCGGCCCCGGACCTTGCAGGTCCGGGGCCGCCGAAGATCGAGTCAGCGGGTCAGTGCTCGTGCTCCGCGGGGGAGCCGGGCTCGGTGCTGAGCTTGTGGGTCTCGTCGTACACGTGGACGGCTACCTGGCGAAGCTTCTCGCCGTGCTCACGCGCGTGGTGGGCGCAGAACAGGAGCTCGGCGCCTTCGGCGAGCTCTACGCGCAGGAAGGCCTGGGCGCCGCAGCGGTCGCAGCGGTCGGCTGCGGTCAAAGCGGTGCTAGGGGCAACAGCAGTAGTCACATCGGCCTCTCTCTGTTTCATCGGTACCAGTCTCAACGTAGCGTCCGGGGCAAGCATTCCCTCTCGGGCCCCGGTCCACCTCATCCGCCTGGTGTGATGCCGTACCTGCTCCCGACCACGGTAGCCCCGGGGGCCACACGCTGGAGGCAGGTTCTCCACACCGCGGCGTGTCGTCCAGACCACCTGTATCCGGGTCGCGGGCAACCCGCTCCGCCCGGCCGTGTCGGCGCGGCCTGTCGGTGCCGTCCGAGTAGATTCGGGTGGGTACGACCCGTCACCGCCCCGCAGGAGCGCCCCCATCGTCGACAACACCTACAACGCCGCCCACCTCCTCGTCCTCGAGGGGCTCGAGGCGGTCCGCAAGCGTCCCGGCATGTACATCGGGTCGACCGACACCCGCGGGCTCATGCACTGCCTGTGGGAGATCATCGACAACGGCGTCGACGAGGCCCTGGCCGGCGCGGCCCACAGCGTCGAGGTGTCCCTGCACCCGGACGGGTCGGCAGAGGTGCACGACGACGGTCGCGGCATCCCCACCGACAAGGAGCCCAAGACCGGCCTGCCCGGCGTCGAGGTCGTGGCGACGAAGCTGCACGCGGGCGGCAAGTTCGGCGGCGGCTCGTACGTCGCCACCGGCGGCCTGCACGGGGTCGGGCTCTCCGTGGTCAACGCGCTCTCCGCGCGCATGGACATCGACGTGGAGCGGTCCCCGTCGAGCCAGGGGATCAGCTTCGCGCGCGGCAACCCGGGGGTCTTCGCCGCGGACGGGCCGACCGCGTCCTTCAAGCCCGGCAGCGGCCTGACCCGCAAGGGCGGCCGGGTCGCCAAGAACCGCTCCGGCACCCGGATCCGGTTCTGGCCGGACCGGCAGATCTTCACCAAGGACGCGACCTTCGTCTTCGAGGACCTCATCGGCCGGGCCCGGCAGACGTCCTTCATCGTCCCCGGGCTCGAGCTGGTGATCCGCGACCTGCGCGGCGACCACCCGGTGGAGGAGAAGTTCCGCCACGACGGCGGGATCGGGGAGTTCGCCGAGTTCCTCGCCCGGGACGAGCCGGTCACCGACGTCCTCCGCCTGCAGGGGTCCGACACCTTCACCGAGACCGTCCCGATGCTCGACGCGCAGGGGCACATGACCCCGCAGGAGGTCGAGCGCGAGCTGGGCGTCGACATCGCGCTGCGGTGGGGCACCGGCTACGACACCGAGCTGCGCTCCTACGTCAACGTGATCGCCACGCCCAAGGGCGGCACCCACGTCAGTGGCTTCGAGTCGGCGGTGACCACGACGTTCAACGACGTGATGCGCACCGCCAAGGTGCTCAAGGTCAACGACGACAACGTCATCAAGGACGACGTCCTCGAGGGGCTGACCGCCGTGGTCACCGTGCGGCTCGCGGAGCCGCAGTTCGAGGGCCAGACCAAGGAGATCCTCGGCACGCCCGCCGTCCGTGGGGCCGTCCGCAAGGTCGTCTCCTCGGAGCTCAAGAAGTTCCTGACCAGCACCAAGCGCGCCGAGAAGGCGCAGGCCAAGCTGGTGATGGAGAAGGTCTACGGCGCGTCCAAGACCCGGATCGCCGCGCGCCAGCACAAGGAGACCCAGCGGCGGAAGAACGCGCTCGAGTCCTCGGCGCTGCCCGCGAAGCTGGCCGACTGCCGCTCGGCCGACAACGACCGCTCCGAGCTCTTCATCGTCGAGGGCGACAGCGCGCTCGGCACCGCCAAGCTGGCCCGCGACTCGGAGTACCAAGCGCTGCTGCCGATCCGCGGCAAGATCCTCAACGTCCAGAAGGCCTCGATCGGCGACATGCTCAAGAACGCCGAGTGCGCCTCGATCATCCAGGTCGTGGGCGCGGGCTCCGGACGGACCTTCGACCTCGAGGCCCGCCGCTACGGGCGGATCATCTTCATGGCCGACGCCGACTCCGACGGCGCGCACATCCGGTGCCTGCTGGCCACGTTGTTCTTCCGGTACATGCCCGAGCTGATCAGCGAGGGCCGGGTCTACTCCGCCGTACCCCCGCTCCACCGCATCGAGATCTCCAAGCCCAAGAAGGGCATGGACAAGTACGTCTACACCTACTCCGACGACGAGCTCCAACGCCGGCTGGCGGAGCTGAAGAAGAGGAACGTCGCCTGGAAGGACCCGGTCCAGCGCTACAAGGGCCTGGGGGAGATGGACGCCGACCAGCTCGCGGAGACCACGATGGACCCGCGGCACCGCACGCTGCGCCGGATCACCGTCGACGACGCCGACGAGGCGGCCCGCGTCTTCGAGCTGCTCATGGGCTCCGACGTGGCTCCGCGCAAGGAGTTCATCGTGCAGGGCGCCTACGAGGTCGACGTCGAGACCCTGGACGCCTGAGCCGTGTTCGGAGTCGGCGTCCCCGAGATGCTGATCATGCTGCTTCTGGTGTGTGGCGCCGTCGCGCTGCTCTTCCTGCTCGTCCGTGCCGGCCGTCGTTAGCCGCGTCCCCGACCCTCTGGGCGACGCCGCCGTCGCCGAGCTGTTTGGCGTGTACGACGCGGTCTTCGGCGACCAGCCGGACCTGGCTACATGGCGCGCCGAGGTCTGGGACCGCCACGCAGCGCGTGCGGGATTCCGCTGGTGCTGGCGCGTGAGGACGGGCGCCTGGTCGGGTTCGCCTACGGAACACCGGTGAGCGAGGGCAGTGGTGGACCGACCGAGCAGCTCGAGGGCGCTCCCGCCCGCGATGATGCTGCGACCGCCGTGCCCGAGGCGTCGCGCGAGGTAGCCGAGGTCATCATGGGTCAGGGCACACCGCGCACGCCCGGGCCGGTCCATTGGTAGGTGCCGTCGGGTAGTCGGCGGTATTGCCAGCGGCCGGTGGTCTTGGCGCGGTGGTGTCTCGGCACAGCGGGGCGAGGTTGTCTGGGCGGGTTTGGCCGGGTGGGCCGGTGTCGTCGTAGGGGATGGTGTGGTCGAGGTCGCAGGCCCGGGCGTCGCGTTGGCAGTGCGGGAACACGCAGCGGGGGTCGCGGAGGATGACCAGGTCGCGCATCCAGGCGGGTGGGTCGTGGGCGTCGACCGCGTCGGTGCGGTCGATGCGGAGGACGGGTTGGATGGTGACCCGGGAGTGGCCGACCCAGTCGCGGATCTTGGCGGCGGTGGCGGGGCCGAGCTTCTCGGCCCGGCCGACCCGTGTGCTCGTCAGGTCGGTGTGGTCGAGGTGCAGGTAGAGCTTGGTCTTCGGGGTGCCGGCCAGGTTCCGGAGCGCGGTGATCTTGCGGACGCCGAGCGGGTCTGGGTCGCCGGCGGTCTTGAGGTCGGCGGCGGTGGCGCAGATCCGGTCGTAGAGGTGGGTGAGGGTCATCGTGTCGCCGGTGACGTGGAGCTCGCTGGTGCCGGCGTACTCGGTGGGGTTGGGGTGGTGCAGGGTCACGTCCCAGGTCTGCCTGGGCGCGTTCCTCGCGGGTGGCGTGCTCCTCGGGCAGGTGCTTGGCGATGGCCTGGGCGACGGTGCGGTCGATGAGGGTGACCCCGACGGTGTGCAGCCGCGGGGCGAGGACCCGGTCGACGTGGCGCGGCGGCCTTCATGGGTCAGGGTGTGGGTCTTCTGGGCGACCCGGCGGGCCCGCCAGAGCGGGATGTCCAACGTCTGGGCGCGGCGCCAGGTGTGCGGGAGCCGGTGGACCAGGTCGAGGGCGTCGGCGATCAACGTCATCGCGGTGCTGGTGGGGACGCCGAGGGCGAGGCCGAGGGGTTCGGGTGCGAACGCGGCCACCAAGGGTGTGCCGTCGCCGCCCAGCGACTCGTCGGCGTCCAGGTGCGCCGTCGCCGCCCCAGACCGCGGTGCCGGTGTCGGGGGTGGCGGGGTGCAGGAGACACCACTGGTAGGCGAGCTGGAGCTGGCGGAGGTCGGCTTCGCGGCGGGTTCGTTCGTTGTCGCGGAGGGCGGCGAGCAGCGCGTCGGGGCCGAGGTCGTCGACCCCGGACCGGCCGGTGGCTGCTGTGCTCATGGGTCTAGCCAAGCAGCCGCCACCGACACTCGGCGGGGCTCAGAACCCCTTGTCCACAAGGGGATCGGAGAAGATTTTCGGCGTACCGTGACCACGACGGTGGACCCGAACGCGAACCGTGCGCCGCACGACCGCGACGAGTGCCGGCTGGACCGGGCGGCGCGTCACCACGTCACTCGAAAATCAAGCACCTCGACCACGACGGCGCCGCATGCGTGCGGGTCGTGGGTGGGGGTCTCGACACGGTTGCTGCGCAACCTGCTCGACCACCGAGGTGCTGCGCAACCTGCTCGACCACCGAGGTGCTGCGCAACCTGCTCGACCACCGAGCGTCGGCCCTTGCCCCACCTCGGTCGGTCGAGGGCGCGGGCTAGGGTCGTGGGCATGACTCACGCACCGAACGGAACGGCCGGGAAGGCGACGGAACTGCTGCGCCTGCATCGGGACTCGACGCTCCTCACCGTCGTCAACGTCTACGACGTCATCAGCGCGAAGGTGGTCGCGGGCACCCCCGGCACGCGGGCGCTGGCGACGGCCAGCCACGGGATCGCGGCGACGCTCGGCTACGAGGACGGGGAGAACATCCCGGTCGACGAGATGATCGACATGGTCGGCCGCATCGTGAGGGTGACCGACCTGCCGGTGACCGCCGACCTCGAGGGCGGGTACGGCGACGCGGCCGAGACGATCCGCAAGGCCATCGGGGTGGGCGCCGTCGGCGCCAACATCGAGGACCAGATGAAGCCGCTCGACGAGGCGGTGGCCCAGGTCGAGGCGATCCTGAAGGCCGCCGAGGCCGAGGGTGTCCCGGACTTCGCGCTCAACGCCCGCACCGACGCGTTCCTCAAGGGCAGGGACCGCGACCCCCAGGAGGTGCTGGCGGAGGCCATCACCCGCTCGAAGGCGTACGTCGCGGCCGGCGCGCCCCTGGTCTTCGTCCCCGGCCGGCTCGACGAGGCCGCCGTCAAGGCCCTGGTCGACGCGGTCGGCGAGAACGTCCTGACCGTCATCGGCTCCCCGGGCTCGGTGCCGCTCGCCCGGCTCGAGGAGCTCGGCGTCGGCCGGGTCTCCTACGGCCCGATGCCGCAGCGGGTGGCGCTCACCGCGCTGCAGGAGCTCGTCGAGGAGATCGGCCGCGGCGGCGGCGTCCCCAGCACCATGCGCGCGCTGAACTGACGTGGACGACGACTTCGGTCTCCGCTACCGCGCGGCGGCGGACGCCTGCGAGCGCACCGTGACCTGGCGGCGCGAGACCCCGGCCCACCACCTCACCCGGCTCGCCGCGGCGGCCGCGGACCTCGACCTCGCCTGGGACGCGTACGGCGAGCGCGGCGCGGTCGCGCAGCTCGAGGCCGAGCTGGTGGCCCTGCTCGGCACCGAGGCCGTGGTGATGATGCCCAGCGGGGTGATGGCGCAGCAGGCGGTGCTCCGCATCTGGTGCGACCGAGCGGGCTCGCGACGGGTCGCGCTGCCCGACCTCTCCCACCTGCTGCACCACGAGGCGGACGGTCCGCGGCTGGTGCACGGTCTCCAGCTGGAGCACCTCACCACCGGACGCCGCACCGCGACCGCGGCGGACCTCGCCGCGCTCCCGGGCAGGCTCGGCGCGGCGCTGGTCGAGCTGCCGCTGCGCGACGCCGGCTGCCTCCTCCCACCGTGGGACGAGCTGGTCGAGCTCTCCGAGGCGGCCCGCGAGCGCGGCGTCGCCCTGCACCTCGACGGCGCCCGGCTGTGGGAGTCACAGGCCTCCTACGACCGGCCCCTCCCCGAGATCGTGGCCCTGTTCGACAGCGTCTACGTCTCGCTCTACAAGGGCCTCGGCGCGATGTCGGGCGCCGCCGTGGCCACCGACGCGGACACCGCGGCGGAGCTGCGCCTGTGGCGCACCCGGATGGGCGGCACGCTGATGCGGCTGACGCCGTTCGCCCTCGGGGGGCTGCTGGGACTGCACGAGGAGCTGCCGCGGATGGGGGAGTACCTCGCCTGGGCGCGCACCCTCGCCGCCGAGCTCACCCAGCGTGGCCTGCGGGTCCACCCCGAGGTGCCGCACATCTCGACGTTCGAGGTGTACGCCGAGGGGCCGGCCGACGCGATCAACGAGCGGCTCGTCGCGCTGATGGAGCGCGAGCACGCCGTGCTGTGCTTCCCCTGGCGGCCCACGGACGCCCCCGGCTCCGCCATGACCGAGGTCGCCTTCTACGGCGCCGCCCTCGACTTCGAGCCCACCCAGGTGGCCGACTGGTTCGCCGAGGTGGCGGGGGTGAGCGGCTGATGGAGGTCGTGCCCGTCGCCGAGGGACTGCCGCGGATGCAGGCGCTCGCCTCGCGCCTCTGGTCGCGGGAGTCCCGGCACCATCCGGGGCAGCTGGCCTGGAGCGTCGGCTACGCGGTCCCCGAGGAGCTCGACCACGGTCCCGTGGCCCTGGCCTCGGTGGCGGACCGCGACGTGGCCTGGGCGTGGCAGGAGAGCCCGGGCTGGCTCGAGGTCTGCGTCGATCCCGAGCACCCCCAGGCGGGACGGGACCTGCTCGGCTGGGCGGTGGCGGGGGACGCGACCCTCGAGGCGAGCGTCCTGGAGACCGAGCACCACCTCCTCGACCTGCTGGGCGAGGTGGGCTTCGTCGTGGACGACGGGTCCGCCGTGGTTCACCCACCACCACCTCGACCTGGCCGGCATCGAGGAGCCGACCCCACCGGCGGGGTACCGGCTGCGACACGTCGAGGAGGACGAGGCCGACACCCGGGCGGCGTGCCACCGGGCCGCCTGGTCGGCGACGTCCAAGGTCAGCGGCGCGGCGTACCGACAGCTGATGGCGCTGCGGCCCTACCGGACCGACCTCGACTGGGTCGCGGTGGACGAGGACGACGGCCGGATGGTCGCCTCGACCCTGGTCTGGCTGGACGTCGCCACCGGCGTGGCGCTCGTGGAGCCGGTCGGCTGCCTCCCCGAGCACCGCGGTCGCGGGCTGGCCGGGATGACCTCGCTGGCCGCGCTCGCGGCCGCCGCCCGGGCGGGTGCGACGACCGCGCTGGTGTGCCCGCGCGGGGACGACGACCACCCGCTCCCGGCTCGGGTGTACCGGCGGCTGGGCTTCGAGCCGGGAGCGCGCACCGCTCACCCTGCGCCGCGAGGCGCGCCCGACTCCCGCCTGACCGAAACGGCCGGTCCGCGCGGTTAGCCTCGACGGGTGAGCCTCGCGGCGTATCCCAAGCGGTTCTGCCCGGTGTGCCACCACGCCGTGCGGCAGACGTTCCGCTCCGGCCCCGGCGGCCGGCCCGACGCCCGGTGCCCGCGGTGTCGCGGACTGGAGCGGCACCGGTTCTTCGCGGTGCTGGTCGACATGCTCCGCCCGGCTCTGGGTCGCGTCGACGTGCTCCTCGACATCGCGCCGTACCCCTTGATGACCGAGATCCTGACCACGCTCGACCCCCGCCTCCACCTGCGTCTCGACCTGGGGCTCGACCGCCGGCTGGTCGACGTGCAGGCGGACCTCACCGCGCTGCCCTGCGCGGACGACGCGGTCGACCTGCTGGTCTGCTTCCACGTCCTCGAGCACGTCCCGGACGACCGGCGCGCCATGCGCGAGCTGGCCCGGGTGCTCGCACCGGGTGGCCTCGGGCTGGTGCAGGTGCCGATCCGCTTCGGCACCTCGACCGACGAGGACCCCGACGCCGACGAGGAGGAGCGGACCGCCCGGTTCGGCCAGGCCGACCACGTGCGCTTCTACGGTGACGACTTCGAGGACCGGCTCGAGGAGTGCGGCCTGTCCTTCCAGCGGGTCACCCCGGTCGAGCTGCTCGGCGAGCAGATGTGCGACTGGCTCAAGCTCAGCCCCAGCGAACCCGTCTGGGTCGTGCGCAGCGGGGTCGGTCGCCCCGGCCTGCACCTGCGCTCGACCTACCTGCCGGACCTGCTCGACGGGGTGCTCGGCCGGATGGCGCTGCACCGCGAGGAGCGCGAGCACGCCCGGTCCCGGGTCCAGCGGCTGCTGCGGCGCGGCCAGCCCGAGCCCCACCTGTCGGCACCCCGCGCGCTCGGGCACCGGCTCCTGCACCGCTGAGCGGCGCGCTCAGCGCCGACGCGCGATCCGCGCGCGCAGCCAGTCCGCGTCCTCGTCGGCCAGGCAGCCGGCCGCCAGCACCCGCTCGGCGGCGTCGAGATCGCCGGTGAAGGCGCGGAACGCGACGGGCAGCGAGATGGCGTGGTCGGGCCTGCTGACGACCCGGACCGGGTCCCCGGGCCGCACGGTGCCGCCGGTCACCACGGACAGGTAGGCGCCGGTGCGGCCGACCTCGGTGAAGCGCCGCACCCACCCCGGCTCACCCATCCGCGCCTGGAACGTCGCGCACGGGATCCGCGGACCGCAGACCTCCAGCAGCACCTCGTCGCCGACCGCCCCAGCGCTCACCGACCAGGCCGGCGTCCACGTCCAGGCCCAGGGTGGTGAGGTTCTCACCGAACATCCCGTCGGGCAGCGCGCGCCCGAGCCGCTCGCCCCACGCGTCCAGCTCCTCCCGGGCGAAGGCGTACACCGCCTGCTGGTCCCCGCCGTGGTTCTCCACGTCGCCGATGAAGTCGCCCTCCACGCCGCTGCCGAGCCCCCCGTGCCTCGGTCCCGGCGCCCGCAGCACCGCGCTGTCGACCGGCCGCTTGCCGATCCCGGTGCTCGGTACGCCCTTCGCGGAGTTGGGCTCGGGGGACCCGACGTTGAGCGACAGCACCTGGGCGGGCATGGCGACCACCCTAGGCCGCCGCCGTCCTCAGGGGCGCGCCTCGAACACCAGGTTGAACGGCGTCTCGGCGACCCGCCGGAAGCGGGTGAAGCCGGCGTCCGTCACGACCTGGCGGATCGCCGCCTCGCCGGCCTGGGCACCGAGCGCGTACCCGCCGGGCTGGGACATCGCGTTGGGCACGCACAGGAAGGTCGAGAAGCCGTAGTAGAGGCGGCCGACCGGGTTGAGGTTCGACTCCACGGTGTCGCCCGCGGCCGGCTCGACGATCATCCAGGTGCCGTCGGGCGCGAGGCTCGACCGGATCCGCACGGCGGCGCCGAGCGGGTCGCCCATGTCGTGCAGGCAGTCGAAGGTCGTCACCAGATCGAGGTCGTGCGCCTCGAGCGACTGGGCGCCGGACACCTCGAAGGACGCCCGGTCCCCGAGGCCGGCCTCGGTCGCACGCTCGCGGGCCGCGTCGATGGAGCCCGCGTGGTAGTCGGAGCCCGTGAACCGGCTGCGCGGGAACGCCTCGGCCATCAGCAGGGTGCTGGCGCCGTGGCCACAGCCGAGGTCGGCGACGGTCGCGCCCTCCTCGAGCTTGGCCTGCACCCCGTCGAGCGCCGGGATCCACTCGCCGAGCAGGTGCATCAGGTAGCCGGGCCGGAAGAACCGCTCGCAGCCGGTGAAGACCTCGTGGTCCTGCTCGTGCCAGCCGATGCCGCCGCCGGTGCGGAACGCCTGCTCCACCCGCGGCTCGGCCTTGAGCGCGCCGAGCGCGAGCTCGAAGGCGCCGGGCAGGAACACCGGTCCGGTCGGGTCGGTCAGCGCGAAGGCCTGCTCCGGCGTCATCGAGTAGGTGCCGGTGTCGGCGTCGTACTCGATGTAGCCGCCGGCGGCCTGGCCGCGCAGCCACTCGTCGACGTAGCGCGGGTCGGTGCCGGTCGAGCGGGCCAGCGTGCGGGCGTCGGACGGGGTCGCGGCGAGCGCCCGGTAGAGGCCGAGCCGCTCGCCGACGAGCACGTTGCCGGCGCCGATGGTGGCGCCGAGGTCGCCGACGAAGCGGCCGACGAACGCCATCAGCGCGTCCATGTCCAGCGGCGGGGCGGAGGTGGTGGTCGTGGTCATGGGGTCTCCCTCGTTCGGTGCATCCGGGTGGATGCTGGTCCCGGACACGCTGCTCGGCCGCCTTGCAGCCGCGTTGCAACGGCGCTGCAACCCGGCCGGGTTGGCTGAGGGGTGTCGACGAAGGGAGCGGGGGACATGCGAGCACGGGAGCCGGACCGGACGGGGTACGTCGACCGCGACGGCGTCCGCATCGCCTACGAGTCGTTCGGCGAGGGCGACACGACGATCTTGTTCCCGCCCGTCGATCCGATCGTGCACAGCCAGATGTGGAAGGCGCAGGTGCCGTACCTGTCCCGGCACTACCGGGTGGTCACCGTCGACCCCCGCGGCAACGGGCGTTCCGACCGGCCGACCGAGCCGGCGGCGTACGACGACCTGGAGTTCGTGGGGGACGCGATCGCCGTCCTCGACGAGCTCGGCATCGAGCGAGCGGTGCTCGCCAGCGTCTGCTACAGCGCCTGGCTCGCCCTGCTCACCGCGTCCCTCCATCCGGAGCGGGTGCAAGGAGTGGTGGCGATCGCGCCGTACGTGCTCGACGGCTCACCGCCGATGGCCTCGCGTGCCGACGCGGCTGCGCGGTTCGAGGAGGACCTGCCGTCGAACGACGGGTGGTACAAGATGAACCGGCACTACTGGCTCCGCGCGTGGCCGGACTTCGCGGGGTTCTTCTTCGACCAGATCTGTTGCGAGCCGCACTCCACCAAGGTGTGCGAGGACGCCGTCGGCTTCGCCCTCGGCACCACGGGCGCGGCGATGGTGGCCAACGAGCAAGGGCCGGCCTACGCCCGGACCCCCGAGGACGCGGCCGGGGTGCTGGAGTCCGTCCAGTGTCCGGTGCTCGTGATCGAAGGCACCGAGGACCGCTGCCAGCCCCGCGAGCGCTTCGACACCGTGGCGCGGCTGACCGGGGCCGAGCGGGTGGTGCTCGACGGGGCCGGGCACCTGCCCATGGCGCGCGAGCCGGTGGCGGTGAACCGGGCGGTCAAGGCGTTCGTCGACCGGATCACCGGCACTGCCCCGCCGGCCTCCTCGCCCTCGACGCGGCGCAGCCGGGCGCCGCGGATCCTCTACCTCAGCTCGCCGATCGGGCTCGGGCACGTGCGCCGCGACCTGGCCGTCGTGCGCGCGCTGCGCGAGGAGCGCCCCGGAGTGGAGGTCGAGTGGCTCACCCAGTCGCCGGTGGCGGAGTTCCTGCTGCAGGCGGGGGAGACCCTGCACCCCGCGTCGCGGCACCTGGTCAGCGAGTCGACGCACTTCGAGTCCGAGTCCGGCGAGCACGACCTGCACGCGTTCGAGGCGGTCCGCCGGATGGACGAGGTGCTGGTCAACAACTTCATGGTCTTCGACGACCTGGTCTCCCGGGAGTCCTTCGACCTGTGGGTGGGGGACGAGGCCTGGGACCTCGACCACTTCCTGCACGAGAACCCCGGCCTCAAGCGGGCGCCGTTCGTCTGGATGACCGACTTCGTCGGCTGGGTGCCGATGCCCGACGGCGGCGAGCGGGAGGCGTGCCTGACCGCGGACTACAACGCGGAGATGGTCGAGCACGTCGCCCGGCACCCGGGTCTGCGCGACCGGTCGGTCTTCGTCGGCGACCCCGAGGACGTGGTCGACGTCCCGCTCGGCCCGGACCTGCCGACCGCGCGCGCCTGGACCGAGCAGCACTTCGACTTCGCGGGCTACGTGATGGGGGAGCGACCCGCGCCCGCGGACCGGGCCGCGCTGCGGCGCCGGCTCGGCTACGCCGACGACGACGTCGTCTGCCTCGTGAGCGTCGGTGGTTCGGGGGTCGGCACGCACCTGCTGGGCCGGGTGGCGGCTGCCTATCCGGACGTGCGTCGCCGGGTCCCGGGCCTCCGCATGGTCGTGGTCGCCGGGCCCCGGATCGACCCCGGCTCGATCGACGCGCCCGCCGGCGTGGAGGTGCACGGCTTCCTGCCCGACCTCGACCTGCACCACGCGGCCTGTGACGTCGCGGTGGTCCAGGGCGGGCTGAGCACCACGATGGAGCTCGTCGCCAGTGGCCGACCGTTCCTCTACTTCCCGCTCGGCCACCACTTCGAGCAGCAGGTGCACGTGCGGCACCGGCTGGACCGGCACCGGGCCGGGCGCGCGATGGACTACCGCGACGCGGACCCGGGCCGGATCGCCGACGCGCTGGTGGAGGAGCTCGGGCGACGGCCGGCGTACCTCCCGGTGCCGACGGACGGCGCCCGGGTCGCCGCTCAGCTGGTGGCCGAGGTGCTCTGAGCCCGCAGCGCCGCGGCTCGCGCTCGGAGGGGCTGCCAGTGCCGTCCGACGGCGGGTTCCAGGGCGGCGAGCCAGCGGTCCGCGCGGTCCGGGTGGTGGTGCTCGAGGTCCGCGTGCGCGAGCAGCAGGTAGCAGTCCGCCCCCGCGACCCACGCGCCGCCCGGGGGACACGCGACGCCGGCCAGCAGCGCGGCCGCCGCGTCCAGGTCGGCGGCGTCCCCGGTCGCCGCCGCCAGCGGGGCGGCGCAGCGCAGCCGGTAGGCCTCCGGGGTCTCGGGCCCGGTGCTGGCCAGCCCCTGGCGGGCGATCACGGCCGCGTCCCGCGCCCGGCCCAGCTCCAGCAGGGTGCTGGAGAGGAAGCCCGCGGCGGTGGCGTACCACCACGGATGGTCCACCGGCGAGGTCAGCGCGAGCGCGCCGCGGCCGTGGCGGAGGGCGCCGTCGAGGTCGCCGGCCAGCCGGTCGAACCAGCCGAGGTGGGCGGTGAAGTAGCCGGCGTACGCCGGGTAGCCGCTGCGGCGGTTGAGCTTCACCGCCTCCTCGATCCGCGCCCGGGCAGCCGCCCAGTCGCTCGCCGCGGCGGCCACGAACGCCGCGTCGAACACCGTCCACTGCAGCATCCAGGTGTGCTCGCGCCGGCGGAGCGCGGGCTCGAGCTCGGCCACGACCTCGCGCAGCCGTTCCGCGTCCCCCAGGTAGCCGAGGACGGTCTTCAGGCCGTCGAGAGCCACCACGACCGCGTCGGGCGACCCACCGGCCCGAGCCCGCTCCAGCCCGGCCTCCGCCCGGATGAGCGCGGGGGCCAGCCGCAGCCGGCTCGCCTCCAGGATGGTGAGCCGGGTGGTGAACGCCGCCTCGGCCCGTCGGTCGCCGAGGTCCGCCGCGAGCCCGAGCCCTGCGTCCAGGTGCTCGGCGATCTCCGCCAGCGGCCGCCGGAGCGCCACCGGCACGTCCCCGCCGCGGGCCCGGAGCGCGGTCATCTCCAGGCGGCGGTCCGGGCCCGCCCGGGCGAGCCGCAGCGCCTCGTCGATGTCCGTGAGCGCGGCGGCGAAGGCCGTCGAGGCCTCGTGGGCTCGGGCGCGCTCGATCAGCAGCCGGGCCCGGAGCGAGGAGGCCTCCGCCGCGGACACCCCCCGGTCGAACAGCCCGTGCGCGTCGTCGACGGCCCCGCGCCGCATGGCCGCCTCGCCCGCCAGCAGCCAGCCGTGCGCGGCGCGGTCGGCATCGCCCGCGGCGAAGGCGTGCTCGGCCATCAGCTCCGGCTGGTCGGCGGTCAGGTCGGCCGCCCGCCGGTGGTACGCCGCGGACAGGGCCGGTGGCAGGGACGCGTGCACGCACTCCTGGACCAGGTCGTTGACGAAGTCGTAGCCCCGGTCGCTGACCACCAGCAGCCGCACCCGGGCCAGCTCCTCGCAGTGCCGGACCACCTCCAGCTCGGTCCACCCGCCGAGCGTGGCCAGCTGCCGCGGGTCCAGCCGCCGGCCCAGCACCGCCGCGGCGCGCAGCACGTCGCGGGACTCCGGCTCCAGGCGGTCGACCCGCGCCAGGACGGCCTCGGCCAGGGTCGCCGGCACCCCGGGGTCGCCCGCGGCGAGGGCGCGCAGGCACTCGACGACGCTGAGCGTGTGCCCGGCCGTGCGGGCCATCACGGTCGCCCCGTGCTGCCCCAGTCCCGTGGCGGCGGCGAGCGCGTCCACCGCCGAGCGGGGCAGCGCGCCCAGGCGGACGAGGCCGGCGCGGTCGCCGAGCCGGCGGACCGCGTCGGCGTCCTCCGCGCGGACGGCGCCCACCAGCAGCACCCGGGCTCCGCGGAGCCGCTCGGCGAGGTAGCCGAGCAGCTCGACCGTGGCCGAACCGGCGTCCTGGAGGTCGTCGAGACCGAGCAGCACCGGGGAGCGCTGGGCCAGCGTGCGCAGTGCGGACGCCACCGCGTCGTACGCCCGCCGCCGCTGGAGCTCGGCGGAACCGGCACCCCGCGGGGTCACGCCGGTCCCGACGACCACCCGCAGGTCGGGGAGCAGCAGGCTCCAGGCGTCCTCGTGACCCCGCACCAGGGCGGCTGCCTGCGCCGGGGAGGCGTGGAGCAGGGCTGGTCGCAGGGCGTCGACGTAGGGCTGGAGGAACAGCGACCGCTCGGTGGGGTGGCAGCGGGACCGGAGCACCACGCCGCCCGTGGACGCGGCCAGGTCGGCGGTCGCATCCAGGAGGCGGGTCTTCCCGATCCCGGCCTCGCCCTCGACGACGACCAGCCCGCCGGTCCCGTCGCCCGCGTCCCTCCAGGCCCGCTCGAGGATGGCGAGATCCCCCTCGCGACCGACCAAGGTGGGTCGGGACGCCTCGCGGGCCGGCCCGGTCTCGTCCGCCGGTGGCGTCGCCCGCAGCAGGTCGAGGTGCACGGCGGCCGTCGCGGTGTCCGGGTCGGTGCCGAGGTCCCGACGCAGGCGCCGGGCCAGGTCGTCGTACGTCGCGAGCGCGGCCGCCGTCCGTCCGGCGGCCGCCTGGGCGCGCATCAGGTCCCGGACCGCGCGCTCGTCGAACGGGTCGGTCGCGACCGCCTCGGCCGCGACCAGGACTGCTGCCGGGGGGTCGGTGGCGGTCAGCGACGCGGCCAGCAGGTGCCGGGCCCGGGCGCGCAGGGCGTCCGCCTCGGCGCGCACGGCGCGGACCCAGTCGGCGTCCGCCTCGTCCAGCAGCGCCGGCGGGGCCCCGAGCAGGTCCAGAGCACGGCGCGAGCCCGCGGCGGCCAGCCCGTGCTCCCCGGAGCGGCGGCGACCGGCGGCGTCGTCGAGCAGCGCGGTCGCCTCGTCGAGGTCCACGGACCAGTCCCCGTCGACCAACCCGTGGGCCCGGCCCGGCGCGGTGGTCAGCGCGTCGCCGAGCAGCCGGCGGGTGCGGCTGACGAGCGTGGACACGTTCGCAGCCGGGTCCGCGGGGGGATCGTCGGGCCAGAGCACGTCGACGATCCGGTCCACCGGGACCAGGCGGCCGCGTTCGGCGGCCAGCAGGGCCAGCAGCGTGCGCGCCTTGCGGGAGCCGAGGTCGCGGCCCCGCACGGCCACCCCGTCGACCTCGACCGTGAGCGCGGAGCAGACGAGGACCCGGACCCGAGCGCCCATGCCTCCTCCTTCCCCGACCTCGAAAGTATCTCGGGCGGATCGGGGGCGGGGCGGGCTCGTCTAGACGGGCGTCCGGCCGGGCCAGCACCCAGGGATGGCCAGGGACCCGCGCCCCCGAGTGGCGGGGTCTCCCTGAGGCCATCCCTGCGCTCCAAGGTAAAGGAAAGTGGCCCGCCGCGGGGGGTGAAAGCAAAGAAACCGCTGGGGGACTGGTCAGCGGGCCTTGACCTCGGAGCCGTGGACGGTGAGCGCGAGGATGATGACGAAGCACATCACGATCATCATCACCGACCACAGGGGGTGCGCCCCGATGAAGCAGAAGTTGATGATCGCGCTGATGTAGGCCAACCCCACCCCGACCACGCGGGCCCACACCTTGCCGGTGAAGACACCGACACCGGCGGCGAGCACGATGGCGCCGCCGATCAGGTGCACCCATCCCCACGTGGTGTAGGAGGTGGTGATGACGAGGTTCGAGGACGGCACCAGGAAGTAGTCGTCGCGGAGGAGCGCGACCAGGCCCTGGATGATGTGGAAGGTCCCCAGCAGCGCCATCAGCATGCCGGCGAAGGTGATCCAGCCGACCCAGCCCGACGCCCGGGGGACGTCCTCGTCGCCGTACTTCGCGGCCGCCTGCGCTTCCGAGTACTCCGAGCTCATGCTCATGATGTCGTCCCCTCTGGTGCCTGCCACACTGCTGTGGTGCCGAGCCTGCCCCGACCGGCGCCCGCTGAGCCTCACCCACGGCGGATGAGGCAGTGGGCCGTCTCGCGAAGCAACCTGGAGGCCCGCGACACGGCTGAGAGGGTCTAGGAGTTCTCGATGGCGAGCCTGGAGATGTTCACCGCGCGGAGGATGGCCGTCGCGGCCGGTGGCACGGTGGCCGTGTACGGCGTCTACCGCATCGTGAAGGGCGTCGTCACGATCGCCGCCCACGAGGTGATCTACCGCGCGGGCGACTCGGTGGCCTGGATCAAGCCCACGAAGCCGTGACGATCACGGTGACGTGGCTCGGCCACGCCAGCGTCGTGCTCGACCTCGACGGGGTGCGCGTCGTGGTGGATCCCCTCCTCAAGCGCCACGCCGGCGTCCTGCGCCGCCGCGGCGAGCGGCCGATGGGTCCCGCCTGGTCCGATGCCGACGCGATCTTGCTGTCGCACCTGCATCACGACCACGCCGAGGTGGGCTCGCTCAGGTTGCTGGGCGACGCTCCGGTGCTCACCGCGCCCGCCAACGCCGCGTGGGTGAAGAAGAAGGGCCTCGACGGTCGCGGGCTCGGTCGCGACGAGTGGTTCCCGGTGGGGGCCGAGGGCCGCGTCGAGATCCGGTTGACGCGGGCGATCCACTCCGCCCGGCCCATGCCGCACCGGCCCAACGCCGCCAACGGCCACCTGGTGCGGGGACCGTCCGGCGTCGTCTGGGTGGCCGGCGACACCGAGCTCTACCCGGAGATGAAGGCGCTGGCCGAGAGCGCGGGCGCCGCGATCGACCTCGCGGTCGTCCCGGTCGGCGGTTGGGGCCCGCGGCTCTCGCCCGGTCACATGGGCCCCGAGGAGGCCGCCGTGGCGTGCGCCCGCACGCAGGCGCGCTGGGCCGTCCCGGTGCACTGGAAGACGCTGCACATGCCGGCCGGGCAGGCGTTCCCCCGGGGCTGGATGGACTCGGCCGGTCCCCGGTTCGAGAAGGCCCTGGCCCGCGAGGCGCCGGAGTGCCAGGCGCTCGTGCTGGACATCGGGGAGTCCGTCGACGTCGACACCGGATCCGCCTGAGCGGCCCTCACACGCCACGGGGGATACGCGCGCGGCGTCGGCCCCTGAGACTCGCGGCGGAGCAGATCGACGAGCAGGGGGTGGGTGGACATGTCGCAGGCGGACGCGTCCCCCGACGACGGGGACGAGTCGGACGTCTGGGTCACCGAGCAGCTCGCGCGGTACCGGAACGTTCGGGACCACATCGAGCGCGAGGCGCTGCCGCTGGCGACGTCGGTCGACGGGCGCAGGTTCGAGTTCCAGGCGTCGCTGCACGGGTTGCGGCTGCGGCGCGGCGGGTACGTCACCCTCGAGAGCGACTCCGGCGCCCGGCTCGGTCAGATCACCGAGCTGTCCAGTCGCACGATCGAGGCCGCGGTCCCCACCGGCGAGGGCGGCACCATCCGACCTGCTGGTGCGGCTCGCGGTGGGCAGCGGCACGGTCCTCGATGCCGAGGAACCGTTCCACGACGCCCACATCCGGCCCGCGACGCCGGACGAGGTCCGCACCTGGTTCGACGGCACCCGCCCGCAGCGGGCGACGCTGACGGTCGGCGAGCTGTCGCTGGCCCCGGGCGTGCCCGCGGTGCTCGACAGCGCCGGGCTGAGCCGGCACACCTTCATGTGCGGGCAGTCCGGCTCCGGCAAGACCTACTCGCTGGGCCTCGTGCTCGAGCAGGTGCTCGCCGAGACGAACCTGCGGATCCTCATCCTCGACCCGAACTCCGACTACGTCGGGCTGGGCCGGCTCCGTGCCGACGCCGACCCGGGCCGGGCCGGTCACTACTCCGCGATCACCGACGGCATCGCGGTCTGGAGCAACGAACCGGGTGCCGACCGTCCGTTGCGCGTCCGGTTCGCCGAGCTGGAGTCGCAGACGCAGGGAGCGATCCTGGGGCTCGACCCGGTCCGCGATCGCGACGAGTACGCCGTGCTGTCCGACCTGCTGCGCGCGAACGTGGACGGTACCCAGCTGATCACCGGGCTCGACCAGCTCCTCGACTCGCGCTCGCCCGGTGCCCGGCAGCTGGGCCTGCGCGCCGCGAACCTCGGTCTGCAGGACTGGAACGTCTGGGCCCGCGACCACCACTCGCTGCTCGAGGAGCTCAAGAACCCGACCGCCCGCTGCGTGGTGGTGGACCTCGGCTCGCTGGACACCATGGACGAGCAACGGCTGGTCGCCGACGCGGTGCTGGCGACGTTGTGGAGCCAGCGCCGTCAGCGTGACCCGGTCCTGGTCGTCATCGACGAGGCGCACAACGTCTGCGCCGCCGACCCCGGCCATCCGATCAGCAGGATCACCACCGAGCGGGCCGTGCAGATCGCCGCGGAGGGGCGCAAGTACGGCATCTACCTGCTGGCCTCGACCCAGCGGCCCGGCAAGGTGCACGAGAACGTGGTCTCGCAGTGTGACAACCTCGTGCTGATGAGGATGAACTCCGTCGCCGACCTGGCGGATCTCGGCCGGTTGTTCTCCTTCGTCGACCCGGGGCTGCTGGCGGGGGCGCCGTCCTTCGCGATGGGCCAGGCCCTGGTCAGCGGCCGGCTCTTCCCGCAGGGCGCCGGCTACGTCCAGATGGGCGCCAGGGTGTCCGAGGAGGGCGGGGCCGACATCCCGATCTCGTGGGCCCGGCCCTGGGCCCCGTGACGCGTGACGCCCGTGCCGTCCCCGGCTGCCTGCGGGGCCTTACCCTCATCTCGACCTCACCCTGGAGCCTGACGTGACGCAATTCCTCGCCATCCTCGGCGGCCTGCTGGCCCTCATCGACTACGTCATCAAGTTCCTGGCCCTCGGGGTCCTGCCGGGCAACCGCAAGCCGTCAGCCGCCATGGCGTGGCTGATCCTGATCCTGATCATCCCGTTCGCCGGGTTCATCGTGTTCCTCTTCCTCGGACGCACGAACATCGGCGCCGGCCGGCTACGGCGGCAGCTGGAGGCCGACGAGGCCGTGCGCGAGGTGACCGACAAGCTGCCGAGGTCGCACGTCGAGGGTCCGGCGTACCTCACGTCGATGGCGACCCTCAACTACAACCTGGGCTCGCTGCCCCTGCAGCCGGGCAACCGCGTCGACCTGATCACCGGCTACCGGGAGGCGATCGTCGCGATGACCGACGCCCTGAAGACGGCGACCACCTCGATCGAGGTCGAGTTCTACATCGCCGCCTGGGACGACGTCACCGCGCCCTTCTTCGAGGAGCTGCTGGCGGCCACGGCGCGCGGCGTGAAGGTGCGGCTGCTCATGGACCACATGGGGTCGCGCAGCATCCCCGAGTTCAAGAGCTTCGTGGCCAAGATCGACGCCTCGGACATCGACTGGCGGTTCATGATGCCCGTGCGTCCGCTCAAGGGGCAGTTCCAGCGGCCGGACCTGCGCAACCACCGCAAGATCCTGGTCGTCGACGGCCGGATCGCTTTTGCCGGCTCGCAGAACCTCATCGAGCCCGGCTACAACAAGGAGAAGAACCACAAGGACAACCGCGAGTACGTCGAGCTGGTCGCGCGGATCGAAGGCCCGACGGTCCACGCGTTGCGGGCCGTCTTCGCCAAGGACTGGTTCATCGAGGCGCGGGAGCGCATCGAGGACGTCGACCCGGGCAGCGGCGCCGAGCACCCCGACGGGGTGGCGGCGCAGGTGCTCCCCAGCGGGCCGGGCTACGTCACCGAGAACAACCTCCGGCTCTTCTCGGCGCTCATCTACTCGGCCCAGAAGAGCCTGTCGATCACCAGCCCCTACTTCGTGCCCGACGAGCCGCTGCTGTACGCCGTCACCACGGCCGCGCGGCGCGGTGTGGCGGTCGAGCTGTTCGTCAGCGAGTGGGGTGACCAGTTCATGGTCTCCCACGCCCAGTGCTCCTACTACCAGGCGCTGCTCGAGGCGGGGGTCCGGATCTTCCTCTACCCGGCACCTGCCGTGTTGCACTCCAAGTTCTTCTCCGTCGACGACGACGTGGCCGTGATCGGCTCGAGCAACATGGACATGCGGTCCTTCGGGCTCAACTACGAGGTGTCGGTGATGCTCACCGGCAGCGACATCGTCGCCCGGTTCCACCAGGTCGAGGACTCCTACCGCGCCGTCTCCCGCGAGCTGACGCTCGAGGAGTGGGGTCGGCGCTCCTTCGGCAAGCGCTACGTCGACAACACGATGCGGCTCACCGCGGCCCTGCAGTAGGGGCCTGCCCCGGCCGGTCGTCGTCCCCGGTCACCGCCGAGGCGGGTGGGAGCCGGGCCCAGGCGTCAGGCGAGGACCTTGGCCTTGGCCTTCTCGTACTCCTCCGCGCTGATCGTCCCGTTGTCGCGCAGGTTCGCGAGGTTGGCCAGCTCGTCGGCCACGCTCGAGGTCCCGGCGGTCTGCTGCACGTAGGCCCGCATGCTCTCCTGCTGGTCGATCGCCGCCTGCCGCGAGCGCTCGTTCATCGAGTTGCCGCGGGCGATGAGGTAGGCCAAGGCGCCCAACCACGGGATCAGGATGATGAAGATGACCCACAGGGCCTTGGCCCCGCCGCCGAGCTTGTGGTCGCGGAAGAGGTCGCTGAGGATCGCGATGATCAGCCAGATCCAGGCCAGCAGCAGCATGAACCAGAACATCGAGACGATGACGTCCCACAAACCGAAATCATCCTGCATGTCGTGCTCTCCTCGCTCGTGGTGACGGAGGACGACACGTCCCGCGTCTCGGCCCCAGCCTGTCGAGCGGGCCGGACAGCGTGCTCACCCGCGAAGGGTGACTTCCCTAGACGTCGGGTGGGCCCTGCTCGTCATCGTCGTCGGGGTCCTCGTCGGCCAGGGACCACGTGAACTGGAACTCGACCTCCTCGTGGTCGTCGCCGCGCTCGTGCTCGATCGAGAACTGTGCGCGTCGGGGCACCCGGATCCGCTCGCCGGCCACCTGGATCCGGAACGTCGACCCGCTCTCCAGCGCGTCGGCGAGCCGGCGGAGCTTGGCCACGGTGGCCTCGATGTCGTAGACCCGCTCCACGTCGCGTTCGCCCTTGGCCATGTCAGAACCTCTCCATCGTGTCGCGGCCGCCGTGCACCGTCACGGCGTAGATGACCAGGATGTCGACGGTGATCATGATCAGGCTCCACACCGGGTAGGCCGCGAGGAAGCCGATGTTCGTGAGCGCGCTGAGCGCCGCCAGGATGACGGCGACGACCCGCGCCCAGGTGGCGCCGTTGAAGAGTGCGGCGCCGGTGAGCGCGAGCAGCCCACCGAGGAGGAGGTGGATCCAGCCCCACGCCGTGTAGTCGGCGCTCACGACCAGCCCGCTCTCCGTGACGAGGAAGTAGTCCTGGTCGAACAGCGCCACCAGGCCGGCGATCCCGTGGAAGATGCCGAGCAGGATCAACATGGTGGCCGCGAACACCACCCAGCCGTACCATCCGCTGCCGGCCGGGACCGCGTCGCCCGAGCCCTGTTCGTCCGCTGACACGCGCGTCGACATCTGGTCGCCTCTCGTTGGGTGCCTGTAGCGGCAGCATCTGACGGCGACCGGGACGTGGCCTCACCCGGGAAGGGTGACGCGAGGACGCGGCCGGTGCGCGGAGGGTGGGTTGATGGTGCATCCGGACCCGGCCCTCGGCGGTGGTGATGGCGTGTACGACGTGCACCTGTGCCGCCGACCCGCGGAGTCCCTGTGGGCGCGCTACCCGGTCGTGGCGGTCCACACGACGGGCGCCCAGACCGCCCTGCGCCGACGGGTGACCGAGCCCGCCCAGCTGGACGCGCTGCTGCAACGGCTGCGCTCGGTCGGGCTGGTGCTGATGGACGTGCGTCGGGTCTCCAGCGTCGCGACCGAGACACCGTCGGCGCCGGACACCGTCGGGCGCGGCGAGGTGTACGAGGTGCGGGTCAACGGCGAGCTCGGCAAGCCGCTGTTGCGCTACCTGAACTGGCCGCACTACGTGGTGCCCGGACAGACGATGGTGCGGATCGACGCCGCCTCGGCCGACCTCCTCCGGTTCCTGAAGGCGTGCACGGACGCCGGGGCGAGCATCGAGCGCGTTCGCCGGGTCGAGCCGGCCTGGGCGCGGGAGCCGCTGCCCGCCTGAGGATCCGCTCAGCAGAGGCCGAGCTGCCGACCGCGACGGACGGCGTCCACCCGACGGCTCACGCACAGCTTGCCGAAGATGCCCTTGAGATGGGTCTTCACGGTGTTCGCCGACACGAACAGCGCGTTGGCGATCTCCTCGGTCGAGTACATCTGCGCCAGCAGGTCGAGGACCTGGCTCTCGCGCTCGGTCAAGGTGGTGCCGACCAGGTGCTCCGGCGCCTCCTGGCCCGACGGCCTCGCGGGCCCCACCACGGGGTCGGGCTCCAGCACGGAGAGGAGGCTGCGGTGGCTCCGCATCAGCGCCGCGTCCTGGTCGACGAACGCCCGCAGCCACCGGGACTCGCGGGTGATGGGCGTCCGCATCTCCTCGGCGCCGGCCGACCGGAGTGCCCGGTCGACCAGCAGGTGCGCGCGTTCGTGCTTGCCGCGGCCCTTGGCCAGCAGGGCCTCGAGCAGCTGCGCGCGGACCTGCAGGCTGAGCGGGGAGCAGTCCAGGTCGGAGACGACCGGGCCGAGCACGGCGTGCGCCCCCCGGACGTCGCCGATGTCCCGGCGCGCCGTGGCGGCCACCACCGCAGCCTCGACGAGAGTCCGCTGCGGCAACGGCGTGAGGGCGGCCAGGGCCCGGTGCGGCTCGCCCGCGGCGAGCAGGCTGTCGGCCCGCTCCGTCGTCAGCAGGTCGGCGATCCACCCGGATGTCGACAGCGGCGTCTCGAGCTCGAGGGCCTCGGCCAGCAGCCGCGTCGCGGCGTCGGGCAGGCGCAGCGCGACGAGCAGCCGCGCCTCCACGAGCAGCCGGTTCGTCGCGAGCCACGGCTCGAGATCCGGGTCGCACCGATCGGCCACGTCGTCCAGGAGTCGGCGGGTCTCATCGAGCTCGCCGTGCTCGAGATGGATCCAGGCGGTCGCGACCAGCGCATGCACGGCTCCCTCGCTGTCGGGTGCCGGGTCCTGGTCCAGCACGAGGCCGGCGTGGGTTGCGGCACGCCGGAGGCTCCCCTGGAAGGCCTCGATCAGCGCCAGCTGGCCCAGGCAGCTCTCCCGGGCCGCGGACGGCGCTCCGGCGCGAGCGCCGTGGGTCAGGGCCCGGACGGCCTCGCGCAGCCGGCCGCCGGAGGCGTGCAACCGCCCGAGGTGGGCCTCCAGCGCGGGTGCCAGGCCGGGAACACCGGCGTCGCCGGGCTCGGCACCCTGGACGGTCGTCGCGGCGGCGATGGGACCGTCGGCGGTCACCAGCCTGGGCGGGCCGAAGGTGCCGTCGCCGTAGATCTCGACCACGGCCCAGTCGCGAGCGGAACGACGGCCGGGCTCACGGCGCGAGTGGCGCGGGGCAGAGGGGTGGTCATCGGCACGAGCGGGATCGGTCTCAGCGGGAAGGACAGCGAGCGTCATGAACACCCCTCGTCGAGAAGAACTGGTGTCTCCATTCATCACCCACGGGGGGTGAGATGGCGTCACCCCACGCGGAATCTCACCCGGGTGAGATCCGGCCTGCCGCGGGTGCTCAGGGGTCTCAGATGAGGTGCTGCCGGCGTCCGGTGCGGACCGCGTCGGAGCGGGTGTGGGCACCGAGCTTGCGGTACACCGCCCGGGTGTGGGTCTTCACCGTGTTGAACGACAGGTACAGCTCGCCGGCGATCTGCTGGAGGCTCATCGGGCCCTGCAGCAGCCGGAGGATGTCCAGCTCGCGGCCCGTCAGCGGGTCGCCTTCGACAGCAGCCGCCTCGGTGTGGACCAGGCGCTGCACGGCGGCGAGTCGTGCGTGCATGGCGTCCATGCCGTCGGAGTAGGCGCCCAGGCGTGGGCCGAGCTCGATCAGCAGCTCCCGGGCCTCGGGGAGACGGCCGGCCTCCGCGGCCACCCGCGCCGTGGCGAGCAGGTGGTGGATCATGCCCCACGGGCCGTGGGCCGAGCTCTCGCGGCGCAGCACCAGCCCCCGGTCCAGGGTGGCCAGGGCCTCCTCGGTCTTGCCGGCGGCGGCCTGCGCCTGGCCGAAGGCGGTGTAGGCGAGCGAGGCCTGCGGCATGGCGCGGAGCCCTTCGCCGTCGATGATGTCCATCGCGAGCTCCGCGCACTCCCGGCTGCGGGTCAGGTCACCGCGCTCGGCCTCCACGAGGGACTCCGTCGACAGGCTGAGCGCCCGGATGATCTTCGGAGCCTGGTCGTTGTACGAGGTCTCGAGGAGGTGGGTGAGCGCCTGGTCCAGGTCGCCTGCCACGTAGTAGGCGTGCCCCAGGGTCGCGTGCGCGACGGCGAAGAAGGGGGAGTGTCGATCGGTCTCGAGCGCCACGGCCCGCTGTGCGTTCCGCAGCATCTCGACCGGGCCGTCGAACCCGAACAGCGCCTGGATCATCGCGATGCCCGACTCGACCGTGCGGGAGCCGTCGGGCAGCGGGCCGTGGTCGTCGAACCCCTCGAGCGCGGTGAGGCGAGCCGCCAGGGCCGTCCGGTTGCCGGCCAGCGCGGCCAGCCAGGCCGCGGTGACGTTCGCCGCGGGGTCGGGGACCGCCGCGCTCGCGTCGATGGCGTCGAGCCACCCGCGCACGGTCGCCGCGCGCCCGGCGTCGACGTACGCCAGCCAGTTCCCCTGGACCAGCAGGCTCGCAGCCTCGGCGTCGTCGGCGGCGAGGGAGTGCTGGACGGCCTCGTCGATGTGGCCGTGGTCGCGGAACCACTCGGCGGCCCGCGCGTGGAGGGACCGCACGCGCTCGGGGTGCGTGATCTCGAGCTCGCTGCGCGCTACGGCCGCGAACAGGTGGTGGAAGCGGAACCAGACCCCCTCGTCGCCGAGCGGGACGACGAACAGGTTGGTGCGCGACAGGTCGTGCAACAGCGTCGCCGAGGCCGTCGTCCCCACGACGTGGTCGCACAGCGAGGCGGAGAAGCGGTCGAGGATGGAGATGCTGGTGATGAACTCGCGGACCTCGGGGGTGTGCCGGCTGAGCACCTCCTCGGTGAGGTAGTCGCCGACGAAGCGGTTGCCCCCGCTGAAGGCCCGGACGAACTCGTCGGGGTCGCTGCGATCGGCCAGGGAGAGGGTGGCCAGGTAGAGGCCGGCCGGCCAGCCCTCCGTGCGTTGCATCAGCTGGACGAGGGACTGGTCCGACAGGTGCACGTCCTCGTGCTCGAGGAGGGCGGCCGCCTCCTCCGCGGTGAAGCAGAGGTCGTCGGCCCGGATCTCCGCGAGGCCGCCCGAGGCGCGCAGCCGGCCCAGGCGGAGCCCCGGGTCGGCGCGGGTGATGATGACGAGGTGGGCACGCGCCGGGAGGCTGTCCACGAGGAACTCCACCTGGTCGTGGCACGCGGCGTCCCGGATGAAGTGGAAGTCGTCGAGGACGATGACGATCTCGTCCGGCATCGCCGCCAGGGCGTTGACGATCGCCGGGAGCAGCGTCCCGGGCACCGCGCTGCCGGTCCGTTCCGGCAGGCTGACGGGCAGTGCGCATCCGGCGCGGGCGAGGGCCACGGCGACGTGCGCCCACAGCCGGTTGGGGTCGTTGTCGCCGGGGTCGATCGAGACCCACGCAGCAGGAGGACGCTGCTCGGAGCCCAGCCACTGGGCGACCAGGATGGTCTTCCCGTACCCCGCGGGAGCGGCGACGAGGGTGACCTGGTGCCGGGTGGCGCGGTGCATCTGGTCGATGAGCCGCTCGCGGCGCACCCAGTCGTCCCGACCCGGCGGCCAGTGCAGCTTCGCCTCGAGGATGGTGTCGACCTGCGGGCGCGCCTCGGTGCCGGGAGTCACGGTGTGGGGCTCCGCGGGATCGGCAGTCGGCATGGTCGTCAACTCTCACGTGTTCCGTCGACCCACGAGGCTAGCCGAGTCCCACCCTGAGCGCGTGCCTCATCCGCGGAGCGAACTAGTCCACCCGGCACCGACGGGGCGTCGACTTGCTCGGCGTGCGCCCGCGGGCCGCGAGCGCCTTCACGGATCTGACCTGACCACGCCCGGGTTCTCGTGCCCTGCCTCCCCGGGGAGCGGCGCGTCCGAGAAGTCGAAGGCGGGCTCGCGGTGGACCTCGACCAGCGCGAAGCCCTCACGACGCAGGGCATCCAGGAGTCCGTGCAGCTCGGCCTCGTCGGCCAGGTCGGCTCTGATCGTGGTCCCGGCCGGGTCGGCTGCCACGCGGACACCGGCGAAGTCCTCCAGGAGCTCCGGTGGCACGTTCCCCACGGCACGGATCTCATAGGTGGCTCTCGACACGGGGATCTCGATTCGTCGGCTCACGGGGCTAACAGGCACAGCATGATCCGCGGTCGGCTCGGCGCACGTCACCCACTACGGGTGACGCGACCAACTCCCGGACGTCGCACGGTGGAGCATGGCCGCGCCCGACTCGCCCGACTCGCCCGACACCCCACCCGCGACCGCCGAGGAGGTGGCCCGGCTCGAGGAGGAGGTCGCGCGCCTGAAGGCGTCGATGGGGGAGGCCCCGAAGACCGGACGCCACGGCTGGTGGCGCCCCGTCGTGGCGGGCCTCCTGGTGTTCATCGCCGCGCTGCTGGCGCCGCTGTCGGTGCTGTCGACCTGGGCGAACGGTCAGATCCGGGACACCGACCGCTACGTCGCGACCGTCGCGCCGCTGGCCAGCGACCCCGCCGTCCAGGCGGCCGTCACGGCCCGCCTGGAGGAGGTCATCTTCTCCTACCTGGACCTCGACAAGCTGACCACCGAGCTGGTGACCGCCCTCGAGGGCCGCGGGCTCCCCCCGGCCGCCGCCACGACCCTGGAGGCGCTCGCCGGACCGCTCGAGACCGGGGTCCGGAGCTTCGTCAGCGACCGGATCGCTCAGCTCGTGGCGTCGGACGCCTTCGAGCAGGCCTGGATCGAGGCCAACCGGACCGCGCACAAGGAGCTCGTGGCGGCGCTCACCGGGGAGAGCGACGGCGCCGTGGAGGTCAACCGCGGCACGGTCAGCGTGAACCTCGCGGTGCTCATCAACACGGTCAAGAAGCAGCTCTCCGACGCCGGCTTCGCGATCGCGGACCGGATCCCCGAGGTCAGCGCCACCTTCACGATCCTCCAGTCGGAGGACCTCGGGAAGGTGCAGACCCTGATCGGGTTGATCGACGACCTGAGCACCTGGCTGCCGGCGGTGTGCATCGGCCTGTTGGTCATCGCGGTGCTGATCGCGCGCGACCGGCGCCGCATGGTGCTCGTGTCGGGGCTGGCGGTGGCCGCCTCGATGCTGCTGCTGGGGGCGACCCTCAACGTGCTCCGGCCGATCTACCTGGACGCGCTGCCCGCGAGCAGCTCGGCCGCCGCCGCGGGCGCGGTCTACGACCAGCTCGTCTCGTTCATCCGACTGGCGCTGCGGGGAGTGCTGGTCGTCGCGCTGACGGTCGCGGTCGTCGCCTGGTTCAGCGCCCGGAGCGGCCCGGGCGCCTCGGCGCGCGCGGGGCTGGTCGGCGCCCTCGGTGCGATGCGGCGCGGCACCGCCCGCGCGGGCCTGCAGACCGGACGGTTCGGGGAGGCGCTCGCGACGTACAAGGGACCGATCCGGCTCGCCGTGGTGGGCATCGCGGCCGTCGGGTACCTCGCGCAGGACCATCCCACGGGGAACACGGCCCTGGTCTTCGTGGTGCTGACGGCCGTCGTGCTCGGACTCCTGGAGGTGCTGGCCGCCGAGCCGGCGCCGGCCGTCGCGGACGGGGACGCCGCCTGAGGTCGGCCTGGCCCGCGGGCTCAGCCCGGGGGCGCGGCCAGCTCGCGCGAGAAGAACTCCAGGGCCGTCTTGGTCTTCGTCTGCTGCTCGGCCGAGAGGTCGATGCCCCGCTGGGCCAGGTAGTCCCGGGTCCGGGCCGCGACCTCGAAGGCGTCCGTCGACGAGCACTTCGTCGACAGCTCGAGGATGCGGGAGCCGTCGGGGTAGGTCCAGAGCTCCGCAACGAGTCGGCCGGTGAAGTCGGACGGTGAGAACTTCAGCTTCAGCACCAGGATCGGACCCATGGTCCTCAGGTCGCCGAGCTCGGTGCCGGCCGGGGCGATCGAGGTGTAGAAGGCCCGCTGCTGCTTGCTGAGCAGTGAGCCGAGGGTCCGTCCCCCCGAGAGCATGTCCTTCACCCGGCCGCGTCGCTTGGTGACCTTCAGACGCGCCGAGCACACGAAGGAGCCGGGCATCGCGTCGACCTCGACGCCGAACCCCTTCTGGTCCCGCAGCTCGGCCGACAGCTCCTGGGGCACGACCGGGCGCAGCTTCACGACGGTGTCGTCCCCGCTTCGCGTGCGCCTGGCGCGCACGATGACGCCGCTCCGGTTCAGTGCCAGGTCCGGCGTGTCGAAGAAGAAGACCTGGCTCAGCTCGGCGTCGAGCACGTCCATCTCCAGGGCGCGGACGGCCGAGCGAGCGTCCCGGTCCGGCACCGTCAGCTTGAGCTCGACCGAGTCCGACCCCTCCAGCGCGGACTCCAGGTCCGCCAGCTGGTCGTTGGAGAGGCGGGGGAAGGCGGGTTCGTCGGTCATCCGACGAGCGTGTTCCTCGGTGTCGTCGTGGACCTCACCCTGCGGGGGTGAGGGCCGACTCGACGGCCTTCATCCAGAGAAGGTGAGGACGGTCACCCCCGAACCGCGACACACTGGACGGGTGACGCACCTCGAGCCGGTCCCGCGGCCCACGCGCACGGCTCTCCGGCGTACCGACGCCGAGCTGGCCGTGGACGTGACCCTGGGCATCGTCGGGGCGTCCGTCGGTGCCGGACTCGCGGTGCTCCGCACCACGGCGAGACTGCCCGCGCTCGCCGCCGGCTGGCGCGCCCCGCTCGTCCCGGCCCGGCTGCAGCCGGCGACGGTGATCACCGAGGTCGCGCGCCGCGGAGCCCAGCACCGGACCTGGGCGACCGAGCGCCTCGACCGGCTCCTCGACCACTGGACGCCCGTGATCGTCGAGATGGTGGTCTCCCGGCTGGACCTCACGGGCCTGGTCACGCACCACGTCGACATCGACGGCATCGTGAGCGGGGTGGACCTGGACGCGGCCGTGGCCCGGGTCGACCTCGACGCCGCCGTGTCGCGCGTCGACCTGGACGCGGTCGTCGGTCTCGTCGACCTCGATGCCGCGGTGGGCGGGGTGGACATCGACGCGATCGCGGCCCGCATCGACCTCGACGCGGTGATCGACCGGATCGACATGATCGCCATCGTCGAGGAGGTGCTCGCCACGATCGACCTGCCGGCCATCATCCGCGAGTCGACCGGGTCGATGGCGTCGGAGACGGTCCGCGGGGCCCGGATGACGGGGATCTCCGTCGACGACGCGATCAGCCGGGGTCTCGAGCGGCACCTGTTCCGGCGGCGCCGGCCGCCGACCCCGTCCACCCCGGCGGGGGAGGCGCCGTGAACGAGCACGAGCTGTCCGTCGTCCCGGTGGAGGCGCGGCCCTACCAGGGGGTGACGGCGGGCGTGGCCACCCGCCTCGCCGCGAACACGATCGACACCGTGGTGGTCGGGGCGCTCATGCTCAGCGGGTACGTCGGTTTCGCCGCGGTGGTGTTCTTCGTCAACCCGCGCAGCTTCGCGTGGCCGGACTTCTCCCCGGTGCTGTCGGTCCTCGGCTTCCTCTCGGTCAGCGTCGTGTACCTCACCGGCGCCTGGTGGATCAACGGTCAGACGCATCGGCGACCGGGTCATGGGCGTGCGGGTCGTGAGCCGCCGCGAGCCGCGGATCCGCGTCGTGCGCGCGTTCGCCCGCGCCGTCTTCTGCGCGTTCTTCCCCGTCGGCCTGATGTGGTGCGCCGTCAGCCCGAGACGCCTGTCCGTGCAGGACCTGGTGCTGCGGACGCTCGTCGTCTACGACTGGCGGCCGCGCGCGACGAGTGTCTCGCCGCACCACCCGGTCGGGGAGTGACCCGACCGGGCGGCGAAGACTTCCTCAGCCGAGGATGCGCGCCTTCTGCTCGGCGAACTCGGCATCGGTGAGCACGCCCTGCTCGTGCAGCGCGGCGAGCTGCTTGAGCTGCTCGATGTCGACGGACGCGGGGGGTTCCGGAGGCGGCGGGGCGTACTGCTGGGGCGGCGGCGCGTAGGCCTGCTGCGGCGGGTACTCCTGCTGCTGCGGAGCCTCCTGCTCCGCCCAGCGGCCGGCCTGTCGGCGTGAGACGCGGTTCGACACCGCTCGTGGCGGTCCCGGCGATCGCGGCCGTGCGCGCCACGCCGCGGATGAGTCCTGGCATTGTGGTGCTCCTTCTGGGTGCGAGGTTGGTCGGCTCGGCAGGTGTGAGGCCGGCGAAGCAGGCGTCGCGGGCCTCGGCCGCATCCAGGGCGGCGAGGATCGCCTGGACCGGGATCCGGCCGCTGGCGACGAGCTGCCCGCCACCGCGCCTGATCGCGGTCGCGAAGGGCGCCGCCCACACGTTCTCGTAGACGAGGATGCCGGCCGAGCTGCCGGGCTGGAGGATCCCGCTGGCCTCGGCGATGTCGTCCTCGTCCAGGAGACCGGACGAGGCACCCTCGAAGACGGCGAGGTCCAGCTCACCGTCGCCGTCCAGGTCGGCGATCGCGACACCGGCGACGGAGCCGTCCTCGGCCTTCTGCACGAAGACGAAGTCGAGGATGCGGATCAGCCCGCGGTCCACGAGGTCGACCAGGGCCGGCAACCCTTCGCCGTTCATCTTGCTCCCCGGGAACTCGACGACGATGTAGTCGATGGGGCCCATCTGGTCGAGCTCGTCCGCCATGGAGGTCTCCTCTGGTCTGTGGCACTGTGGGGTGTTCACGGTAGGAGCCGCTCCAGCGGAGCCGCCTCACCCTTCCTAGGTGAGCCTACGCGCGGATGATGCACCGGAAGCCGAGGTGGCTCGTCGAGGTGTCCACGGTCTGGGACTGCCGGGCCGCCGGTCGGTAGCGCAGGCAGTAGTTCGGGGCGCAGAGGTGGGACCCGCCCTTGATCACCTTGCGGGCGCGCTGGCGGGCCGACCTGAGCGGGTCACGCTGCGGCCCGCAGCAGCTTTTCGAGCCCGCACCGGGAGTGGGGGAGACGGTCTCGACCGCGTGACTGCTGGTGTAGTCCTGAGAGGTCCACTCCCAGACGTTCCCCGCCATGTCCACGAGGCCGTAGCCGTTCGGCGCGAACGACCCGACGGGGGAGGTGCGGTCGTAGCCGTCGAGCAGGTCGTTGTGCACGGGGAAGTCCCCCTGCCAGGTGTTGGCCATCATCCGCCCCCGGGGCGCGAACTCGTCCCCCCAGGTGTACGTCGCCCCCTCGAGCCCGCCGCGCGCCGCGTGCTCCCACTCGGCCTCCGTGGGCAGCTCCTTGCCCGCCCAGGCGGCGTACGCGAGGGCGTCGGCGTAGGCGACGTGGGTGACCGGATGCTGCTCGAGACCGTCCAGCGTGCTGCCCGGGCCCTGCGGCCGGCGCCACTGCGCCGCCGGCATCCAGGACCACCAGGCGCGGTAGTCGTCGAGGCGGACCGGGTGCGCGGGCGGGGTGAAGACCAGGGAGCCGGGCACCAGCTGGGAGGGGTCCGCGTCGGGGAACTCCTCGGCCTCCGGGGCCGTCTCGGCGACGGTGACGTGCCCGGTGTCCCGGACGAACCGCCGGAACTCCCGCACCGTCACCGGGTGCTGGTCCATCCAGAGCGGATCCACCCTGGCCGTGTGCACGGGTCGCTCCTCCGGGTAGTGGTCCGCCGACCCCATCAGAAGGTGCCGCCCGGGACCCACACCATGTTCTTGGCGGGCTTGGCGGGCTTGGCGGGCTTGCCGGGCACTGTTCCTCCTCGCGCTGGGTCCCGCCGTGCGGGGGTCGGGCCGGTCCCGGACGCCGGCGTCCGCGGAGCGGCTCACTCACTATGCTGAGCGTAGACAGCCGAATCTGAGTGGTGGACACATGGCGGGGGCTCGACCAGCAACGGTGACGTCCGACCGACCCGATCGGGGACGGTTCGCGGACTCCGTCATGGAACCCAAGCTCCAGTGGCCGACGTCGCGGACGAGCTGGGTCCCGCGGGCGCGCCTGATCGAGGACCTGGACCGCGCCAGCCGGCATCCGGTGGCCCTGGTGGCGGCCCCGGCCGGCTACGGCAAGACCACCCTGCTGGCCCAGTGGCTGACGCGCGCGGAGGCACCCATCGCCGCGTGGGTGACCCTCGATGCCGGCGACAACGACCCCGGTCGGCTCTGGACGCACGTCGCCGCCGCGCTGGAGCGAGCAGGTTGCCCGCTCTCGACGGGCCCGGGCGGCACCTTTCGGCCGGTGAACGGCAGCGACGTCATGACGACGGCGCTGCCGAGGATGTTCGACGCGCTGTCGTCGCTGCCGCACGACATCGTGATCGCGCTCGACGACTTCCACTGCATCCAGGAGCCGGCCTGTCACGCCCAGGTGCAGTTCCTCATCGAGAACCTGCCGAGCCAGGCCCACCTCATGATCAGCACGCGGGCCGACCCGGGGCTGCGGCTGGGCAGGCTCCGCGCGTCCGGCCTGGTCGCCGAGATCAGGGCCGAGCACCTCAGCTTCACGGTGGACGAGACGTGCGCCCTGCTGGCGAACGAGGACGTCCACCTGTCCAGCGACTCCCTGTCGCGGCTCGTGAGCCGCACCGAAGGCTGGCCGGCGGGCCTGTACCTCGCGACGTTCTCCCTGGCCGGCCGGACCGACCCGGACGACTTCGTGAACCGGTTCAGCGGTGGCAACCGGTTCCTCGGTGACTACCTCACCGAGGAGGTGCTCAGCCGGCTCACGGACGAGGTGCGCGACTTCATCACGACCATGTCGATCCTGGACCGGTTCACGGTGGGGCTCTGCGACCACGTCGCCGGCACCTCGACCTCCGCCGGGATCCTGCGAGACCTCGAACGCACCAACCTGTTCCTGGTGCCGCTCGGGCCGGACGGCGTGTGGTTCCGCTTCCACCACCTGTTCGCGGCCGTGGCGCGCAGCGAGCTGGAGATGACCCGTCCCGACCAGGTGCCGCTCCTCCATGCGCGCGCCGCCCGGTGGTTCCGCGACCACGGCCACATCGACGAGGCGATCAGGCACTCGCTGGCCGCCGGGAACACCGGGGATGCGGCGCTGCTGGCCCAGGAGAACTGGCTGACCTACCTGGACGCGGGCCGCGGCGCGACCGTGAGCTCCTGGCTCGAGGCGCTGGGGCCGCCCGCGGTCGCCACCGATCCGGCGGCCGGAGTCACGGCCGCGTGGATGGCCGGGCTGCGGGGGGACCCCGTGGCCTGGGCCGGGCACGTCCGGTCGCTCGAGGAGTTCCGCGACCACGGCCCGCTGCCGGACGGCGCCCGGTCGGTCGAGTCCGCGATCAGTGCCATGGACGGGCTCTTCGGCTACGCGGGAGCGGAGGCGATGGCGGCGGGCGCCCGCAGGGCCCTCGAGCTCGAGACCGACGCGCGGTCGCCGTACTACGCGGTCGCCAACTTCGCGGCCGGGCACCTGGCCTACGTCGAGGGAGACCTCGACGTCGCCGCCGCCACGCTGGCGCAGGCGTCCCTGCACGAGACGGCTCCGGCGGTCATCCGGGTGATGAGCCTCGGGACCGAGTCGTTGGTCGAGGCCGAGCGAGGGGCCCACCGCCGCAGCCGGGAGCTCGCTGAGCTGGCGATGGAGGTCGTGGACGCTCACGGCCTGCGCGCCGTCCCCCAGTCCTCGATGGCGTTCACGTCCCTGGGCGGGGCGCAGGCGGCCGACGGTGAGACCGCGGCCGCGATGGTGACCCTCGAGGAGGGGCTGGCGCTGCGTCGGCTCAACCCGGTGCTCGGACCCTGGGCGACCATCCACCACTTCCTGGTGATGGCCCGGGTGGCGTGCGCCGCCGGCCAGGGCGCCCTGGCCGGTCAGCTCGTCGGCGAGACCGCGACGCTCCTGGACACCTACGGCTCCGGGATGCACGGAGATGCGCGGCCGGCTCGCCGCCGTGCAGGACCTGCTCAGGGGTGAGCGCCACGCGGGCGAGCTCGGGGAGCCGCTCACGGGCCGGGAGCGGGACGTGCTCCGGCTCCTGCAGGGCCCGCTCAGCCTCGGCGAGATCGCCCGCGAGCTGCACCTGTCGTTCAACACCGTCAAGACGCACACGCAGGCCGTCTACCGGAAGCTCGGTGCCCACTCGCGCCCGGAGGCCGTCGCGATCGGGCGCCGCACCGGCGTGATCTGACCGGGTCAGGGGTCGGCGGGCGTCGGCGCCGTCCGCCGATGACGTCGGACGGTGAAGATGACCGCGGCCAGGGCCACGGTGGTCACCAGGCCCGAGATGATGAACGAGGCGAACGGGTAGTCCCCGAGCGCCACCCCGATCTCGTAGGCGAGCACGCACGTGTAGACGCTCCACAGGCAACCGCTGACGATCGACCACGGCAGGAACCGCCGGTAGCGGATGTCGGAGAGGCCCATCGTGGCGTTGACGACGAAGCGCATGCCCGGGACGTAGCGCCCTCCGATGATGAGGACCGGGGCGCTGGAGTCCAGCAGGTCGAACGCCTGCCGCACGGTGGGGTTCTGCTTGGCCTGCGTGACCTTGCCCGAGATCCGGTGGGAGTACTTGCGGGCCAGCCAGAACAGCGCGGAGTCACCCACGATCGCCCCGAGGGCCCCCATCACGATGATCGGCCAGAGGTCGAGCTTGCCCTGGGCGGCGACGGTCGCGGCGGCGTTCAGGGTCGTCTCGCCCGGGAAGATCGGCATCACGGCGTCCAGGGCGATCAGGACGAACACGGAGATGTAGGTGGCCTCCGGGTTCTCGGGATCGACGATCTCGAGGCCGTCGCTGGTGGCCATGTAGTTGATCGCGGCAACGACGCAGAGGAGGGTCACGACGACGGCGGCGAGCACGGCCAGCTTGGTGCGCCGCGACAGTCGCTGCCAGCGGGCGACGAGGGACCTCACCGCCGCCGTCGCGCCCGCGGAGTCGGTGCCACTCTTCGCTCACGGGTCGACCCTGACGTGCGCGAGTGGCTCGGCGCCTCACCCGGGTGAGGTGACGCCGGTGACGGCGCAGACGGTCAGCTCACCGCGCCGCAGGTCGCGCAGACCCGGAACTCGACGGCCACCGAGCCGTCCGCGCCGGTGACCCTGGTGCACTCCTGCTCCGTCCTGGATCGGCAGCGCGGGCACAGGCCCGTCTCGCGCACCACCTCGGTCTTCATGCGCGGCGAGGATACTTAAGTATGGGGCCTGGCACCTCACCCGTGGGGAGGTAGATGGGCTCATCTCCTCCGCAGGAGGTGAGGCCGGCAGGGCGTCCGGGTGGGACGTTGGGTCGACAGCGGCGTCGTACAGAAGGTGGGGCACGAGCGATGGGCATGCGAGAGCGGCGCGAGCAGCGCAAGGCCGAGCGGAGCGAGTTCGGCGCAGGTGGTGACGCCACGCGCTACCAGATGCGGCAGAAGCTGGTCTCCATCGGCGGCGACCTGTGGATCGAGGACGGGGACGGTCAGCGCGCGTTCCGGGTCAACGGCAAGGCACTGCGGGTGCGCCGCACCCTCGAGCTGGAGGACCTCGACGGGAACACGCTGTGCCGGATCCAGACCCGGATGCTGCACATCCGGGACACGATGGTCGTGGAGAAGCCGGACGGCTCGAAGCTGGCGACCGTGCACAAGGCGCTCATCACGCCGCTGCGGGAGCGCTGGAAGGTCGACGTCGAGGACGGCGACGACATCGATGTCAAGGGAAACATCGTGGATCACGAGTACTCCCTCGAGATCGACGGCCGCAAGGTCGCCGAGGTGTCGAAGAGGTGGTTCCGGGTGCAGGGACACCTACGGCGTCCAGGTCAACGACCAGATCAGCCCGATCCTCGCGCTCGCGATCGCCGTGGCCCTGGACACGATGACGGGCCTGCGGGACTAGACGCACCGCGCCACGTCATCCGCCATGGGTGAGGCCGGGCCGAGGTCGAGCGGTCAGGCTGGGAGTCGCTCGACCACCACTCAGGAGGCCCTGATGAGCCACGCTGCCGAACCCCAGCCCGTGCCGCCCTCGGCCGAGAAGTACCCGCCGGCGTCGTCGTGGGTGGGCTGGATCGCCTTCGCCGGCACGATCATGGCGCTCGTCGGCAGCTTCCACGTCGTCCAGGGCCTCGTCGCGCTCCTGGACGACGACTTCTTCGTGGTCAGCAAGTCGGGCCTCCTCGTCAGCGTCAGCTACACCACCTGGGGCTGGGTGCACGTCATCGGCGGCATCGTCATGGTGGTCGCCGGCCTGTGCGTCTTCGGCGGGCAGATCTGGGCCCGGACCGTCGGCGTGATCTTCGCCTTCGCCAGCGCCGTGACCAGTCTCGGCTTCATGGGCGCCTACCCGATCTGGGCCGTCCTCGTGATCGCGCTCGACGTCGTCGTCATCCTCGCGCTCACCGTGCACGGCTCCGAGATCAAGCCCTGAGGTCAGGTCGTGCGTAGTCGGTCGTGATGCCGATCAGCACCGCTGGCCGCGGGGAGGAGCTCCGGGAGCTGGCGCTCAGGTTTGCGGACTCCTTCCTCGCCCGCTGCATCGTCCGCTTCCTCAGGATGCAGGGGCTCGACCGGTGCATCGTGCTGGCCTCGCAGGCGTTCACCGCCCTCATCCCGCTGCTCATGCTGGTCTCCAGCCTGACGCCCGCCGACTCCGCGTCGGTGATCTCGGACACCCTGATCCGGAAGTTCGGGCTGACGGGGGACTCCGCCGACGCGGTGACCCAGCTCTTCTCGACACCGGACGCTGCGGCCAGCTCCGTGGGCGTCTTCAGCGCGTTCCTGCTGCTGTTCTCCGGCGTCTCCTTCACCCGTCGGTTGCAGACGATGTACCGCTCGGCGTGGGAGCAGGAGAAGGAGGGCGTCCGCAGCGGCCTGTTCGCCGCCCTCGGCCTCCTCGCCCTGATCATCGAGATGGTGGTCGCGTACGCCGTTCGCTCCTTCGTCCGGGACTTCCCCGTGGAGTGGCTGTGGGCGCTGCCCATCGCGATCCTCACCGGGACGGTGCTGTGGACGTCGATCCCGTACCTGCTCCTGAACCGGCAGGTGCACTGGCGCCGGCTGCTGGCGGCCGGCACCCTGTCCGCCGTGGGCACCGCCCTCTTCGCGGTCGCCACGACGGCCTACATGCCCCAGGTCGTGTCGAACTACACCACCGAGTTCGGGCTGTTCGGCATCACCATCGCGGTCATCGGCTGGCTCCTGTCCGCCGCCGTGATCGTGGTCGCCAGCACCGCGATCGGTGCGGAGTTCGACGCCACGGAGGGTGGCTGGATCGGGCGGCTCAAGGTGAGCCTCGGCCTGCTCGACCCCGTTCCTGCGGAGGCGCAGGGTCTCGACGAGGACGACCTGCGCGCGCTGTTCCGGGTGGTCACCAACTGGCTGATCATGGCCACGGCGGTGTGGGCGGCCACGGCGCTGGTGCCCGGCATCCACGTCACGGGTGGCACCGCGACGTACCTGCGGATCTCGGTCGTGCTGGGCCTGGTCAACGCGGTGCTGGGCCCGGTCGTGCAGCTGATCACCCAGTCCTTGTCCTGGCTCACCATGGGGCTCACCGCGCTGGTGCTGAACGGCGTCCTGTTCGCCGGGGTCGCCGCGGTGAGCGCGAACCTCGCCATCGACACGCTGGGCACCGCGATCGTCGGTGCCCTGGTGATCGCGGTCGTGGCCACCGTCATCGAGCTCGTGCTGCGTCCGGCCACCCGCGTGGTCGAGCCGCGGGAGGGGCGCTGAGCCCACACCGGGCCACCCGTGGCGGGTGACCCCGGGGAGGCGTCCGCGGTGACACGATCAAAGTCAGCAGCGTCGAGACTTCGACCCGCACGCCAGTGGAGGCATCGGATGGCCAGTCGGGAACTCACGCCGGTGGCGGGACTCAGCGCGACCGACCCGGTCGCGGCGTCGGCCGAGCAGGTGGCGCAGGAGCTCGGGGTCGACCCGAGCCGCGGCCTCTCGGCCGAGGAGGCGCGGTCCCGGCTGGCCTCGCACGGCGCGAACCGGCTGGCGGGCGGCAAGACGGAGCCGGGGTGGCGGGCCTTCCTGCGTCAGTACGAAGACTTCATGCAGGTGGTGCTCCTGGTCGCGGCCGGGGTCAACCAGCTCGTCACCGGCGAGACCGGCACCACCGTGGTGCTGGCCGGCCTCACCGTCTTCAACGCGGTGATCGGCCTGCGCCAGGAGGCGAAGGCCGAGGAGAGCGTCAAGGCGCTCGCGCAGATGATGAAGACGATCGCGCGCGTGCGGCGCGACGGCCAGGCGGTCGAGATCGACGCCGAGGAGCTGGTCCCCGGCGACATCGTGCTCGTCGAGGCGGGCAACCGGATCCCCGCGGACGGGCGGGTCAGTCTCGCGGCCACCATGGAGATCGAGGAGGCGGCGCTCACGGGCGAGAGCCTCCCGGTCGGCAAGTCCCCCGCGCCGGTGCCGGGGGAGGACGTCCCGCTCGGGGACCGGACCTGCATGGTGTACATGAACACCGCGGTCACGCGCGGGCGCGGTGAGCTGATCGTCACCTCCACCGGCATGGACACCGAGATCGGCCACATCGCCGACATGCTGGCCAACACCGAGACCAGCAAGACGCCGCTGCAGAAGCAGCTGGACGCGCTGTCCAAGATCATCGCGGCGATCGCCGCCGTCGCGCTGGTGCTCGTCGTCCTCCTCGGCCTGGCCCGCGGCGAGTCGTTCGACACGCTCTTCATCACCGGCGTCGCGCTCGCGGTCGCCGCCATCCCCACCGGGCTGCCGGCGGTGGTGACGGCCCTGCTGTCCATGGGCACGCGGGAGATCGCCAGTCGTGGCGCGATCGTCAAGCGGCTCCCCGCCGTCGAGACGTTGGGATCGACGTCCGCGATCTGCTCGGACAAGACCGGCACGCTCACCCTCAACAAGATGACGGCCAGGGAGCTCGTCATCCCCGGCCACAACCGGTACACGGTCTCCGGCGAGGGGTACAGCACCGTCGGCACGATCAGCCACGTCGGCGGCCAGTCGCACGATCTCGACCCCTACCTGCTGCCGATGGTGCTGTGTGCCGACGCCGTGCTCGACGGGGAGAGCCTGATCGGCGACCCCACCGAGGGCGCGCTGATCGTGCTCGGGGCGAAGGGCGGACTCGACATCGAGGAGACCCGCGCGGCGTTGCCCCGGGTCGCCGAGGTGCCGTTCGACTCCGAGTACAAGTTCATGGCCACCTTCCACGAGATGACCGCGGACGACGGGCGTCCCGTCGTGCGCTGCTACGCCAAGGGCGCGCCCGACGTGCTCATCGCGCGCGCGGTGACGATCCGGAACCCCGACGGCACCCTGGTCGCCGATCACCGACGACAACCGGCAGCTGGCGCTCGAGGCCAACGACCGGATCGCCAACGCGGGCGAGCGGGTGATGGTGGTGGCCCAGCGGGACCTCGATCCCGCCGTGCTGCAGGGCTCCTCCGACCTGATCGACCACGTGCAGGACCTCACCCTGCTCGCCATGGTCGGCATCGTGGACCCGCCCCGTCCGGAGGCCAAGGCCGCGATCGCCGAGTGCCGCGAGGCCGGGATCCGGGTGCGGATGATCACCGGCGACCACGCCTCGACGGCCGCGGCCATCGCGGGGGAGCTGGGGATCGAGGGCCGGGCCATCACGGGAACGGCCTTCGCGGCGATGTCCGACGACCAGCTGCTGGCCGAGCTCGACGAGATCGGCGTCATCGCGCGGGTGGCGCCCGAGGACAAGGTCCGCCTCGTGCGCCTGCTCAAGGAGCAGGACAACGTGGTGGCGATGACCGGCGACGGCGTGAACGACGCACCGGCCCTCAAGACCGCCGACATCGGCGTCGCGATGGGCATCACCGGCACCGAGGTCTCGAAGGAGGCCGCGGTGATGATCCTGACCGACGACAACTTCGCGACCATCGTCGGTGCGGTGTCCTACGGCCGCACCCTCTACGACAACCTGCTGAAGTACCTCCGCTTCCAGATGTCCACGCTGGTGGCCTACATCGCCATCTTCATCGGCGCGGGGATCATCGGCATCGCCAACGGCGCTCCGCTCAACCCGCTGCAGATCCTGTGGCTGAACATGGTCGTGGACATCCCGCTCGCGATCGCGCTCGGCTTCGACCAGCCCGCGCGCGGCCTGATGGCGCGTCCGCCCCGACCGGTGGGGCAGCCGGTGCTGTCCCGGAACAACTGGATCCGGCTCTGCGCCCAGGGCGCGGTGATGACGATCGGGTCGTTGGCCGCCTACCAGATCGCCGAGGACGACGGCGCCATCATCGCCGCCACCATGCTGCTCACCACCCTGTCGCTCTTCCACGTGGCCGCGGCCCTGCTGTGCCGCGACCAGCAGAACACCATCTTCGACCGGGCGACGATCCCGGGCGTCATGCAGCTGCGTCGCTACGGTCTCGCGCTGCTCGCCATCGTCCTCGTCACCTCCCTGGACGTCCTCCAGCGGATCGTCGGCACCGAGGCCCTGACGTTCACGCAGTGGTGCATCTGCGGCGGGATCGCGCTGTCCCTCGTCGTCGTGGAGGAGCTGATCAAGCTCGTGATCCGGCGCCGGTCCTCGGTCCCGCGCCCGACTCTCAACCTCCCGACGCCGCCCGCCGTTCCCGCCTAGCAGAAGGGCCAGCCCGATGTCGTTCAACCTCCGCCACCGCAGCTTCCTCAAGGAGCTCGACTTCACTCCCGAGGAGCTGAAGTTCCTCCTCAAGCTGTCCGCCGACCTGAAGGCCGCGAAGTACGCCGGCTACGAGCAGCCGCACCTGGCGGGCAAGAACATCGCGCTCATCTTCGAGAAGACCTCGACGCGGACCCGCACCGCGTTCGAGGTCGCCGCCAAGGACCAGGGTGCGCACGTGACCTACCTGGAGCCGAGCGGGTCGCAGATCGGACACAAGGAGTCGATGAAGGACACCGCCCGCGTGCTGGGTCGCACCTTCGACGGGATCGAGTACCGCGGCTTCTCCCAGGCGAACGTCGAGATCCTGGCGGAGTACGCCGGCGTGCCGGTGTGGAACGGGCTCACCGACGAGTTCCACCCCACCCAGATCCTGGCCGACGTCCTCACGATGACCGAGGCCTGCGACAAGCACCTGCGCGACATCGCCTACTGCTACCTCGGCGACGCGCGCAACAACATGGGCAACTCGTTGATGGTCGGCGGCGTCAAGTTCGGCATGGACGTCCGGCTGTGCGCGCCGCGTGACCTGTGGCCGCAGGACGAGCTCGTCGAGACCTGCCGGGAGATCGCGGAGCACACCGGCGCTCGCCTGACGCTGACCGAGGACGTCGACGAGGGCGTGTCCGGCGTGGACTACCTCTACACCGACGTGTGGGTGTCGATGGGGGAGGCGAAGAGCGTCTGGGAGGAGCGGATCAGGCTCCTGCGGCCCTACCAGGTGAACCAGGACGTCGTGTCGCGCACCGGCAACCCGAAGGTGAAGTTCATGCACTGCCTCCCGGCCTTCCACAACCGCGAGACGAAGATGGGCGAGGAGATCTTCCAGGAGCACGGGATGGACGGCCTCGAGGTCACCGACGACGTGTTCGAGTCCGAGCACTCGATCGTCTTCGACCAGGCCGAGAACCGGCTGCACACGATCAAGGCCGTCATGGTCGCCACGCTCGGGGACTGATCAGGCCAGGGCGGGGGACAGCGATGCGAGTGGTGGTGGCTCTCGGCGGCAACGCGCTCCTGAAGCGGGGCGAGCCGATGACCGCCGAGAACCAACGGGTCAACGTCCGCTCCGCTGCGCCGGCGCTGGCCGCCGTCGCGAACGAGCACCAGCTGGTGCTGTCGCACGGCAACGGCCCGCAGGTCGGCCTCCTGGCCCTCCAGGCGGCGGCGTACACCGATGTGGAGCCCTACCCGCTCGACATCCTCGGTGCGCAGACGGAGGGCATGATCGGCTACGTCCTGGAGCAGGAGCTCGGCAACGTGATGCCGCCGGAAGCGCCCCTCGCGACGATCCTGACGATGGTGGACGTCGACCCCGAGGACCCGGCCTTCGGGGATCCGACCAAGTTCGTCGGCCCCATCTACAGCAAGGCCGATGCGGACGCCCTGAGCGCGGCCAAGGGTTGGGTCTTCAAGCAGGACGGCGACAGCTGGCGACGGGTCGTGCCGTCGCCCGAGCCCCGCAGCATCCTCGAGATCCGCCCGATCCGCTGGCTCCTGGACCAGGGCGTGGTGCTCATCTGTGCGGGCGGTGGGGGAGTGCCGACGATGTTCCAGCCGTCCGAGGGCGGCGGCCGGACCCTGGTCGGGGTCGAGGCCGTCATCGACAAGGACCTGGCCAGCCAGCTGCTGGCCAGGGACGTCGCCGCCGACCTGTTCGTGATGGCCACGGACGTCGACGCGGTGTACGCCGACTGGGGGACGCCGCAGCAACACCGGATCGGCACGATCGCCGTCGGCGAGCTCCGGCAGCAGCGGTTCCCGGCCGGCTCGATGGGACCGAAGGTCGATGCGGCCTGTCGCTTCGTGGAGGCGACCGGAGGGCGCGCCGCGATCGGGGCGCTGACCCAGATCAAGCAGATCGTCGACGGTGACGCCGGCACCCAGGTGGTGGCGTCATGAGTCGACCGAGTGGAACGGAGGAGAGATGACCACGTTCGGCGTCCACTCGGAGGTGGGGCGGCTCCGGAAGGTGATGGTGCACCGGCCCGAGCTCAGCCTGCAGCGATTGACCCCGTCGAGCCACGACGACCTGCTGTTCGACGACGTGCTGTGGGTCGAGCGCGCGCAGTACGAGCACGACCAGTTCGTGGCCAGGATGCGCGAGCGCGACGTGGAGGTGTTCCTGCTCCAGGACCTGCTCGGGGAGGCCCTCGCGGCCAGCGACGAAGGGCGTCGCCGGCTGGTGGAGGTGGCCGCCTCGGAGTTCACGGTCGGCCTCTCGCTGGTCGACGAGGTGCGGTCGGTGCTGTGGGCGATGGCTCCGGAGCAGCTCGCGACGCACCTGATCGGTGGCCTGACGGTCGCGGAGTCCGGCCTCGACATCGGCGGACTGCGGACCCGCTCGGTCATCGCGGCCGCCATCGACGACACCAGCATGTTCGTGCTGCCGCCACTGCCCAACACGCTGTTCACGCGCGACTCGTCGTGCTGGATGTACGGCGGGGTGTCGATCAACCCGATGTACTGGCCCGCCCGCCGCCTCGAGGCGTACAACGTCGCCGCCATCTACCGCTACCACCCGATGTTCGCCGAGGCCGACTTCGAGTACTGGTACCCGGAGCTGGGGGACGACGACCGCTTCAACGCCGTCGACTTCGGTCGTGCGTCGCTGGAGGGCGGCGACGTCCAGCCGATCGGCAACGGGACCGTCCTGATCGGGATGAGCGAGCGCTCCCAGGCCCGGATGATCGAGCAGGTGGCCCGAGGCCCTGTTCGCCAAGGGGGCCGCGGAGCGCGTGGTGGCGGTGGTGATGACCAAGGACCGGGCGCACATGCACCTCGACACGGTGTTCACGATGCTCGACCGCGACGCGGTGACCGTCTACCCCCGGGTGATGGGCGGCGTCCGGGCGATCAGCCTGCGCCCCGGCGTGAACGGCGCGGAGTTCCACGTGACCCAGGAGGAGGGCTTCTTGTCGACCGTCGCCGACGCGCTCGGGGTCTCCGACCTGCGCGTCGTGGAGACGGGCGGCGACGCCTACCAGCAGGAGCGGGAGCAGTGGGACGACGGCAACAACGTGGTCGCTCTCGAGCCGGGCGTGGTCGTGGCCTACGAGCGCAACACCTACACGATCGACAAGATGCGCCAGGCCGGCATCGAGGTCATCACCATCGAGGGGTTCGAGCTCGGGAAGGGACGCGGTGGTGGCCACTGCATGACCTGCCCGCTGGTGAGGGACCCGCTGTGAGGAGCGTGCGGCCATGAGTGCTTCAGTGCGATGGATCATCGCGGGGGTGGCGGCCGTGCTCATCGTCTGCCTCGTGATCTGGGCGCGTGGACTCGACCACCACCGTGGCGACGACGTGGGTTCGCTCGGGACCGTCGGAACCTTCGCGAGCGCCTGAGCCGGCCATGGCCAACGCGCCTCGTCGAGCCCGCGGGCCCCAGGACTCCCACGCCTGCTCGACGCCCTCCTGCCGGTGGTCGTGCTGATCCTGCTCCTCGCCCTGACGATCGTGCTGTTCGGGGTGAGCGCCACCGACGGCCCGCTGCAGGTGGCGCTGCTCCTGAGCGCCGCCTTCGCGAGCCTGATCGCCTTCAAGAACGGCTACACGGTGGCGTCGGTCGCCGAGGCGGCCGTCGGCGGGGTGGCGACGGCGCTGAGCGGCGGTGTTCATCCTGCTGGCCGTCGGCGCCCTGATCGGCACCTGGAACATGGCCGGGACCATCCCGACCGTCGTGGACTACGGCCTGCGGATCGTCAGCCCGACCTGGTTCTACTTCACCGCCGCGGCGGTGTGCGCGCTGGTGGGCATGGTGACCGGCAGCTCGTGGACGACCGCGGGAACCCTCGGGGTGGCGTTCGTCGGCATGAGCAACGTGCTCGGGCTCGACGAGGCGATCGCGGCCGGCGCGGTCATCTGCGGCGCCTACTTCGGCGACAAGATGACGCCGCTGTCGGAGACCACGATCCTGGTCCCGCAGCCTCGTGGGCGGCGGCCTCACGGTCGGGCAGCACGTGCGGAACATGCTCTGGACGGCGGGACCCGCCCTGGCGGTCAGCCTGGTGGCGTTCCTGGTGCTCGGCCGGGCGGCCGACCCCGACGCCGACGTCAGCACGGACGCGGCCCGCGCCGCCCTGGCCGAGGCGTTCGACATCTCGGCCCTCAACCTGCTGCCCCTGGCCCTGCTGGTGGTCCTGGCGATCCTGCGGATGCCGCCGTTCCTCTCGATCCTCGGCTCGGCGGTGTTCGCGGCGGTGCTGGCGCCCGTTCCTGCAGTGGGACGCGGTGGTGGCCTTCGTCGACGACCCGAGCCTCGGGCAAGGTGGCGACCGCGATCGAGGCGGGGTACGCCGCCATGGCCACCGGGTTCGTGAGCAACTCGGGGGTGCCCCAGATCGACGACCTGTTCTCGCGCGGCGGCATGGCCAGCATGCTCACCACCATCTGGCTCGTCCTGGGCGCGCTCTCGTTCGCCGCGGTGATGGAGCGGGCGGGGTTCCTCCAGCGCCTGCTCGAGCCGATCGTGGCCCGCGCGCGCAGCCGGGGCGCTCTCATCGGCTCGGTCAACGCCAGTGGCATCGGCCTGAACGTGATCGCCGGCGACCAGTACGTCGCGGACGTGCTGCCGGCGCGGATGTTCCGCCGGGAGTTCGCTCGTCGCGGCCTGGCGCCCCAGGTGCTGTCCCGGGCGGTCGAGGACTCCGGCACCGTCACCTCCCCGCTCGTGCCGTGGAACACCTGCGGCGCCTACATGGCCGGAGTGCTCGGGGTCTCGACCGCGGCGTACTTCCCGTTCTGCTTCTTCAACCTGCTCAGCCCCCTGCTCGACATCATCTACGGCTTCGTCGGTTTCAAGGTGCCCAACGCCGAGGGTCCCTGGGAGGACGAGGCCCACACCGCCACACTCGCTGCCGTCACCGGAGGAGAGAACCATGGCTGACCCGACCACCACGACGACGGACGAGCCCCGCCAGGGGTTCCGGCTGCCTTCGGCGTACACGATCCTGTTCGCGCTCATCGTCTTGATGGCGATCGCGACCTGGCTCATCCCCGCCGGCGTCTACGACGTGGACAAGGAGGGCGCTCCGATCCCGGGGACGTACCACACGGTCGACGGGACGCCCGCGCGGATCCTCGTCGACTCCCTCACCGCGCCGATCAACGGCATGTACGGCATCGAGAACGGCAAGGGGAACATCAACTACTACAACTCCGGCACGCTGTTCGGCGCCATCGACGTGGCGCTGTTCATCCTCGTGATCGGGGGGTTCCTCGGCGTGACCATGCGGACCGGCGCCATCCAGTCCGGCATCGGCCGCCTGGTGGAGCGGCTCCGCGGCCGGGAACGCTGGATGATCCCCATCCTGATGACCGTCTTCGCGCTCGGAGGTACGACGTACGGCATGGCGGAGGAGAGCCTTGCCTTCTACTCGCTGGTCATCGCGGTGATGATCGCGGCCGGCTACGACGCCCTCACGGGCGCCGCCGTGGTGCTCATCGGCTGCGGCATCGGCACCTACGGATCGACGATCAACCCGTTCGCCACCGGGATCGCCTCGGGCTTCGCGGGCGTGTCGATCAGCGACGGTCTGCTGCTGCGGCTCGTCATCCTCGTGGTCGGGCTCGGGCTCGGGATCGCCTTCGTGATGCGCTACGCGGACCGGGTCAAGGCCGATCCGGCCCGCTCCGTGGTCGCCGACCAGCGCGAGGCGAACGCCCAGCACTTCAGTGTCGACGCGGGCGAGGGCGAGATCGTGATGTCGGGGCGCCAGAAGGCGATCCTGGCGGTGTTCGGGCTGGCGTTCCTGGTGATGATGTACGGCGTCATCCCGTGGGAGGACCTCGGCATCGGCGCCCCGACGCTGTGGTGGTGGTTCCCCGAGATGACCGCGTCGTTCCTGCTGTTCAGCATCATCATCGGGCTCATCGGCCGGCTGTCGGAGACCGACCTCACCAACTCGTTCGTCGATGGTGCCCGCGACCTGCTCGGGGTCGCGCTCATCATCGGGATCGCGCGCGGCATCACGGTGGTGATGAACAACGGCCAGATCACCGACACGGTGCTGAACTGGGCGGAGCAGGCGCTCGGCGACGTCGGTGAGGCCGGCTTCGCCATCGTGATGTTCCTGATGTTCCTGCCCCTGTCCTTCCTGATCCCGTCGTCGTCGGGCCTGGCCACCGTCGCCATGCCGATCATGAGCCCCCTGGCCTCCTTCGCCGGCGTCGAGCCCGAGCTCGTGGTGACGGCGTACCAGAGCGCCTCGGGGATCATGAACCTCTTCATCCCGACCTCGGCGGTGGTGATGGGCGGACTCGCGATCGCGCGGGTGCCCGTACGGCTCCTACCTGAGATGGGTCTGGCCGCTGCTGGCGATGCTCGTCGTGCTCAGCGTGCTCGCCCTGGGTGTCGGAGCGCTGGTCGCGTGATGGTGCCGCACCCGGCGTCCAGGGTGGCGACAGGCCATCCGAACACCCGCGAGTCCCCGGTCAGCCGCAGGGCCTGACCGACACGCAGGGAAGTGAGCAGGCATGACGCACAGCAGGCAGAAGGTCGGGCGAGTCGCTGCGGTGTCCTTGGTGGCGGCCGCGGCGTTGGCCGGGTGTGGCGGCGAGGGGGACGGGAGCTCCGCGATCACGGTGGCCGAGGCCCGCGTGACGGCCAAGCAGGAGGACCTCGCCGACGCCAAGGCCGACCTCGAGGAGAAGTCCGCCGAGTTCTGCGGCGCGAGCAAGGACTACCTCACGGCGCTGGACCGGTACGGCGACGTGATCACCCAGACGGCCGTGACCGTGGGCGACGTCCGCGACGCCGGCTCGGACCTGGCCGAGCCGCAGGAGGACGTCGTCTCGGGTGCCGAGGCGGCGGTGGCGGCCCAACAGGCCGTGGTCGACGCCGAGCAGGCGCTGGCGGAGGCCAAAGCGGCACTGGCCAAGGCGAAGAAGCCCGGTTCGACGGCCACGACCTCGGCCGCCCCGTCGAGCCCCGCACCCCTGGCGCCGGCGGCCGCGGTCAACCGCGTGAAGAAGGCCGAGAAAGAGCTGAGCCGCCGTCCAGGAGGGCATCAGCGACGAGACCCCGTTGACCCAGGCGTCGCAGCAGTTCAACGCCGCGGTCGTCGCTCTGGAGATGTCGTGGCTGCGGTTGTACGCCGACGCAGGCTGCCTCACCGACGAGCAGCATCAGCAGGCCGAGGCGGCGGTTCGCGCCTACACCACGACCCTCCAGACCTCACTGCGCGACGCCGGCTACTACGCGGGCGAGGTCGACGGGGTCTACGGCCCGGAGACGGTGGCGGCCGTCGAGGCCCTGCAAGCGGCACACGGGCTGCCGAGCACCGGCACCGTCGACAAGGCGACGGCCGCCGCCCTCGAGAACGACCTCGCGGCCACGGGCGGAGCCACCGCCCAACAGGCCGTGGCCTCGACCGCCGCCGTGCAGCAGACGCTCGCGCTCGCGGGCTTCTGGGACGGTCCCGTCGACGGCGAGTGGAGCCCCGCGTTGACCGAGGCGCTCAAGGACTTCCAGACCCACCTCGGGGTGCCGCCATCGGGCACCGTCGACGCGGCGACCGTGGCCGCCCTCGAGAAGGCCATCGCCGAGGCGACGGCAGCACCGTCGGAGTCCCCGAGCACCGAGTCACCCAGCCCCACTCCCACGGACTCGAGCGCGCCGACGGAGAGCCCCTCGTCCACCTAGCAGTGAGTGCGGCCGACCGACCGAGGGTGGCGCGGGACCGGGCTCGATCTCACGGCCAGCGCGTTCCCAACGTCAGGGCGTCGTCGTCGGTGCAGAAGTCGGCGCGGGTGTCGCCAAGGGAGTCGTCGTCGGCGACGCGGTCGGCGCCGTCGAGCCGGTGGGCGATGGCTGGGAGTCTCCGACGGCGAAGCGCTCTGAGTCGGCTGCGCGGACTCCTCCACCGTCTCGCTCGGGCTGGTGGATCCCGTTGGCTGGTCGCGAGGGTCCTGGTCGCCCCCGCCGGAGCCACCACCGACCTGTTCGACGGTGGTGTCGCCGGAGTCGGATCCACCGGTGATCGACGAGACACTGCGCCCGGCGACGAGCTCGAAGGCGGTGATCAACAGCAGGGAGACCACGAACAGCGCCAGCGCCGTCAGCGCCATGCGCCCCCACGGAAGCCGCGACAGCCGCTCGCGAAAGCTGACCGGCGACGCCACCTCGATCGCCTCCTCGAGCTGTTCACGTGCGTCGGCGAGATGCTCGTCGGCTTGGTCGAGATGGCTGGCCTGGGCCGCGGGGTCGTCGACCCGGCTCGCGCGGAGCACCTCCGCCTGCGCGCTGTCGACCTTCTCGGCCGCCTGCTGCTTCCCCGCCAGTGTGCGCTTGCTCGACGAGAGGCCCTGGGCGAACATCGCGCTCCCGATGGTCACCACCAGACTGCCGATGGCGGCGCCGAGGACGGTGCCGGCCGCGCCGAGCGTCGAGAGCAGGACGGCCGAGGCCACGGCGGCCAGCGATCCCGCCACCGCTCGGGTCCAGTCGATCTCGAACCTCTCCTGGCCGTCCCGGTCGTCGGTCATCACGGACCGGAATGTCGAGCGGTCACCCTGCTCCCGGACGTCTTCACGAGGCATCACCTCGGAACACGTTTCCGCAGCTCAGGGACATGGTGCGGCCGCGCTGGCAGACACCCCGCGGTCTCGGGCAGCGCCACACGACATCAGCCGGCGGCGTCCGACTGCTTCGCTGCCTCCTTCACCTCGCGGCCGGGGATCCGGCCGGCGTGATCAAGGTCGACGGTGAGGTTGTCGCCGGAGCTGGGGTCGAAGAGATGGATCTTGGTCCCGTCGACCCAGATCTCGGCGTCCTCGCCCTCACGAATCGTGCTGGCGCCGTCGAGGGACACGACGAGCTGGGTGTGCAGCGACTCCCCGTCCAGGTCGCGCTCGAGCTGGCGCAGCTGCTCCTCGACCTCGGGCGGCGCTTCGAACGGAATGTACGCGTAGGTCTCGTTGCCCAGCCACTCGACGAAATCGACCGGCGCTGAGAACGTCGAAGCAGCGTCCCGCTCGGAGCGCACCGTCGCGTCCTCGAAGTGCTCCGGGCGGATGCCGGCCATCAGCAGGCCCTTGCCGGCGGCCTTCTCCGCCCGCTCGGGGGGCAGCTTCACGGTGCCGAACGGCAGCTTCACCGAGTCGCCCTCGACGGTGGCGGGCAGGAAGTTCATCGGCGGCGAGCCGATGAAGCCGGCCACGAAGAGGTTGCAGGGGTTCTCGTAGAGCTCGCGCGGCGTCGCGAGCTGCTGTAGCAGGCCACGCTTGAGCACGGCGACCCGGTGACCCAGCGTCATCGCCTCGGTCTGGTCGTGGGTGACGTAGACGGTGGTGATGCCGAGACGCTTCTGGAGCCGCGAGATCTCGCTACGCATCTGCCCACGGAGCTTCGCGTCGAGGTTCGAGAGCGGTTCGTCGAACAGGAAGGCGTCGGCTTCGCGGACGATCGCGCGGCCCATGGCGACGCGCTGCCGCTGACCGCCGGAGAGGTTGCCCGGCTTGCGGTCGAGATGCTCGTCGAGCTCGAGGACCGCCGATGCCTCGCGCACCTTCTTGTCGACCTCTGCGTCGGACGCGTGCGCCAGCCGCAGGGGGAACGCGATGTTCTCGTAGACGGTCAGGTGCGGGTAGAGCGCATAGTTCTGGAACACCATCGCGAGGTTGCGGTCCCGCGGCGCCAGGTCGTTGACCAGCCGGTCGCCGATCATCATCTCGCCCGAGGTGATGTCCTCGAGGCCGACGATCATCCGCAGCAACGTCGACTTCCCGCAGCCGGACGGCCCGACCAGGATCATGAACTCCCCGTCCTGCACGTCGATGCTGACGTCGTTCACCGCCGCGAACCCGTCGCCGTACATCTTGACGATGTTCTTCATCTCGATCGTGGTCACCGGGTCACCCCTTCACAGCGCCGGAGGTGAGACCGGCGACAATCTTTCGCTGGAACAGCAGGACGATGATGATGATCGGGACGGTGACCACGACCGAGGCGGTGGCCAGCTGTCCGTACGGCGGGTTGAACGGGTCGGGTCCGACGAAGTAGGACAGTTGCGCCGGGACGGTTCGGGCCCGGGTCGTCGACGTCAGGGAGAGGGCGAGCACGAACTCGTTCCAGGCGAAGAAGAACGTCAGGATCGCCGCGGTGAAGACTCCGGGTGCTGCCAGCGGCACGATCACCTTGCGGAACGCCTGCCACGAGGTCGCGCCGTCGACCTGGGCCGCCTGCTCCATCTCCCAGGGGATCTCGCGGAAGAACGCCGACAGCGTCCAGATCGCCAGCGGCAGCGTGAACGACATGTACGGGATGATCAGGCCCGGCCAGGTGTTGAAGAGGCCGAGCGTCCGCCACAGGTCGAAGAGCGGTCCGACCAGGGCGACCACCGGGAACATCGCGATCGCGAGCGCGATCGACAGCACCAACCGCTTGCCCTTGAACTCCAGGCGGGCGATGGCGTAGGCCGCGAGCGTCGCCAGGATCACCGACAGGAAGGTCGAGATCGCCGCGATGCCGAACGAGTTGACCAGCGAGTCCTGGAAGTCGGAGTTGTTGAGGATGTCGTCGTAGTTCTGGAGCGTCGGCTCCTTGGGCAGGAACTGCGGGCTGCCCGCAGCCGTCTCGGTCGGCCCCTTGAAGGACAACGAGATGATCCAGACCACGGGGAGGAGGCACCAGACCATGATGAAGGCGAAGCCGACCCAGGTGCCGATCTTGTCGCGGGTCTCGTGCATCAGCCCTCACCCCTCGCCTGCGCCAGGTCGACCTTGAAGAGTCTGACGATCAGGAAGGCCAGCAGCAACACGGAGATGAACAGCAGCACCGAGAGCGCGGACCCGAGACCGAGCTGCATCTGCTCGATCACCTGTCGATAGGTCAGGAACGACGAGGACTCGGTGTCCTGGGCGCCCCTGGTCATGACGTAGATGTTGTCGAAGATGCGGAAGGCGTCGAGCGCGCGGAACAGCACCGCGACCATGATCGCGGCCCTCATGTTCGGCAGGATCACCTTCCAGAGTCGCTGCCACCAGGTGGCGCCGTCGACCTGGGCGGCCTCGATCATGTCCTCGGAGATCTGGGCCAGTCCCGCGAGCAGGAGCAGCGACATGAACGGCGTCGTCTTCCAGATCTCCGAGACCATGATCGTGAACATCGCCGGCCAGTGGCTGCCGAACCAGTTGGTGTCCGCAGTGAGCCACGGCAGCCACTCGAACCACTTGTTCACCCAGCCGTTGTTCAGGCTGAATGCGAACTGCCAGGCGTACGCCGAGACCACGGTGACGATTCCGTAGGGGATCAGGATCGATGTCCGGACGACACCGCGCGCGAACACGATGCGATGCATCACCATCGCGAACGCGAAGCCGATCACCAGCTCCACCGCGACCGTGACCACCATGATCAGCACCGTGTTCCAGGTGTCCTGCCAGAACAGCGCGGTCGGTGAGCACCGTCCCGTAGTTGCTGAGGCCGATGAACTCCTTGTCGTCCGGCGACGTGAGTCGGTACCGGAACAGCGACAGGTAGAGGGCCTGGAACATCGGCCACGCCGTGACCGCCAGCATCACGATCACCGCCGGCGCCACCAGGCGCTGCCCGAGCCGGTTCTCTGCCCGTGCCCGGTCGCTGCGCTTCTTGGGCGCCTTGGGCTCCCCGCCGGCCTTCGCCCCCGCGGTGGCGGTCACGGTGCTCACAGCAGGCTCCTTCCCTGAAGGACATCCTCGATGAACTGCTGCGAGTCGGGCGGGGTCTGGCTCATCGACTCCGTCTGGTGGGTGCCACGAGCTCTGGAGCGCGCCGGAGATGTCGCTCCAGTACGGCGTGACCGTGCGGGGAGCTGCCGCGTCGAGGCTCTCCTGGAACAGGTCGAGCAGCGGCTGCGGATAGATCTCGGCCAGGGCGGGGTAGTCGTAGCCGGCTGAGCTGGCCGGCATGTTGCCGGTCAGCTCGGCGTTCACGCCTTGGTTGTCGGGCGAGGTGATGCACTCGATCGCCTCCATCGCCTCGTCGACGTGCTCGGAGTAGGCACTCACACCGACGCCGATGCCGCCGTACGGCGGGCGGGAATCCTCGCCCTGCTTGGACTGCGGGTACCGGGTGAAACCGAGGTCGTCCTTCACCTCGGGCTGGGTGGCGTCGTAGTTCGTCCAGATGTAGGTCCAGTTCACCATGAAGGCGCCTTGCGGCCCACCGAACGTGCCGCCCGCCGTGCCCTCGTTGGCCACCGACAGATCGGCGGGCGCAGCGGCCGAGCCCGCCAGCTTCTCGATGATCTTGGCCGCGGTCTCCCCGGCTGGGGAGTCGACCTCGATGGTGAGGTCGACGCCCTTGTCGGTGTCGGTCGCGATGGCGCCGCCGGCGCCTTCGATCAGCGCATTGATCAACACCGCGTAGCCCTCGTACTTGTTCGTCTGCACCGCGACCTTGCCGTCGTTGTCCGCAGCGGCGTCGATCAGCTGGTCCCAGGTGACCGGCTGGTTCATGTCGACGCCGGCCTTCTCGGCGAACGACTTGCGATACCAGAGCACCTGGGTGTTGGACCAGAACGGCGCGACGACGAGCTGGCCGTCCCACGTGGCGGCGTCCACCGCGCCCTTGAACGACTGCTGCTCCAGCCTGCCCTGCAGGCCGTTGGGGATCGGCGCGAGGAACCCGGCGTTCGAGAACTCTGCGGTGTAGGGGGGGTCGATGCTCATGATGTCGATCTCGGGGTCCTCCGCCGCGAGCCGCCGCGAGAGCTGGATGCGCTGCTCGCTGGCGTTCTGCGGCAGCACCTGCACGTCGATCGTGTAGTCGTCGGTGCTGCAGTTCTCCGCGACCTTGGCCTGGCCCCCGGCATCGG
>CAVQLC010000010.1:0-404362 GCA_963713255.1 uncultured Actinomycetota bacterium
GCCTTCGGGCTAGCCACGACAGTTCGACATGCTCGCCTCAAGGCTCTGCTGATCGATGGACGAGTCTTGCCGCCACGGTCCCGGCGAGCAGCCGGGTCACCTGGTGTGAAGCGATGTAGGCAGCCGAGCTTCAGCCGCCGGGAGCCGGCGTGGACGGCGAGTACGACGTGTAGTCCGTGGAGCCGCGCTCGTACGACCCCGGACCGGCCACGATGAACGCAACCAGTCCGATGGCGGCCAAAGCGCCTGCGCCGTAGGCCAGGAGGCGGCGCAAACCCGGCCGCCGCTTCCGATCCAGTGTCGCGTCGGTGCTGGTCGTCGCGGGTGTCGGCTCCGGAGACATGGTCATCAGCTTCCTTCGATGCAAGGACCCCGACGCTCGTCGTCGGAGCCTGAGGCATCAGCACATCGCGTAGGCGTGTGAGGCCGAGTGTGATGTTCAGAGGAGGTCAGATGGCGGCGAGCAGCGGCACGAGCACCGGGTTGTCGATGTCGCCGGCCAACAAGATGGCCGCCTCGGCGTCCCCGCGGACACCCGCCGCCGCCTGGTGGAGCATCGCGCGCACGGTGAGCTCGCGCATCCCTGTGCGCGATGCGCGGTCCAGCATCGCCTCGGCCCACGACGCAGTCATCGGATGGGCATGCCGCCGGCCAATCTCGCACAGGGCGTCGAGGATGTGCACGTCCAGCCACACGTAGGGGTCGGCGAACCGGTTGGTGCGGGTGCGCGCGTCGATGAGAACGGTGAGCGCCGCGTCTGCATCGCCGCCGGCCTCTGCCAACAGGGCCAGCCCGCGGGCCGAAATGCCTTCCCAGCAAGGGTCTCCGATCTGGCAGGCCCGCGCGAAGGACTGCTCCAGGGTCCGCTCGGCGGCATCAAAGTCGCCGAGGGAGAGCCAGGCCTGGCCGAGCATGGCTTGGGGCCACGGCAGGAACGAGAGCCAATGATCGCGCTCGGCCAGGGCGACGGCGCCCTCCAAGGCCGCGGTGGCCTCGACCAGGTCGCCGCGCAGCAGACTGACGCGGCCCAGCATGGACAGGCCGAACGCCTCACGACGCGGCTCGCCGACGGCGCGCGAGGCCTGGACGGCGTCCCGCAGCACGGAGACCGCGCGCGGGTAGTCCGCGCGGTCACTCGCCACCGCGCCCAGGTACGTCAGCGCCTTGGCCCGCACTGACTGCGAGGTCGCGGCGTCGGCAAGGACCTGCGTCAGCGCACGCTCGGCGCGGTCGTAGCGTGCGCGGAGGAAGTCGACGTACCCGACCTCGGCCTGGACCCGGGTGACGGTCTCGCGGTCGCCGTTCGCGACCGCGATGCGCTCTGCCTCGTTGAGGGTCGCTAGGCCCGCCTCGTCCAGACCGCCCAGCGTGTGGATGAGCGCCTCTGCGAGCACCAACCTGGTCTGGACCCGCTCGCTGTCGGCCCCACTCCGGTCGGCGAGGTTGACTGCGGTCTCGAACGACGCGACTCCCGCGACCAGAGCCCCGGCGGACACGGCGGCCGCACCGGCCTCGGTCACGGCATGGATCGAAGCCGACTGGCTCTCGCGTGCGACGCGCGGGCCTTCGCGCATGGCGAGTACGACGGCGGCTCCCGGGGCGGCACCCAGCTCGCGTTCGGCGATGGTCGTCCAGGCGTCGTACTGGCGGCTGGCCGCCTCGTCCTCGCCTGCTAGCCGGTAGAGCTTGATCAGCAGCGCCTGGTGGTTCTCGTCCAGGGGACTCAAGACCGCAGCCCGGACGGCCAGTGCGCGCGCTCGGGCGAGCTCTCCCCGCGCAAGGAGACCGACGGCTGCCTCGTGGAGGATCGCCTCGGAGGCGGCCGCCAGCCGCCGGCGCTCGGAGAGCAACCAGGACTCGAACGCGTCAGCGTGACCGATGCTGATGCCGTCGAGCAGGTCGTCGCCCAGCCCCGGCAGCTCGACGGCTGTGCTCCAGTGCGCGTGGACGAGCACGTCGACATCCAAGGTCGCACCCGCCGGCAGGGCGATGGTGACGGGGTCGCCGTCGAGGACCGCCGTGGGGCCCAGGGCCCGCCGGATCTCCGCGAGGCACCACCGCAGCGCGCCCAACGGGTCGTCCGCCTCGCTGAACAGCAGGGACGCCAGCTGGCTGCGCGTCGGCGGGCGCTCGCCGAGCAGCAGGAAGGCCAGGAGGGCCCAGCTCTTGCGGCTGCGGTAGCGGTAGCCCGGCGCTCCGTCGACCTCGATGAGGGGTCGCCCGAGCAGGTGTACGCCGAGCCCCGATGGCGGGTGCCGCTCCGCGTCAGGCTCGTTCGGACTCACGAGACGCAGCGTGGCACACAACGGGTCACGCGACCCGGCTCGAATTCGCTTCGCCGCGCCTTCCGCCCAGGAGTTCGAGCAGGTGGGCGTGTTCGCGCGGCCCGAGCTCCTCGATGACGTGCGCGTGCACGAGACCGAACGCGCGCAACCGCGAGATCTCGGTGCCCGTGTCGTCGACGAGTGCGGCGGCTGCCCCGGGCGCAGTGGGGGCCGTGACGATCGACAACGCCTGGAGCAACGTGTGCTCGGATGTCATGCCGAGCTCGGACACCCGGTGGGCGGCCGCCTCGAGGATCTGCGCGACCTCGACGTACGGATCGAGCTGGGGTGCTTCGGCGACGGCGGCCAGGGTGAGGCCGCGAGACCCGGCTCGGCCATCCGCGCGGCACTGTCGCCAAGCGTCCAGGGCGAGCCGGAGCCGGCGTCGTCGTTCGGCGCGTCCGTCCGCGCGGATCCGGTGGGCGACCCGGCGCTCTTCCCCTTCAGCCAGTCGCGCGTCGATCATCAGTCGGGCGAGCTGCGCGCTCATGAGGTCCATGGTTGATTCTTCTCTTTCTGCGTGGGAGGTGTGCGCAGGGCAGCGGCGGGGCATGGCCCCGCCGCCGCCCGGCGATGGTCAGGCGCCCTCGGCGACGGAGTAGATCTCCTCGGCGAGGAGGCCGTGAGCCACTCGATGGACGTTGGCGGCTGCCTCCGCGTCCGGGGCCTCGACGAGGCAGAAGATCTTGCCCGCCGCCTCGTCCACCCAGTACCGCACGTAGTTGACGCCGTAGGCGTCCTGGGCGGCGACGTCGGCCGCATGGGCGGCGGCGACGTCGTTGAACGACACTCCGCCTTCGATGGTGTGGGCGTCCATGAACAGTGCCATGTCGTTGCCTTTCGGGTCCTTGGTCCGGCGTCCTTCGCCGGGCTCGAGCACCACGACATCGCGCGGGCGTGTGACGGCGGGTGTGACGAGACGTTTGAGATTCAGCTGCCGAGGAGCGGGCTAGAGGTCAGGCTCCGGCATCAACTGAGTGGCACCTGTCTGGAGGCACGGGGACCATTGCGCGCATGACACAGAACGCGACACCGGCAGCGCAGGGGTGCGTCTACTGCGCCATCGTGGCCGGACAGGCCGAGCGAGTGTGGTGTACGGCGACGAGACCGTGGTGGTCTTCAAGCACCTGAACCCAGTCACACCAGGCCATCTCCTCGTCGTGCCACGCGAGCATGCGGTGGGTCTCGAAGACATCGATGCAGCGACGAGCGCCCACGTGTGGTCGGTCGGTCATGACATGCCCGCGCTCTGCGACGTTCAAGCATGGGCTGCGAGGGGATCAACATCCTGCTCTGCGGCGGGGAAGTGGCCTTCGAGACGGTGTTCCATTTCCAACTGCACGTCATCCCTCGCTATGCAGGAGGTTCTACCGAGGCGATGCCGCTCGGTCTCGTGGCACCGGCAGCGGACTCGGCCTCGCCATCGCCCGCAGCGTCGCGCGTGGCCACGGTGGGGGCGTCGAGCTCGTCGACGGCAGCGCCGGGGCCCACTTCCGGCTCCGACTGCCCCAGGCCCACGGCTGAGCCGGCGCCCGGGCGGTCGCACCCTCGGCCAGGTGGGCCAAGGCTCCTTGTAGGCGACGTTGACCCACGCTTCGGTGGCTACTGCCTCTACTTGGCCAGACCAGACACAGCGCGACCCGCGGCCGCCGCGTTGGCATCTAGCGTTCGGTGGCTCGAACCGACGACCTTCTCACTCGGCATGGGTGGTCCCTGGCCAGTTCGCCCCCCAATGAATGCATCAAGCCAGGGCGCCGCATGGCATCTTTGCCGGGCGAAACGGGGGTACTCCGGCGGCACCTCCGCGCCCGCCATGGTGCCCCTCTTCGCCCAGTTGCGGCGTGCTCAAACAGGCGCTGCACACCCCCCAGAAAGACGCGGTCTGGACCGACATTGAGGGCGCTGAAAAACCTCGACGAGTGATCGGTCAAACGCCCGCTTACTACCTGCCAGGCATGATGATCACGACGTTGCCGACCTTGCGTCCGGTCTCGACAGCGCACGCACCACGCAGCTCGTCGAAAGGAGAGTTGCGGTCGAAGTGGGCGGTGGGCGCCATGGTGTATCAACTGGCACCGGCACCGCCACCTCGCCGTCAGCGCCCTAGGAGATGGTGCTTGACGATGTAACGACCCACTCGTCGGCCGAGTGCCTTGCCCTCCTCGGTCGAGAAACGGAAGTGGATGCCGGCCATCACGCGCGAATCGGCATTCTCGTTGGCCGCCTGGGTGAAGGTGTTGAACGAGCGGACGGGATTCGCCGGCAGCGCCGTCAGTGAATCCATCGAGAACGGCACACGGTCGGTCCTGAAGAGCCGCTTGAGGACCTCAGCCGCTCCGGCGCCGAGGACGCTGTGGGTCGAGGGGTAGTCCTGGACCGGAGGGGTCTCGAGGTAGCTCTTCCAGTTTGCGTCCTTGACCGTGCGGGGGTTGCCGTCGGTGCCACCGGCCCGGATCGCGGTGTAGGGCCGCCAGAAGTCCCAGTGGAACTTCGAATCCCAACCCGCGACGTAGCTGTCGTACAGGGACATGTTGACGAGGGCGAACATCCGGGCAGCACGCCAGAGCTTCATGTCTTCGCTGGTCGTTGTGACGCGGGCGATGCGTGGCCACCCGATCTCGGAGCCCTCGTACCACCAGTTGGCGTAGTTGCTCTGATCCGCGGTGCGGGTCGGGCTGTTGATGGCCCCGACCGACTTGACCTCCTTATAGGACTTCGCGTACGTGCGGCTCGTCAGCGCCGGGGGCGCGGGGACGCGGAACTGCTGGGGGGACTTGAGGCCGAACGGCGTCGCGTAGCGGAAGTCCTGCGCGAAGGTGAAGTCGTACGGGGGGACGAACTGGTAGTCACCCGGCCGGGTGCCCGGCGTGTAGTCGGGGCTCACGAGGTCGACGTCCGTGCCATCGTCCTGACGGACCGCGACGATGGCCTTCGCCGCCTTGGCGCCCAACTTGAGTGCCTTGGCCTTCCCGCTGCCGTCGGGCACTGACGCGAGCCAGGTCGCGAGATTGGCGTCCAACGTCGCCTGCTGGGCTGGATAGACCGCCACGAGCACGTCGTGCGCCGCCTTCGCCGCGGCCGCGATCGGGTCCGCGCCCCTCGAGCGGCCGAAGTAGGCGTACTGGTCGAACTTGGGGTCGATGGCGTTGAGCGCGTCGTGCATCGCGATGTGCATCATCGCCTGGTGTCGCACGCCCAGGAACGAGACGTACTCGTCGTCGGTCATCGCCGCCTCGAAGACGATCCGGCTCCAGTCGACGACGATGTCGCCATTCGTGACGTCGAGGGCGCCGTCAGGTCCAACGGTGCTTACCGGCGCCGAGTGCGCTTCGGCCGCGGCTCCGGTGGGGGTCGTGTAGGCGACGGTCGCGAGTGCGATCGCGGTCGTGAGTGCGATGAGCCGCTTCATTCCGACCTCCCTGGCGGGAGCCGGCACCGGACGTGCCGGCACTCGGTCAGTCTTGCAGGGTCAGCGGGGTCGTGTCCTCACCTAAGTAGGGCGAGCCCGTCAGGCGACACTCGGCGGCGAGGAGTAAGAGGTGCGACGCCGCGTCTGGGCGAGCTCGAACCACTCCGGGTCTGCCGGCTGCTTTCGGGCATGTCCCGTCCCGTGGCCGAGTTGACTCGTACAAATGCGAATGGTTCCTCCACGTCGGCGACTCGACACTCGAAGTCGAGAACCCCGACGAAGAGAGGAACAGTCATGAACCGTCCACGAACCGCCACTTTCCTGACCGGCGCCGCAGCGACCATTGTGCTGATGCTCCCGGTCACCGGTCACGCCGCGGGTCCGGGGCAGGCGGCTACCCCGTTGCCGGAACCGGGCGCCACCAGGCCTGCTTCATGGTGCCGGCACGGTGGAACGAAGCGCTCGACGGGCCTGTGCCGCGCTGCCTGGCGGGCACGTCCACGTCCGCCTCCACGTCTGCGTCCACGGCGAACGACTCCGGCGCGGATACCGCCGACAACCCCGACCGGCCGTGGCTGGTCAGCTCCTGAGCCCCACGCCAGACCGCAGACCCGCACGCCGGGGCGGGCGTATCCTCGAAGAACCTTCAGCAGAAGGGATCCACCATGCCGGACGTGATCTTGACCGAGCGAGACCAGCACCTGTTGCGGACGCTGATGGAATCCGAGCCCGTCCCGGGGTCGCCGATCCCCGAGCGCCGCGTGCTGGAGTTGATCGGCGAGCTGGTGCCGTCCGACGAGGTCATTGCGGTCCTGCGCGTGAACGGCGGACCGTTGCTGTCCTTCGCCGGGGTGCCCAGCGGCGCCGGTGACTTCGAGGACGACCCGAGCCGCTGGTGCACGCTCAAGGTCGGCACGATGCACTGGTCCCGCCACCCGAGAGAAGCCGAGGCCTGCGGGCCGCTGGTTGGCGCGGCCGACAGCGTCGCCGTCGGGTTTCGCAACGGGTCGAACGCCGTCGCCCAGATCGGGATCTTCAGGGTGAAGCACATGTACACCCGCCGCGACCTGGCCGTGCTCGACCTCCTAGGGCCCGTTCTCCAGCGGCATCTCCGTACCGAGCCCACACCAGCACTCCCTGCCTCCCTCACCGTGGCCGAGCGCAGGGTGCTGAACCACGTCGCCGCGGGCCGGTCCAACAGCCAGATCGCCGAACGTCTGTTCGTCGCCCCGAGCACGGTGCGCAAGCACCTGGAGAACATCTACGCCAAGCTTGGCGTCACCAACCGGATGGCCGCGGTCGTCGCCGTACGGGGTGCGCCCTTGACCGACCCGGAGAGGTTCCGGCAGGTCGAGACGGCCAGTTGACCCGGCCCTGGGCTGCACCCGCACGCGCCCAGTCCCTTGTCGACCGCATCTGCCTGACCCGATCGGCCCCCACGAGTGGATGCGTCACTCCGCCGCGAGACGGACGCACTCTCATGCCGAGGTGAGTGCGATTCCTTTGGCCTGTCTGTCGTTCGCGAAGCATGCGCGCCCCCGCCCTTCACCCGCCGTAAAGCGCCGGATGCTCCGTGCGGCAAGATCACGTTCACAAAGACGAGTGCCGTCCGGCCCGTCCACTGTCTCTGAACATCGTAGAACGCTAGTCGTTGAGTCCCAGCCTCAGGCCCAAGGCGCTCGGCGACGCGCGCAGCCTCCTGAGGGGGTCAACCTCGAGCAGAGATGGTCGGCGTTCGCATAGAGGTCGACGTTCGGGTTCGGGTGGGCTTGGCGGCAAGCAGGTCGCGAACTTCGCTCCGGGAGGCCATCCAGCAGGTTCGACTGCTCGGTGGTCTCGGGTGGTTCCAAGGAGTCCCACGTAAAATACCCCGTAGCAGGCCTCATACGCCGGCGGCAAGTACAGCGTGGGCTTCCGCTGCCGCCACACATCGTCTGGGAAGCTGTGACTGCATGTCGAAGAGCAGCCTTGAGACCGCGTGGTTGTCGGACACGTTGTAGTGCACTCCATGGACCTCGATCACCGAGACGACCGACTGTCGACACGGCTGATAGGGGTCGCAGGGGTGACGGAACTCGTCCGTGGTGACCCCGTCGTAGAGCCGGGCGACCCGATCCAGCAGGAGGTCCAGCCCGCTGGGGGTCAGTCGGCGCTCCCAATAACGGCGATCGTCCCCCTCCGAGGTGATCACCCGGCCGTCGTCGTACACCCACACCATTCCTTCGTGGCCCCAGAGCGGGTGGGACCAGTACTCCATCACCAGTGTTCCGTCCGGGGGCACCGGATCATTCGCGGGCGGCGCGGTCTGGGACTTCAGGACCAGCCCAGCGCCGGCCGCGACGGCGATCACGATGAGAACAGCCGCCGCGGCGACCAGCACCAACGAGCGGGTACGCCGCCCCGCCCGGGCGTGGACTCGGTCGTGCACGGCGGTCAGCGCCTGCTCCACGTCATGGTCGGTGATAGGGATGTCGCCGTACGCGTGGAGTTCCTCGGCGACCCGGCGCCCGATGGTCCTCATCGGCCTTCCTCCATCGACTCGTCCATCGAGTCCTCCATCGACACCATCAACGCTGTGATCGCTCGGTGCGCGTGACGCTTGACCGAGCCGACACTGATACCGAGCGCTTGTGCCGTCTCGGCCTGACTCAGCTCGAGGTAGTAGCGGCACACCACAACCTCGCGCTGCCGCCGCGGCAGACCCCGGACTGCTCGCAGCAGGCGCGACCCGCGGACCAGGGTCAAGGCTCGCTCCGGCACATCCTCGGGCTGGACATCCACCAGCCCCATCAACGGGGCACGTCGATCGCGGACCAGGACCCGAAGCCGCGAACGGCTCCGATTCAGCACCGCCGAGCGCAGGTAGCCCACCGCCGCCTCTCGATCACGCAGGCCGCTCCAGTGCCGGTACAACGCCACGAAGGCGTCCTGGACAATGTCCTCGGACTGCGACCGGTCGCCCACCAGGCAGAAGGCCAGCCGCACCAGGCCCGCGTAGTGCCGTCGGAAGAGTACGTCCAGCGCTTCGTCGCGGCCGGGTTCCTCGTCGGCGGCCGGGATGGTGCCGTAAGGCCCCACCTCTGGGTCTGGCCTCATACCTTCATAGTCGCTCCAGGTGCCCGCCTGGTTGACCTCTGCGACGAAGAAGTTACGAGAAACACGACGTGCTCCACGGGACCGACAGCATCTCGGATCCGTTGTTCGCCCAAGGGCGAACTGTCCGAGTCATGCCGCGATGAGGGTGCGTCTTTTCGCCGCCAGTGTGACGCACTCATCATGCCGAGATGAGTGTGTTGGTCTGCGGTCACGGTGTCTCCCGTGTGACGCACCGGATGTCGAGGACGCGTTCCTCGCCATCCTGACCAGATTAGCGCGTGGATCTCCAGCACGGCGCCTTCCTATCGTCGCGCCACGCGTCCGAAGCACGCGTGCCCCGCGGCACCGAAACAGCCGTCGGGTCCAGACTGCTTCGCCACGAGAGGACCGATGCGCCAAGTCTCAACATCCTGACCTTCCGAAACAGTCTTTGGTCGGTGGTTGACTGGGTCGATGTCGACGAGGACGCGTGAGCCAAACCACGAGGCCGCGCTCGGCAAGGCGCGGGAGCGGCGTTGGTGGCTGAGCGGTCGGCGGGTCCGGTCCATCGGCCGTGCAGCGGCGTTCGTCGACGACGTCGGCTTCGCCCTGCTCTTCCCGTCCGAGCGCGCGCTCGTCCCGTCATTGTGGGAGGCGGTGGCCGGTGAGGACGCCGAGCCCTTCGCGACGGGGATGAATTCAGACGAACAGCGAGTGTGGGCGTGGAAAGACGAGTTCCCGCGCCGCGGCCTCGCCTGGTACGGCAACTTCGTCGCCGGCCGCGGCTCGTTTCTGTCGCCGACACTCCTGCGGTGGCTCTACCCGGCGTACGGCGGGATTGACGACCACGCGGACCTCGACCTGTCTCCGACGGCCCACGAGATCGCCAGTGCTCTCGCCGAAGGACCGCTGCCGAGTGCCACGCTTCGCGCCCTGATCGGCGACCGGAGCCGCTTTCAGCGTGCCGCGGTCGAACTACAACGCCAGCTGCTGGTCACCACCGCCGGGGTTCAGGAACAGGGCTTCGGATGGCCGTCTGCTGTCGTTGATCTGACGTGTCGAAGGTTCGACGTCGGCGGAGGACAGGACCACCTGACCGCTGCGGACCTATTCATCGGCGTGGTGCTCGACGCCTCTGCCCGCGACTTGGCACGGACGTTCAGATGGCCGGTCGCCGAGGCACGCGAACACTGCGACGCGCTCGTCGCCTCTGCTCGAGCCGTGCCCTCCGGCAACCGCTATCTAGCTCCCTCACTCGCTTGTCAATAGAAGTGGGCGCGGGAAGGGAGTATCGAGGCGGAGGCACCCGGGGAGGCACCCCCCAACATCCGCGACCCTAAGTCTGAGGCAGGCGATCATCCACCCGTTCACTGTTCGAACGAGTACCGCAGGTCGACCCAGAACAGTTCGTTGAGCCGTCGCCGGCGGCGACCGAGCGTGGCGCCGTCGGGCGCGGGCCAGGGGCTTAGCCAGGTGAAGGTCAGCCGGCTCCCCTCGTGGTCCGCGAGCATGCGGAGCTCGATTCTGTCGTCGGGCCGGTCGGGCCAGAGCGTCGACCAAACGACCTGGCCGGGCTCCCTGGCCTCCACGATCACTGGCTCGACCTCGTCCTCCTGCAGTTCGAGCCACAGTCGCCCGCCGGACGCGCGGGGATCGGTCAACGCCGCCCAGAGGACGTCCGGCGGCGGCGGAAGGGTCCGCGTCCGCGCGGAGAGCTCGATCACCGCGACCAGTATCTGCCCGGCGGAGTCGCCCGCCTGCCGCTCCCCCGCGATCCGCTCGGCAGCCGATGGTCGGACGGTTCGTAGCGGCTAATCGGTTGCGACCTGGACGGCGCTCAGGATGCTCGACAGGCTGGCCGGGTGGGCCATCTTCAAGTCTGCGAGATCGCTGGGCCGGAACCAGCGAAGATCGTCGTGCTCCTCGGGTGCGGCGTTGACAGGTTCCCCTTCCCAGCGCGTGACGAGGAACGCGTGCATGTCGAGGGTTGCGTCACTGACCGTCATCGGGATGGGTAGGGGGTCGTGGACGCGGACACCGAGTTCTTCGAGGCATTCCCGACTGACAGCCTGGTGAGGCAACTCGCCCGACTCGACATGTCCGCCGACGAGATCCCAGCAGTCGGGATACCACCGACTCGATGGATGGCGATGCACCAGGAGCACGAGACCGTCGCGCACAAGTGCAGCGACCGAGATCGGAATCCGGGCGACCATGGCGGCACACTAGGCGCGAACGCACTCATGCCGCGATCCGCGCGGGTGCGTCATAACCGCCGCCTGTCGGCGCACCCGCGCGACCGGATCTGCCTGCGATGAGCGCGCACCTTGATGCTCCCGTCGAAACACCCGACCATGAGGCCAACAGGTCGTCGTCCAGAACGGGGAGTGGGCATGCGCGCAACGAAATGGTCGATTCGCCAGTTGGCTACGTTGACAGTGGGCCTGGTCCTGGCAGCGGCCGCTGCGCCAGCCACGGCGGACACCAAGGTGGTCGATGACCCCGTCGGTGACTCGACCTTCGTGGACATCTCGCGCGTCCGGGTCATCCATCGTGACTCGGTGATCGTGCGCGTCCAGTCGGCAGTGCCGCTGACAGCCGGACAGCTCTACGCCCTCTGGATCGACGCCGGCCACGGTCGACGTCCGGACTACTACGTCGACTTTCGAGCCAACGCAGGCTTCGACGACGTGCTACGACGCGTGCGCTACTTCGGGGATCGTCGGTCTCTGTTCGTTCAGTGCCCGGGAATGCGGGCCCGCGCCGACATCTTCGCCGACAGGCCGGTGTCGATCCGAATCCCGCGACGTTGCCTGGACAACCCAGGACGCGTCCGGGTCGCCCTGCAGTTCAAGGACGAGAGCATGGGCACCGTGGACTGGGCCGTGGATCACAGAACTTTCGGGCCCTGGGTCAAGCGGTAGCGCGGACAGCGGCCATGAGGGCAAGACCGGATCGGCGAGTTGACCACCCTGCCCTCGACCTGGCCGGGCGTCGGCACGTTCCTGCCGCTGCCCGGTCGAGAGCCCGCCGCCCGCTACGCCGCGTTCAGCGCATTCACAGTCACACCGCCGCCATCGACGCACCGTCGGCGATCTCCGACATGGGCTGGACCACGTCGACCAACTGGCGCCGGAGGACTTTCCGGGGCGGCCTCCCCCTGGAAGGCCAAGGGTGGTACGTGACCCTGTAACCGCCTCTCACTCCGGCCAATTGCGCCGCGGGGGTACGCCGGGGGTACGCAGACCGCATCGGCAGTTGACATAACAGGAGGCGGAGGAAGAGTTGCAAATGGAAAACCGCAGGTCAGCGGCGGTGTTGCTGGTGGTGGAGCTGAGGGGATTCGAACCCCTGACCTTCTCATTGCGAACGAGACGCGCTACCAACTGCGCCACAGCCCCAGCTGCCCGGCGCGAGGCCGAGGCGAGACGAAAGGTTAGCAGCCGATCGTGGGCCGCCCGAATCGCCTGGGGCCCCGCTCAGGCGACCAGGATCTGCTCGACCCGCTCGAGGGCCCGGTGGGCGTACCCGCGCCACATCCGGGCCAGCAGCGGCATCAGCAGCCGGGCGGGCGCCACGGTCGGGTGCAGGGTCCAGGCCCAGGTGACGCGGGAGCCGGCGCCCTCCGGCGCCACCGACCACACGCCGTCCACGGTGCGCACCAACGGCCGCATCGGGCCGTGCACGTCGGTGAGCACGTAGCCGAAGCGGCGCGGCCGGTCCACGACGGTGAGCGTCTCGAGCAGGGTGCCGCCGTCGGTGGTGGCGACCGTGCGGGTCTGACCGACGGTGCCCCACGCGCCGTCCTGGCCGCGCACCTCGCGGACCGGAGGCATCGCGCGCGTACCGCCGGTCGAAGATCGTCGGCAGCGGCGCGACCAGCAGCACGTCGAAGGCGTGCTCCGGGTCGACGGGGACGTAGCGGGACGCCTGCACGTAGTGACTGCTCACCCGGGCAGGCTAGGTGATCTAGGAGCCGAACGCGCGCGAGTCGTCGTCACGACGCCGGGCCCGGGCGGCGCGGTCGGCGTCGTCGGCCTCGCGGGCCAGCGCGGTGTCGGACTCGGAGCGTCCCGAGGACCAGACGCCGGTGGAGTCGAGGTCGATGGTGCGCACGGTCCGGCGGGCGGCGGCCGGCTTGGAGACGTACGTCGGCAGGGTCACCGGCAGCGGGTCCCAGGCCTCGGGGTCGATCGGCACGTCGACGACGGGGGCGCTGGCCTGGGTGTCCTCGAGCCACGAGTCCCCGGCCTGCGGGACGTCCGCGGCGGCGGGCTCGGCCTCGGCCTCGGCGGCGACGCGGCTGCGGGAGAGGCCGCGCTCGCCGCGGACCATCAGCCGGCAGGCGACCAGCCAGGCGACCAGGGCGCCGACCGGGATCGCGACGTACCACCAGGCGATGAGGGAGAAGGCGGCGACGCCCACCACGGCCGCGGTGATCACGACCAGGACGCCGAGGACCCGACGACGACGCCGGGCGGCTCGGGCGGCGGCCTCGCGACGGGCATGGGTCGGCGGAGCGGCGGAGCCCTTGGTGGTCACCACCGGCGGGGCCGCGGCGCGGCCGGGCGTGACGACCAGGCGGGCGTTGCGGCCGTTGACCGGCTCGCGCCGCGCGAGCACCCGCATCCGGTGGGAGAACCGGTCCACCGAGCGGCTGCGCACGACCTCTTCGTGGTGCTGCAGCGCCTTGGGGATCAGGTAGGCGGCCCAGGCCACGGCCAGGGCCACGAAGATCAGTCCGCTGAGTTCCACGCCTCAGAGGTTAGGTTCGCGGGCGACACGCGGCGCGGAGGCGCCTTGGTGTGTCGCAAAACAACTCGTGTGACTGGTGTGGTTCAGACGTCGGAGGCGGCGTCGAGCCGGGCGACCAGCCCGCCGGGGCACTCCTCGGCGGTGACGGCGTAGAGGCGGTGGTCTCGCCAGTCACCGTCGATGTGCAGGTAGCGCGGCGCGTAGCCGACCTCGTGCAGGCCGAGCTTCTCGACCACCCGCAGGGAGTTGGTGTTCTCGGGCCGGATCGCGATCTCGATCCGGTGCAGCCCAGCCGACGCCGAAGCAGTGGTCGATCGCCATCGCCACCGCGCGCGGCATCGCCCCGCGACCGGCGTACTGCTGGTCGATCCAGTAGCCGATCGAGGCGAACTGCGCGGACCCGCGGACGATGTTGCTCACCGTGAGCTGACCGGCGAACCCGCCGTCGACCTCCACGGCGAACGGGTAGCAGGTGCCCGCGCGCGCGGACCGGCGCAGCGTCTTGACCAGGGCCCGGAACGAGGTCGGCCGGGACGCGCCGCCGGGCGGCACCGTGGCGTCCCAGGGCGAGAGCCAGGCCGCGCTGCGCAGGCGGGCCTCACGCCAGGCGGTCGCGTCGGAGAGCTCCAGCGGTCGCAGCCGGACCCCACGCGAGGTCAGGACCGCGGGCCAGTCGCTCAATGGTCGCTCCCGACGACCTGCTCGACGGCGTGCACCAGCCACGGCCGGAGCACCGCGAGGCCGTCCTTCACCCCGCCGCGCGACCCCGGGAGGTTCACGACCAGGCAGTCACCGGCCACCCCGGCGATGCCGCGGGACAGCACCGCCGAGGGCACGCCCGCCGCGACCCCGGCCGCCCGGATCGCCTCGGCGATGCCGGGCACCTCGCGGTCGAGCCGGGGCCGGGTGGCCTCGGGCGTGCGGTCGGTCGGGGTGAGCCCGGTGCCGCCGGTGGTGAGGACCACGCGCGCGCCGGCCGACACGAAGGCTGCGATGGCCTCGCCCACCGGGTCGCCGTCGGGGACGACCTGCGGCGCGCCGACCACGAAGCCGAGGTCGGTCAGGAAGTCGACGATCAGCGGCCCGGTGGTGTCGTCGTACACCCCGGCCGCGGCCCGGTTGGACGCGACCACCACCCCGGCGGTCAGGCCGTCCGCGGTCACCGCGACCAGTCCCCGCTCTTGCCGCCCGTCTTGGTCTCCACCCGGACGTCGGTGATGACGGCGGCCTTGTCGACCGCCTTCACCATGTCGATCACGGTGAGCGCCGCGACCGAGACCGCGGTCAGCGCCTCCATCTCGACGCCGGTGCGGTCGTTGGTCGTCACGCTCGCGTGGATCTCGACCGCGTCGTCGGCGACGGTGAGGTCCACCGAGACGGCGGACAGCATCAACGGGTGGCACAGCGGGATCAGCGACGGCGTCGCCTTGGCGCCCATGATCCCGGCCAGCCGGGCGACCGCGAGGGTGTCGCCCTTCGGCACGCCGGCGCCGCGGAGCAGCCCGACGACCGTCGCCGAGACGAGCACCCGGCCGGACGCCGTGGCGGTCCGGGCGGTGACGTCCTTGGCCGAGACGTCGACCATCCGCGCCGCCCCCGACTCGTCCACGTGGGTCAACCGGTCCATGGGGCACACCCTAGGTCTCAGAAGTCGCGGTCGAGCAGCAGGACCGACACCTCGCTGCCCTTGGGCACCTCGACGACGTCCTCGGGCACCACGATCAGCGCGTTGGAGTGCGCCAGGTCGCCGATCAGGTGGGAGCCGTGCCCGCCGACCGGGGTCACCGCGCCGTCCTCGCTCCACTCGGCGCGCACGAACTGCCGGCGGCCCTCGGGCGAGCGGATGTCGTGGGTCACGCGGGCCCGCCGGGTCGGTCGGGACACCGGCGTGCGGCCCATCATCGTGCGGAGCGCGGGCAGCACGAACTGCTGGAAGGAGAGGTACGACGACACCGGGTTGCCGGGCAGCGTGAAGATCGGGACCCGGGCCTCGCCGTCCCCGCCGACGAAGCCGAAGCCCTGCGGCTTGCCCGGCTGCATCGCGACCCCGCCGAACCACACCGTGCCCAGCGGCGCCAGCGCCTCCTTGACGACGTCGAAGTCGCCCTGCGAGACGCCGCCCGAGGTGACCACCAGGTCGGCCCGGACCAGCTGGTCGGACAGCGCGTCGAGGAACGCCGCGGGCTCGTCGGGGACGATGCCGACCCGGTAGGCGAGCGCGCCGGCCGCCCGGGCGGCGGCGGCGAGCAGGTAGGAGTTGCCGTCGTAGATCGAGTCGTGGCCCAGGCTCGACCCCGCCTCTCGCAGCTCGGAGCCGGTGGAGATGACGACCACCCGCGGACGGGGCCGCGCCCGGACCGTGGCCCGGCCGACCGACGCCAGCAGGCCGAGGTGCCGCGGGACCGAGCACGGTGCCGCGCTCGACCAGCAGGTCGCCCTCGGCGACGTCCTCGCCGACGTGCCGCAGGTGCTGCCCGACCGCCGGCGCCTGGGTGATCCGCACCTTCGCGACCCCGCGGTCGGTCCACTCGTAGGGCACCACCGCGTCGCAGCCCTTGGGCACGGGGGCCCCGGTCATGATCTTGGCGGCGGTGCCGGGCGAGAGCGCGAGCAGGCTGGCCTGGCCGGCGCCGATCTCCCCCACGACCGGCAGCCACACCGGGTCGTCCTCGGTCGCCGAGGCGACGTCCGCCGCGACCACGGCGTACCCGTCCATGGCGGAGTTGTCGAACGACGGCAGCGGGATCGGGGACACGACGTCCTCGGCCGCGGGCAGGCCCAGGGCGTCCAGCAGCGGCTGCGGGAAGTCCGGGAGCGGGGCGACCGCGGCGAGGATCCGCTCGAGGTGCTCCTCGACCGAGACGAGCTCAGCCATCCGCGGCGCCGGCCCCGGCCGTGGCCGGCTCGCCGAGCACCGCGTCCGGCTCCACCCGCTGCGCCTGCGGCTTCTCGGCGAGCTCCACCTCGCCGACGACGCGGACGCCGGGCCCGAAGGTCCAGTCGCCGTCGACCTTGAGCGACGTCGCCTTGCGCAGCGACGGCGCGCCTTGGGGGAACCGCTTGTCGAAGTCGCCCACCAGCTTGTAGTAGTCGGCGTCCAGCTCGACGTACGGCACGGTGTCGGCCGCCTGGTCGAGCGCGAAGTCGGAGCCGATGTCGTAGACGTCGGAGCGCAGCACCAGCAGGTCGTTCGTCGTCTTGACCGGCACGAAGCGGTCCCGCCCGACCGCGATCGTCCGCGAGTCCGCGAACACCTCGATCGCGGCGCCCATGGCGGTCTCGACCTGGATCACCTTCGGGGTCGACGGGTCGCCGGGGTCGACGTTCTTGACGTTGCGGATCAACGGCAGGCCCAGCACGCCCTCGCGGGCCACCAGCGTGTCCCGCATCGCGACCAGGTCGAACCACAGGTTGTTGGTGGAGCAGAACTTGTGCCGGTCCAGGTCGGCGAGCGCGTCCCGGTCCGCCGGCAGCGTCTGGGCGGTCTCGCGGAGCACGATCCGGCCGTCGCTCTTGCGGCGGGCGAAGTGGCCGCCCTTCTTGTCCGACGGGGTGCGCCGGGTGGCCTCGATCGCGAACGGCGCGCCGGAGCGCACGAACCAGCCGGCGACCCGCGCGTCGGGCGTCGCGCCGAGGTTGTCGGAGTTGGAGACGAAGCAGGTCCGGTAGCCCGCCGCGATCATCGTGTCGAGCAGGCCGGTGCCGAGCAGCGCGGTGTAGAGGTCGCCGTGGCCGGGCGGACACCACTCCAGGTCGGGGTCCTTGGGGAAGGACACCGGGGCCAGGTCCTTCTCGAGGAGCTTGGGCTCCTTGTTCTGCAGGAACTCCAGGGGCAGCCCCTCGACCGGCAGGTCGCCGTAGCGGGCCAGCGCCGCCATCGTGTCCTCGCTGGTGCGGAAGGAGTTCATGAAGACCAGCGGCAGCGGTGCGTCGTACTTCTCACGGGCGTGCAGCACCTGCCGGGCGATGATGTCGAGGAACGACAGGCCGCGGCGCACGCAGAGGAGCGACTTGGCGCGATCCATGCCCATCGAGGTGCCGAGGCCGCCGTTCAGCTTGATCACCACGGTGCCGCGGATCGCCTCCGCGGCGTCCTCGTCGGGGACCTCGACGTCGTCGATCGACTCCATGTCGAGGGGTTCGATCGCCGACTCCGGGATCATCCCGGTCTCGCCGTGCTCGAGCAGGCGGTAGTAGTGGGAGAACACCTCGATCGCGGTCGCGTCGACGCCCGCCTGTGTCATCTTGTCGCGGGCACGTTGCAAACCAGGGGAACCCATGACTCCGATCGTAGGCTGACCTCGTGCAGGCGCAACTCGCGGCCAAGACCGCGCTCCGGGACCAGCTCGTCACGGCCCGGAACCGGCGGTCGGTCGACGAGGTCTCCGAGGCCGGCGCGGCGCTCGCCGGCCACCTCCTCACCTGCCCGGAGGTACGCCGGGCGGCCTCGGTCGCGGCGTACGTCTCGGTCGGGCGCGAGCCGGGCACGGGACTGCTCCTCGACGCCCTGGTGGCCGCCGGGAAGCGGGTGATCCTGCCCCTGACGGTCCGCGACCCGGCCGGCTTCCTCGACCTCGACTGGGCCGTCTACACCGGCCCGGACTCCGTCGCGCCCGCCCGGTACGGGCTGCTCGAGCCCACCGGTCCGCCGCTGGGCCGGGAGGCGATCGCGACCCCCGACGCGGTGCTGGTGCCGGGCCTGGCGGTCTCCTCCGAGGGCTACCGGATCGGCAAGGGCGCCGGCTGCTACGACCGGGCCCTGGCCCGGGTGCCCGCCGGGACGTTCGTCTGCGTGCTCCTGTACGACGACGAGGTCGGCCGCGCCGTCCCCGTCGAGCCGCACGACCACCCGGTCACCGCCGCGGTCACCCCGCGCGGCATCACGCGCTTGGGCTAGGCAGGTCTCGACACGGGTCTCGACACGCTCGCTGCGCTCGCTACTCGTCCGACGCGTCGGTCGGGACGAGCGTCAGGGTGTCCCGCTCGGCGCCGTCGACGGCCGCCCGCGTGAACGGCCACGGCAGCGTCTCGCCGTCGACCCAGAGGTCGGTCTGGTCGACGTAGTGGTCGGAGGCGGGGTGACCGGAGACGCCGGTCATGGAGATCCAGCGGGAGTCGTCGAGGTCGGCGAGCGAGACCACCATCCGCATCGACGGCGAGCTGGTCACCTCGTAGCCCTCGGCCGCGTCCCACGAGGTCGCGTCCACCGTCGACGAGCCGCCCCCGACCTCGTAGTCCTCGCGGTTCTCGAACCACTCGACCGGCCCGATGCCCGACTCCCCCAGCGTCGCGGTGCGCAGGTCGAGCTGGTGCAGGTCACCCCAGGTCCAGTCCTCCGCGCGCAGCGCCAGCCGGCTGGTCAGCTCGTCGCGCGCGTCCATCAGCGCCAGGCGCAGCACGTCGTCGCGGGTCTCCACCTCGTCCTCGGTCGCCTGGTCGTCCCACCAGCTCGCGGTCGGGTCGGCCAGCAGGCCGGTCACCACCGCGAACCACCGCTGCCCGCCCTCGGGCCACAGCGACTCGCGCAGCTCGTCGTGGAAGGTCCGAGCGAGCAGCGCCCGCCACACCGCGTTGTAGTACGCCGCGGCGGCGCTGTCCGCCGGCTGGTGGAAGTCCCACGACCGCAGCAGGTCCTGGCCGTCGCGGTAGTAGCCGGACCCGAGGTCGTCGACGTCGAGCAGGTAGGGCACCAGCCGCGCGGCCATCGGGTTGAGGTCGTCGTTCTGGAGCGCGGCCATCTCGGCGACGGACAGCCGCGGGTCGGCCTCGATGCGGTTCCGGATCCGTGTCGACCGGTAGCCCCGGTCCCAGTCGTCGGTGAGGTACGACGGGTAGTCGGGCCCGGCGACCGCCTGGTTCGCCGCGACCACGAAGCCCTCCTCGGGGTCGAGCACGTTCGGCAGCGCGTCGAACGGGATGTACTGCCCGGTCCAGTCGTTCTCGGGACGCCAGCCCTCCACCGGCCGTGACCCGTCGTTGCCGGACTGCCGGATCGGGATCAGCCCCGGTGCCTGGTAGCCGATGTGACCCTCGCGGTCGGCGTACACCATGTTCTGCGCCGGCACCGCGAAGTCGGCGGCCGCCTCGCGGAACTCGTCCCAGCCGGTCGCGAGGTTGAGCTCCAGGATCGCGTCCGCGGTCGCGGTCGGCTGCAGGGCCGTCCACGAGAGCGCCACGGCCACGCCCACGTCGTCGGGCGTCTCGTCGGCGGAGACCGCGTTGGCACCCACGGTCGACAGCTCCTCGGAGACGTCGGAGAGCAGGGGTCCGTGGTCGGTCGCGCGGACCCGGAGCTCGACGTCGTCACCGTCGCGGACCTCGATGGTCTCGGTGCGCACCTCCATCGGCCGCCACTGCTTGTCGTAGCGCCAGTCGCTGTCGCGGACCCGCTCCAGGAAGAGGTCGGTCACGTCGGGCCCGAGGTTGGTGAACCCCCAGGCGATGTCGGCGTTGTGGCCGATGATCACGCCCGGGACCCCGGAGAAGGTGAAGCCCGCGACGTCCATCGGGCACTCCGCGGAGACCGTGCGGCAGTGCAGTCCCATCTGCATCCAGATCCCGGGCAGCGAGACGCCGAGGTGCGGGTCGTTGGCCAGCAGCGCCCCGCCGGTCGTGGTCCGCTCCGGCCCGACCACCCAGGAGTTGCTGCCGATCCCGTCGCCGCGCCCGACCAGGCTCGGCAGGTCCTCGAGCGCGTCGCTGACCCCGGCCAGCGCGTCGCCGTACGCCGCCGGCGCCCGTTCCGGGTGGCGGGTGCCGCCGGTCGCGTCCTGGTCGAAGACCCCGTCGACCACCGCTCCCCCGGCGACGATCGGAGGGTGCTCCTCGAAGGGGTACGGCGGGTAGAGCTGGGCGACCTCGGCGTCGGTGTGGTCGACCCCCGCCAGCACCCGGCCGATCTCGTCCTCCATGTTGCCGCGCAGGTCCCAGGCCATGGCCTTGAGCCAGGCGAGCGAGTCGACCGGGGTCCAGTCCTCCGGCACGTAGTCGAGCCCGCCGAGCCGCAGCAGGGAGTACTCCGCGGCGAGCTCGCTCGTGCCGTGCTCGGCGAGGTAGGCGTTCACGCCGTCGGCGTACGCCTCCAGCGCCTGGCGGGTCCGCGGCTCGATCAGCGCCAGCTCGCGCTCGGCCACCCGGCGCCAGCCCATCGTCCGGATCACCTTGTCGGTCTCGAGCGTCTCCGCGCCGAACAGCTCGGAGAGCCGCCCGGCGGTGACGTGCCGGCGCAGGTCCATCTCGAAGAAGCGCTCCTGGGCCTGCACGTAGCCCTGCGCCATCATCAGGTCGTCCATCGAGTCGGCGTACACCTGCGGGATGCCGTGCTCGTCGCGGACCACCTCGACCGGGCCGGTCAGGCCCGGCACCTCGAGCTCACCGGAGGTCTGCGGCAGGGGGCGCCGGACCACGGAGACGCCGGCCACCGCCGCCACGACCAGGAGCAGGACCAGCCCGGCCGCGACGTACGCCGCCCAGCGGGCCGGGGGCGGCCAGCCGCGGAAGGTCGAGCGCCACCTCACCCACCACGCGTCCGGATCGGTGGGCTCCACGCCGGACGCTGCGCCCCCGGGGGCGCTGGTGGGGGTGCTCATGGTGTTGTCATTGTGCCGTAGGCTTTGGCAGTCAAGACCGGAGAGTGCCAGCGCCGCGAGAGGACAAGCCCGTGCCCACCTACCAGTACGCCTGCACCGAGTGTGGGCACCGGTTCGAGGCGGTGCAGAGCTTCCACGAGGACTCGCTGACGCACTGTCCCGAGTGCGACGGGCGGTTGCGCAAGGTCTTCAACGCGGTCGGCGTGGTCTTCAAGGGCTCCGGCTTCTACCGCAACGACAGCCGCAGCGGCGCGGCCTCCACGTCCTCCGACTCCGGCAAGGACTCCTCGAAGGACTCCGGCAAGGACTCCGGGTCGGCGGGCTCCGGATCGTCGGACTCCGGCTCCTCGACCGGGGGCTCCCAGAAGAGCGAGACGTCCTCGACGCCCGCGGCGGCGCCCGCCTCGTCGACCCCGTACTCGACCTCGACCCCCGCCTCGCCCTCGTCCTCGTCGTCCTGACCCTGTGGAGAGGCCGCCCGCGGGCGGCCCCGGTCCGCCTACGGTCGACGGCATGTCCGACGCCCCGGTCCCACGCTGGCGTCCGGCGACGGGCCGGGACCGGCTCGCTCGTCGGCTGACCACCTGGCGCCGCGCGGTGCTGGCCCGCCGGCGACCGCTGGCCGCGCTGCTCACCGCGGTCGCCGTGCTGGCGTCGCTGCGGACCCTGGCCCCGCCGCCCGAGCCCACGGCCCGGGTGCTCGTGGCGGCCCACGACCTCGAGCCCGGCGCGGTGCTGGGCGCCGACGACCTGACGGCGGCGGACTACCCGGTCGGGACCGTCCCGGACGGACTGGCGCGCGACCCGGTCGGCCGGATCCTGGCCGCCCCGCTGCGTCGTGGCGAGCCGCTCACCGACGTGCGTCTGGTCGGCCCCTCGCTGACCGCGGGGTACGACGGCCTGGTGGCGGTCCCGGTCCGGCTGCCCGACGCCGGCACGGTGGACCTCCTCACGGTGGGCGACCGCGTCGACCTGGTGGCAGCCGACCCGGGCGGTGGCGGCGTGCGGGTGGTCGCCGCCGGCGTGCCGGTGCTGGCGCTGCCCCGCGCCTCCGACGGCCCCGCCTCCGCGGGCCTCACCGGTCGCCTCGTCGTGGTCGGCGCCACTCCGGGCTCGGCCGCCGGGATCGCCCAGGCGGCCGTGCACGACTTCCTCACCTTCACCTTCGCCCGGTAGCGTGCGGTCCCCGCAGACCCCATGGCGCTCTCGGGCGCAGAAGGAGCTCCCATGACCGGCTTCAAGAACTTCGTCCTGCGCGGCAACCTCGTCGAGATCGCGGTCGGCCTGATCATGGCCGTCGCGTTCGCGGCCGTCATCAGTACCTTCGTCGCCTGGCTCACCGACCTGCTGCCCGACAGCGCGTCGGAGATCTTCTCCAACGTCCCGAACAGCTTCGGGGCCTTCCTCAACGCCGTCGTCACGTTCCTGCTGATCGGCGCCGTCGTCTACTTCTTCGTCGTGATGCCCTACACCAAGGCCAAGGAGAAGTTCTTCCCCAGCGAGGACGCGGGCACCCCGGCCGACATCGCGTTGCTCGAGGAGATCCGCGACCTGCTCAAGACCCGCGGCGTCTGAGGGTCCCGCCGGCCCGCTGCTGACCTAGCCGTGGTGCGGCGGCACCTGCGCGCGGAGCCACTCGTCGCCCGCGGTGTCGGGCGGGCCCTCGCCGGGCTCGCGCTCGTCGGTCGTGGTGTCGGGGAGGACGTCCCCGAACACCGCGGCGAGCCGGCGCTTGCGCTCCCACTCGGTCGCGTCGGTGGTGCCGTCGCCGGCGCCCTGGGGCTCGGTCATGTGCAGAGCCCGGCGGCGGCCGCCTCCTCGGCGGCGTCGCCGTTCGGCGTCGCCGTCGGAGACTTCGTGGGGCTGCCCGACCCGCTCGCGGACGAGGTCGGGCTCTCGGTCGCGCCGGGCACGTCCCCGGCCGAGATGGCGTCGCTGGTCTGCCGCGCCGTGAGCGGCTCGTCGTTCTTGATCCGGTCCCAGACGTCCTGGGCGGCGGGCTCGGCCCACACGACGCGGTTGCGGTCCGCGGTGTACTCCCACGGGATCGTGGAGAACTGGATCTTGGACAGCCCGATGTCCTTGAACTGGTAGCCCAGCTTGCCGAGCTTGGACAGGTTCCCCAGACCCGAGTCGACCGTCAGCGACTTGGTCGCCGCGTCGAGGAACTGCACCAGCGTGACCGGGTTGGCCAGCGTGCCGGCGGAGACGACCTTGTTGGCCATCGCGGACATGAAGGCCTGCTGACGCTTGAGCCGGCCGAGGTCGGAGCCGTCGCCGACGGCGTACCGCTGCCGCACGTAGCTGAGGGCCTCCTTCCCGCTGATCACGCGGGTGCCGGCCTCCAGGTAGATCCCGTGCGCGCGGTCGTCGACGGTCTCGGGGATGCAGACCTGGACGCCGTTGACCGCGTCGACCATGTCCTGGAACCCCTGGAAGTCCAGCACCACGTGGTGGTCGACCGGCACTCCGGTGGTCTGCTCGAACTGGGAGATCGTGCAGCCGGGACCCGCGAGGTTGAAGGCCTCGTTCCACATCACGTCGGTGCCGCCCGGGACGATCTCGCCGTCGGCGCCCCGGCAGTCGGGACGGGTGACCAGGGAGTCGCGCGGGATGCTGATCCCGTAGGCGCGCTTCCGGTCCGCCGAGAGGTGGATGAGGATCGTGGTGTCCGAGCGCTGGCCGAGGCCGGTGAGGTTGTCGATGTTGTTGCCCTCGCCCGCGCGGGTGTCGCTGCCCATCACCAGGATGTTGATCGCGCCCTGCGGACCGGTCGACTCCTTCTCCAGAGGCGGCTCCACGAACGCCTCGGTGAAGTCGGCGGTGGTGATGTTCCCGCTGAGGTGGCGGTAGGCGTAGGTGACCGCCAGCCCGGTGACCAGCCCGAGCAGCACCACGGAGATCGCGACGACCTTCAGCACGGTGTGCTTGCGCTTGCCCTTGCCCTTGCGTTTGGGCGCCGCCGTGCCCGACTCGTCGCCGTCTGGCGCGGTCTCGGACATGCGGGTACTCCTGGAGATGGGCACGGGGATCCTGGGCCGAACCTACCGACTCTCTCAAATAGAGCCGGGCAGGTCCAGACGGCGCGATGCCACCGGCGCGGTCCGCGGGCCTGGTGCGTGACAGGATGTGTGCCGCAGATCGCCCACCCTCGGGCCCCAGTAGCTCAGCGGATAGAGCAGCCGCCTCCTAAGCGAAAGGTCGCAGGTTCGACTCCTGCCTGGGGCACAGTGCGATGTCTCCGGACATCGAGCGCGCCGCCCTCCTCTAGTCACGGACCTCGAAGGTGATCCCCGCCGCCTGGAGCCGGGCGAGGAGGTGCTCCCCCATCGCCTGCGCGGTCGTCACCTGACCCGCCGTGGCCGGGTTGTCGTCGAAGGCCAGGCACAGCGCGGACTCGGCCAGCATCGTGGCGGTCTCGCCGTAGCCGGGGTCGCCACCCTTCACCCGGGTGTGCACGGTCGTGCCGGCGCTCTCGGCGACGAAGTCGACGGTGAACCAGGACCGGGCCCGACGCTCCTCGTCGGGTCCGGTGCCGGCCGGCAGCCGGCTCTTCACCCAGTCCCGGAGCGGCTTGACCTGGGCGGCGAGGCCGAGCGCGGTGACGGTGGCGGCGCCGCCGACCGCCCAGCGCAGCGTCTTGGTGCCGGCGTACTGGGAGTAGCGGAAGTCGGGACCGTACGACGCCAGCGCCGCGCCGCTGCGGGCCACGATCAGCGGGTCGACCGTGGGCATCGGCAGCAGCCAGTAGCCGAGCACCGGGTCCCGGTGCGGCTTCCCCGCGACGGCGCGCGAGGAGCGGCCGACCGGCCGGCCCTCGGCCTTGCGTCGTTCGGCGTGCGCGGCCCGCGCCTGCCGGACCCGCGCCATGCCCTCCATGGCCGTGGCGAAGGTGCCCGCCGGACGGGCTGCCGCCGCTGCGCACGACGCCGCGCACGGTGATCGGCTGGTCGGGTGGCAGCAGCGGCACCGTGAAGAACACGCCGAGGTCGTAGGGGATCGAGTCGAAGCCGCACGCGTGCACGATCCGGGCGCCGGACGCGACCGCGGTCTCGTGGTGGGCGAGCCACATCCGGTCGGTGAACTCCCCCTCGCCGGTGAGGTCGACGTAGTCGGTGCCGGCCGCGGCGCAGGCGGCGACCAGCGGCTCGCCGTGCTCCAGGTAGGGGCCGACCGTCGTGGCCACGACGCGGGTGCGTCCCGCGACCTCGGCCAGGGACGCGGCGTCGTCGACGTCGGCGTGCAGCAGGGCCAGGTCGGAGAGCCCGGGATCGATCTCGGCGAGCCGGTCCCGCACCCCCTCGAGCTTCGCCGGACTGCGGCCGGCGAGCGCCCAGCGGAGGCCGTCGGGGGCGTGATGGGCGAGGTACTCCGCGGTCAGCGCGCCGGTGAAGCCGGTCGCCCCGAAGACCACGATGTCGAAGTCGGGCACGCCGCCCATGCTGGCAGACGGCCCGGACGCGGAACCGCGGGGACCGGCCGCCCGTCCCATGCCCAGGACCGGACGAAGGCGGGAACGCACATGGAGACCAAGCAGCGCGCAGGAGTGGCCGTGGCCGTGGTGGCCGGACTCGGCCTGTCGTTCGCGACCGGGATGGCCGTGGCCGGCCGCGGCGACGGGCCGGGGCTGCCGGTGGCCGTGGGCCAGGACCGGCTGCCGTTCAACCGGCCGATCGTGCTCGCCAACGCCGACGTCACGATGACGGCGTCCTGCGAGGACCTGCTCGCCTTCTACGTCGAGCGGGGCGTCGAGCGGGTGGGCCCGTGGGGCTGGGACACCGGCATGGTCGCGATGGAGGACGGCGGGTTCGCCGAGGACTCGTCCGGCTCCGGCGACGCCAAGGCGGAGGCGGCCGCGCCGACGGTGCCGCAGGTCGACCGGGCCGGGAGCAGCGGCACCGGCACCAACGTGCAGGAGGCCGGCGTCGACGAGCCCGACGTGGTCAAGACCGACGGCGAGATCCTGGTGCGGGTGCAGGACGACCGGCTCACGACGTACGACGTCACCGGCGACGAGCCCGAGTTCCTCGAGACCCTGGAGCTGCCGGACCTCGAGGGCGCCGAGATCCTGCTCGCCGACGACACCGTGGTCGCGATCGGCCGGGACCAGGCGATCACCGACGACGGTCAGGACGGGGTCGAGGACCGCCGCCCCTACCCCGGCTACGCGCAGCCCTCCCGCACCCGGATGGTGGTGGTCGACGTCTCCGACGCCGGCGCCCCGGAGATCACCGACACCGTCGTCTACGACGCGGCCCTCGTGACGGCGCGTCAGCACGGCGGGGTGGTCCGGGTGGTGATGAGTGCCGGCCTGCCCGACCTCGACTTCGTGCAGCCCGGGACCTTCCGCTCCGACGAGTCGGCGCTGGAGCGCAACCGGGACATCGTCCGGGAGAGCACGCTGGAGGACTGGCTGCCGAGCGTGACCACGGACGCCGACGGCGATGCCGTCGAGGGTCCGCTGCTCGAGTGCTCCGACGTCGCGATGCCCGACGACGACGCGGGTCTCGGCACCCTCGCGGTCGTCGGCTTCGACGCCGCGACGCCGGACACCTGGGACGCCACCGCGGTCACCACCGACTCGCAGACGGTCTACGTCTCGGCGGACCGGCTGGTGCTGGCGACGAGCGCCTGGAACGGCGGCTGGGGAGGCGGCTGGGCGGTCGAGTGCATCGACGTCTGCGGCGAGCCGTCGTCGGCAGGCGGCACCACCCGCCTCTACTCCTTCGCGCTCACCGGCAACGACGCGACGTACGCCGCGTCGGGCGAGGTCGAGGGCGCCGTCGCCGACCGCTGGGCGATGGACGAGGTCGACGGCGTGCTGCGCCTGGCCGTCGGCCCGACGTCGATGACCGGGAACTTCAACTCCGTCCTCACCCTGAGCGAGGAGGGCGACGACCTCGTGGAGATCGGCCGCGTCGACGAGCTCGGGGAGAACGAGCAGATCAAGTCGGTGCGCTGGTTCGACGACCTCGCGATCGTGGTGACCTTCCGGCAGACCGACCCCTTCTACGCCGTCGACCTGACCGACCCGGCCTCCCCCACGCTCCTCGGGGAGCTCAAGATCCCCGGCTACTCGGAGTACCTCCACCCGCTCGGCGGCTGGCGGATGATCGGCCTCGGCCAGGACGCCGACGCCGCCGGGATGGTCCAGGGGGCCCAGGCCGCGCTCTTCGACGTCCACGACGTCACCGACCCGCGCCAGCTCGACGTCGTGACGTACCCGAAGGGGAGCACCGCGCTCGCCGGCCAGGACCCCCGCCAGTTCACCTGGCTGCCCGACCGGCGCACGGCGCTCACGGTGGTGTCCGAGGGCTACGACGGGACCACCGGCTACGTGTCGGTCCTGGAGGTCGAGGACAGCGGGCTGCGCAACCGGATGGTGCCGGTCGAGTACGGCTCGGAGGTCAGCCAGGTGCGGCTGGTCCCGCTGCCGACCGGCAAGGTGGTCCTGGTGACCGGTGACGCGGTGTCCTTCTTCGACCTCGAAGGGTGACGGGCGCCGCCGTATCCTCGGGGGCATGTGCCGCAACATCCGCCCGCTCCACAACTTCGAGCCGCCCGCGACCCGCGACGAGGTGAGCGCCGCCGCGCTGCAGTACGTCCGCAAGGTCAGCGGCGCCACCAAGCCGTCCCAGGCCAACCAGGCGGCCTTCGACCAGGCCGTCCGGGAGATCGCCCACATCACCCAGCACCTGCTCGACGACCTGGTCACCACCGCGCCACCGAAGGACCGCGAGGTCGAGGCCGCCAAGGCCCGGGCGCGAGCCGAGCTCCGCTACGCCCGATGACGTCCCCGCTGGTCGAGGTCGCGCCCGACCCGGCCCTCGACCTGCTGCGCGGGCGCGACCTCGTGGTGCTCACCGGCGCCGGGTTGAGCACGGACTCCGGGATCCCGGACTACCGCGGTCCCGGGTCGCCGAACCGGCAGCCGATGACGATCGCGGAGTTCCGCTCCGGGCCCGAGGCACGGCAGCGCTACTGGGCCCGCTCGCACCTCGGCTGGTCGCGGATGGGCGGCGCGGACCCCAACGACGGCCACCGGGCGCTCGCCCGGATCGACCCCGCGCTGCTGATCACCCAGAACGTCGACGGGCTGCACGAGGAGGCCGGCAGCCGTCGGCTGGTGGCCCTGCACGGCCGGATCGCCGAGGTGGTCTGCCTCGACTGCGGCGACGTCACGCCACGCGCCCGGCTGCAGGAGCGCCTGGCCCGGGCCAACCCCGGGTACGCCGCGCGGCACGCCGCCGCCCCCAGCCGTCCCGACGGTGACGTGGACCTCGACGACACCGAAGGCTTCACGGTCCCCGGCTGCGAGGTGTGCGGCGGGATCCTCAAGCCCCACGTGGTGTTCTTCGGGGAGAACGTCCCCGCCCCGCGGGTCGAGCGGTGCTACGCCGCCGTCGACGCACTGACCCCCGACGGGGGTGCGCTGCTGGTCGCCGGCTCGTCGCTGACCGTGATGAGCGGCTTCCGGTTCGTCCGCCGGGCGGCCGGCCACGGGGTCCCCGTGGTGATCGTCAACCGCGGGGCGACCCGCGGCGACGACCACGCGACGTACAAGCTCGAGGTCGGCTGCAGCGAGTTCCTCACCGCGCTGGCCGGGTAGGTGCCGACCTACATCCGGCGGACGAAGATGTGCTCGGCGGACTCGTCGTCGATCTCGGCGCTCTCGCCGCCCGAGCCGATGAGCACGCCGGCCGGGGTGCGGTTGACCTCGATCACCTTGTCGGGCAGGGCACCGACGCGACGCAGCGCCGTCATCAGCTCCTCGTCCTTCTGGGTCTCCTCGGAGATCCGGCGCACCCGGACCCGCGACTGCACGTCACCCACCGCCTCCGACAGCGACTCGACGCCGTCCATGAAGTCCTCGCCGAGCTCCTGGCCCAGCTCGTCGAGCCCCGGGATCGGGTTGCCGTAGGGCGACTCGGTGGGGTGGCCGAGCAGGTCGAGCAGGCGGCGCTCGACGTTCTCCGACATCACGTGCTCCCACCGGCAGGCCTCGGCGTGCACGAGGGTCCAGTCCAGCCCGATCACGTCGGTGAGCAGCCGCTCGGCGAGCCGGTGCTTGCGCATCACCCGGGTGGCCAGCCGCAGCCCCTCCGCGGTCAGCTCGAGGTGCCGGTCGCCCTCGACGGTCAGCAGGCCGTCGCGCTCCATCCGGGCGACCGTCTGGGAGACGGTCGGACCGCTCTGGTGCAGTCGCTCGGCGATCCGCGCGCGCAACGGCACGATGTCCTCCTCGACCAGCTCGTAGATGGTCCGGAGGTACATCTCGGTGGTGTCGATCAGATCGCTCACCGGCCCATTCTGTCTCATGGGGTGAAGACCCGTCCCCACCGTGCTGGCAGAGTGACCGGCGATGACATCGGTGATGTGGTTCCGCCGCGATCTGCGGCTCTCGGACAACCCCGCGCTGGTCGAGGCGTGCGCCGACGGTGAGGTGCTCCCGCTGTTCGTGATCGACCCCGCGCTCTGGGGTCCGGCGGGCCGGCCGCGGCGTTCCTACCTGGTCGCCAGCCTCGCCGCCCTCGACGCCTCGCTGCGCCGGCGGAGGGCCGGGCTCCAGGTCGTGCGCGGCGCCCCGGCGCGCCGGGTGCTGCTGGCGGCCAAGGAGGTGGGTGCCGAGCGGGTCCACGTCGCCGCGGACCACGGACCGTACGGGCGGGTGCGCGACGCCGAGGTCGAGAAGGCGTTGGCCGAGGAGGGCATCGAGCTGGTCCGCACCGGGTCGCCGTACGCCGTGGCGCCGGGGCGGGTGACCAAGGACGACGGCGAGCCCTACCGCGTCTTCACGCCCTTCTCGAAGGCGTGGGCGGCGCACGGCTGGAGGGGCCCGATCGACGCACCGACCGGCGCCGGCTGGCTCGCCCTCGCCGACCCGGTCGACCTTCCCGAGCCGTCGCTCCCCGACGGCATCGACCTCCCCGAGGCCGGCGAGCGCGCCGCGCACCGACGCTGGACGGAGTTCCGCGACGAGCGCCTGACCTCCTACCGGACCGACCGCGACAAGCCCGGCGTCGACGGCACGTCCCGGCTGTCGGTGCACCTGAAGTACGGCGAGATCCACCCGCGCACCCTGCTCGCCGACCTCGCGTCCCGCACCGGCGTCGGCGCGGCCGCGTTCCGCAACGAGCTCGCCTGGCGGGAGTTCTACGCCGACGTGCTCTGGCACCACCCCGACTCGGCGCGGGAGTACCTCCGGCCGGAGTTCGCCGCGATGGCGTACGACGAGCCCGGTGACGCGTTCACGGCGTGGCAGCGCGGGCGCACCGGCTTCCCCGTCGTCGACGCGGGCATGCGCCAGCTGCGCGCGAGCGGGTGGATGCACAACCGGGTCCGGATGATCGTGGCCAGCTTCCTGGTCAAGGACCTCCACGTCGAGTGGCAGCACGGCGCCCGGCACTTCCTGCACTGGCTCGTCGACGGAGACCTGGCCAGCAACAACCACGGCTGGCAGTGGGTGGCCGGCTCGGGCACCGACGCGGCGCCGTACTTCCGGGTGTTCAACCCGCTGACCCAGGGCCGCAAGTTCGACCCGGACGGCAGCTACGTCCGGCGCTGGGTCCCCGAGCTCGCCGACGACCCCGACCCGCACGCGACCGGCGCCCGCAACGGCTACCCGGACCCGATCGTGGACCACGCCGAGGAGCGGCGCGAGGCGCTGGACCGCTGGGAGCGGATCCGGTGACCGGCGACCTGCTGGTCCCGGCGCGCTTCTGCGGTCCGCCCACGTCCGGCAACGGCGGCTGGACGGCGGGTGCGCTGGCGGCGTACCTCGCATCGGCCGTGCCCGGGCCGACGATCGAGGTCACCCTGCACGCGCCGCCCCCGCTGGACACCCCGATGGCCGTCACCACCGCCGACGACCGCACCGTCGCCGCGGCCGCGGGCTCGACGGTGGCCGCCGCGCGCATCGTGGACCGGACCCTCACCGCGGTGGAGGCGGTCGACGCCGACACCGCGCGGGCCGCGGAGGATGCCTACGTCGGCCGCACCCGCTCGCCGTTCCCGGGCTGCTTCGTGTGCGGGGTGGACCGGGCCGAGGGCGACGGGTTGCGGATCTTCAGCGGTCCGGTCGACGGGAACCCCGACCTGGTGGCGGCGACCTGGACGCCGCACGAGACGTCGGTCCCGCTCGCCTGGGCGGCCCTCGACTGCCCGGGCGGCTGGGCCGGCGGCCTCGGCGACCGGCTGATGGTGCTGGGCCGGATGAGCGTCCGGCTCGACGCCCTCCCCGAGCCCGGCCAGCGGCACGTGGTGGTCGGCGCGGCGCGCGGCCGGGTGGGCCGCAAGACCTCGACCGCCACCTCGCTGTACGACGGCTCCGGCCGGCTGGTCGGGCTCGCCGAGCAGGTGTGGATCGAGGTCGACGCGGCCACCTTCGGCGCGGTGGTCGCGGGTGTTTGACGCTGCCCCGCCGCTATGGGGAAGATAGGCGCCATGGCCGATTTTAACGATCCAAACTGGTGGCGGTCCGCGGTGCTCTACCAGGTCTACGTCCGCTCCTTCGCCGACTCCGACGGCGACGGCATCGGTGACCTGCCCGGGATCACGTCCCGCCTCGAGCACCTGCGCGACCTCGGCGTCGACGGCCTGTGGATCACCCCGTTCTTCACCTCCCCCCAGCACGACCACGGCTACGACGTCGCCGACTACACCGACGTCGACCCGCTGTTCGGGCGGCTCAGCGACGCCGACGACCTGCTCGCCCGCGCCCACGAGCTGGGCCTCAAGGTCATCTTCGACATCGTGCCCAACCACACCTCCAGCGAGCACGCGTGGTTCCAGGAGGCGCTGGCCGCCGAGCCCGGCAGCCCCGAGCGCGAGCGCTACCTGTTCCTCCCGGGCAAGGGCCCGGACGGCGACGAGCCGCCCAACAACTGGGACTCCGTCTTCGGCGGGCCGGCCTGGACCCGGATCGAGGGTTCCGACCAGTGGTACCTCCACCTCTTCGACCCGACCCAGCCGGACCTGAACTGGCGCAACCCCGACGTGCCCGCGATGTTCGAGGACGTGCTGCGGTTCTGGCTGGACCGCGGCGTCGACGGCTTCCGCGTGGACGTCGCCCACTCGCTGTACAAGGAGTCGGTGCTCCGCGACCAGGTCAAGGAGCACGAGGACGACGGGAAGAAGCACGCCGCCTCTGCCGTCGCGGGCGAGGGTGGCATGGTCGAGTGGAACCAGAAGGACGAGCCGATGTGGGACCAGCCGGAGGTCCACGATGTCTACCGGTCCTGGCGCAAGATCCTCGACTCCTACGAGCCGACCCGGATGTCGGTCGCCGAGGCGTGGACCCAGACGCCGGAGTCGACGGCTCGCTACGTCCGCCCCGACGAGCTGCACCAGGCGTTCAACTTCGCCTGGCTGCTCGCCCCCTGGTCGGCCACCGCCTTCCGCGACGTGGTGACCAACACCCTCGACGCCCTCGAGCACCAGGACAGCTCCCCCACCTGGGTGCTCTCCAACCACGACGTGACCCGGCACATGACCCGGTACGGCGGTGGTGCGCAGGGTCTGGCCCGGGCGCGGGCCGCCACCTTGACGATGCTGGCGCTGCCCGGGTCGTCGTACCTCTACCAGGGCGAGGAGCTCGGCCTGCCCGAGGTCGACGTCGCGCCGGCGTTCCGCCAGGACCCCTCGTGGTTCCGCACCGGCGAGCCCGGACGCGACGGCTGCCGGGTGCCGCTCCCCTGGAGCGGTGACGCCGCGCCGTTCGGCTTCGGTCCCGGCGACGAGCAGCCCTGGATCCCGCAGCCCGCCGACTGGGCGGCGCTGAGCGTCGAGGCGCAGACGGGCGACCCGACGTCCACGCTGGAGTTCTACCGCGCGGCGCTCGCCGCGCGGCGCGAGCTGGTGGAGTCGGCCGGGGACGACCTGGGTGACGTCACGGCCACGGCGGACGTGCTGTCCTTCGCCCGCGGCCCCGTCACCGCGCTCGTCAACTGCGGCTCGACCCCGACGCCGCTCCCGGCCGGGGCCGTGCTGGTCGCCAGCGGCCCGCTCGAGGACGGGCTGCTGCCGCCGGACACGGCGGCGTGGGTGCGCCGCGACTGAGGCTGGTCAGGAGGTCGAGTCGAGCGCCCGGTTGTAGCGACCGAGCGCCTTGACGAGGACGTCGAGGTCCTCCTCGGTCCAGTCGCCGAGCCGCTCGTCGAGCAGCTTGCGACGGTGGTCGCGCACCTCACCGAAGCGGGCCCCGGCCTCGGCGGTCATCGAGATCACCGTCGCCCGACCGTCGTCGGGGTCGGGGTTCCGCTCGACGAGCCCGAGCTCGACGAGGTGCTGCACCTGCCGGCTGATGGCGCCCTTGTCGATCCCGAACGCCTCGACGATCGCCGAGGACCGGGTCGGACCGACCTCGGCGAGGTGCGCGAGGAGCAGGTACGCCGCGGGCTGCAGGCCCTCGTGCACGGCCCGGGCCCGGTCCCCGAGGACCCGCCGGACCCGACGGATGAGCACGCCGACCTCGGACTCGATCATCGCCAGGGAGTCGGCGCGGGTCATGGCGTCGGGTCCAGCTGCGCGGTGGCCTCGGGGGCCAGCTCGTCGTCGGAGCGCACCGTGGTGCGCAGCGGCACCTCCTTGATGAAGACCACGCACAGCAGCGCCAGCACCGCGAAGGGCACCGCGACCAGGAAGATGTGGGCGGTCGCCTCGCCGAACGCGAACTCGAACAGCTCGCGCACCGGAGCCGGCAGGGTGCTGAGGTCCGGGATGTTGCCGGCCTCGTGCGGGTCGGCCTTGATGCCCATCGCGACCAGCCCTTCCGAGACGGTGGTGGCCACCTGGTGGCTCAGCACCGCACCCAGCGCCGAGACCCCGATCGCGCCACCCATCGAGCGGAAGAAGGCGACCAGGGAGCTGGCGGCGCCCAGGTCGGACGACGCCACGGTGTTCTGGACCGACAGCACGAGGTTCTGCATCGTGGCGCCGAGGCCGAGCCCCAGGACGGCCATGAAGAGGGCGACCAGCGCGAGGTTGGTCCGGGCGTCGATCGTGGACAGCAGGAGCAGACCGGCGATGACCAGCACCATGCCGCCGACCAGGAACCGCTTCCAGAACCCGGTGGCGGTGATGATCCGGCCCGAGACGATGCTGGACACGAGCAGGCCGCCGACCATCGCGATCGACATCAGGCCGGCCTTGGTCGGGCTCATGCCGCGGGCGAGCTGGAAGTACTGGCTGAGGTAGACCGTCGACCCGAACATGGCCAGGCCGATCAGCACGGAGGCACTCGTCGCGAGCGCCGTCGTGCGGTCCTGGAAGAGCCGCAGCGGGATGATCGGCTCGACCGCCACCCGGGCCTCGACGAAGATCGCCGCGGCGAGGACCACCAGGCCGGCCAGGATCATCGCCACCGAGGTCGCGGAGGTCCAGCCGAACTGCGAGCCCGCCAGGGAGACCCAGACCAGCAGGATCGAGACCCCGCCGACGATGAGCGTCGCACCGAGGTAGTCGATGTGCACCTCGCGCCGGATCGTCGGCAGGTGCAGGGTCTTCTGCAGCACCAGGAAGGCGAGCGCGGCGACCGGCAGGCCGATGTAGAAGGTGCCCCGCCAGCCCAGCGGCGAGTCCACGATGACGCCCCCGATGAGCGGGCCGCTGACCGTCGCGAGCGCGAAGACCGCCCCGATGTAGCCGGCGTAGCGCCCGCGCTCGCGGGGGCTCACGATGCTCGCGATGACGACCTGGACGAGCGCGGTGAGGCCACCGACGCCGAGACCCTGCAGGGCGCGGGCGCCGATCAGCACCTCCATGCTGGGCGCCAGCCCGGCGACCAGCGAGCCGGCGCAGAAGATCACCAGGGCGCTCTGCACGAGCATCTTCTTGCTGAAGAGGTCGGCGAGCTTGCCCCAGATGGGCGTGGTCGCGGTCATCGTGAGCAGCGTCGCCACGACGACCCAGGTGTAGCCGGTCTGGCTGCCGTGCAGATCGGTCACGATCCGCGGGAGCGCGTTGGTGACCACCGTGCTGGAGAGCATCGCCACGAACATCGCCAGGAGGAGGCCGGACATGGCCTCGAGCACCTCGCGGTGGGACATCGGGGCGTCGGTGGTGACGACGGGGGCGGTGGTGGCCACAGGATCAGGCTCGATTCGCGAAGACGAGGATAGGTTGACTTCGTCAACTTTATCGTCCATTGGTTGACGTTATCAACCGAAGGTGACGAGCGCCACCGCCCCACCAAATGCGGACGACCCGCAGGTGTGGGCTCGGGAGAGCCCGCTCCGGGGGACGTGATCCCGGATCACCTGCGGGTCGGGTGACTGCGGTGGATTCACCAGCAGCCTGCCGGGTGCTTCCACCCGACATGGTGCTGGGCTGCTAGTGGGCAGCCACCTCACGCGTCCAACAAGAATTCATTCCTCGGACCACCTCCTTTCCCGTGTACGACGAGGGTAGGCGGCGCGGGTGGTCGGCTCAAGGCATTTGCACCGGGGGGTCAGGGAGCGAGACGCTCGATCGTCCAGACGTCGGCGTCGTCGGTGCGCCGGTAGACCAGCCGGTCGTGCAGGCGGTCGCGCCGGCCCTGCCAGAACTCGACCATGGTGGGCCGGACGACGTACCCGCCCCACTCCGGCGGCACCGGGACCTCGATGCTCTCGGGGTAGCGCGTCTCCGCCGCGGCGTACGCATCCTCGAGCTCGCTGCGGTGGGCGACCTGCGAGGACTGGTGCGACGCCCAGGCGCTCAGCTGCGCGCCGCGCGGCCGGGCGGAGAAGTAGAGGGCGACGTCCTCACGCAGCAGCTGCGAGGCGACGCCCTCGATGCGCACCTGGCGCTCGAGGGGATGCCACGGGAACAGCAGCGAGCAGGCCGGGTTGGCCGCCAGCTCGACGCCCTTGCGGGACAGCAGGTTGGTGTAGAAGGCGAAGCCCCACTCGTCGATGCCCTTGAGCAGCACCATCCGGGAGGACGGCTGTCCGTCCTCCGACACCGTGGACAGGACCATCGCGTTGGGCTCGGGCAGCGACGCCGCGGTCGCGTCGTCGAGCCATCGGCGGAGCATCGAGAACGGCTCCGGCTCCAGGTCGTCCTCGTCCAGGCCCCCCAGGCTGTACTCCGACCGCATGGTCGCCCAGGGTGTCGAACTGCCGTCGCTCATGGCGCGAAGAGTAACCGTCGGCACGGCAGGCTGGCGCTACTGTCTGGACCATGACTGAGCCGGAGGTCCAGCACGGCCTCGAAGGTGTCGTCGCCTTCGCCACCGAGATCGCCGAGCCGGACAAGGAGGGGTCGGCGCTGCGCTACCGCGGGGTCGACATCGAGGAGCTGGTCGGCCGGGTTCCGTTCGAGAAGGTGTGGGGCCTGCTCATCGACGGCGCGTACGAGCCGGGGCTGCCGCCGGCCGAGCCGTACAACATCCCGATCCACACCGGCGACGTGCGCGCGGACGTGCAGGCCGGGGTCGCGATGCTCGCCCCGATGCTGGGCATGAAGCAGACCTACGACATCTCCGACGATCAGGCCCGGCTCGACCTGTCCCGGGTCGCGGTGATGGTGCTGTCGTTCGCCGCGCAGGCCGCGCGCGGCCTCGGGCTGCCGATCGTGCCGCAGGTCGAGGTCGACCGCGGGGGCACGCTGGCCGAGCGGTTCCTGATCCGCTGGAAGGGCGTGGCGGACCCCGCCCAGACCAAGGCCATCGACGCCTACTGGAGCTCGGCGGCCGAGCACGGCATGAACGCCTCGACCTTCACCGCGCGGGTGATCACCTCCACCGGGGCGGACGTGGCGGCGGCGTTCTCCGGCGCCATCGGCGCGATGAGCGGCCCGCTGCACGGCGGGGCGCCGTCCCGGGTGCTGGGCATGATCGAGGAGGTCGAGCGCCGCGGCGACGCCGTCCCCTACGTGAAGGAGCTGCTCGACAACGGCGAGCGGCTGATGGGCTTCGGGCACCGGGTCTACCGCGCGGAGGACCCGCGGGCCCGGGTGCTGCGGCGGACGGCGCGGGAGCTGGGCGCGCCCCGCTACGAGGTCGCCGAGGCCCTCGAGCAGGCGGCCCTGGCCGAGCTGCGGGAGCGCCGCCCGGACCGGGTGCTCGAGACCAACGTGGAGTTCTGGGCGGCGATCGTGCTCGACTTCGCCCAGGTGCCTGCCCCGATGTTCACCTCGATGTTCACCTGCGCCCGCACGGCCGGCTGGTCCGCGCACATCCTCGAGCAGAAGCGCACCGGGCGGCTGATCCGGCCGTCCGCGGTCTACACCGGTCCGTCGTCCCGGGCGGCCGGCGACGTCGAGGGCTGGCGCGAGGAGTGGGCGGGCTGACCCGACGCCTGACCTGTGATGGGCTGGCGCCATGACCAGCGACGCGATCCGGCTGTGGGACGACGAGGCGGCGGCGTTCGACGAGCCGGCCGACCACGGGCTGCGTGATCCCGCGGTCCGGGACGCCTGGCGCGAGGTGCTGCTCGCCGCGCTGCCGCCCGCCCCGGCGCGGGTGGCCGACCTGGGCTGCGGCACCGCCACCTTGTCGTTGCTGCTCGCGGAGGCCGGCTACGTCGTCGACGGCGTGGACTTCTCCCCCGCGATGGTCGAGCGGGCCCGCGCCAAGGTGGCCGGGCGCACCGACGTGACGGTCATCGAGGGCGACGCGGCCACGCCGCCGCTGCCGGCGGCGTCGTACGACGTGGTGCTCTGTCGGCACGTGCTGTGGGCGCTGCCCGACCAGGTGGCGGTGCTCGGCCGGTGGGTGGACCTGCTCGCGCCGGGCGGGCGACTGGTGCTCGTCGAGGGGTCCTGGACGACCGGGGCCGGCCTCACCGCCGACGCCACCCTCGCGCTGCTCCGGGCCGCCGGACGCCCGGCCACCGCCCGACCCCTGACGGACCCGGCCCTCTGGGGACGCGCGATCACCGACGAGCGCTACCTGGTCGTCGGCTGACCCGGATCCCTTGTCATGTGACCATCTGGTCACCTATTATGTCGGGGATGGACTCCCAGGACGCCGTGTTCAAGGCGCTCGCCGACCCCACCCGGCGGGAGATCCTGGACCTGCTCTTCGAGCGCGACGGCCGCAGCGTCGGCGAGGTGTGCGCCGCCTTCGAGGACCGGATGGGCCGCTTCGGGGTGATGAAGCACCTCGGCGTGCTCGCCGAGGCGGACCTCGTGCTGTCGGTGAAGGACGGCCGCAGCAAGCGCCTGTACCTCAACCCGGTGCCCATCGAGCAGGTCGCCAACCGCTGGATCGGCAAGTACGCCGCCCGCTTCACCGCCGCCCTGGTCGGGCTGCAGCAGCACGTGGAAGGAACACCCTCATGAGCATCACCGCGCACGTCTACCAGATCTACATCAACGCCGACGCCGACCGCGTCTGGGCCGGCATCACGGAGTCGGAGTGGAAGAAGCGCTACTTCCACGGCACGTCGTACGTCGAGGGCCCGGTCGCGGGGGCCCGCTACCGCACCATCACGTCCGACGGCCGCGACGCGGTCGACGGCGTGATCGAGGTGATGCAGCCGCCCGCGCCGGGACGGCCCGGCCGCTTCGTGCAGACCTGGCACGTGCTCTACGACGCCGCGCTGGCGGAAGAGCCGCCGAGCCGGGTCGAGTGGACCATCGAGCAGGTCGGCGAGAGGCTCACCCGCGTGCGCCTCGTGCACGGCGACCTCGCCGGCAGCCCGCTCACCTGGGCCAACGTCAAGGACGGCTGGGTGTGGGTGCTCGACGCGCTCAAGACCGTGCTCGAGACCGGCCGCACGCTGCCCCGGGTCGAGGACGAGACCGAGGGTCCGGCCCCGGCCGACGGCGACTGGCACCGCCGCCAGGGCGTGGCGGCCAACAACGCCGCGATGGCCCTGCTCGAGGTTCCCGACCGGGACGCCGGCGCCGACGAGGACCTGCTCCGGCTGGCCTACGCCGCGGCGTACCACTGGGAGCGCGCGACCGGCCGCTCCCCCGAGAACGACGCCCGGGCGGCGTACGTCGTGTCCCGGGCGCTCACCGCGACCGACCAGCCCGCCCGCGGCCTGGTCTCGGCGGACCGCTGCCTGGCCCTCTGCCTCGACCACGGCATCGCGGACTTCGACCTGGCCTACGCCCACGAGGCGCGGGCCCGCGCGCTGCACGGCCTCGGCCGCACCACCGACGCGGCCGACGCCTGGACCGCCGCCCGCTCCGTCCTGGTCGCCGACGCCGAGGACCGCGAGATCGTGGAGTCCGACCTCGCCCTCCTGGAGCCTCTGCTGGGATAGTCCGTCACGATTCGTACCGTTTCGGCACCCCGACACAGCCATTCCGTGCCGGACTATCCCCCGGGGCGGGTGCGAGGGGGCGGGCGTAGCAGCGGTTCTGGGGCGAGTAGCGGTAGTGGCCGAAGCTGGGGATCCGGGTGTAGCCGGACGAGAGGTAGAGCGCGATGGCCTCGGGCTGGGCGACGCCGGTCTCGAGGACCAGGGCCTCGGCGCCCGCCTCCGCCGCGGTCACCTCGAGGTGCGCGAGCATCCGCCGGGCCAGGCCCTCGCCGCGGTGGGCCGCGACGACGTACATCCGCTTGATCTCCGCGGTCGCGCGGGTGTCGAACACCTCGACGTCGGTACGCCGCCGCCAGGCGCCGGTGGCCACCGGCTCGTCGCCGAGGTAGCCGACGTAGAAGGCCCCGCCGGGGGGTCGAACGCCGCCGGGTCGAGAGGGGTGTCGTCGCGGCCGCCGTAGCGCACGACGTACTCCTCCTGGACCTCCTCGACCAGGAGCAGCGCGTCGGGATGGGTGATCGGGACCCGCTCGAGGCGCAGGTCGGTGTTCATGGGAGGTCCTCCGTGCGGAGCGGGACAGGGCGGGCTGACACAATAGGGCTCCTGACAGCGTCGTCAGCACCCGCGCCCCGCACGTGAAAGGCAGTCTCGTGACTGACGCCCAGACTGATGTCCCGACGGATGTCCTGACGATCCCCGCCCAGCTCAAGCCGGCCGACGGCCGCTTCGGTGCCGGACCCTCCAAGATCCAGCCGGCGCACCTCGACGCGCTGGCGGCGACCGGCACCTCCCTGATGGGCACCTCCCACCGGCAGGCACCGGTCCGCGACCTGGTCGGCCGGGTGCGCGAGGGCCTGGCCGTGCTGTTCTCGATGCCGGACGGGCACGAGGTGGTGCTCGGCAACGGGGGCGCCACGGCCTTCTGGGACGTCGCGACCGCCGGCCTGGTCCGCGAGAAGAGCCAGCACCTGTCCTTCGGGGAGTTCTCCTCGAAGTTCGCCAAGGCCGCCGAGCAGGCGCCCTGGCTCGCCGCCCCGTCCGTGATCAAGGCCGACCCCGGCTCGCTCCCGACCCCGGTCGCGGAGCCCGGCGTGGACGCCTACGCCTGGGCCCACAACGAGACCTCCACCGGCGTGATGGCGCCGGTACGCCGTCCGGCCGGGACCGACGACGGTGCCCTCGTGCTCGTCGACGCGACGTCGGGCGCCGGTGGCCTGCCCGTCGACCTGACCGAGGTGGACGCCTACTACTTCGCGCCGCAGAAGAGCTTCGCCTCCGACGGCGGGCTGTGGATCGCGATCATGTCGCCGGCGGCCCTCGCCCGCGCCGACGAGATCGCCGCCTCCGGCCGGCACATCCCGGCGTTCTTCGACCTGCCGACGGCGATCGACAACTCGCGCAAGAACCAGACCTACAACACCCCGTCGCTGGCCACCCTGTTCCTGATGGCCGAGCAGCTGGACTGGATGAACGCCCACGGCGGCCTGGCCGGCATGGTCGAGCGCACCACCGCGTCGTCCGACGCGCTCTACGGCTGGGCCGAGAAGACCGCCTTCACGACGCCGTACGTCGTCGACCCCGACCACCGCTCGCTGGTGATCGGGACGATCGACTTCGACGACGCGATCTCCGCGGACGCGGTCGCCGCGACGCTGCGCGCCAACGGGATCGTCGACACCGAGCCCTACCGCAAGCTCGGCCGCAACCAGCTGCGGATCGCGATGTACCCCGCGGTCGACCCGGCCGACGTCGAGGCGCTGACCGCCTGCATCGACTACGTGGTCGACAACCTCTGAGCGATCGCGTCGTACGTCGACCGGCCGAACGCGACGAGCCGGGCCTCGGTGACCTCCGTCGGGGTGGCCCGCAGCGTGGTCACCGCGGCATCGACCGCGTCGTCCAGCGGCCAGCCGTAGACACCGGCGGAGACCAGGGGGAAGGCGACGGTGCGGGCCCCGAGCTCGTCGGCGACCTCCAGGGCGCGCCGGTAGCAGGACGTGAGCAGCGACCGGTCGGTCTGGCCGGCGACGTGGTTGGGACCGACCACGTGGATGACCCAGCGGGCGGGCATCAGCCCGGCCGTCGTCCAGCCGGCGTCGCCGGTGGCCAGTCCGCCCGGGAAGCGGCGCCGGCAGTCCGCGAGCACCTCGGGGCCGCCGGCGCGGTGGATCGCCCCGTCGACGCCGCCGCCACCGCGCATCCGGCGGTTGGCGGCGTTGACCACGGCGTCGACCTCCTGGGTGGTGATGTCGCCCTCGACCACGGTCACGTCCATCACCCGAGGATGGCCCAGCCGCCGTGGTCCTCGCTACCGTCCGTGCGGTGAGCGGCCTCCTGCAGCGCCCGTGCCCGTGCGGCGCGGGCCCGTCGTACGACGCGTGCTGCGGACGCCTGCACCGGGGCGCCGCGCAGGCGGCCACCGCCGAGGAGCTGATGCGGTCGCGCTACGCGGCGTACGCCGTCGGGGACCTCGACCACGTCTTCCGCACCTGGCACCCCGGCACCCGGCCCGACGACCTGGCAGCCGACCCGGGGATCACCTGGACCGGCCTGGAGATCGTCGACGTCGAGGCCGGCGGCCCGGACGACGACCGCGGGGTCGTCGAGTTCCGGGCCCACTACCGCGCCGCGGGCAGCGACGGGGTGCTCCACGAGCGGAGCACGTTCGCGCGGCGAGGCGGGCGATGGGTGTACGTGGCGGCGGAGTAGCGGGATGCTGCGGTCCATGAACAGCGAGTGGTCCGACCTGGCCGAGCGCACCGAGGCGATCGCGATGCGGCGCATGATCGACGACCAGACCGCCGACGTGCGGGCAGCCCTCGGCATGGCGAGCCGCTCCCTCGCGGACGGGTTGCAGACCATCGTGGCGCGCGATCCGATGGGTGGCTTCTGGAACAAGGCCATCGGCTTCTGCGAGCCGCTGCCTCGGGAGGACGTCGTCGATGCGGTGGCGGTGGCCCGGGAGGCCGGCGCCCCGGCGATGGCGTTCTGCCTGCAGCCCCGGATCGTGCCCGACGACTGGTCGGCCGCGGCCGCGGCCGCGGGCCTGGAGGCCGGCACCACGATGGTGAAGTTCTTCGGTCCGGCCGAGCCCCGCACCGACGTCGAGACGGATCTGAGGATCGAGCGGGTGGACGCGTCCCAGGCCCTGGTCTTCGCCCAGATCATGGCGGCCGGCTTCGAGGTGCCGTGGTCCCAGGGCGTGGAGGAGATGTTCGCGGCCACCGGCTTCTTCGACGGCGACTGGTCGACGTACGCCGCCTGGGACGCGGACCGGGTCGTGGGGGTGGCCCGGATGCTGGCCGTCGCCGAGACCGGCGCGGTGGCACTCTTCGGAGCGGCCACGCTGCCCGAGGCGCGCAACCGGGGCGCCCAGTCGGCGCTGATGGCGGCGCGGGTGGCCGAGGCCCGCGACCGCGGGCCTGCGCTTCGCCTCCGCCGAGACCTGGGCCGAGTCCGCCGAGCACCCCAACCCCTCGCAGCACAACATGGTCAGTGCCGGCCTCACCGAGGTGCACCGCCGCTCCAACTGGGTCTGGCGCGCCTAGCGCTGCGCCATTTACCTCAGACGGTGGATGACGTCCGGGCCGCCGCGTGCGTAGGGTCGTGGTACACCCTGAGCAGCCGTCTCCCTCGCATTTTTGGGCGCTGCGACCGACCCTCGACTGGCTCCGGAACAACCCGTCACTCAGGAGGTCTGGTCAATGAAGCGATGGTTCGTCCCCACCCTGGCTCTCATCGGGCTGGCACTGCCCATGGCCGCCGCACAGGCGGCCCCGCTGGAGCGTGAGCACTACAGCGGCTCCGACTCGTTCGACTTCGACGACTGCGGCTTCGTGGTTCACGACGAGGTCACCTTCGAGGGCACCTTCATGCTCAAGGCACCCCGGCAGCAGGACGCCCCGCCGTACCTCTTCGACAACTACGAGACCCACGAGACGCTCACCGCCAACGGGAAGACCCTCACCATCGACCACCAGGGTCTCTACAAGGACCTGCACATCACGCTGGTCGCGGGCACCGTCTACCAGTTCGTCGCGATGGAGGCCGGTCAGCCGTTCGTGATGCGCGACGGCGACGGCAACATCCTCTTCCGCGACCGCGGGGTGCTGAAGTCGACGTTCCAGGTGGACACCAAGGGCGACACCGACCTGGACAACGACGTGTTCATCGAGGGCAGCTTCGAGCTCCTGGCCGACCACGGCCGGCACCCCGGCTTCTACATCGACTTCTGCGAGGTGCATCGACGACTACTTCAACGGGTGAGCCGCGGCTAGGTCTCCCGCAGCAGCTTGAGCACCGCCCGCTCCAGGGCCGCCTGCCGCTCGTCGGGCCCGCTGAACCGGCGGCGGGTGGCGGAGGCGATGGTGCGGCCCTCCTCGTAGGCGTCGATCACCCGGGGGTCGACGTACGACGACCGGGCGAGCGTGGGCGTGTTGCCGAGGAACTCCGACACCTCCTTCATGGCGCCCGACACGGCGCGCTTCTGCGACGCCTGCGTCTCTCCGGGTTCGTCGGTCTGCGCGAGCGCGGCGGCGGCCAGCACCGTGGCGTGCCAGGTCCGGAAGTCCTTCGCGGTCGCGTCCATCCCGGTCGTCTCGCGGATGTAGTCGTTGACGGTCCCGGAGTCGATGTCGCGCCACCGCCGACCCTCGCGGTAGGCGAGCAGCCGGTCACTCGTGCCACGCCGCTTGCGCATCACGTCGAGCGCCTCGATGGTCGGCTCGTCGTCGATCTCGATCCGGTGCTCGATCCCGGACTTGCCGACGAAGTCGAAGACCAGCACCGGGCCGCGGCGCCGGGTGTGGCGGCGCTCGAGGGTGGTCAGCCCGAAGCTGGCGTTCTCGTCGGCGTAGACGTCGTTGCCGATCCGGAAGTAGCCGAGGTCGAGCAGGCGGACGGCGACGGCGCAGCCGCGCTCCCGGGTCATCCCCTCGGTGCCGAGGTCCGCGATCACCTTCTCCCGGGCTCGCGACAGCGCCTTGCCGAACCCCAGCACGCGCACGAACTTCTCGCCGTCGCGGGCCGCCCGCCAGGCCGGGTGGTAGAGGTACTGCCGGCGGCCCGCGTCGTCGGTGCCGACCGCCTGGAGGTGCCCGGTGGGAAAGGGACAGATCCAGACGTCCTCCCAGGCCGGCGGGATCACCAGGTCCTTGGCCCGCTGCACGTCCTCCGGCGCCAGCCGGTCGCCGTGCTGGTCGAGGTAGACGAAGCCCTTGCCGGCTCGTCGCCGGGTCCAGCCCGGGTCACGCGGGGAGGTGTGGCGCAGGCGAGGCATGCCGGCCACCCTGTCGGAGCGCTCAGCGCGGCCGCAACGCCCTAAGGAGGGTGATCACCAGCAGCGCCATCACGCCGAGACCGACCAGCCACGGCCACGGCGACCGCTGCGGCTCTCCCGGCTCGCGGGTCTCGGCGGACGGGGCGGTCGCGGGGGCGACGGACGCCGATGCCGGCGCCGTGGTCGAGGAGGTCGGTGCCATCGCGCGCACCACCTCCGTCGGCAGGGTCATCGTCAGCAGCGGGGAGTTGACCCCCTCGGAGGACAGGTAGAGCGTGTCCTCCCCGACGACGGCCAGGCCCTCGCCCTGCTGCTGCGCGGGCAGGCGCACCTCACCGACGAGCTCGAGGTCGGGGAAGCTGTAGACGAGGGCGGTGGTGTAGGTCCGCAGCACGAGGTGCCGGCCGTCGGGGAAGAACGCGCCGTCGGTGACCAGGCCGGTCACGTTGCCCACCGGGGTGAGCCGGTTGTCCCGGGCCGGGTCCAGCCGGGTGGGTGCGGCGAACAGCATGCCGCCGAAGACCTCCTTGCTCGCGACGTAGAGCCGACCGTCCGTCGGGTCGGTGAGCAGCGCCTCCGCGTCCCGGGGGCCACCCTCGTAGACCAGCCGGTACGCCGGCGCCGTCTCGGTCCGGTCGCCGGGCCCCACCGAGACCCGGGTGACCGTGACGTCGGGCCGGGTGGCGGAGTTGTCGCCGATGTCGCCCACCCAGACGTGGCCGGGGTCGGCCGGTGCCAGCGCCTCCACGTCCACGGGGTCGTCGGACCAGCTGGTCACCCCGACCGTGTCACCGGAGTCGTCGACGGTGAAGATCCGCCCGGTGTCACCCGAGTCGTTGGTGGTGACGAAGCGACCGCCGTCGGCGACGAGCCCGCTCGACTCCACGATCGCCTGGTCGTGGAAGCGGAAGACCTCGTCGCGACTCGGGTCGCCCGGCCGCACCGCGGTCCCCACCACGAACGGGATGGCGAGCAGAGCGCCGAGGACGAGCAGGCTACGCATCCAACAGCTCCGCGAGGCGCGGGTGGATCCCCCAGGCCGCGACCAGCTCGTCGTACTCCTGCCGCGCGGAGCCGGCCGGCTCGGGGCGCGACGTCCGCACGGCGCGCAGGAGGGTGTTGCGCGGGGTGTGCTTGCTCTCGACGAACTGCATGACGTCCACGCGGTAGCCCTGGGCCCGCAGCAGGGAGGCGCGCAGGCCGTCGGTCAGGGTGTCCGCGAGGCGCTCCCGGAGGATGCCGTGCCGGGTGAGCTGGGCGTACGGCGCCGGCGCGGGTGTCCGCCGGAGCTGGGCCGCGATGTCGTGGTGGCAGCACGGCGCGGCCAGCACCAGCGGGGCACCCCACCCGACGGCCCGACCGAGCGCCTCGTCCGTCGCGGTGTCGCAGGCATGCAGCGCGAGCACCACCTCGGGCGGCTCGGGGAGCTCGGCGTCGAGGATGCCGCCGACCACGAAGTCGACCTCGTCGGAGACGCCGACCTCCGCGGCGACGGCGGTGTTGTGCGCGCGCGACTGCTCGCGCACGTCGACGCCGACGGTGTGCACGGGCAGGCCGCGCACCGTCGTCAGGTAGCGGTGCGCGGCGAAGGTCAGGTAGGCGTTGCCGCAGCCGAGGTCGACCACCCGCAGCGGCTGCTCGGGCGTCGGCCGACGCAGGTGTCCGGACGAGATCGCGTCGGCGACGGTGGCGTCGATGATGCGGAGGAACTCCTCGACCTGGCGGTACTTCGCCTGCCGGCTGGGCTTCATCCGGCCCTGCTGGTCCGACAGCCCGAGCGCCACGAACACCGGGTCGTCCTCGGGCAGCAGCCGCGCCTTGTCGCGGTCGTGCTCCCGGTGGACCGCGGCCTCCTCGGCCCGGACCGCGGAGTGCACCACCGCCTCGCCCTTCTTGGTGACCCGGAGCTGGCGGGTCTCGCTCACGGTGTCGACGTGCCAGTTGCCGAACGGCTCGTCGAGCAGCGCGTCGACGGCGGCCGCCGCCTCGTCGGCCGGGTGGTTGGACGTGTGCGCCTGGGCCTCGTCGTACGCCGTCACCTGGAGGTGCCGGCCGGCCTTCAGGTCGACGTACCTCAGCTCCACCCGACGCCACCGCGGCACGGCCGCGCGTCGCCGGCCCGAGCCCACCGCCCGGACCAGGGCGTCGGGGTCGAGCACCGCGGTGCGGACGCTCGCCAGGGCACCGGCCAGTGGCTCGCTCATCGCCACACCGCCGCGAGGACGACGACCAGCAGCACCCCGGCCAGGGCGACCGGGATGACCAGCCGACGATGGCGCGGGTTCACGTCCCCAATCTACCGAGCGCTCACACGTCGAGCGCGTGGCGGACGACGTCGAGCACCGGCACCGCACCGGACGCGATGTCCGCCCGGGCCACCCAGGCGACCGCGTCGGTGGTCCCGTCGACCTCCGCGACGTGCGGCTCGGAGCCCGCCGGGACCTCGGCCGCGAAGATCAGGTGGATGCCGTGGAAGTCCTCGACCCGGCCGGACGGCGCGACCCCGGTGAAGTGCACGTCGTGCACGTCGAGCAGGTCCCCCACCGTCGGCACCAGGCCGCACTCCTCGGCGACCTCCCGGGCCAGCGCCTCGGCCGGCCGCTCCCCGTGGTCCACCCCGCCACCCGGCAGCGTCCACGAGCCGCTGTGGTGCCCGCGGGGCGAGATCCGGGTGAGCAGCACCGTGTCGGCCCGGCGGACGAGCGCGTAGGCGGCGATCCGCTGGCGGCGCTGCGGCTCGAGGTCGCCGAGGGCCTCGGTCACCATCGCCACCACCGGCACGGCCCCGGACCGCACGTCGGCCAGGGGCACCCAGGCCGCCTCGGCGGTCGAGCCGTCGACCTCCACGACGCGCGGCTCGGGCGAGCCCGGCGGCACCCAGCCGTCGTACACGATGCGCAGCGCGTGGTAGTTCCACCGCTCGCCCTCGCGCCACAGGCTCGGCGAGTGCGCGGAGAAGACCCGCGGACGCTCGGAGACCTCGGCCACCAGGCCGGTCTCCTCGAGGACCTCGCGGACCACGGCGTCGCGCGGGTCCTCACCGTGGTCGAGACCGCCGCCCGGCAGCGTCCAGAGCTCGTCCTTGGTCACGCGCTCGGACAGCCGGCTGAGCAGGATCTCGTCGCCACGGATGATCACGGCGTACGCCGCCACACGCTGGCGTTGCGGCACATGACCCATGACGACCAACCTACTAAGAGCGCCCGGGCGGGCCCTGCCCGGCGAGCCGAGCAGGCACTACCGTGGCTCGGTGACCTCTCGGCGGGATCCCTGGCTGGACAACGCGAAGATGGTCCTGGTGACCCTCGTCGTCATCGGGCACACGCTGGTGCTGCTGCCGAGCAGCGACCTGAAGTCGCAGGCCTACGACTTCATCTACTACTTCCACATCCCCGTGTTCGTCCTGGTCACGGGCTACCTGTCGAAGTCCTTCCGCTACACCAAGCGGCACCTCTGGTCCCTCGTCACCACCCTGGTGGTGCCCTACATCATCTTCTCGTGGCTGATGGCCCACTTCCGCCACGAGGTCGGCGGCGGCCCGCTGCTGGACCCGATCTGGACCAACCCACGCTGGCCGATGTGGTACCTCATCGTGCTCGTCATGTGGCGCCTGGTGACCCCGATCCTCAAGGTGCACTGGGTGATGGTGCCGATCTCCGTGGTCATCAGCCTGCTCGCCGGCGGCACCGACCAGGAGCTCTTCGACATCAACCGGGCGCTCGGCCTGCTGCCGTTCTTCGTGCTCGGCCTGCACCTCAGCTCGGACACCCTGGGCCTCGCCAAGCGCCGCCGCGCCTGGGTGCTCGGCCTGGTGATCCTGGCGGCGACCTGGTGGCTGGCGGGGCACACCGACGACTTCTGGTCGACACAGTGGCTCTTCTACCGCTCGTCCTACGAGTCGCTGGGAGCCGGCCTCGGCGAGGGGATCTGGATCCGGGTGCGGCTGTTGGTGGTCTCGGTGGTGGGCTGCTTCGCGGTGATGAGCCTGATCCCCGCGCGCCGGACCTTCCTCACCGCGATGGGCGCCTACAGCCTCGTGGTCTACCTGATGCACGGCTTCCCGGTGCGGTACGCCGACTACCACGACTGGTCCCGGTTCCTGCCGGCCAACGACTACGCCGCCCTCGTCATCGTCGTGGTGCTGGCCGTCGGCCTCGCGCTGCTGCTGGCGTGGCCGCCGGTGGCCAGCCGGCTCAACTACCTGGTCGACCCGGTCAACAGCGTCCTGCGGCGCCGGGCCCGCTCGACGACCCCGAAGGCGCCCACCCTCACCCGGTGACGCGCACGACCGCCGGGGGCCAGACCCCGGCACCGAGCTCCCGGGAGACGTTGCGCGCCGACTCCCGCAGGTCGGTCAGCACGGCCTGGGTGACCGGCTGGTCGCTCGCGGGGAGCACCACCGCGATCGCCGCCACCGCGACCCCGTCCCGGTCCGCGACCGGGACCGCGACCGACGCCTCCCCGAGGACCGCCTCCTCGTCCTCGACGGCATAGCCGCGCTCGACGACCTCGGCGAGCGCCCCCTCGAGGGCGGCCGGGTCGACGATGGTCTCGCCGGTGAGGCTGCGCAGCGGCCCGCCGGCGAGGAGAGCGGCACGGAAGTCGGGGCGGTAGGCCAGCAGCACCTTGCCCAGCGCGCACGCGTGCGCCGGGATCGTCAGGCCGGTCTCGGGCATCTGCCGGCTGCCGTCGGGACGCGGTTCGTGGTGGATCACGATCACCTCGTCGAAGAACTCCACGCCCATCCGGACGGCGAGCCCGGTGCGCTCGCTGAGGTCGCCGGTCCAGCGCATCGCCCGGGCCCGCACGTCGAGGGTGTCGAGGTAGACGTTGGAGAGCTGGAGCAGGGTCGGGCCCAGCATGTAGCGCTGGCCGTAGGGCTCCTTCGCCACCAGCCCGTGCGTCTGCAGCGACTTCACGATGCCGTGCACCGTGGACGGCGGGAGCTCGAGCAGCACGCCCAGCTCGGTGATGCCCAGGTGCCGGGAGCCCTGGAGGGCGCCCAGGACGCGAGCCGCCCGGTCGATCGCCTGGATCACCGCATCTCCTTCCGCTGGGGGAGCCCCGAGTATGCCCCGTGCCGGCAGATTTTTCGCGATCGCCCTTGACGTGTCGCTCGTTTCTGAGCACTATTCGACATTATCGAATGTAATTCGCATCACACGGAAGGGTCATGAGATGGATGAAAACACGCGGTGGCAGAAGCTCGCGGCAGAGTTTCTCGGCACCGCCTTCCTGGTCTTCGTCGGCGTCGGCTCGGTGCCGGCCCTGCTCCTGGTCAACGAGGCGAACGGGTCGACCTTCAGCGGGTCCGACCTCGGCATCATCTCGTTGTCCTTCGCCACGGTGGTGATCGTGACGGTCTACGTCTTCGGCTACATCTCCGGCAACCACATCAACCCCGCGGTCACCCTCGGGCTGGCGGCGACGGGCAAGTTCCCCTGGTCCGAGGTGCCGAGCTACGTCGTGGCCCAGGTGCTCGGCGCGGTCGCGGGCGCCTTCGCGATCGTGGGGGTCCTGGGTCAGAAGGCGAGCGACGTCGGGCTCGGCGTCGCGTCGTACGCCGACACGATTCCGTGGTACCAGGCCTTCTTCGCCGAGTTCATCGGCACCTTCCTCCTGGTCTTCGCGGTGTTCGGCGTGATCTACCGCAAGGCGGCTCCCGGCTGGGCCGGGCTGGCCATCGGCATGATGGTGTTCGCGGCCATCATCCCGGTCGCCCCCACCACCGGCGCCTCGATCAACCCCGCCCGCACCACCGGCCCGATGCTCGTGCAGCAGGTCATGGGCGGGGACGTCATCTGGTCCCAGTGGCCGGTCTACGTGATCGCCGAGCTGGCCGCGGGTGTCGCAGCCGCGCTGCTGTTCGGGATCATGGCCCACACGGCGCAGGACGCAGCCGTCCCCGCCGCCACCGTCGCTCCCTCGGAGGTCTGAGATGAAGAAGCTCATCAACAAGCCCGACCAGGTGCTCGCCGACGCGCTCCGCGGCGTCGCCGCAGCCCACCCCGAGCTCCGGGTCGACCACCAGCACCGCGTCATCTACCGGGCCCGGCCGAAGGCGTCCGGGCTGGTCGCGCTGCTGTCCGGCGGCGGCTCCGGCCACGAGCCCCTGCACGGCGGCTTCGTCGGCCCCGGGATGCTCGACGCCGCCTGCGCCGGTGAGGTGTTCACCTCGCCCACGCCGGACCAGATGGTGGAGGCCACCACGGTCGTCGACCGGGGTGCCGGGGTGCTGCACATCGTCAAGAACTACACCGGCGACGTGATGAACTTCGAGATGGCCGGCGAGATGGCCGCCGCCGACTCGGGGGTGCGCGTCGAGACGATCGTGACCGACGACGACGTGGCCGTCCAGGACTCGACCTGGACCGCGGGTCGGCGCGGGGTCGGGATCACGGTGCTCCTGGAGAAGATCGTCGGGGCGGCCGCGGAGGAGGGCCGCGACCTCGACGCCGTGCTCGCCCTGGCTCGCCGGGTGAACGAGAACGGCCGCTCGATGGGCATGGCGCTCACCAGCTGCACGGTCCCCGCCGCCGGGAAGCCGACCTTCGACCTGCCCGAGGACCAGATGGAGATGGGCGTCGGGATCCACGGCGAGCCCGGTCGGCACCGGGTCCCGCTCGCGGGGGCGGCCGAGATCGCCGAGCAGCTCGTGGAGCCGGTGCTCGCCGACCTGGACTTCCAGGGCGGGCCCAGCATCGTGATGCTCAACGGGATGGGTGGCAGCCCGCTGATCGAGCTGTACCTGCTCTACGGCGAGGTGGCCACGCTGCTGGAGAAGGCCGGCGTCCAGGTCGCCCGCACGTTGGTCGGCAACTACATCACCTCGTTGGACATGGCCGGCGCCTCGGTGACCGTCCTCCGGGCCGACGACGAGCTGGTGCGGCTGTGGGATGCTCCGGTCAACACCTCCGGTCTGCGATGGGGAGTCTGATCGTGTCCGAAGCCGTCACCCTCGACCAGCTGGTCGACTGGTTGTCGTCGTTCCGGGACGCGGTGCACGAGCACTGCGACTACCTCACCGAGCTCGACTCGGCGATCGGGGACGCCGACCACGGCACCAACCTGACTCGGGGCATGGACGCGGTGATGACGGCTCTGGACCCCCCGCCCACCACGATCGGCGAGCTGCTCAAGACGGTGGGCATGACGCTGGTGACCTCGGTGGGAGGTGCCAGCGGCCCGCTGTACGGCACCTTCTTCCTGCGGGCGGCCACCGCGGCGGGCGACGCGACCTCGCTGGACGGACCGGCACTGCTCGCGGCGCTGCGAGCCGGTCTCGACGGCATCGTCGCGCGGGGCAAGGCCGAGGCCGGCGACAAGACGATGTACGACGCGCTGGCGCCGGCCCTCGACGCTCTCCAGTCCGCGCTGGGCGAGGGTGCCGAGCTGTCCGGTGCCACCGCCGCCGCGGCGAGCGCGGCGGCTGCGGGGCGCGACGCGACCGAACCCCTCCATGCCCTCAAGGGCCGCGCCAGCTACCTCGGCGAGCGGAGCGTCGGGCACATCGATCCCGGCGCCGCGTCCGCGGCGCTGCTGGTGGACGCCCTGGCCGGCGCGGCGGGCTGAGGCGCACCATGATCGGCATCGTCGTCGTCTCGCACAGCCCTGCCCTGGCCCGAGCCGCGGTGGACCTGGCCGCACAGATGGTCCAGGGCCGGGGCCCGGTCGTGGCCATCGCGGCCGGCGCGGCCGGAGGGCTCGGCACCGACGCCACCGACGTCTCGGCCGCCCTGGTCGAGGCCGCGTCACCCGAGGGGGTCCTGGTCCTGATGGATCTCGGCTCGGCCGTCCTCAGCGCCGAGCTGTCCCTGGAGCTGAACCCTCCCGAGGGTCACCCCGTCCGGCTCAGCGCGGCCCCGTTGGTCGAGGGGTTGGTGGCCGCGGTCGTCCGGGCGGCCGGCGGTGCCGACCTCGAGACCGTGGCGCGCGAGGCGGAGGCCGCCCTGCTCCCCAAGGCCAGCGCGCTGGCCGCCCACCGTCCTGCTGCGGCCGAGGCGACCCGGCGCGAGTCCGCGCCGGCCGGTGCGTCGACGCGGATGACCCTGGTGAACCCGCAGGGCCTGCACGCCCGCCCCGCCGCCCAGATCGCGACGGCGCTCGGTGGCATCGACGCCGACGTGGTCGTCGAGTCCCGCGGCCGACGGGCGGACGCCGCCAGCTCGCTCGAGCTGCTCACCCTCGGCGCCGGGCAGGGCGCGGAGATCACCGTGTCCGCCAGCGGTGCCGACGCGGAGCGCGCCCTGCGCACCATCCGGGACCTGGTGGTCACAGGCTTCGGCGAGCTCGAGGCCGAGCCGGCCTGACGGTCAGGCGAACGGCGGGCGCGCGTCGCGTGCGATCGAGCGACGCCCGGCCCAGCGCCAGACCCGGGCCGCGCGGTCCCGGTCCTCGTCGGTGACCAGGTTGCCCATCCACCGCAGCGCCAGCGTCATCAACCAGTCCGAGCGCATGCCCGCGGGACCGAGGGCGGGCAGCAGGCGCGGCACCGTCACCAGGCCGGCCAGCCTCCGCGCGATCGAGAACGCCTCGCCGTAGTGCTCCCGCAGCAGCGTCGGCCACGCCGCGCCCAGGTCGTCGCGCTCCGCCATCATCTCGGCGACGAAGCGACCGCTCTCGAGGCCGTAGTCGATGCCCTCGCCGTTGAGCGGGTTCACGCAGGCGGCCGCGTCCCCGATCAGCGCCCAGTTCGGACCGGCCACCCCGGACACCGCACCGCCCATCGGCAGCAGGGCCGAGGTCGGCGCACGCAGGTCGCCGGACAGCGCGAACTCCTCGCGCCGCTCGTCGGCGTAGTAGCTCATCAGCGGCTTGATCGCGACGTCCGCCGGGCGCTTCGAGGTGGCCAGCGTGCCGACGCCGATGTTCACCTCGCCCGAGCCCAGCGGGAAGATCCAGCCGTAGCCCGACAGGATCTCGCCGTCACGACCCCGCAGCTCGAGGTGCGAGCTGATCCACGGGTCGTCGGCGCGGGCCGAGTCGACGTAGGAGCGCCCGGCGACGCCGTACACGGTGTCGCGGTGCCACTCCCGGCCCAGCACCCGGCCCAGCGGCGAGCGCACGCCGTCGGCGACCACGAGGCGGCGACAGCCGATCTCCCAGGTCTCCTCACCACGCTTGAAGACGACCGCGGCGACCCGGTCGCCGTCGCGGCGGACGTCGACCGCACGCGCGCCGTCGACCGCCGTGGCCCCCGCCTTGATGGCCGTGGTGCGCAGGTGGTCGTCGAGCTCGGTCCGGGCGACGGCGCTGCCCCAGTCGGGCAGGGTCCCACCGGGCCAGGGCAGCAGCAGCGTCTGCCCGAACCCGTGCGCGCGGAGTCCCTGGTTGACGGTGTGGGCGCGGAGCCAGTCCTCGAGGCCCAGCCGCTGGAGCTCACCGATGGCCCGCGGGGTCAGCCCGTCGCCACAGGTCTTGTCACGCGGGAAGACGGCCGCGTCCGCGAGCACCACGTCGAGCCCGAGACGCGCGCACCAGGCGGCGGCGGCGGAGCCCGCGGGACCGGCGCCGACGACGAGGACGTCGGTCTGCGACGGCGCGGTCGGACTCACCCGCCGATTGTCTCAGGGCGCCCGGACCACGCCGTTCCCGGTGCCTCGCTCCGTCTGGTTCACCAGCGCGACTCGGGTGAGGACCGACCTGGGTGACGTCGAGGTCGAGCAGGCGGGCAGCCCGGCCGACTCCGGAGAAGTTGTCTCAGCCTTGCGTCGCGGCGGCGCGCGGTCGGCCCTCCGCGACGTAACCTGATCTCCATGTCCGGGCACCGAGTCGCTGCGTCACGGCTGGTCGCCGTCGAGCCGAGCCAGGCGTTCGACCGGCTGATCGCGGCTCCCCTGCCGGACGTGTTCAGCCGTCGCTACGCCGCCTTCCCGGCCGTGCGCGAGGTGGTCGACGAGCCGGACGAGTGGGGCACCGTCGGCCAGACGCGCACGATCGTGCTCGCCGACGGCGGCGGTCGCCTGCGGGAGACCCTCACCTCCGTCGACCGACCGACCGGCTACGCCTATCTCCTCGACGACCTCCACGGCCCGCTGGGCGCCTTCGTGAGCACCGTCGAGGGGGTCTGGTCGGTCACCCCGGAGGGCACCGGTGCCCGGATCGGCTGGGCCTGGACCCTGCACCCCAAGGCGGCGCCGGCCCGGCTCACGATGAACGTCATCGGCCGGATGTGGAAGGGGTACGCCGACCGCGCCCTCGCCGAGGTCGAGACCATCCTGATGCGCGGCTGACCCTCCGGGCCCGGCGCTGCCGACGGCGGCTCGGTCAGCGGTAGGGCTTGTGGCTCATCAGGTGCACGGCGGAGTTCTTGCAGCCCGTGGTGGCGTGCGGGATGTACTGCGACACGGTGGCGTTCGGCACGTAGACGCGGAACCCGTCGACGGCGGTCGGCTTGCACTCGTTCTTGGGGTAGACCCCGGCCACCGTCTCGGAGATCGGGCTCTTGGCCTTGTCACCCGGCTCCAGCACGACCGTGTCCTCGTTGCCGGGCACCCGGTCGGCCGGCGCCCCCACCTGGGTGCCGTTGCCGCCGCCGACGTAGGACACCCCGCCGTACCCGGCGATCGTGCAGCGGTGGCCGGAGATGTTCTTCACCACGATCTTGCCGTTCCGGTGGCTCATCGCGGCGTCGGTGGCCTTGTAGGACGCCTTGAGGTCGGCGTTGCCGCAGGCCGGGGGCGCCGCCCCTACCGCGCTCACCGGCACCACCACGGCGGCCAGCAGCAGGGCCGCCGCGCTCGCACCGATCGCCGCCGTCGTCGACAGCATCCTCGTCATGGGTCCTCCCTCGGGGTTGCCTCAGTGTGCACCCGCCGGCTCGTGACAGGCTGGAGGCGTGGACCAGGACACCCTTCTCGCGCGGCGCCTGGCGACCCAGGGCCTCTCCGCGCCGGTGTTCCGCAGTCCGGAGGACGCGGTCCGGAGCCTGCTCTGCGTCCAGTCGCAGGACGCGCCGCTGGCCCGCTGGTCGCTGGCGATGCGCACTGGTCAGCCCACCGACGACCAGGTCCGGGCGGCGATCGACGACGGACGGATCGTCCGCACGCACGTGCTGCGGCCCACCTGGCACTACGTGCTGGCCGAGGACCTGCGCTGGCTGCTGGCGCTCACGTCACCGAAGGTGCGCTCGGGGATGACCGCCCGGCACCGGCAGCTGGGCCTGGACGACCCGGCCGTCGTCTCCGGCCTGCACGACACCCTGGCCGGGTTGTTGGCGGGCGGCCGGTCCCTGACCCGACGACAGCTCCAGACCACGCTCGCCCGCGACGACCTCCGCGGGGAGCGGCTGGGCCACCTGTTGATGCTGGCCGAGCTGGACGGCCTGGTGTGCTCGGGGCCGCTCGCCGACGGCCAGCACACCTATGCGCTCGTCGACGAGTGGGTGCCGTCGGCGCCGGTCCCGGAGCGCGACGAGGCCCTGCGCGACCTGGTGCTGCGGTACTTCACCGGCCACGGGCCGGCCACGGTGGCGCACCTGATGCGCTGGGCGACCCCGACCAAGCGCGAGATCGCGACCACCCTCGACGACCTCGGCGACCGGGTGGCCTCGACCGAGGTGGCCGGCGACACCTTCTGGCACCCGCCCGTCCCGCCGGCCGCGCCGGTCGAGCAAGGCACCTGGCTGCTGCCGGTCTTCGACGAGGCCTACCTCTCCTACCCGGGCAGCAACTACCCCCGGCAGCCCCGACCATCCGTGGGGGGACCGCGGGCACTCGTTCGCCGAGTCCGGCGGCGGCGTGGTCGTCAGCGACCTGCGCGACGTGGGCTGGTGGAAGCGCAAGGAGTCCGGCCGCACCACCACCGTCTCTGTCGGGCTCAGTCCCTCCTTGAGCGGCCGCCAGCGCGCCGAGGTCGAGGAGCAGGCCGCGGCGCTCGCGGCCTTCACCGGCCGGCGCCCTGGACCTGGTGCTCGTCTGAGCCGGACTAGCGCACGACCGCGGCCACCGCGGAGACCTCGACGAGGGCACCGGGCACGCCCAGTCCCGCGACCAGCGCGGCGTCGACGAGGGGCGGGTCACCTCCGGTCGCCAGGGCCGGAGCCGCCGCTGCGTACGCCGCGGCCACGTCCACGCCCTCGACCAGCATCACCGTCACGGTGACCAGGTGCTCGACCCCGACATCGGCGGCGGCGAGAGCCGTGACCAGGTTGGCCATCACCCGGGTCGTCTGCGCGGCGACGTCGTCACCGCCCACCACGACCCCGCTCTCGTCCACGGCGTTCTGCCCCCCGACGAACACGAGGGTCGCGCCGGGCGGCACCACGGCCACCTGGCTGAACGCCGGGCTGCGCAGCAGCCCGTCGGGTCGGATCAGCTGAATCTTGTCCATGCCTCCACGCTAGGAGCGGCACCGGTCAGAACCTGTCCTCAATGGCGCCGGCCCCGACGGGTTTGCCGGTCGTCTCACGGGGTCTCGATACGCAGAACGCCCGTCCCCACGGCTGCCGGTCGGCTCACGGGGTCTCGATACGCAACACGCCCGTCCCCGCTTTCGCGGGGACGGGCGTTTGCTACTCGACCTGGCTCCTTGCAACCAGAGCTGAGGACTTCGCGCTCAGTTCTGGTAGGAGCCAAAGTCGAAGTCGTCGAGGGCGACGGCCTGCGACGCACCCGTGTTGCCGAACTCGTAGTCGTAGGAGTCGTAGCCCGTGACGGCGTACGCCGCGGCGCGCGCCTCCTCGGTGGGCTCCACCCGGATGTTGCGGTACCGCTCGAGGCCGGTACCCGCCGGGATCAGCTTGCCGATGATCACGTTCTCCTTCAGACCGCGCAGCGAGTCCGAGCGGGCGTGGATCGCGGCGTCGGTGAGCACCCGGGTGGTCTCCTGGAAGGAGGCCGCCGAGAGCCACGACTCGGTCGCGAGCGACGCCTTGGTGATCCCCATCAGCTCGGCGCGACCCGAGGCCGGCTTGCCGCCCTCGGACACCACGCGACGGTTCTCGATCTCGAACTTCGCCCGGTCGACGAGGTCGGAGGGCAGCAGGTTGGTGTCGCCCGACTCGATGACCGTGACCCGGCGCAGCATCTGCCGCACGATGATCTCGATGTGCTTGTCGTGGATCGACACACCCTGGCTGCGGTACACCTGCTGGACCTCGTCCACGAGGTGCTGCTGCGCCCGGCGCACGCCGAGGATGCGCAGCACCTCCTTCGGGTCGGGCGTGCCGACCGTCAGCTGGTCGCCGACCTCGATGTGGTCACCGTCGTGCACCAGGAGCCGCGACCGCTTGGACACGGGGTACTCCGCGACCTCGCTGCCGTCGTCGGGGATGACCCGCACCTTGCGGCTCTTGTCGGTCTCCTCGATCTCGATCCGGCCGGTGTGCTCCGAGATCGGCGAGAGGCCCTTGGGCGACCGCGCCTCGAACAGCTCGACCACGCGGGGCAGACCCTGCGTGATGTCGTCGGCCGAGGCCACCCCACCGGTGTGGAAGGTGCGCATGGTCAGCTGCGTGCCCGGCTCACCGATCGACTGGGCCGCGATGATGCCGACGGCCTCGCCGATGTCGACGAGCTTGCCGGTGGCCAGCGAACGGCCGTAGCACTTGGCGCAGGTCCCGGCCTTCGCGTCGCAGGTCAGCACCGAACGCACGGAGACGTTCTCGATGCCGGCCGCCACGAGCTCACCGATCTTGATGTCGCCGAGGTCCTCGCCCGCACCGACGAGCACGTCGCCGGTCTCGGGGTGGGTGACCTCGGTGGCCGCCGCGCGGGCGTACGCCGAGGTCTCGGCGTTGTCGTCACGGCGGACCGTTCCGTCCTCGCCCTTCACCCCGATGATCTTCATCAGGCCACGCTCGGTGCCGCAGTCGTCCTCACGGATGATGACGTCCTGCGACACGTCGACCAGACGACGGGTCAGGTAGCCCGAGTCGGCGGTCCGCAGCGCGGTGTCCGCCAGACCCTTGCGGGCACCGTGGGTGGAGATGAAGTACTCCAGCACGGACAGGCCCTCGCGGAAGTTGGACTTGATCGGCCGCGGGATGATGTCGCCCTTCGGGTTCGCCACCAGCCCACGCATGGCCGCCACCTGGCGGATCTGGGTGAGGTTTCCGGAGGCACCGGAGTCGACCATCATGTAGATCGGGTTCTTGCGGTCGAAGTTGGCCTCCATGGCCTTCCCGACCATGTTGGACGCCTCGTTCCAGATCTCGATGAGCTCCTGGCGACGCTCCTCGTCGGTGACCAGGCCGCGCTCGTACTGGCTCTGGACCTTGACCGCCTTCTCCTCGTAGCCCTTGAGGATCTCGGCCTTGTTGGCCGGCGTCACGACGTCCTCGATCGACACGGTGACACCCGAGCGGGTGGCCCAGTGGAAGCCCGTGTCCTTCAGGGCGTCCAGGGAGGCGGCCACCTCGACCTTGGTGTACCGCTCGGCGAGGTCGTTGACGATGGCGCCGAGGCGCTTCTTGCCGACCTCCTCGTTCACGAACGGGTAGTCCGCGGGCAGGGTGTCGTTGAAGATCGAGCGGCCCAGCGTGGTGTCGAGGATGATCGTGCGACCCTCTTCCCAGTCGGCACCGAGCTCGAGCTCCAGCGGCGGGATGATGTCGGCGAACCGGATCCTGACCTTGCTCTGCAGCGAGATCTCACCGCGGTCGAAGGCCATGATGGCCTCGGCCTGCGAGCCGAAGACCCGTCCCTCGCCCGGACCCTCACGGTCGGTGGTGAGGAAGAACAGGCCGATGATCATGTCCTGGGTGGGCATGGTCACCGGACGGCCGTCCGACGGCTTGAGGATGTTGTTGGTCGACAGCATCAGGATCCGCGCCTCGGCCTGGGCCTCGGCCGACAGCGGCAGGTGCACCGCCATCTGGTCGCCGTCGAAGTCGGCGTTGAACGCCGAGCAGACGAGCGGGTGGATCTGGATGGCCTTGCCCTCGATCAGCTGCGGCTCGAAGGCCTGGATGCCGAGGCGGTGCAGCGTGGGTGCGCGGTTGAGCAGCACCGGGTGCTCGGTGATGACCTCTTCGAGGACGTCCCACACGACCGGGCGGGCGCGCTCCACCATCCGCTTGGCGGACTTGATGTTCTGCGCGTGCGACAGGTCCACGAGGCGCTTCATCACGAACGGCTTGAAGAGCTCGAGCGCCATCTGCTTGGGCAGACCGCACTGGTGCAGCTTCAGCTGCGGACCCGACACGATGACCGAACGGCCCGAGTAGTCCACGCGCTTGCCGAGCAGGTTCTGCCGGAAGCGACCCTGCTTGCCCTTGAGCATGTCGGACAGCGACTTCAGCGGCCGGTTGCCCGGGCCGGTGACGGGGCGCCCACGGCGGCCGTTGTCGAACAGCGAGTCGACGGCCTCCTGGAGCATCCGCTTCTCGTTGTTGACGATGATCTCGGGGGCGCCGAGGTCGAGCAGCCGCTTGAGGCGGTTGTTCCGGTTGATGACCCGGCGGTAGAGGTCGTTGAGGTCGGAGGTCGCGAACCGGCCACCGTCGAGCTGCACCATCGGGCGCAGGTCCGGCGGGATGACCGGCACGGCGTCGAGGACCATGCCCAGGGGGCTGTTGTTGGTCTTGCGGAACGCGTCGACCACCTTGAGCCGCTTGAGCGCGCGCACCTTGCGCTGGCCCTTGCCGGTGTCGATGGTCTCGCGCAGCGAGTCGACCTCGGCCTCGATGTCGAAGGTCTCGAGGCGCTTCTGGATCGCGGTCGCGCCCATGTAGCCCTCGAAGTACTTGCCGAACCAGTTCTTCATCTCGCGGTAGAGGAGCTCGTCACCCATGAGGTCTTGGACCTTGAGGGACTTGAAGGTGCTCCACACCTCCTCGAGGCGGTCCAGCTCGCGCTGCGACCGGTCGCGGAGCTGCTTCATCTCGCGCTCGGCGCCGTCGCGGACCTTGCGGCGCGCGTCGGCCTTGGCACCCTCGTCCTCGAGGACCTTGAGGTCCTCCTCGAGCTTCTTGGTGCGGTCCTCCAGGGCGCCGTCACGGCGCTTCTCGAGGCGCTCGCGCTCGAGGCCCACCTTGTTCTCCAGGGTGGACAGGTCGCGGTGCCGGGCGTCCTCGTCGACGGCGGTGATCATGTACGCCGCGAAGTAGATGACCTTCTCCAGGTCCTTCGGGGCCAGGTCGAGCAGGTAGCCGAGCCGGCTCGGGACACCCTTGAAGTACCAGATGTGGGTGACCGGGGCGGCCAGCTCGATGTGGCCCATGCGCTCGCGGCGCACCTTGGACCGGGTCACCTCGACGCCGCAGCGCTCGCAGATGATGCCCTTGAAGCGCACCCGCTTGTACTTGCCGCAGTAGCACTCCCAGTCCCGGGTGGGACCGAAGATCTTCTCGCAGAAGAGGCCGTCACGCTCGGGCTTGAGCGTGCGGTAGTTGATGGTCTCCGGCTTCTTGACCTCGCCGTGGCTCCACGTGCGGATGTCGTCCGCGGTGGCCAGGCCGATCTGAAGCTGGTCGAAGAAGTTCACGTCGAGCACGATGGCTGTTGTCCTTCGTTAGTTCTGGGTTTGAAGCTGTGGACTGAGGGTGGGGCGGCGGGCCGTGGCCCGCCGCCCTCGACCTCAGACTTCTTCGACGGAGCTGGGCTCGCGGCGGGACAGGTCGATGCCGAGCTCCTCGGCCGCCCGGAAGACGTCTTCCTCGGCGTCCTTCATCTCGATGGCCGTGCCGTCCTGCGACAGCACCTCCACGTTGAGGCAGAGGGACTGCATCTCCTTGACGAGCACCTTGAACGACTCGGGGATGCCCGAGTCGGGGATGTTCTCGCCCTTGACGATGGCCTCGTAGACCTTCACGCGACCCGGCACGTCGTCGGACTTGATCGTCAGCAGCTCCTGCAGGGCGTAGGCGGCGCCGTACGCCTCCATCGCCCAGACCTCCATCTCGCCGAACCGCTGGCCACCGAACTGGGCCTTACCGCCCAGGGGCTGCTGCGTGATCATCGAGTAGGGGCCGGTCGAGCGTGCGTGGATCTTGTCGTCGACGAGGTGGTGGAGCTTGAGGATGTACATGTAGCCCACCGAGACCGGCTCCGGGAACGGCTCGCCGGAGCGACCGTCGAAGAGGCTGGCCTTGCCGTTGTCGCCGATCAGCCGGACGCCGTCCCGGGTGGGGAACGTCGCGCCGAGCAGGCCGATGATCTCGTCCTCCTTGGCACCGTCGAAGACCGGCGTCGCCACCTTGGTGTTCGGCGCGGCCTTGTCGGCGTGGATGTCGATCAGGCGCTGCTTCCACGAGTCGTCGGCCGGGCCGGACCCGTCGTGCAGGTCGAGGTCCCAGCCCTGCTTGGCGAGCCAGCCGAGGTGGAGCTCGAGGATCTGGCCGATGTTCATCCGGCGCGGGACACCCAGCGGGTTGAGGATCACGTCGACCGGGGTGCCGTCCTCCATGAACGGCATGTCCTCGATCGGCAGGATCTTGGCGATGACGCCCTTGTTCCCGTGGCGGCCGGCCAGCTTGTCGCCGACCGAGATCTTCCGCTTCTGGGCGACGTAGACGCGCACCAGCTGGTTGACGCCCGGGGGCAGCTCGTCGCCGTCCTCGCGGTCGAAGACCCGCACGCCGATGACCGTGCCGGACTCACCGTGGGGCACCTTCATCGAGGTGTCGCGCACCTCGCGCGCCTTCTCACCGAAGATCGCGCGGAGCAGCCGCTCCTCGGGGGTCAGCTCGGTCTCGCCCTTGGGCGTGACCTTGCCGACCAGGATGTCCCCGGTGGTGACCTCGGCGCCGATGCGGATGATCCCGCGCTCGTCGAGGTCGGCCAGCATCTCCTCGGAGACGTTGGGGATGTCCCGGGTGATCTCCTCGGGGCCGAGCTTGGTGTCGCGGGCGTCGACCTCGTGCTCCTCGATGTGGATCGAGGTGAGGATGTCCTCCTGCACCAGGCGCTGGCTGAGGATGATCGCGTCCTCGTAGTTGTGCCCCTGCCACGGCATGAAGGCCACGAGCAGGTTGGTGCCCAGGGCCATCTCGGCGTTGTCGGTGCACGGGCCGTCCGCGATCGGGGTGCCGACCTCGAGCTTGTCGCCCTCGCTCACCAGCGGGCGCTGGTTGATGCAGGTGCCCTGGTTGGAGCGGCGGAACTTGGCCAGCTTGTACGTCGTGTACGTGCCGTCGTCGTTCATCGTCTCGATGAGGTCGGCGGAGACGTCCTTGACGACACCGGCCTTCTCGGCCACGACCACGTCGCCGGCGTCGACCGCGGCGCGGTACTCGATGCCGGTCCCGACCAGCGGCGAGTCGCTCACGATCAGCGGCACCGCCTGACGCTGCATGTTGGCGCCCATCAGCGCGCGGTTGGCGTCGTCGTGCTCGAGGAACGGGATCAGCGCCGTCGCGACCGACACCATCTGGCGCGGCGAGACGTCGATGTAGTCCACGTCGTCGGGCAGGATCTCGCTGACCTCACCGCGCTTCTGGCGGACCAGGACCCGCTCCTCGGTGAAGCGACCCTTGGCGTCCAGGGCGGCGTTGGCCTGCGCGATGACGAAGCGGTCCTCGTCGTCGGCGGTCAGGTAGTCGATCTGGTCGGTGACCTTGCCCTTCTCGACCTTGCGGTAGGGCGTCTCGACGAACCCGAACGGGTTGATCCGGCCGTAGGAGGCCAGCGACCCGATCAGGCCGATGTTCGGGCCTTCCGGGGTCTCGATCGGGCACATGCGGCCGTAGTGCGACGGGTGGACGTCACGGACCTCCATGCCGGCGCGGTCGCGCGACAGACCACCGGGGCCCAGCGCCGAGAGGCGGCGCTTGTGGGTCAGGCCCGAGATCGGGTTGGTCTGGTCCATGAACTGCGAGAGCTGCGAGGTGCCGAAGAACTCCTTCAGCGCCGCGACGACCGGGCGGATGTTGATCAGCGACTGCGGCGTGATCGCCTCGACGTCCTGGGTGGTCATCCGCTCGCGGACGACCCGCTCCATGCGGGCCAGGCCGGTGCGCAGCTGGTTCTGGATCAGCTCGCCCACGGTCCGCATCCGGCGGTTGCCGAAGTGGTCGATGTCGTCGGCCGAGATGTCGTGCGTGCCCTGCGGCGTCTCGAGCGTGCTCTGCTCCGCGTGCAGCGCGACGATGTAGCGGATCGCGGCGACGACGTCGTCCACGGTCAGCGTCTGCTGGTCGAAGGCCTCGAGCAGGCCGAGCTTCTTGTTGATCTTGTAGCGACCGACCTTGGCCAGGTCGTACCGCTTCGGGTTGAAGTAGTAGTTGTTCAGCAGCGTCTGGGCGGCCTCACGCGTGGGGGGTTCGCCCGGGCGCAGCTTGCGGTAGATGTCGAGCAGCGCGTCGTCCTGGCCCTGGGTGTGGTCCTTCTCCAGGGTCAGCATCATCGACTCGTACTGGCCGAACTCCTCGCGGATCTGCTCGTTGGTCCACCCGAGGGCCTTGAGCAGCACGGTGACGTTCTGCTTGCGCTTGCGGTCGAGGCGGACGCCGACCATGTCGCGCTTGTCGATCTCGAACTCCAGCCAGGCGCCGCGGCTCGGGATCAGCTTGGCGGTGAAGATGTCCTTGTCGGAGGTCTTGTCCGCGGAGCGCTCGAAGTAGACGCCCGGGGACCGGACCAGCTGGGACACGACGACCCGCTCGGTGCCGTTGATGATGAAGGTGCCCTTGGGCGTCATCAGGGGGAAGTCACCCATGAAGACGGTCTGGCCCTTGATCTCGCCGGTCTCGTTGTTGGTGAACTCGGCGGAGACGTACAGCGGGGCGGAGTAGGTGAAGTCCTTCTCCTTGCACTCCTCGACGGTGTACTTCGGGTCGTAGAAGACCGGGTCCTCGAACGAGAGCGACATCGTCTCGGAGAAGTCCTCGATCGGGGAGATCTCCTCGAAGATCTCCTGGAGGCCGGACTTGGACGACACGTCCTCGCCGGCGTCGAGGCGCCGCTGGACGGTGGCGTCCCAGTTGGCGTTGCCGACGAGCCAGTCGAAGCTGTCGGTCTGGAGAGAGAGGAGCTGGGGAACCTCGAGGGGTTCGGAGATCTTTGCGAAAGAGATGCGGCGGTGGTTTTCAGCGGTGCTGCGCGCGGCCAAGAGGTGTCCTTCGACGGGTTACGCGATGAGATGTCGTCCCTCCACCACCACATCGGCCACCGGGCAGGCCGCAGGGCATCTGAGAGAGGGCGAAAGCACAGGGTAGCGCAGCGAAGGGCGCACAACAACCCGGGCGTCGAAGGACGTTGCCGAAGATCATGAACGCATCGGGCGGCTGAGTCAAGCACCTTGCCCGGATCACTGCGTCGGCGGCGAGGTGACCAGGTCGTCGACGAGCCACGAGTCCCCGACCCGCACCATGGTCACGGTGACCTGGTCGCGGTAGACCACGGGCTGCTTCTGCTGCTTGTTGGTGGTCGGCCGGTTGACGAAGACGAGCACCTGCACCCGGTCGGTCCCGGAGCGGACGATGCCCGACGAGACCACCTCGGTGGTGACCACGGTGCCGACCTCGGGGGCGTTCGCCCGGATCACCTCGTAGAGCTGGTCGTAGTCCTCGCGGTAGCCCGCGGTGAGGTACGCCGCGCCCGCGGCCTGGTCCTCGTCGAGGGTGGCGGCGTCGTAGGACAGCACCGGCACGATCGCCCGCTCGGCGGCCGCCTGCGCGGTCCTGGTGGAGTCCTCGACGGACGCCGTCGAGGGCGCCGCGAACGCCGCCCAGGTGGCCAGCCCGACCGCGGCAGCGGTCAGCAACGCGAGGGCGACGAGCAGCCAGCCGGGCACGCCGCGGCCGTGGGTGGCGGCGGACGGCGCGGAGGTCCGCGCGGTCGCCACGACCGCCGACGGCTCGGGGTCGGCCTCCGTCGGGGGCGAGCCCGGCGTCGTACTCCGCCCGGCGCTGGGGATCGAGCAGCAGCTCGGCGGCCTGGTTGTAGGCGCGGAACCGGCGGTCGTCGGGGCCCAGGTCGGTGATCGCGGCCTTCCAGGCGGCCCGGATCTCGGCCGCGTCGGCGTCGGGCGCCACGTCGAACAGGTCGTAGAGGTGCGGTGCGTCCGCGAGCCCGGCGGTCACTGGTCGGTCCCGGTCACCGGGGTGAAGTCGTCGACCAGCCAGGTGCCGTCGATCTTCACCAGGGACACCTCGATCCGGTAGGGCACCGGCTCCTGTGGCGTCCGCTCGCCCTTCACGACGTAGGAGTCGGTGAAGGTTCCCGCCACCAGGGCGGTCGCGGAGTCCGGGTCGAGGTCGGACACGCCGGTGGCGAACACCGCCGACTCGCGGGCCACGTCGGCCTGCGCGACCAGCTGCTCGGCGGTGCCGGCCTGGTCGTCGAAGGACGCGGCGAACTTCGGCGTGATCACCTCGCGCACCAGCGTGCGGTAGTCCGGCATGGCGCCGGACTCGTCGAGCAGGTCCGGGCCGTAGGTGCCCATCCGCAGCATGAACTGCCGGGTCTGGGCCATCACCTGCTCGCGCTGGGCCTGCTCCGGGTCCGCCTGGCTCTGCCACGGCTGTCGGGACGCGAGCAGCCAGAGGCCCAGCCCCGAGGGCGGCGACCAGGACGACCGCCAGCCCCGCGAGGAGGACCCGGCGGAAGCCGTCGCGGCGCTCGGGCGCGTCCCGGTGGTCCTCGTCGCTCAGCGGCGGCTCGGTGTCGCGAGGGGTTGCAAGAACAGCCACTTCCACGAGTCCTCTCCCAGGGTCTTCGGGGACAACGAGTCGACGCCGCGAAGGTCACGCGGTCCGGTGCTGCCCCAGTCCAGCCGCCCGGTCGCGGGGTCGTACGCCGCCACGACCGGCGCGTCGTCGTACGCCGCCGGGGCGCGGGGCGGAGCGTGCTGGGCGCCGCGGGCGTTGGACTGCGAGGCGGGCTCGGTGCAGCGGGCCGCGACGTTCATCGGCCGGTTGCTGCCGTCCTGCGGGACCCGGGTGTCGGTGGTCTCGTAGCCGCCGTGGCACACCGCGGGGTCGGAGGTGAGGACCAGCCCGAAGTGGGCGTCGTAGAGACCGGTCTGCGGCGAGCGGGAGGCCACGGTGAAGCCGCCCTCCACCACGTAGGGGTAGATCACGAGCAGCTGCTCGATGCCGTCGAGGTGCTGCACCACCACCTCGCCGGTGGTGACCAGGTTGTTGATCAGCTCGGCCAGCTCCACCTGGTTGTCCTCGAGGAAGGTGCGCAGCTCGGTGGCGGTGGCGCTGCCGTTGTCGATCACCTTGCGCAGCGACGCGTCGGAGCCGGCCAGGGTGCCGCTGAAGAGGGAGAAGTTCCGGGCGAACGACCGCAGCGGTCCCGCCGAGGCCAGCTGGCCGCGGAGCACGGTGTTCCCGTCCTTGATCAGGGCGGTGGTCACGTCGAAGCTCTCGTTGGCGGACTCGATGAAGGCGTTGCTCGTGTCGATGATCCGGCCGAGGTCCTCGCCCGTCCCCCGGAAGGCGGTCCCGGCCTCGGTGACGACCGTGCGCAGGTCGTCCTTGTCGACGGACTCGACGGTGTTGGACAGGTTGGTCAGCAGCGTCGTGGTGCTCAACGGCGTCGCGGTGCGGTCCAGCGCGATCTCGGACCGGTCGCGCAGGTAGGGCGCGGTGTCGACCCGGGGCTGGAGCTCGACGTACTGCTCCCCCACCGCGGACCGGTTGCCGACGAGGGCGCGGGTGTCGGCCGGGATGTCGTCGAACTCGTTCTCGACGTCGAGGTAGAGGTCGACGCCCTGCTCGGTGAGCACCAGCCGGTCGACCTGCCCCACGCGCACGCCCCGGTAGGAGACCTCGGCGCCCGCGAAGGCGCCGCCGGAGTCCGGGAAGTGCGCGACCACCGTGTAGGTGTCGTCGACGAAGAGTCGGTCGAGCCGGGCGTAGCGGGCGCCGACGTAGCTCACGCCGACGAGGGTGATGAGCACGAACACCAGCAGCTGGAGGCGGGTCCGACGGGTGATCATCGGGTCACCATCCCCGGGACCATCAGGCTGACCAGGGCGGGGTCGTAGGCGTCCATCAGGTCGGACACGGTGGGCCCCCGCGGGCCGTAGGGATCGAGCTCGTAGCCGGTCGCCGGCCGCAGCAGGGTCGGGAGGGTGACGCTGGGTACGCCGATCGTCGGACCGCCGCTGGTCGGGACGGTCGGCAGCGGGATCGGGTTGCCGTTGATCACCTTGCAGACCTCGGTCTGCTGGTTCTCGGGCTTCTTGCACTCCTGCTGGAGGGCGAGCACGCCCTGCACCGAGCCGAGCACCTTGAGGCACGCCGGGCTGTTGAGGTTGCCGCTCGCGATGCACGCCAGCACGTCGTTGACCAGCCTCGTCGGGTCCAGCGACGACGGCAGCAGGGTCGGGGTGGGCAGGCTGGGCAGCGGGATCGACGGGAGCTTGGTGGGGATCGGCAGCGTCGGCAGGGTGGGCAGGGCCGTGGAGAGGTCGATCTCCAGCTGGATCGACAGGTTGGTGTAGTCCCCCATGTGCAGGTTGCGCGCCACCTGGGGGTCGCGGCCCACCACCTCGTCCACGAACGGGTAGGTGAGGAAGACCTGGAAGGCGTTGGCGAAGTCGTCGCCCGCGGCGGCGAACTGGGTCAGCACCGGGTCGAGCTGCTCGAACGCGTCGATGGTGGCGGTCTTGGACGCCTGGATGACCCGGACGCCGACGCCGCTGAGGTTCTCGAGGGCGTCCAGCATCCGCACCAGGTCGTCGCGTTGCCTGTCCAGCGAGTCGAGGGCGCTCGGGAGCTCGTCGAGCGCCAGGTCGATGGCGTCGGTGTGCCGGTTGACCTCGACCGAGAGCCGGTTGAGAGCCTCGATGGCGTCCAGGATGTCGGCCTTGTTGGCGTCGAGCTGGGTCATCAGCACCTCGACCTGGCTCAGCAGCGACCTGGCGCTTCCCTCCCGGCCCTCCAGCGCGTGGTTGAGCTCGCTGGTGATCGTCTTCAGCTGGGCGACGCCACCGCCGTTGAGGAGCAGGCTCAGCGCGCCGAGCACCTCCTCGACCTCGGGGTTGCGGCCCGAGCGCTCGAGCGGGATGACGTCGCCGTCGGCGAGCACGTTGCTGCTCGCTCCGGTCTCGGGAGCCCCCAGGGACACGAACTTCTCGCCCAGGAGGCTGGTCTGGCGCAGCTCGGCGATCGCGTTGTCGGGCAGCCGGACGTCGTTGCGGAGCTCGAGGGTCACCTCGGCCACGGCTCCGTCGAGCGTCACGTCGGTCACCGTGCCGACGCTCACGTCGTTGACCTTGACCGTGGACTGGGGCACCAGGTCGAGGACGTCGCGGAACTTCACCGTGACCGTCATCGGCCGGTCCCCGGTGTCGGTGCCGCCCGGCAGCGGGAGCTGGTAGACGTCGAAGTCGCAGCCGGTCAGCAGCAGCACGCCGGCCATCGTGAGGAGGAGGGCCCGGACCCGGGCGCGCGTGGTCATCGCGGCACCGCCACGAGTCCGCCGAGGGTGGGGTCGAAGCGGTCGCCGGCGCGGTCGCCGCCCTCGCGGGCGAGCGCCCCCGCCCGCGGCAGGATCTCCTTGATCAGGTCGCAGGCGTCCGCGGGGTCCTGGGCCTGCTTGACGATGCTGCACAGGAGGGTGGCCGGGTCGCTCTCGATCTGGTTGACCAGCTCGCCGATGTTCGCCCGGGTGTCGAGGGTGCCGGCCTGGGGGTTGTAGGTGAGCGCCAGGTTGTTCAACGCCAGCGGAGCGACCTGGAGGATCTCGTCGAGGGCGGCGCGCTGCTTCACCAGCACCTTGGAGACCCGGTTCAGCCCGCTGATGTTGCGGCCGAGGATCTCGCGGTTCTCCTTCACGAACCCCGACACCGTCTTCATCGCCGTGCCCAGGTTGTCCAGGGCCGCGGCCAGCTCCTGGCGCTCGCCGCCGAGGACCTCGGAGATCCGGGCCAGCGAGCGGTTGAACTGCCGCACCGTCGTGTCGTTGTCGGCCAGGGTCTCGAGGAAGGACTGCAGCCTGGCGGCGGTGCCGAACAGCTCGTCGCGGTTGTTGGCCAGGGTGGTGCTGAAGCGGCCGAACTGCTCGATGGTCTCGTGGAACGCCGCGCCCTGGCCCCCGAAGTTGTCGGCGGTGACCGACAGCAGGTCGGAGAGCGCGCCGGTGCGGTTGGCCCCGGTCGGGCCGAGGGCCACGTTGAGGTCGTTGAGGCTCGAGTAGACCTGGTCGAGCTCCAGGGGCATCGCCGTCCGGTCCGTGTCGAGCACCGCCCCGTCCTCGAGCACGGGCCCGGCGGTGTAGACCGGCGTGAGCTGCACGAACCGGTCACCCACGATCGACGGCGCGACGATGACCGCGCTCGCGTCGGCCGGGATCTCGACGTCGGCGTCGTACGACATCTCCACCTCGACGTCCGTGCCGGACGGGGTGACCCGGTCCACCGTGCCGACGGCCACGCCGAGCACGCGGACGTCGCTGCCCTCGAAGACCGAGATGGCGCGGGGGAACTTCGCGGTGAAGGTCTTGCGCTCCTCCCCGTCGAGCATCGCGACGGCGAACGCGACCAGCAGGGCCACGATCATCCCGGGGACCAGCAGCCTGCGCACCACGTCCATGGTCATCTTGGTCAGCCCACTCTCGGGACGGGCGGCAGGTTCTGGATGTAGGTGTCGAACCACGGACCGGTGCCGAGGGTGTTGGCGAACACCCGGTAGAACGGCGCCATCAGCCGGAGGCTGTTGTCCAGGTTGTCCTCGTTCTTGTTCAGCACCTGCACGACGCTCTCGAGGTGGGTCAGCGCCGGCTTCAGGTCGGCGCGGCTCTGCCGCACCAGCAGGGTCAGCTCCCGGGACAGCTGCGACGTGGAGGTCAGGAGGTCGTGCACGGCCTCGCGCCGGGCCACGACGGCGCGGAACACCACGTCGGAGTCCCGCATCAGCGCGATGATGTCCTGGTCGCGCTCGTCGAGGATGCCGGAGACCTTGCCGAGGTTGCGCAGCAGCGAGTTGATCTGCGCGTCCCGGTCGGCCAGGTTCCCCGACAGCTGCGAGACGCCGTCGAGGGCCTCCCGGAACTCGTCGGGGGTGTTGCGGGTCAGGTCCGCGAGCACCGTCAGGGAGTCCGCGAGCTGGTCGGTGTCGATGGCCTCCGAGGTCTCGGCGAGTCCCTGGAAGGCCTCCACGACGTCGTACGGCGAGGTCGTCCGCGCGACCGGGATCTCCGCCTCGTCGGGCAGCCGGCCCCCGCCGGCCGGTTGGAGCGCGAGGAACATCGCGCCGAGCAGGGTCTTCACCTTGATGGCCGCACCGGTCTCGTCGCCGAGCTCCGCGTCGGTCTTGACCCGGAAGGTCACCCGGACGTGGTCACCGGCCAGCTCGACGGCCTCGACCTTGCCGACCCGCACCCCCGCGATCCGGACCTCGTCGTTGACCTTCAGCCCGCCGGCCTCGCTGAACGCCGCGTAGTAGGTCTCGCCTCCGCCGATGACGGGCAGGTCCTGGGCGCGGAAGGCCACCAGGATCAGGGCGGCGATCGCGGCGATGCCGACCGCGCCGATGATCACGGGGTTGCGCTCGCGGAAGGGCGTCATCATCCGAGCGTTGCACCTCGCACGACCCGGTCTCGTAGGTGACGGGACAGCTCGACGCCGGCGGGGAGCTTGACCCGGCCCTGGAACTCGCAGAGGTAGAAGTTGAACCACGAGCCGTAGATCGGCGGTCCGCCCCACCTTCTCCAGCTTGATGGGCAGCACCTGCAGGGCCCGGTCGAGCTCCGCCTTGTTGGCGTCGAGGTTGCCCGCGAAGTCGCGCAGCCCCTTGATGTCGCGCGACGAAGGGCTTGCGGATGCCGGACACGAGGTCGGCGGTCTCCACGGACAGCGCGGACACCTCGTCGAGCGACGACAAGATCGCCCGGCGGTCGGACTTCAGCCCGCTCATCAGGTCGCGGAAGCTGAGGATCAGGCGTCCGAGCTGCTGGTCGCGGTCGCCGAGGTGCACCAGCACCCGGTTGAGGTTGTCGATGAGGTCGCCGATCACCGCGTCGCGCGAGGCGAGGGTCTGGGTGACCGAGGCGGTGTGGCCCAGCAGTCCCTCGAGGGTGCCGCCCTCGCCCTGGAAGACCTGCACGATCTCGTAGGACAGCTGGTTGATGTCGCTGGGCGACAGCGCCTGGAACAGCGGCTTGAAGCCGTTGAACAGCACCGTGAGGTCGAGGGCGCCCTGCGTGCGGTCGAGCGGGATGGTGGCGCCGGCCGGCAGCCGCCGGCCGTCGCCGATGCCCTCGCTCAGGGAGATGTAGCGCTGCCCGACCAGGTTGCGGTAGCGGATCAGCGCGTTGGTCGCGCCGCTGATCGACGTCTCGTCGGCGACGGTGAACGAGACCAGGGCCCGCGTGCGCTCGACGACCTCCACGTCGGTGACCGAGCCGACCTTCACCCCCGCGACGCGCACGTCGTCGCCCTCGACCACCCCGGTCGCGTCGGCGAACACCGCCCGGTAGTCGCGGCTGGCGCCGAAGGAGAGGTTGCCGATGGTCACCACGAGCACCGAGGTGGCCAGGGCGGTGACCACCATGAAGATGACCAGCCGGACCAGGTCGCTGGTGGTCTTCTTGTCCAGCACGCTTCACCGCAGCGTCACCTCCGCGCCCCGGGCCATCGGCCCGACGAGCAGCACGCCCAGGTCACCGACCTGGTCGGGGGTCATCCCGAGCGAGGGCCCGAGGAGCGACTTCAGCAGGCCGGCCTCGTCCGGTCCGCCGGCGTACCCGCCGCCGTCGGGGTAGGCGCGGGACCCGACCCGCGAGATGCCCTTGCCGGTCGGCGAGTCCACGCCGTCGTCGAAGTCGGGCTGCGAGGTGACCGGGTTGCTCTGCGACCACGGCGCGTCGGGCAGGTGCAGGCAGTCGGGGCCGCGCGTCTCGCCGTAGCGCGGCGCGTCCGCGGGCCGTACCCGCGGGGCTGGTTCGGCAGCGTCTCCAGCACGATGTGCAGCGTGAAGCCGCGGAACGCCTCGGCCTGGGCGGCCCCGGCCCTGACGAGCCGCCCAGCAGGCAGGGGTACTCCGGGGCGTACTTCGCGAGCAGCCGCAGCTGCGCCGCGCTCAGCTGGCCCAGCCGGATGATGTTCCCCTCGTTGTCGTCGAGGAAGGTCCGGGCGGTGTCGGAGAAGCCGCCACGTCCTGGAACAGCGCCTCGAGCTTGGCCTCGCGGCCCTCGAGGGTGCCGGTCGTCCTGACCGTGTCGCGCAGGATCTGGGCGACCTCGGGCAGCACGTCGACGTACACGTCGGAGACCCGGGACGGTGAGGCGCAGGTCCTCGACGATGTCCGGGATCTGCGGGTTGACGCGCTGGAGGTAGCCGTCGAAGGTCTCGAGGTTCTCCCCGATCGCCTCGCCCCGGCCCTCGAGCGCGGTGGCCAGCGCGTTGAGGGTGGCGTTGATGTCGGCGGGGCTGACCGCGCGCAGCAGCGGGTAGAGGTCGGAGAGCACCTTCTCGACCTCGATGGAGACCTCGGTGCGCGGGATCGTGGCCCCCGGCTCGATGGTGCCGGCGGGGCCGGCGTCCGGGATCTCGAGGGAGACGTACTTCTCGCCGAAGAGCGTCTTGGGGATGATCGAGCCGGTCACGTTGGCCGGGATGGTGTCCAGCTTGTCGGGATAGATCCCGAGCGTGAGCACCGCGCCCTCCGCGTCGGTGTCGAAGTCGCAGGACCTCCCCCACCAGCACGCCCCGGGTCTTCACGTCGGCGCGCATCGGCAGCTGGAGGCCGATCTTGGAGGTCTTGAGGGTGACCTCCTCGTAGTCGGTGAACTTCTTGGTGAACACGCCGTAGGTCAGCCAGACCCCGCCGAGCAGGAGGCAGAGGAAGACGACGCCGAGCGCCTTGTGCTGACGGCAGGATGCCCATCTCAGCCCGCCAGCCTGACGGTGGTCGTGGTGCCCCAGATGGCCATGGAGAGGAACAGGTCGATGAGGTTGATCGCCACGATCGAGGTCCGCACGGCCCGGCCGACGGCCACGCCGACGCCCGCGGGACCGCCCGAGGCGTGGTAGCCGTAGTAGCAGTGGATCAGGATCACGGTGACCGCGAAGACGAGCACCTTGCCGAAGCTCCAGAGCACGTCGCCGGGCGGCAGGAACTGGTGGAAGTAGTGGTCGTAGGTGCCGGCGCTCTGCCCGAAGAACCGGGTGACCGTCAGCCGGGTGGCGAAGTACGACGACAGCAGCCCGACGACGTACAGCGGGATGACCGCGATCAGGCCGGCGATGATCCGGGTGGTCACCAGGAACGGCAGCGACGGGATCGCCATCACCTCGAGGGCGTCGATCTCCTCCGAGATCCGCATCGCCCCGAGCTGGGCGGTGAAGCCGCAGCCGACGGTGGCGGCCAGCGCGATCCCGCAGACCAGCGGGGCGATCTCGCGGGTGTTGAAGTAGGCGGAGACGAAGCCCGAGAAGGCCGCGGTGCCGATCTGGTTCAGCGCGGCGTACCCCTGCAGCCCGACCTCGGTGCCGGTGAAGAAGGTCATCGCCGTGATGACCCCGACGGTGCCGCCGATCACCGCCAGCGCGCCGGAGCCGAGGGTGACCTCGGCGAGGATCCGCAGGATCTCCTTCTTGTAGCGGGAGATCGTGCGCGGGGTCCAGGCCAGGGCCCGGAGGTAGAAGGCCAGCTGCTCCCCGAGGGTGTCGAGGATCCGCAGCGGGCGCCGGTAGGAGGAACGCAGGTCGGCCACCGCGTCAACCCGTCTTCGGTGGTACGAGCTGGAAGTAGATCGCGCTCATGACGAAGTTGACGATGAACAGCAGCATGAACGTGATGACCACGGACTCGTTGACGGCGTCGCCGACGCCCTTGGGTCCGCCGCCGGCGTTCATGCCCTTGTAGCAGGCGACGATGGCGGCGATCAGCCCGAACACCAGCGCCTTGGCCATCCCCTGCCACAGGTCGGGAAGCTGGGCGAGCGCGGTGAAGCTCGCCAGATAGGCCCCGGGCGTGCCGTCCTGGAGCACCACGTTGAAGACGTAGCCGCCGGCGACCCCGACGACGCTGACCAGCCCGTTGAGGAAGACCGCGACGAGCATGCAGGCCAGCACCCGGGGCACGACCAGGCGCTGGATGGGGTCGATGCCGAGCACCATCATCGCGTCCAGCTCCTCGCGGATCTTGCGGGCGCCGAGGTCGGCGGCGATCGCCGACCCGCCCGCGCCCGCGATCAGCAGGGAGGTCGCGATGGGTCCTGCTTCGCGGACCACCGCGAGCACCGACGCCGACCCGGTGAACGACTGGGCGCCGAACTGCTTGATGAGGCCGCCCACCTGGAGCGCGATCACCGCCCCGAACGGGATCGCGACGAGCGCCGTCGGCACGATGGTGACCGAGGCGATGAACCACGCCTGCTGGATGAACTCCCGCAGCTGGAACGGGCGCCGGAAGAGCGCGCGCGCCACGTCGAGGCCGAAGGCGAACAGCCTGCCGGCGGTCCCCAGGGGCGCGAGCATCCGGGTCGAGGTCATCGAGGACACCGGCTCAGGCCCCCGACATCATGATCATGGTCGGCTCGAACGAGCCGGGCGGGGGCGTCACGCCGTTCTCGCGGCACCAGGCGCCGGGTTCGCGCTGGCTGCGCCGTGGGATGCCGTTGGTGGGCTCCTGCTGGAGCGGGATCGGGGGCAACGGCGGGAGCTCCTGGTCCTTCTCGGCCTCGAGCTCGTCGGCGTCCTTCTCCTCCGACATGCCGATCGGCCCGACCCGCTGGGCGTTGAGGAACTGGCGCACCACCGGCTCCTCCGAGCTCGAGCAGCATCTCGCGCGGACCGAACATCGCGAGGTGCTTGTGGTAGAGCAGGCCGATGTTGTCGGGCACCGTCCGGGCGGTGTTGATGTCGTGGGTGACGATCAGGAAGGTCGCGTCGATCTGGGCGTTGAGATCGATGATCAGCTGGTTGAGGAACGACGTCCGCACCGGGTCGAGGCCGGAGTCCGGCTCGTCGAAGAGCACGATCTCGGGGTCCAGCACCAGGGCCCGGGCCAGGCCGGCCCGCTTGCGCATGCCGCCGGAGATCTCCCCGGGCAGCTTGTCCTCGGCACCGAGCAGACCGACGAGGTCCATCTTCTCCATGACGACGTCGCGGATCTCGGACTCCGACTTCTTGGTGTGCTCCCGCAGCGGGAAGGCGACGTTGTCGTAGAGGTTCATGGAGCCGAACATCGCGCCGTCCTGGAACAGCACGCCGAAGAGCTTGCGGATCTCGTAGAGCTCTCGTCTCCGAGCAGCTCGCGATGTCGGTGCCCTCGATGAGGATCGAGCCCCGGTCGGGCTTGAGCAGCCCGATGAGGGTCTTGAGGAACACCGACTTGCCGGTCCCGGACGGGCCGAGCATCACGCAGATCTCGCCGGCGGGGACGGTCAGGGTCACGTCGCCCCAGATCAGCTGCCTGCCGAACGACTTCGTCAGCCCGTCGACCTTGATCTCGACGCCCACGACCCCACCTCCCTCTCGACCTCGGCGTCGCGCCCGGTCAGCGCGCGACGCAGTGGCCTCCCTGCCACCGGGTGCCCGGGCCGTTGGCGCGGGCACTCACGGGTACCAACGGGAGAGGGACGGCGGGGTTACGGCCGAGCTGGCACCGGGTGGGGTCGGCGGGGTCGAGCCGGGGCGGTCAGCCCTGGTCGGCCACGTCCAGGGCGGCGTCGAGGATCTCGAGCCCGCGACGGGCCTCGTCGTCGGAGATGGTCAGCGGCGGGACGACGTGGATGCGGTTGTAGTTCACGAACGGGATCAGCCCGCCCTGCTTGCAGGCGGCCGCGGTCGCGTTCATCGCCGGGCTGGAGCCGCCGTACGGCGCCAGCGGCGCGCGTGTCTCGGCGTCGCTGACCAGGTCGAGCGCCCAGAAGGCACCCATGCCGCGCACCTCACCCACGCTGGAGTGCCCGGCCGCGATCTTCTCCAGACCGGGCCCGAAGACCTCGCGGCCCAGGCGGTCGGCGTTCTCGACGATCTGCTCGTCGCGCATCGTCTCGATGGTGGCCACCGCCGCGGCGCACGCCAGCGGGTGGCCGGAGTAGGTGAGCCCGCCGGGGTAGACGCGCTCGTCGAAGGTGTGCGCGATCTCGTCGCTGATCACCACGCCGCCCAGCGGCACGTAGCCGGAGTTCACGCCCTTGGCGAAGGTGATCAGGTCCGGGACGACGTCGAAGTGCTCGAAGGCGAACCAGCGACCGGACCGCCCGAAGCCGGCCATCACCTCGTCGGCGATGTAGACGATGCCGTGCCGGTCGCACAGCTCGCGGACCCCCGCGAGGTAGCCGGGCGGCGGCGGCATGATGCCGGCGGTGCCGGGGATGGACTCGAGGACGATCGCGGCGACGGTCTGGGCGCCCTCGAGCGCGATCACCTGCTCGAGGTGGGCGAGCGCGCGCTCGCACTCCTCCTCCTCGGTGGTGGCGTGGAAGGCGCTGCGGTAGAGGAACGGGCCGAAGAAGTGCACGGTGCCGGCGCTGCCGTAGTCGCTGGCCCAGCGACGGGGGTCGCCGGTGACGTTCACCGCGAGCGCCGTCCCGCCGTGGTACGAGCGGTACGTCGACAGCACCTTGATCCGTCCGGTGTGCAGCCGGGCCATCCGGATGGCGTGCTCGACCGCGTCGGCGCCGCCGTTGGTGAAGAACACCTTCTCCAGGCCGTCGGGCGCGGTCTCCGCGATCAGCCGGGCCGCCTCCGAGCGGGCCGCGTTCGCCGTACCCGGCGCGATCGTGCACAGCAGCCCGGCCTGCTCCTGGATCGCCGCGACGACCCGGGGGTGCTGGTGCCCGATGTTGGTGAACACCAGCTGGGAGGAGAAGTCGAGGTAGTCGTTGCCCTGGTCGTCCCAGACCGTCGACCCCTCCGCCTTGGTGACGACCATCGGCTTCAGCGAGCCCTGGGCGGACCAGGAGTGGAAGACGTGGGCACGGTCGAGCTCGTAGGTGCGGCTCTCGTCGATCATGGGAGTCCCTCGGGGGTCGCGGGTGGTCGGGATGCTCAGTCGTTGCGGGGGAAGCCGAGGTCCACGCCGGCCGATCGCCGGGCGGCCGGGTCCCCCCAGCGCGAGGTGACCACCTTGCCACGGGTGAAGAAGTGCACGCCCTCGGTGCCGTGCGCGTGGGTGTCACCGAAGAGCGACCGCTTCCAGCCGCCGAAGGAGTAGTAGGCCATCGGCACCGGGATCGGCACGTTGATCCCGACCATCCCGACCTGGACCTCGTTCTCGAACAGCCGCGCCGCGGCGCCGTCGCCGGTGAAGATGGCGGTGCCGTTGCCGTACGGGTTCGCGTTGATCAGGTCGAGGCCCTCGCGGTAGCTGCCCACCCGGACCACCGACAGCACGGGGCCGAAGATCTCCTCGGTGTAGATCGTCATGTCGGAGGTGACGTGGTCGAACAGGGTCGGCCCGACCCAGTAGCCGCCCTCGGTGCCGGCGTGCGGCGTGGACCGGCCGTCGACCACGACCTTCGCGCCGGCGTCCTCGCCCTGGGTGATGAAGTCGAGCACCCGGTCGGCGTGCTCGCGGGTGACCAGCGGGCCCATGTCGGAGTCCGACGAGTCCCCGTCGCCGACTCGCAGGCCGGTCGTGCGGTCCGCGATCCGGGCCACGAGGTCGTCGCCGACCGGGTCGACCGCGACCACGACGCTGATCGCCATGCACCGCTCACCGGCGGAGCCGTAGCCGGCGGAGACGGCCGCGTCGGCGACCGCGTCGAGGTCGGCGTCGGGCAGCACCAGCATGTGGTTCTTGGCCCCGCCGAGGGCCTGGACCCGCTTGCCGGAGGCGCTGGCCTGCTCGTAGACGTACTGCGCGATGGGTGTCGAGCCGACGAAGCTGATCGCGGCGACGTCGGGGCTGTGCAGCAGCGCGTCGACGGCGACCTTGTCGCCCTGCAGGACGTTGAAGACGCCGTCGGGCAGGCCCGGCCTCGGTCCACAGGCGGGCCATCCAGAGGGCGGCGGAGGGGTCCTTCTCGCTGGGCTTGAGGACGACGGTGTTGCCCGTGGCGATCGCCAGCGGGAAGAACCACATCGGCACCATGGCCGGGAAGTTGAAGGGGCTGATGATGCCGACGACGCCGAGCGGCTGCCGGATCGAGTGCACGTCGACGCCCGTCGAGACGCTCTCGGAGTAGCCGCCCTTGAGCAGGTGGGGCACGCCGCACGCGAACTCCACGACCTCGAGGCCGCGGGAGATCTCGCCGAGGGCGTCGGAGTGCACCTTGCCGTGCTCGCGGGTGATGATCGTGGCGAGCTCGTCCTTGCGGGCCTCCAGCAGCTCGCGGAAGCGGAACATCACCCGGGCCCGGGTGGTGATCGAGACCTTCCCCCAGGTGTCGGCGGCCCGGCGGGCGGCGGCGATCACGGCGTGCGCGTCGGCCTCGTCGGCGAGCACCATCCGCCCGGTGACCTGCCCGGTGGCCGGATTGGTCACGTCGAGGGTCCGATTCGACGCTCCAGACCGCTCTCCACCATCGAACCAGTGGTTGATCGTGCCGATTTCTGCGGAATCCGTCGTCATGGCACCCAATTCTGCACCCTTTCGGCGGAAATCGGAACGCCGGGGCGTCGAAACCCGCGCTCGGTGGTCGAGCAGCCGCGAGGAACGAGCGACCTCGGTGGTCGAGCAACCGCGAGGAACGAGCGACCTCGGTGGTCGAGACCCAGCCGCGCCGCACGAGTGGTGGTCTCGAGACGCTCGCTGCGCTCGCTGCTCGACCAACGAGACGCTCGCTGCGACCTCGCTGGCTCGACGCCGCGAACGAACGAGCGCACCTCGGTGGTCGAGCAGCCGCGAGGAACGAGCGGCGTGTCGAGACCTCACCGCCCGCACGTGGTGGTCTCGACACGCTCGCTGCGCTCGCTGCTCGACCAACGAACCACGAGGCGACCTCGGTGGTCGAGCAGCCGCGAGGAACGAGCGCTGTGTCGAGACCTCGCGAAAATGCGAACGGCGGCCACTCCCCTCGTCGGGGAGCGACCGCCGTTCGGCGCGTGTGGCTACGAGGTCACTTGAGGGTGACGGTGGCCCCGGCGCCCTCGAGGGCCTCCTTGGCCTTCTCCGCCACGTCCTTGGCGACGTTCTCGAGCACCGTCTTGGGGGCGGCCTCGACCAGGTCCTTGGCCTCCTTCAGACCGAGGGAGGTGAGGGCGCGCACCTCCTTGATGACGTTGATCTTCTTGTCGCCGGCGGCCTCGAGGACGACCTCGAACTCGTCCTGCTCGGCAGCGGCCTCGTCGGCACCGCCCGCGGCACCGCCGGCGGCGGGGGCGGAGGCGACGGCGACCGGAGCGGCGGCGGTGACGCCGAAGGTCTCCTCGAACTGCTTCACGAACTCGCTCAGCTCAATGAGGGTCATCTCCTTGAACGCGTCGAGCAGCTCGTCGGTGGTGAGCTTCGCCATGGTGGCGTTTCCTTCCGTTGGTGGCCTGCGAGGTCTCTCGCCTGCCTGGGTTTCAGGTGGGGTACGTCGGCTGACCGGGTGGTCAGGCCTCGGTGGTCTCCTCGTCGGAGGCGGTGGCCTCGGCGGGCTCGTCCGCAGGGGACTCCTCCACCGGGGCCTCGGTCACCTCGACAGCGGCGGCCGGCGTACCGGCCCCACCTGCGAGGATCGAGGGGTCGCTCTCGGCCTTGGCCTGGAGGGCGCCCGCGAGACGGGCGGCCTGGGCCAGGGGGGCGTTGAGCAGGTAGACGGCCTGGGAGAGCGAGGCCAGCATCGCGCCGGCCAGCTTGCCCATGAGGACCTCGCGCGACTCGAGGTCGGCCAGCTTGGCGACCTCCTTCGCGTCGAGAGCCGCGCCGTCGACGTAGCCACCCTTGATCACGAGGGTGGGGTTCGCCTTGGCAAAGTCACGCAGACCCTTCGCCGCCTCGACCACGTCGCCCGAGATGAAGGCGATGGCGGTCGGGCCGGTGAGCAGGTCGTCGACGCCGGTGACCCCGGCCTCGGCGGCCGCGAGCTTGGCGAGCGTGTTCTTGACCACGGCGTAGTTGGCGTCCTCGCCGAGGGAGCGCCGCAGGTCCTGCAGCTGCTTCACGGTGAGACCGCGGTACTCGGTCAGCACAGCGCCAGCGGACTCGTTGAACGCGTCAACGATCTCCGCGACGGCGGCTGCCTTCTCTGCCCGCGCCATGGGTCTCCTTCACATTGTCGTGTGAGATCCCGGCTGGTCCCGGCCCGCAAATCAACGAACGCCCCGGGCGCAGATGCCCAGGGCGTGGATCCTCAGGAGCGCTAGCCACCTGCGGAACGTGCTCTGTCACCTGCGCGGGTCGTCCGCCTCTCGGCGGCGCCTTCGGCCCCACTGCTCACGCAGCACGACAACCGGCGGTCTCTGGTTACGACGACGACTGTACGGCGCGGTCGCGGGTGCGGACAAATCGCGGTCGGGACCTAGTCCCGGGGTAGTCCATCAGGGCCATCTTCGCGCATTCGCGTCATAAGGCCGCGGCACGCCACGTTTCACTCACACTATGGATCCCAAGCTGACCCCCTTCATGGAGGTCCTCGAGCGCGCTGACGTCAGGCTGCGCTCCCCTGAGCCCGACGCGGCCATCTGGCCCACGGGCTTCGGGCTCCTCGACGACGCCATCGGCGGCGGGCTCCGCGCCGGCACCCTGACCCTGCTCGCCGGACCGCAGGGTGAGGGCAAGTCCACCTTCGCGCTCCAGATCGCCCGCAACGCCGTGGTCGCCGGCCGCTCGGCCGTCTACTTCTCCTTCGAGCTCGAGGCCGAGGCCCTGCTGCAGAAGCTGGTCGCCCTCGAGGCCGGGTCCATGGACCCGCTCGAGGCGCCCAACCTCAGCCAGATCCGCGCGGTCTTCGAGGGCAACGACGGTGCGTCCAGTGGTCTCGGCCTGGTCGACCGGATGCAGTCGCTGCCCAACGGGGTCCAGGCCCTGCTGCAGGTCCACTCCTACGCCGACCGCCTGGTCGCCTACCGCGCCACCGCGACCCACACCACGCTCGACGTGATCGCCGCCGGGATCAAGGAGGTCACCGCCGCGACCGGCGAGGTCCCCCTCGTCGTCGTCGACTACCTCCAGAAGGTCTGCGAGCCCGAGGGCAACGACGAGAACGAGACGATCACCCGGATCACCGAGCGACTCAAGGACCTCTCGATCGAGTTCGGCTGCCCCGTGGTCGCGGTCGCGGCCGCGGACAAGGAGGGCCTCGAGCCGGGCAGCCGGATGCGCGCGCGGCACATGCGCGGCTCCACCGCCCTGGCCTACGAGCCCGACCTGGTGCTGATCCTCAACACGAAGTCGGCGGTCGTGGCCCGGCACCACCTGATGTACGACGGTGACGCCGGCGCCCGGTTCCGCGGCTGGTCGGTGCTCACGGTGGAGAAGAACCGGCACGGTCACGACGGCGCCGAGCTCGAGTTCAAGAAGCGCTTCGAGCAGGGTCGCTTCGAGGCAGACGGCAACAACGTGACCGAGAAGCTGGTCGACGAGCGCATCTACACCGAGTGACCCGAGCCGACGGATTTCCGCCTCGCGGCGAAGGCGGACGTGTTTCAATCGTCCCTGTGGACCGCCAGTCGACCCCGCTCATGGAAGTGCTCGAGCGCGCCGACCTCCGGCTGCGCGCCGCAGGATCCGACGCCCGGTTGTGGCCGACCGGCTTCAAGCTCCTCGACGACGCGATCGGGGGCGGGCTGCGCGCCGGGACCCTCGCGCTGCTGGCCGGACCGCAGGGCCAGGGCAAGACCACCTTCGCGCTCCAGATCGCCCGCAACGCCGTGAAGGCCGGGCGGGCGGCGATCTTCTTCTCCTTCGAGCTCGAGGCCGAGTCGTTGCTGCAGAAGCTCGTGGCTCTCGAGGCCGGCGAGCTCGACCCGCACGACGCGCCCACCCTCAACCAGATCCGCTCGGTCTTCGAGGGCACCGACGGCAACGAGGGCGGGCTCCTCGACCGGCTCGAGTCGCTCCCGGGCGGGGTCAACGCGTTGCTGGAGGTGCACAAGTACGCCGAGCGCCTGGTCACGCACCGCTCGACGACCAGCCACACGGGCATCGCGTCGATGGTCAACCAGATCGAGGACGTCGTCGCCCAGCACCGTGAGCCGCCCCTCGTCATCGTCGACTACCTCCAGAAGGTCCACGACCCCAAGGACGTCAGCGAGGAGGAGCAGACCACCCGCATCACCGAGCAGCTCAAGGACCTCGCCATCGAGTTCGACTGCCCGGTCCTGGCCATCGCCGCCGCCGACCGGACCGGCCTCGAGCCGGGCACCCGGCTGCGCGCGCGGCACCTGCGCGGCTCCACCGCGTTGGCCTACGAGCCCGACCTGGTGCTGGTCCTCAACACCAAGTCCGACATCGTCGCCCGCCACCACCTGATGTTCGACGGCAACAGCGGGGAACGCTTCCGCGGCTGGTCGGTGCTCACGGTCGAGAAGAACCGCTCGGGCCACGACGGCGCCGAGCTGGAGTTCAAGAAGCGCTTCGAGCAGGGCCGCTTCGACAGCGACGGCAACGCGGTCGCCGAGCGCCTCGTCGACGAGCGCGTGTACGTCGACTGACGCTGGTCAGCCGAGCAGCCGCACCGGCGTCCCGCCGAGCCAGGCCTCGATGTCCTCGACCGCCTCGGCGAAGTAGCGCCGGTAGTTGCCCTCGGTCACGTAGCCCAGGTGCGGGGTGGCGAGCACCCGGAGGTGGGTGCGCAGGCGGTCGTCGAACGGCAGCGGCTCCTCGTCGAACACGTCGAGGCCCGCGCCTCGGATCCGGTCGTCGTCCAGGGCCGCGAGGAGCGCCGCACCGTCCACGAGGCCGGCGCGCGCGGTGTTGACGAAGAGCGCCGTCTCCTTCATCGCGTCGATCGCCGTAGCGTCGACGATGCCCCGGGTCGTCGGCGCCAGCACCAGGTGCACCGTCAGCACGTCGCTGCCGGCGAAGAGCTCCTCCTTCGACACCCGGCGGACACCGGCCAGGGCAGCGCGTTCGTCGGTGAGGTAGGGGCTCCAGGCGACCACCCGCATGCCGAAGGCGAGCCCGACGGCGGCGACCCGGGTGCCGATATTGCCGAGACCGAGCACCCCGAGGGTCGCGCCGGCCAGGTCCGTGCCGACCGTCGACTGCCACCGGGCGCCGGCGCGGAGCCCGCTCGCCTCCGGCACCAGGTTCCGGGCGAGACCCAGGATCAGGGCCCAGGTCAGCTCGACCGGCGGCGTCGGGCTGCTCGAGGTCCCGCAGACGGTGATGCCGCGTGCGGCGCAGGCGTCGAGGTCGATCGAGGCGTTGCGCATCCCGCTGGTGACCACCAGCCGGAGCCGGGGCAGGCGGTCCAGCAGCGCGCCGGTGACCGGCGTGCGCTCCCGCATCACGACCAGGATCTCGGCGTCCGCGACCGTGCCGCCCTGCCGCACCCAGTCCGGCCCGGGCAGGTGGTGGTTGAGCGCCCAGGGCTCCACGCCCCGGAGCCGGGACCAGTCGGCGTACCCGAGGGCGACGTCCTGGTAGTCGTCGAGGATCACGCAGAGCACGTCCCGAAGATAGACACACCGACGACGCCCCGGCCACCAGACGGTGACCGGGGCGTCGGAGGAGCGTGGCTCAGGCCTGCGCGTCGTCCTCGACCGCGACGTTCTTGGTGCGGTTGGGGTCGACCTGGATGCCGGGGCCCATGGTCGTCGACACGGTGATCTTGCGGACGTAGCGGCCCTTGGAGCTGGCCGGCTTGAGCCGCAGCACCTCCTCGAGGGCGGCCGCGTAGTTCTCCGCGAGCTGGACCTCGTCGAAGGACGCCTTGCCGATGATGAAGTGCAGGTTGGCGTGCCGGTCGACGCGGAACTCGATCTTGCCGCCCTTGATGTCGGAGACCGCCTTGGCGACGTCCGGGGTGACGGTGCCGGTCTTCGGGTTCGGCATCAGGCCACGGGGACCGAGGACCCGGCCGAGGCGGCCGACCTTGCCCATCATGTCCGGGGTCGCGACCACGGCGTCGAACTCCAGCCAGCCACCGCTGACCCGCTCGATGAGCTCGTCGCCACCGACGATGTCGGCGCCGGCCTCGCGGGCGGCGTCGGCCTTCTCGGCGTTGGCGAACACGAGCACGCGCGCGGTCTTGCCGGTGCCGTGCGGGAGGTTGACGGTGCCGCGGACCATCTGGTCGGCCTTGCGCGGGTCGACGCCCAGGCGCATGACGACGTCGACGGTCTCGTCGAACTTCTTCTTGCTGGTGGTCTTGGCGATCTTGATCGCCTTGAGCGGGGCGTAGAGCTCGTCGCGGTCGATCTGCTCGGCCGCGGCCCGGTAGGTCTTGCTGCGCTGCATGGCTGATTCTCGTTTCTGATCAGGATGTGGTCTGCGGGCCAGCGCGGCCCTGCCACGGGGTGTGGAAGTGGGGTGCTGCTGGCTAGGAGATCGTGACGCCCATGGAGCGCGCGGTGCCCTCCACGATCTTCATGGCGGCGTCGATGTCGTTCGCGTTCAGGTCGGGCATCTTCGTCGTGGCGATCTCGCGCACCTGGTCCTTGGTCAGCTTGCCGACCTTCTCCTTGTGCGGGACGCCGGAGCCCTTGGACAGACCGGCGGCCTTCTTGATCAGCTCGGCCGCGGGCGGCGTCTTGGTGATGAAGGTGAACGAACGGTCCTCGTAGATGGTGATCTCGACGGGGATGACGTTGCCGCGCATCGCTTCGGTCTGTGCGTTGTAGGCCTTGCAGAACTCCATGATGTTCACGCCGTGCGGACCGAGGGCGGTACCGACCGGCGGGGCCGGCGTCGCGGCACCGGCCTGCAGCTGCACCTTGACGAGTGCGGCGATCTTCTTCTTGGGAGGCATTGCTGTGGTGTCCTTCTTCTTGGTACGTCGTGGTCATGTCGAGCCGGGACTGGCTCTGCCACCTGGTTGTTGCGCTGGTTACGTCGACGCTCCTCGCCTCGAGCGTCTGGCCCTCGCAGCTCGGGCTAGGGCTCAGACCTTCTGGATCTGGTTGAAGCTCAGCTCGACCGGGGTCTCCCGGCCGAAGATCTCGACGAGGGCCTTGACCCTCTGGGACTCGGCGTTGATCTCGGTGATCGTCGCGTGCAGCGTGGCGAACGGACCGTCGACCACCATGACCGAGTCGGACACGTCGAAGTCGGCGACCTCGACGGGCTTGCGGGCAGTGGCCCCACCCGACGGCGTACCGCCGCCGGCAGCAGCGGCCTCGGCCTCGGCGGCCGCGACGACGGCGGGAGCCAGCATCTTCTCGACCTCGTCCAGGCTCAGCGGCACCGGCTGGTGGCTGTGGCCGACGAAGCCGGTGACCGACGGGGTGTGCCGCACGGCGGCCCACGACTGGTCGGTGAGGTCCATCCGGACGAGCACGTAGCCGGGCAGGACGGTGCGCTTGACCATCTTGCGCTGGCCGTTCTTGATCTCCGCGACCTCCTCGGTGGGGACCCGGATCTCGTGGATGTAGTCCTCCATGTTGAGCGAGTGGATGCGGTTCTCGAGGTTCGCCTTCACCCGGTTCTCCATGCCGGAGTAGGTGTGCACCACGAACCAGTCGCCGAACTGGTCGCGCAGCTCCTGGCGGAACGCCTCCAGCGGGTCACCGGCCTCGGCGGCCGGCTCCTCGGTGGGCTCAGCCTCCTCGCCGCCCGCATCGCCGGGCTCCTCCTCGCCCTCGGCCTCCGCGACCTGCTCCTCGTCGGAGTCGATGGCGTCCGCCTCCACCGCGTCGACGGTCTCGTCGGCGGTCGTGGCGTCGTCGACCTCGGGGGTCTCGACGTCGTCCGTGGTCACGGCGTCCTCGGGGGACACGTGCTGCTCAGTCACTTCTGGTCTGCTCCGTTGGTTGTGCGGGTGCTCCGGGCGGCCCGCGTGGGGCGGGCGGTGGTCGGGCTAGTCGCTGCCTCCGGTGAAGATGGCGAACACCATCTTTCCGAACGCGAGGTCCAGCGCCGACACGATCGCCATCATCACGATCACGAAGGTCATCACCACGAAGAAGTACGTGACGAGCTGCTCCTGGGTCGGCCACACGACCTTGCGCAGCTCGGCGATCACCTGTCGGTAGAACAAGGCCGGGCTGGTGCGCGGGGCGTTCTTGTCATCGCCGCGGCGCACCGTGCTGCTCTCCGACACGCTGTCCACCTTCCTTCATCCATGGTTGCCGCCCGTTCCGGCTGGTGCCGGTCCGACGGGTTCTCCTTGCAGGGCACGAGGGACTTGAACCCCCAACCTTCGGTTTTGGAGACCGATGCTCTGCCAGTTGAGCTAGTGCCCTCCGCGGGGGACTCCCGAGCCGACCTGCTGGCGGGCAGGCCGAAGCATGTGGAGAACCACCAAAGGGGAAGTCTAGGCGCAAGGGCGAAGGAGAGTCCAAACGGTCCGGCTCTACGATGAACGCCATGAGCTCCTCGTCCGTCCCGTCCTCCTCTCCCCGCGACCGACGCGTCTCCACGCGGATCGGCGCGATCGCCGAGTCCGCCACGCTCAAGGTGGATGCGAAGGCCAAGGCGCTCAAGGCCGAGGGGCGTCCGGTCATCGGTTTCGGCGCCGGCGAGCCGGACTTCCCGACCCCGGACTACGTGGTCGAGGCGGCCGTGGAGGCCTGCCGGGACCCCAAGAACCACCGCTACACCCCCGCCGGCGGCCTGCCCGAGCTCAAGAAGGCGATCGCCGAGAAGACGCTGCGCGACAGCGGCTACGCGGTCGAGCCCGGCCAGGTGCTGGTGACCAACGGCGGCAAGCAGGCGATCTACGCGGCGTTCGCGGCGATGATCGACCCCGGCGACGAGGTGATCGTGCCCGCGCCGTACTGGACGACGTACCCCGAGGCCATCGCCCTCGCCGGCGGCGTCCCCGTCCCGGTGCTCGCGGACGAGACCCAGGACTACAAGGTCACCGTGGCGCAGCTCGAGGCGGCGCGCACCGACCAGACCAAGGTGCTGCTGTTCGTCTCGCCGTCCAACCCGACCGGGGCGGTCTACACCGCCGACGAGATCCGGGCGATCGGCCAGTGGGTCGAGGACCACGGCCTGTGGGTGCTGACCGACGAGATCTACGAGCACCTGGTGTACGACGGGGTCGAGACCGGCTCGCTGCCGGTCCTGTGCCCCTACCTCGCGGACAACTGCGTGGTGGTCAACGGCGTCGCCAAGACCTACGCGATGACCGGCTGGCGGGTCGGCTGGATGATCGGCCCGACCGACCTCGTCAAGGCCGCCACCAACCTCCAGTCGCACGCGACGTCCAACGTCGCCAACGTCTCCCAGCGGGCCGCGCTCGCGGCGGTGTCCGGTGACCTGAGCGCCGTCGCCGAGATGAAGGCCGCCTTCGACCGGCGCCGCAGGACCATCGTGTCGATGCTCAACGAGATCGACGGCGTGGTCTGCCCGACCCCGCAGGGCGCGTTCTACGCCTACCCGTCCGTCAAGGGCCTGCTCGGCCGCGAGCACGGCGGCCGGCAGGTGGAGACCTCGGCGGAGCTGGCGGAGCTCATCCTCGACGAGGCGGAGGTGGCGGTGGTGCCCGGCGAGGCGTTCGGCTCGCCCGGCTACCTGCGGCTCTCCTACGCCCTCGGTGACGACGACCTCGTCGAGGGCATCGCCCGGCTGCAGAAGCTCTTCGCCTGAGTGGAGCCGCACCGCGACCTCACCGGCCTGCCCAAGGCGCACCTCCACCTCCACTTCACGGGGTCCATGCGGCACGCCACCCTGCTCGAGCTCGCCGAGCGGGACGGCATCGCGCTGCCGGACTCCCTGGTCGACGAGTGGCCGCCGCAGCTGTCGGCCGCCGACGAGAAGGGCTGGTTCCGCTTCCAGCGGCTCTACGACGTCGCGCGCTCGGTGCTGCGCACCGAGGACGACGTCCGACGTCTGGTGCTCGAGGCGGCCGAGGACGACGTGCGCGACGGCGGTCGCTGGTTGGAGATCCAGGTGGACCCCAGCGGGTACGCCGCCCGCTTCGGCGGGATCACCGCGTTCACCGACCTGGTCCTGGACTGCGTCCGGGACGCCTCGGAGCGCACGGGGCTGGGCATCGCCCTGGTGATCGCGGCCAACCGGACCCGGCACCCCCTGGACGCCCGCACCCTCGCCCGGCTCGCCGCGCAGTACGCGGGCCGGGGCGTCGTGGGCTTCGGCCTCTCCAACGACGAGCGGCGCGGTCGGACCGCGGACTTCGCCGGCGCGTTCGCCATCGCCGAGCGGGCCGGCCTGACGCTGGTGCCGCACGGCGGCGAGCTGCAGGGGCCGGCCAGCGTCCGGGCCTGCCTCGACGACCTGCACGCCGACCGGCTCGGCCACGGCGTGCGCTCGGTGGAGGATCCGGCGTTGCTGGACCGGATCGTCCAGGCCGGCATCGCGCTGGAGGTGTGCCCCGTCTCCAACGTCGCGCTCGGGGTCTACAGCGACCTGACCTCGGTCCCGCTCCCCCAGCTGCTGTCGGCCGGGGCCACGGTGGCCCTCGGCGCCGACGACCCGCTGCTGTTCGGCTCGCAGCTCGCGTCGCAGTACGCGACGATGCGGGCCGCCCACGAGCTCACCGACGCCGATCTCGCGGGGCTGGCCCGGATGTCGTTCGAGGCGTCGCGTGCCCCCGCCGCGCGGGTGGCCTCGTGGGTGTCGGAGATCGACGGCTGGCTGGCCGGTCCGGACGCCACGATGACCGCGTGACGAGGACGGCCCCTCCTAGAGGTCGACGCCGACCAGCACCGGCTCGTTGACCAGCCGCACCCCGGTGCGCGCCTCCACGCCGTCGCGCACCTCGCGGGCGAGGTCGAGCAGGTCGGCCGTCGTCCCGGTGCCGCGGTTCGTGAGGGCGAGCGTGTGCTTGGTGGAGACGCTGACCCGCTCGTTGCCGTAGCCCTTGTGGAAGCCGGCCTGCTCGATGAGCCAGGCCGCGCTGGTCTTCACGCCGTCCGGCTGGTCCCAGCGAGGCGCACCGGCCGGGAGCGCGGTCGCCCGGTCCGCGTCGAGCACCGGGTTGGTGAAGAACGACCCGGCGCTCCAGGTGTCGTGGTCGGCCTCGTCGAGCACCATCCCCTTGGCCCGGCGCAGCGACAGCACCGCGTCCCGGACGTCGGCGAGCGGAGCCCGCCCGCCCGGCTCGACGCCGAGGGTGCGCGCCAGCTCGGCGTAGGTCACCGGAGCACCGAGCGTGCCCGTGCGGAGCTGGAAGGTGACGTCGAGGACGACGTGCCGGCCCGGGTCGGCCTTGAAGCGGCTGTGCCGGTAGCCGAAGCCGCAGTCGGCGGCGGCGAAGGTCCGGACGCCGCGGAGCCGGCGGTCCCAGACCCGCACCGAGGCGATGGTCTGCGACACCTCCTGGCCGTAGGCGCCGACGTTCTGGATCGGGGTGGCGCCGACGGAGCCCGGGATCCCGGCGAGCGCCTCGATGCCGACCCAGCCGCGCTCGACGGCCCGGGAGACCAGGTCGTCCCAGCGCTCACCGGCCGCCACCGTGACCAGCACCCCGCCGCACGACGGACCGTCGTCCTCGACGTCGGCCCGGACGCCCGCGGTCGCGACCTTGACCACCGGGCCGGTCACGCCGGTGTCCGCGACCACCAGGTTGCTGCCCCCGGCCACCACCAGCGTCGGCGTCCCCGTGGCGTCCCCGGCCGTGACGGCCTCGACCAGCTCCGCCTCGGTGGTGGCCTCGGTCCAGGTGCCGGCGGGGCCGCCGAGGTGGAGCGTGGTGTGCCGCGCGAGCAGCTCAGGCACGCACGACCGCCTTGGGCATCCCGAGGACCTTCTGCCCGTCGCACGTGACCGTGAGCTTGACGGTCGTCAGCCCGTCCGCCTCGCTCGCCTCTCCGGCGACCTCGACCTCGGCGCCGCCCTCGGCGGGCACCACGACCGGGCTGGTGAACTTGCAGCCGAAGCTGACGCACCTCGGCGCCCGGGAACCAGGTCTCGACGGCGCGCGCGGCCAGCGCCATCGTGTACATCCCGTGCGCGATCACGCCGGGCAGGCCGACGCTGCGCGCCACCTCCTCGTCCTGGTGGATCGGGTTCTGGTCGCCACTCGCCGCGGCGTAGCGCACCAGGTCGGCGCGGGTGACGGTGTACACCTGCGTCGCGAGGCTCATGCGGGGTCCCCTCGGAATCGTGGGCTGGAGGAGCGCAGCGGAGGAAGCGCGCGATTTCGTGGGGTGCTCATGCGTCCGCCCCGCGGTGGACCAGGGTGGCGGACGTGGAGCAGACCAGCGCCCCGTCGGCGGCGGTGATCGCGCTGGTGGTGCCGATGATGTCGTTGCCCCCGATCTGCCGCAGGGACGACACGGTCAGCGTCGCGGTCAGCACGTCGCCGGGGACCACCGGTCGCTCGTAGGCGAACTTCTGCTCCCCGTGCACGATCCGGAACAGGTCGATCTGCACCGCGTCGAGGAAAGCGTTCATGGCGTCGAAGGCGACGACGATGGGGTACGTCGCCGGCGCGGGCCCGCCGGCGTACTCACCGCCGGCCACGGCCACGAACTCGCGGACGTGGTCCTCGGTCACCGAGAAGGCGGGCGTGGGTGGGAAGGCGGTCCCGACGAGGGACTGGTCGACCGGCATGCAGCCCAAAATAGACGTCGACCCGCCCGAACGGGTCGGGCGGGTCGAACGAGAGTCTGGTGCTGAGCGGTCAGCGGGTCTCGCGGTGCGCGGTGTGCTTGCGGCAGCGCGGGCAGAACTTCGCCAGCTCCAACCGGTCGGGGTCGTTGCGGCGGTTCTTCTTGGTGATGTAGTTGCGCTCCTTGCAGTCCACGCAGGCGAGCGTGATCTTGGGGCGAACGTCGGAGCTCTTGCTGGCCACGGGAGTGTCCTTCTGCGTCGGTGCTGCGGTCTCTGCGTCGTACAGGTGTGCGTAGCGGGGGCGGGACTCGAACCCGCGACACCACGATTATGAGCCGTGTGCTCTAACCACCTGAGCTACCCCGCCACCGGGAGGGGGTCCGAGCCGACTCTCACGAACGAGAGTACGGCCCGGCCCAACCCAGAGCCCCTTTACGGAATCGAACCGTAGACCTTCTCCTTACCATGGAGACGCTCTACCGACTGAGCTAAAGGGGCAACGACGGAGAACGATACACAGCCGCTCGGGCGGAAGAGAAATCGTCTCCCCGCGCTCAGCGACCGGCGCTAGGAAGCGGTCGCACAGCCGCGCCGATGGCACCCGACGAGGTGGTCGTCGACGATGCCGATGGCCTCCATCAGGGCGTACATCGTGGTCGGCCCGACGTGGGCGAAGCCGCGCTTCTTCAGCGCCTTGGACAGGGCCAGCGACTCGGCGGAGACCGTGGCCATGTCCTCGGTGCGCTCCGGCACCGGCGGCTGCGCGGGGGTGAAGCCGAGCACGAAGGCCTCCAGCCCGCCGTCGGCGCGGAGCGCCACGGTGGCGCGGGCGTTGGTCACCGTCGCCTCGATCTTGCGGCGGTTGCGGACGATGCGCGCCTCACCCATCAGCCGCTCGACGTCGGCCTCGTCGTACGCCGCGACCACGTCGGCGTCGAAGCCCGCGAAGACCTCGCGGAACGCCTCCCGCTTGTTGAGGATGGTCAGCCAGGACAGGCCGGACTGGAACGCCTCGAGGGTGAGCCGCTCGAGGTAGGCCGCCTCGCCGCTGACCCGCATCCCCCACTCGGTGTCGTGGTAGCGCTGGTTGACCGGGTCGCCGGCGGCCCAGGGGCAGCGGGCCACACCGTCGTCGCCGATCACCGGTCCGGGCACCCGCCGATCCTGGCAGACGGCGCCGACAGACCCTCGCTCGCGTCATCAGGATCGGCACCCATGGGTGCGGGTCCTGATGACGCAACGCAGCGGTCAGCGGTACTCCGGGTTCTCGTAGTCGAAGCGGGCACCGGCGTCCCACTCCTGGCGCTGGTTGCCGTGTCCGGGGACCCCACCGGCGTCCTTCAGCATCTTCGCGAGGTGCAGGAGGTTCCAGGTCATGAAGGTGGTGTTGCGGTTGGTGAAGTCGTTCTCGGGGCCGCCGCTGCCCTCGTCGAGGTACGACGGGCCGGGACCGGCCTCGCCGATCCACCCCGCATCGGCGTTGGGCGGGATCGTGTAGCCGACGTGCTGGAGGCTGTAGAGGACGTTCTGGGCGCAGTGCTTGATGCCGTCCTCGTTGCCGGTGATGAGGCAGCCCGCGACCCGCCCGTAGAAGAGGTACTGCCCCTTCTCGTTGAGCTGCCCGGACAGCGAGTAGATCCGCTCGATGAGCTTCTTGGTGATGCTGGAGTTGTCGCCCAGCCAGATCGGGCCGGCCACGACGAGGATGTCGCTGGCGAGGATGCCGGGCGTGAGGTCGGGCCAGGCGTCCTCCGCCCAGCCGTGCTCGCGCATGTCGGGGTAGACGCCGGTGGCGACGTCGTGGTCGACGAAGCGGACCAGGTCGACCTCGACCCCGTGCTTGCGCATGATCGCCGCGCTCGCGTCGACCAGGCCCTGGGTGTGGCTCGGCTCGGGGCTCTTCTTGAGGGTGCAGTTGACGAAGGTGGCCCGGAGGCCGCTGAAGTCGGGGTCGGTCATGCCCCCACTCTCACGTCGCCCACGGACCCGCACAACGGGGTCTGCTGACGAATCCGTGACGTCTCCGGCGACGTCACCCCCGGGGGCGGAGCCGGACCTGGGGCATCTCGGGGGCCGGGATCGGCGGCAGGTGGTCGCCGAGCACCACCCCGAACCGTCCCGCGGCCACGTCCTGGCTGTCGCGGACCGGGCTGCCGTCGCGCGAGATCTGCTCCTGCCACTCGGTGCGGAAGGCGACGATCTCCTCGTGGGTGCGGCCCACGAAGTTCCACCACATCATGATCTGCTCGCCGAACGGCGGACCGCCGAGGAGCACGAGCCTGGCTTGCTCGACGGCGTGCAGCACCAGCCGGTCGGGGCCCGGCGCGACGTACCCGAGCTCGCTGCGCGCGACCTCGGCGCCCGCCACGGAGACCCGACCGGTGTCGACCAGCAGCCCGTGCTCGAAGGTCGGGTCCACGTCGAGCGTGAGCGTCGCGCCGGCGTCCAGCAGCAGCTCGGCGCCGAGCAACGGCGTCGCGGTCGCGACCGGCGACACCTCGCCCAGCAGCTCACCGAGGAACACCCGGGCCGCCCAGCCCTCGCCGGAGACGGGGTCGGGTGCGTAGTGCGCGAAGCCCGGGTCGCCGTGCCGCGCGTCGTCGGGCAGCGCCACCCACAGCTGGACGCCGTGCAGCGTGGTCGTGCCGGGCAGGGACACCTCGGAGTGGCTGATGCCGCGGCCGGCGGTCATCAGGTTCAGCTCGCCGGGACGGACCGTCGCGTGGTGCCCGTCGCTGTCGCGGTGCTCGATCTCGCCGGTGAAGAGCCAGCTCACGGTCTGCAGCCCGGTGTGCGGGTGCGGCGCGACCGACATCCCGCCGGTGTCCGCGACGGCATCGGGCCCGTAGTGGTCGGCGAAGCACCAGGCGCCGACCAGCGACCGCTCCCGCGAGGGCAGGGTGCGCCGGACCTGCATCGCCCGCAGGCCACCCAGGGGCACCAGCCGCGGGGCGATCACCTCGACCCCGGACGAGCCTCCCGGCTCGCAGACGATCTCGGCGGGGTTGCGTTCGGGGTTGCTCACGGGTCCAGTGTGCCGCGCGCCGGCGTCAGGAGTTCGAGAAGACGGCGGGGCTGTCCCCGCCGTCGGGGCCGCGGCCGGCCCACGACCAGGCGTACGCCGGGTCCTCGACCGCACGGCCGCCCTCGCCGAGCTCGAGCGGCGCGAAGGTGTCGACCATGACCGCGGACTCCTCGAAGTAGTCCGCACCGAGCGACGCCTCGATCGCGGCCGGCTGCGGGCCGTGGGCGTGCCCACCGGGGTGCAGCGAGATCGAGCCGAGGTTGATGCCCGAGCCCTTGCGCGCCTCGTAGTCGCCGCCGACGTAGAACATCACCTCGTCGGAGTCGACGTTGGAGTGGTAGTACGGCACCGGGATGGCCAGCGGGTGGTAGTCCACCTTGCGCGGCAGGAAGTTGCAGACCACGAAGTTCCAGCCCTCGAAGACCTGGTGCACCGGCGGCGGCTGGTGCACCTTGCCGGTGATCGGCATGTAGTCCTCGACGTTGAACGTGTAGGGGTACAGACAGCCGTCCCAGCCGACGACGTCGAACGGGTGCGTCGCGTAGGTCAGCCTCGACCCGACGATGCCGCCGCTGGTGCGGTGCTTCACGAGCACCTCGACGTCGGTGCCCTCGACCAGGTGCGTCTCGGTCGGGGCGTAGAGGTCCCGCTCGCAGTACGGCGCGTGCTCGAGGAGCTGCCCGAACCGGCTCAGGTAGCGCTTGGGCGGATGGATGTGGCTGTTGGCCTCGATCGCGTAGAGGCGGCTCGGCTCGGCCGGCACCCACCGGTGGTCGGTCGCGCGCGGCACGATCACGTAGTCGCCGGCCCGGTAGGACAGCACCCCGAAGACGGTCTCCACCGTCCCCGAGCCCACCTCGACGTACACGCACTCGTCACCGATGGCGTTGCGGTAGTACGCCGACGGGTCGGTCCCGGTGACGACGTAGGCGATCCGGACGTCGTTGTTGCCGAGCACGATCCGCCGGTCGATGACCGCGTCCGTGCCGGTCTCGAGGTCGTGCAGCTTGAGGTGCCGCGGCTTGAGCGGGTGGTTGGGGGTCCGGCTCTGGTCGGGGAGCTCCCAGACCTGCGAGTCGACGATCGCCGAGGGCACGCCCCGGTGGTAGAGCAGCGCCGAGTCGGAGGAGAAGCCCTCCTCGCCCATGAGCTCCTCGCGGTAGAGGTTGCCGTCGGGGTCCCGGTGCTGCGTGTGCCGCTTGGGCGGGACCTCACCGACCGACCTGTAGTGCGCCATGCCCCGTTACGTTAGTCCCGTGTCGTTGCCCATCGCATGGACCCACCTCGTCGACGACGCGGCGATCTTCCCGCCCGGCGACGCCCCCCTCCACGACGCCGCCGCGGCGCACGTCGCGCGGCGCGGCGAGTGGTGGGCCGACCTCGTGGGCTCGTTCGTCGTCCGCGACACCGACGTGCCGCTGCTCCGCGGCTCCCCGGCCCGGCTGTCGGTGGTGGTGACCGGTGGCGCCGGTCAGCTGGCCGGACCGGCCGGGCTGTGCCGCAGGCTGGGGCTCGAGCTGGCTGGTCTGGAGATCGCGCTGCGCGACCTCGACGACCTCACGGGCAACGCGCGCCGCGTGGTGGCCGCGGTGGAGGCCGCACGGTCCGAGGGCGCGCTCGACGAGGCCGTCCCGGTGTACGTCGAGCTGCCGCAGGTCGACCCGGGCGCCGACTGGCTCGCGGCGGCCGACGTGGTGGCCCAGGCCGAGCTCCGGCTCAAGTTCCGGACCGGTGGTCTCGAGGCCGACCTGTTCCCGTCCGGCCGGACCCTCGCGAGCTGGATCGACGCGGCGCTGGACCGGGAGACACCGTTCAAGTGCACGGCCGGGATGCACCGGGCCCTGCGACACCGCGACCCCGCCACCGGCTTCGAGCACCACGGGTTCCTCAACGTCCTCACCGCCACCCGGCGCGCGTTCGACGGCGACGCCACGCACGAGGTGGCCGCGATCCTCGACGAGCCCGACGACGACGCCCTGATCCGGCTCGCCCGGGACACGGACCTGGCCGGGGGGCGGCGCTGGTTCACCTCGTTCGGCTCGTGCTCGGTCGAGGAACCGCTCGAGACCCTCGTCGCCGCCGGACTCCTGGAGCACGCATGACCACCTGGGTCGAGGGCGCCACCGGCTCGCCGTACGACGTCGACCACCTTCCGTACGGCGTGTTCGCGCGCGGCGACGAGCCTGCCCGGGTCGGGGTGCGGATCGGTGACCACGTGGTCGACCTCGCCCGGATCGCGGCGGCCGACCGGCCGGACAGCCAGCACCTCTTCGAGCGCCCGTCGCTCAACGCGTTCCTCGGTGCCGGTCGGCCGGTGTGGAGCGAGACCCGCGCCTGGGTGACCGGGCTGCTCAGCGACCCGACCCGGCGCGACCTCGTGGCGCCCCACCTGGTGCCGCTCGCCGGCGCGCCGCTGCTGATGCCGTTCGTGGTCGGGGACTACGTCGACTTCTACGCCTCCCTGGACCACGCCTCCAACGTCGGGCGCATCTTCCGGCCCGACCAGGAGCCGCTGCTGCCGAACTGGCGGCACCTCCCGGTCGGCTACCACGGTCGCGGCGGGACCGTCGTGCCCTCGGGCACCGACGTCGTCCGTCCCTGCGGTCAGCGGGTCTCGAGGGGCCGACCCCGAGGGGACGGGCCCGAGCCCTCCTTCGGCCCGTCCCGGCGGCTCGACATCGAGGCGGAGCTCGGCTTCGTGCTCGGCACCGGGTCGGCGCTCGGCTCGCGGGTGACCACGGCCGCGTTCGCCGACCACGTCTTCGGTGTCGTCGGCCTCAACGACTGGTCGGCCCGGGACGTCCAGGCCTGGGAGTACGTCCCGCTCGGCCCGTTCCTCGGCAAGTCGTTCGCCACGTCGATCTCCCACTGGGTCACGCCCCTCGAGGCCCTGGCCGCCGCCTGGACCCCGCTGCCCGGCCAGGAGCCCGCCCCGCTGGACTACCTGCGCGTCGTGGAGCCGGCCGGCCTCGACATCGAGGTGGAGGTCTCGCTCAACGGCACGGTGGTCGCGCGGCCGCCGTACGCGTCGATGTACTGGTCGCCCGCGCAGATGCTCGCGCACCTGACCTGCAACGGCGCGAGCGTCCGGCCCGGCGACCTGTTCGCCTCCGGGACGATCAGCGGCCCCGACCCGGCGCAGCGTGGGTCGTTCCTGGAGCTGAGCTGGGGCGGCACGCAGCCCTTCGCGGTCGGGGACGGGGAGCGGACCTTCCTCGAGGACGGCGACACCGTCACGCTGCGCTACACCGCGGCGTCGACGGGGGGCGGTCGCCTGGCCCTCGGTGACGTGACGGGGACGATCCGGCCCGCCCGACCCTGAGGGCCGTCAGGGAGCGACGTAGTCCGACGAGTCGCCGGTGACGACCACGTAGAAGCGCTTGCGCGACCCGTCCGCGGTGCGGGTGCCGTCGCTGTTGCGCGGGCTCACGACCAGCGTGTTGACGTTGTTGGTGCCGGCCGGCGCGCAGTTCGTGACGAACGTGCCGGTGGGCGCGCAGCGGCTGACGGCGATCTCGCCGGAGAACTCGGGGTTGGAGTCCGCCAGGGCCGAGGTGCCGTTGCTGATGCCGTCGGGTGGGGTGCTCTGGTCCACGGTGTTCTGCAGCGCGATCGTGGCGAGGATGCCGTTGTTGGTCAGCGGCTCGTTGGCGTTGATGTAGACGTTGCCGTTGGCGGCGGCCGGCGCGGCCGGGTAGCCCGCGGTGACCGTGAAGCCGCCGGACTGCGCCTCGATCTGACCGGCCGCGTTGATGAGGGCCCAGCGGCCGACCCCCGCGGGCCCCTGGGGCCCCTTCGGCACCTGGCCGGCCTTGAAGTCCTTGGTCTGGAGCGTCCCGTCCAGGACGTCGCTGCTCTTCACGCCGCCCTTCTTGAGGTCGCTGCTCGTGATCGTCTTGTCCTTGATGTCCCGGGACTGGATCGCGTTGTCCTGGATGTCCCGGGAGCCGATCAGGCCGGCGGCGTACGACGTCCCACCGAGGGCGACCACCAGCGCGGCGATCGAGACGGTCAGGGCGGGGCTGGGCAGTCTGGTGGTCAGTCTCATCGCGGATCCTTACGAAACGTGCGGCGCCGGGCGGCCGCTGTACGAGTGGTTCGGAGACGTCCGGGGATCGGATGGGCGGTGCCGAGGGCGTTCAGGGACCCGCCGCGAAGTCCAGGACCCGTTCGCCCAGGGGCGTGAGACCGCCGTCGATCCGCAGCACCATGTCGTAGCCGTGCCCCCCGCGGCCGCGCACGAACTCCGCGTCGGCCCGCTCCGCGGTCAGCCGGGAGGCAGCGAACTCGGCGTCGCCGTCGTCGGGGTCGTGCATCACCATCCCGGGAGCGCCGATCGCGGCGGCCTCGTCGGCGGTCACCCGGCCGTCCCACGCCGGTGCTCCCGAGAGGGAGACCCAGGCGTCGGCGTCCACCCCGTCGGCCATCGCGAAGACCGTGCGCGCTCCGCCCATCGAGGCCCCGACCAGGACGACGCGGTCGGCGTCGAGGTCGGTCCGGGCGAGGTCCACCGCGGCCGCGACCTGCTCCGAGGTCTGCTCGCTCCACTCCTCGGGGCACTCCGAGGCCCCCCACCCGCACATGTCGAACGAGACCGCGGCGAAGCCCCGCTCGACGGCGTCCCGGCCGAAGGCGTCCCACCCGCACAGCCCGTCGAGGTTGGTCTGGTGGAGCAGCACCAGGGCGGTGTCGGCGCCCGGTTCGCCGTACACCGCAGCCGGGAGCCGGACGTCGGCCGCGACCTCGAGGACGGTCTCCTCGCCGCCGAGCGGGCGTGCGCACCGACCCTCTGACGCCGACGCGCCCGCGGCCGGCGTGGGCTCCGGGTCCGGCTGGGCGCCGCACCCGTGGCCCAGCACCAGGCAGGCGGTGACGACGGCCAGCGTGCGCGCCGTCGAGGGGCGGGTCGTCCGTGAGGCCACGGCGCTAGCATGCCCACACGGCGGCTCCGTCGGGAGCCGCGGGTGAGGAGGTGGCGCGGTCATGGCCTCGATCGTCCCTCGCTGGGAGTGGCGCACGTTCGCCCGGAGCGTCCGTGCGGACGCGGTGTTCGACGCGTTGGAGGCCACCGCCGTCGACGAGAGCGACGAGGTCTACCTCCTCGCTCCCGGTGGGGACAACGTCAAGGTCCGGCACGGACTGGTGGACGTCAAGGTGCTCCGCGAGACCGATGCGACCGGGCTGCAGCGGTGGGAACCGATCCTCAAGGTCCCGTTCCCCCTCGACGCCGGACGCCGCCCGGACGGTGTTCCAGGGCCTCCGCAGGCCGCTGCCGGAGGTCCCGACCGACGGGCTGACCCTCGACGACGTCCTGGCGGCGGCCGGGGCCGGTGAGCCGGGCGGCCCGCGGGCGGTTCCCGTCCGCAAGCAACGGCACCGCTACACGGTCGCGGGCTGCCAGGCCGAGCGCGCGGTGTTCGAGGTCGGCCCGCACCGGACGACCTCCATCGCCGTCGAGTCGACCGACCCTGCGGCGGTCCTCGCCACGATCGAGCACCTCGGCCTGGCCGGCTACGTCAACGTGGACGTCCCGGCCGGTCTCCGCCGGCTGGTCGACGCGGTCCCGCAGCGCTACGCCGTCATCGACGCCGGGACCAACTCGACCAAGTTCCACGTCGCGGAGCTCGATGCCGACGGGCACGGCCCCTGGCGCTCGGTGGTCGACCGAGCGGTCGTCACCCGGCTCGGTGAAGGCCTGGAGGCGACCGGCGACATCGGGGCCGAACCGCTCGAGCGCACCGTGCGTGCGATGAGTGCGATGGCGGACGAGGCCCGGGACCTCGGCGTGCTGGCCTTCGCCGTGGTGGGCACGGCCGGGCTGCGCAGGGCGCGCAACCAGGCCGTGGTGGCAGAGACCCTGCGGGAGCGCGCGGGGTTGTCGCTCGAGGTCATCCCGGGGGACGAGGAAGGTCGACTGGCGTACGTCGCGGTCGCGACCGGCGTCGGGCTCGGAGAGGGGACGGTCGTCGCCTTCGACACCGGCGGCGGGAGCTCGCAGTTCAGCTTCGGGCGCGGCCCGGTGGTCGACGAGCGGTTCAGCCTCGAGGTCGGTGCCGTCCGGTTCACCGAGCGGTTCGGGCTGACCGAGGCGGTCTCCGCCGACGTCGTCGCCGAGGCCCGGGCAGCCATGGCGGACGACCTCGGGCGCCTCGACGGACGGCCGGAGCCGGACGCGGTCGTGGCGATGGGTGGCGCGGTGACCAACCTCGCCGCCGTGAAGCACGGGTTGACCACCTACGACCCCGATGTCGTCCAGGGGACCCGCCTGGACCGGGCCGAGGTCGACCGGCAGATCGAGCAGTACCGCTCCCTGGACGCGGCCGGGCGGCGGGAGATCGCCGGCCTCCAGCCCGCCCGTGCCGAGGTCATCCTCGCCGGGGCGTGCATCGTGCGCACCATCATGGACAAGCTCGGCTGCGAGGTGTTCACCGTGAGCGACCGCGGCCTGCGGCACGGAGTCCTCCTCGATCGGTTCGGACCGGGCAGCTAGTCCGGCACGTCAGGCGCTGGGCTCGTCCCCCGCACGCCGCGCGGCCTCGCGGCGGCGCCGACGGTCGTTGAGCGTCCGCACCGACTGCCGGACCAGCGGGCTCACCTCGTCCCGGTCGGTCGCCTGCTCGAGGCGATCGACGAAACCGTCGTCGCCGCCGACCCCGGGGTAGAACCCGCCGGACAGGCTCAGCGCCCACAGCATGCCGGCGTCGCCGAGGAGCGGGAGCGACTCGAGGAACCGCTCGGCGTAGGGCGCGAGGAGATCGTCCTGGCCGGGTCTCCAGAACGACCGACCGACCAGCCCCAGCACCCCCGGTGGGATCTTGCGGTCCACGACCACGCTCTGCCAGGCGCGCTCCTTCGCGTCGGCCGCAGGGAGGGCTGCCTGCACCTGGCAGGCGTTGATCCAGGCGTCCGGGTTGGGGTCCTCGACGAGCAACCGCTCGAGGTCGGACTCGTCGAGCGCGTCCAGCTCGGCCAGCCTGGTGAGCCTGCGCCACTGCAGGTCCGGCTCGGTGGCGTGGCCCGCCAGGGCGGTCAGCTGCTCGGGAGTGGTGGCGCTCTGCGCGAGCCCCCGCAGGGCCGCCTGCCGACGGCCCGGGTCGTCCGCGAGGGAGAGGCACAGGTCGGCGACCCGGGCGAGGAGGACCGGCCGGGCCGCCCGCGGCGCCCAGTGGTCCGCGGCCTGGACCACGCGTCCGAGCAGCGGCTCGATGACGGAGTCCGCGGTCTCCCGGGCGAGCACGCCCGACGGCACAGTCGACGAAGCGCTCGGCGGTCAGCTCCCCGTCGTACAACATGTTCCAGGCGGTGGTCACGGCCAGCGTGCGGCCCACGGCCGTGGGCAGCTCCGCCCCGCGGCTCAGAGCAGCAGGTCCAGCGACACCGGGTCCGGACGCACGATCGCGAAGGTCAGGTCGTCGTCGTTGACGAGCAGCAGGTCCGCCCCGTCCCCGCCGGGCACCGCGGTGCGTTCGCCGGCCACGGTGACCTGCATCGTGTCGACCAGGCGAAGCCCGGCGTCGCCGTCCGCGATAGGCGCCGATCTGCAGCCGGTGAGGGAGGGGTCCCCGTCCCTCGGGGGAGGTCGCCACCAGCGTGAGGCCGCCGTCGTTGCGCTCGAGGACGAGCCGGTCGGTGCCCGAGGTCTCCAGCCACCCCTCGACCCAGCCGGACAGGTCCCGGCCGCTGGCCTCGGCGACCTCCGCGATCAGGTCGTCCAGGGTCGTGTTCCCCCAGGCGTGCTTGCGGAAGTAGCCGCGCAGCGCCGTCACGAAGACGTCCTCGCCGACGAACGCGACGAGCTGCTTGAGGACCGCCGCGCCCTTGGGGTAGGTGATGTCGTCGAAGGTCGCCGCGGCGCTCTCCACGTCTGCGAGCCCCTGGCGGATCGGGTGCGTCGTCGGCGCGGCGTCGGCGGCGTACGCGTCCTGCTTCTCCGTCGCCAGCATCATCGCCCACATGTCGGTGAACTCGGTGCACGCGACGGCGGACCAGCCGCACGCCCACTCCGCGAAGGACTCGTTGAGCCAGAGGTCGTCCCACCAGCGCATGGTCACCATGTCCCCGAACCACATGTGCGCCATCTCGTGCAGCAGCACGAGGGCGCGCACCTCGCGCTCGGCGTACGACGGCGGGTCGCGGAAGATGAAGCTGTCGCTCCAGGTGACGCACCCGTAGTTCTCCATCGCACCGCCCATCTCGGGGGCGAACACCTGGTCGTAGCGCCGCTGCGGGAACGGCAGCGCGAACTGCTCGCCGTAGAAGGCCAGGCCCTTGGCGGTGAGGTCGAACAGCTCCTCGGCGTCGCGCTCGAGCATCGGCGCGAGCGAGCGGCGCGCGAAGAGACCGAGGTCGTAGCCGCCCCGCTCGCTGCGCAGCTCGACGAACCGTCCGGCGTTGACCACGGGGACGTACGTCGACAGCGGCGGCGTGTCGCCGTACGACCACGTGCTCACCCCGGCGGTCGTCGAGACGGTGGCGTCGCCGGTGTTGCTGGTCACCGTCCACGGCTCCGGCACGTGCACGGTGATCCCGAAGACCGCCTTGAGGTCGGGCTGGTCGAAGCAGGCGAACACCACGCGCGCGTCGTCCGGCTCGAAGCTCATCCACACGTAGACCTCGCCGTCGGCCGGGTCGACGGCGCGGTGGACGCCCTGCCCGGCGCCCGTGCGGTGCTGCACCGAGCGCACGACGACGACGTTGTCGGTCGCCAGGTCCGGCAGCTCCAGCCGGCCGCCGGGTGCGGGGCCGGAGGGCAGCGGTGTGCCGTTCAGGGTGGCCTCCTCGACGTCGCCCAGGCACTCGATGAACGTCGTGGCGCCGGGCGTGGCGGCGGAGAAGGTCACCCGTGAGGTGGCCCGCAGGGTGTCGCCCGCGGCCAGACCCGTGAGGTCGAGCTCGAGGTCGTAGCGGTGGACCTCGAGGAGCGCACCGCGCTCGCGGGCCTCGTCCTGGGTCAGGCTGCGGGCGTTCGTCATGCCCGGCACGCTAGCCCGTGCTGGGCCCGTCCAGCAGTGGGTTTATCGCAGTGGCCGCTGGATGGTGGTCGGTCACGCCTGAGCGCTGGAGGGATATCCCGGAACCTGCCGACGCTGGGTCGCGGAGGCGCCCCAGTGGCCGATGTCGAGAAGGGCCGCCAGGAACACCCAGAACCAGTCCCAGCCGCCGAGTCCCCCGGCCTGCCACAAGATCACGTAGATCAACGTGGCGAACGGCAGGAACAGGAGCCCGAGGAGCGGCCAGATCCAGGTGTCGAACGCGGCGTCGACCATCTTCGGCCGCGCGATCCAGACGATGATCAGGGCGAACCGCGGGAAGAGACCGCCCAGCAGGGCGAACAGACAGGCCATCGCGCGGCTCCGTTTCGTGGATTGGGGACAGACCCTGTCCTGCTCCGGATTGCGTGGGCTCACCCGCATCAGGTGACCGGCTCAGCCGGTCGTTCCCTCACCCCGGAGAGGTGACGCGCCGGTGCGGGAACTGGTGTGCGATCGGCTGATGGCGTCGAAGCAGATCGCGGACCAGACCCTGGCGGAGCGTGCGGACCAGGGGAAGCGAGCGCGGGCCGCCGTACCCCGCTCCGTGCACGGGGGCTGGGTGCCCTCCCCCGACCGCGCCGATCCCGTGGACCTGCTGCAGGAGCAGGCGGCCACGCGGGTGCCCGAGCTGGTGCCGATCAGGTACGGCCGGATGCTGGTCTCGCCGTTCACGTTCTACCGCGGCGCCGCCTACCTGATGGCGTCCGACCTGGCCGGCACCCCACGGACCAGCATGTCGGTGCAGCTGTGCGGTGACGCGCACCTGTCGAACTTCGGGGTCTTCGCGGCTCCGGACCGGCGGCTCGTCTTCAGCATCAACGACTTCGACGAGACGCTGCCCGGCCCGTTCGAGTGGGACGTCAAGCGGCTGGTGACGAGCTTCGCCGTCGCGGGCCGCGACCGCGGGTTCGACGCCGAGGAGCGCGAGTCGGTCAACCTGGCGGTGGCCCTGGCGTACCGGCGGTCCATGGCGGACTTCGCGGGGATGCGCACGATGGAGGTGTGGACCTCGCGCCTGGACACGGACGAGATCGAGCGGCGTTGGGTGTCCCAGATGGACAAGCAGGCCCAGAAGCGGTACGCCCGGAACGTCGCCAAGGCCCGCTCGAAGGACAGCGTGCGGGCCTTCAAGAAGCTCGTCACGGTCGTCGACGGGCGAACCCCGGCTGATCGGGGATCCCCCGCTGATCGTGCCGCTCGAGGACCTGCTTCCCGACCTCGAGTACCACCAGGTCGCGGACGCGTTCCGAGCCCTGCTCCGCAACTACCAGCGCAGCCTCCAGGGCGACCACCGGCGCCTGCTGGACCGCTACAGCTTCCTGGGCGCGGCCCGCAAGGTCGTCGGCGTGGGCAGCGTCGGTACTCGCGCCTGGGTCGTGCTGATGCTCGGCAACGACATCTCCGACCCGCTGTTCCTGCAGGCCAAGGAAGCCCAGCCCTCGGTGCTGGAGCCCTTCCTGGGGAAGAGCAAGTACGCCAACCACGGCCAGCGGGTGGTCGAGGGGCAGCGGCTCATGCAGGCCGCCAGTGACGTGATGCTCGGCTGGCTGCGCACCGACGGCATCGACGGGGTGACCCGCGACTTCTACGTCCGCCAGATGTGGGACGGCAAGGGATCGGCGGTCATCGAGGCCATGGACCCCGACACCCTGGCCGCCTACGGCCGGCTGTGCGGCTGGACGCTGGCGCGGGCCCACGCCCGGTCCGGTGACCCGGTCGCGATCTCGAGCTATCTCGGCACCAGCGACCGCTTCGACCGGTCGATCGCGTCGTTCGCCGAGCTCTACGCCGACCAGAACGAGCGCGACTACGCGGCGCTCCGCGACGCCGTCGACCAGGGTCGGGTCGCGGCGGAGACGGGTCTCTAGCTGTCGAGACGCGAGAAGGGCCGCTGACCGGCGCATCACACGCTGGTCAGCGGCCCTCGCTCACGGGTGGCAGGTGCAGGATTCGAACCTGCGAAGGCATACACCGACGGATTTACAGTCCGTTCCCATTGGCCGCTCGGGCAACCTGCCGGGGTGCTGGCCCCGACCGACTTGGTCGAGGAACAACGAGGCGCAACGATAGCGTCTGATCCGCAGCAGCAGAAAACTGGAGGACACCCATGGCCGACTCGTCGTTCGACATCGTCAGCAAGATCGACCGCCAGGAGGTCGACAACGCGTTGGGGCAGACGGCGCGCGAGATCGCGACCCGCTTCGACTTCAAGGGCACCGGAGCCACGATCGAGTGGAAGGGCGACGACGCGATCGAGATCACCGCGTCCGCCGACGACCGGGCCACCGCCGTCCTCGACGTCTTCAAGACCAAGCTCATCAAGCGTGACCAGTCGCTGAAGATCCTCGACGCCGGCGAGCCCCGGCAGTCCGGCCAGCAGTCCAAGATCGGGATCGCGCTCAAGGAGGGCATCACCTCCGAGGACGCGAAGAAGATCTCCAAGCTGATCCGCGACGAGGGGCCGAAGGGCGTCAAGGCCCAGATCCAGGGCGACGAGCTGCGGGTGTCGTCGAAGAAGCGGGACGACCTGCAGGCGATCATCGCGCTGGTCAAGGCGCAGGACTACGAGTTCGCGGTGCAGTTCACCAACTACCGCTGACGCGGCGCGTTTGCGCAGGTTGAGGGCTAGGGACCCTATCCAGTCCGCACGGAGTCCGCGGGACTCTCGGTCCTCGACGGAGTCGGCGACGACGAGCGCGATGTTCAGTGTTCGGCCGCGGGTGATGCCGACGTACGCGGCCGTCGAGCCGGCATGGTCTCCCACCAGCAGGTGAGCGTATGGACGGTCTCGCCTCGGGCGCCGTAGACGGTGGTCGCGCATCGACGAGGCGGCTGGGCGGACTAGACAAGGGCGACGGGAAATGGTCATTGCCCGTGCCGGGCGCCCTGGAGGACGACCATGGCAGGGACGGGCGCACCCGCGCGAAACCTCCCAAAGTCCGCTTCGCGCGTGGAGGGAGTCGAGACGCCTCGCGAAGAGGTCTAAGGAGAGCACCCAATGACGCTGGTGCTATGGGGTTTTGCGGTCATGCTGATCATGAGCGGTCTCGGTCTTCTGGTGCGGGGGCAGGTGCTGTGGGGCATCGCGATCATCGTCACCGGTCTGCTGGTCGGCCCGGGCGGAGTCAGTCTCTTCACCTGACGGGCGGGCGGTGCCGATCCGGTTGCCGGGCCACGTGGTCGATTCTGCGAGTCAGTCCTAAGGGACGAGAGCTCCCTGAATGGCGAGATTCACGCGCCACTGACACCGCCGGTCGCTAGCCGGGCCGACAGGTCATCGCAGGTGGACGATTCGTCACGCGACGCCCTCACCCGGTCCCCGGCACAGCCAGCGTCACGCCTGTGTCGAACGCCCGTGGTCGTACCAGTCGAGGACGCGGAGGGCCCGCAGGGTGTTCCACCGGCTCGGTCGCCCGTCGCCGTCCTCGAAGGCGAACCAGGTCTCTCCCGGGTGGGTGTTCTCCAGCGGCCAGGTGCCGTCGGGGCGACGCTTGTCCCGGACCAGCTGCACGGCCTCGTCGACCCGAGGGTCCGGGGCTTCGCCGGTGCGGCGGAAGTGGTCGAGGGCGCGGAGGACGTCGTAGTGCCACCGCGGCGGCCAGGAGAACTCGAGCCAGTGCGGCTCCGGCACCTCGCCGGTGCTCCTGCGCCTGAACAGCCGCCGCTCCAGCAGGTACTCCTCACCGCCGCGGCGCGCCTCCGCCACGGCCACCGTCCCGCCGGACAGCTGGTAGTCGAGCAGGCCCTCGAGCACGCAGATCGTCGAGTCGAACGACGACACGGTGGCGCCGTGCTCGGTCCAGCAGTTCCAGCCGCCGTCATCGAGCTGGTCGGCGAGCAGCCGCGAGGCCAGGCCGTCGACGTCCGCACCGAACGCGGCCCCGATCGCGAGCGTCCGGCCGTTGATGCACGGCTCGACCTCGCCGTCGAAGAACGGCTCGTCGTCGTGCTCCCACCGGCAGTTCGCCGCGACCAGCCGGATCGTCTCGCGGGCAGTCGGATCCTCCGGATCCAGGCCCAGGTCGTGCAGCAGCATCAGCGTGGGCAGCGTCGCGGTCCACGGCTGCCCGTGCGAGAAGTCCGGCTCGATGCCGGCCCGCCAGTCGTCGATGACGCGCCGCGGGAAGCACGCGCCGCCGCCCCACTGCCCGTCGGGATCGCGCCTGGCGAGCAGGCGAGCTCCCCAGCCCTCGGTCCCGACCCGGGCGCGCTCGGCGGCGACCTGGTCGGCGGGCGCGGCGACGAGGTCGCGCAGCACCTGCCACCGGATCGCGGGGTCACCGTCGAGGAGCCAGTCGATGACGTCCATGACTGCGATCGTAGGTTCCGAGCGCACCCGGGTCCCGCGCGCAGACTCGGTGCCACGCCGCGCTCTCATTCACTTCGGGTGATGCAGGACGGCGCCGGGTCGGCTGGGATCGGATCCGAAGGATCTCCGAACGAGAGATCGAGGAAAGGTGGGAACGATGACGGAGTCGACGAGCGAGACACCGGTGCTGGACCTGTTGGCGAGCATGACGGCGGACTCGGTGGCGGCCTCGAGCCTGGACCCGGAGACGCTGATGCTGGTCCGGATCGCGGCGCTGGTGGCGGTGGATGCCTCCACGTTCTCGTACATGATGAACCTGGAGGTGGCCGGCGACCTCGGGGTCGAGCCGGAGCGGGTGCAGGGAGTCCTGGCCGCGATCGCCCCCATCGTCGGGACGGCGCGGGTCGCGGCGGCGACCGGGCGGATCGTCAAGGGTCTCGCGATCGAGATCGAGATCGCCGAGCGCGAGCAGGACGAGCAGTACTAGCCCCGAGCGGAACGGACCAGACATGACGAACCAGGAGGCCGGGTCGGCGCGCGCGCAGGTGGCGGGCGAGCTGACCCGGGAGAGCTTCCGGCGGCCCTGGCGCGCCCAGCTGGGCGCCTACCTGATGGCCGTCCTGGTCACGGTCCCCGCGGTGTGGATCTGCGACTGGCTGCTCTCGGGCTTCCACGCCGGACCGCCGGGCGGGCCGCTGCTCTTCGCCGCGGTCCTGGCGCTGGTCGGGGTGGTCCTGCAGCCCGTGTTGGTGGGCTTCGCGGTCCGGTTGGGCTGGCTGGGGGTGCTGCTGCTGGCGTTCCTGGGGCAGGCCCTGGTGGTGATGGTCGCGGCCTGGCTGCTGCCGATGGTCACCCTGGACGACTACTGGTCGGCCCTCGTGGTGGCCATCGTGGTCGGCCTGGTCGGGACCGTGCTGGGGTGGGCCGGCAGCGCGGGCACCTCCCAGGTGCTGGTCGGCAGGCTGGTCTCGACCCATCGCCGGCGCCCGGTGGTGGTCGACGACCCGGAGGTGGACGGCGTGTTGTTCGTCCAGATGGACGGGGTCCCGTTCCCGGTGCTGCAGATGGCCATCACCGCGGGCACGGTGCCCACCTTGACCCGGTGGATCCGGTCGGGCAGCCACCTGATGACCGAGTGGACGCCCAAGCTGCCCGCCACCACCCCGGCGAGCCAGATGGGGATCCTGCACGGCGTCATCGACGGCATCCCGGCCTTCCGCTGGTACGACCGCGCCCGGGACAAGGTGATGGTGGCCAACAAGCCGGCCGACGCCGCGGTCATCGAGGAGGACATGTCCACCGGCCGGGGGCTGTCTGGTCGACGACGGGGTCAGCATCAGCAACCTGTTCACCGGCGACGCCCCCACCGCGGTGCTGACCATGAGCAGGCGGGCCCGCGGCGGGGAGCTCGCCCAACGCGCCGTCGCCAACTTCGTGCTCAACCCCTCCGGGCTGACCCGGGCCCTGTCCCGCACGGTCTCCGAGCTGACCCGGGACCGGTTCCAGGCCAAGCGGGCGATCCGCCGCGACGTCCAGCCTCGCTGCGAACGCAACTGGGAGACCGCGCTGCTGCGGTCGGTCACCAACGGCGCCCTGCGCGACCTCAACACCATCCTGGTCGCCGAGCACCTGCTGCGCGGCACCCGCTCGATCTACGTCGACTACGTCGACTACGACGAGGTCGCCCACCACGCCGGCGTGCTCCGCCCCGAGAGCCTCGAGGCGCTCGAGGCCATCGACGCCGTGCTCCACCAGCTCGAGCAGGTCGCCGCGGCCGCCCCCCGCCGCTACCGGATCGTGATCGTCTCCGACCACGGACAGTCCCAGGGCGCCATCTTCGCCGACCGCTACGGCGAGGACCTCGCCGCCCTGGTGGCCCGGCTGGCCGACAGCGACGTGGCCGCCTCCGACGACAGCGTCGAGGGCTGGGGCCGCACCCAGGCGCTGGTCGACGAGCTGGCCTCCCCCGGCAGCGTCAGCGGCCGCCGGATGACCAGCGCCTCCCAGGCCATGGACAAGAGCAGCCGCAACCAGCCCGACCAGGTCACCCCCGGCGACACCACGGCCCGGTCCGCGGACCGCAACGCGACCGGCGAGGAGACCTTCCACGTCTTCGGCTCCGGCAACCTCGGACTCATCTACGTGCGCGGCGAGAAGCAACGCCTGGACCGGGCCACCCTCCACCAACGCTTCCCCGGCCTCGTCGAGGGCCTGGCGCAGCACCCCGGCGTCGGCTTCGTCGTGGTCACCGACCAGGACGGCCCGATCGCGTTGGGGAACCACGGGTCGCACCGGCTCGACGACGGCCACATCGAGGGCGACGACCCGCTGGCCCCCTTCGGGCCCTACGCGCCGGGGTTCGTCCACCGCGTCGCCCACCGCCCCGAGGCGCCCGACATCTACGTCAACAGCCTGCTCGACCCGGGCACCGAGGAGGTCGCCGCCTTCGAGGGTCTGGTCGGCTGCCACGGCGGGCTCGGCGGCTGGCAGGACCGGGCCAGCGCCGTGATCCCCACCGACGTGCCCTTCCCCACCGAGCGCATCGTCGGCGCCGACGCCATGCACGTCGCCCTGTGCGCGATCCTGCGGCACTGCGGCCACCGGACGAACGTGCCCTACGACGGCGCGGCGCCCCACGACGACACCGCCGACGACCAGGTGTCGGTCGAGACGCCCGGCTGAACTGCTACCGCTGGCCGCGCTTGACGCGGCGCCGCAGCTGGAGGATGCGCAGCGCCCCGGCGGCGGCCGCGATGGCCAGTCCGGCGACGGTGGCGATCAGCAGCGCGGCGGCCAGCGGGGCCTCGCCCGTCCAGCCGAGGAAGGTGATCTCGACGTCCGCGGTGTTCTGGAGGATGAAGATCGCGAGCAGCAGGAGCACGAGCAGCAGCCCGAAGACCGCCAGCCAGGTGCCGCTGGTCCGCGAGCCGCGCAGCGGGTCGGGTTCGTCGGCACGCGGGTCCTCCGCGGGGGGTGTCGGCCGGCCCGAGTCAGCCGTGCTCACGCGGGTTCTAGCGGTTCCGGATGAGGGCCACGGCGAGGCCGACGACGGCCACGACGATCAGGACGACGATCAGGACACGGAACATGGCGCTCTCTTCTCTTCCAGGTGCCGGACCGGCCGGCAGGGCATGACCCCATGGTCACACACGCTCATACTCCCTCACGGTCGCCGATCCCGGGGTGCACGAACGGGATTCCCCGGCGCATCCCCTCGATCGCACCCGGGTGCACCCGGCCGAGGTGGTCCAGCGCCTTGTGGCGGTAGCGCAGGATCTGCGCGATCCCGAACGCCCAGAAGGCGAACTGCACGCTGAGGGCGACCCGGAAGTCGTCGAGGTCGTACGCCGCGGCGCCGCCGGGCTCCAGCAGGTCGAGCACCACGCCGACCAGGCCCATCGTCAGCAACGACGCGAGGAAGCCGCCCACGTTGACCACGCCGTTGGCCCGGCCGACCGCCTCGACCGGCGTGAAGGACCGGGCCAGGTCGAAGCCGACCATGGACGCCGGGCCGCCGGACGCGGTGGCGAAGGCGAGCACGACGATCATCCAGACCGGCGCCGGCGTCGACCTCGCGAGCACGACCGCCCACATCGCGGCCATCATCAGCACCACCACGATGACGATGTAGGACCGGTAGAAGGGGTGCCTGGCCACCAGCGCGCCGAGCACCAGCCCGCTCACCACGACCCAGCCCGTCATCGCCATCAGCAGCGTCCCGGCGGCGCCCGTCGACCAGCCCTGACCCTGGACCAGGAACGGGTAGCCCCACAGCAGCACGAAGACGGTGACCGAGAACTGCGAGGTGAAGTGGGACCACATCCCGAGCCGGGTGCCCGGGTTGCCCCACACGGTCCGGAGCGATCCGGCCAGGGCCGACAGCTTGATCCGCTCCGCGCCGTCGCGCGTGTAGGGCGAGTCCTTGACCATCAGCACGACCACGACCATCAGCACCACGCCGAGCGACGACGCCAGCGCGAAGGTGCGGGTCCAGCCCACGGCGTGCAGGGCGAGGGCCAGGGGGGCGGCCGCCGCGACCGCCCCGAGCTGCCCGAGCTGTCCGGTGAGCTGGGTGACCAACGGGGCCTGCCGGACCAGGAACCACACCGTGATCAGCCGGATCACGCTCACGAACACCATCGCGTCGCCGGCGCCGAGCACCCCGCGCGCGAGGGCCGCCGCACCGAACGACTCGACGTAGGCGAACGCCAGCTGACCCGCGGTCATCAGGACCAGCCCGGTGAGCAGCAGCGCCCGGGAGCCGTAGCGGTCCAGCAGGACGCCGACCGGGATCTGCATCCCGGCGTACACGAGGAGCTGCAGGACGGTGAAGAACGCGAGCTGGGCGGCGTCGATGTCGAAGCGGTCGGTCGCCATCAGCCCGGCCACCCCGAGGGAGCTGCGGTTGAACACCGCGAGCACGTACACCGACAGCGCGGTCAGCCAGATCACCCAGGCCCGCCGGCGTCCGACGTCGTGGATCTGCCGGCCGGTCACCGCACCAGTGTGGTCGTCCGCCGCGGCCCGGCTGACATCGCGGCCACCCGTGACCAGTCTCCGCCGTTTGGTATATTATATAGACATGACGAGCGGACCGCTGAACGGGTTCCTGGTCATCGACCTCTCCACCATCCTCGCGGGCCCCCTGGCCTGCCAGATCCTCGGCGACTTCGGCGCCGACGTCGTGAAGATCGAGCACCCGGTCCGGGGCGACGGGATGCGCGGTCACGGCCCGGCCAAGGACGGCGAGCCCCTGTGGTGGAAGGAGATCGCGCGCAACAAGCGGACCGTGGGCCTCAGCCTCTCCGACCCGGACGGCGCCGCGGTGTTCCTGCGGCTGGCCGCGACCGCCGACGTGGTCGTCGAGAACTTCCGGCCCGGAACCCTGGAGCGCTGGGGCGTCGGCCCCGACCGGCTCCACGACGTGAACCCGGGCCTCGTCCTCGTGCGGATCACCGGCTTCGGCCAGACCGGCCCGTACGCCGCCCGCCCGGGCTTCGGCACCCTCGCCGAGGCGATGAGCGGGTTCGCCCACCTGACCGGCCAGGCCGAAGGCCCGCCGACGCTGCCCGCCTTCGGGCTGGCCGACTCGATCGCCGGGATCGCCGCCTCGTCGGCGGTCTCGATGGCGTTGCTCGCCCGCGAGCGCAACGGCGGTCGCGGCCAGGTCGTGGACCTCAACCTGCTCGAGCCGATCATGACGGCCGTCGGTCCCGGCCCCACCGTCTACGACCAGACCGGCGTCGTCGAGACCCGGCACGGCAACCGGTCCACGAACAACGCACCGCGCAACGCCTACGAGACCGCCGATGGTCACTGGGTCGCGGTCTCCACCAGCGCCCAGTCCATCGCCGAGCGGGTCCTGCGCCTCGTCGGGCACCCCGAGGTGGTCGACGAGCCGTGGTTCGCCGCCGGCCACACCCGGGCGCAGCACGCCGACGAGCTCGACGCGATGGTGGGCGGCTGGATCGCCCAGCGCTCCCGCCGGGACGTCCTCGACGCGTTCACCGCGGCCGGCGCGGCCGTGGCCCCCGTCTACAGCGCCCGCGACCTGGTCGAGGACCCGCACGTCCGGGAGACCGGCATGCTGACCGAGGTCAAGGACGACGTCCTCGGCCCGGTCCTCCAGCACGACGTGATGTGGCGGATGTCCGAGACGCCGGGATCGATCCGTTTCACCGGACGGGCCCTCGGCGCGGACACCGACGACGTCCTCGGCGAGCTCGGGGTCACCGCGGCCGAGCTCGCCGCCCTGAGGGCGCGCGAGGTGGTCGCGTGAGCACGCCCACCACCCGCCTCCTGCTGGACGCCGCCGCGGGTGGTCTCCGGGTCCACGACCTCGGCCGGCCGCTGACCGTGGGCATGCCCCAGTCCCCCAACCACCCGGCGTACTGGCACTCGCTGCCGCGCCGCCACGGCGACCAGGTCCGCGCGGACGGCGGGTCGGCCGCCAACGACATGATCTCCATGGGCACCCACGTCGGCACCCACATCGACGCACTGGCGCACGTGTCGCAGGACGGCAAGCTGTACGGCGGCCTCGACGCGACCGACGCCCTCGAGGGCGGCCGCTACCTGCGGCTCGGCGCCCACACCATCGAGCCGATGGTGCGCCGGGGCGTGCTCCTCGACGTCCCCGGCACCCTCGGCGTCGACCCGGCTCGATGCCGGCTACGAGATCACGGTCGCCGACCTGGAGGCGACCGTCGACCGGCAGGGCGTCCGGGTCGGGACGGGCGACGTCGTCCTCGTGCGCAGCGGCTGGGGCCAGCACTTCGACAGCGGCGCCCACGACGCGTTCCGCGGCCAGACCGGCGGCGTGCCCGGGGTCGGCGAGGCCGGGGCGACGTGGCTGGCCGGACACGGCGTCCACGCGACCGGGGCGGACACCATCGCCTACGAGCGCCTGGCGCCCGGGGCCGGGCACGCGCTGCTGCCGGCGCACCGGGTGCTGCTCGTCGAGCACGGCATCTACATCATCGAGACGATGGATCTCGAGGCACTGGCCGCGGCCTCGGTCCACGAGTTCCTGTTCGTGCTGTCGCCCCTGGCCCTCGTCGGAGCCACCGGGTCGCCCGTGCGGCCCCTCGCGGTGGTCGGCGGATGACCCTCGGTGCCCAGCTCGCGACCTTCGCCGTGCACGCCGCCGAGGACGGGGTGCCGGACGAGGTGGCGCGCAGCGTCCACGAGCGAACCCTGGACGTCCTCGGCCTGTGCGTCGCCGCCCACCGCCTCGACACCAGCGCCGCGATCGTCGGTCACGTGCTGGACCAGGGCGGCCACCCGCAGGCCACGGCGGTCGGCTCCCCCGTCCGGGTGACGGCCGCCCAGGCCGCCCTCGTCAACGGGGTGCTCGCGCACTCGCTCGACTACGACGACACCCACCTGCCGTCCGTCCTGCACCCCAGTGCCTGCGTCGTGCCCGCCGCGCTCGCGGCGGCCGAGCACGTCGGCGCCGGCGGCGAGCGGACCGTGCGCGCGATCGCCGTCGGGCTCGAGGTCGCCGTCCGGCTCGGGATGGCGGGCTACGACCAGGACCTGGGCAACTCGGTGTTCTTCGAGCACGGCCAGCACGCGACGTCGATCACCGGGGCGATGGGCGGCGCCGTGACCGCCTCCCTGCTGTACGGCGCCGACGAGGCGGGCGTCCTCCACGCGCTCGGCCTGACCGCGTCGATGGCCTCGGGCATCATCGAGGCCAACCGCACCGGCGGCACGGTCAAGCGGCTGCACTGCGGCATCGCGGCCCAGGCGGCGGTCACGGCCGCCCAGCTGGCCCGCCGCGGGTTCACCGGACCGCCGACGGTGCTCGAGGGCCGGTTCGGCTTCTTCGAGGCCTGGCTCCACGGCCGGTACGACCCCGACGAGGTGACCCGTGGCCTGGGCGACGAGTGGGCGGTGCCGGGCATCTTCTTCAAGCCCTATCCCGCCAACCACTTCACGCACGCCGTGGTCGACGCCGGTCTGGCCCTGCGCGCCCGCGGAGTCCGACCCGACGACGTGGCGTCGGTGACCGTCGGCGTCGCCTCTGCGGTGATCCGCACGATCGGGGAGCCGATCGAGACCAAACGCCGTCCGGAGACGGGCTACCAGGCCCAGTTCAGCGGGCCGTACGCCGTCGCGGCGGGCCTGCACGGCGGCGGCGGCCTCGGCGTCGGGCTCGAGGACTACTCCGACGACCTCGCCCAGGACGCGGCGTCGACGCGCGTTGATGGCGAAGGTGGACGTCGTCCCCGACCCGCGGTGCGACGCGATCTTCCCCCGGCAGTTCCCGGCCGTCGTCACGCTGCGCACCCACGCGGGCGACGTGCTGGTCGAGGAGGTGCTGGTCAACCGCGGCGGCCCCGGCCGCCCGCTCAGTGCCGCCGAGCTCGGGCGCAAGTTCGCCGACAACGTCGCCGGCCGTCTGGACGCGGACACGGCCGCCACCCTCCGCGGCGACGTTCTCGACCTCTCGACCCGGCCCGACGTGGCCGCCGTGCTCGCCCCGCTCGCCGTGTCCTTCACCTGCGCCTCCGAGGAGAACCGATGACCGACTACGACCTGATCCTCACCAACCTCACCGCGGTGCTCGACGACGACGAGCCGGTCGCGGTGGACATCGGGGTCCGGGACGGCCGCATCGTCGCCCTCGAGCCCGGCCTGCCCCTGGACCGTGCGGCGCGGGTGGTCGACGCGGGCGGCCGGGTGGCCTTCCCGGGCGTGGTCGATGCCCACCAGCACTGGGGCATCTACAACCCGCTGCCCGAGGACGCCCACACCGAGAGCCGGGCCGCCGCCCAGGGCGGCGTGACCACGGCCCTGTCGTACATGCGGACCGGGCAGTACTACCTCAACAAGGGCGGGCCGTACGCCGAGTTCTTCCCCGAGGTGCTCGACCTCACCGAGGGCCGGGCGGTCATCGACTACGCCTACCACCTCGCGCCGATGAGCCGCGCCCACATCGCCGAGATCCCGGCGCTGGTGGCCGAGCACGGGGTGACGTCGTTCAAGGTCTTCATGTTCTACGGCAGTCACGGCCTGCACGGCCGCAGCAGCGACCAGTCGTCGTTCCTGATGACGCCCGCCGGACGAGAGCTACGACTACGCGCACTTCGAGTTCGTGATGCGCGGCATCGAGGAGGCCCGGCAGAAGTTCCCCGAGATCGCCGACGTCATCTCGCTCTCCCTGCACTGCGAGACGGCCGAGATCATGAGCGCCTACACGAGGCTGGTGGAGGAGGACGGCACCCTGACCGGGCTCGAGGCCTACCACGAGTCCCGCCCGCCGCACTCCGAGGGCCTCGCCGTCACCATCGCGTCGTACCTCGCGCACGCGACCGGACTGCCGACCATCAACCTGCTCCACCTGACCTCGCGGGCGGCGGTCGAGGCCGCCCTCCTGATGGCGCGGACCTTCCCGCACATCGACTTCCGGCGCGAGGTCACCGTCGGCCACCTGCTGGCCGACTGCCACACCGCCCACGGTCTCGGCGGCAAGGTGAACCCGCCGCTGCGACCGCGCGAGGACGTGGAGGCGTTGTGGGGCCACGTGCTCGCCGGGGACATCGACTGGGTGGTCAGCGACCACGCGTGCTGCCGCGACGAGGTGAAGTTCGGCGCGGACCGTGACGACGTCTTCCTGGCGAAGTCGGGCTTCGGGGGCGCGGAGTACCTGCTGGCCGGCATGGTCACCGAGGGACGCCGCCGCGGGCTGCCGTTGGGACGGATCGCGCGGCTCACCGCGACCAACCCCGCCGAGCGGTTCGGGCTGGCGGCCACCAAGGGCGCCCTCCGGATCGGCCTCGACGCCGACCTGGCGCTGGTCGACCTGGACCGGTCCTGGACCGTCCGCGCGGGCGACTCGGTCTCGGCCCAGGAGTACACGCCCCTCGAGGGCTTCGAGATGACCGCCCAGGTCACCGACGTCTTCCTGCGCGGCCAGCAGGTCGTCACCGACGGCCAGGTCACCGAGGTCGCCGGCGGGCGGTACCTGGCCCGGCCGACCGGCTGACGCCGCGATCGGCCGCCCCGCCGCTACAGCCCGTGCCGGGCGAGCACGTCGTGCTTGCGGGTGTAGCCCGGGGTGAGGAAGCGCTTGGTGAGCCGGCCGGTCGACAGCCACGCGATCGCGTCGCCGCTCCTGGTGGAGGCGAGCATCTGCTCGACGAGGTACGGCGCCACGTCGTCCACGTCGTCGCACAGGATGTTGAGCATCCGGCGCTGCGAGGTGACCTGCTCCGGTGCCCGCTCGGCCTCCCGCAGCCACCCCTCGGTGATCAGCAGCCCGGGACGGACCTGGCCGACCCGGACGCCCGTGCCCTCGGTCTCCTTGACCAGCGCCGCGGTGAAGAGGTCGAGGCCGCGCTTCGTGGCGGAGTACACGCCCATGCCCTGACGGAACCGGCCGTCGCTGCCGCCGCCGAGCATGTTGAAGACCTGGCCGCGGCCCTGGGCGGTCATCCCGCGCACGGCGACCTGCGAGCCGAAGATGGTGCCGAGCATGTTCGTGCGCACCATCGCGCGGATGTCGTCGGGGCTGGTGTCGACGATGTCCGCCGTGGTGTGCGCGACCCCGGCGTTGTTGACCCAGAGGTCCACCCGGCCGAGCGCGGCGACGGCCGCGTCCCAGAGCGTCTGCACCTGGGCCGGGTCGGTGACGTCCGCCGGGTGACCGACCACCCGGGCCGTGGACCCGGAGGCCAGCGCCGCGACCGTGCCGTCCACGGTGGCCGCGTCGCGTCCGCTCACGACGACGTGGTGGCCGCGGGCGTGGAACTCCCGCGCCAGGGCCCGACCGATCCCCTTCGTGCTGCCGGTGACGACGATGGACTTGCCCTGGGTGGTGGTCATGACGGCTCCTGGGTGGGGTGGGACCGGGCGAGCACGAGGCGGGCGTGCCGGGCGACGGCCTCGTCGACCATCCGGCCGCGGGCGTCCACGGCGATCCCGGCGCCGGCCGCCTCGAAGGCCGCGAGCAGCGCGCGGGCCTCGCCCACCTCCGCCTCGCTCGGGGTGAAGACCGCGTTGGCGACCGCCACCTGGGCGGGATGGATGCAGGCCCGGCCGACGAACCCGAGCCGGGCCAGCGCCGCGGTCGAGGTCCGGAACGCGTCGAGGTCGCGGAAGTCCGTCGACACCGGTGCGATAGGAGGGGCGATGCCGGCGGCGGCGGAGGCCACCACGACGGCGGACCTGACGTGCAGCATCTCGACCTCGTCGGGACCCGGCCGGACCCCGAGGTCCACGCGCAGGTCGGCCTCGCCGAGCTGGAGCCGGTGCACCCGTGGGGCGGCGGCGAGAGCGGGGGCCCGCAGCACGGCGGCGGCGGACTCGAGGAGCGGTACGACGCAGGCCCGCGACCCGAGCCCGGTGAGCAGCCGGTCGAGCGCGACCAGCTCCTCGACGGTCTCGGTCTTGGCCGTCACCAGACCCCGCAGGGCCGGCGCCGACGCGATCGCGCGCACGTCGACCTCGCGGAGGGCACCGGGGTTCACCCGGACCCAGACCGCGGCCGCCGGATCGACGAGGTCCGCCAGCCACGCGGCGACGGCGGAGCGCGCGGCGTCCTTGCCGCGCACGCGGCACCGCGTCCTCGAGGTCGACGATCAGCTCGTCGGCACCCCGCTCCAGCGCGCGGGACAGCTTGTCCGGGGCGTCGCCGGGGACGTAGAGGGCCGACCGGGCCAGGACCTCAGCCAACGCGGGCCTCCCCGGAGACGAGCGACTTCGCCACGACGGTGCGGAGCACGTCGTTGGTGCCCTCGCCGATGCTCATCAAGATCGCGTCGCGGTAGAGCCGCTCCACCTCGAACTCGGTGGAGAAGCCGTAGCCGCCGTGCACCTTCATCGAGTCGATCGCGGCGTCGAGCGCGACCTCGGAGCAGAAGATCTTGGCCATCCCGGTCTGGGCGTCGGCGCGGCCCGAGGCGACGGCGTCCGCGGCCCAGTAGGCCATCAGCCGCGCCGCCTGGAGCGTGGTGGCCAGCGACCCGAGCTTGAGCTGGATCGCCTGGAAGTCCGCGATCGGCCGGCCGAACGCCTTGCGCTGGCGCGCGTAGTCGAGGGCCTCGTCGTAGGCCCGCTGCGCGATCCCGACCGACCGCGCGGCGATGTTGACCCGACCCCACTCCAGGGCCGAGAGCACCTGCTGCATGCCGCGGCCCTCGACCCCGCCGAGCAGCGCGGAGGCCGGGACCCGGGCCCGGTCGAGCACGATCTCGCAGGACTCGGTGCCCTTGTAGCCGAGCTTGGGGATGTCGCGGGTCACCTCGTAGCCCGGGGTGTCGGCGTCGACGAGCAGCACCGACATCCCGCGGTGGGCCGGCTCGGCCGTCGGGTCCGTCTTCACCAGCACCGGCAGCGGGTCGGCGTGCCGCGCGTTGGTGATCCACATCTTCGAGCCCGAGACGACGTAGTGGTCGCCGTCGAGGCGGGCCGTGGTGCGGATGCCCTGCAGGTCCGTGCCCGCGTCGGGCTCGGTGAGGCCGATGCCGGTGCGGCGCTCGCCGGTCGCGAGCCCGGGCAGGAAGGCCTGCTTCTGCTCGTCCGTGCCGTGCATCGCGATCATCCGGCAGGCGAGCGAGTGGCTGCCGAGGATCCCGGCGACGCCCATCCAGCCGCGGGCGAGCTCCTCGAAGACCAGGGCGAACGAGACCGGGTCCAGGTCGAGGCCGCCGTACTCCTCCGGGACGGTGATCCCGAAGAGGCCCATCGCGGCCATCCCGGCGACGATCTCGGTCGGGTAGCGGCCGGCCTGCTCCCACTCGCGGGCGACGGGGATGACCTCCCGGTCGACGAAGGAGCGCAGCAGCGCCCGGAACTCGGTCTGGTCCTCGTCGAGCTGGAACCTCATGGCGTCTCCTCGGTGGGGCGGAACACGGGCAGCGCGCGGCCGTCGGCGAGGTCGCGCCAGTGCAGGGCGAGGCGGTCACCGATGGCGACGTCGTGCGGACGCTCGGTCTCGACCTGGGAGAGCAGCACGACGCCCTCGGCGAGCCGCACCCGGGCCAGGGCGTACGGCGCCGGGTGGTCCGGGCCGGGCGACCGCTCGACCACGGTGACCGCGTCGACCGCGCCGGTGCCCGACGCCTCGTGGTGCCCGAGCGCGTCGGTGCGCCCGCAGCGACGTGCACAGCGCGCGCGGGCGGGTGCTGCCGGTGCCCGCAGCCGGCGCAGGCCTGCACCAGGAGGCGGTGCTCCCGGGTGGCCGCCCACCACGCCGCGGTCACCTCGTCGGGGCTCGGGCACGCTGATCATCGGTCCACCCCGAGCAGCACGGTGGCGTGGGTCGAGAGGATGCCGCCCGTGCCGTGCGCGAGGGCCACCTCGGCACCCGCGACCTGCCGCGCCCCGCACTCGCCGCGCAGCTGGCGGACCGCCTCGACGAGGAGCAGCACCCCGAACTGGCCGGGGTGGCAGTACGACAGCCCGCCGCCGGACGTGTCGAGCGGGAAGCCGCCGCCGGGCCGGATCCGACCGTCGCCGACGAACGCCGCCGCCTCGCCGGGACCGCAGAAGCCCAGCGCCTCGAGGGTGAGCAGCACGGTGATCGTGAACGAGTCGTAGACCTGCGCGACGTCCACGTCGGCGGGCCGCAGCCCGGCGCGGGCGAAGGCGGCCGCCCCCGACGCGGCGGCGCCGGTCACGGTGAGGTCGTCGGCCGCTCGTCATCGAGACGTGCGTGGTCGACTCGCCGTAGCCGAGCACCCGCACCGGCGGGCCGGCGCAGGTCCCGCGCCCGCTCCAGCGAGGTCAGCACCACCGCTCCCCCGCCGTCGGTCACCAGGCAGCAGTCCGCCGTGGTCAGCGGCGTCGACACCCGGCGGGCGTCGAGGACGTCGGCCACGGTGAGGGGGCCCGCGTCGTGGCGGTACGCCGCCGGGTTGAGCAGCGCCCACTCGCGGGCGGCGACGGCCACCTCGGCGAGCTGCTCGCGCGTGGCGCCGTACCGGTGGAGGTACTGACCGGCGGCCATGGCGTAGTAGGACGCCGGGTAGAGCGGGCCGTACGGCGCCTCGAACTGGGCCTCGGGGGTGTGCGCCTCGAACACCCCGCCGAGCGACGCGACTGCGCGCCGAGCGCTGGTTGGAGGCGAACGAGATGACCACCGTCGAGCACTGGCCGGCCTCGATCGCCTGGGCGGCGCGCGCCACGAACATCTCGAAGGCGCTGCCGCCGGCGAAGGTCGAGTCCGTCCAGGACGGGGTGCATCCCGAGGTAGTCGGCGAGCTGGGTCGCGGAGAAGCGGGCGACGCCGGTCGTCGCGAGCCCGTCCACGTCCGCGAGGGTGAGCCCGGCGTCGGCCAGCGCGCGGGTGACCGCCTGGGTCTGGAGCCCGAGCACCGACCGGCCGGTCACGCCCAGGTCGGACTCGGCAGCGCCGACGATCGGCGACGCTCATCCGCAGCCGCACCTCCGCCGAGGCCGGCGCCACGGCGACCCGCGCCTGTCGGACCGACGACGTCCACGCGGCACTCGAGGCGCACCAGGTCTCCGTCGACCGCGGTGACCGACCGAGGAGCAGCGCACCGTCTCGCCGGCGAAGACCAGGTTCTTGAACCGGAAGCGCAGCGCCGGCCAGCCGGGCACTCGGGCCGAGCCAGTCCTGGAGCTGCTCGGCCAGCAGGGCGCCGAACAGCTGGCCGTCGACCACCGGCGCCGGGAGGCCGCGCTCGGCCAGCCACGCGCCGTCGTAGTGCAGCCGGTGCCAGTCCCACGTGGCCCCCGCGTAGGCGACCAGGTCGGCCAGGTCGAGGGTGCGCTCCAGCGGCGGCGCCTCGGCGCCGACCCGCGGCGCGCCGCTCATCGCGCACCGCCGGTGGCGAGGTAGATCAGCGTCTCCTCGTTCTCGACGAGCAGCTCGCCGTGCTGGTTGCTGAAGCGGGCGGTCGAGGTGACCACGAGCATCTGCCGCCCGGCGGAGGTCGTGCGCTCGGCCAGGCCGGTGATCTCCCAGGCGACGGTGACGACGTCGTCCGGGCGAGACCGGCTGGTGGAACACGTAGTCGTTGCCGCCGCGGACCAGCCGGGTGCCGGGCACCTCGATGTCCCAGCCGTGGCCCGCGAAGCCGTCGGCGTCGCGGGGGCAGGTCGACGAACTGGTTGGTCTCGCAGACGAGCGTCGGCGGGCGCCACCACCCCGGCGTAGCCGTGCGCGCGGGCGTACTCCTCGTCGGTGTAGAGCCGGGTTGTGGTCGCCGACCGCCGAGGCGAAGTAGCGGATCGCCGGCGCGGCCCAGCGCGCTCCGGTGCGGCGTACGTCGCGCGCCGGCCGACGAGTGCGCGGAGCTCTCGGTGAGCATGGTGCCCCGGCTCATGGCACCACCGCGGTCGGGAAGACCTCGAGCAGGAACTCGGGCCGCAGCAGCCCGGCGCACACCGCGGTCGTCGGGGCCGGTGCGTCCGGTCCGAGGAGGTCGCGGCGTACCTCCGCGAGGGCGGCGGCCTGGCGGACGCCGTCCGGGCAGACGAACTCCACCAACGAGGTCAGGTGCTCGGGACCGGCGCCGGCCGCGGCGAGCACCTCCAGGACGGCGCCGTACGTCACCTCCGCCTGGGCTCGCAGGTCGCCCTCGTGCAGCGCCTGCTGGGTCTCCAGGTCGAGCGCCGCGAAGCCGGACATGTAGAGCGTCGCCCGGCGCGCACGCCGGGGGCGTAGGTGAGCGTGTCGTAGCGGGACCAGCCGGGGTTGACGACGGTCAGCGGGTGCCGCGACGCGGTGACCTCGAGCGCGACCAGGGCGCGGGGTGTGCCAGGCGCGACATCAGGATGCCGCCGGCCCCGGGGAAGACCCCGGCGCCGCCGAGACGGTCCTTCCGCTCCCGGTGGGTCCGGCGGTAGACGTCGCGGGTGGCCGGCGTGGAGTAGTCGAGGTCGTCACGGCCGCGGCGAGGGTCAGGCCCTGCTCGCGCAGGAGCACGTCGGCGCGGTCCAGGCACCACGCGTACTGCGCCACGAAGTCGCCCGCGGGCCACGACCGCGCCGGTGTCGTCGACGGGCAGGACCGTGGGCAGCACGACCTGGCCGTCGTGGTCGTCGGTCGTCACCGTCGTGGCCTCGCGGCCGTCGAGGAACGACTCGACCACGACGGTGGAGTCGCCGGGCCGCGACCAGGCACCGGTCGAGCGCCGACGCCCGCAGGAAGCGTGGTCGGCGTGAGGCACTCGGTGCGTGCGCGGCACGGTCATCGTGCTCCCTCGGTGACGGGCCGGCAGGCCTCGGCGGCCAGGCCGGCGAGCGTGGTCAGGTCCGCCGCCTCGGGCAGCGCCTCGACGGCCGCGGCCAGCGCGTCGGCCACGGGACGCGTCGCCGACGTTGGCGACGAGCTTGGCGTGGAACGCCGCGGTCATCCAGCGGCCGGTCCGGGCCGCCCGCGCTGCGCGGCACCGCGCCGACGAGGACCCGCCCGTCGGCGAGGGCCACGCTCACCCGCCCGGCGGCATCGGCGGCGACCCGCCGGGCAGTGCACCGGTGCGGACCTCGACGCGGCGGGCCAGCGCGACCACCTCCGGCCGCTCGATGCCGGTGACGGTCGTAGGTGTCGACGCGTGACGCTCCCGTCGACGAGCAGCGCGGCGAGGCTCCAGGGCAGGGAGAACTTGGCGTCGTACGCCGTCCGCGGCGTCGCGCCTTGCCGGGTCGGCACACGATGGCGGCGCTGTCCGGGTGCACGTCCGCGGTGACGACGTCGATGTCGTCCGGCGCGACGTCGTCGACCAGCGGCAGCACGTAGCGCCCGGCGTCGAGGGTGCTGTGCATGAGCTGGCAGGCCGGGTACGGCTTGATCGTGATCCGGGCGCTCTCCCACCGCTCGCCCAGGCCGCCGGAGCAGCGACTCGGGGTCGACGCGGCGCGTCGGCCAGCGCGGCGAAGAGGCCCCGCTCCCCCTCGAGCACCGATGCCGGGCCCGTCCGCGCCGGCGGCGGCGAGGCGGGCGGCGAGGATGCCGGACGTGGGCCGCCAGCCCCGGGTGCAGCTGCTTGGTCGAGGCGCCGGTGGCCAGGAACTCCAGCAGGCCCGCCGGCCTGGCTGCCGGCGATGCCCAGGGCGCTCACGGCCTGTCGCTCGGTCGAGACCCGTCAGCCGCGCCGCGGCCAGGGCGGCGGCGAGCACGCCGCAGGCCGAGGTGGCGTGCAGGCCGCGCTGCGTGGAAGCGCGTGCGGAGCCGCGGCGGCGACCCGGCACACGGTCTCGTAGCCGACGACGGCTGCGAGCAGCACCTCCTCCCCGGACGCGCCGACCTGCTCGCCGACGGCCAGGACCGCCGGCAGCACCGCCGCGGTCGCGTGGACCAGGCCGCCCGCGTGGGTGTCGTCGAAGTCGAGGGCGTGCACGAGGGTGCCGGTCGCGAGCGCGGCGGCGGGCGCCGACACCCGCGGTCTCCCGGCCGAGCAGGGTGGCCTCGGGCGGGCCGCCGAGCCCCGCCGCCACGGTGACGGCGGCGCTCGCCGCGCCCAGCCTGGCGGCCGCCACGGCGGTGCCGAGCCCGTCGAGCAGGTGCCGGCGAGACGAGCGTCCACGACGGCGGCCGGGACGTCGGCCAGGCCGAGCCCGCCAGGCCCAGTCGACCAGGCCCTCGGCGGCGCGTGCGGGCCGGCGCGGTCACGCGGGTGCTCATCCGAAGGCCCCGTCCGACGTCAGCGCGGCCACCGTCGTCGGCGTCGTAGCCGAGCAGGCCGCACAGCAGCGGCATCGGCGTCCTCGTTGCGCAGTGGCGCGCGGCGGTACGCCGGCCGCTGCGGTGCCGACCCGCACCGGCGAGGCGACCTGGCGGACCGTGCCGTAGCGCGGGTGCTCGGTCTCGACGACCAGGTCGCGGGCCGCGGTGTGCGGCTCGGCCAGCGCGGCCTGCGACGTCGTTGATCGGGCGCGCACGGGATCGCCGGCCGCGCGCGAGCGGCTCGAGCCAGTCCGCCACGGTGCGGGTGCGGAAGATGCTCCTCGAGCAGCGGCAGCAGCACGTCCCGGTTGCCGGTCCCGGTCGGCGAAGGTCGCGAACCGCGGGTCGGTCGCCCAGGGCTCGCGGTCGATCGACGACCACCAGTCGCTGCCAGAACTTCTCCTTGGCGCAGCCGACGACCAGCCAGCCGTCGGCGGCCTCGAACGCCTGGAACGGCACCAGCGACGGGTGGGCCGAGTGCCGCGTGCGGACCGGCCGGAAGCCGGCGTTGAGGTGCCAGGCCGCCGGGTAGGTGAGCAGTCCGATCGCGGTGTCGTAGAGGCTGACGTCGCAGTCCATCCCGACGCCGTCGCGGCGGGCGGCATGGAGGCCGGCGAGCAGCGAGATCGCGGCGACGAAGCCGCCGCTGTAGTCGACCATCGACAGCCCCGACTTCGGTCGGCGGCCCGTCCGGCTCGCCGGTGAGGTCCATCCACCCGGCCAGGGCCTGCAGGACGTAGTCGTAGCCCGGCTCGGCCTGCCGCGGCCCGGTCATCCCGAAGCCGGTCAGCGAGCAGCAGACGATCGCGCGGGTTGAGGTGCTTGAGGTCGTCGTAGCGTGATGCCGATCTTGGCCGGCACGTCGCCGCGCAGGTTGCTGTAGACCGCGTCGCTGGTCGCGCACCAGGTCCTCGAAGACCCGCCGCCCGGCCGGGGCCGTGAGGTCGAGGGACAGGCGAGCGCTTGTTGCGGTTGAAGGTCTCGAAGAACAGCGAGTCCTCGCCCTCGGCGTACGGCGGCACGTAGCGGCCGACGTCGCCGCCGACGCGCGGGTCCTCGATCTTGATGACCTCGGCGCCGAGGTCGGCGAGGTGCACGATGCCGAACGGGCCGGCGCCGTACTGCTCGACGGCGACGATCCGCACGTCCGCGAGCGGGCCATCGCGACCGCGCCCGTCCGTCATCGGCCGGCTCCGGTCAGCTCGCCGATCAGCGCGATCAGCTCCTTCTGCGCGGCCCGGATCTCCGCCGGCGCCAGCCCGTGCGTGGGCGGCGTGAGCTTGATGGTGTCGGCCAGCCCCTCGTAGGCGGCGAGGCCGCTCGGCCACGTCGTCGCGGCGTCCCGGACAGCCGTGAACGCGGTCGACCATGTGGTCGGGCACCGCGTCGGCGAGGCCGGACGCGCCGCGCCCGGACCGGAAGGCCTCCACGACGGCCGCCTGCTCCTCGGCCAGGTCCGTGGAAGGCGAAGAACTCGGCGTAGGTGCGGACGCGAGGCGTAGAAGCCGACCATGCCGGCGCTCCGGCGTCGGGCCACGGCCGGGTCCGGGTCGACCGAGCAGCACAGCGAGGTGACGACGTCGACCTCGTGCCGGGGCCGGCCGCCGCGCTCCAGGCCGGCGGCCAGCTCGGGCAGCACCCGGTCCTCCAGGAAGGCCGGCGAGGTGAGCTCGTGGGAGATCCAGCCGTCGCCGATCTCGCCGGCGAGCCTGGTCATCACCGGGCCCATGGCCGCGAGGTAGACCGGGATGTCGGTGCGCAGCACCGGGTAGGGACGCTGGTAGCCGCGGATCCGCATCGGCGCGCGCTCGCCGTCGAGCTCGATCGGCGCGCCGGTGGTGCATCCGGCCCAGAAGGCGCGGATGTTGCGCACGGTCTCGCGCAGGTGGAGGGCCGGTCGGCCCCAGTCGACGTGGTGCCAGTCCTCGTTGAGACGCTGCACCCCGGTGCCGAGGCCGAGGACGAACCGGCCGCCGGAGAGCTCGTCGAGGTCGAGTGCCTCCAGCGCCGTGATCATCGGGCTGCGGGTGAACGCGAGCGCGATGGCGGTGCCGACGCCGACGGTCGTGGTGGCGGCCGCCGCGGCCGCCGCGGCCACGGTGGCGCTGCGGTGCAGCTCGGGCACCCAGACGACCTCGGCGCCGGCGTCCTCGGCGGCGCGGGCGGCGTCGGCGAGCTCGGCCAGCGTCTCGCCCCAGGGTCCGTAGGTGATCCGCATCCCTAGGACTCCAGGCTCAGCGGGCGACGCGGCGGTCGGGAAGATGTTCTCGACCTGCGCGGCGCCGCGCTTGTAGACGTAGAAGGTGCGCTTGAAGGAGCACACCTCGGCGCCGTCCTGGTTGAGGGTGCGGGTCCGCACCGTCGACGATCCCGGCGTGCGGGCGCGAGGACGACTCGCGCTTCTCGAGCACGATCGACTCGCTGTAGAGGGTGTCGCCGGCGAAGACCGGGTGGGTCATCCGGATCTCGTCCCACCCGAGGTTGGCGAACGCGTTCTGGGTGAGGTCGGTGACGCTCTGGCCGACCGCGATCGCCACGGTCAGCGTGGAGACGACGAGGGGTCTGCCGAACTCCGACCGGGCGGCGTACTCGGCGTTGAAGTGCATCTGGTTGGTGTTCATCGTCAGCAACGTGAACCAGGTGTTGTCGGCCTCGCTGAGGGTCCGGCCGAGCGGGTGCTGGTAGACGTCGCCGACCTCGAAGTCCTCGAAGAACCTGCCCTGCCATCCCGGGTCGACGCTCATGTCCGTGCTCCTTCCGCGGCCCACCGCGACAGGAGCGCGGCCACGTCGTCGGGGGCGGTCAGCGGCGCGTCGTGCCCCGCGTCCACCAGGTCGTAGGGGACGCCCTCGGCGTCGAGCCGGGCCCGCGTCGTCGCGCTGGGGTAGCCGTCCGGGGTCTGCGTGCAGAACGCGAAGTGGGCGGCGACCGGCGTGCTCGTGGCCGGCATCGGGTCCAGGGACGGCGCGAACGGCGTGGGGGTCAGCCGCGCGTTCGCCCAGGCGGCGGTCGCCGCGTCGAGGTCCCCGCCGGGCTCGAGCGGTCGGGCGGGGACGAGGGTGTCGCGCGGCGGCAACGTCGTGGCCGGGTCGGCGCCGGGGGTGAGGTCGACCGCCCGCTCGCCGGGCCGGGGCACGGCGGCGTCGAGGTAGCCGAGCCGCGCGATCCGGCTGGGCGCCCACGCGGCCAGCGCCGTGGTCACCACGCCGCCCTGGCTGTGGCCGACCAGCACCACGTCGGTGAGGTCCTCGACCTCGAGCAGCCCGGCCAGGTCCTCGACCCAGACGTCGAGGCCGGTGACCCGGTCGACGGACCCCGCGCGCTCCCCGCACCCGGACAGGCTCGGCGCGTGGACGTCGTGGCCGGCGGCCAGCAGGAGCGGCCGGACCCGCTGCCACGCCCAGCCGCCGCGGAACGCCCCGTGCACGAGGACGAAGGTGCTCACTCCGGGTGGCCCTCCTCGTCGATCACGACGTCGAGGTACTCCCGCGGGTAGGAGTCGTAGGGCCGGAGGTGCTCGTACATGAGCACCGTGTGCTCGACGTACCCGTCCTTGCGGGTGCACTCCTCGTAGCTCTCGACCGAGTCGAAGTAGCGCAGGTGCGTGAAGTGGGTCGGGTCCTCGACGCCGCGCACGAGACGTCGGCCCCGGAAGCCCGGGTGGTCGCCGAAGAACCGGCCGAACTCCCGGTTCAGGGCGATGTAGCCCTGGGCGTGCTCCTCGCCCGGCTTGGTCCACGCCTGGCTCACCACGACGATCACGGCCGCCTCCTCGATTTCGTAGATCATATAAGACTATACTCTCTGCCATGTCGAGCAGCACGCAGACCAAGACCATCCCCGAGTTCCTGGCCGAGGCCCCCGACGTCGACAGCTACGAGCTGTGGAAGTCGTTCTGGGAGATCCTCAGCGAGGCCAAGGACGAGATCACCGCCGTGCTGCCGGTCCAGCCGCACCCCTCCAGCGCCGGGCTCGGCGCCTGGACGACGGACGACGGCGGCTTCGAGGGCTCGCTCAACCCCTTCGCCGGCGACCCCGACGCCGGAGCGGAGTGGCTGGTGCACTCGTGGATCGGCAACCGCAAGGCCTCGATCCTCGACATGAACCTCCAGGTCTGGCTGGGGCCGCACATCGACGTCCCGCACCTGGTGATCGTCTTCGGCACGATCCCGAACATCTTCCACTTCAGCGACCTGGTCGCCCGGCGGGACCTGATGACCGACGTGGCCTACCTCGAGCGCTACTACGAGCCCGAGAACTCCGAGTGGCTGGGGCTGCGTGGGGACGACCGCTTCACCTGGTCGGTGAGCCACGGCACCTACATGCGCGCCTTCCTCTCCCCCGTCGGCAACTCCTACGTCGCCGCCGAGCGGAGCGACGACGTCGTCGAGACGCTGCGCACCGAGGTGCGCCGCCGGGTGCAGACGTGGCTGCGCTGGGTGCGCGAGGCGACGCCGGTGCCCGTCGAGGAGCGCGAGGCGCTGCGACGCCGCGACCACCAGGTGCGCACCTTCGGCTACACGCTGGACCCGATGAACGAGCTGTCGAAGCGGTTCCTCGGCGCCGAGCGCGTCGACGAGCTGGTCTCGGTCCGCGCCGGACTCGAGCAGATCCGGGCCTACGACCGGAGCGAGCGTCCGTGAAGGTCCTCGTCCTCGGGGCCGGCTTCGTCGGCACCCTCGTGGCCGAGCGGCTGCGCGACGCGGGGCACGAGCTGTGCGTGACCACCACGACGCCCGCCAAGGCCGACGACCTCGCGGCGCGGTTCGGTCGCGCGGCGGTGCTGCGTGGTTCGGACCGGGAGGCCGTGGCCCGGGAGATGACCGGCGTGGACGCCGTCGTGGTGACCGCGGGCCCGTCGGCCGCGCAGGCGATGACGCCGGAGGACCGCGCCGCGACGTACGAAGAGATCCTGGTGGAGACCGCCCGCAGCGTGGTCGCGGCCGGCGGGGACGCGCACCTGGTCGCCCTGTCCGCGCTCTCGGTCTACGGCGACGCCGCGGACGGGGAGGTCGTGGGTGACCGAGGACTCTCCGGTCACGTCGTCGCCCGACGCGAGCCCGCGCTGCTTCCTCGAGATGGAGCGCACCTACCTCGGCGCCCAGGGTCGGGCCTGCGTGTTCCGGTGCGGTGACGTGTTCGGCCCCGGCGACCCGCCGATCGGCGACAAGGTGGCGATGGCCCACCAGTACCTCGGCGGCTCGGTGCCGTTCTCGGCGGACGCGCTGTTCTACCGGCTGCACGTGGAGGACGCGGCGGACGCCGTCGTGCACGCTCTCGGCCACCGGCTCACCGGCCTCCACAACCTGACCCACCCGGAGGTCCCGCCGACGAACGCCGCGCTCTTCGACGCGCTCAGCGTCGAGCGGGGACTGCCGCCCCTGGTGTACCGCGACGAGATCGCGGCTCCGGCCGCGCCGATCTCGGTCGCCCGGCTCGCCGGCTCCGGCTTCACCGCCGCCCGGTCCTTCGACCCGGCCTACGCCCACCTCGGCTGAGCCGGGACGCGGTCGTCAGGGCCGGGTCACCGTCGGCACGGGCTGCTCGTCCTCCTGGCCGCCGATGAAGATGGTGGACTCGGTCGAGCGGGTGTGGGACGGGTGCGGACCGGAGCGGAGCACCGCCGCGCTGTCCGCCGACTCCACGCCCAGGTAGGAGCGGACCACCGCGGGGTGGCGTCGCACCTCGTCGGGCGTGCCCGCGGCGATGACCCGGCCGAGGTTCATCGCGATCATCCGGTCGCTCAGCCGGCTGAGCAGCGGGAGGTCGTGCTCGATGACGACCATCGTGGTGCCGAACTCCTCGCGGATGCCCAGCAGCAGCTCGCCGAGGGCCTCGCTCTCGGCCTGCGCGATGCCGGCCGAGGGCTCGTCGAGCAGGAGCAGCCGGGGCTGCAGCGTCAGCAGGCAGGCGATCTCCACGACCCGACGGGTGCCGGTCGAGAGCTCGGAGATCGTCTGGTGGGCGAACGGCGTGAGGCCCATCCGCTCCATCAGCTCGTCGGCCGCGGCGGACTTGGTCCGGTCCGGGAGGGTCGCCCCGACCGCGGCGCTCCACAGCCAGGTCGGCTCCAACCGCTCCCGCGCGACCATCAGGGTCTCGCGCACCGTCAGGGTCGAGAACAGCGCGGCATCCTGGAACGAACGGACCAGGCCGGCGCGGGCGCGCTGCTCCGGCGTGCCGGCGGTGACGTCGGTGCCCTCGAACACGACCCGGCCGGCGTCGGGCGCGGTGAAGCCCGCCACGATCTCGAACACCGTCGTCTTGCCGGCGCCGTTGGGCCCGATCACGCCGAGGATCTCGCCGCGGCGCACCTCGAAGTCGACGCCGTCCACGGCGACGACGCCGCCGAAGTGTCGGGACAGTCCGGTCACGACGAGCGCGGGTCCGGCGTCCGAGGCCGCACCGCCCAGGTCGGGAACCAGCCCGTCCAGCCGCGCGCGCACGTGCAGCGGCGACGTGGGCGGCGTCGCCGCTCCGCCGCGCGCCAGGACCGGGTCGATGCCGGCCCGGCGGGCCGCGAAGTCGGCCAGCGCGTCCCGGGCGCGGACGAGCACGCCGCCCAGCCCGTCGGGGAGGAAGACCACGACGGCCAACCAGCCCACGGCCAGCGCCGCCTGGCCGGGCAGGCCGAGTCCGACGAGCGCGGGCAGCCCGACGATGATGAGCGCGCCGAGGATCGGGCCGGACGTCACGCCGAGGCCACCGATGACCGTCAGGGCCACGACGTCGATGCTGGCCGCGGCCGGGAACGAGTTGACGGTGAGCTGGGTCTGGCTGTGGCCGATCACCACGCCACCGAGGCCCGCGAGGGCGCCGGAGACGGCGTACAGCTGGAGCTTGCGACGGCGGCTGGGCACGGTGAAGGCCCGCGCCGCGTCCTCGTTGTCCCGCAACGCCTGCAGGGAGAGGCCGAAGCCGCTGCGCCGCAGGTTGCCCGCGACCCACAGGCCCAGGGCGAGCATCAGCAGCGCGAACAGGTAGTAGTCCTTGGCCAGCTCGAGGGGGTACCCGAACCAGGTCGGCTTCGCGGGCTGCACCCCGTCGCCCAGGAAGACGTCCAGCCGCAGCAGCCACGCACTCGTGGCCAGCGCGAAGGCGAGCGTCGACACGGCCAGTCCCAGGCCGCGCAGCTTGAGCGCCGGGATGCCGACGACCGCCGAGATCGCGGCGGCGGCGGCCACCCCGAGCGCCACGCCGAGGACGAAGTTCTCGGTGCGGTCGATGACGTGCACCGACACGGCGGCGGCGATGCCGGCGTAGGCGAACTGGCCCAACGAGAGCTGGCCCGACGTGCCGGTGAGCAGCCCGACGCTCAACCCGACGAGCGCGAAGCCGGCGACCGCGGTGAGCACCGAGGCGGTCTCGTTGCTCACGACGTAGGCGAGCCCGACGGCCACCAGGACCGCGACGGCCAGGAGCACCCGGGGCAGCCAGCGGATGCTGCGCACGGCGCGGTAGGCATCCGGAAGGGGCTGTGCGCCGACCCGTCGCCACCCGACCCGCTCCAGGCCGGCCCGGCCGAGGGCGGGCTGACGCAGGAGCGCGATCACGATCACGGCCCCGATCACGACGCTGACCAGTCCCCGGGTGTCGGGGTTGGCGAGCAGCACCTGCTCGAGGACCCCGATGCCGATCGAGGCGCCGATCGCGATCGGGATCGAGGACATCCGCGCGATGACGGCCCCGGCCAGCCCCTTGAGCAGCAGGTCAGGACCCAGCGTCTCGATCGACTGGCCGGCGGTCGTGGGCGTCACGAGGATCGCCGAGAAGGCCGCGATGCCGCCGGCGATCGTCCACGCCAGGGTGGTCATCCGCCGGGCGGGGATGCCCTCCAGCAACGCGGTGTCCGCGTCGTCGGCGGCGGCCCGCATCGCGATGCCCTGCTTGTGGAGACGGAGGAACCGGGACAGCCCGAACAGCAGCACCGGGGCCAGCACCAGCATCGCGATGTACGGCGGACCGATGGGCAGGGTGCCGATCTCGAAGGTCGGGAGATGGGTCGGCTCCGGGAAGGTGAACCCGCTGACCCCGTCGCTGTTGATGAGCAGGGCCATCACCAGGATGAACTGCGAGAGCCCGAGCGTGGCGATCATGCCGATCAGGGCCGGACGGTCCGTCAGCCGCCGGACGACCCCGATCTCGACCCCGGCGGCCAGGGCACCGGCCACCGCGATGCTCACCGGGAAGGCCAGCCAGTACGGCGCCCCGAGGTCGACCACGAGCATGCCGAGCACCGAGGCACCGAACGCGCCGATCGACCCGTGCGCGAAGTTGATGAACTTGCTGGACCGGTAGACCAGCACCAGCCCGGTGGCGAGCAGGCCGTAGGTCAGGCCCGTGAAGACGCCGATGACGAGGCGGTCCACGCCGACGTCGAAGCCGGCGACCGCGACCAGCGCGCTCACGTCGCCACCGACACGTGACCGCCGAGCATCAGCGCCCGGAGCCGCTCGGGATCGGCCTGCAGCTCGGCGGCGGACTCCTCGGCGATGATCGTGCCCTTCTCCATCATGTAGACCCGGTCCACGAGCGAGAGGGCGACGTTGACCGACTGCTCCACGAGGAGCACGGCGGTGCCCCGCTCGTTGAGCCGGCGGACCAGCTCCAGCAGCCCGCCCACCACGACCGGCGCGAGGCCGAGCGAGAACTCGTCGACGACGAGGATGCGGGGGTCCTGCACGATCGACTTGGCCAGGGCGAGCATCTGCCGCTCCCCACCGGACAGCGTGGACGCGGGCTGGTCCTTGCGGGCGTCGAGCCGCGGGAACACCGCCAGGGCCGCCTCGACCGCCTCGCGGCGCCACCGACGGTCCCGGCTCGCGTACCCGTGCATCGTCAGGTTCTCCACGACGGTCAGCGAGCCGAACGTCGCCTGGCCGACCACCTGGCACAGGCCGAGGTCGACCCGCTTGCGGGCCGGCAGGCCGGTCACGTCGACGCCGCCGAGGCGCAGGGTTCCCGCGGTCGCGGGCAGCAGTCCCGCGACGACCTTCAGCAACGTGCTCTTGCCGACGCCGTTGGGCCCCAGGAGGGCCACCATCTCCCCCGGCCGCACGGTCAGCGACGCGTCGAACAGGACCTGGACGTGCCCGTAGGACGCGCAGATGCCGTCGACCTGCAGCGCCGGGGTGGCCGGGGCGTCAGGAGCCGGGGAAGTCGACATCGTTCCCCTCGTAGACGAAGGTGCGGCTGCCCGAGTCGTACCTCATCACCCGGTAGGCGCCGGCCGCCGCGAACCGGCCCGGCCCCAGCGCGCCGCCGAAGCCGGTCGCGGTGTCGAACCCGGTCTGGGCGTGCGCCGCCTCGGCCCAGGCGCCGGCGTTGAGGTCGCCGGTCACCTCGTCACCGGCCGCCTTGAGCAGCCGGGCGGCGTCGCAGTAGGGCAGCGCGACGCGCGCCGCCTCGCGGGACTCGAAGGTGATGCCGGACTCCGCGTAGATGTCGACGCACTCCGTCTCGGCCGGGCCGGTGGGGAACGGCAGCTGGGAGTCGGGGACGTCCTGGCTCGGGTTGAACCCGATGCCGACCATGCCCTCCATCGTCTCGGGCGGGATCGTGTCCGGGTTGTTCACGAAGAACTGCGGGTTGTCGAAGCTGGAGACCGCATAGGTGGCGGTGAAGCTCTGCGCCGCCGCCACGGTGGTGAAGATGGACGCGAGCCGGGCCCCGCCGAGGAACATGACCCGGTCGATCTCCTGGCTGCGGAACGTCACCGCGGCCTGGTCGTTGCCCTGGAAGATCGTGCCCTGGTCGGTCGTGTCCACCCAGGCGACCTCGGGGGTGATGCCGGCCTCCTCGAGCAGCGGGGTCGCGACCTCCTTGATCACCCGGCGGTTGATCGGGGTGTCGGCCGCCACCACGCCGACCCGGTCGCGGCCCTCGAAGAAGGCCTGCTGCTCGAGGGTCGCGATGAGCGCCCGCACGAAGCCGTCGTACTCGGGGTAGCTCGCGCTCCACAGGTACGGCGACAGCTCGTCGTACGCCGTGGTGTCGGTCGCGACCAGGGTGGCGTCGAGCACCAGGGTCTTCCGCTGGGCGTAGCACGGCCGGGCGTTGGTCTGGAACTGTCCGGTGAGGACGACCGCGAACGCCTGGTCGTCCTGGGTGATCTCGTTGCAGAGCTGCTCCTCGGCCGCGGGTGAGTCCGAGGCCGCGTCGTAGAGCCGGAACACCGCGTCGAGCTGGCGCCCGCCGACCCCGCCGTGGGCGTTGACCCAGTCCTCCAGCGCCTCCACCTGCGCGTCGGGGTCGCCGGCGTCCGCGACCTTGAAGCCGGTGAGCTTGGCCACCGCGGCGAGGTCCACCCCGACGAACACGACCTTGAGGCTCTCGTCACTGACCCCGGGCCCGCTGCCGACGAGCGCGGCACACCCGAGTCGGCGCCCGGCATCATCGTGCCGCAGCCCACCAGCGCCAGCGCTGCGACGACCCCGACCGCGGCCGTGCGGAGCACGAGGGAGCGGTCGCGCCAGCGGCGACGACTGGCCGACCACTCCCTCGGAACCCATGCGTAGAGAATATACGATATTGGGTTTCGTCGGAACCCCGGCGGCCGGGACGGTCGCTGACCGGTTCCACTCGCCCTGCCGACGCCCGACGTAGCGCCAGCCGCCGCCGTCGGGCACTCTGCCGAGCTTCTTCACGTCGACGTGGATCAGGTCGCCGGGCTGCTGGTGCTCGTAGCGGCGGATCGGCTCCCCGGTGGCGCGGTCGAGATGGGCGAGCCGGTTCAGCCGACACCGGACCAGGACCGCGTGCACCGTCGAGGCCGGCATCCCGAGCCGGTCGCCGATCTCGACCGGCCCGAGCCGCTGCTTCCAGCGCAGGTGCACGATCTTGCGGACCACCGGGACGGGGGTCCGCCGCGGCTGGCGGTGCGTTGCCGAGGACCGGTCGACCATCCCGGCCGGCCCCGCGCGCTACCGCTGCCCCCACTTCGCCGCGGTGCGCCACGTCACGTCGTAGCGTTCCGCGGCCCGAGCCGGCGTCCAGCCCTGATCGACGACCAACCGGGCCAGCGCAGCCGGGCACGCGGAGTCAAAGCACGAGCATTAGCGTGGGACATGAAGACCTCCGGTTCGTGAAGTGGTTAGAAGCTCCACTACAAGGAGGTTTACGTTACAAGTAGATCGAAAGTACAGATTCGACAACGTGCTGGACATCAAACCTAGTTGGCCGCCTTCACCTTGCCCTTCACCTTGATCGTCTTCACCAGGGTCGTGAAGCCGGTCGCGGTCATCGTCATCCGCACGCTGATCTTGTCGCCCTTGTCCTTCTTGACGAGCGTGTACTTGGCCTTGGTCGCGCCCTTGATGCTCTTGCCGTTGCGCAGCCAGGCGTAGGTCACCGCCGTGGCCGGCGTGGTGGCCGGCTTCTTGGCCTTGAGGGTCTTGCCCACCACCAGCTTGCCCGTGACCGCGCCGGCCGAGGTCGTCACGATCGTGCCGGGGACGGTGGGCGGGGCGGGCGGGGCGGGCTCGGCCGTGAACGGCGCGCTGACCACGTTGGTGTCGACCGGGTTCGTCGCCGGGTTGGGGCCCGTCTGGGTGCCCGAGGACTGCCCGTTGCACTGCACGCGGGTGAGGAAGGACGGGATGTCGTAGATGACCTTGCGGAAGACCACGCTGGTCGGCCCGGTCGCCGCGATCGTGAAGGTGCCGGTGACGGTCCCGCCCGGGATGTTGCTCGCCGGCGCGGCCGAGAAGGCCTGGGCGATCGGGGCCTGGTTCACGCCGTTGACGGAGAAGTAGTAGTACGCCGTCCCGCTGGCCGTCGGTCCGCCGTTCTTGGGGCCCTTGTTGATCGTCATCGAGAAGGTGCGGGTGGACCCGACGGCGGTCCCACCACTCGTGGACAGGACGTAGTCGGCCGGACCTGCCGGGGCGAGTGCGGTGTCGGTCCACGGTGCCAGCGACGACGAGATGTCGGACGTCGGCACCGCCTCCATCGGCGTGCCGCCCGGCACCGAGTAGACCCAGCAGCCGCCCGTGGGCGTGGTCGCCTGGGCGGGGCCGGCCGCCAGGCCCAGCCCGACGAGGGCCAACGCCGTCGCCGTGCCGGCGCCGAGCACCCGTCGTGTCCTGCGCGTCATCGTCTTCCCCTCCACGGGATCCTCCTGGTGTGATCGGCCGCCGAGTCGGTCCCTGGGTGTGTGTGCGTGTGGTGCGGTGGGTCAGTGGTCGCGCAGGAGGCTGCCGTAGCCCTGGAGCCGGTCATCGATGCCGTTGTCGCGCAGCGCCATCCACCAGGTGGCCGCGTTGATCGCGATCACCGGCTTGTCCAGCCAGCGCTCGGCCTCGTCGGCCAGCTCGACCATGCAGAGGTTGGTCCCGCACTGCACGATCGCGTCGACGTCGGGCTGGTCGACCTCGTGCAGGGCGTCGCGCAGCTCGGCCTCGGCCACGTGGGCGATCGAGACGGCGGTGGGGCACTTGAGGCCCTTGATCGCCACCACCTCGTAGCCGAGCTCGCCGAAGAACGTGACGACGTTCTCGTCGCCGACCGGCTGGTAGGGCGTCACCACGCCGATCCGGCGCGCCCCGTAGAGCTCCAGCGCCCGCTCGCAGGCCTCGGCGCCGGTGGCCACGTCGAGCCCGGTGATGTCGGTGATCTGCTGCTTGAACTTGCGGTTGCCCTCGACCCCGTCCCAGAAGGTCTCCGCGCTCATGCCCATGACCATGTAGTCGGGCTCGCAGGTGAGCACCCGCTCGCAGGCGCCGCCGATCTCCTCGCGGATCTGCTCGAGCAGCCGCTCCATGCCGGCGTCGTCGGCCATGTTCTGGTCGCGGATGTGGATGCGCGAGAAGTGCGCGGTCACCCCCGGCACCTGCAGCATCGAGAACTCGGGCTGCACGATGGTGTTCGTGCTCGGGGCGATCACGCCGAACTTCGCGCGGTAGCCGAGGCGGTCGGTCATGCGTCGGGGTCCACGCGGAATCGTGCGGCGGAGGAGCGCAGCGGAGGAGAGTGTGCGATTTCGTGGGTGATCATTTCCTGACTCCTGCGGTCTGCTGGACGGACGGGGTGGCGACGGGAGTGGCCCGGCGGCGGAGCGCCAGCGCACCGAGGAGGAAGCAGAGCTGGACGGCGCTGTTGGTGAGCTGCTCGATCCACTGGAGCGACTCCGACTGCTCCGGGCGCGCGGCCAGGGGTGGCAGCACGAGCGTGCCGACGACGTACACGACGAACAGCACGGCGGCGCGGCGGTCCTGCTGGTCCCGGGCCCAGCGGGCGGCGACCACGCCGACCGTGACGGCGCCGACGGCGGCGACGACGAGCATCGGCCACAGCGCCCCCACGACCAGGGCCACGACGGCCCCGGCGACGGGGACCGCGGCGAACGGCGCCCGGCGGGGCACCGACCCGCGGCGGGCCCCCACGACCGCCCAGGCCATGGCCGCGAAGCCGAAGGCCAGACACGGGAAGAGCAGCTGTTCGAGCAGCTCGACGTTGCGGCACGGCTCGCTCGCGACCAGGGTCTTCCAGACCGCCTTGCTCAGGCCGCCGGCGGTGACGAGGAGGCCGCCGACGAGGGCCGGGTTCCGCAGCGCCGGGACCCGGCGCCCGGCCGCCGAGGCGAGGACCAGGGCACCGGCCCCGGCGAGCACCACGGGCACGAAGTCCTCGAGGGCCAGGGCAAGGCCGTACTCGGCGCAGGGGTCGATCACCATCAGCCGGCCTGCGGCTGCGGGATCTCGGAGGACGCGAAGATGTCCCGCTTGCGGAAGCCCGCGGTGGCGAACCGACCGAACGCCTTCGGGCCGGTCAGCCAGGCCACCCGGGCGCCGTGCTTGTCGGCCGCGAGCAGCCGCTCGGCCAGCCACGGGGTCACCGTCTCGACGCGGTCGCCGAGGATGTTGAAGATCTTCCGGGCCTTCTCGAAGGCCTCCGGCTGCCCGGCGTAGTCGTCGACGAGCAGGTCCGTGGCCACGATCCCCGGCGAGAGGAACCCGACCTTCGTGGCCGAGTCCTTGGTCTCCTTGACGAGCGACTCGGTCAGGTAGGTCACCGCCCGCTTGGACGCGCCGTACGTCGTCATGCCCGGTTGCTTCTGGCCGCCGGACCCGAAGCCCTCCAGGTTCCAGATCCAGCCGCCCCGCGGCGCCTGGGCCTCGAAGCCGGCCAGCGCGACCGCACAGCCGTTGAGCACGCCGAGCACGTTCGTGCGCAGCACGGCGTCGGCGACGCCCTCGGGCACCTCGGGCAGCGGACGTCGGGGTGCGGAGATCCCGGCGTTGTTGATCCAGATGTCCACGCGCCCGTAGGTCGCCACCGCGTGGTCCCACACGGCCTGGACGGCGGCGCGGTCGCCGACGTCGGCGACGATCCCGGACGCCGCTCGCGGCGAGGTCGCGGACTGCGGCGTCGACCGAGTCCTGGCTCCGGCCGCAGACGACCACCCGGCAACCGCGGGAGACGAGCTCCTTGGCGAGCCCGAGGCCGATGCCGCGGGTGCCGCCGGTCACCACCACGACGCGGGCGTCGGTCGGGATGCTCATCGGCCCTCCCAGGTCAGCAGGCCGTGCAGCACGTGGGTGAGCCGGTCGCCGTGGAGCAGGTGCCACACCACGGCCAGCTCCCGGGTCCCGGCGTCGAGGAGCACCTCGCGGCCGCGCAGCTTCTGCACGCCGCGGGCGTCCGCCTCGACGAGGTGCTGGGAGGTGAAGAGGGCCCGGCCGTAGGCGGTGGCGTTGCCGAAGACCTCGGGCCCGTCGTACTGGACCCGGGCGCCGTCGCGGTAGCGCTCGAAGGTGTAGCTCCGGGACAGCACCCCGTCCCAGGTGACGTGGTGGCGGGCCCGCCGCAGGCCGAGCGGCTCGTGCTCGATCCGCACCGCGGTGGTCCCGACCTCCGCCTGGCCGGCGTCGTGGACGAACAGGGTGCCGGTCCACGCACCCGGCTCCTTGGTCGGGAGCACCTGCGACGTCGGCCCGCGCCGGGTCTCGGTCGCGATCCAGTCCTCGACGAAGGCCTGGGTCTCGGGGTTGGTGGCGTGGTCGAAGGTGCGCTTGTAGATGCCGTTGAAGACCGCGCAGACGGCCCAGCCGTCGTGCAGCACCGAGGAGTAGACCTGGGTCTCGCCGTCGGGCAGCACCTGGTTCCAGGTGCGCAGGTCCGCCTGCCAGCCCGGTGAGTAGTAGTGGGCGTCGACGAACAGGCCGTACGGCTGGCCGGTGCCGTAGAAGTCGGGTCCGCAGTAGACCCGGTTCTCGTCCGAGTCGACGATCCCGAAGTCGAACTGGGCGCCGAGCTCGAAGCGGTTCTTCAGCGGCCCGCGCGCCTCGAGCGAGGTGTTCATCCAGTAGCGCGCGACCCCGTCCTCGACGACGCTGGCGCGGTCGACCCGCTCGAAGCCGACATGGTTGCCCTCGGCGTCGAACAACGAGGGGCGGCCGTGCCACTCACCCTCGATCCGCTGCTGCCACTCACTGGTCGCCTCGGTGTCCGACGCCGCCGCCGGGTGGTCGGTCGTGGTCATGCCAGGGCGCCCTCGGGCGCGGTGATCGTGTTGTCGAGCAGCTGGGCCCGGACGTCCTCCATGGCCTCGTCACCGACGAGCCGGGCCACCTGCGCCCAGACCTTGTCCACGTCCGGGTTGAAGATGTTCGCGCGGTTGCGCAGGTCCCGGACGGCGAGGTCGGTGTCCGCGACGTCGGCGGCCACGTCGGCGGGCACCCCGCCGTCGAGCAGCGAGACCCAGTGGTCGAGGTAGGCACGCACGGCGTCCTCGATCCCGGCGAAGGCGTCCTCCTCGGCCCGGTGCACCAGCATCCAGGGCGACATCATCGCGAACTGGCGCGGGCCGATCGCGGCCTTCGACAGGCCCGGTCGGGCCTCGACCTCGTCGTACGTCGCGGTGAGCGGCGTGTGCGCCCAGTCGACGTAGGTGAGGTGCGTGGCCAGCTCGGCCCGCGGGATCAGGTCGAGGTGGAAGGCATAGGAGCCCTGGCCCCGGACCGAGTCCAGCGTGAAGTGCGGGACCACGCTGTCGCCGCGGGTGAACGCGAACACCATGTGGCTGTCGAGGCCGATGGCGGGGACGGCGAGGCCGACGTAGACGACCTTCTCCACGACGCCGTCGCCGTGGAAGATCCGCACCGTGCCGACCGGGTCGGGCGACATCGGGGAGCCGAGCTCACGGAAGGGGCTGCCCACCTCGGTGAGGCCGGCGGCCGCGACGATGGCGTCCAGCGTCCGGTTGCAGAGTCCGCCCGGGAGGCTGCCGGTCATGCCGGGACCTCCGTCGTCGGGACGGACTCCGGCTCGTCGGCCTCGATCCCCGGGGTGGCCTGGGTGGTCGGCATGCTGGTCGGTGTCCGGCGCGCGGCCTCCGACTCGAGGAGCTGCCGGCTGCGGACCTCCTTGAAGTTCCAGGCGCTGGCGAGCTCCGGGACCTCGCGCCGGATCGGTGACGGGATCACCCGGGCCTCGACCCGGGCCGAGGTTCCCTCGCCGACGATCGTGTTGCCCTCGACCGACCAGCCCATCTCGATCAGCTCGCGACGCCGGCGCCGGTAGAGGACCTGGTTGTAGTCGCTGCGGACGTGCAGCTCGTCGGACAGGTCGAAGGGCAGCAGCTCGGGACGGACCGTGTCGACGACCGCCTCGTCCTGCCAGAGCACCTTGAAGACCCGCTTGCGGGCGTCCCGGTCGGCCCACTTGCCCTTGAAGAAGGTGCGCAGGGCGATGAACTTGACCAGGGTCGTCTCTTCGTCGATCGGGATGTTGACGTCGAAGATCTTGAGCTTGCCCAGGGGCAGGTCGACCTCGAGCAGGATCGCGTTGGGGAGCCACCAGGTCGTCGAGACCGGGACCAGCGGACGGCTCTTGAGGTCGCCCTTGTCGGGGTTCATCTTCCCCCAGATGCCACTCGGCTTCGGGGGGTTGAGCTTCACCGAGGCCTTGCAGTGCCACGGCGAGGTCTCGACCTCGAACTCGGGCACCTCGGGCTTGTCCGGGTTGCCGAAGGAGCCGGCGTGCACGAACGGCGTGTGCGCGATGTCGACGCCGTTCTCGAGGATCCGCTCGTAGTTGGACTTCCAGAGGAACGACCCGGTGACGGCCCGGTAGGTCTCGGTGTCGTCGACGGCCGACCAGTCCGGGATCGGCGGCCGCTCCTCCTCGGGCAGGTCGCCCATGAAGACCCAGATCATCAGGTGCTTCTCGACGACCGGGTAGGCGTCGATGCGGGCCTTGCGCGGGATGCCCTTGTCGGGATGCGCGGGGATCTTGCGCACCTCGCCCTCGGGGCCGTACTCCCAGCCGTGGTAGGGGCAGACGATGCAGTCGCCCTTGACGGTGCCCTCCGACAGGGCCGCGCCGCGGTGCACGCAGAGGTCGGACATGGCGACCACCTGGCCGTCGCTGGGCTTGCGGTAGAGCACCAGCTGCTGGCCGAGCACCTTGACCTTCTTGGGGCTGCCGACCTGAACGTCGGAGCTGAACTCGACGCCGTACCAGAAGTTCTTGAACATGCGGTGGGTACTCCGTTGGGGTCAGCGACGCCGGATCTCGGCGAGGTCGGAGGGCGGGGAGACGAGCAGCCGGTCCAGAGCGGCCTTGGCGTCCGGTGTGGCCCCGAGATGGGCGGCCAGGAAGGTGGTGACGACCTCGGAAAGCGTGCCACGCAGGTGGTCGTCGCGAACCGGGTCGGTCGCGGCCTCCAGGAAGCCCCGCGCCGTCGGTCGGGTCGTCGGGGTGGCAGGGCAGCATGTGCCCGGCGTCGCGGAGCCGCACGAGCCAGGCCTCGGTGGTGGCCGGCACGGCCTCGCGCCAGGTGCGCTCGATCGGGTCGTGACCCGGCGCACCGGCCTCCTCGCCGTAGCGCACGGCGCTGGCCGCCACGACCCCGTCGGCGGTGCCGCCCAGGAGCAGGACCGGGGCCTGGACGGGGACCGGCAGCAGGGTCCCGGCGGGGTGTCCGAGCTGCTGGGAGGCCATCGTGTGCGCGCCGTAGGTCACGACCGCACGCACCGAGGGGAACCACGCGGGAGACGCCGACTGCAGGGCCACGGTGCCACCGGCCGAGTGCCCGACCAGACCCACCCGGTCGAGGTCGAGCAGTCCCTCGAGGATGGGGACGGGCGTCTCGTCCAGCGACGTCAGGATCGCCGCGAGGGCCGGGGTGGTGGGGCGGCGGCCGTACCCGTCGGGGGTCACGACCTCGAGGTCGACGCCGGGGGTCAGGCCGTGCTGCCCCGGGAACAGCTCACCGACCCAGTCGTAGGACACGCACACGTGCCCGGCCTCGACGATCGCGGTCGCCAGCCAGCGGTAGGACTCCGAGGAGACGTTGATGCCCGGCACCAGGATCACGACCGGGTACGGCGAGCCGCTGGAGTCGGCGGGCAGCAGCCCGCTCATCCGCTCCGCCTGGGTCTCCGCGGGGCGGGCGGGGTAGCGCAGGGTGAGGTGGGCGGTGTCGTAGGGCGCCGACGCACCCGGGACGCGGACCGCTGTGCGCACCGCCCGGACCAGCCGCGGTGCGGCTGCGCTCGTCATGCGGTGCCCGGTCGGGGCAGCTCGCGGTCGCCACCCCACAGGGCGCGGACCAGGCGCTGGGTGGTCTCGGCCCCGAAGTAGCGGTCGCCCATGACGTTGGCGGGGTCCCGCTCGGCGATGTTGCGGCGGATGGCTTCATCGTCGACGGCCAGGGCCGCGCGGTCCTCGGCGGGCACCGGCTCGGCGGCGTCGACCCAGCCGAGCCACCGGTCGAGGTGCTCCTCGGCGAGCTCGCTGACCAGCGCCGTCATCCGGTCGTCCGCCGGCGCCATGTAGCAGAAGGCGGTCGGCGACAGCCCGGCCCGCACGAACGCGCTGCGGCTCACGAACGGCTCCAGCCAGTCGTTGTCGTTGCGCACCTGCTCCCACCGCGCGTTGACGGGCTCGTAGTAGCGGTCGAAGGAGTCGGTGTCGGTGACCAGGTAGGAGCGGGGCACGGAGTCGAGGTAGAGCCAGCCCTGCGGGAAGCAGCCGAGGGCCAGTCCGAAGTGCGGGACCTTCACCTGCGGGCCGAGCCAGATCGTCAGGTGCACGTTGCAGAAGCCGAGCGAGGCGTTCTCCATGTAGGAGTGCACCATCCAGTCGATCTCGGGTCCGGTGTAGCCGCGGACCCGGCCCCGGGCGCCACTGCCCGTGCCTCCGTCGTCGAAGGCCTCCAGGGGCTCGGTCGACGGGTCCCGCTGCAGCTCGAAGCGCGCGGCGACCTTGTCCTTGAGCCGCTCCACCAGGGCCTGCCAGTCGGCGAAGGCCGCGGTGACGTCGGCGGGCCCCGCAGCGTCGAGGTGTTCCTGGACGTACTTCAGGCTCATGCCACTCCTTCACAGGGGTTTCGAGGAACTATATATCATATTTGATGAGCGAGCGAGGGTCAGAACGACGCCGACCGGGTACGCCGCCGCCGGCAGCCCGGCACCCCCGGGGCGGAACGCGCCGGGAGCGTGCACCGCGCAGGTCTGCACGTACTCCAGGAGTCCCTCGTCGCCGTACTCGCGGCCCCACCCGGAGCGCTTCACCCCGCCGAAGGGGATGTGCGCAGCGAGACCGGTGCGGTTGTGGGTGTTGACGAAGACGAAGCCGGCGTCGAGCCGGCGCGCGACCGCGAAGGCCCGGTCCTCGTCGGCGCGACCACACCGACGCGCCCAGGCCGAGCTCCCCCGCGTTGGCGCGGAGGACCACCTCGTCGACGTCGTCGTAGGTCAGCATCGGCACGGTCGGCCCGAACTGCTCGGTCGGCGACCAACGGGTCGGCGTCCTCGACACCGCGCACCAGCGTGGGTCGCAGGTAGTGCCCGCGCGCCAGGTCGGTCCCGTCGTCGACGGTGCCCAGCTCGAGCACCCGGGCGCCTCGGCTGCGGGCGTCCCGCACCAGGCCGGCGACCCGCGCGGCGGCCTCGGCCGTGACGACCGGGCCGATCGTGGCGCCGGCCCGGAGCGGGTCGCCGAGCCGGAGGACGCGATCGGCGGCCGCGGCGTAGGCCTCGACCGCGGCGTCGGCCCGCGAGGCGTGGACGTAGAGCCGCTTGACCGCCATGCAGACCTGGCCGCTGGTGGCGAAGGTGGCGACGACGAGCCGCTCCCATCGCGTCGTCGCCGAGGTCGGCGTCCGGCAGCAGGATCGCCGGGTCGTTGCCGCCGAGCTCCAGCAGCGAGGGGGTCAGCGACCGCCCGGCGCGCGCCGCGATCGCCGAGCCCGCCGCCGCGCCGCCGGTGAAGGCGACGCGATGCACCCGGCGGTCCGCGACCAGGGCGGTGGCCGTCTCGGCGTCGCCACGCACCACCTGGAGCAGCCCGTCCGGGAGGGCGGCGGCGACGCGGGTCAGCAGCTCCCCGATCCCGAAGGGCGCCAGCGGCGAGGGCTTCACCACGACCGCGTTGCCCGCGACCAGGGCGGGCGCGACCTTGAGCACGGTGAGCACCAACGGCGCGTTCCACGGCGTGATCGCGGCGACGACGCCGTACGGACGGTGCCGCACGGCCAGCCGGCCCCGCTCCTCGTCGGACTCCCGGTCGGGGAGCAGCGCCTCCCCGCGGTCCGCGTAGTAGCCGAGCAGCGCGGTCGCGAAGCCGGCCTCGCCCCGGCAGTCGGGCAGCACCTTGCCGGTCTCGCGCGCGGTCAGCTCGGCGATCCGGTCGAGTCGCGGCCCCAGGTCGTCGACGGCCCGGCGCAGCGCGGCGGCCCGGTCCGCGACCGGGACCCGCGCCCAGTCGGCCTGCGCCTCCGCGGCCCGCGCGACGGCGCGCGCGACCTCCTGCGGCCCGTCCGGTTCGAACGAGCCGACCAGCTCGTCGGTGCGGGCGGGGTTGTGGCGGTGGGTCGTCACGGCGCCGGCGCGCGCTCGCGCAGGGAGTCGATCATCGAGGTCCGCAGGAGGTAGTCGCGGGCCGCCACCGGGTCGGACGCGAGGGCCCGGAGCTCGGCGTGGTGGGCCGCGCGGGCCGCATCGTCGGACTCGCGGAGCCGCTTCCAGTTGTCGTGGGTGACGGCCTTGACGTAGGAACGGGCCACCTCGCGTCGTCCGTCGAGCACGGCGTCGAGCTGGGCCACGGTCGCACGACCTCCGAGGAGCTCCGCGAGCGCGGCACCGACCAGGACCGCGTCGTGGAGCCCGCTGTTCATGCCCATCCCGCCCAGCGGGTTGTTCACGTGGGCGGCGTCCCCGACGAGCACCACCCCGCCGGTCCGGAACCGGTCGGCCACGCGCTGGTGCACCCGGTAGAGCGAGGAGTGCAGGAGATCCCAGGGCCGGCCCAGGTCGGCCACGCCTCGCAGGCGGGCCTGGACCCGCCGCGGGTCCGTCTCGGCCGCGTCCGGCGAGTCCGGGTCGGTCGGGAACAGGATCCGCCAGTGCTCCGGCGTGCGCAGGAGGACCAGCCACTCGTCGGGGTCGAAGACGTAGTTGACGGCCGCGATGCCCGGCAGGTGCAGGGCGAGGTCCTCGCGGGTGGAGACGACCAGGAACCGCTCGGGGTAGGTGATGCCTTCGAAGTCGGCCCCCGTCGCGCGTCGTACCACCGAGGAGGCCCCGTCGGCGCCGACCACCCAGTCGGCCGCGAAGGTGTCGCCGGCCGCGGTCGTCACGGTGGTCCGGTCCGGCCAGGTCTCCACCCCGGTCACCCGTTGCGCGAACCTGACGTCGGTGCCGGGCAGGGCACGCAGCGCGGCGAGCAGGATCGGCGTGAGCTTGCTCTGCTCGCACTGCACCCGGAACGGGTACGGCGTGTCCCCCGACAGCACGCCGAGGTCGAGCTCGGCGATCGGGCCGGTAGTGCGGTCGCGGTACTGGAACGTGGTCGAGGTGATGCCGCGTTCCAGCAGGGCCTCGAGCACGCCGAGCTCGGCGAGCATCTCCAGGCTCGGCGGGTGGAAGGTGGACGCGCGTGACTCCGTCGGCGAGACCGGGGCCCGCCTCGAGCACGGTCACGGTGACCCCCGCCCGGGCCAGGACAGCGCGGCCGTCAGCCCGACCGGGCCCGCGCCCACGACGACGACCTGGGCCGCGTGCACCGCTGCCTTCATGCGTAGTCCCGCTCGAGCTCGAGGAGGCCGGGCAGCCCGACCACGTCGGTGAGGTCCGACCACGCCATCCGCTCGACGTCTCCGGCGTGCCCGGTGCGGGCGATCGCGGCGTAGACGGCGGCCTGGGCGCGCGCGGCCGCGAGCACCGCGGCCACCGGGTGGATCACCAGTCGCACCCCGACGGCCTCGAGCTCGGCGTCGGACGGGCCGGCATCGACGGGTCCCCCGGCCTCGGACCGGCTGTGGACCAGCGGGATCCCCGGCAGCGCCTCGCTGACCCGGTGCAGCACCGGGAGGTCGGCACCCTCGACGAACAGCGCGTCGGCGCCCGCGTCCGCGAAGGCCCGGCAGCGCTCGAGCACCGCGTCGGGGCCGAGGACCGGCAGCGCGTCGGTGCGGGCCACGACGACCAGACCCGTCGCGGCGTCGACCGCGGCCCGGATCCGGGTGGTCGCCTCGGCCAGGTCGACGACCGCCTTCCCGGCGAGGTGGCCGCAGCGCTTGGGCGCGACCTGGTCCTCGAGGTGCAGGCCGGCGACACCGGCGGCCGCGTAGACCGCGATGGTGTGGCGGGCCTGGAGGGCGTTGCCGTAGCCGGTGTCCGCGTCGGCGAGGACCGGGAGGCCCGAGGTGGCCGCGACGACGGCCGCGCGGCGGGCGATCTCCGAGCCGTGCACGAAGCCGAGGTCCGGAACCCCGAGCTCGACGGCCGAGACGGTCGCCCCGGACAGGTGCACCGCGGGGGCACCGGCCCGAGCGGCCAGGCGCGCCGACACGGCGTCGTAGACCCCGGGCAGGTGCACGAGGGAGTCCCCGGTCAGCAGCGCCCGCAGCGCGTCGGCGGTGCTCATCGAGGGCTCATCGGGGGCTCATCGCGCGTGGAGCGCGAAGCCGGCCTCGACGCCGACGACGCGGGCGCCGGTGAAGACACGGATCGTCTCGACCGTGCCCTCCTCGCCCATGCCGGACCAGCCCCAGGCCGGTCGCGGTGTCATCAGGTGGAGGCTCATGATGGAGGACCCGTTGACCTTGACCTCGCCGGCCCGGACCCGGCGCGCGAAGGTGAGGGCGGCGTCGGTGTCGGTGCCCACGACGTACCCCTCGAGACCGAAGGGAGTGGCGTTGGCGAGGGCCAGCGCCTCGGACTCGGTGGTGTAGCCGTGGACGGTGGCCACCGGACCGAACATCTCCTCCAGCGCCCCCTCGCTCGCGACGCCGGTGAGCAGCGTCGGCGCCAGGAAGTTGCCGGTGCCGGGGAGGGTGGTGGCCGCGTGCGCCGCGGCGCCGGGGTGCCGGTCCAGGCGTTCGGCGACGTCCCGGTGCAGTCTCGCGAGGTGGCCGGAGTGCACGATCGGGCCGAGGTCGGTGGCCGGGTCCAGGGGATCACCGGCCCGGAGGTCCGCGAGCCGCTCGAGGATCCGGGCCACGAGGTCCTCGCGCTGGGGCTCGGGCACGACCAGCCGGCCGAGCGCCCGGCACCACTGACCGTTGAGGGTGGTCAGCAGGTCCGTGGCGCACCGCGCGGCGACCTCCGGGTCGGCGTCGGGCAGCACGACGAGGGGGTTGTTGCCGCCCAGCTCGAGCTGGAGCGCGGTGAAGTCGGCCGCGCACGCGGCGGCGATCTGCCGCCCGGCCACCAGCCCGCCGGTGAACGACACCGCGCGGGTCCGGGGGTCGGTGACGAGTCGGCCGCCGACCGACGCGCCGCCCTGCAGCAGCTGGAACGTGCCGGCCGGAGCGCCCGCGTCGGTGAGCACCCGGTCGATGGTCCGGGCCAGCTCGGTGGTGCCGTACGGCGCGAGCTCGGACGGCTTGAGGATCGTCGGCGCACCGGCGGCCAGGGCCGAGGCGACCTTGTGGGCAGCCATCGGCGCCGGGGCGTTCCACGGCACCAGGCACACGGCGGGCCCGAGGGGGAGCCGGTGCACCTCGACGGCGTGGCCGGCCGGCCCGGTGCTGGTGTCCCGCAGGACGCCGGTGCGCAGCATCTCGGCCGCCAGCCGGAAGGCCCCGGGCACGATCACCCCGACGATCGAGGTCTGGGAGATCGGGACGCCGGTGGCGAAGGCCTCGAGGGCCGCCAACCGGGGCACCTCACCCTCGAGCGCGGCGCCGACCGCGTCGAGCACCTCGGCCCGGCGCTCGGCGGGAAGGCCGGACCAGCCGGCCTCGGCGTGCACCGCGTCGGCCGCGGCCAGCGCCGCGTCGACCGACGACGTGGCGCTGGCGGGCGCCACGCCGGTCGGCGTGCCGCGGTACGGGTCCTCCAGCACCAGGTCGAGCCGGTCACCCGGCGCGGCCCAGGTGCCGGCGACCAGCTCGGCGACCTCGGGCAGCTCCACAGGCAGATTGTGCTCCGACCCCGCCGGAGCCGACGTGCCGGGCACGGTCGACGTGGTCATTTCCCGAAGCTGTCGGGCGTGGTGAGGCCGGCCCACCCGACGTTGTCGACCACCGTCTTGGCCAGGTCGAGCTTGCCGCGCTCGGCGGGGAACGCCTGGACCAGGCCCATCGCGGTGTCGCGGAGGGCCCGGCCGATGACGTTGTCCATCAGCGCTCCCGACGTGCCGCACATCTTGAGCGAGTGGATCGCCACCTCGTGCGACCGCTCGCAGATCGCGCCCTTGGCGAGCTTCCAGCTCGCCACCACGGCGGGCTTCGGCAGGATCGGCGGGTCACTGGCCTCGAGGGCGATCTGGCGCCGGAGCCACAGGTGGGCCTCGGCGAGCGCCTCCTCGGCCTCGCCGATGAGCACCTGGTGCATGGGACTCGATGCCAGGGAGGCACCGGTGTCGGCGAACTTCGCCGCCATCGTGCGGTCGAGGGCGAACTCCCACACGCCGCGTGCGATCCCCGCGTAGATCGCCGCGATCGCGACCTGGTTGCCGACCCAGGACCCGCGCGACATCTGGGTCGCCCGGGTGAAGCCGCCGGGCACCGTCAACGCGAAGTCGTCGGGGACGAACGCGTCGTCGAGCACCAGCCCGTTGTTGTCGGAGGCGCGCATGCCCAGGCCGTTCCACCGGTGCCGCGGCCGCACGTTGTCGCTCTGCCGGGCGACCAGGAACAGGCTCAGGCCGTCGAGCCCCTCGACGTCGGCGCGCCGCGCGGTGACCAGGTAGTAGTCGGCGGTTCCGGACAGGCAGCCGAAGGACTTCTCGCCGGCGAGCAGCCAGCCACCCTCGGTCCGGGTCGCGGTGGTGTTGATGAGGACGTTGGCGTTGCTCGCCTTGACGGCCTCGCTGGCGAAGTTGGCCAGGCAGTTCTTGTCGCGGCCCATCAGGAAGAGCACCTTCTCGGCGAACGCCCGCACCTCGGGCGCCTCCTCCTCGGAGTACAACCCGGCGTCGAGCGCCGCCAGTGGGAGCAGCCCGCGCGACGAGGCCGAGCAGTGGAAGAAGTAGGCGAGCGCGGTCGAGCCGCAGACGGTGCCGAGCGTGTACGTCGTGGCGGCGAGGTCACGCAGGCCGCCACCGAGGCCGCCGTACTCCTCGGGGACCACGAGACCCAGCAGCCCGGCATCCGCCAGCAGCTTGATGTGGCCCTGCGGCAGCTCGCCGAGCGCGTCGGCGGCCGAGGCCGCCTCGGCGATGCTGGGCAGGATCGACTCGACCCGCTCCGCGCGGGCCCGCTCCGCGTCGGTGAGGTCGGGGAGCAGCAGCTCCGCGGTCAGCGTCATCCTGCTGCTCCTAGCTTCTCGGGGTACGTGGTGGTGATGCCGTGGCCGGGTTCGCGGCGCAACCGCTGGGCCAGCTCGCCCAGGGCCGAGACGTCGACCGGGGTGGCCACGTCCACCTCCTGGAGCAGCCGGACCAGGTCCTCGGTCGCGACCGTGCCGCCACGGCCGGTGAGGGTCGTGTCGAAGTGGGAGACGCCGCTCTTGAGCGCCGTGATCGCCTTGACCAGGCCGAGCCGGTCCCGGTCGTGCAGGCCCATCCGGATCGGCGCCGGACGCGCCAGCGCGACGGCCTCCTGCAGCACGCCCCGCACCTCCAGCGGCGTGGCGGCGCCCGCCGAGTCGGTCAGGCAGATCTCGAGGACCGAGGCGTCGGAGAACTCCGCGATCGCGGCGAGCACCTGCTCGGCGCGCGCGGGATCGAAGGCGTCGAGGAGGTGGATCGAGCACCGCTCGGCGGTCCCCGCCACGACCGCGTGGGCGCGGTCCACCGCGACCGGGTCGCCGGGGTGGACGACGAGCTCCGCGACGTCGACCCCCGCCTCGAAGGCCTGGTGCGCCTGCAGCCGATCGGTCACGAGCATGGAGGTGGGTCCCGCCGGCGTCGCCAGCGGACGGCCGACCCGGACCCGGACGCCGGCGGCCGACAGGCCCGCGGCGATGTGGTCGAAGCCCCCGGGGAGGTCGGCCAGGCCGGTGTCGGAGAGCGTGGCGACGTCGGGCAGCACGTCGGCGAACTGGCCCCAACCCCGGGAGTGGAAGAGCAGGGGCGCCGACTTGCGGGCCGTGTGGCCCGCGAGCACCTCGCCGACGAAGATGGTGTGGTCACCACCGGCGTGCTCGTGCACGACCCGGCAGTCGAGCCAGCCGAGGGCCGAGTCGAGGAGCGGCACGCCGGTCTCGGCGGTCGACCACGTCTCGCCGGCGAACCGGTCCGCGCAGTCCGGCACCAGGCCGGCGAAGCGGCGGGCCACCTCGGCCTGGTCCTTGGCGAGGACGCTGATGCCGAAGACGCCGGACTCGGAGACCAGCCCGTGGCTGTAGAGGTTGCGATCCAGGCAGATGGACACCAGCGGCGGGGTGAGGCTGACGCTCGAGAAGGAGCTCGCGGTCATGCCGTGCCAGGTGGGGTGCTCCGAGGACTCGGCCAGCGTGGTCACCACGGTCACGCCGCTGGGCCACTGGGCCAGCACGTCGCGGAAGACTGACAGATCGACCACAACCCACCTCCTCATCAATGAATCTTCAATATCTGCGTCTGGAGCGGACCCCCGCGTCGACAGGTGACACAGGGGCCCGCCGTCTGGGGCACTCGCTCGCGGCGAGTGGCTGGGGCGGGGCGGAGTCAGGTGTGCTTGCCCTTCGGCTTGACGAACGGCACCAGCACCAGGCCGGCGGCGCCGAGCAGGATCAGGGCACCGGCCCACAGCGCCAGCACTGGCATCGAGTCGGGTTCGCCGGTCTTCGGCAGGTAGCTGGGCGTGGTGCCGCCCCCCGAGCCCCCTCCGGAGCCGCCGGTGCCGCCGCCACCGCCGCCACCGCCGCCACCGCCGCCGCCACCGCCGCCCTTGCCGCCGCCGCCGCCACCGCTGCCGCCACCGCCGTCATCGGCCGGCTCCGACCCGACGACCAGCTTCCCCAGCGCCTGGGACGTGGTGCAGGTCGCGCCGACGCTGAGGGCAGCGAAGTTGAAGGTGAAGTCGGTGACGGTGATCTCGGCCTCGTCACCGTCGACCGCCAGGCTTCCGGTCAGGTCCGGCACGGGCACCGGTTGCCGCGGCGGGGCCTGGACCGTGTCGCCCCCGGTCAGCTTCAGTGCCTTCCCCGCCACGGTCAGGCCGAGCGTCACGTCCATCTGGCCGTCGATCGGCAGCGGCGCGATGCCGGGAAGGTCGCTCATGGTGGCCACGAAGGACACCGGATCACCCGCCTTCGCGCGGTAGCCCGACACCGAGATGGTCGCGGGGTACTCGAAGTCGGTGCCCAGGGGCTCGAGGGTGCAGGCGAACTTCGCCTCACCGGCCGCCGGCTGCCCCGGGTTCGCCGTGGACGTCGGGGTCGCGGCCGTCGAGGACTTCGACGCGCTCGGCGACGGGGTGGCGCTCGCGCTGGGCGAGGGCGTCGCCGACGTCGTCGGCGAGGGGGTCAGGCTGGGCGAGACCGAAGCCCCCGAACCGGTGACGGACGCCGTCACGTTGGTCGGCAGCGGAGCCGTCCGGGGGTTCGTCGCGACCGTGCCGCTGGTCTGGCCGTTGCAGTCGATCTGGATGTCGAAGGCGGGGGCCCGGAAGATCGCCTTCTGCAGGGTGACGGTGTTGACGCCCTCCGCCGCGACGAACTGGGCCGTCACCGACGTCGCGGGCACCACCTGGCCACCGGCCACGTTCCCGTAGTCCTTGCTCGCCGAGATGGTGGTCCCGTTGACCGAGAAGACGAACTGGCCGGTCACCGACGCCGCGGGTCCGGAGTTCTTCGGCCCCTTGTTGAAGGTGTAGGTCGCCGTCACGGTCTCCCCCGGCGCCGGGTTCGCCGGAGCCAGCGAGATCTGGTGGTCCGCGGGGCCGGTCGGGGCGGCGTTGGGGTCGGTCCAGGGCGCCAGGCTGCTCGAGATGTCCGACGAGGGTGTGCCGGCGTACCAGACCCAGCAACCGCCCGTGGGAGCGGTGGCGTAGGCCGGTGAAGCCACCAGGAGGGTGGCTCCCGCGACCACGCCGGCGATGACTGCCACCGACGTGGTCGCGAGGATCTGGAGGCCCCGGGGTCGGCTCATGCCGGACCCCCGTGGCGTCGCCGCATCGGGAGCAGCAGCGTGAGCCCGAGCCCGGACAGCAGCAGGGCGGTGCCGCCCAGCACCACGACGGGGATCGCGTCCGTCGGTCCGGTGTGGGGGAGGTCGCCCTCGGCGCTCGGCGCCGACGTCGCCGCGTCCGTCGTCGTGTCGGTCGGCGACTCGGGCGGCGGTCGCCTCGGGTGTCTCGGACGCCTGGGGCGTCTCGGGTGTGGGGGTCGCCGACGGCTGCGGCGTCTCCGGGGCCGGAGGTGCGCCGAAGGTGATCGGGATGATCACGGTGTTGGCCTTGATCTCCTCCGGCGTGGAGGAGTTGGGCAGCGGCGCGGCCGCGATGACGCACTTGATCTTCGTGCAGTCGGTGCCACCGAAGCTCGTGGCGACCTTGAGGGTGACGGTGCCGATGGAGCCGGTGGCGTCGGCGTTGCGGAAGGTGGCGCCCCCGGCCAGGTTGCAGTCGTTGGGACCGGTGTAGCCGGTCTTGCACTGCCCGACCGCGATGCCCTTGAGGTTCGGGGTGAAGCCGACCCCGCTCACCGTGATGGTCTGGCCGTCCTCGAGGTTCGTGGTCTGGCTGACGGTCATCCGCGGGGCCGCCGACGCACTCGGCGCCCAGACGAGGGTCAGGGCGAGCACGGCAGTCGCCGCCAGCAGCGCCGTGATCGATCGTCGTGCCCGGCGCCCGGGGCGCCCCTGCTCAAGACTCATCGTCCCTCCTGGGACATAGAATATAGGATATCAACATTCTGGCAAGGGTCTGTTTCAGCGCGTTCGATCCCGGCTCAGCCAGCCGTCCACGGCGTCGAGATCCACGACCGCCTCGTCGCCGGCCGACGATCCGCCCCGTCCGGAGCCCGAGGAACGGCGGCGGGACGACCGCCGGCTCCCGGGCCCGCGCCGACTGCGACGCTCCGGGCCGGCCTCCCCGCGCTGCCAGGCGCGGCGTCGAGCCAGATGGCTGTCGAGGGCGGCGATGTCGACCACGGCCTCGCCGGCGACCGTCGCGCCCGCTGCGCCCGCCAGCGTCGCGGCGGCACCGGCCGCGGCGACCGGCAGCACCGACGGCCCGTCACCGAACGCCGCCAGGTCCTGGAGCTCGAGACGCCCCGATACTCGCTTCATCAGGCCGGAACGACCCGCCATCTGCGGGCTCACCAGGAAGCCGCCCACCTCACTGACGTAGACGACGTCGGGCAGCCGGTAGGGCCGCGACCCCGGCGCGACGGCGGCTGCCGCGGTCGCGGGCCCGGCACCGACGCTTGCGGATCCGGCGGGTGACGCCCCACGCCAGCAGCAGGAGCCCGAGCACGTTCAGGGCCACGAGTCCCCACGGATAGGAGCTCCACGCGACCTGGTAGCGACCGGTGCTCTGCTCGCCGACCTGGCCGACGACCTGGTAGTCGCCGAACGCCGCGAACGGCAGGCTCACCCCGACGACCACCGTCTGGGTCTGCCCCGGCGCCAGGGTGAGCGCGTCGATGCGCACCGGCGTCGCCTCGACGTCCGACGACTTGCCGATCCCGAGCACGAGCTCCGGGTCGACCGCGGGAGCGGTCCCGTCGTTGCGGACCGTGATCACCAGGTCCTGGCTGGGTGCCGCACCGAACCACGAGGCGACGCCACCACCGCCGCGCAGCGCGACGTCGGTGACCGTGACCGATGCGGCCGGCAGGACGGGCTTCGGAGGCTTCCCGACCGGGTGACCGGTGACGACGAACGGGATGTCCACCGCCACCACCGGTCCGTCGTACGACGACAGGCGGACGACGCACGGACAGGGTCGCGGTGGCGCCGCGACCACGAGGTCGAGCTGCACCAGCCCGTCGTCGTTCGCGAACCCCAGGACCGCCGAGCTCATGGCGCAGGTCGACGACCCGCCGATCGCCAGGTCCCCGCAGACCACGGCCTGGACCTGGGTGCCCTTCGGCCAGCCGTCGCCCTCGATCCGCACGGTCTCACCGGGCTTCGCGACGTTCGGCAGCGCGACGCCCTGGAGGGGCTCGGGGTCGGCGGCGTGCGCCGTGGCCGGCACCGCCAGCAGCGCGGCGGCCAGGGCAACCGCGACCAGCAGCCGCCTCATCCGGGGGTCATCAGACGCTCGGCACGGTGATCTTCGGAGCCTGCTCGGCCCGGGCCAGGCCCTTGCGCACCCTCGTGCGACGGCGCCGCCAGTACCAGAACAGCCCGACGCCCAGCAGCACCAGCGCGAGGATCAGCAGCCACGGGATCACCCACACCGACGTCGAGGCGTGGTCCGTGGCGCCCTCCGGGGTCGCGACCGAGACGGTGGCCGTGACGTGGTCGAGATGTCCGATGCCGGACATCTTCTGGGTCAGGGTCACCTTCTGACCTGGGAGCAGGTCCACCACGCCCTCGGTCTCCGCACGGTCCAGCTCGCGACCGAACAGACCCTCGAGCAGCACGTCGACGTCGGGCGTCTGACGCAGGTTCCCGGTGTTCTCGAGGGTGTAGCTCACCAGCGCGTCCCCGTCGCCGGTCCACGGCAGCCGGCCGCGGTCGTCGGCGAGACGCACGTCGGACACGGTCATCCCGGCCCGGGTCGGGCCGGCGACGCGCAGGTAGATGCGCGCCCCGACGGCGCGCTGGATCCCGATCTCGACGTTGCCTTGCGTCTGGGTCTCCTCGACCGCGGTGTTGAGCGCGACGACTCCGCCGACGTGATCACCGGGGGTGGCGTTCTCCGGGACCCGGATCCGGACCGGGGCGTCCACCTGGGTCCGCGGCGCAACGGTGAGGTCCTGCACGGGCAGGGTCACCCAGGCGCCCACGTCGAGCTGTGCCTCGTCGTGGGTCTTGAGGGCGAAGAAGCCGCCCTCGGCGGTGTTGTAGGCGTCCGCTCCGTAGAGCCGGAACGTGATCGGCTTGTCGGTGAAGTTGGTGATCCGGACCTGGTCCTTGATCACCGACCCGGGCGTGCCTTCGAGCACGAAGTAGTCCCGCGGTGCGGGCGACTCGGCCGCGGGCGGGGTCGGTGTCACCGACCAGGCACCGTTGTCGCCCGCCTGGGCCGCGGTCGGGGCCCAGAGGGTCAGCCCTGCGGCGGCCAGGAGCATGACGATGATGCGGGCGCCGATGGCCCGCTTGTTGCTCGGAACGTGGCGTTCCATGGTTCTCCTCCCCCGAGTTCGGGGCCTGTCAGTGAGGCGGATGGATGCCACCGACCCGAGGGCCGGTGGCATCCACCCTGTGAAGCGGTTGAGCTGCCGAGTCAGCTCAGGGTCAGCGTGATCGTGCCGGTGTAGCTGCCGGCCGCCTGGTTGGCGCCGACGGCCAGGGACAGGCCGGCATCAGCGAGCGTGTCGCCGCCGCTGGTGCCGTCCGCGCCCAGACCAGCTGGTGCTCACCGAGCAGAGCGGCAGGTCGGTCGTGGAGGTCGCGAACGCACCCGCAGCTCCGGTGACGATGGTGTCGTCGTTGTTGGTGCCTGCCGTGCACGAAGGCGTCCACGTCATCGCACTCGACGCAATGGTGTGGTTGCCGGTCGTCGGCTTCGCGGGTCCGGTCAGACCGGAGAACCGGCCCGACCAGAGACCAGCCGAGGGTGCCACCGCGGTAGTCCTTGACCGTGACGTCCTGCAGGCTGCCGGTCGAGGTCTGCGCCGCGCCGTCCAGCGCGACGCCGCTCAGGGTGACGTCGCCCGCAACCTTCGACATCTTGAGGTCGCCCGCCGTGATGGTCAGGTTGACCGTCTCGAGCAGCGCGCAGCTGCCGGTGGCGGCGGCCCCGACCTTCGCCGTGCACGAGTCACCGGAGAAGGTGAAGGGCACGCTGGTGAAGATGACGACCGGCGGGGGACCGGCGGCGTGAGTCCGGCTGGCACCGATGGCCCCGGTGGTGGGGTCGTTGACCGTGATGGACGTATTGATGTTGCCGTTGGCGTCTGCGGTCGCGGTCACCGTCGGGTCTGTGGTGGCGTTCGGCGGCGGCTGGGCCTTGTTGGTGCTGACGGTCACCGTCTGGTTGGGGTCCCAGTTGGAGCCGGTCACCTGCACCACGGTCCCGGCCCCGCCACCGATCTTGTTGGTGGCGATGGTCGGGTTGGCCAGGATGGTGATGTGCGTCAGCGAGGTGTCGCCGCCGCTGACCACCTTCAGGGTGCGCGCGCCGACAGCCGGGGCAGCGCCCACGGCCAGGGTGCCGGTGCCGGTGCCGGCGCCGTCGATGCTGACCGTGGACGTGCCGGTGTCACAGTTGGCCCCGCTGCTGTCGCAGAGCGAGGCGGTGCCAGTGCCGGCGCCGCTGAAGCTCGACACCGAGAAGCTGATCACGTCCGCCTTGCGCGCCGCGGTGGTGACCGTCTGGTTGGTGATACCGAGTGATGGACGCCGAGGGCCCGATCGCGGTGAACGAGCTCGTGATGTTGGTGTTGACCGGGGTGGTGGCCGGGTTGGTGGCCGCTGTGCCACTGGACTGGCCGTTGCACGCCACCCGGGTCAGGAACGACGGGATGTCGTAGTAGACCTTGCGGAACACGATGTTCTGCGCGCCCGCCGACCCGATCGTGTACGACCCGGTGATCGTGTCGCCCGGGATGGGGGCGGCGCCACCAGCCGAGAAGGGCTTGCTGACGGCCGGCAGGTTCACACCGTTGACCGAGAAGTAGTAGTAGACCGTGCCGCTGGCCGGCGGGCCGCCGTTCTTCGGGCCGATGTTGAAGGTCAGGCTGAAGTTGCGGGTGCCCCCCACGGTGGTCGACCCGCTCGAGCTGAGCGTGTAGTCGGCGGCCGGTCCGGCGGCGTCGGCCCAGGGGGCCAGCGACGTGGACGTGCTGCTGGCCGGGACGGTGTCCTCGATGTTGGCGGGCGTGGTGGGCGAGTAGACCCAACATCCACCGGTCGGTGCCGCGGCGGAGGCCGGGCTGGCCCCGACGATCGTGAGTGCGCTGGTGGCCAGGACTGCTCCGAACAGTCCGGTAGCCGCGCGTTTGGTAAACCTCATAGAAACCCGGTCCCTCCTGGGTACAGGTGGTGGCTCCCCGTCAGCCACCGTGATCAAGCGCAGCCCTGTCTTCTGCCTTGCGCACATCCGATGCGCAATGGAAGATGATGTGCCTGCGAAACAGATATTGTCAATCATATATTCTGAGAGGAATTGGGAACATCGTGAGCAGAGTGGCCACCGGCGCCCGCTGGACCGTGCGCGGCCTGGCCGAGCTGCTGGTCACGGCCGGCGTACTGGTGCTGCTGTTCGCCGTCTACCTCGTGTTCTGGAGCGACGTGCGCACCGCCGCCGCCCAGCACGACCTGCGCGCGACCTTCGAGCACCAGACCCAGCAGGTCGCCGCCGCCGCGGAGGATCGCCCGGCGCCCGGCCAAGCCGGGGCGGGCGAAGGGCGCCGCGAAAGCCACTCCGGCGGCGTTCCAGCCCGGTGCCGGCATCGCCGCGATGCGCATCCCACGCCTCGGACAGGACTGGGAGTGGATCGTCGTCGAGGGCGTCGCGCCCGAGGACCTCGCCAAGGGACCCGGCCACTTCCCGGGCACCGCCGGACCCGGCGAGATCGGCAACTTCGCGGTCGCCGGGCACCGCGCCACCAACGGCGAGCCGTTCGCCTACCTCGACACGGTCGTGCCCGGCGACCACGTCATCGTCCAGACCCCGATCGGCTGGTCGGTCTACACGGTGACCCGCAGTCGCCTGGTCGCCCCCGACCGCGGTCGACGTCGTCACCCCCGTGCCCGGCCAACCGGGCGCCGAGCCCGACCAGGCGGTCCTCACCCTGGTCACCTGTCACCCCCGCTGGGGATCGAGCCAGCGCCTCATCGTCGACGGACTGCTGACCGAGAGCCGCACCCTGGAGCAGGGCCCACCGTCGGAGCTGAGCACCTGATGTACGCCGCGCTGTGGAACGTGCTGCCCGGGCCGAGCTGGGTGCGGGTCCTCCTCCTCCTCCTCGTCGCCCTCGTCCTCTCCCTCGTGCTGTTCGTCTGGGTCTTCCCGGCGATCGAGCCGCTGCTGCCCTTCGACGACATCACCCTGGAGAGTCGCTGACGCGCCGACGGCCCGGGTGGCGCGGAATGCATATATGATCGCCACATGGTCCGTCGTGCTTCCGGCAATGTCTCGGTACGCCCTATCGAGCACAGCTCCCTCGTCGACCGTGTCACCGACGAGCTCTACCGCGCGATCCTCAACGGCGACATCGCCCCCGGTTCCGCGGTCTCGATCGTGGACCTGTGCGACCAGTTCGCCGTCAGCCACATCCCGGTCCGCGAGGCGTTGCGCCGCCTCGAGAGCGAGGGCGTGCTGAGTCTCCGGCCGGGCCGGTCGGCGCTGGTGGCGTCGCTGAGCGTGGAGGACCTCTCGGGGATCTACCGCCTGCGCAGGCTCATCGAGGGAGACCTCGCGAAGCGGGCGCCGGCCAAGCTGACCCCGGAGTCCCTGGCCGAGACCGAGCGGGCGCTCGAGGAGTACGCCGCCATCGAGCGCGAGCCCGCCTCCCTGGCCGCGGCCCACCACGCCTTCCACGCCGCGCTGCTCGGTGACGTGATGGCGTCCGCCGACAAGCGCGTGCTCACCATGCTGTGGAGCTCCTCGGACCGGTACCTCCACCTGCTGATGGACGACCTGGACCGCGGCCCCGAGGTCACCGAGAGCCGCATCCGCGAGCACCAGCACCTGCTCGACCTGGCCAAGGACGGCAACGCCAAGAAGCTGCGGGACGCCTGGATCGCGCACCTGAACAGCAGCGAGAAGGCTCTCCTCGAGGCCCTGAACGCCAGCGAGTATGCCTAGTCGGAAACGTCCGAGGCACGAGGACGGGGCCGACTGATGGTGGTCGAGCAGCCCGCGCGACCGAGGAACGAGGTCGCGACCGGGCGTGTCGAGACCCGGGAACCTCCGAGGCACGAGGACGGGGCCGACTGATGGTGGTCGAGCAGCCCGCGCGACCGAGGAACGAGGTCGCGACCGGGCGTGTCGAGACCCGGTGACCTGACGACCTAAGAGACCAGCGGACCGGCCAGCGCCCAGGGCCGGCCGTCAACGAGGTCGGTGCCCTTGGTGACCATCCGGTTCACCGCGCACGCGGGGCGCAGCACCGCGCTCGTGAGCGGGCCCTCGGCCAGGAGCGGGTCGGGGCGGCTGATGACGCCGTTGAACGGGCCACGACCCGGGGCCCAGAGGGTGAAGTCGTCGGACAGCGCGACCAGCATCCCGGCACCGTGCTCCGTGCTCCGTGCGGCGACCGCGAGGTTGAGCCGGTTCTCGGCCGCCCGCTCGAGCAGCAGCGGATCGAGGTCGTGGGCGCCGGCGGTGCTGAACGGCACCGCGACCACGTCGGCGTCCTGGAGGGCCGCCAGCCGGAACGTCTCCGGGTAGAGCGCGTCGTCGCCGACCACGACCGCGAGTCGGCCCCACGGCGTCACGAGCACCTCGAGCGCGTCGCCGAGGTCGGTCACCCGGTGCCCGTGCCGCGCGGAGGCGTGCAGCTGCGGCTGCGAGAGGAGCACCCCGTCGGCACCCACGACGACCCCGAGGTGCCGCCCCCCGTCCAGCACGCTGGTGACGGCGAGGGTCGAGGTGCCGGCCAGGACGCCGCGCAGGTCCTCGGCCGTGAGCCCGCTCAGCTCGGGCAGGACCACGAGACCCGCGCCCGCCGCCACCGCCTCCGGGAGCAGGGTGGCCACGTCGTCGCCCGGTCCGGGACACACGACGGTCGTGGGGAGCGTGTCGGCACCGGCCGGTGCGCGGCGTCCCCGCGGCGCCTCGGCGATGGGTCCGTAGAGCTCGGGCCGTCGCGACGCCAGCACCTCGGTGCCGTCCGGGCGGGCCTTGTCGTCGGACTCCTCGACGTCGAGGTCCGCGATCACCACGGCCTCCCCGCGCCGCGGGCCGCAGGCGACGACCCGGCCGTCGGGGGCGACGATCTGGCTCTCGCCGGCCCCGTGCAGGAGGTCGGCCGGGACCCCCACCCGGGCGGCGACCAACGCGATGCTGCGGTCGGGCACGAGGGGTCCCACCTTGTTGGCGGCCACGACCCAGACCCGGTTCTCGACGGCCCGGACCGGCACGTGCAGCGAGGCCTCGTCGAGGGCGAAGGAGTTGAGGCTGTTCAGCAGCACCTGGGCGCCCTCGACCGCGAGCATCCGCGGCGTCTCGTTGATGACGCCGTCCATGCAGGAGTAGAGGCCCACCCTGCCGAACGGCGTCTCCACCACGGTCGAGCGCTCCTCGGCCGGGTCGAGGTGATCGCGCTCGCTGCCCATCAGCACCTGCTTGTCCGACGTCGCCAGCAGGTCGCCGCCCGGTCCGAACAGCAGGTTGCTACCCGTGACCCGGCCGTCGGGGCGGGCCAGCGTGCAGTTGGCCATCAGGTGGATCCGGTGCTCGGCGGCCTTGGCGCCCAGCGCCGACACGAAGTCCCCGTCGAGGGTGACCGCCATCCGGCGGGCGTGCTCGCGGTCGTCGTACCAGCTCACGTGGTTGCAGAACTCGGGGAGCACGACGAGGTCGGCCCCCTCGGCGGCCGCGGCGTCGATCATCCGCAGACAGGTGGCCAGGTTCGCGGTGACGTCCTCGGTGACGGCGAACTGAAGCGCGGCGGCGCGCACACGGGTCATGGGCAAAGTCTATATCTTCTACGATTTCGGGGTTACGCTGTCCGCCATGTCGGACACCGCGGCCAGCCAGCATCCCACGGTCGAGACGGACGTCTTCGTCAACCGGCCGCCGGTCGCCGTCGACCTGAACCGGAACGCACCGTTCGGCTGGTGGCCCGCCCTGGTCGTGGCGCTGGTCGCGTTCATCGACCGGGTCGAGGTCAACCTCGTCGCCGGCGCCCTGCCCGCGATCCAGGACCACTTCGGCTTCGGCGACACCATGGCCGGCGCCATCCCGACGGCGGCCGCGCTGGCCGGCGTCGTGCTGCTCCTGCCGGCCGGGCGGCTGGCCGACAGCGGACGCCGGACGGCGATCGTCGCGCTCGTGGTGCTCGTCTGGTCGGCCTGCTCGCTGTTGAGCGGTCTGGCCACCACCTTCGCGCTGTTCTTCGTGACCCGGATCCTGCTCGGCGCGGCCGGGCAGCTGTACAACCCGCCGGCCTCGAGCCTGCTGGCCGACTACTACCCCAGCCGCAGCCGGGCCAAGGCGTACGGCCTCGAACGGGCCGGCTACTACACCGGCCTCCCGGTCGGCGTGGCCCTCGGGGGGGCGCTGGCCGAGGCCTTCGGCTGGCGGGGCGTCTTCTTCGTGGTGGCCGTCCCGGGGCTGGTCATCGCGGCGCTCGTGCTGACCCTGCGCGAGCCGATCCGCGGCATCGGCGACCGGCTCGACGTGCTCCGCGGTGGCGGTCCGGACGGCTCGGCAGCGGACCCGGTGGAGGCGCCCGGCGCTCCGGTCATCGCGGCGGGAGCCGACCAGCGGTCGATCCTCCGCGAGGCGGTCGAGCTCCTGGAGATCCGGACCCTCAAGGGGGTCGTGACCGGGTTGGCGCTGCTCTACCTCGGCCTCGGGGGACTCTTCTACTGGCTGCCCACGTTCCTCGAGCGCACCCAGGACCTCGACTACGACGCCGCTGCCGGCCTCGCCGGCGGGGTGGGCGGCACGGGCATCGTCATCGGCATCATCCTCGGCAGCCGGATCGGCGACCGCGGCCAGGGCCGCAAGCCCGGACACCGGATCCGCACCGGCTGGTCCTTCCTCCTGCTCGGCGCGATCGCGCTGACCGCCGCCGTCACGCTGCCGAGCCTGCCGGTGAAGCTGGTCGCCATCGCCCTCGCCTGCGTCGGCTTCGCCGGCGCCATCCCGAACCTGACGGCGGCCTCGGCGGACGTCGTGCCGGCGCGACGACGTGGCATGGGCTTCGCGCTCCTGCAGTTCCTGCTCACCCTCGGCGGCGCCCTCGGGCCGCTGCTGATCGGCGTCGTGTCCGACCTGACGGGGTCGCTGGCCATCGCGATGCTGGCCCTGCTGCCGCCGCTGTTCGCGTGCCTGGTGGTGCTGCGCAGGACCGCCGACTACTACGAGGCCGACGCGGCCCGAGCCCTCGTCGGCTGACGTCGTACGACGTCGCCGGGGTCGGCGTCGGTCAGCCCCAGCGCCTGACGACGGCCTGGCCCGGCACGTCGGGCGTCGGGTGGCCGGCCGGCACGTGGGCCCACTGCCGGGTGGCGGGCCACACCACGTCGACGTCGACGTCGAAGACCTGGCGGTCGGCCTCGGCGAGGACCGAGGCCGTGCCGACGAGGCCGGCGCGTTCGTCGCGCAGGTCGCCGGGCACCACGGGGGCGACGGAGATCGAGCCGGCGTCGGACGCCTCGCCGTCGGCCCAGCCACCCCCGCGCCGGAGAAGAAGACCACCGCGGACGTGCCGTCGGCCACCGAGGTGGCGGACCGGGTGGCCTTCGGCTCGACCACGAGGTACTCCCCCGCCGCCGCCGTGTGCCCGCTGATCGACAGCGCCCCGGACAGGATCACCATCTCCTCGCCCGCGGGCTGGTGCCCCGTGGCGTCGCGCCGCCAGCCGTCGGGGAAGCGGACCAGCACGGTCCGGGTGCCGCGCTCGGCGTCGGCCCTCAACATCGACAGGCGGGCCGGACGGTCCGAGCCGGCGATCGCGTGGTCGATCCACGTGAGGTCGGGCGCGTCGAGGTCGACGAGGGTGGCGGTGCCGGTCGAGAGCTCGGTCATGGGGTTCCTCCTGCGGGATGGATGGCGGTCAGCTGGGCGATGGCGTCGGCCTCGGAGATGACGTCGGCGTACTTGGCGTCGAGGTCGAACAGGTTCTGCTCCTGGGTGGTCGCGTCGCGGTCGCCGCACGCGTCGGCGACCACCAGCGGACGGAAGCCGTGCTGGAGGGCGTCGAGCGCGGAGGCGCGCACGCACCCCGAGGTCGAGAAGCCGAGGACGTACGTCGTGTCGATCCCCTGCGCGCGCAGGGTGGAGGCCAGCGAGGTCCCGAAGAACGCGGAGGCGTACTGCTTGGAGACCACCACCTCCCCCGGCCGGGGTGCCGGGGCGTCGGGGAAGCCGGCGTACGCCGAGCCCTCCTCGAAGGCCGTCAGGCCGGGCACCTTCACGGCGAACCACCCGGCGTCGACGGCACCGGGGGCCAGCGTCACGACCGTGAAGACGACGGGGTGCCCGGCCGCGCGTGCCGCCTCGACGACCCGTTGGGCACTCGCCCGGGCGGCCTCGAAGCGGCCCTCGGTGTCCGCGAACGGCGCACCCTCGTCCAGGTAGGCCCGGACCACGTCGACGACCAGCACGGCGGGTGCCGAACCGGGGCCGATCCGGCCGAGGAAGCCGGCCGCGGCGTAGTCACGGGAGCGGTCGCCGGTCAGATCACACCGCCCTCGGCGAGCCGGGTGCGCTCGTCGACCGAGAGCCCGAGCAGGTCTCCGTAGACCTCGTCGTTGTGCTGGCCGAGATCCGGTCCGGTCCAGCGGACCTCGCCCGGGGTGGCGGACAGCTTGGGCACGACGCCCTGCATCGCGAGCTCCCCGAAGCGCGGGTCCGGCACCCGGACCACGGCCTCACGGGCCGCGTAGTGCGGGTCCCGGAGCATGTCCTGGGGCCGGAAGATCCGCCCGGCGGGGACGCCGCCGTCGTGCAGCAGCTCGAGCAGCGCGTCGGCGTCGTACTTCGCGGTCCAGATCGCGATGAGGTCGTCGAGCTCGACCTGGTGCCGGCCGCGGTCCGCGTGGGTGGCGTAGCGGGCGCCGGCCTCGGCGAGCTCGGGCTCGCCCATCGCTGCGGCGAGCCGCGCGAAGACCGAGTCCTGGTTGGCCGCGATGAGGATGCTCTGGCCGTCGGCGGTCGGGTAGACGTTGCTGGGCGCGACGTTGGGCAGCACCGCGCCGGTGCGCTCGCGCTGGTAGCCGGCGAGGTCCCACTCGGTGACCATGCTCTCGGTCATGGCGAGCACCGCCTCGTAGATCGCGCTGTCGACGACCTGGCCCTCGCCGGTGAGGTCCCGGTGCCGGAGCGCGGCCAAGGCCCCGATCGTGGCGTGCATGGCGGCGAGCGAGTCCCCGATCGAGATCCCGGTGCGCGACGGCGGCCGGTCGGGCTCGCCGGTGATGTAGCGCAACCCACCCATCGCCTCGCCGATGGAGCCGTAGCCCGCGCGGGACGCATACGGGCCGGTCTGGCCGTAGCCGCTGACCCGGACCAGCACGATCCGGGGGTTCACCTCGCGCAGCCGGTCGTAGCCGAGGTTCCACCGCTCCAGCGTCCCGGGCCGGAAGTTCTCCACGACGACGTCGGCCTCGGCGGCGAGCCGGCGGAAGATCTCCTGGCCCTCCTCGACCCGCAGGTCCAAGGTGACCGACCGCTTGTTCCGACCCACGACGGGCCACCACAGCGAGTGCCCGTGCGGCTTCTCGCGGCCCCACTGGCGCATCGGGTCGCCGCTGCCGGGCGGCTCCACCTTCACCACGTCGGCACCCAGGTCGCCGAGCAGGGTGCCGACGAACGGTCCGGCCAGGAGCTGTCCCGCCTCGAGGACGCGGAGGGACGCGAGGGCTCCGGAGGAAGGGCTAGTCACGAATGGATCATATATCAGATATAGTTGCGCTGTGGAGTCCCCAGCCGCGGTCTCGCTCGTCGAGGTGTCCCCTCGCGACGGGCTCCAGAACGAGTCCCGACTGCTGCCGACCGCGGTCAAGGCCGACCTGGTCCGCCGGTGCCTGGACGCCGGCCTCCGGCGCGTCGAGGTGACGGCCTTCGCCCGGCCCGACCTGGTGCCGCAGATGGCGGACGCCGAGGCGCTCCTTGCCGAGGTCGGCGACGACCCGCGACTGACCTCGATCGGGCTGGTGCTCAACCGACGCGGGCTGGAGCGCGCGATCGCCGCCGGCTGCGACGAGGTCACCGTCGTGGTCGTCTCCTCCGACGGGCTGGCCCTGCGCAACCAGGGCATGGACACGTCCGCCCAGGTCGCGGCCTGGCTCGACATCGCCCCGGTCGCGCGGGCCGCCGGGCTGCGCACCACGGTGATGCTGGCGGCGGCGTTCGGCTGCCCGTTCGACGGACCGGTCGCGCCCCGCCGGGTGCTGGACGTGGCGGCCGCCTGCCTCGACGGCGCACCCGACGAGCTGGCGGTCGCCGACACCATCGGGGTCGGGGTCCCGCGTCAGGTCACCCACCTCGTCGCGGGGCTGCGCGGCCTCGCCCCGGGACTGCCGCTCCGCGCGCACTTCCACAACACCCGCAACACCGGCTACGCCAACGCGATCGCCGCCGTCGACGCGGGCGTGACCGTGCTCGACGCCTCGGCCGGCGGGATCGGCGGCTGCCCCTTCGCGCCGGGCGCCACGGGCAACGTCGCGACCGAGGACCTCGCCTACCTGCTGCACAGCTCGGGTCTCGACACCGGGGTGGACGCCGCGCGCGTCGCCGACACCGGGACCTGGATCAGCGACCGGCTCGGCCTCGCGCAGGCCCCCGCCATGCTCGGCCGGGCGGGCTGGTTCCCGCCGTCCGGCCGCCCCGACCACCCCGCCCAGGAGGCCTGATGCCCCTCACTCCCGGTGGCGCCCCGCTGTCGATCGTCGGCGGCGTCCGCGAGTTCGCCCGCGCCACCCCCACCGCCACCGCGGTGATCGACGGGGACCGCCGCCTGAGCTTCGCCGCCCTCGACGAGCGCGCGACCAGGCTCGCCTGCCACCTCCTGCAGCACGGGCTGCGGGCGGGCGACCGGGTGGCCGTGCTCCTCGGCAACCGGCTGGAGTACCCGGAGGTCGCCGCCGGCATCGCCAAGGCCGGCCTGGTGATGGTGCCGCTCAACCCGCGGCTGACCCCGACCGAGGCCGGCTACATCCTCGACCACAGCGGCGCGTCCGCCCTCGTCCTCGACGACGCGCTCGCCGCGGTCGTCGGCGACGCCGTCGCGGAGGCCCGGCTGGTGACGCTGTCCCTCGACGGGACGCAGCTCGGCCCGTCGTACGACGACGCGCTGGCCGCCGCGTCGGCAGCCGACCCGATGGTGGGCGGCGCCGAGGAAGACCCGTTCTGCATCGCCTACACCTCCGGCACGACGGGACGCCCCAAGGGCGTGCTGATCTCCCACCGGAGCCGGGCGCTGACGTTCTACATGTCCGCCCTCGAGTGGGGACTGGGCTCCGGCCGGGTCTCGGCCGCGGTGGCGCCGATGTACCACGGCGCCGGCTTCGCGTTCGGCTACGCCCCGGTCTTCACCGGCGGCACGGTGACGATGCTGCGGTCCTGGGACCCCGAGGCGTTCCTGGACCTGGTCGAGCGGGACCGCGTGCAGTCGGCGTTCCTCGTCCCGACCCACGCCCACCAGCTGCGCGCGCTGGGCGACCGGCCGCTGGCCGCGGCGGACCCGACCAGCCTGGACACGCTCTACTTCAACGCCGCCGCACTGCCGTGGCCGCTCAAGCAGTGGGTGATGAGCCAGTTCCCGGCCGTCGGCGTCCACGAGCTCTACGGCTCCACCGAGGCCGGGATCGTCACCAACCTGCGGCCGGTCGACCAGCACCGCAAGCCGGGCTCGGTCGGCCAACCGTGGTACCTCACCTCGGTCCGGGTCGTCGACGCCGCCGGCCGGGAGGTCGGGCCCGGCGGGACGGGCGAGCTGTTCAGCCGATCGCCGTACCTCATGAACGGCTACCTCGACGACCCGGAGGCGACGGCGGCCTGCACGACCGAGGACGGCTACGTCACGTGCGGCGACATCGTCACGCTCGACGACGAGGGCTACGTCCACATCGTCGACCGCAAGAAGGACCTGATCATCTCCGGCGGGGTGAACATCTACCCCCGCGAGGTCGAGGACGTCCTCGCCACCCATCCCGCCGTCGCCGAGGCGGCGGTCGTCGGCGTGCCCGACGACGCCTACGGCGAGCGGGTGGTCGCGCACGTCGTGCTGCGGCCCGGCCACGCGCTGGACGAGGCGACGTGCGCCGACCTCGACGCGCACTGCCGCACGCGGCTCGCGTCCTTCAAGGTCCCGCGCGAGGTGCGGGCGACGGGAGCCCTGCCGCGCAACGCCGCCGGCAAGGTGCTCAAGCGTGATCTCCGAGCCGTGACGATATGATATACACTCCGGGATCCTGTCCGGTGAGAAGGGAGTCCCGATGCGACCGCACGTCGAGCTGATCCACGAGGACGACTACGTCTGGCACGGCGCCGAGCTGGTGGGCGGCGAGGGCCGCGCCAGCGAGCGGCGGCTGTCGGTCGACGAGGAGGACGGCTCGTCCTCGCTCCGCGTGGACTTCCACACCGCCTGGGGCCGTGGCCCGGGCATCCACCACGCCGACACCGAGTACTACGTGCTCGAGGGCGAGATGACCTACGGCGGGAAGCGGATCGGCGCCGGCGGCTACGTGCACGCGCCGCGCGGCGTGCCCACGGACGCGGTGACCTTCGCCGAGGGGACCCAGATCCTGCACTACCGGGAGTACGGCGACGCCGGTTTCGACCCGCTCGACCCCGGCGACGTCGCGCACGCTCCTCGGTGGGACGGCGCGGTCGACGACGTGATCGTGCTCGACAGCGGGGCGATGCAGTGGGACGCGGTGCCGAACGCCGGGCCGATGCCGGGGCTGTTCATCAAGTACCTCCACGTCGACCCGAGGACCGGCTTCTACACCCGGCTCGTGCACGCCCAGGAGGGCTGGGCGGACCACCGCCTCGCCCACCACCCGTGCTACGAGGAGGCCTACACGACCCAGGGCCACATGGAGTACAACTTCGGCACCCTCGACCTCGGCACCTACTTCTTCCGTCCGGCCCGGGTGAAGCACGGGCACTTCACCACCATGCCCGGCGGCGCCACCTGGCTGCTGCGCTCGGACGGCGAGCTCGTGAACTGGTACACCGAGCGCGAGTGGGTCCGGTGGGGCGGCCAACGCCGTCAACTACGGGCCCGAGGGCGGCCGGGCGCGCTGGTCCCAGTCGACGCACGACCTGGCCACCACGCCTACGTGGCGGTCGGTCGAGGACCTGGCCATGCTCCAGGCGTCGTACCGGTTCCAGGTCGACCAGGGCGAGCCGGACGCCCCCGTCGTCCCCCACGGCGCGGGGTCGGACCCGAGCCTGGTCGCCATCGCGAAGGCGTTGGACGCGGCCCGGCTGCAGGGCGGGCACGGCGAGGGCGACGCCCACGACCACCCGCACGACCATGACCACGATCACGACCACGCGCACGACGTCGACCTCGACTGGGGCGAGGAGCCGAAGGGCCTCGAGCACCCGGACGAGCGCACCGACGACCACTCCCACAACTGGGGCGCCGGTCGGTCCTGGACCCCGGGCGACCCCGTGCCGGCACCCATCGTGTCCTCACTGCCGGTCCGCAGCCGCTCGCGCGGCCGCTGGGACGGCGACGGGATGTGACGACGACCTGATGGTCCACGGAGTCAACGGCTACAGCGCCGCGCTGATCCTGCACATCCTGCTGTTCGTCTACTGGCTCGGTGGCGACCTCGGCGTCTACTACTCGAGCCGCTACATCCTCAAGCCGGAGCTCGCGCCGGAGTCCCGCACGGTCGCGGCCAAGATCATGCACGGCGTCGACCTGGCGCCCCGGATCTGCCTGATCCTGTTCCTGCCGAGCGGCGTCACCCTGATGGCGTACGGCCCCCTCGGCGACGACTTCTTCGTCCGCGGCTGGCTGCTCGTCGTGATGTGGGTGGCGTTCCTGGCGTGGCTGTCCGTCGCGGTCATCGACTACCGCGGCGGCAACACCCGTTTCGGTCGCCGGCTCCAGGTGGCCGACCTGCTGGTCCGCTACGTGCTGGTCGCGGTGCTGCTCGCGGTGGCGGCCTACACGATCCTCGCCACGGATCCCTTCGGTGTCGACACGAACCCGAAGTGGCTCGGGGCGAAGGTGGCGGCGTACGCGCTGTGCATCCTCTGCGGGGTGCTCATCCGACGCGAGCTGAAGCCCTTCGGCCCGGCGTTCGGACAGCTCGTCACGACCGGCTCGACCCCCGCGGTCGAGACGGCCATCGCGTCCTCGATCCGTCGCTGCGAGCCGTACGTCTACGCCATCTGGGGGCTCGTGCTGGTCGCCGCGGTGCTGGGCGTGGTGAAGCCGGGCTCGACCGCGTTCTGAGCGTCGCGGGGACCACCGTCCCGTCCGGACCCGCACCCCCGCGATAGCGTCGGTCGCATGACTCGGGCACGGCGCGCGGCAGGAGCGACCCTCGCCGTCATCGTGCTCCTCGGCCTCGCCGCGCTGCGGGGACGACGGCCAGGACCAGGCGGACCAGGCGTCGACGTCGGCCGGCGCCAGCCCGACCACGGAGTCCTCGGCGACGGCCTCGGCCGCCACCTCGGCAGCGCCCACGGGCGACCCGCCGCCCGACGGCAAGCCGTTCGGCCCGGCCTGCGGACGGTTCGACTCGCCCTCGGGACGCCCGGTCGACCAGATCGCCGAGATGCCGACCAGCCTCTTCGTGCTGGGGCAGGCCGAGCTCCGCGACGCCTTCGGCAAGATGATGCAGGTCGGCCTCGGGCAGAAGAAGGACGTGACCTTCTTCCTCCCCACCAACAAGGCGATCAACGCGGTCCCGTTCGACGTCCGGGGCGAGATCGTGACGAACCCGGACAAGGCGCGGAGCTACTTCGGCCACCACGTCGTCGAGGGACGCCTCGAGCCCTCCCAGCTCGCGGGCGAGCACCCGACCCTGAACGACGATGTCCTGACCGTGACGCTCACCGGCCAGGACTTCGGCGTGGGGCTGCAGGGCGCGCACATCCTGTGCGGGAACATCGAGACGGTCGGCGCGCGGATCTACGTCGTCGACCAGGCGATCATCTCCTAGCCGACCAGCGACCCTCCGTGGACCTGCCCGGACGACGGGCTCCGCCCGTCAGCCGACCAGCGACCCTCCGTGGACCTGCCCGGACGACGGGCTCCGCCCGTCAGCCGACCAGCTCCATGCGAGGGACCACGTTCGCCCCGGACGCCGGCGTGAGCCAGACCGTCTGTCCCTCCTCCAGTCCGAGCGCCCGCGCGTGCGTGCGGGTGAGGATGACGGAGACGTCCTGGCCGTCGATGGTGAGCACCGAGAGCCGCACCTCGAAGCCGACGCGCAGGAAGCGGGAGACGACACCCTCGACGCCGCCCGCCATCATCGGGGTCAGCGACACCTCGATGTCGTGCGGGCGCAGGCTGACCGACCCGAGGTTGGTGACCTCGCCCAGGAAGGACATCACGAAGTCGTTGGCCGGCTCGTCGTAGAGCGCGTCGGGGGTCCCGACCTGCTCCACGCGGCCCTCGTTGATGACCACGATCTCGTCGGCGACCTCCATGGCCTCCTCCTGGTCGTGCGTCACGAACACCGTGGTCACCGGCACCTCGTCGTGGAGCCGGCGCAGCCACTCGCGCAGCTCCTTGCGGACCTTCGCGTCCAGCGCGCCGAACGGCTCGTCGAGGAGGAGCACCTTCGGCTCCACGGCGAGGGCGCGCGCCAGCGCCATCCGCTGGCGCTGGCCGCCCGAGAGCTGCGAAGGGAGCCGGTGGGAGAACTGCTGGAGGTGGACGAGCTTCAGCAGCTCGTCGACCCGGTGCTCGATCTCGGCCTTGTCCCGCTTGCGGATCTCGAGGCCGAAGGCGACGTTCTTGGCCACCGTCATGTGCTTGAAGACCGCGTAGTGCTGGAACACGAAGCCCACGTTGCGCTTCTGCGGCGGCAGCTTGGTCGCCTCGATGCCCTCGATGGTCACCGAGCCGGTGTCGGCCTTGTCCAGCCCCGCGATGATCCGCAGCAGCGTGGACTTGCCGCCACCCGACGGGCCCAGCAGGGCCGTCAGCTGACCGGTCGGCAGGGTGACGTTGACGTCGTCGAGGGCGACGAAGTCACCGAACTTCTTGGTGAGTCCGTTCACGTCGATGCTCATGGGGTATTTCCTTCGGGTGCTGTGGGATTTCACGAGGACTGCTTGGGGCGGAGGAAGGCGACGACGATCAGGCAGGCGATGCTCACGAAGATGAGCAGGAACGACGTGGCGTACGCCGACGACTGCTGGAAGTTCTGGTACTTCGCCTCCACCACGAGCGTGGCGGTCTGGGTGCGGCCGGTGATGTTGCCGGACACGATCTTGACCGCGCCGAACTCGCCGAGGGACCGGGCCAGCGACAGGACGACGCCGTACACGACCGCCCACTTGATGCTGGGCAGGGTGATCCGCCAGAACGTCTGCGGCGAGTTGGCCCCGAGGCTGCGGGCCGCCTGCTCCTGGTCGTCGCCGATCTCGTGGAGCACCGGCACGACCTCGCGGATCACCAGCGGCAGCGCCACGAAACAGGTGGCCATGATCATCCCCGGGGTGTCGAAGATGACCACCCGCCCGGACTGCTCGATCGTCGGCCCGAACCAGCCGTCGCGGCCGTTGTAGACCAGCAGGATCGCGAGACCCACGACCACCGGCGACACCGCCAGCGGCAGGTCGACCAGGGCCGACAGGGCGCGCTTGCCCGGGAACTCGTAGCGCACCAGCAGGATCGACATCGGTCACGCCGAACACCAGGTTGATCAGGACCGCCCAGAAGGCGACCTGCGCGCTCAGCGCGAGCGCGCCGGTGACCTGGGCGTCCTGCAGGGTCTCGACGATCGTGTCGAGCCCGGCGGCGAAGGTCTGCCGGATCACCAGGCCCACCGGCCAGGCGACCAGGAAGAAGACGTAGCCGACGGCGAGGACCCGCAGGATCCACTTGGTCGGCGTCGACACGTTAACCACGACGCGACACCCGCCTCTGCACGATGTCCAGGGCCACGATGACGACGAGCGCGATGAAGAGCATCACCGACGCCAGGGCGGCCGCGGAGGCGTTGTTGCCGTTCTCGATGAAGGTCAGCACCCGCACGGACACCACCTCGGTCTGGAAGGGCCGGTTGCCCGAGAGCAGCACCAGGGAGCCGTACTCCGAGATCGCCCGGGCGAAGGAGAGCGCGGCGCCCGCCATGATCGCCGGCACCAGGCTGGGCAGGATGATCCGGCGGAAGATGGTGAACCGCTTCGCGCCGAGCGAGGCAGCCGCCTCCTCGACGTCTGCCTCGAGCTCCTCGAGCACCGGCTGCACCGTCCGCACGATGAAGGGCAGGGTGACGAAGGCCAGCGCGAGCGTGACCGCGTTCGGCGTGAAGGCCCAGTGCACGCCCAGCGGGCTGTTCGGCCCGTAGAGCGTGAGCAGCAGCAGGCCGGCGACGATCGTGGGCAGCGCGAACGGGACGTCGATGATGACGTCCAGGACGACCTTGCCGGGGAAGCGGTCGCGGACCAGCACCCAGGCGATCGTCGTGCCCATGAAGATGTTGATGACGGTGACCAGAGCGACTGGAGCACGGTGAGCTTCACCGCCGCCCAGGTCTGCGGGTTGGAGAGCACGGAGAAGTAGTTGTCCCAGCCGCCGGCGGCGGCCGCGGCGACCACGGCGGCGAGCGGGATGAGGACCAGCAGGCTGAACCACATCATGCAGAGGCCCAGCGCGATCCCCGAGCCGCGGGTCAGGGTGTTGCGTGGCGCGGACCGACCTGCGCGCCGAGGCCGGCGTCCCGTGGGGGACGCCGGCCCGGCAGGCTTGCTCGGCCCTTCGAGAAGGGCGGAGGTCATTACTCTTCGCCGACCTTCCCGGTCTCCTGCTGCAGCTCGGTGATGATGCCCAGCGGGTTGCCTTCCTCACCGTCACCGAAGTACAGGTTGGCGGCCTCGCCCCAGCCGTTGAAGTCGCCGTCGATGGTGAACAGCTTCTCCGGGGTCGGGGAACGGGTCGCTCGGGTCGTTGGCGCCGGGGACCTCGCCGACGTCGACGCCGTCGACGACCGGGCGGAAGCCGGACTGCGCGTAGTCGGCCTGCGCGTCGGTGCTGGTCATGAACTCGAGGAACGACTGCGCGGTGGCGTCGGCCTCGGTGGTGACCGCGGCCGGGTTCTCGATCAGCAGGGTGTCCGGCGGGAGGACGTAGTCGACGTCGGCGCCGTTCTGCTTGGCCAGGATGGCCTCGTTCTCGTAGGACAGGAGCACGTCGCCGCTGCCGTCGGTGAACGCGGTGGTGGCCTCACGACCGCTGCCCGGGAGGGCGATGGTGTTGTTCAGCAGGTCGGTCAGGAACGACTTGGCCTCGTCGTCGCTGCCACCGTTGCCGGTGATGTGCGCCCAGGCGGACAGGATGTTCCAGCGCGCGGAGCCGGACGAGCCGGGGTTCGGCGTGATGATCTCGACGCCGGGCTTGACCAGGTCGTCCCAGGTCTGGATGTCGTCGGGGTTGCCGGCGCGGACCACGAACACGACCACCGACGAGGTGGCGATGCCGTTGGTCGGCGTGTCCTTCCAGTCCTCGGCGACCAGGCCCTCGTCGACGAGACGGGTCACGTCGGTCTCGAGGGAGTAGTGCACGACGTCGGCGTCCGCACCGGCCACGACGGCCCGGCTCTGGTCACCGGAGGCGCCGTACGACGTCGCGAACTCGACGCCCTCGCCCTCGGACGTGCTCTGGAAGTCGGCGAACACGGGCTCGTTGGCGGCCTCCATCACGGAGAACGCGTTGACGTCGACGGTCTCGGTCCCGCCCTCGCTGCCGTCGTCGCCGCTCGCGGTCGAGCAGGCGCTCAAGGCCAGGACACCCGACAGGGCCGCCGCGACGAGCGTCGCGACGCGGGCGTTGGTCTTCACCATGGAAAAGTCCTCGTTCTTTCTGACCCCACACCCGAGTGGAGGTAACTGGGTAATGTTGAGGAGTCTAGGTGACTTACTCGTTTGTATGCGAATTGACCACGTTTCGGACCGGCGTGTCGCTGGTCACACTTCCCTGGACACGGGCGTCCACTTCGGGAGATGGGTGGGTCAGCCGCGGGGCGCGGACTAATGTGGGGAGTCGCGCCGCATCGACCGGACGCGTTACAGAAGAGGAAGAAGTAGGTCAGGGTGAGCAAGCAGGTCCAGCAGCTCGACCGCGTCATCATCAGGTTCGCCGGCGACTCGGGTGACGGCATGCAGCTCACCGGGGACCGCTTCACGCAGGAGTCGGCCGCGTTCGGCAACGACCTGGTGACGCTGCCCAACTTCCCGGCGGAGATCCGGGCCCCTCAGGGCACCCTGCCGGGCGTGTCGTCGTTCCAGGTGCACTTCGCCGACCACGACATCCTCACCGCGGGCGACGCCCCCGACGTGCTGGTCGCGATGAACCCGGCCGCGCTCCGGGCCAACCTCGGCGACCTCAACCGGGGTGCGGCGATCATCGTGGACACCCACGACTTCACCGCGCGCAACCTCGCCAAGGCCGGCTACCAGGAGAACCCGCTCGACAACGACTCGCTCGCGGAGTTCGCGGTGCACCCGCTCGACCTCACCGGCATGACCGTGGCGGCGGTGAAGGAGTTCGGGCTCTCGCGCAAGGACGCGGCCCGCGCGAAGAACATGTTCGCCCTCGGCCTGGTGTCGTGGATGTACGGCCGGCCGATCGAGACCACGATCAGCTTCCTGACCCAGCGCTTCGCCAAGGTGCCCGACATCCGCGACGCCAACATCACGGCGTTCAAGATGGGCTGGAACTTCGGCGAGACCACGGAGACCTTCGTGGTGCAGTACGAGGTGAAGCCGGCCACCATGCCGCCCGGCACCTACCGCAACATCACCGGCAACCTGGCCCTGGCCTACGGCCTGGTGGCGGCGGGCGTGCAGTCGGGGCTGCCGCTGTTCCTGGGGTCCTACCCGATCACCCCGGCCTCCGACATCCTGCACGAGCTGAGCAAGCACAAGTCCTTCGGCGTCACGACGTTCCAGGCCGAGGACGAGATCGCGGGCATCGGCGCGGCCCTGGGCGCGGCGTTCTCCGGCCACCTCGGCGTGACGACCACCTCGGGCCCGGGCGTGGCGCTGAAGTCGGAGACGATCGGCCTCGCGGTGATGACCGAGCTGCCGCTGCTGGTCATCGACGTGCAGCGCGGCGGCCCCTCGACGGGGCTGCCCACCAAGACCGAGCAGGCGGACCTGCTCCAGGCGATGTTCGGCCGCAACGGCGAGGCGCCGGTCCCGATCGTCGCCCCGCAGTCGCCCGGCGACTGCTTCAACGCCGCGCTCGAGGCGGCCCGGATCGCCATCACCTACCGCACCCCGGTGATGCTGCTCTCCGACGGCTACCTCGCCAACGGCTCCGAGCCCTGGCGGATCCCCGACCTCGACGAGCTGCCGGCCATCGACCCCGACTTCGCCACCGAGCGCAACCACCACGTCACGGGCGCGGGCGACCAGGCCGACAAGTCGGAGTTCTGGCCGTACCTGCGCGACGAGGAGACCCTGGCCCGGCCGTGGGCGATCCCGGGGACCGCCGGCCTCGAGCACCGCATCGGCGGGCTCGAGAAGGGCGACGGCCACGGCAACATCTCCTACGACCCGGCCAACCACGACTTCATGGTCCGCACCCGCCAGGCCAAGATCGACCGGATCGCCGACAGCATCCCGCCGCTCCAGGTCGACGACCCGACCGGCGCCGCGAAGGTGCTCGTGCTCGGCTGGGGCTCGACGTACGGCCCCATCGGCGCCGGCGTCCGCCGGGTCCGCAAGGCCGGGTACGACGTGGCGCAGGTCCACCTGCGGCACCTCAACCCGTTCCCGAAGGACCTCGGCGAGGTGCTGGCGCGCTACGACAAGATCCTGGTCCCGGAGATGAACCTCGGGCAGCTCTCGCTGCTGATCCGGGCCCGCTACCTCGCCGACGCCATCGGCTACAACCACGTCCGCGGGCTGCCGCTCAAGGCGGCCGAGCTGGCCCGGGCGATCGGCGAGCTGGTCGCCCAGGCCGAGGGCATCGAGGTCGACCTCGGCGTGCACGGCCTGGCCGTGGCGCACGCCACCGGCGGCACCACCTCTGAAAGGCAGGCGGAGTGACCACCACGAAGAACGGCACGGGATCCCAGGAGCTGCCGTTCCCGGGTCTGCGCAGCGGTGTCGAGCTGGTGCCGCGGGTCGACGAGGACGCGCCCGCGCAGACCGGCAAGGAGTTCACCTCCGACCAGGAGGTGCGCTGGTGCCCCGGCTGCGGCGACTACGCCGTGCTCAAGGCCGTCCAGGGCTTCCTCCCCGACCTCGGCCTGCGCCGGGAGAACATCGTCTTCGTCTCCGGCATCGGCTGCTCGTCGCGGTTCCCCTACTACCTCGACACCTACGGCATGCACTCGATCCACGGCCGTGCGCCGGCGATCGCGACCGGCATCGCGACGGCCCGCGAGGACCTGTCGGTGTGGGTCGTCACCGGGGACGGCGACGCGCTGTCGATCGGCGGCAACCACCTGATCCACGCGCTGCGCCGCAACGTGAACATGACGATCCTGCTCTTCAACAACCGGATCTACGGGCTCACCAAGGGGCAGTACTCCCCCACGTCCGAGCCCGGCAAGGTCACCAAGTCCACGCCGATGGGGTCGGTGGACCACCCGTTCAACCCGGTCTCGCTCGCGCTCGGCGCGGAGGCGTCGTTCGTCGCGCGCACCATCGACTCCGACCGCAAGCACCTGACCCACGTGCTGTCGGCCGCCGCCGCCCATCGCGGCACGTCGTTCGTGGAGATCTACCAGAACTGCCCGATCTTCAACGACGGCGCCTTCGACGCCATCAAGGACAACGACACCAAGGCCGACGCGATCATCCCGCTCGTGCACGGTGAGCCGATCCGCTTCGGCGTCGACGGTGCCAAGGGGCTGATCCGCGACTCCGCCACCGGCGGCGTCAAGGTCGTCCCGACCGCCGACGTGAGTGCCGACGCCCTGCTCGTCCACGACGCGCACAGTCCCGACCCGTCGACGGCGTTCGCGATCTCCCGCCTCACCGACTCCGGCTACCTGCACACCTCGCCGATCGGGATCTTCCGGCAGGTGGAGCGCGCGACGTACGACGACCAGGCCCGCGCGCAGCTGCGCACCGCCGGCGACGCGGCCCCCGGCGAGCCCGCCGACCGTCTCGAGGCGCTCATCAACGGCGGGGACACCTGGACCGTCGTCTGAGCCGCGCGCGCCGACGCGCGGTCAGGCGATGGGACCGAGACAGCTGGTCTCGGAGTACGCCGTCGCGAACCCCTTCGAGGCCGGCACCTTGATCCGGTAGCACACCTTCCGCTGCCCGGCGCGGAGGTCGGGGACCGGTCGCTTGAAGCGGCTGTTGCCGTCGGTGCGGAAGTCCTCGAAGCCGAACCACGCACAGCTGCCGCAGTTGCGCCGCTGGAGGATCGCCGGCTTCCGCTCGTAGCCCGGCTTCACCCGTCCGGCCAGGAAGAACACGTCGGGGCGGGGCTCGCGGGGCTTCACGATGACCTCGCGGGTCTCGGCCGGTGCACCGAGCGCCGGCACCGGGCGCGGCGGCCACGACCCCCAGGAGCACCGCCACCAGCCACCGTCGTCCGCGCACGACAGCCATTATCCAGCGGTTCCGTCCCCGCTCCTATGCTGACCGCGTGCCGGAGTCGCGGAAGGGTCTGCTGTACGGCGTGGCGGCCTACGCACTCTGGGGCGCCTTCCCGCTCTACTGGCCGCTGCTGGAGCCCGCCGGCGCGCTGGAGATCCTGTCGCACCGGATCGTGTGGTCCTGCCTCACCATGGGGCTGATCCTGGTGGCGTTCCGACGGACCGGGCAGCTCCGGGCCATCGCGCGCGACCGGCGGACCAGGCGGCTGCTCACCGCCGGAGCCGTGGTCATCACCCTCAACTGGCTCACCTACATCTGGGGCGTCAACAACGGGCGGGTCGTCGAGACCTCGCTGGGCTACTTCATCAACCCGCTGGTGACGGTGCTGCTGGGCATCGTCGTGCTCGGCGAACGGCTGCGCACCCTCCAGTGGCTGGCCGTGGCGATCGCGACGCTGGCGGTCGTCGTGCTGACCCTCGACTACGGGCGGCCACCCTGGGTCGCGCTCGTGCTCGCGTGCTCGTTCGGCACCTACGGGCTGTGCAAGAAGGTCGCCGGGGTCGAGGCGGTCGAGTCCGTCACCTTCGAGACGATGGTCCTGGCACCCGTCGCCCTGGGCTACCTCGTGCTGCTGGGGGCGCGCGGCACCGGCAACTTCACCGCGCACGGCATCGACCACGCCTTCCTGCTCGCCACCACCGGCATCGTGACCGCCGTTCCGCTGCTGTGCTTCGGCGCCGCCGCGGTGCGGGTGCCCCTGGTGACGCTCGGCCTGCTCCAGTACCTCGCACCGGTCCTGCAGTTCGCGCTCGGCGTGCTGTGGTTCCACGAGGACATGCCGCCCGGTCGGTGGATCGGCTTCGCACTCGTGTGGGTGGCGCTGGTGATCTTCACCGTCGAGATGGTGCGGCACCGGCGCCGCCAGGCCGCGCTCACCGTGGCCGCCAGCGCCGTCTGAGCCTCCCCGTGGCTTCACCGACACGCCACCTGCGAGTCGCCGCGAACTCATCCGCAGCGGTCACGCTGGCTCCATGAGCCTGCTCCAGTCCCGGCCGCGCGCGATCGCGGAGGCCGCCACCCCCGAGGAGGTCGTCATCGCCTGGGGCGACCGCGTGGTGCCGGAGGCCCCGACGTTCAGCGCGCGGCGGCACACGGCGACGGCGGCGACCGGCCAGGTGGGGCTCGGCGTCGAGCGGGTGGGGACGGTGCCGCTCGGCGCCTCGAAGGCGCTGGCGGTGGCCAGCCACGGGCACGGACCCGAGGCGCTCACGCTTCCGGACGGGTACGACGCCCGCACCCGCGCCGCGATCTCGATCGCCTCGCACGGGCTCTCGGTGGTGACCGTGCGTCGGAGCCGCCGCAGCGGCCGCTGGTCGGTCGCCGAGCCGAGCCGCGCGTCGTACAACCGCCGGGTGCACGGCGGCACCGTCTGCAAGCTCACCGGCCCGGCCGCCGGGGACCCCCGGCTGCGCACCGCCGCGGACCCCGGGGGCACCCACGTGCGCGGCACCTTCGGCGCGAGCGCGGCGACCCTGACGCCCTGGGGGGCGGTGCTGCTGGGCGAGGGACGCTTCGCGGACTGCTTCGACGCCTCCGGTCCGGTCGAGCACGCCCTCGCCCCGTCGTTCGCGCGCTACGGCCTCGACGGCGCCGGCCGGGGGTGGTCGGCCGCCGAGGAGCGCTTCGACCTGGCCCGCGAGCCCGGCGAGGCCTTCCGCTTCGGCTGGGTGGTGCACCTCGACCCGCGACGTCCCACGTCGCGGCCGCGCAAGCTGACCATGCTCGGCCGGCTCTGCCGTCGAGAGCATCGAGGCGTCCCTCGATGACCGGGGCCGCGCGGTCGTCCGGCTGCGCGACGCGGGTCTCGCGGGACACTCCTACGTGTACGTGTCCCGCGACGCCGTCGACCACGGGACCGGCGCGACGGCCGGCCGGCACAACCGCCGGATGTTCACCACCGGCACCCTGCACCTCGTCGCGCCCGACGACCCCGACACGTGGCTCCCGCTGGTCAGCGACACCACCTCGCACGTGCCGGGCCTGTCCGTCGCCGGCGCCCTGCTGGACACCCGCCTGGCCGCCCAACGCCTCCTGGCCACCCTCTGACGCGCCTCGATAGTCCGGGGGTGCGTCAGGTCGAGCGGGTGGCGACCAGGTCGGCGAAGTCCTCCAAGGCGGACCGGACCGGACCGGGCTGGAGGGCGCCGAGCAGCGCCTTGGCCTCGGTGGCGCGGGCCACGACGTAGGCACGCGCCTCGTCGATGGCCGGGTGCTTGCGCAGCAGGCCCAGGGCCTCGGCGTGCAGGCCGTCGTCGGTGAGGTCGGCGTCGAGCAGCTCGTGCAGGCGCGCGTCGGCCGGGTCCCCCGAGGCCCGGGCCATCAGGACGGGCAGCGTGGGGACGCCCTCGCGCAGGTCGGTGCCGGGCGTCTTGCCGGACTCGCCGGCGTCGGAGACGACGTCGAGGATGTCGTCGGACAGCTGGAAGGCGGTGCCGACGATGTCGCCGTACGACGACAGGGCCGCCTGCACGTCCGGCGTCGCGCCGCCGAAGATGGCGCCGTAGCGCGCGGAGGTGGCGATCAGGGACCCGGTCTTGCCGGCCACCACGTCGAGGTAGTGCTCGAGGGGGTCCTCCCCCGGAGCCGGCTTCACGGTCTCGAGGATCTGCCCCTCGACGAGCCGGGCGAAGGTCTGGGCCTGGATCCGCACCGCGTCGGGCCCCAGCCCGGCGGTGAGCTCGGAGGACTTCGCGAACAGGAAGTCGCCGGTGAGGATCGCGACGTGGTTGTCCCACCGCGCGTTGGCGGAGTCGGCCCCGCGCCGCAGCGTCGCCTCGTCCATCACGTCGTCGTGGTAGAGCGAGCCGATGTGGGTGAGCTCGACGACGCACGCGGCGTCCACGACGTCCTGACCGTCCGGCCGGGTCCCCGTCTCGGCCGCGAGCAGGACCAGCAGCGGACGGAACCGCTTGCCGCCCGCGGCGAGCAGGTGCGAAGCCGCCTCCGTCACGTACGGCGTGCGGCTCTGCACGTGCCGCGCCAGCTCGCTCTCGACGAAGTCCATCCGGTCCTGCAGCCTCCGCGCGAGATCGTCGTCGCCGACCGGCAGGGCCAGGGCAGTGGTCACCTGACGAATTCTCCCGCACGCGCCGCGAGATCGAGCAGCGGACCCGGCACCACGCCGAGGACCAGGGTCGCCGCGGAGCACACCGCGACCGTGGCCGCGGTCAGCACCGACGGGTTCGTGACCGTGGGTCCGGCGCCGATCGGGTCGGAGAAGTACATCAGGACGATGACCCGGACGTAGAAGAACGCCGCGACGATGCTGGTCACCAGCGCCACCACGACCACCGGCCAGGCGCCCGCCGACAGCGCGACCTCGAAGACCGCCCACTTGCCGATGAAGCCGGAGGTGAGCGGGATGCCGGCCATGGCGAGCAGGAAGAACGCGAAGACGCCCGCGACCAGCGGGGCCTCCTTGCCCAGCCCGGCCCACCGGTTGAGCGCGCTCGCCTCGCCACCCGAGTCGCGGACCAGCGTGACGACCGCGAAGGCGCCCAGGGTCGCGAAGCCGTACGTCGCCAGGTAGAACAGCACCGCCTGCAGCGAGGTCACCTGGCCGACGGCCAGGTCGCTCTGGGACTGCAGCCCGATCACGCCGGTGAGCAGGAAGCCGGTGTGCGCCACCGCCGAGTAGGCGAGCAGTCGCTTGACGTCGGTCTGGCTGAGCGCCAGCACGGCGCCCACGACCATCGTCAGGATCGCGACCGCCCAGAGCATCGGCTGCCACGACCACCGGTCCGCGCCGAAGGCGACGTAGAACAGGCGCATCAGGGCGCCGAAGGCGGCCACCTTGGTGCCGGCCGCCATGAAGGCGGTCACCGGGGTGGGCGCGCCCTGGTAGACGTCGGGCGTCCAGGACTGGAACGGCGCCGCACCGACCTTGAAGAGGAGGCCGACGGACAGCAGCCCCATGCCCGCGAGCAGCAGAGCCTGGTTGCTCACGTCGTTGCGGGTCGCCTCGTTGATGGCGGAGAAGTCCATCGAGCCCGCGTAGCCGTAGACCAGCGCGAGGCCGTAGAGGAAGAAGCCGGAGGAGAACGCGCCGAGCAGGAAGTACTTCAGCGCCGCCTCCTGGCTCAGCAGTCGGCGCCGACGGGCGAGCCCGGTGAGCAGGTACAGCGGCAGGGACAGCACCTCGAGCGCCACGAACATGGTGATCAGGTCGTTGGACGCCGGGAACATCATCATCCCGCCGACCGCGAACATCAGCAGCGGGAAGACCTCGGTGTGCTCCAGGCCGCGGGTCGAGGCCTGCCGCTCCGCCTCGGTGCCGGGCAGCGCGGCCGCCTGGCCGGCGAACGCCGAGACGCCGCCCTCGAGGTGTCGTTCGGCGAAGAGCATGGTGCCGAACAGGGCGAACACGAGGGTCAGGCCCCACATGAAGACGGCAGGACCGTCGATGGCGATCGAGCCCATGGCGCCGATCAGGCCCCGGGCGACGACGGTGCCGTCGGCGTCCTTGAGCACGGGCAGGTCGATGGCGACCAGGATCGTGGCGACCAGGGCGGCGACCAGGCCGGCGCCGGCCAGGACGCTCTGCGAGACGAAGCGGACCCGCCGGGGCGCGAAGGCCTCCACCAGGACACCGACGCACGCGACACCGAAGACGATGAGCAGCGGCGACAGGTCGGCGTACTCGATGGTCGGCTTGACGAACTCGTTCACTCCTGGCCTCCCTCGGCGGCGACGTCGAGCGGCACCGTCGGAGCTTCTGGGGCGACGCCGACCTGGGCCAGCACCCCGTCGACATACGGGTTGATGACGTCGAGCAGCGGCATCGGGTAGAAGCCGAAGAGGAGCAGGCCCACCAGCAGCGGGACGATCGCCCCGACCTCACGCCGGTCCAGGTCGCCGGTGCCGGGCACCTGGGCCACCGGCTCGGGACCGGTCATGGTGCGTTGGTACATCCACAGGATGTAGACGGCCGCCAGGACGATGCCGGTCACCGCGACCGCACCGGCCCACCACGCGTAGTCGAAGGCGGAGATGATCACCAGCATCTCCGCGACGAAGGGCGCCAGGCCGGGCAGCCCGGCGGCGGCCAGGCCGGCCACCAGGAACAGGCCGGCGAGCACCGGCGTGACCTTCTCCTGCCCGCCCATCCGGCTGATCAGCGGGGTGCCGGTGCGGCGGATCAGGTAGCCGGCGACCAGGAACAGCATCGCGGTGCCGATGCCGTGCGCGACCATGTAGAGGATCGAGCCGCTCATGCCGTTGGCGTTGAGGACGAAGATGCCCAGCACGATGAAGCCGAAGTGCGAGAGCGACGTGAGACCGATCAGGCGGAGCACGTCGTCCTGACCGATCGCGACCAGCGCGCCGTACACGATCGAGATCAGCGCGAGCACCACCACGACCGGCGTCGCCCACTCCGAGGCGTCGGGGAAGATCCCGAGGCAGAAGCGCAGCATCCCGAAGGTGCCGATCTTGTCGAGGATGCAGATCAGCAGCACCGACGTGCCGGGGGTGGCCTTCTCGGTCGTGTCGGCCAGCCACGTGTGCACGGGGAACATCGGCGCCTTGATCGCGAAGGCGATGAAGAAGCCGAGGAAGAGCCAGCGCTGGGTGATCGGGTCGATCTCCATCGCGCTGAGCTCGGTGAGGAGGTACGTCGGGGTGCCGGCGCGGGCCGACACGACGTACAGGCCGATGACCGAACCCAGCATGATCAGGCCGCCGGCCAGCTGGTAGACGAGGAACTTCACGGCGGCGCGCGAGCGGCCGGCGCGGCCGAAGCCGCCGATCAGGAAGTACGCCGGGATCAGCGTCGCCTCGAACACGACGTAGAAGAGGAACACGTCGGTGGCGCAGAAGACCGCCAGCGAGAAGGCCTCCAGCGCCAGCGTCCACGCGACGAAGGCGTTGGTGCTCGACGACCGGCCGGCCGTGGCGGGCGTGGAGCCGTCGGCCAGGGGCTGGGGGTCGTCGGTGTCGGGCCACGAGGCGAGCAGCACGACCGGGACCAGGACCACCGTCAGCAGCACCATCATCAGGCCGAGACCGTCGAGGCCGAGCGCGTAGTGCACGCCGAGCGGCTTGATCCAGTTCCGCACCTCGGTGAGCTGCAGCTCCTCGCCGGGGTGGTACTGCGTGGCGATGCCGACACCGACCGCGACGGTGAGCAGGGAGAAGCCCAGACCGACGCGTTTGACCACCGCGCCACCCGGGGTCTGGGGCAGGCCGGCCGCGACCAGCGCGCCGACGAGCGGCACGAGGATCAGCGTGGTGAGCCAGGGGAAGTCGTTCACGAAAAGTTCACCGCCAGGAGGGCGAGCACGATCAGCAGCGCGCCCACGAGGATGGACAGGGCGTAGGAGCGCACGAAGCCGTTCTGGACCAGCCGGAGCCGGCCCGAGATGCCGGCCGCTGCCAGGGCCCCGCCCTCGACGGCGCCGTCGACGACGACCCGGTCCAAGGTGGTGACCCCGCCGACGAGCGACCGGCCGGGGTTGACCACGAGGGCGTCGTTGATGTCGTCGCCGTACAGGTCGCGGCGCGCCGCCCGGGTCGCGAAGGACACGTCCTGCGGCGCCTCACGGGGCACGGGCTTGTTGCCGATGGTGAACCAGGCGATGGCGGCGCCGATGCCCACGATCACCAGCGCGGCGGCCGACACGGCCAGCGGGGCGAACCTCGGGTCGTGATGGACCTCTTCACCGACGACCGGGGCGAGGAAGTCCACGATCCAGTCGTTGAGGATGAGGATGCCGCCGACGACCGACAGCACGGCCAGCACGATGAGCGGGACCGTCATCACCTTGGGCGACTCGTGCGGGTGCACGCCCTCCTCCCAGCGCTTGTCGGTGAAGTAGGTCATCAGCATCAGCCGGGTCATGTAGAAGCCGGTGATGCCCGCACCGAGCAGGGCGCACAGGCCGACCAGCGGGTTGCTGTCCAGCGCGGTCTCGATGATCTTGTCCTTGGACCAGAAGCCGGAGAACGGCGGGAACCCGATGATCGCCAGGTAGCCCATCGAGAAGGTCGCGAAGGTGAGGGGCAGCGCCCTGCCCAGCACGCCGTAGTGGCGCATGTCGACGTCGTCGTCCATCGCGTGCATCACCGAGCCCGCGCCGAGGAACATGTTGGCCTTGAAGAAGCCGTGCGTGAGCAGGTGGAAGATCGCGAAGGCGTAGCCGGCGGGACCGAGGCCGGCCGCCAGGATCATGTAGCCGATCTGGCTCATCGTCGACCCGGCGAGGGCCTTCTTGATGTCGTCCTTCGCGCACCCGATGAACGCGCCCCAGAAGATGGTCACGGTGCCGACCACGACCACCGCGGTCTGCGCGTCGGGGGCGAGGTCGTAGATGAAGTTGGACCGGACGATCAGGTAGACGCCCGCCGTGACCATCGTCGCGGCGTGGATCAGGGCCGACACCGGCGTCGGGCCCTCCATCGCGTCGAGCAGCCAGGCCTGCAGCGGCACCTGCGCGGACTTGCCGCACGCGGCGAGGAGCAACAGCAGGCCGAGCGCGGTCAGGGTGTTCTGGGACGCGTCACCGGAGACGGCGGAGATCTCCGCGAAGGACGTCGTGCCGAAGGTGACGAAGAACAGCGCGACCGCCAGGCTGAGCCCGATGTCGCCCACGCGGTTGATCACGAAGGCCTTCTTGGCCGCGGCCGCGGCCGAGTGCTTGTGCTGCCAGAAGCCGATCAGCAGGTACGACGCGAGGCCGACCCCCTCCCAGCCCAGGAACAGCCCCACGTAGTTGGCCGAGAGCACCAGCATCAGCATCGAGGCGACGAACAGGTTGAGGTAGCCGAAGAACCGGGCGCGCCGCGGGTCGTGCTCCATGTAGGCGATGGAGTAGACGTGGATCAGCGAGCCGACCCCGGTGATCAGCAGCAGGAACAGCGCGGACAGCGGGTCGTAGAGCAGGTCCATGCCGACGTCGAACGACGGCGTCTGGAACCAGGTGAACAGGTGCTGGCCGACCTGGCGCTCCTCCTCCCCGCGCCCCAGCAGGGCCACGAACATCGCCAGGCTCAGCACGAAGGAGCCGATGGGCAGCGCGGCGCCGAGCAGGTGGCCCCAGGCGTCCATCCGTCCCTTCGCGAGCGGTCCGCCGACCAACAGGATGGCCGCGCCGGCCAGGGGCAGGGCGATCACCAGCCACAAGAGGGCGAACACGCCGTCGGCCGCGCCGGGGTCGACGACAGGGATCGTCGTCAGGGCAGGCAGGTTCATCGAGTGCACCTCAGTACTTCAACAGGCTCGCGTCGTCGACCGAGGCCGAGCGCCGGGTCCGGAAGATGGTCATGATGATGGCCAGGCCGACCACCACCTCGGCGGCGGCCACGACCATCACGAAGAACGCCGCCACCTGCCCGTCGAGGTTGCCGTGCTGCTTGGCGAAGGCGACCAGCGCGAGGTTGCTCGCGTTGAGCATCAGCTCCACGCACATGAACACCACGATGGCGTTGCGCCGGGTGAGCACCCCGACGCAGCCGATGCTGAACAGGATCGCGGAGAGGACGACGTACTGGGTCATCGGTCGTCCTCCTGCTCCTCGGAGGCGGTGCCGGTGGCGTCCTGCTTGCCGCTCGAGACGCCCAGCTGACGCTGGACCTCCTCGATGTCGTCGGCCATCGCGGGCGCCGACCGGACCGTGCCGCGGGCCGCGAGGACCCGGGAGACCGAGGACTCCGCCGCCGTCCCGTCGGGCAGCAGCGCCGGGGTGTCCACGGCGTTGTGCCGCGCGTAGACGCCGGGCGAGGGCAGCGGCCCGAGGTGCTTGCCGGACTCGGCGTAGTCGCGCAGCCGCTGGGCGGCCTGCTCGGCCTGCCCGGCCTTCGGCGTGAGGCGCTCGCGGTGCGCGAGCACCATGGCGCCCAGCGCGGCGGTGATCAGCAGCGCCGAGGTGACCTCGAAGACGAAGACGTAGCGGGAGAACAACAGGTTCGCCAGCGCCTGCACGTTGCCGACGGAGTTCGCGTCGTCCAGGCCGACCACGGTGCCGAGGGTGATCTGCCCGAGGGCGACGACCAGCAGCGTGCCGAGCAGCAGCCCGCCGAGGGCCGCCATCGCCCGCTGCCCGCGGATCGTCTCCACGACGGAGTCGGAGGCGTCGACCCCGACGAGCATCACCACGAAGAGGAAGAGCATCAAGATGGCGCCGGTGTAGACGATGATCTGCACCGCGAACAGGAACGGCGCGTCCAGGGAGGCGTAGAGCACCGCGAGGCTGATCATCACCACGGCGAGCAGCAGGGCCGCGTGCACGGCCTTGCGCACGAAGAGGATGCCGAGGGCGGCGGCCACCATGATCGGCGCGAGGATCCAGAAGGCCATCAGGTGTCGCCCCCGTCCCGGTCGGTCGACGAGGCGTGGGAGTAGTTCCCGCGGTAGTAGTCGCCCTCGTCGTCGCCGAGCCGCATCGGGTGCGGGGGCTGCTCCATGCCGGGCAGCAGCGGCGCGAGCAGGTCCGACTTCTCGTAGATCAGGTCGGCCCGGTTGGTGTCGGCCAGCTCGTACTCGTTGGTCATCGTCAGGGCGCGGGTCGGGCAGGCCTCGATGCAGAGGCCGCACAGGATGCAGCGCAGGTAGTTGATCTGGTAGACGCGGCCGTACCGCTCGCCGGGGCTGAACCGCTCGTCCTCGGTGTTCGAGGCGCCCTCGACGTAGATCGCGTCCGCGGGGCAGGCCCAGGCGCACAGCTCGCAGCCGATGCACTTCTCCAGGCCGTCGGGCCACCGGTTCAGCTGGTGGCGGCCGTGGAACCGCGGCGCCGTCGGCATCTTCTCGAACGGGTACTGCTCCGTGACGACCTTGCGGAACATGGTGCGGAAGGTGACCCCGAACCCGGCGATCGGGTCCCAGAACTGCTCCTTGAGCCCCTTGGACTCCTGCTCGTTGTCGGCCATCAGTTCTCCTCGCCGGCGGCGGTGGATGCGGTCACGGGCTCGCCCGTGCCGAAGGTGAGCGGCGCGGCGGGTCCTCGGACGGCACCCCCGGCGGGCATCGGCGGGACGGGGAAGCCGCCGGCGTACGCGTCGACCGGAGCGTCGGACTCGACCTCGGCCTCGGGCTCCTTGGGCTCACCGACGAAGAACAGCACCAGGAAGAGCACCGCCAGCACGCCGATGCCGATCAGGAGGTACTGCCGGTCGATCGATCCCTCGAGGGTCATGGTGCGGATGCTGGCGACCGCGACGATCCACACCAGCGAGATCGGGATCAGCCGCTTCCAGCCGAAGTGCATGAACTGGTCGTAGCGCAACCGCGGCAGCGACCCGCGCAGCCAGATGAAGAAGAAGATGAACAGCAGCACCTTGCCGAAGAACCACAACAGCGGCCAGTAGCCGGAGTTGGCGCCCTCCCAGACGTTGATGATCGGCCAGGGCGCGTGCCAGCCGCCGAGGAAGAGGGTCGTGGCGAGCGCGGCGACGGTCGCCATGTTGATGTACTCGGCCAGGAAGAACAGCGCGAACTTCAGGCTGGAGTACTCCGTGTGGAAGCCACCGACCAGCTCGCCCTCCGCCTCCGGGAGGTCGAAGGGTGCCCGGTTGGTCTCGCCGATCATCGCGATCACGTAGATGACGAAGGAGGGCACCAGGATCAGGCCGAACCACAGGTCGGTCTGCGCCTCCACGATCTGGGAGGTCGACATCGAGCCGGCGTAGAGGAACACCGCGACCAGCGCGAGTCCCATGGCGACCTCGTAGGAGATCATCTGGGCGCTGGAGCGGAGCCCGCCGAGCAGGGAGTACGTCGACCCGGACGACCAGCCGCCCAGCACGATGCCGTAGATGCCGATGGACGCGACCGCCATCACGAACAGCACCGCGACCGGCATGTCGGTGAGCTGGAGCGGCGTCTCGATGTCGGTGAACGGCACCTCCACGACCGGGCCGAACGGGATGACCGAGAACGTCACGAACGCCGGGATGACCGCGATCACCGGGGCGAGGATGAAGACCGCCTTGTCGGCGGCCGTCGGGATGATGTCCTCCTTCAGCGCCAGCTTGACCCCGTCGGCCAGGGACTGGAGGAGGCCGAAGGGACCGTGCACGTTGGGGCCGATGCGGTGCTGCATCCGGGCGACGACGCGGCGCTCCCACCAGATGTTGAACAGCGTGAGCACCACCAGGACCACGAAGATCAGCACGGCCTTGAGGATGATCAGCCAGGTCGGGTCGTGGCCGAAGGCGTCCAGCCCGTCGTCCACGGCCGCCCCGCTGGCGAGCGAGACCATCTCGGTGATCGAGCCTGTCGAGATCACGTTGCCTCCCTGATCGCGGGTCCTGAGGTGGCGAGGGACGAGGCTTCTCGAAGGGAGACCCGGCTGCCCGGCGACGCCAGGTCGGCGAGGACGCCGTTGCCGAAGGAGTTCGCGGGCACCCACACCACGCCGTCGGGCATGCCCTCGCCGACCTCGGCCGGCAGGGTCACCGAGCCGCGGTCACCGGTGAGGGTGACGGTCGCGCCGAGGGCGTCGTACGCCGCGCGGCTGAGCCTGGCGACCGGCCGGCGGGCGGTGGCCCGGAACGCGTCCTGGCCGTCCTGCATCGAGCCGAGGTCGATGAGCTGCTTCCAGGTCGCCAGCGCGAACGTGCCGTCGGTGGTCGAGTCCGTCGGGACGGTCTCCGGGGCCGCGACGGACGGACGCGCGCCGTCCCAGGGGCCGAGCGACTCCATCTCGGTGCGCACCTCGGCGCCGGTGCGGAAGCCCAGCGGCCGGCCCAGCTCCTCGGCGATCCCGGCCAGCACCCGCAGGTCCGGCAGGCTCGCGGGGTTGGCCAGGACCTGGTCGAAGGGCCGCAGCCGGCCCTCCCAGGTGACGAACATGCCGGCCTTGTCGGTCACCGGCGCCACCGGGAACACGACATCGGCGGCGCGGGTCACGTCGGTCTCCCGCAGCTCGAGCGCGACCACGAACCGCGCGGCGGCGAGCGCCGCCCGGGTGGCCGCCGGATCGGCGGTGTCGTCGGGGTCGACGCCTCCGACGACGAGACCACCGAGGTCGCCGGCGACGAGGGCCGCGACGATCCCGTCGGCGTCACGACCGACCTCCTCGGGCAGACCGTCGACGCCCCACGCGGTGCCGACGTCGACGCGCGCGGCGGCGTCGGCGACGGGACGGCCGCCGGGCAGCAGGTTGGGCAGGCAGCCGGTCTCGACCGCGCCCCGGTCGCCCGCACGGCGCGGCACCCAGGCCAGCTTCGCACCGGTCGTGGCGGCCAGGGTGGCGACCGCGGACAGGGCACCCGGGACGGTGGCCATCCGCTCGCCCACGAGGATCACGCCGCCGCTGTCGATCGCGACGTCGCCGTTGTGGGCGAGGTCGGCGATGACCGCCGCCTCCTCGCCGGGGACGGCGGGCAGCAGCGTGCCGCCGAGCTTGTCCAGGCCGCGGCTGCGGACCGCGCCGACCGACCAGATCGGCGTGCGCCGGGCCAGGTGCGCCTTGCGCAGCCGCAGGAAGATCGCCCCGGCCTCGTCCTCGGGCTCCAGCCCGATCAGCACCACGGAGCGGGCCGTCTCCAGGTCGGCGTAGGTCACCTCGCCGGACAGCGCGACCTTGGCGGCCAGGAAGTCGGCCTCCTCGGCCGACAGCGGCCGGGAGCGGAAGTCGATGTCGTGGGTGCCCAGCGCGACGCGGGCGAACTTGGAGTAGGCGTAGGCGTCCTCGGCGGTGACCCGGCCACCGGTGAGGACCGCGGCGTCACCGGCGGCGGCGAGTCCGCGCGCGGCGACCGCGAAGGCCTCGGGCCACGAGGCGGCGCGCAGGGAGCCGTCCTCGTCGCGCACCCGCGGGTAGGTGATCCGGTCGTCGGCGCGCGCGTAGGCGAAGGCGAAGCGGTCCTTGTCGGTGATCCACTCCTCGTTGACCTCGGGGTCGTTGCCCGCGAGGCGGCGCATCACCTTGCCCCGGCGGTGGTCCACCCGGATCGCCGAGCCGCACGCGTCGTGCTCGGCCACCGACGGGCTCGAGACCAGGTCGAAGGGCCGGGAGCGGAAGCGGTAGTCGGCGGACGTCAGCGCACCCACCGGGCAGATCTGGATGGCGTTGCCCGAGAAGTAGGACTCGAAGGGCTCCTTCTCGTAGATGCCGACCTGCTGGAGGGCACCGCGCTCGATCAGGGCGATGAACGGGTCGCCGGCGATCTGCTCGGAGAAGCGGGTGCACCGGGCGCACAGCACGCAGCGCTCACGGTCGAGGAGCACCTGGGCCGAGATGTTGATCGGCTTGGGGAAGGTGCGCTTGACGCCGCCGCCCGCCGAGAAGCGGGACTCGCCGCGTCCGTTGGACATCGCCTGGTTCTGCAGGGGGCACTCGCCGCCCTTGTCGCAGACCGGGCAGTCCAGGGGGTGGTTGATCAGGAGGAACTCCATGATCCCCTCCTGGGCCTTGTCGGCGCCCTCGGAGGTGAGCTGGGTCTTCACCTCCATGCCCTCGACGACGGTGATCGTGCAGGACGCCTGGGGCTTCATCCGGCCGGGCGGGCCCTGCATCTGCTTGAGGCTGCCGTCGGGGCCGGGCATGGCCACCTCGACCAGGCACTGCCGGCAGGCGCCGACGGGGGCCAGCAGCGGGTGGTCGCAGAACCGCGGGATCTGGACGCCGACCTGCTCGGCGGCCCGGATCACCAGCGTGCCCTTGGGGACGCTGACGGAGATGCCGTCGATGGTGAGCGTGACCAGGTCGGTCTTCTCGGGGGTTGTCGTCATGCGGGGTCCTCGCGGAATCGTGTGCGAAGCGAGTGCAGCGAGCGCAGTGCGCGATTTCGTGGGGTGCTCATGGTCAGTGGGCTCCGACGGGGGCGAAGACGGTGGACGCGGCCGGGTCGAACGGGCAGCCGCCGTGCTCGGCGTGGGCGATGAACTCGTCGCGGAAGTACTCGATCGAGGACATGATCGGGCTGGCCGCCCCGTCGGCGAGCGCGCAGAACGAGCGACCCAGGATGTTGTCGCACTGGTCGAGCAGCAGGTCGAGGTCGGCCGCCACCTCGTCCGGCGTACCCGTGCCCTTCTCGATGCGGGTCAGCGCCTGCACCAGCCACCAGGTGCCCTCGCGGCACGGCGTGCACTTGCCGCAGGACTCGTGCTTGTAGAACTCCGTCCAGCGCAGCACGGCGCGGACCACGCAGGTCGTCTCGTCGAACAGCTGGAGGGCGCGGGTGCCGAGCATCGAGCCGGCCGCGCCGACCCCCTCGAAGTCCAGGGGGACGTCGAGGTGCGCGGCGGTCAGCATCGGTGTCGAGGAGCCGCCGGGGGTCCAGAACTTCAGCTCGTGGCCCTCGCGCATGCCGCCGGCCAGGTCGATCAGGGTGCGCAGGGTGATGCCGAGCGGCGCTTCGTACTGGCCGGGCCTGGCGACGTGCCCGGACAGGCTGAAGATGCCGTACCCCTTGGACCGCTCGGTCCCCATCGAGGAGAACCACGAGGCGCCGTTCTCGATGATGCTCGGCACGGACGCGATCGACTCGACGTTGTTGATCACCGTCGGGCTCGCGTAGAGACCGGCCACGGCCGGGAACGGCGGGCGCAGGCGGGGTTGGCCGCGGCGGCCCTCGAGCGAGTCGAGGAGCGCGGTCTCCTCGCCGCAGATGTAGGCGCCGGCGCCGGCGTGCACGACGAGGTCCAGGTCGTAGCCGGAGCCGTGGATGTCGGTGCCGAGGTGCCCGGCGAGGTAGGCCTCCTGGACGGCGCGCTGGAGCCGGCGGATCACGTGCAGGACCTCACCGCGCACGTAGATGAACGCGGTGTGCGCGCGGATGGCGTAGGAGCTGATGATCACGCCCTCGACCAGGGTGTGCGGGCTGGCCATCATCAGCGGGACGTCCTTGCAGGTCCCCGGCTCCGACTCGTCGGCGTTGACGACGAGGTACTTCGGGTTCGGGTTGTCCTGCGGGATGAAGCCCCACTTCATGCCGGTCGGGAAGCCGGCGCCGCCGCGGCCGCGCAGGCCGGAGTCCTTGACCGCGGTGATGACGTCGTCCTGGGTCATGCCCAGCGCCTTCGTCAGCGCGCCGTAGCCGCCGCGCTCCTCGTAGGACGCGAGGGTCCAGGAGCGGTCGGCGTCCCAGTTGTCGGTGAGGACGGGAGTCAGGGTGTCAGCCACGAAGTGCCCTCTCTCGGTTGTCGAGCGAGCGCCAGCGAGCGTATCGAGACATGGTCACGAGTTGCCGTTCTCCTGGTCCGGGGCGGTCCAGCCACGCTCGCGGGCGACCTTCAGCCCGACCAGCGAGGCCGGTCCGGCGGAGGGCCCGTCGTCGGCGAGGCCGTCGGGGAAGCCGGCCACCACGCGCTCGGCCTCGCGCCAGGTGACGACGCGCGGGCCCCGGGTGGAGTGGACCTCCTTGCCCTCACGCAGGTCGTCGACCAGGCGGGTGGCGGACTCCGGGGTCATGTTGTCCATGAACTCCCAGTTGACCGTCATGACCGGCGCGTAGTCGCAGGCCGCGTTGCACTCGATGTGCTCCAGGGTGATCTTCCCGTCGGCCGTGGTCTCGTCGTTCCCCACGTCGAGGTGGCCCTTCAGCCGCTCGAAGATCACGTCCCCGCCGAGCACCGCGCAGAGCGTGTTGGTGCAGACGCCGACGTGGTAGTCGCCGACCGGCTTGCGCTTGTACATCGTGTAGAACGTCGCGACCCCGCTGACCTCGGCGGCACTGATGTCGAGGATCTGCGCGCAGGCCTCGATGCCCTCGGGCGTCACCCGGCCCTCGACGGACTGCACGAGGTGCAGCATCGAGAGCAGGCCGGAGCGCTTCTGCGGGTACCGGGCCGCGATCTCCTCGAGCTCGGCCCAGGTCTGGTCGTCGAGCCCTCGGTCGCTCGCTCGTTCCTCGCTCGGCTCGGTCGGGCTCATCCCTGCATCGAGCCCTCGGTCGCTCGCTCGTTCCTCGCTCGGCTCGGTCGGGCTCATCGGTCAACGCCTCCCATGACGGGGTCGATGGACGCGATCGCCACGATCACGTCCGCGACCATGCCGCCCTCGCTCATCACGCTCGTGGCCTGCAGGTTGGTGAACGACGGGTCGCGGTAGTGCACCCGGAACGGACGCGTGCCGCCGTCGGAGACGACGTGCGCGCCGAGCTCGCCGCGCGGCGACTCGATCGGCACGTAGGCCTGGCCGGGCGGGACCCGGAAGCCCTCGGTCACCAGCTTGAAGTGGTGGATCAGCGCCTCCATGGACTCGCCCATGATGTGCTTGATGTGGTCGAGGCTGTTGCCCATGCCGTCGGAGCCGATGGCCAGCTGGCTGGGCCAGGCGATCTTCTTGTCCGCCACCATCACCGGCGCGCCCTCGAGGTCGGCCAGCCGGTCGGCGGCCTGCTCGACGATCCGGAGCGACTCCCACATCTCGGCGAGCCGGACCCGGAACCGGCCGTACGCGTCGGCGGTGTCCCACGTCTGGACGTCGAAGTCGTAGTCCTCGTAGCCGCTGTAGGGCTGGGTCTTGCGCAGGTCCCAGGCGTAGCCGGTCGCCCGCAGCGGCGGGCCCGAGAGGCCGAGCGCGAGGCAGCCGGCGAGGTCGAGGTGGCCGACGCCCTCGAGGCGGGCCTTGAAGATCGGGTTGGCGTTGCAGAGCGCGGCGTACTCGGGGAGGCGCTTCTTCATCAGCGCGATGAAGTCGCGGATCTCGTCGAGGGCGCCCGGCGGCAGGTCCTGGGCGACGCCACCGGGCCGGATGAACGCGTGGTTCATGCGCAGGCCGGTGATCAGCTCGAACAGGTCCAGCACCAGCTCACGCTCGCGGAAGCCGATCGTCATCACGGTGAGCGCGCCGATCTCCATGCCACCGGTCGCGATGCACACCAGGTGGGAGGAGATCCGGTTGAGCTCCATGAGCAGGACCCGCATGACCTGGGCCTTCTCGGGGACGTCGTCCTCGATGTCGAGGAGCCTCTCGACGCCCATGGCGTACGTCGCCTCGTTGTAGAACGGGCTGAGGTAGTCCATCCGGGTGACGAACGTGGTGCCCTGCACCCAGGTGCGGTACTCCATGTTCTTCTCGATGCCGGTGTGCAGGTAGCCGATGCCGCAGCGGGCCTCGGTCACCGTCTCGCCGTCGAGCTCGAGGATCAGGCGGAGCACCCCGTGCGTCGAGGGGTGCTGCGGGCCCATGTTGACGACGACGCGCTCCTCGACGCCCTCCTCGCCGAGTCCCTGGGTGATCGAGTCCCAGTCCTGGCCGCTGACGGTGAAGACGCGGCCCTCGGTGGTGTCGCTGGCGCCGGCGTACATGTCGTGCTGTGTCATCTCACATCCCTCCGAGGAGTCGGGGTCCCCGCGGAGGCGTGAGCGAAGCGAGCGGCTTCGTGGGGTGACTCATGAGTACGACCTCCGCTCGTCGGGGGGCGGGATCGAGCCGCCCTTGTACTCCACGGGGATGCCGCCCAAGGGGTAGTCCTTGCGCTGCGGGTGGCCCGGCCAGTCGTCGGGCATCAGGATCCGGGTGAGCGCGGGATGGCCGTCGAAGACGATGCCGAACATGTCCCAGGTCTCGCGCTCGTGCCAGTCGTTGGTCGGGTAGACGCTGACGACGCTCGGGATGTGCGGGTCGGCGTCGGGGGCGGAGACCTCGACGCGGATCCGGCGGTTGTGGGTCATCGAGAGCAGGTGGTAGACCGCGTGCAGCTCGCGGCCCTCGTCCTCGGGGTAGTGCACGCCGCTGACGCCGGAGCAGAACTCGAAGCGCAGCTTGTCGTCGTCGCGCAGCATCTGCGCCACGAAGAGCAGGTCCTCGCGGCGCACGTGGAAGGTGATCTCGCCGCGGTGCACCACCACCCGCTCGATCGCGGACACCAGGTCGGTCGCCTCCAGCCGCTCCTCCAGGGCGTCGGCCACCTCGTCGAACCATCCGCCGAAGGGGCGCTGCGTCGCGCCGGGGTAGACGATCGGGGCGACCAGGCCGCCGTACCCGCTGGTGTCGCCGCTGCCCGCGGTGCCGAACATCCCGCGGCGCGCGCCGACGGCCCGCTCCTCGGTGGAGCCGGGGGCCAGCAGGTCGGCCGGCGCGTTGACGTGGTCCTCGCGGGTCGGGCTCTGCTGCACCTGGTCCTGGCGGTTCGTCGGGCTGTGGTCCGTCGGGACCGCCGCGACGGGGACCTCGTGCTTCTCCTTCTCCTCGTCGCTCAACGCAGCAGACCCCGCATCGAGGACGTGGGCAGCGCGGCCAGGGCGGTGGTCTCGAGCTCCTCGATCTGGGCGCGGCGGTTGGCGCCGAGCTTGCCGGTCTGCACCTGGTCGTGGAGCTTGAGGATCGCGTCGATGAGCATCTCGGGCCGCGGCGGACAGCCGGGGAGGTACATGTCGACCGGCACGACGTGGTCGACGCCCTGGACGATCGCGTAGTTGTTGAACATCCCGCCGCTGCTGGCGCACACGCCCATGGCGAGCACCCACTTGGGCTCGGCCATCTGGTCGTAGATCTGGCGCAGCACCGGTGCCATCTTCTGGCTGACCCGGCCGGCGACGATCATCAGGTCGGCCTGGCGGGGGCTGGCGCGGAAGACCTCCATGCCGAACCGGGCCAGGTCGTACTTCGGGCCACCGGTGGTCATCATCTCGATGGCGCAGCAAGCAAGGCCGAAGGTGGCCGGCCAGAAGGACGCCTTGCGGAAGTAGCCCGCGACGCCTTCGACCGTGGTGAGGAGAACGCCGCTCGGCAGCTTCTCTTCGATTCCCATCTACCCCTCCTTTCGGTGATCGAGCACGGCGAGACTCAGTCCCAGTCCAGGCCGCCGCGACGCCAGACATAGGCGAAGGCGACGAACACGGTGGCGATGAAGAGGACCATCTCGACCAGCCCGAAGAGCTTGAGCGCGTCGAACTGCACGGCCCAGGGGTACAAGAAGATGATCTCGATGTCGAAGACGATGAACATCATCGCGGTGATGTAGTACTTCACCGGGAAGCGGCCGCCGCCGAGCGCCTGCGGGGTGGGCTCGATGCCGCACTCGTAGGAGTCGAGCTTGGCCCGGTTGTAGCGAGCCGGCCCGGTGAGGCTGCTGATGACGACGGAGAAGATCGCGAAACCCGCCGCCAGGAGGGCCAACGCCAGGACCGGCGTGTACAGCTCCATCTGGTGTTGCCTCCCTACGTCCCGCGGTGTGTCGTGCCCCGGTACATGTGACCTTGTGAATTGCTTCACGAGTGCCGCGCGGCACAGTCTAGGACTCCGCCCCGCATCCTGCACCCCTGGGGCCGCGGGCGCGGAATCGGCCCCTGACCTGGGCATTTAGCGCATATGGGGCTTGCGTATTTCTCCGGTCAGCGTCGGGTCGCGCGGTGCAGGGCGACGGTCCCGCCGGTGAGGTTGCGCCACTCGACGCCGCCCCATCCGGCACCGTCGATCAGGGCGGCCAGACCCGCCTGGTCGGGCCACGCGCGGATCGACTCCGCGAGGTAGACGTAGGCGTCCGGGCTGGAGGACACGGCGCGCGCGATCGAGGGGAGCGCCTTCATGAGGTACTCGGTGTAGACGGTGCGAAACGGCGTCCAGGTGGGGTGGCTGAACTCGCAGACGACCAGGCGGCCACCCGGTCGGGTCACCCGCAGCATCTCGCGCAGCCCGGCCGCCGGGTCGACGATGTTGCGCAGCCCGAACGAGATCGTCACCGCGTCGAAGGTGCCGTCGGCGAAGGGCAGCCTGGTGCCGTCGCCGGCCACGAACGGCAGCCGGGGCCGGGCCTGCTTGCCGACCCGGAGCATGCCCAGCGAGAAGTCGCACGGCACCACGGTCGCGCCCCGGTCCGCGAACGGCTGGCTGGACGTGCCGGTGCCGGCGGCCAGGTCGAGGACCGTCTGGCCCGGCCGCGGGTCGACGGCGTCCAGCACGAGCCGCCGCCACCGCCGGTCCTGCCCGAGGGAGAGCACGTCGTTGGTGACGTCGTACCGCTTGGCGACGGCGTCGAACATCCGCTGCACGTCGCTCGGCTGCTTGTCGAGATCTGCCCGGGTCACGCGGACGAGCGTAGGGCGCCTCTCTTCCGCTCGCTCCGGGCGGGGCGCGTACTCTGGTCCCTCGTGACGAGCAGCCCCGTTGTCGGTGACCCGCCGCTGGTCGTCCGCACCGTCGCCATCGCCGACGACGCCGCCGCGTCCCTGCTCGCGCGCCTGCCCCGGCACGACACCGTCGCCTGGCTGCGCCGCGGCGACGGCCTGGTCGGCTGGGGCGTGGCCGCGCGGTTGCGCACCACGGGCCCGACCCGCTTCACCGACGCCGACAAGTGGTGGTCGGAGACCATCGCCCGAGCGTCCGTCCGTGACGACGTGGGCGAGCCCGGCAGCGGACTGGTGGGCTTCGGTTCCTTCGCCTTCGCCGACGAGCCCGGCGACTCGGTCCTCGTGGTGCCCCAGGTGGTGGTGGGTCGGCGCGCCGGCCGGGCCTGGCTGACGACGGTCGGCCCGGACGCCCCGACCTCGCCCGTGCTCGACGAGGTCGAGGCCCCGGCCAACGTGTCGTTCGCGGACGGCGCGCTCAACGGCGAGCAGTGGATGGCCGTGGTCGCCGAGGCCGTCGCCCGGATCGAGGCGGGCTCGGTGGAGAAGGTGGTCCTCGCCCGCGACCTGGTGGCCACCGCCGAGGGGCCGATCGACGTGCGGTGGCCGCTGCGGCAGCTCACCGAGAGCTACCCGATGTGCTGGACCTTCCACGTCGACGGGCTCTTCGGCGCGACCCCCGAGATGCTGGTCCGCCGCGAGCGGGGCCTGGTGACGTCGCGGGTGCTGGCCGGGACCATCCGCCGCACCGGCGACGACGAGCGGGACCTCGCGCTGGCCGCGACCCTGGCCCGGTCGTCCAAGGACCTCGAGGAGCACGAGTACGCCGTGCGCTCGGTCGCCGACGCGCTGGACCCGCACTGCTCGTCGATGAACGTGCCCGAGGCGCCGTTCGTGCTGCACCTGCCCAACGTCATGCACCTCGCCACCGACGTCGCCGGGGTCGTGCACGACTCGGCCACGGTCTCGTCCCTCAAGCTGGCGGAGTCCCTGCACCCCTCGGCCGCCGTCGGGGGCACCCCGACCTCGCGGGCACTGGCGCTGATCACCGAGATCGAGGGGATGCGGCGCGGGCGGTACGCCGGTCCGGTCGGCTGGATCGACGCCAACGGCGACGGCGAGTGGGGCCTGGCGCTCCGCTCCGCCGAGGTGCACGGCCACTCCGTGCGGCTGTTCGCCGGCTGCGGCATCGTCGCCGGCTCCGACCCCGAGGCCGAGCTCGCCGAGAGCCAGGCCAAGCTGGTCCCGGTCCGCGACTCCCTCACCGGCACCTGACCCACCCCGCCGAGTCGGCGCAGATGGCGCGTCCAGTCGGCGCAGATGGCGAGGGCGCGCCGGGTCGCCACGCCATGTGCGCCGAGTCGGCAGACCATCTGCGCCGAGTCGGCGCTAGCAGCGGGTGGGTCTGCCGGTGCGGACGACCTCGAACTTCGCGCCGTCGAGGGGGTGGGAGCGGAACTGGTCGAGAGCGTCCTCCCACCGGGGGTCGGCGGTGCCGGTGACGAACATGGACGAGCCCTGGTCGGCGTACATCAGTCCGTAGCGCTTCATCGCGACCACGATCGCGCGGGCGGCCCCGGTGTAGGTCGCGGTGCGGACGCTCTTCTTGAGCCGGAAGCGCATGCCGTACGACGGCAGGGTCGCGCTGGTGTTGCCGCTCGGGCCGCAGTGGCGGGCCGGGGAGACGTACGCCGCCCGGGCACTGGGCAGCGTGAACCGCAGCGCGTGGGTGATCCGGCCCGAGGCGGCCTCGTCGTAGGACAGCAGGCCGGGCAGGATCGGCAGGCCCGCCGCGTCGGCGGAGGTCCAGCCCGCGGGCCGGAGCTTGTTCGAGGACAGGTCCCAGCGGGCCGCCGCGGAGGCCCGCCAGCCGACGACGTTCCCGGCCGCCGTCGTACTCCCGCTGCGCCTTGTAGAGCTCGACGAGCTCGCAGCGACCCGACTGGACGGTGATCACGTGCCGGTCGCCCTCGGCCGGGTCGGGGTCACCGGTGTGCCAGCCCTCGATGCGGGCGCCGGCCGGGATCGGCACCGGCCCCTTGTCGCTCTCGTCGCCGTAGTCCTCACCCTCGACGCCGAAGTGCAGCGGCAGCCTCGGCTGGTCGGCCGCGGCCACGTTGACCGGGATGCCGTAGTACTCCTCGCTCACCCCGAGGTCGAGGTGGATCGCGTGCCCGGCCGCCTGACGCTTCACGATCGCCGCGGAGCGCTGGTGCACGGGACGGTCGTCGATCCGGGTGTTCCACGGGTTGTCGGCGGGGAAGACCTGGCAGCCACCGACGGTGTGGACGCGGGCGACCGCCGGGGAGGCCGGCTCGACCACCGACGAGGCCGGCGGCGCCCCGGTCAGCACGAGGGCGAGCACGCCCACGCCGACCAGTCGCCTCACAGGTCCGCCCCGTCCGCGAGGCGGACGTACTGCTGGTCCTCGCCGAGCAGCCGGTTGAGATGCCCGTCCACGGTGCGCAGGCCGGCCTCGGAGTAGACCCGGTCGTGGATCGCGAGGTTCTGCGGGGCGGCGACCAGGCGGGCGAAGTCGACGGCCTCGGAGGCCTTGAGCCACGGCGCCGAGACGACCACGCAGAGCAGGTCGACCGGCACGTCGGGCGGGGTCAGGGCGTCGCCGGGGTGGAAGAGCGTGGTGTCACCGGCCGTCACCACGAAGCCGCTGTTGGCCACCCGCGGCAGGTCGGGGTGGATCACCGCGTGCCGCTCCCCGATCGCCCGGACCGGGAGCCCGGCATCGACGTGCTCGCCGGGTGCCACCACGGTGACCCGCTCGACGAGGTCCGGTGCGTCCGTGCGGATCTGCTCGGCCACCTCGGCGATGGTCAGGATCCGCGCGTCGGTGCGGCGCAGGTTGTCCGGGTGGAGGTGGTCGGGGTGCAGGTGGGTGACGAGGACGACGTCGGCGCCGTCCACCGCCTCCGCGTCCGTGAACATCCCCGGGTCCACGACCAGGGTGTGCCCGTCGTGCTCGACCCGGATGCACGCATGCCCGAACTTCGTGAGCCTCATGCCCAGCAGGGTAATCAGGTGGCCGCCCCGACGCGGGACCCACGACAATCGCCGGGTGCGCGACGCAGTCCTCTCCGGTCTCGTCACCGGGTGGGCGATCGCGATCCCGATCGGTGCGGTCGGGGCCTTCCTGGTCACCCTCACCGCCCGGACCTCCTGGCGGGTGGGGGCCGCCGCCGCGCTCGGCATCGCCACCGTCGACGGGGCGTACGCCGCCCTCGCCGTGGTCGCGGGCGCGACGCTCGCCACGCTGCTGGCCCCGGTCGCGACCGGCCTCCGGGTCGCGTCGGCCGTGGTGCTGCTGGTGATCGCGGCGCTGACCCTCGCCCACGCGCTCCGCGGCAACGGCGAGGTCCGCGAGGCCGCCCCGATGCGACCCGGGGCGGCGTACGCCCTGTTCCTGGGCATCACCGCGGTGAACCCGACGACCGTCGTCTACTTCGCAGCGATCGTGCTCGGCAACCAGGACCTGGTGTCCACGGCGGCGGAGGGCGCGGCGTTCGTGCTCGCCGCCTTCGTGGCCTCGGCGTCCTGGCAGCTCGCCCTGGCGGCGGGCGGCGCGCTGCTCGGCCGGGCCGTCACCGGCCCGCGCGGGCGCCGCATCACCGGCGTGGTGTCGGCCGCGGTCATCGCCGCCCTGGCCGTCCATACGATGACGTCGTGACCCTTCCCGACGGCGTGACCCTCCGCACCGCGGTCGTCGAGGACGCCGACGCCGGGTCCCGTCTGCACCGGGACTGCTGGCGCGAGGCCTACGGGCCGATCACCGACCTCGCCGCGCTCGAGCAGCACCTGGCCGACGAGGCGGGCTGGGTGGCCCGCTGGCAGGCGCAGATCGAGGCCGGCTTCGCGCCCCTGCTGGCGGTCGACGCGGACGGGACCCCGGTCGGCTTCGCGCGGGCCGGGGCCAGCCGGGACGAGGACGTGCCGGACACCCTGGAGCTGTACGCCCTCTACGTCCGGGCGGGCTGGTACGGCACCGGCATCGGCCCCGCCCTCTTCGACGGCGTGGTCGGCACGGCCCCGGCGTTCTTGTGGGTGCTGGAGGACAACGCCCGGGCCCGCGCGTTCTACCGGCGCCAGGGCTTCGAGCCCGACGGCGCCCGCGAACGCTACGAGCCGTTGTCCGCCTGGGAGATCAGGATGGTCCGCCGATGACCTACCTCGACCTCGCCGATCCCGCGTGCGACGTCACCTCGCCCGCGGTGCACGCGGCGCGGGAGGAGGGCTGGTGGGTGGAGACGAGCTACGGCTGGGCGGTGCTGCGGTACGCCGAGGCGAGCGCGCTGCTGCGCGACCGTCGGTTCCGGCAGGGCAACGCGCGGTGGCCGGAGCAGAACGGCCTGCACTCCGGCCCGTTCGTCGGCTGGTGGAAGGAGACCCTGCTCAGCCTCGAGGGCGACGACCACGCCCGGTTGCGGCGGCTGCTCTCCCCGGCCTTCCGCAAGCAGGCGATCGAAGCGATGGTCCCGCGCTTCCAGCGGCTGGCCGACGAGCTCGTCGACGGGTTCGCGGACCGCGGGCGCGTCGAGTTCATCAGCGAGTTCGCGGAGCCGTACGCCGCCCGGATCATCTGCGTGCTCCTCGGGCTGCCCGAGGACAACTGGCGCCAGGTCGCGCACTGGGCCGACGACCTGGGCAAGTCCTTCGGGGTCCGGATCGCCGACGACCTCCCGCGCATCGAGGCGGCCCTGGAGGGGCTGCGCGGCTACATCGACGAGGTGGTCGCGGACCGCCGGGCGCACCCGCGCGACGACCTGGTGTCGACCCTGGTCCGGGCCGAGGAGAGCGAGGGCCGGCTGAGCGGCCACGAGCTCGGGGTCGCGCTGGTGTTCCTCGCCTTCGCCGGCATGGAGACCACCCGCAACCAGCTCGGGCTGGCGCTGCAGACGCTGCTGGCCCGTCCCGACCAGTGGCGGCTGCTCGGCGAGCGGCCCGAGCTCGGCAGGTCCGCGGTCGAGGAGGTGATGCGGGTCAACCCGACCGTCACCTGGGTCACCCGCGAGGCCATCGAGGACGTCGACCTCGGCGGGCTGCGGATCCCCGCCGGCGGCATCGTCCAGGTGCTCTCCCATGCGGCCGGCACCGACCCCGCCGCGATGCCGGACCCGACGTTCGACATCACCGCGGAGCGTCCGCCGCACCTCGGTTTCGGCGGCGGCGTCCACCACTGCCTCGGCCACTTCGTGGCGCGCACGGACATGGCGGTGGCCCTGCCGCTGCTGGCCCGCCGCCTCCCGGACGCGGCGCCCGACGGCCCCGGCCGGTGGCTGCCGGTGTCGGGGAACACCGGGGCGCTGGAGTTCCCGATCCGGTTCGGCCCCTCAGTCGCGGGTGGCGGCTGAGGCCACCAGCCCCTGCCACACGTCGGGGTGCGTGTGCCACAGGTCGTGCGGGACTCCCGGCAGCTCGGTGAGCCGGGCGCCGGGCACCAGCGCGGCGACCTGCCGCAGCGGCCACGACGGGCGGATGTCGTCGCCGGCCACCACCACCTCGACCGGCACGTCGAGGTGGGCCAACCGGTCGAGCAGGTCGGGCGCCTTGATCCACTCCCGCCAGCTGGTCAGCAGTGCGGCGTGCAGCTGCGCGGAGTAGACGATGCCGAGGTCGGGCTCGGTGTCGGCCGCCGCGTGGTAGGCGGCGGACCAGTCCCGGTCGTTCTGCACGCCGGTGCCGCACGCCGCGACCACCGCGCGCACCGACGCCGGGTGCTCGACCGCGTAGGCCAGCGCCAGGTCGGCTCCGGCCGAGTGGCCGACCACCGCCCAGGACGCCGAGCCGCAGGTGCCGCCGGATCTCCTCCAGGTCCGCCAGCGCGCGCCCGAGGTCGTGGGGACCTCCGCCGCTGGCCCCGACGCCGCGCGGGTCCGCCGCGATGGTGCGGGCCGGGCCCGCGGCCGGGCCGTCGGGCAGGTAGTTGACGAACCCGGGGCCACCACTGAGCAGCAGCACCGGCGGGCCGCCCTCGGGCCCCGCCAGGCGCAGGGGGATCTCCACTCCGTCGGCGGTCCGCACGCCCCCAGTCCACCATGGGTGGGGTGCCTAGACTCGACGTGACGGAAGGAGTCGCCATGGGTTTCATGGACCAGGTCAAGGCCGCCGCCACCGACCTCAGGGACAGCGTCGAGGGCTCGCTCTCGAGCACCAACGCGGCCCGCGACGTGGAACGCCACTACCGCGACCTCGGCATGCTCACCTACCTCCAGGAGACGGGTCGCACCATCGTCCCGGCCGACCGGGAGCGGGTCCTCGGCGCGCTGCGCGAGGCCGAGGCGGCCGGTGCGATGCCCACCTTCGCGCTGCAGACGGGCGCGCCGCAGTCGTCGCCTCCGCCGGCCGCTCCCCCGCAGGGCTGATCCCTCAGGCGGTGAGGTGGTGCAGGTAGCACCACCGCCAGTCCTCGCCGGCCTCGGCGGACTGCATCACCGGGTGCGTGGTGTCCCGGAAGTGCGCGGTCGCGTGCTGCCGGGGTGAGGAGTCGCAGCAGGCGACGTTGCCGCAGTCCAGGCACCGGCGCAGCGCCACCCAGGCGATCCCCTCCTCGACGCACCGCGCGCACTCCGTGCCCTCGCTGTCCTCGACGACCGGGTGCTGGTCGAGCTCGTCGCAGGTGGCGCCGGTCTGCCGCAGCCGGCTGTTGCCCGCCCGGAGCTCCTCGCGCTGCTGCGTCGCGCTGTCGAGCATGCTCTCCTCGACGTCGAGCAGCGTGAGCACCTCGGCCACCACGTCGGAGGCCACCTGGCCCGAGTCGCGGATCTCGAGCACCCGCCGCCGCTCGGCGTCGATCATCGCGTGCCGGATCCGGGCGTAGAGGTCGCTGGGCGACTCCTGCTCGGCGGTGGTGCTCAGCCGCTCCCAGGCCGCGTAGTTGCGCTGGTCCACCCGCTGCCGGATCGACTCCACGACCCCGTGCGGGTCGTCGTACTCCATCGAGGCGAGCTGCTTGTAGCCCGCCTTCGAGGCCTGCTGGAGGATGGTCGCGCGGGCCAGCGCGTCGTCCGCCGGGTCCGGGGGCGGGACCTTCAGCCGGCGGGCGAACCACGGCAGCGTCAGCCCCTGGATGAACAACGTGCCGGCCACGACGGTGAAGGCGATCAGCAGCAGGATCTCGCGGTTCGGGGTGCGCTCGGGGATGACGAAGGCCGCGGCCAGCGTGACCACGCCGCGCATCCCGGCCCAGCCCAGGATGAACGTGTAGGTCCACGGCGGACCGTGCCCGCCGGTCCTCGCCCCCGGCCGGACCAGCAGGTAGCGCGCGGGGAACACCCACGCCAGGCGCAGCACGACCACGGCCACCAGGGTGGCCACGCACACCAACGCGATCCGGCCCGACGACAGGTCGCTGTCGCTCACGTCGGCGACGATCCAGTCGGCCTGCAGGCCGATCAGGAGGAAGACCGCGTTCTCGAGGACGTAGGCGATGGTGCGCCAGTTCATCCGCTCGGCGATCCGCGACTGCGCGGTCTGGATGATGGGGGCCTTGTGGCCCAGGAGCAGGCCGGCGACGACGACCGCGATCACGCCCGAGCCGTGGATCGGCTCGGCCTCCGCGAGGAGGTACGCCGCGAACGGGATGACCAGGGACATGCCGGTGTCGAGCAGCGGGTCGTCGATGTGCTGGCGCACCCAGGCCACGACCAGGAACACCAGGACGCCGACGAGCAGCCCGCCCCCGGCGGCGCGCAGGAAGTCGGCGGTGAGGCCCGCAGCCGACACCCCGACGGCGGTGGCGGCCAGGGCGGTGCGCAGGGCCACCAGGGCGGTCGCGTCGTTGAGCAGCGACTCCCCCTCGAGGATGGTGACGATGCGGCGGGGCAGCCCGATCCGGCGCCCGATCGCGGTGGCCGCGACCGCGTCGGGCGGGGCGACGACGGCGCCGATGGCGAAGGCGATCGGCCAGGAGATGTCGGGGATCAGCGCGTGCACCACGACGCCGACGCCGAGGGTGGTGAAGGCGACCAGGCCGACGCTGAGCAGCAGGATCGAGCGTCGGTTGGCGTTGAAGTCGATGAGCGAGGTCTGCACGGCGGTCGCGTAGAGCAGCGGGGGCAGCAGGCCGAGCAGCACCACGTCGTGCCCGAGGTGCACCTCGGGCACGCCCGGGAGGTACGACGCCACCACGCCCACCGCGATCAGCAGCAGGGGCGGCGGGAAGTCCAGCTTGTCCGCCAGCGCCGTGAACGTCAGGACGGCGACGGCCAGGGCCACCAACGAGATAGCGATCTCCACCCCGCCATTGTGTCGGGGTGGCGGGCGGCCGGCCGCTCAGTCTCGCGCGGCCACCCAGAGCATGGGGTCGCCCCAGCCGAGCTCGTCCACGCCGTGCGCGCCCAGCGCGAGGGCGACCAGGGTGCGCCGGTGGGCCGCGAAGGTCAGCACGTGGGCGATCATGCCGCCGTACGTGAAGACCTCGGCGGGCTCGCACAGCGCGTCGACGAAGGTGTCGTCGAGCCGGTCCGCGGCCACCACGGAGCGGACGTGCGCGAGGTACGTCGGCGCCTCCACGGCCAGGCGCTCCCGCAGCGAGGTGAGCGACTCGTGCTCCTCCACCGACCAGTCGTAGTCGCGGGTCGCCATCGCGGCGTTCCACATCCCCATCTGCCCGACCAGCCGCGAGAGCAGCGACCGGATCGTCTGCTCGTCGTCGTCGACGGCGAGCCCGATGATCTCGTCGAGCTGCTCGTCGGTGAGCCGCTCGGCGACCCGGATCATCTCGCCGGTGAGCCACACGTGGTGCTCGACCATCCTGGTGAGGAGCTGCATGCCGTTGACCTTGTCTCGTGAGGGCAGCCGCAGGCCGCCGGGTGGGTGGAAGTGCACGCCGCTGGGCGCGTCGATCTGCAGGTGGCCGGGTTTGGCGCGCCAGACCGCCGGGGGTGCGCCGTACGCGCGCGAGAAGGCCCGGGTGAACGCCTCGTGGGAGCCGTAGCCCGCCTCGACGGCGATGTCGATCAGGGGCGCGGAGGTGCTGATCATCCGGTACGCCGCCCGCTCCAGCAGGATGCGCCGGCGGAACGCGGTGGGCGGCTCGCCCGCGACCGCGCTGATCATCCGGTCGAAGTGGAACCGGGAGAAGTGCAGGCGCGCGGCCCAGACCTCGCCCGACGCCGTCGCGGCGTCCGCGTCGTCGAGGGCCTCGGTGAGGTGGTCGACGAAGTCGGCGAACGTGTCGGCGGCGACGGTCATGCCCCGATCCTCACCCCACGCCCGGGCCGGTGTCTTGATCCGGCTTGCGCGGGTCGGCCGGTCAGGCCGGGCCGAGGGCGCGGATGCGCTCGTCGAGGTCGCGTCGGGTGTCGCGGCGGACCCGCACCTCGACGACCTCGACCCCGCCGTTGGGGTTGGCGAGGGCGTGCGCGAGCTCGTCGACCGACTCGACGCGCCAGTGCGGCGTCCGGGTCGCGGCACAGAGGCTGGCCAGGTCGACCCCGTGCGGCGTGCCGAAGAGCCGGTCGAACCGGTCGGCGTACGTGGCGGCTCCCTGCTCGAGCATCGCGAAGATCGAGCCGCCGTCGTCGTTGACGACCACGATCGTCAGGTCGGGGGTGGGCTCCTCGGGGCCCACGACCAGGCCGGTCATGTCGTGCAGGAAGGTCACGTCGCCGACCAGCGCCAGCGCCCGGGTGGACCCGGGCCGGCCCAGGGCCGCGCCGATCGCGGTCGACACGGTCCCGTCGATGCCCGAGAGCCCGCGGTTGGCGATCACCTTGCGGCGGTCGCCCACGGCGTAGCGCGCCACCATCAGGTCGAGGTCGCGGATCGGGCTGGACGCGCCGACGACCAGCAGCCCGCCGGCGGGGACGGCGCGGCTCACCGCGCCGGCCACCTCGTACGGCGTGACGCCCGGCTCGGCGGCGAGCAGCGCGTCGAGGGCCCGGCCGGTCTCGGCGTCCGCGTCGAGCCACGACCGCAGCCACGCCGGGTCGTCCGGGCCGTCGACCCCGGGGTTCTCCACGGTGTGGTCGACCTCGAACGGCCGCGCGGCCCACGCGCCGGTGGCCGGGACCGACCAGACCTCGACGTCCGTGCGGTCGAGGAGCCGGCTCACGGGCCGGGACAGGGTCGGGTGGCCACAGACCACGACCCGCTCGATCGACCGGCCGAGCTCGCCGTCGAGCAGGAGCCGGTAGCAGCGCAGCGCGTTGTCCCCGGTGCGCGACCCGCTGGTCGGCTCGGCGAGCAGCGGCCAGCCGGCCCGCTCCGCCAGCGTCCGGGCCGGCGGCCCCGCGTCGTCGCCCGCGACCACCACGGTGCGCGGACCGAGCGGCAGCGTGGTGACCGGCCCCGGGCGGGTGGCGAAGGGGCGGTCGGCCACCGGCTCGCGGGCGCTCGGCGGCACCGGGGACCAGCGGTCGTCGGGCATCAGCGGGTCGTTCAGGGCGACGTTGACGTGGCACGGGCCCGGCAGCGCCAGCAGGTCGGGCAGCGCGGGGCCCCCGGGCGAGGGAGCCGCGGACGTGCCCTGCAGTCCCCGGGAGACGCCGGCGAGATCCTGCAGCGGCACCAGCGGGCCGAAGATGCCGACCTGGTCGGTGGTCTGGTTGGCCCCGGTGCCGCGCAGCCGGGCCGGCCGGTCGGCGGTGACGGCGACGAGCGGGACGCCCGCGTGGGCCGCCTCGAGCATCGCCGGGTGCAGGTTGGCCACCGCGGTCCCCGAGGTGCAGACGACCGCGACCCGCTGCCGCGAGGCCTTGGCCAGGCCGAGCGCGAGGTAGCCGGCGGTGCGTTCGTCGATGCGCGTGTGCAGCCGGACCAGCCCGACCTCGGCAGCGTCGTACGCCGCGAACAGCAGCGGCGCGTTGCGGGACCCGGGCGCCACCACGATCTCGGTGACGCCGTGCTCCACCAGCGCGTCGACGACCGCACGGCCCAGCGCTGTCGAGGGGTTGGTCACGAGCGTCGATCCTGCCGCAGCGCCCGGACCTCGGCCAGCCGCCGCTCCCAGTGCGCGGCCCGCTCCGGTGCGGCGGCGAGCCGTCGGAGCGCGTCGGCGTCAATGAGCGGCGCCCCCACCGGCAGGAAACCCTCGACGGGAAGCAGCGGCGCGGTCGCCACGTCGTCGGTGAGCAGCTGGACCGTCGCCAGCCCGCAGGCGTAGGGGAGCTCGGGCAGCGCCGCGGCCAGCGCGACCCCGGCGGCGATCCCGACCGAGGTCTCGAGCGCGGACGACACGACGACGGGCAGCCCGATGTCCTCGGCGATCCGCAGGCAGGCGCGCACCCCGCCCAGGGGCTGCACCTTGAGCACCGCCACGTCCGCGGCCTCCAGGTCCCGGACCCGGTAGGGGTCCGCGGCCCGGCGGATCGACTCGTCGGCGGCGACCGGCACGTCGATCGCCCGCCGCACGGCGGCCAGCTCCTCGACGGTGGCGCACGGTTGCTCGACGTACTCCAGCCCGCCCGCGGCCCGGTCCAGTGCCCGGATCGCCGCCACCGCCTCGTCGACGAGCCAGCCGCCGTTGGCGTCCACGCGGATCCGGCCCTGCGGCCCCAGGGCGTCCCGCACCGCCTCCAGCCTGGCCTCGTCGTCGGCCAGGCGCTGGCCCGGCTCGGCGACCTTGACCTTCGCGGTCGCACACCCACCGGCCCGGACGATCGCGTGCGCCCGCTCGGCACCGACCGCGGGCACGGTGACGTTGACCGGGATCCGGTCGCGCACGGGGGCGGGCCAGTCCCCGGCCGCGGCCTCCTCGGCGCAGCGCAGCCACGGCTCGACCTCCGCCGGGGGGTACTCCAGGAACGGGCTCCACTCCCCCCAGCCGGCCTCGCCCCGCAGCAGCACGCCCTCGCGGACGGTGATGCCGCGGAACCGCGTCCGCATCGGGATCGACCAGGTCACCGGGGGCCCCGGGACCACCGGGCCGCTCATCGCGGCACCCGCGCGGCACCGAGCCACGCGACGAGGTCGGCGAGGTCCTCGGCCGTCGGTGGTGCGGTGGTGTCCACGTCCCGGTGCGGCCCGAGTCCCAGCGGCCCGATCCGGGGCGCCGCCTCGCGGATCCGGTCCTCGGCGTCCCGGTCCATCGGCAGGTGGGCCGGGTGCCGGTGGCGACCGGCGTACCGCTCGAGCGCGACCTCGACCGGGACCCGACAGACGATCTCGAGGAACCCGGCGTCCGGGAGGGCCCGCAGCGCCTCGGTGAAGCCGCTCTCGTCGCGCACCGGGTTGAGCCAGATGTCGATCAGGCAGCCGCCGGGCTGCTCGGCCGCCTGCCGGACCACCACCTCACGCGCCGCCCGGCGGACCGCGAACCGGTCCAGCCGGTGCTGGGGGTCGAGCTCGTCGACCACCGCCTCCTTGACCGTGTCCAGGCTGAGCACGGGCAGCCCGGTCTCGACGGCGAGCAGGCGGGCCAGCGTCGACTTGCCCGACGCGGGGAGACCGCTCACCACCACGATCGGGCCGCTCACGCGCGGCTCCGCAGCGCGACCCGGTCGACCTTGCCGTTGGCGAGGAGCGGCAGCGCGTCCAGGAGCACGAGGTCCTGCGGGGCCCACGCGCGCGGGTGCGCGTCGCCCACCCAGTCCCGGGCGTCCTCCCGGCCGAGCGACCCGACCACGAACGCCACCACCCGCTGCCCCCACTCCGGGTCGTCGACCCCGATCACCTCCGCCTCCAGCACGTCGGGGTGCGCGCGGAGCCGGCTCGCCACCGCCGGCAGCGGCACCTTCACACCGCCGCTGACCACGACGTCGTCGAGCCGACCGAGCACCTCCAGCCGGCCGTCCTCGTCGAGGCGGCCCGCATCGGCGGTGTGGAACCACCCGTCCACCAGGGACGCCGCCGTCAGCGCGGGGTCGCCGTCGTACCTGTCGAAGAGCACCGGTCCGGCCAGCCGGATCCGGCCGTCGGTGCCCAGCGCGACCGCGACCCCGTCGAGCGGCACGCCGTCGTAGACGCAGCCGCCGGCGGTCTCCGACGAGCCGTACGTCGCCACCACCGGGATGCCGAGCTCTGCCGCGCGCGATCGGAGGGCGGGGTCGACCGGCCCGCCGCCGAGCAGCACCGCCGACATCGCCCGCAGCGCCGCCACGTCGTCTGCCGAGCCGAGCAGCCGGTGCAGCTGGGTCGGGACCAGCGAGGTGTACGCCGCGTCCCCCCAGCCCGCGAGGACCGGCGGGTGGCCGGCCAGCAGGGACCTGACGATCACCTGCACACCCGCGACGTACGACGCCGGCAGGGTCAGCGCCCAGCGCCCCGAGCCGCCCAGCCGACGGGTCGCGGCGCGGGCCGAGGCGACCACGGCGTCGCGCGAGAGCACCACCCGCTTCGGCCGGCCCGACGAGCCCGACGTCTCGATCAGCAGCGGGAGCGGAGCCGTGGCCTCGAGCCAGCGACCCAGGGCGGCCACGGTGGGCGCGGGGTCGGCGCCGGGCCGCAGGAGATCCACGCGACGAACGCTAACCCTCGGGGCGTCGCGGGCTCGCCATGGCCCGGCCGCGCCGGCCTCCGAGCACCACCTCCGGCGGAGTCCCCGCTGCACCTGCTTGAATCCTCCGGTGCCTCCCGCCTCCGGTCCGTCGCTGTGGCTCGCCGGCGCGCGTCCCCGGACGTTGCCGGCCGCGGTGGCGCCGGTGCTGGCCGGCACCGCGGTCGCGTTCCACGCGGACGGGGCCGTCTGGTGGAAGGCGCTGCTGGCCCTGGTGGTCTCGCTGGCCCTCCAGGTGGGCGTCAACTACGCCAACGACTACTCCGACGGCATCCGCGGCACCGATGACGACCGCGTCGGCCCGGTCCGGCTGGTCGGCTCGGGGCTGGCCACGCCGCGGGCGGTCAAGACCGCGGCGTTCGCCGCCTTCGGGGTCGCCGCGGTCGCCGGGCTGGTGCTCGCGGCCACGACGGCGTGGTGGCTGGTCGCGGTCGGGGTGGTGTCGATCCTCGCCGCGTGGTTCTACACCGGCGGCAGCACGCCGTACGGCTATCACGCGCTGGGCGAGGTGATGGTCTTCGTCTTCTTCGGCCTGGTCGCGGTGATCGGGACGACGTACGTCCAGACCGAGACCTGGCAGTGGGCCGCGCTGTACGCCGCGGTCGGGGTCGGCGCGCTGGCCTGCGCGATCCTGGTCGTGAACAACCTGCGCGACATCCCGTCGGACCGGGAGGTCGGGAAGCGCACCCTGGCCGTGGTGCTGGGCCCGGAGCGCACCCGCGGGCTCTACGCGCTGCTGGTCCTCGCCGCGGCCGCCGCCGTGGTCGCCGTCGCCGCCGCCACGACGTGGTGGGCGCTGGTCGGGCTGCTGTTCCTGCTGAAGATGGTGGCGCCGCTGCGGACCGTGCTCGGCGGCGCCGCCGGCCCCGCGCTGGTCCCGGTCCTCCAGCAGACCGGCCTCGGCGAGCTGGCGTGGGCGATCCTGGTCGCCGTGCCGCTGTTCCTCACCGGCTGACACCCCCGGGCTACGCTGGCGGCATGTGGTTCCTCATCCTCGTCGCGCTCATCGTCGCGGGCGTGGTGGCGTACAAGATGCGCGTCCCGCTCCTGGCCAAGATCCTCGGCCAGCCCGAGCAGCGCATCGAGCGCCGCCTCAACGGCCCCAAGTAGCCCGCCCCGCCCTCCCGCCGGCTGACCCGCCCCCGGGGCGATAGTCCGTCACGTTCTGGCTCGGCGCGCGGGCATTTCTCGACCATTCCGTGACGGACTATCTGATCGGTCTCCGTCAGGGATCGAGCACGGGGTCGACCAAGCCGTCAGGAGGGCTCGTCCTCGCGGGCCCGGCTCTCCTCGAAGCGCGCGGTCGCGGCCTCCGCACGCGCCTCCACCCGCCGGGCGAACGCCTCGCGCGGGCCGTTGAGCAGGAACATCGAGGCGACCCCGCTGACCAGGAAGGCGAGCAGCAGCACCCACAGCGCGGGCACCTGGGTGTCCCCGGTGACCAGCGCCCAGGCACCGCCGACGACCGCCAGGGAGGCCAGGAAGAGCAGCACCCGGAGACCGGTGTAGACGAGGAACTCCTTCACACCTCGAGGATACGGCGTCGAGTCCACGGACTCCGCGCCACGGCTACCGGTGGGCAACTAGGCTGGGGTCGTGAAGTTCCTGCTGGTCGTCGTCGTGCTGGGCGTGGCGGTCTACCTCGTGGTGAGGCTCCTCCAGCGCCGCGGCCCCTCCTCGTTCCGCCGGGGCGCCACGACCAGGCCCGCGCCGCCCAAGCCCAAGCCCACGCAGCCCCGCCGGCCGGTCGCCCCGGACGACGACCCCGACTTCCTCCGTGACCTGGACCGCAAGAAGCGGCACCGGCATCAGGACGACCCGGACGCCTGACCCGGCTCCGGGGAGCCGACCACGGCCGCGCCGGCGTACGAGTGCTGGCTGGTCGTGGAGAAGTAGTTGATCCCGATGAAGTTGAACCACAGGGTCGCGGTCCCGACCAGCGCCAGGATGGCGGCGTTGCGGCCCTTCCAGCCCGCGGTCGTCCGGGCGTGGAGGTACGCCGCGTAGACGACCCAGGTGATGAACGCCCAGACCTCCTTGGGGTCCCAGTTCCAGTACGACGACCACGCCTGGTGCGCCCAGATCGGCCCGGTGATCAGCACCGCGAAGGTCCACACCGGGAACGCGAAGGCGTGCAGCCGGTAGGCCATCTGGTCCAGGGCGGCGGGCGCCGGCACCCGGGCGAGGTAGCCGGTGGTGGTGTCGGGGCGCCGGGCCTTGAGCAGGTAGAGCACCGAGAGCATCCCGCCGAGGGTGAACGCGGCGGTGGCGAGGATCGCCGACACCACGTGGATGACCAGCCACGGGGAGAACAGCGCCTCGGTCAGCGGGGCGACCGGGTCGTAGAGCCAGATCACCGCGACCATCAGCAGGGACACCACGACGGTGAGCACGATCGGGGCCAGCCAGCGCCAGGCGAAGCGGCGCACCAGGACGACGTACCCCAGGGCGACCATGAAGGTCCCCGTGATCGTGAACTCGTACATGTTGCCCCAGGGCACCCGGTTCGGGTCGGCGGCGGCCCCGCGGGCCACCAGGGCGACGAAGTGCACGGCGACCGCGATGACGGTGAGCAGCACCCCGAGCCGGCCGAACATCGCGACCCGGCCCTCGTCGCGCGCCCGGACCTCGGTCGCGGCGGGCGGCTGGGGTGGCGCGGCCACGCCACCGGCGGCCACCGACTCCTTCGTGGCCGACTCCACCGGCACCTTCCGCAGCGAGCTCCACTCGACCAGGTGCGCCAGCAGGGCGAGGAAGAAGACGACCCCCGCGGCCGCGATCGCCTGGTTGCTGAGCGTCTCCCAGGAAGCGTCGGTCATGTCGCGTCGTCCTCTCTCTCCTGCGGGCTCGCGCCCAGGCCCAGGGCGGCGGCCACCGAGGCCAGCTCCGCGGGCACGTCGCCGTTGCCGGACCGGTCCAGCCCCGCGACCTCCACCAGTGTGCCCTCCTCCTCGCGGCGGGCGCGCACCCAGACCCGCCGGGGCCGGATGAAGAGCGACCCGAGCAGCCCGATCAGCGCCAGCACGACGCCGCCGAGGGCGACGAGCTTGCCGGGGGTCCGGCTGATCTGGATCTTGTTCCAGCGCTCCAGCCCGTCGAAGGTCACCGTCCCGGCGCCGTCGGGAAGCTCGACGGTCTGACCCATCATCAGGTCGACCCGGAACGGGGTCCCGTCCGCCTTCTTCACCGTCGGCGCCTGCTCGGAGTCGATGGCGTAGACCGACTGGGGGGTGCCGTCGTCCATCCCGAGGTCGCCGAGGTTGACGGTCAGGGAGAGCGCGGGGTTCTTCGCGTCGCCCAGGAGCGAGAACGGTCCGGTCTCCATCGTGAAGGCGTACGTCGGGTAGAACTCGCCCTGGAGCCCGATCTGGGTCGGCCGGGCGTCGGGCGCCTTGACGACGCCGAAGGAGCGGAACGTGCCGTCCAGGGGCAGGAAGACGGTGGGTCCGCTGTAGGCGACGTCGCCGTTGCCGTCGCGCACCGTGATCACCGGCGCGTAGCCGTGCCCGATCAGGAAGACCTCGGTGTCGCCGATCGCCAGCGGGTGGTTGACCTTGAGGTCGTAGTCCTGCGGCTCCGCGCCCGGGCTGGTCCGGTAGGTCAGGTGCGAGACGAACGACCGCGCCTGTCCCCGGGCCGGGCCGCTCGTGAGCCACTCGATGTCGAAGTCCTCCACGTCGAAGGAGAAGGGCTCCATGCCGGCCGGGTCGAAGAGGCTCCCGGGCACGAAGTCGTCGTACTGCGTGAGGTTGTTGGAGAACCCGCCCCCCACGAGCACGATCGCGCCGCCGCGGTAGCCGAACAGGCTGCCCATCGCGAAGCCGAGCAGCACCACCAGCACCGAGATGTGGAACACCAGGTTGCCGGCCTCGCGCAGGTAGCCCCGCTCCGCCGCGACCCAGTCGTCCCCGACCTTCACCCGGTAGCGACGCCTCTTCAGCTCCTTCTCGGCGCGCGCGAGCACGTCGGCGGGCTCCTCGTCCAGGACGTACGTCGCGTGGTCGGGCAGCCGGGTCAGCCGGCGCGGCGCGTCGGGCGGGGCGGCCCGGAGCGCCCGCCAGTAGACCATCGAGCGCGGCAGGATGCAGCCCACCAGCGAGACCATCAGGAGCAGGTAGATCGCGGAGAACCACGGGGAGTCGTAGACCGAGAAGAGCCCCAGGCGGTCGAAGACGGGGGTGAGCTGCGGGTGCAGCTCCTGCCAGCGGGAGGTCTTGAGCGAGTCGACGTCGCGCTGCGGGATCACCGAGCCGGGGATGGCGGCCAGGGCCAGCATCAGCAGCAGGATCAGCGCGGTGCGCATGGAGACGAGCTGCCGCCAGGCCCAGCGGGCCAGCTCGCGCGGGCCGAGCTCGCCGGGACGCCGACCCCACGGCGGTCGCGGGTCGCTCACGGGACGGGGTCCCCGGAGCGGACGTCGGTGGGTCATACCGCGACCTCGTTGAACTCCACGAGCTGCACCTGCGCCCAGGTCACCGCCTGGTCCCACCACCCGGTGATCAGGAGGATCCCGATCCCGATCATCATCGCCCCGCCGAACCTCATCACCCAGACCTGGTGGCGGCGGACGAACCGCACCGTGCCGAGCATCCGCTCGTAGGCGAGGCCGGCCAGGATGAACGGCAGGCCCAGCCCGATGGCGTAGATCGCCGACAGCAGGGCGCCGCGGGCGGCGGTGCCCTCGTTGAGGGACAGCGTGGCGATCACGCCGAGGGTCGGGGAGATGCACGGCGTCCAGCCGACGCCGAAGAGGAAGCCGAGGAACGGCGCAGCGGCCAGCCCGACCGACGGCACGGCATGGACGCGCAGGTCGCGCTGCAGCAGCGGGACCAGTCCCATGAAGACCAGGCCCATCACGATCGAGAAGATGCCGAGCGCGACCGCGAGCTCCCGTCGGTAGGTCACCAGCCACGAGCCCAGCGCGCCGGACGCGGTGCCGAGGATCACGAAGACGGTCGAGAAGCCGAGCACGAACAGCGTCGAGCCGAGCAGCATCCGGCCCCGGTTCGCGCTCGTCACCGACGAGTCGGCGAGGTCGGCGCCGCTGAGCCCGGTGGCGTAGGAGAGGTAGCCGGGGAGCAGCGGGATGACGCACGGCGAGAAGAAGGACACCAGGCCGGCGACGAGCGCCACGGGGATGGCGAGCACCAGCGAGCCGGAGCCGGCCTGCGTGGTGAACCAGTCAGCCACGAGCGGTCCCGCCGAGCTCGTCCTCGACGAGCTCGACCAGCGTCGTCGTCGAGGGGAGCCGGCCGATGATGCTGGCGGCCACCCGGCCCTCGTCGTCGAGGACGACGAAGCTGGGGATCGAGTTCGCGGTCAGCGTGCCCGCGAAGGGCAGCAGCGCCTGCCCGTCGGGGCTGTAGAACGACGGGTACGGGACGCCGAAGGTGCGGACGAAGGCCTGGGGGTTGGCCGCGCTCGCGTCGCGGATGTTGATCCCGACGAACGACGCGCGGTCCCCGAGCTTCTCCGCGGCGGCCACCACGTCGGGAGCCTCGTCCCGGCAGGGCGTGCACCACGACCCCCAGACGACGACGACCGCGGGCTTGCCGCGCAGGTCGTCGAGAGCCAGGGCGTCGCCGTCGAGGTCCTCGCCGTCGAGGTCGATGGGCTCGCCCCGGTCGACGGCGCCGACCTGGCGCACCTGGCCGTTGCTGGTGATGAAGCCCTTGTCACCGGTCCCCTGCAGGCTCGTGCAGCCGGTCAACGCGAGCAGACAGGCGACGAGGAGCAGGAGCGGCGGACGGATCAGGGCTTGTTCCCCTCGGGCGCGTCCCCCGCCGAGAACGTCGCGCGCTTGTCGGCCAGCGGGATCATGTCGCCGGCGGGCTCGGAGTAGGACACCCGGACCAGCCGGGCGTCCTCGAAGTGGAGGGACGTCAGGGAGCACAGGGTGCACTGGCGCTTGCGCGGGTCGTGCAGGAAGGGCCGGCCCTCCGCGGACAGCCGGGCGACCCAGATCGGCAGCTGGTGGGAGACGACCACGGCCTCGTGTCCGGCGGCCGCCGCGCGGGCGTCCTGGACCGCCGCGCGCATCCGGGCCGCGACCTGCGTGTACGGCTCGCCCCACGACGGCCGGAACGGGTTCCACAGGTGCAGCCACGACGAGGGGCTGGACAGCGTGTTGTTGCCCTTCCCGAAGCGCTTGCCCTCGAAGACGTTGGTGGACTCGATCACCCGCTCGTCGACCACCGGGTCGAGCCCGCGGACGGCGGCCAGCGGCGCCGCGGTCTCGCGGACCCGCTCCAGCGGCGAGACCCGCAGGTGGGTGATGTCGCGGTCCCCGATGGTCTCGGCGACCCGTTCGGCCATCCGGTTCCCCCGGTCGGAGAGGTGGAAGCCGGGCAGGCGGCCGTAGAGCACGCCGCCGGGGTTGTGCACCTCGCCGTGGCGCAGCAGGTGCACGATCGTCTCTTGCGTCATGCGGTCTCCTCGGTGGCGCGCGCGGCGGCGCGCGCCGCACCGGGCAGGGCCGCGAGGACGGTCTCCACCGCGGCGTCGTCGTGGGCGGCGGACAGGAACCACGCCTCGTACGCCGAGGGCGGCAGGTAGACACCGGCCTCCAGCATCGCGTGGAAGAACGCGGCGAACGCGGTGGTGTCCTGGGTCGACGCCTGGGCGAAGTCGCGGACCGGTGCCCCGGTGAAGAACACCGAGAACATCGTGCCCGCGCTCTGCACGACGTGCGGGACCCCGGCGTCGGCGAGGGCCCCGGCCGCCGCGGTCTTGATCGCGTCGCCGACCTTGGTGAGGTGCTCGTAGACCCCGTCGTCGGCCAGCCGCAGCGTGGCCAGGCCGGCGGTGGTCGCGACCGGGTTCCCCGAGAGGGTGCCGGCCTGGTAGACCGGCCCCTCCGGCGACAGCATCCCCATCACGTCGGCGCGACCGCCGAAGGCCGCGGCCGGGAAGCCGCCGCCCATCACCTTGCCGAAGGTCATCAGGTCCGGGGTCCAGCCCTCGACGGCGCCGTCGATCCCCCAGTAGCCCTGCCGGGAGGCCCGGAAGCCGGTCATCACCTCGTCGGAGACGAACAGCGCTCCGTGCGCCCGGCAGGTCTCGGCCAGGAAGGCGTTGAAGCCCGGCTCGGGCGGGACCACGCCCATGTTGCCCGGGGCCGCCTCGGTGACCAGGCAGGCGATCCGGTCGCCGTGCGCGGCGAAGGCGGCCGTCACGGCCGCGCGGTCGTTGTAGGGCAGCACCACGGTCAGGGCGGTGGACGACTCCGGGACGCCGGGAGTGCCGGGCACCGCGAGGGTGGCCAGGCCGGAGCCGGCCGCGGCCAGCAGCGAGTCGACGTGCCCGTGGTAGCAGCCGGCGAACTTGACGATCACGTCGCGGCCGGTGAAGCCGCGGGCCAGCCGGATCGCCGACATCGTCGCCTCGGTGCCCGACGAGACGAACCGGACCCGGTCGACCGGCGTCCGCGCCACGATCTCCTCGGCCAGCTCCACCTCGGGCTCGGTGGGCGTGCCGTACGACGTGCCCCGCGACACCGCCTCCGCGACGGCGGCCAGCACGCCGGGATGGGCGTGCCCGAGCAGCATCGGACCCCACGAGCAGACCAGGTCGACGTACTCGTTGCCGTCGACGTCGGTCAGCCGGGCCCCGGCCGCGGAGCGGATGAAGCGCGGCGTGCCGCCGACGGCGGAGAAGGCGCGCACGGGCGAGTTCACGCCGCCGGGGGTCACCCGCCGGGCCCGCTCCATGAGCGCGCTGGAGGCGTCGGTCGGCAGGGGCGGCGTCACCCCGCCATTGTGACCGAGCGGCCCTGAGCGTCCTCCGGCAGGTCCGGGAGCGGTCCCCATCCGACGTGGCGCCCGCCACGAATCACCCCCTGGAGCCGTAACTCCCTGTGCCAGGATGCGTTGAACCGGGCACGGGGTCGAGGGAGCGCGACCGCTCGCTGCCCGGGCTCGTGGGGAGGATGACGCGATGACGCGGAGCTGGGGCACCGCCGTGAAGTCCGCCGTCCTGGTGCCGCTGACCGTCCTCTCGGTGGGCTGGACGGCGACGCTGATCGCGGTCGACACCTCGAGCCCGGCCGCGAGCGCCGACGACCAGGGGCTCCTCCCCGACGGCACCCGGATGCCCACCGAGGCGATCGAGGCGCCGGCCAGCGTCTCCCGCGGCGACGGCGTCAGTGCCGGCTCCGCGGCCCAGGCGATCGCCACCGCCTCCACCAACGGCATCCCGTCGGCGGCGCTGGCGGCGTACCAACGCGCCGAGGCCGTCATCAACACCGCGGACGAGTCCTGCAACCTGCCGTGGCAGCTGGTCGCGGCGATCGGCCGGGTCGAGTCCGACCACGGTCGCTTCGGCGGGAGCTCCCTGGACGACGAGGGGGTCGCCACGCCGGGCATCTACGGCGTCCGGCTCGACGGCAGCGGCCAGACCTCCGAGATCCGCGACACCGACGCCGGCGCGCTCGACCGCGACGTGCGGTTCGACCGCGCGATCGGCCCGATGCAGTTCATCCCGTCCACCTGGTCGGTGGTGGGGGTCGACGCCGACTCCGACGGCACCCGCAACCCGCAGGACATCGACGACGCGGCGCTGGCCACGGCCGTCTACCTGTGCTCGGGCGACGACGACCTGTCGCTGGAGTCCGGTCAGCGGTCCGCGGTCTACCGCTACAACCACAGCGCCGAGTACGTCGACCTGGTGCTGGCGATCATGGCCGCCTACCTCGCCGGCGACTACACCTCGGTTCCCAACGGCACCGTGGCCGGCGGCCTGCTGGTGCCGGCGGTGCCCGGGCCGAGCCAGGCCCCGCGCGACCCGAGCACGCCGCGCGACGGCGGTGGCGACCCCGGTCCCACCGACGGCGGCCCGGACGGCCCGACGCCGACCCCGGCGCGCCCGCCCCGACTCCCGGCGCCCCGCAGCCCACCCCGACCCCGGGCGGCCCGCAGCCCTCGCCGACCCCGGGCTCGCCCAAGCCGACGCCCACCAGCCCGGCGCCGACCCCGACCCCGTCGCTCCCGGTCCCGTCGGTCCCCCTGCCGACCCCCACGCTGCCGGTCCCCACGCCGACCCTGCTCACCCGGGCCGAGGCGATCGCCAGGTGCCTGTCCCTGGGCCTGATCGACGACCTGCTGAACGACAACGACGCCTTCGACACGTGCGTGTACGACCTCACCCACTGACGCCACCGGGATAGTCCGTCACGAAATGGTCGAGAAACGCCGGCCGGAAGAGCCGAATCGTGCCGGACTATCGCCCTGGGACGAGGTCAGCGGGCGAGGAGGCGGGCGGCCTCGGCGGCCCAGTAGGTGAGGATCACGTCGGCGCCGGCGCGGTGGATGGAGGTGAGGGTCTCGAGGATCGCGGGCTCGCGGTCGATCCAGCCGTGGGCGGCGGCGGCCTCGAGCATGGAGTACTCGCCGGAGATGTTGTACGCCGCGACCGGGACGTCGACGGCGTCGCGCACCCGTCGCACGACGTCGAGGTAGCCCAGCGCGGGCTTGACCATGACGATGTCGGCGCCCTGCTCGACGTCGAGCAGGGCCTCGCGCACGCCCTCGACGGCGTTGGCGGAGTCCTGCTGGTAGGTCCGGCGGTCGCCCTGGAGCGAGGAGTCGACGGCCTCGCGGAACGGGCCGTAGAACGCGGAGGCGTACTTCGCCGAGTAGGCCAGGATCCCGGTGTCGGTGTGCCCGGCGGCGTCGAGGGCGGTGCGGATCGCGCCGACCTGGCCGTCCATCATCCCGCTCGGCCCGACCAGGTCGACCCCGGCGGCCGCGTGCGCGAGCGCCATCGCGGCGTACACCTCGAGGGTGGCGTCGTTGTCGACCCGGCCGTCCTCGGTGAGCACGCCGCAGTGCCCGTGGTCGGTGAACTCGTCGATGCACAGGTCGCTCATCACCGTGAGCGTGTCCCCCACCTCGGCGACCACGTCGGCGATCGCGACGTTGAGGATGCCGTCGGGGTCGAGGGCGGCCGAGCCGGTGGCGTCCTTGTGCTCGGGGAGGGCGAAGAGCATCAGCCCCCCGAGCCCGAGGTCCGCGGCCTCGGCCGCGGCCTTCACCAGTGACTCACGGGTGTGCTGGACGACGCCCGGCATCGAGGAGATCGGGCGCGGCTCGGTGAGCCCCTCCCGCACGAAGACCGGCAGCACCAGTCGCCGCGCCTCCACCGAGGTCTCGGCGACCAGCCGCCGCAGCGACGGGGTACGCCGCAACCGGCGGGGGCGGACGACCGGACCCTGCGCCACGGCTACTTCGAGCTCACCCGACGACGCCCGGCCGGCTTGCGGTCCGACGGCTTGGTGACGGGCTCGCCCGCCTCCAGCATCGCCAGCCGGCGCGCGGCCCCGAAGTCGGCGAGCGCGTCGACGAGCACGTCCACGTCCGGGGACGGGGCGAGCACGTCGACCCGGAGGCCGTGCTCCTCGACGGTCTTGGCCGTCGCGGGGCCGATCACGGCGATGATCGTGGACGGGTGCGGCTTGCCGGCGATGCCGACCAGGTTGCGCACCGTCGAGGACGACGTGAACACGACCGCGTCGAACTTGCCGCTCTTGATCGCGTCGCGCACCGGCGCCGGCGGCGGGGTGGCCCGGACCGTGCGGTACGCCGTGACGTCGTCGCACTCCCAGCCCAGGTCGATCAGGCCGGCCACCAGCGTCTCGGTGGCGATGTCGGCGCGCGGCAGGAAGACCCGGTTGATCGGGTCGAGCAGGTCGTCGTACTCCGGCCAGTCGGCCAGCAGCCCGGCCGCGGACTGCTCGCCCGAGGGCACCAGGTCGGCCCGCAGGCCCCAGGCCGCGATCGCGGCGGCGGTCTTGTCGCCCACCGCGGCGATCTTGAGACCGGAGAACGCCCGGGCGTCGAGGCCGTACTCCTCGAACTTCTCGCGCACCGCGCGCACCGCGTTGACCGAGGTGAAGGCGATCCACTCGTAGCGGCCCTCGACCAGGCCGCGGACGGCCTTGTCCATCTGGAGCGGGTTGCGGGGCGGCTCGACCGAGATGGTCGGCACCTCCTCGGGCACCGCGCCGAAGCCGCGCAGCCGCGAGGACACCGAGCCGGCCTGCTCCTTGGTGCGCGGCACCAGGACCCGCCAGCCGAACAGCGGCTTGGTCTCGAACCAGGACAGCGCGTCGCGCAGCCCGACGACGTCACCGACGACCACCACGGCCGGCGGCGCGATCCGGGCGGCGCGCACGTCGGCGGCGGCCCGGTCCAGCGTGGTCACGAGGGTCTGCTGGTCGGTGGTGGTGCCCACGCGGGTCACCGCCACCGGCGTCTCCGGCGAGCGGCCCACGGCGATCAGCGCCTTGGCCGTCTCGGCGATGGTGCCCACGGCGGAGAGCAGCACGAGCGTGCCCGCCTTGGCGTGGTGGCTCCAGTCGACCTTGTCCTGGCAGCTCACGACCGCGACCTCGCGGTTGTCCTTGGAGGTCAGCGGGATGCCGGCGTACGCCGGGACGGCGCTGACCGAGGACACGCCGGGGACGATCTCGAAGCCGAGGCCGGCCTTCACGCAGGCCTGCGCCTCCTCGGGGCCGGAGGCGTAGAGGAACGGGTCGCCGGCCATCAGGCGGACCACCCGGCGGCCCTTCTTGGCCTCGCGGACGACCACCTTCGCGCGCGCCGCGTGGGTCAGCGGCTGGCCGTCCTCGCCGAAGCCGCCGTCGACGATGAGCGGCCCGTCCTCGCCGCGGAAGACCTCGTCGCCGAGCAGGGTGCAGACCAGCTCGGCGTGGCCGGGCACCTCGGTGACGACCACCTCCGCCTCGCGGAGCAGCTCCACCGCCCGGACGGTGAGCAGGCCGGGGTCACCCGGGCCGCTGCCGACGAAGGAGACCCACCCTCGCGGGGCGGCCACCGCCTTCGACGCCTGGGCCGGAGTGGTCATGGGAGACGTACGTCGCGTCATGCGTGCTGCTTTCTCGCTGGCGGTTCCATCAGGTCGGCGGCGCCGTCGTCGAGCATCTGCTCGGCGAGACGGGTTCCGACGCCATGGGCGTCGCCGGTGGAACCAGAGGCGGAGGAGCGGACGGCGAGGGCACCGTCCGCGGAGAGGGCGACGGCGCGGATCCAGATCTCGGTGCTGTCCGGGCCGTCCTCACCCTCGACGATCTCGGCGAGGGCGCCGACGGGGGCGCTGCACCCGGCCTCGAGCCCGGCGAGCACGGCTCGCTCGGCCTCGACGGTGGCCCGGGAGTGCGGGTCGTCGAGCGCGCGGAGGCTCTCGACGAGGTCGAGGTCGTCGCTGCGGCACTCGACCGCGAGCGCACCCTGACCGGGGGCGGGCAGCATCTGGATCGGGTCCATCACCTCGGTGACGTCGTCGAGCCGACCCAGCCGGGCCAGCCCGGCGCGGGCGAGGAGCACCGCGTCGACCTCGCCGGCGACGACCTTGCCGACACGGGTGTCGACGTTGCCGCGGATGTCGACGATCTCGAGACCCAGGCCCAGGGCGTGCAGCTGCGCCGCGCGCCGCGGGGAGCCGGTGCCGACGACGCTGCCGACGGGCAGCTCGCCGAGGGTCAGCCCGTCGCGGGCGACCACGACGTCACGCGGGTCCTCGCGGGTGGGCACCGCGGCCAGCGTGATGCCCGGGTGCGGGGCGGTGGGCAGGTCCTTGAGCGAGTGCACCGCCACGTCGACGTCGCCGCGGAGCAGCGCGTCGCGCAGCGCACCCACGAAGACGCCGGTGCCGCCCAGGCTGACCAGCGAGGCACGGTTGACGTCGCCCTGGGTGGTGACGTCGACGAGCTCGACCTCGCGACCGGTGCGCTCCCGGATCAGGTCGGCGACCAGGGCGCTCTGGGTGCGGGCGAGCAGGGAGGCCCGGGTGCCCAGGCGGAGGACGTCGCTCATGGCGTCCACCCCTCGGCGCGGGTGACGGCGTCGACGGCCTCGGGGTCGAGGGCGAACAGCTCGGCCAGCGCCTCGGCGTACGACACCGCGCCCTGCTGGTCGGCGAGCTCCTTGACCCGGACGGTCGGCTGGTGGAGCAGCTTGTCGGCGACCCGGCGGACCGCGTGCAGCAGCTCCGCGCGCAGCGCCGGGTCGAGGTCGGGCAGCCGGGCGTCGAGCCGGGCCATCTCCGCCTCGACCACGCCGGTGGCCATCGACCGGAGCGCGACCACCGTGGGTGTGACGCTGGCGGCCCGGCGGGCCGCCCCGAACGCGGTGACCTCCTGGCCGACGATCTGGCGCACGTCGGCGACCTCGCGGGCGGCCTCGGAGTCCTTGAGCTCCTCGGCCAGCTGGGTCAGGTCGACGAGCGTGACGCCGGGGACCTCCGCCACCGTCGGCTCCACGTCGTGCGGCATCGCCAGGTCGACGATCAACAGGTCGCGGCCGTCGCCGACCGCGGTCTCGACCATTGCGCGGGTGACCAGGAGGCCCGGTGGCGCCGGTGCAGGTGATCACGAGGTCCGCCGTGCCGAGGACCGACTCGAGGTCGCCGAGGGCCACCGCGCGGGCGGCGTACTCCTCGGCGAGCCGGTCGGCGCTCACCACGGACCGGTTCACCACGACGATCTCGGCCGCGCCGAGCCGGGAGACGGTGGCGGTGGCGAGCGAGGCCATCGAGCCGGCTCCGACGACGACCACCCGCTTGCCCTGCACCTGGCCCGACGGGTCGCCCGGAAGCGCGAGTGCTGCGTCCACGAGGGACGGCGGTGCCCGGTCGATGTCGGTCTCGGCGCGGGCCCGCTTGCCCACGCGCAGCGCCTGCTGGAACAGCGAGTTCAGCGCCGGCCCGACGGTGCCGAGCTCCTGCCCGATCCGCAGCGCCGCGCGGGTCTGGCCCAGGATCTGGCCCTCGCCGACGACCATCGAGTCCAGTCCCGAGGCCACGTGGAACAGGTGCGCCACCGCGCCGTCGTCGTAGTGGACGTAGAGGTGCGGGACCAGGGCGTCGGTCGCCTCGCCGGAGCGCTCGACGAGCAGCCGCGAGACCTCCTCCATCGAGCCGTGGAAGCGGTCGACGACCGCGTAGACCTCGAGCCGGTTGCAGGTCGCGATGGCGGTGGCCTCGGTGACGTGCTCGGCGCCGGCCACGTCGGTGACGAGCTTGACCAGCCCGTCGTGGTCGAGCGCGAGCCGCTCGAGGACGGCGACCGGGGCCGTGTTGTGGGAGATCCCGACGACGAGGACGCTCATGCGGCGCCCCCCTCGCCGCGGTCGGCACCGTTGGCCTTGCGCTGCTCGTGGTACGCCAGGATCTGCAGCTCGATCGACAGGTCGACCTTGCGGACGTCGACGCCCTCGGGGACCGAGAGCACGCCCGGGGCGAAGTTGAGGATGCTGCGGATCCCGGCGGCGACCATCTGGTCGGCGACGTCCTGGGCGGCGAGCGCGGGCGTGGCGATGACGCCGATGGCCACGCCGTGCTCCCGGACGATCTGACCGAGGTCGTCGAAGGGCCGCACCTCGACCCCGGCGACGGTCTCCTCGTGCCGGTCGGGGTCGGCGTCGAGCAGCGCGACGACCCGGAAGCCCCGGCTGCGGAAGCCGGAGTAGTTGGCCAGCGCGTGCCCGAGGTTGCCGATCCCGACGATGACGACGGGCCAGTCCTGGGTGACGCCGATCTGGCGGGCGATCTGGTAGCGGAGGTACTCCACGTCGTAGCCGACGCCGCGGGTGCCGTAGCTGCCGAGGTAGGAGAGGTCCTTGCGGAGCTTGGCGGAGTTGACGCCGGCGGCGCCGGCGAGCTCCTCGCTGCTGCAGGTCGCGGTGCCCTGGTCGGAGAGCGTGGTGAGGGCCCGGAGGTAGACGGGAAGCCGCGCGACCGTTGCCTCGGGGATGTCCCGGGCGTTGTCGGTGGGTGTCCGCGTCGTCACAGGTCTGCTTTCCAGCCGCTCCGGCCGAGGGTCTCGCCCCCTGACTACCGGACCCGGCGCGAATCACTGTAGGAGTTTGTGAACGAGAGAACAAAACGAGCGGGACGCCCGCTCTAGCACAGGTGATGTTTCCCACCCACGAGGGGTGCTCGGTCGCCGCGTCGGCGGCCTGATCAGCGCCGGGTCAACGCCGCATCAACGCGGGGCCGGCGCCGCCAGCGCCGCGCGCAGCCGGGTCTCGTCGACCCGCCAGAAGTCGTGCTGCCGGCCGTCGACCAGGGTCACCGGGATCTCGTCGGCGTACCTGCGGCGCAGGGACTCGTCCTCGTCGATGGAGTGCTCCTCGAACGTCTCGCCGAGGTCGGCGCACACCCGCGCCACCACCTCGCGGGCGTCGTCGCAGAGATGACAGCCCGGCCGGCTGTACAGCGTGACCCGGGCGCTCACTCGAGCAGCTCCAGGGCCCGGCGCCGCTCGAGACCGCGCAGCCTGCCCTTCTGGACCTTGCCCGTGACCGACATCGGCAGCGCCTCGACCACCTCGATGCGGGAGGGTTGCTTGAAGCCCGCCAGCCGGACCTCGCAGGCCGCGCGCACGGCCTGCTCCGCCGCGGCCGGGTCCAGGTCGGGAGCGACCACGTAGGCGACCACGGCCTCGCCCGTGTCCTCGTCGGCGACGCCGATGACGGCCGCCTCGGTGATCCCCGCGGTCTGCCTGATCACGTCCTCCACCTCGTGGGGGTAGACGTTGAAGCCCGACACCACCACGAGCTCCTTGAGCCGGTCGACGAGGAACAGGTCCCCCGTCTCGTCCAGGAAGCCCACGTCACCGGTGGCCCACCAGCCCTCGTCGTCGGGGCCTTCGGCTCCGTCGGGCCAGTAGCCGCTGAACAGGTTGGCGCCGCGGATCTCGATCTCTCCCGGGTCGTCGCCGACCACCGGGACGCCGCGCTCGTCGACGAGCCGGACGCCGACGCCGTCGAGGGCGGCCCCCACCGAGCCGGGGTGGTGCGCTGCGCTGCACAGGGTGCTGGTCACCACCGGCGCGGCCTCGGTGAGGCCGTAGCCCTGGTGCACCGGGATCCCGGTGCGCTCCTCGAACTCCTCCACGACGTCGCGGGGCAGCGGCGCCGAGCCCGACAGCACCAGACGCACGGTCGACAGCCGCGACCGCAGATCGGGAAGGGCGAGCCAGGGCCGGAACACGGCCGGGGCGAGCGGCACCATCGTGCAGCCCCGGGCGGCGACCAGGTCGAGGGTCCCCTGCGCGTCGAAGCGCTCCTGGAGGACCACGGTCGCGCCGTGCCGCACGGCTCCCCCGAGCACGGCGTTGAGCCCGTAGACGTGGAAGAGCGGGAGCACCGCGAGCACCACGTCGTCGGCACGGATCATCGGCGGCTCGACCCGCGCGACCTGCTCGAGGTTGGCGAGCATGGCCCGGTGGGTGAGCATCGCCGCCCGCGGTCGTCCGGACGTCCCTGCCGTGTAGAGCAGCACCGCGAGCTTCTCGGGGTCGGGGAGCGGCGGCACCGGGCGCGCCTGCTCGGCCCGCAGGTCCGCGAACGCGCGCTCCCCCGGACCGGGCGTCTCGTCGAGGGCCACGACCTCGATCCGGGACGCCGCGCGCGACAGCACCTCGCGCTCGGACTCTGTGGCGGACTCGGAGGCGGACCTGGGCCTGGGTCACCAGCGCCAGCGCGGCCCGGACCGCGGGCAGCGTGGCCGCATCGGCGACCACGAGCCGGGACCCCGAGTCGGCGAGCATCCTGGCCAGCTCGTCGACACTCGCCCGCGGGTTGACCGGGACCGCGACGGCCTGCGCGCGCAGGATCGCGAGGTACGTCGTGACGAACTCGAGCCGGTTGCCCAGGGCGAGCAGCACCCGGTGGCCGGCGACGATCCCGGCCGCTCCGAGACCGGTCGCGAGGCGACCCACCTCGTCCTCCAGCTCGGCCCAGGTGAGGGCGCGCCCGGATGCCTCGACCAGCGCCGCACGCTCGGGGGCCTCGGCCGCCGCCCGCGTCACCAGGTCAGCGAGGTCGGCCATGCGGCGATCCTACGCAGCCGGGCGGCCGCACTACCCTGACGGTGTGAGCCCGCCCGCCGACAAGTCGCGACGCCCGCTCGACCTCCGTCAACGCTCCACCATGGCCGGGGAGGCGGCCGCCGCGTCGGCAGCGGTCGAGGCGGCGCTGGACGTGCCGCTCGACCCGACGGCCGCGGCGTTCTTCGACGTGGACAACACCGTGATGCAGGGCGCCAGCATCTTCCACCTCGCCCGCGGCCTGCACCGGCGGGACTTCTTCACCACCCGCGACATCGTGGGTGCGGCCTGGAAGCAGGCCTACTTCCGCATCGTCGGCGTCGAGGACCCCGAGCACGTGGCGGAGGCGCGCAGCTCGGCCCTGGCCTTCATCGCCGGGCACACGGTCGCGGAGCTCGAGGAGCTCAGCGAGGAGATCTTCGACGAGGGCATGGCGCACCGGATCTGGCCGGGCACCCGCGCGCTCGCGCAGCTGCACCTCGACCAGGGCCAGCGCGTCTGGCTGGTGACCGCGGCCCCCGTGGAGATCGCGTCGATCATCGCCCGGAGGCTGGGGCTGACCGGCGCGATGGGCACCGTCGCCGAGCACGTGGACGGCGTCTACACCGGCCGCCTGGTCGGCGACCTGTTGCACGGCCCCGCCAAGGCGGAGGCGGTCCGCGCCCTCGCGGAGCGGGAGGGACTCGACCTGGCGCGCTGCGCGGCGTACTCCGACTCCTACAACGACCTGCCCATGCTCTCGATGGTCGGCGAGGCCACGGCGATCAACCCGGACGCCCGGCTGCGGGCGCACGCCCGCGAGGTCGGCTGGCAGGTGCGCGACTACCGGACCGGCCGCAAGGCGGCCCGGGCCGGCCTGGCGACGGCGGCCGCGGCCGGGGCGGTCAGCGGCGCCGTCGCCGCCGGCGTGGCCCTGCGCGGACGCCGCGGATCGGGCGCCTGACCGTTCGGCCGGTTTGTTACCGGTCGGTTCCCATATCCCCGTACCCCCGCCTACCCTGGTCGGGTGCCCTGCTGGGCCCAGAGGGAGGACGACGCATGTCTTGGGGCGGTCACGACGACCTCGCGCGCGGTCTCGCCGCGCTGCGTGCCGCCGTCCTGGAGGCCGTCCGCGCCGACCGTCCCGCCCTCGCCGGGATGCTGCTCTCCGGGACGGCCGCGCCGCCCGGACCGGACCTGCCGTCGGGCTCGGGAGGGTACGGCGACGCGGGGCTGGCCGCGTCCTCGGAGGACTCCGAGGCCGAGCAGGCCCGGCTCATCGCGCTCGTGGAGCTGGCCCGCGCCGGCGACAAGGACGCCTTCGGGCTGCTCTACGACCACTACGCCTCGTCGGTGCACCGGTTCCTCTACTACCGCACCCGCTCGCAGACCCTCGCCGAGGACCTGACCTCGGAGACCTTCTTCCGGGCGCTGCGCAGCATGAGCAGCTTCCGCTGGCAGGGCAAGGACTTCGGGGCCTGGCTGATGACCATCGCCCGCAACCTCGCGACCGACCACTTCAAGGCCGGGCGCACCCGGCTCGAGCTGACCACCGACGACATGGGCCAGCACGACGACGCGACCGAGGGCCCGGAGTCCGCGGTCCTCGCGAGCCTGGCCAACGAGGCGCTCCTGACCGCGCTCACCGAGCTCCCGGAGGAGCAGCGGGACTGCCTGATCATGCGCTTCCTGCAGGGGATGAGCATCGCCGAGACGGCGGCCGTCCTCGGTCGGTCGGACGGCGCGATCAAGCAGCTCCAGCTCCGCGGCGTCCGCAACCTGGCCAAGCTGGTGCCCGACGGGTTGCGTGGCTCATGACGGCGCACCCGCTCGACCCGCGAACCGACGGCCCGGTCGCCGTAACCTCGCCGCTGCGCGCATCGTTGAAGGCTGCGTCGACGGCCCCTGAACACTCGGGGCCCGGGCGGGACGACATGACGACGGGACAGGGCTGATGGCACCGGTGTTCGCCAGGCGAGCGGACGAGTTCGCCGCGCTGGTCGAGGGCACCTCGACCAGCGGGCGGGACCGGCACGCCCAGCTGCTGGACGTCGTCGGCCAGCTGCAGGCAGTCCCCGCCCGGGCTCCGAGGCCGGAGTTCCTGGCGGACCTGCGCGAGCGGTTGATGGCCGAGGCCGACACCGTCCTGGTGCCGGACACCGCCCGGCACGACGCGGAGACCGAGCAGCGCCTCACGGTGCGCCCGGCCGCCCGTCGTACCTCCCGCGACCGGCGGCTGGCCGTGGGAGTCGGCTCCCTGGCCCTGCTGGGCGCCGCGGCGTCGGTCACCGTGGGCGCGCAGGTCGCGCTGCCCGGGGACACGCTCTACCCGATGAAGCGCGCGATCGAGGACGTCCGCACGGACCTCGCCGTGGGCGATGCCCGGACCGGGCGGCTGATGCTGTCGCACGCCACCGAGCGGCTGGAGGAGACCGAGGGCCTGACCCGGCGCGACGACGTGGACGTGCGGGCCACCGAGGACACGCTGAACGACTTCACCGAGCAGGCCGAGGGCGCGGCGGTCCTGTTGACCTCGGCGTACACCGACAGCGGCCGGCCGGAGACCATCGTCGCGCTGCGCGACTTCACCGGCGACAGCATGGACCGTCTCGAGGCCCTCGAGCCGACCTTGCCGCCGGCGGCCCACGACGAGCTGGTCGCTGCGGCGGACGCGGTGGTCGCGATCGACGACGACGCTTCCGCCACCTGCCCGTCGTGCGGCGGAGCCGGTGTGGTGAACGTGCCCATCAGCCTCACCTCGGCCGGCCTGCTGCCCGTCACGCCCCCGGACCCGGCGACCGGCAAGGACGGCAAGGGACGGACCAGCGGCCAGGACGGTGGCGGGCCCAAGGCGCCGCCGCAGCCCCTGCCCACGATCACCGGCGAGCTCCCGACCCTGCTGCCCTCGCTGCCGCCGGCTCCGAGCGGTTCCCCGGCTCCCACCCGGCTGCCCACCCCGACGGCCACCGCGCCGCTGCCGTCGACCACGGGCCGTCCCGAGCGTGCCGCTGCCGCTGCCGACGACGCTCACCACCCTGCTGCCACCGCTGCCGCCGCTCACGACGCTGCTGTCGCCGCTGTCGCCGATCACCTCGCTGCTGCCGCCGCTGCCCTCGATCTCGGGGCTCGGGCTCGGTGCGGCCGTGGCCCCCGACGACGACGCGTCGCCGCAGACCGCCGGCACCCTGCCCTGACCGGCCTCAGCCGAAGACCGAGTCGCGCTCCATCAACAACGTGTAGAGCGTCTGCTGGATCGTCTCGCGGACCTGGTCGGTCACGTTGAACACCAGCATCGGGTCGTCGGCGGCCGCGTCGTCGAGCTCGTCGGTGCGGATCGGCTCCCCGAACTCCAGCAGCCACTTGGACGGCAGCGGCACCAGGCCGAGCGGCCCGAGCAGCGGGAAGAGCGGCGTGATGGGGATGTACGGCACCCCGAGCAGCCGGGCCAGGGCCGGGACGTTGCCGACCAACGGGTAGATCTCCTCGGCCCCGACGACCGAGAGCGGCACGATCGGCACCCCGGTGTGCAGGGCGGCCGAGACGAAGCCCCCACGACCGAACCGCTGGAGCTTGTAGCGCTCGGAGAACGGCTTGCCGATCCCCTTGAAGCCCTCGGGCCAGACGCCGACGAGCTCACCGCCGCGCAGCATCCGCTCGGCGTCCTCGTTGCAGGCCAGCGTGGCGCCGGTCTTGCGGGCGATGACGCTGATCAGCGGCGTCTTGAAGACCAGGTCGGCGCCGAGCGGACGCAGGTGCCGACCGGTGTGGTCGAAGATGACCGACATCGTCATCAGCCCGTCGACCGGCACGGTGCCCGAGTGGTTGGACACCACCAGGGCGCCTCCGTCGACGGGGATGTTCTCGATGCCGCGGACGTCGATGCGGAACCACTTCTGGGCGATCGGGCGCAGCGCGGCCATCACGAACCGGTCGGTGATCTCCGCGTCGAAGCCGTACTCGTCGATGGCGTACTCCCCCGTCACCCGCCGGCGGAGGAAGGCGAGGAACCGCGCGAGCGCGGGCTCCCACTCGTCGCCGAAGACCTCCACGGCGGCGGTCTCGATCGCGGCCAGCCAGTCCCCGACGGGGATCCCCGGAGTGGCGCCGCGGTCCTGCGTGGTGGTCGCCGGGCGCGGCGGCGGCGGAGCAGCGGCCGTGGTCGGGCTGGTCTTGCGGGGCGGCGGCCGCTTGCGGGCGGGGGCGGGCGCGCGGGCCGGTGTCGGCGGGACCGCCTCGGGCGCGGGCGCGGGCGCGGGGCGACGCGCGGCCGGCCGACCCGCGAGGTTGCGGGCCGCCGAGGACGGCCGGTCCTTGCCGGTGCCCCGACCCGGTCGGCCGCGGGTGCCGATCGGGATGATCTCGGCGTCACCCACGGTCGGCCCCCGGGAGCGCGGCGGACAGCCCGTCGATGACCTTCTCGCGGACGCCGGGCGACGGCGACATCTCGCGGCCGAAGTCCTCGAAGGCGCTCGCGGTGCTGAAGGCGGGGTCGAAGCCGAGGACGGAGCGCATCCGGGTGGTGTCCACGCCGCGACCGTACGTGAGGAAGCCGAGCTGCTCGGGCGAGAAGTCCGCGGCCCGGGCCTGGCGGAGCAGGGAGCCGAGCCCGCCCACCGCGAAGCCGGGCAGCGGGACGGTCGGGCGGTGCAGGCGACGGAGCGCCTGCGAGAGCAGCAGGACGCCGTCGCCGGCGACGTTGAAGGTGCCCCGGACGTCGGTGGTCACCGCGTGGCCCAGCACCGCGGACAGGTCGTCCTCGTGCAGGAACTGGAGCCGGGGGTCGAAGCCGGCCACGGTGGGGATCACCGGCAGCCGGAAGTAGGAGGTGAGCGGGCTCTGGACGTGCGGGCCGATCACGTTGGCCGCGCGCAGCATCGTCACCCGGACGTCGGGACGCCGGCGCGCGAAGCCGCGCACGTAGCCCTCGATCTCGTAGACGTCCTTGGCGTAGCCCGAGCGGGGCAGCCGCTTGGGCCCCATGTCCTCGGTGAACATCGCCGGGTCGCGGGGACCGGCGCCGTACACGGTCGTCGTCGACTTCACCACGAGGGCCCGCAGCCCGGGCGCGCGCTGCGCGGCCGCGAGGAGCTGCATGGTGCCCATGACGTTGAGCTCCTTCATCGTGTTCCGGCCGCCGGCGCTGCCGGGGGTCGCGATGATGCTCATGTGCACGACGGTGTCGACGTCCTCCATCGCGATCACCTTGGCGATGACCGGGTTGCGGATGTCGGCGCGGTGGAAGGTGAAGCCGCCGATGTCACCTCGTGGGGGGACGACGTCGACGCCGACCACCCGGTCGACGTCGGGATGGGCGGCGACGGAGCGAGCGAACCGACGGGCGATGTCGCGCGACACCCCCGTGACGAGTACGACGCTGCCCATGGTCCGCCCGCGTCCTCGCAGGCCTACTTGCCGAGCTTGCGGCGCTGGACGCGCGTCTTCTTCAGCAGCTTGCGGTGCTTCTTCTTGGCCATGCGCTTGCGACGCTTCTTGATGACGGAACCCACGTAGACAACCTCTCGCAGAAATTGGGACGCCGTGCCGGGCGGTCAGGCAGGGCGCGACCCCGACATGCTACTGCCCGCGAGGAGACGCGCAGAATCCGCCGTCACGGCGTCGGCCGGGGCGGCGGATCGGCGCGAGCGCCGCGGGTCAGCCCGCGGAGTAGAAGCTCTTGCGGAGGTACTCCTGGACGTCGTCCTCGGTGACCCGGAACGAACGGCCCACGCGCAGGGCCGGCAGCTCGCCGCCGTGCACGAGGCGGTAGACGGTCATCTTGGAGACGCGCATCATCGTCGCGACCTCGGCGACGGTCAGGAACTTGACGTCGGAGATGTCACCGGGTCCGGAGGCCCGAGGAACCTCGGGCCCGTTGTCGTGCGGAGTGGCTGCCATGGTGCACCGTTCTCTCTGCGGGCACGCCATCGGCTTCCCCACCGATGACCAACATGCACGCCACTGGTGAGAATAGAGCCTGAAGTGACTCGTGGGGAAGAGGATCATTCAAAACCTGCAAGATTGCGGCGTGTCGGGTTGCTTTGCGTCGATTCAGGCTCATCTGGCCCCACGCTGGTCTGGACCTCAGGGCAGCGGATCGAGCCCGTGCAGCGGGAAGACCGCCTCGCGGGTGGCCAGGATCGCCCGGTCCAGCGACGAGTCGGGGTCGTAGCCCTCCGACCAGTCCCGCCACGCCGGCGTGCGGCCGTCGGTGAGGCGGCGAGGGCGCGGTGCGGCCGGTCATCCGCTCGACGTGGTCGCTCCAGGCCTGGGGCACCGTCGTGAGCGGGTCCAAGGGGTGTCCGGCGACGATCGCGAGCAGGTGCACCCAGGCGCGGGGCACCACCTCGACCAGGGCGTAGCCCCCGCCGCCGGTGGCGACCCAGCGTCCGTCGCACAGCTCGTGGGCCAGGTCGTGCAGCGCGAGGTAGCTGGCCCGCTGCCCGTCGACCGACAGCATCAGGTGCGCGAGGGGGTCCTCCATGTGGGAGTCGCAGCCGTGCTGGGTGATCAGGATCTCGGGTGCGTAGGCCCGCATCAGCGGCGGGACCACGGCGTGGAAGCCGCGCAGCCAGCCGGCGTCCCCGGTGCCCGACGGCAGCGCCACGTTGACCGCGGTGCCCTCGGCACCGGGCCCGCCCAGGTCGGTCGGGAAGCCGGTGCCGGGGAACAACATCTGGCCGGTCTCGTGCAGCGAGATCGTGAGCACCCGCGGGTCGTCCCAGAAGATCTGCTCCACGCCGTCGCCGTGGTGGACGTCGACGTCGACGTACGCCACCCGCTCGGCGCCCTGGTCGAGGAGCGTCTGGATGCCCACCGCGACGTCGTTGTAGACGCAGAAGCCGCTGGACCGGTCGCGCATCGCGTGGTGCAGGCCGCCGGTGATGCTGACCGAGTGGGCGCTCTCGCCGCTCCACACCTGCCGGCACGCCTCCACGGTGGCGCCGACGACGTGCGCGGCCGCGTGGTGCATGCCCTCGAAGACGGGGTTGTCGTCGGTGCCGAGACCGCGGGGCAGGTCGACGTGCCCCGCGGTGGTGCCGACCTCGGTGACCGCGTCGATCAGCTCCCGGTCGTGGACGAGGGCGATCACGTCGTCGCTGGCCATGGGCGCCTCGACCATCCGGAGGTGCTCGCCCGTGACCCCCAGCTGGGCCGCGAGCTCCATGGTGAGGTCGACCCGGATCGGGGACATCGGATGCGTGGGGCCGAAGTCGTACTCCGTCAGCGACTTGTCGAAGACGACCGTGGCCGGACCGGAGCACTCCATGCCCGGAGGCTACTCGTGGCGTGTGTCACAATCACCGCATGCACGACGCACGGACGTCCTCGTGGTGGCCCGCCTGACGGCGGACCACCTGTCGAGCACCCCCACGTCGACACCCAGGCCGCCTTCGAGGCGGCCTTTTCTCGTTGCGCCCGGAGGCGGCTCCCCATCCAGGAGCCCACCATGACCACCGCACTGTCCCTGCTGAAGCCCACCGGCCACCTCACCCTCGGCAACCTGCTCGGCGCACTGCGTCCGATGGCGGCCGCCCAGTCCGACGCCGACTGCTACTACGGCGTGTGCGACCTGCACGCCCTCACCGTCGCCCACGACCCGGCACGGCTGCGCGCCCTCACCCGGGAGATGGCCACGCTGCTGCTGGCCGCCGGCCTGGACCGCAGCACGCTCTTCGTCCAGAGCCGGGTGCCGGCGCACACGGAGCTGGCCTACCTGCTCGAGTGCACCGCCTACACGGGCGAGCTGAACCGGATGATCCAGTTCAAGGAGAAGGGCCGCGGGGTGGACGCGACCCGCGCCTCGCTCTACACCTACCCGGTGCTGATGGCCGCCGACATCCTGCTCTACCGCCCCGCGACGGTGCCGGTGGGCGAGGACCAGCGCCAGCACGTGGAGCTGACCCGTGACCTCGCGCTGCGCTTCAACCGCGCCTACGGCCCGGTCTTCACCGTCCCCGAGATCAGCACGCCGCCGACGGCGGCGCGGGTGATGTCGCTGTCCGACCCCGCCACCAAGATGGGCAAGTCCCACGACGACCCCAGCGGGATCGTCTACCTGCTCGACGCCCCGGACGTCGTCCGGCGCAAGGTCGGGCGGGCGGTCACCGACTCCGACGTGGGCGCTGACGCGGTGCGCGCGGACCGGGCCGCGAAGCCGGGGGTCACCAACCTCCTCGAGATCCTGGTGGCGTGCGGCGGCTCGCCGGCCGGCCTCACGACGTACGGCGCCCTCAAGGCCGCGGTCACCGACGCGGTCGTCGCGGTCCTGGAGCCGCTGCAGGCGAGGTACGCCGAGCTGGCCGCGGACCCCGCCCACGTGGCCGAGGTGTTCGACGCGGGCGCCGAGCACTGCCGCAGCGTCACCGCGCCGGTGCTGGACGCCGCGAAGGCGGCGTTGGGGCTCTGACCTCCACGCGCGGGTCCGGTCACTCGGGGGTCCAGATCCACGCCGCGTCGGACAGACCCTGAGGATCGGCGAACCCCGCCGCCTCGTCGTAGCCCCCGAAGGCCACGAGCCGGCCCCCGGCCCAGACCCCCGAGATCCCCCAGTCGAGGTCCCGCTCGGGACGTCCGGGCTCCCACCACCGGCCGGTCTCGCTGTCGTGGGCGAACCCGAGGTGGAAGAACCAGTTCCCGCCGTGGACCGGGGCGTCCTGCTCGAAGCTGCCACTGGCCCTGAGGGATCCAGCCAGGGGGAACGCGTCCCGGGTCAGCGCCGGCCTCGGGTCGAGCGGCTCCCACGCGCCGGTGGCGAGGTCCAGGGTGCCGCCGTCGGAGTACCCCGCGCCTCCAGCGGTGGCCCGTCCCGCCTCGGGGCCCTCGGCCCAGACCCCCACCAACCGGGTGCCGTCTCCGAAGGTGAACTCCCCGACCTGACGGGTGGGTGGCAGCCGGTGCCAGCCGGCTGCCGTCCCACACGTCCACCTGCTGCACCACCGGTTCGCCCAGCGACGGTCGAGGAGCGGTCCGACGCCGCTGAGGGCCAGCCCGGCGTGCGAGGCGAACAGGGTGCGGCCCTGCAGGGCGGGCTCCAGGCGGTCGGCCGGGATGCGAGACCAGCCGTCCGTGGCGAGGTCCAGGGCCCAGACCCGCCGCCCGTCCAGAGCGAAGATCGTGTCTCGTCGAGGCCGTTGCCGGTCCGGGGACGCCGACGGGCACGTCGATCCGCGCCAGGAGTCCTCGCTCGCGTCGTAGCGGAGCCAGCCACCCACGCGGAGGCCGACCACCAGGCTGTCGCCCGCCATCACGTGCGGCGCGTCGGGCCAGAGCGGCGCCGGGGCCCGCGCGAGGCGCCGCCAGGACCCGGTCTCGGGGTCGAAGGCGGCGCCGTCGCGCAGCGGGCGGCCGGCCTGGCCCACGCAGCCCGGTGACGGGTAGCACGGCGGGCCGTCCCTGCCCGCGACGACCAGCACCTCGCTGCCGGTCCAGCCGGTGAGGGAACCCATCCGCGGTGACAGCGGCGGCGTGGGAAGACGGTCCCAGGTGCCGTGGGGAGCCGCGGGCTCGGGTCTGTCCGCGCGGTCGGGTGCCAGCACCAGCACCCCGGTCGCCAGCAGTGCGACGGCCATACCCACGGCGGCCGCGACCAGGCGGCGCCGGCGTCGCACCCGCCCGCCGAGCCGCAGCGCTCCCTCCAGGTCCCCCGCGGGCAGGTCCAGCATGGTCCAGGCGGTCGTCGAGCGCCCGCACGATCCGGTCCTCGAGCCTCATGCTCGCTCTCCTTCCCGGGTCGGCAGGTCCGCGTCGAGGCGGGCGCGCAGGGCCGCCAGCGCGGCCGAGGCCTGCGACTTCACGGTGCCGGGCCGGCAGCCGAGCGCGTCGGCGATCTGGGCCTCCGACAGATCCTCGTAGTAGCGCAGCACGACCACTGCCCGTTGCCGCGGCGGCAGGGTCTGGACCGCGCACCACACCTCGTCATCACGCAGTGGACCGTCGGCGCCCAGGTCGCGACGCTCGGGCACCAGGGGCACCGCCACCTCGTGCCGGACCGCCGCCCGGCGGTGCTGGGCGAAGGCGGCGTTGATGGCCATCCGGCGGACGTAGGCGACGGGGTCGTCGGCCCGGGACACCCGCGGCCACGCGGCATAAGCCTTGGCGAAGGCGGTCTGCAGAGCGTCCTCGGCGAGCTGTCGGTCACCGGTCACGCCGTACGTCGTGCGCAGCAGGCGCGGCCAGGCCAGGGTGTAGAGCTCTGCGAACTCGCGCTCCCTGCGACCCATCACCTGCTCCGTCCGATCGTCCCCTCATCCAGGAGGATGCCGACGGGGCCTCGATCGGTTCGGTCCCGTCAGGGAAGCCGCGTCACGAACCCTCGGCCAGCTCGCGGGAGCGGTCCCGCGCGGCCTCCATCGCGGCCAGGAACGCCGCGCGCACCTTGTGGATCTCCAGCTCGCGCAGGGCGGCGGCGGTGGTGCCGGCGGGTGAGGTGACCTGCTCGCGCAGCACCGCGGGGTGGGTCCCGGTCTCGCGCAGCATCTTGGCGGAGCCGACCAGCGTCTGCACCACGAGCTCGGTCGCGGTGGCGCGCGGCAGGCCGAGGTGCACGCCCGCCTCGATCATCGACTCGACCACGAAGAAGATGTACGCCGGCCCCGAGCCGGAGATCGCGGTGACCGCGTCCTGCTGGCGCTCGGGGATGCGCAGCACCCGTCCGGTCGACGCCATCAGGGACTCCGCCTCCGCGAGGTGGGCGTCGTCGCAGTGGGAGCCCGGCGAGATGGCGGCCATCCCCTCGTCCACCAGGGCCGGGGTGTTGGGCATCACCCGGACGACGGCGACACCCGCCGGCACCCGGGACTCGATGAAGGCGGTGGTGATGCCCGCGGCCAGGGACACCAGGAGCTGTCCGGCGCGGAGCTCACCGGCGATCTCGTCGAGGACGGCCGCCATGTCCTGCGGCTTCACCACCAGGGCGATGGTGTCGGCCTTGCGGGCCGCCTCGAGGTTGGAGACCACGGCGACGCCGTACCGCTCCTCGAGCTCGTGCGCGCGCTCCTCGCGCTTCTCGCCCACCAACAGGTGGTCGACGCGGCGACCCGCGCGCACCAGTCCCGAGAGCAGGGTCTCGCCCATGACGCCCGCGCCGATGATCGCGGTCTGGCCGCTGCGGGGCTCGGTCATGAGGGGCTCACTTCTTGGAGATCAGGGACTTCACGAAGAACGACAGGTTCTGCGGCCGCTCCGCCAGCCGACGCATCAGGTAGCCGTACCACTCTTCACCGTAGGGGACGTAGACCCGCATCGTCTCGCCGTTTCGCGCCAGGCGCTTCTGCTCCTCCGGCCGGATGCCGTAGAGCATCTGGAACTCGTAGGTGCCCTTCTCGCGTCCGAAGCGGCTCGCCAGCGTGGTGGCGATCGCGATCATCCGCGGGTCGTGGGTCGCGATCATCGGGTAGCCCTGGCCGGCCAGCAGCACCTTCAGGCAGCGCACGTAGGACTTGTCGACGTCGCCCTTGTCCTGGAAGGCCACGTCCTCGGGCTCGTGGTAGGCGCCCTTGCAGAGCCGCACCCGGGAGCCCTCGTAGGCCAGGTCCCGGCAGTCGGCCTCGGTGCGGTGCAGGTAGGCCTGCAGCACCGCGCCGGTCTCCGGGAAGTCCTTGCGCAGGTCGCGCAGGATGGCCAGCGTCGAGTCGGTCGTGGTGTGGTCCTCCATGTCGAGGGTGACCGTGGTGCCGGCGTTGCGGGCCGCGCGGCAGATGGCACGGGCGTTCTCGAGGGCCACCTTGTGACCGTTGTCCTCGAGCGCCTGGCCGATCGCCGAGAGCTTGACCGAGACCTCGGTGCGCCGGGCGAGGCCGCGCTCGCTGAGCGCCTCGAGCACCTCCTTGTACGCCGCCACCGTGGCATCGGCCTGCTCGGCGTCGAGGGTGTCCTCGCCGAGGTGGTCGAGGCTGACGGCCAGCCCGTCGGCGACCAGCGTCGCCGTGGCGTCGACGACGCTCGACGTGGTCTCTCCCGGGACGTAGGAGCTGACGATCCCGGCGGACACCGGCATCGTGCTGACGAGCTTCTTGAGCTGGTCGCTGCGAGCCAGCAGCAGCAGCGGTTGGCGGAGCAAGGACATGCGTGCAGGCTACGCCGTACGTCGCCTCAGAGTGGCAGCGCCGAGGGTCAGGCCCGCGAGGACGAAGCCGACCACCACGGCGATGTCACCCCACACCTCCGCGGTGGTGCTGCTCACCACCAGGTGGCTCATCGCGTCGACGGCGTAGGACAGCGGCAGCACGTTGCTGATGGCCTCGAGCGCGGCGGGGAGCGCGTCGCGGGGGACGAACAGGCCGCACAGCAGGATCTGCGGGATCACCACGAGCGGCATGAACTGCACCGCCTGGAACTCCGTGGTGGCGAACGCCGACACGAAGAGCCCCAGCGCGGTCCCGAGCACCGCGTCGGCGACCGCCACCAGCATCAGCAGCCAGACCGGCCCGACGACGTCGAGGCCGAGCAGCCCGACGGACACCAGCACGGCCAGCACCGACTGGACCGCGGCCACCAGGCCGAAGGCCAGGGCGTAGCCCAGGAGGAAGTCGAGCTTGCCCATCGGCATCGACAGCAGCCGCTCGAGCGTGCCGCTGGAGCGCTCGCGCAGCGTGGTCACGCTGGTCACGAGGAACATGATGATGAACGGGAACAGCGCCAGCACGCCCGGGCCGAACTGGTCGAAGCTGTCGCCGGGCAGGTCCTCGAACATCCACCACAGCAGGCTGATCAGCGCGCACGGCAGCACCAGCAGCATCGCCAACGTGCGGTGGTCGCGGCGGATCTGCGTGAGCACCCGGGCGGCGACCGCCACGGTCACCCGCGGCGTCATGACCCGGCTCCGACCACGCTGAGGAAGGCCGTCTCGATGTCGGCGGCCCCGGTGCGCTCGCGGATCTCCGCCGGGCTGCCGTCGGCGATGACGGCGCCCTCACGCATCAGCAGCAGCCGGTCGCAGCGCTCGCGCCTCGTCCATCACGTGGCTCGACACCAGCACCGCCGCACCGGCCGCGGCCAGCCGGTGGAAGAGCGCCCACAGGTCCCGTCGCAGCACCGGGTCGAGACCGACCGTCGGCTCGTCGAGCACCAGCACGTCGGGTTCCTTGAGCAGCGCCACCGCGAGGCTCACCCGCGACCGCTGCCCGCCGGAGAGCCGGCCGACGACCTGGTCGTGCTCGCCGGCGAGGTCCACGGCGGTGAGGCTGCGCTCGACCTCGGCCGTCCCGACGCCCAGCACCGCGGCGAAGAACTGGAGGTTCTCGGCGACCGTGAGGTCGTCGTACACGCTGGCCGCCTGGGTGACGTAGCCGACCCGGTCCCGCAGCGGCGCGCTGCCCGCCGGCTCCCCCAGCACCGTCACCGTGCCGGACTCGACCCGCTGCACCCCCACCAGCGCCCGCATCAGCGTGGTCTTGCCGCAACCCGACGGCCCGAGCAGGCCGGTGACGCCCCCGCCCAGGTCCAGGTCAAGGCCGTCGAGCACCCGGCGGCGCCCGCGGACGACGACCAGGCCGCGCACCTCCACGACGTTTTTCATCATGTGTTGAATTATGCTCGCGGCGGCGCCCGTCGGCAACCCCGATCCGGCCGGCGGCCGGCCCGTCAGGGCAGCGGGCCGGTGAGGTAGCGCTGCAGCGTCGGCGCGTACGTCGCGACGACCTGCTCGCCCGGCATCGAGGCGAGCGGCTCCACCTCCAGCACGTAGCGCAGCAGGATCAGCCCGATCACCTGGCTGGCGACCAGCGGCATCCGCAGCTCGGGCCGGTCGAGGCCGAGGGCGACGCCCACCGGCTCGATGACGACGGGCAGGAAGCCGTCGCTGAGCAGCCGGTGCGCGCCCGGGTCCATCACCGCGCGGGCCACCGCGAGCAGCGACGGGCGCACCGCCGGGTCGTCCCACACGGACAGGAACGCGATCAGGAAGCGCTCGGCCGCGCCGTCCGGGCCACCCGCCACGACCGGCGCGACGATGACCCGCGGGTCGACCGGGATGTCCAGTGCGGCGAGGAACAGGTCGTCCTTGGTGCCGAAGTAGTGGTGGACCAGGGCGGCGTCGACGCCGGCGGCGGAGGCGATGCCGCGGATCGTCGTCCCCCCGAAGCCCTGGGCGGCGAACTGGCCGCGGGCCGCGTCCAGGATCGCCGCGCGGGTGTCGGGCGCGCCGGGCCGACGGCCGCGACGCGGGGTGCTCATCGCGCGGTGACCGCGTAGTGCTCGCGGGCGAAGGCGAGCGACTCGGCCAGGTCGCGCTCCCGCTCCTCGCGCGTGTCGCACCGGCGGGTGTTGATCTCCAGGACGATGTGCCCGGTGAAGTCCGTGACGGCGAGGTGCTGGAGGAACAGGTCCGCGCCCATCACGCCCCGGCCCGGCACGAGGTGCTCGTCCTTGGCCGAGCCGGTGCCGTCGGTGAGGTGCACGTGCCGCAGCCGCGGACCGAGGCGCTGCGCCATCTGCACGACGTCGGACTTCGCGATCGCGGCGTGCGAGAGGTCGATGGTGGTGTTGGCGTAGTCCTCCTGGGACGGGTCCCAGCCGGGGAGGTACATCTCCACGCCGCGCTTGGAGCCGCCGCGGGCCGGCGACCGCCAGGGGTACATGTTCTCGACGGCGAAGGCGATGCCGGTGGACTCCTCGAGGGCGGCGATGCCTTCGACGAAGCCGGCGGCGTACTCCTTCTGCCAGCGGAACGGCGGGTGCACGACGACCACGTCGGCGCCGACCTCCTCGGCCATCTCGGCCGAGCGCTGGAGCTTCCCCCACGGGTCGGTGCCCCAGACCCGCTGGGTGAACAGCAGGCAGGGCGCGTGGACCGCGCAGATCGGCATCTCGTGGTGCTCCGAGAGCTGCTTGACCGCCGAGGTCTGCTGGCTGAGGGCGTCGATGCCCACCATCACCTCGACGGCGTCGTAGCCGAGGCGGGACGCGTAGCCGAAGGCGTGCGCGGTGGACTCGGGATAGACCGAGACCGTCGACAGACTGATCACGGGAACGGACACGCTCACCCCAGGCCGGAGATCTGGTCGATCCGCTCGAGGATGACGCCCTCCCGGAGCGCCCACGGACAGATCTCGAGCTCGGGCAGGTCGAAGATGTCCATGCAGGCCTCGGCCACCAGCGCACCCGGCACCACCTGGTGGGCGCGCGAGGCGGAGACACCCGGCAGGGACACGAACTTCTCGTCGCTCATCGAGATGAGCTTGGGGATCCAGGTCGAGAGCTGGTCCAGGGTCAGGACGCGGGGCACCAGCGGCCCGTCACTGGAGGGCGCCGCGCCGCAGATGCGGGCGAGCGAGCGGAAGGTCTTCGACGTCGCCGCGGCCCGGTCGGGTGGCCCCGCGCGGAGCAGGTGGCCCGCGTCGCGGGCGATCTCGGCGCGGATCCGCCTGCGCAGCGCCCGCACGTCCTCCTCGCCGGGCAGGCCGACGGCGAAGAACTCCCGGGCCAGGCGGGCCGCGCCGAGCGGCATCGACCACGCCACGTCCGGTGCCTCGCTGCCGCCTCCGGCGATCTCCAGCGACCCGCCTCCGATGTCGAAGACCGCCAGTCGCCCGGCCGACCAGCCGAACCACCGGCGCACGGCGAGGAAGGTCAGCCGCGCCTCGTCCTCACCGGACAGCACGCTGAGCTCGACCCCGGTGCGCTCGGCCACGTGGCCCAGCACGTCGTCGGAGTTGACCGCGTCCCGGACCGCCGAGGTGGCGAACCCGAGCATCTGCTCGCAGCCCTTGTCCTCGGCGACCACCAGCGAGGACGCGACGAAGCCGGCGAGGGCGTCGATGCCGCGCTCGGTGACCGCACCGGTCTCGTCGAGGTGCTCGGCCAGGCGCAGCGGCTCCTTGTGGGAGTACGCCGGCAGGGGCGCCGCACCGTCGTGGGCGTCCACCACCAGCAGATGACCGGTGTTGGAGCCGATGTCGAGGACTCCCAGCCGCATGGCCCCCAACTTACTCCCGGCCACGTGCAAGGCTGGTGCCGTGCCAGAGGTCGAGCTCGTCTTCCCCCGTGCGTTCGTCGAGTTCGCCGACCCCGCCGACGGCGACCAGGTCTTCAAGTGCGACCTGACCTGGCTGACGTCGCGCTACCAGTGCATCTTCGGTCAGGGCTGCCGGGGCATCTACGCCAGCTCGCCGGACACCGGCTGCTGCACGCTGGGCGCGCACTTCTCCGACAAGGCCGACGAGAAGCGGGTGGCGTCGTACGTCGACAAGCTCACCGACGACCTGTGGCAGCACCGGCCGCGGAAGGCCAAGGTGCGCCGGGGCGACTGGATCGAGACCGACGAGGACGGCGAGCGCAAGACCCGGACCCTCGACGTCGACGGGCAGTCGGCGTGCATCTTCCACAACCGCGCGGACTTCGCGGCCGGCGCCGGCTGCGCCCTGCACGCGCTGGCGCTGCGCGACGGACAGCACCCGCTGGAGACCAAGCCCGACGTGTGCTGGCAGCTGCCGCTGCGGCGGACCTACCGGACCGTCGAGCGGCAGGACGGGACGTCGTACTCCGAGGTCACGATCGGGGAGTACGACCGCCGCGGCTGGGGCCCCGGCGGGCACGACCTCGACTGGTACTGCTCGGGCAACACCGAGGCCCACAACGCGCCCGAGCCGCTCTTCGTGACCAGCGCGCCGGAGCTCGTGGAGCTCATGGGCCGGGCGGCGTACGACGAGCTGGCGGCGCACTGCGAGGCGCACCTCGCGTCCCGCTCGGCCCTCGCGCTGCACCCCGCCGACCCGCGCTGACCCCCACTGACGAGGGCGTCGCCCAGCCTCTCGACGTCAAGAGATCCGACCCCGATGTCCTCCGGGAGCGGGGCCGGGGTGAGAATCTGGTCATGCGCCTGGACCATCTCTCCTACGCCGCCGGACCCGACGGTCTTGCCGGTACCGCCCAGCGCATCGGCGAGCTGCTCGGTGCAGACTTCGTCGACGGGGGCGTGCATCCGCGGTTCGGTACTCGCAACATGATCCTGCCGTTGGCGGAGCACACCTACCTCGAGATCGTCGAGGTGCTCGACCACCCCGCGTCCGACAAGGCGCCGTTCGGCCAGGCCGTGCGCGCCCGGTCGGCCCTGGGCGGCGGGTGGCTCGGGTGGGTCGTGGCGGTCGACGACATCGCCGAGATCGAGCAGCGCCTCGGCCGCGAGTCGGCGGCCGGCAACCGGCACCGTCCCGACGGCACGAACCTGTCGTGGAAGCAGATCGGGGTCAACGGCCTGATCGCGGACCCGCAGCTGCCGTTCTTCATCGAGTGGGACGTCCCCGACGAGCTGCACCCCAGCGCCGGCGCGGACGAGCGGTTCTCCCTGGCCTGCCTGGAGATCGCCGGTGACCCGCGCCGGGTCAGCGAGTGGCTCGGGCAGACCGTCGAGGCGCCGCTCGAGGACGTCAAGGTCGACTGGGTCGCACCGCACGGCACGCCGGGCGTGCTCGCGGTGCAGGTGCTGACCCCGAACGGCCTGGTCCGGATCTGACCGGTCCGGGGCCCGACGCGGTCCCCAGCCCGAACATCTGGCACCACCCGGCGACCTACGAGGTCGAGAACCGGGCCGCCGACCCCGAGCAGGCGATCGAGGCGGCGATGCGCGTCGGTCGCGGACTGGGCCGGGCGCGACCTGCTGGACCTCGGCTGCGGCACCGGCTTCCACCTGCCCCGCTGGGCGGCCGAGGCCCGCACGGTGGTCGGCGTCGAGCCGCACCCCGACCTGGCCGCGCTGGCCACCCGTCGTACCCGGCGGCTGGACGACGTGCGGGTGCTGGTCGGGAGTGCGCAGGCGGTGCCGTTGCCCGACGCCTCGGTCGACGTGGTGCAGGCCCGGTGGGCCTACTTCTTCGGACCCGGCTGCGAGCCGGGGCTCGCCGAGCTGGACCGGGTGGTCCGACGCGGGGGGACGGCGTTCGTGATCGACAACGACGGGAGCCGTTCGACCTTCGGGCGGTGGTTCCGGCGCGGCTACCCTCACCTGCCACCACCCGACGAGGTCGAGCGGTTCTGGTCGGTCCGGGGCTGGACCCGGGTGCCGGTCGACATCCGGTGGGCGTTCGACAGCCGCGCGGACTTCGAGCAGGTGGTCCGGATCGAGTTCGACGCCGCGACCGCCGCGGCGATCCTGGCCGAGCACCCGGCCACCGAGGTGGACTACGCGGTCAACCTGTGGTGGCGGCGCTACTGACCAGCTCGCGCAGGGCGGTGGCCGTCGCGGCCGGGTCGTGGAGCAGGAACAGGTGGCCGCCACGGTCCCGGACGTCGAGCCGCCGGACCTTCCAGCCGAGTGCCCGCGCCCGGGCCGTCTCGTCGGCGTAGGTGTCGCCGAAGGCCAGGTAGGCCTGGCGCCGCGACTCCCAGCCGGCCGGCGTCTCGAGCGTCGCGTGGAAGTACGCCAGCGGGAGCCGCGGCTGCCCGGCCTCGACCCGCGCCCGGGTCGCGTCGTCGGGGAACAGGTCGACGTCGCCCCACCACTGCGACCAGGGCGGCAGCAGCCCGTCGTCGTCGGCGAGCCCGGCGAGGAACGCGAGGAACGCCGGCGGGGCCAGCGGCGTCGGCCCGGTGGACGCGGCCAGCGCCGCGTCGACGTACCCGGTCACCGGCGCCGCCGCGGCGTCGGCCACGGCGGGTGCGAACAACCCGGCGTTGCTGTGGGCCACGACCACGGGCGCGTCGAGGTCGCGGGCGGCGGCGACGTACGCCGTGAGCACGTCCGCGGGGCGCGTGGCGTCCCCGGCCGTCGCCACCGCGACGTCGTCGCCCGCGTCACGCAGGCGGTCGGCCACGGGCTGCCAGGACGCCGGGCCGAGCAGCGGGCTCGGCAGCAGCAGCCAGGCCGTCACGCCTCAGCTCGAGCCGCGGACCGCGAGCGTGGGACGCAGCAGCACGCCGGGCCCGACCACGGGCGGGTGGGAGAGCAGGCCGGCCAGGGCCCGGACCACCTCGACGGCGACCTCCTCCAGCGGCTGGCGCACCGAGGTGAGCCCCTCGGGCACCACCTGGGCGACCTGCGAGTCGTCGAAGCCGACCACCGCGAGATCCGCGCCCGGGCGCAGGCCGCGCTCGGCCAGTGCGTGCAGGACACCCATGGCCTGGGTGTCGGAGGCGCAGACGAAGGCCGTCGGGCGGGCGTCGTCGAGAAGCACGGTGGCCGCCTCGCGGCCGCTGGCCACGGCGTCCTCGACCCGGCAGGCCAGTCCGGTCGTGGGCAGCCCGCGCGCCCTCATCGCCCGGCTCCAGCCCGAGCGGCGGTCCTCGCCGATCCAGGACTCGCGGCGCCACCCGATCCACGCGATCCGGGTGTGGCCGCGGTCGAGCAGGTGCTCGGTGGCCAGCTCGGCGCCCGCCGCGCCGTCGACGTCGACCCACGGGTGCCGGGCGCCGGGGTTGTCCCAGGGCCGGCCGAAGGCCACGAAGGGGGCGCGCCGCTCCTCGAGCCAGACCGCCTGCGGGTTGCCGAGGAAGGTGTCGGTGGCCACGAAGGCGTCGACGGCCGTCGCGCGCAGCAGGTCGTCGTACCCCGACACGGGGTCCTCGGGGTCCCCGGCGAACAGCAGCACGTGGTAGCCCGCCTCGGCCGAGGCCTCGACCAGGGAGTGCACGAAGCGGTCCATCAGGGCGTTGGCCGTGCCCTCCTGGGCCGGGGGGAACCGCAGCCCGATCAGGTGCGAGGTCCGGGTGCGGAGGTTGCGGGCCGCGCGGTTCGGCGAGTAGCCCAGGTCCGCGATCGCGGTCTGCACCCGCAGCAGGGTGTCGGCGCGGAGCAGCTCGGGGTTGTTGACCGCGTTGGACACGGTCTGCCGCGAGACCCCGGCGAGCTCGGCCACGTCGGCCAGCGTGGGAGGGACGACGGAGGGCTCGCCGACATTGGCGCGGACCATCTCCACCCCCTCTTGATCGTTCCAATTGCACGATACCGCGCTGCTCGACGGCCCTGGTAGACCGGGAGGGGTGAGCCCTGCCGGCCCTCCCGGGCGCGGGAGCCCGAGCCTGTCGGCGCCCTCGCCTAGCGTTCGACCCATGAGCCACACCCCACCACGCCGCTCGCTCCGCTCGCGCCGCGTCGGGGACCCCGCATGAGCCACACCGCATGAGCCGCACGAGTGTCGCCAAGGGCCGCCCCCGCGCCGCCTACCGCTGCGCGGAGTGCGGCTGGGAGACCGCCAAGTGGGTCGGTCGCTGCGGCGAGTGCCAGGCGTGGAGCACGGTCAGCGAGGTGGCGGCGCCGACGTCGCGCGCCGCGTCGGGCCCGGTGACCTCGGCGGCGGTGCCGATCGGGCAGGTCGACGTCACCGAGTCGACGTTCCGCCCCAGCGGCGTGCCCGAGCTCGACCGGGTGCTCGGCGGCGGGCTGGTCCCGGGCGCCGCGATCCTGCTGGCCGGCGAGCCCGGCGTCGGCAAGAGCACGCTGCTCCTCGAGGTGGCCTCGCAGACCAGCCGGCACCAGCGCCGCACCCTCTACGTCACCGGCGAGGAGTCCGCCTCCCAGGTCCGGCTGCGCGCCGACCGCACGGGCGCGATCCACGACGAGCTCTACATCGCCGCCGAGACCGACCTCGGCGCGGTGCTCACCCACCTCGACACCGTCCGGCCCAGCCTCCTGGTGGTCGACTCGATCCAGACCATCGCGGCGGCCGACGTCGACGGGGTGCCGGGGGGCGTCACCCAGGTCAAGGAGGTCGCCGCGGCCCTGATCCGGCAGGCCAAGACCCGCAACATCACCTTGATGATCGTCGGCCACGTCACCAAGGACGGCAGCATCGCCGGGCCGCGGGTGCTCGAGCACCTCGTCGACGTGGTGCTCCACTTCGAGGGCGACCGCAACTCGCGCTTCCGGATGGTGCGGGCGATGAAGAACCGCTTCGGCCCGGTCGACGAGGTCGGCTGCTTCGACCTGTCCGCCGACGGCATCGCGGCGGTGACCGACCCGACCGGCCTGTTCGTGGAGCACCACCGCCGTCGGGTGCCCGGCACGTGTGTCGCGGTCACCATGGAGGGTCGTCGACCCCTGCTGGCCGAGGTGCAGGCCCTGGTCACGCCCACGCCGGCCGAGCGGCCCCGGCGGACCACGTCCGGCCTCGACTCGGCGCGCACCGCGATGGTGCTCGCCGTCCTCCAGCAGCACTGCGGGATCCGCCTGCACGCCCACGACGTCTTCGCCTCCACGGTCGGGGGCGCCCGGCTCACCGAGCCGGCCAGCGACCTCGCCGTCGCCGTCGCGATCGCCTCCGCCACCCTCGGGGTGCCGCCGCCGGCCGGGGTGGTGGCCATGGGCGAGATCGGTCTGGCCGGGGAGCTGCGGATGGTCCGCGACCTGCCCCAGCGGGTGGCCGAGGCCGCGCGGATGGGCTTCGAGGTGGCGCTGGTGCCGTCCGCCCCCGAGCGCTCCACCGCGCCGCGCGCCGCCGCGCCGGTCGGGGAGGGGATCCGGGTGGTCGAGGTGCCCGACATCCACTCCGCGCTCAGGCTCACCCGCCTGTTGCGCCGGCAGCCCGACAACGCCGGCGAGCGCGTGCTCCGACCGCTCGAGGGCGGCGGCTGATCGGCTGGTCGACCTGGGCCACAGATCGGCCGACACCCTCTAGACTGAGCCCGCGCTGCGGGGGCTGGCCCTGGTTGGCTCACAAGGGACGGGAGGGCTGGCGTGGTCGGCATGGAACGCTCCGACGACGTCCTGCGCCTGCGCGCGGTCCTCGCGTCGATGGCCCCGGGCACCGCGCTCCGCGACGGGCTCGAGCGGATCCTCCGGGGTCGCACCGGCGCGCTCATCGTCGTGGGCTACGACCGGGTCATCGAGTCGATCTCGACCGGCGGCTTCGAGCTCGACGTGCCGTTCAGCGCGACCGGGCTGCGTGAGCTCGCCAAGATGGACGGCGCGATCATCCTCGACAAGGAGATCACCCGCATCCACCGGGCCGCGGTCCACCTGATGCCCGACCACACGATCCTCTCCGAGGAGACCGGCACCCGGCACCGCACCGCCGACCGGGTCGCCCGGCAGACGGGGTTCCCGGTGATCTCGGTGTCCCAGTCGATGCAGATCATCGCGGCGTACGTCGGCGACATCCGGCACGTGCTCGAGGACTCCGGCCAGATCCTGTCGAGGGCCAACCAGGCGCTGGCCACCCTGGAGCGCTACAAGCTCCGCCTCGACGAGGTCGCCAGCACCCTCTCCGCCCTGGAGATCGAGGACCTGGTCACCGCCCGCGACGTGGCCGTCGTCGCGCAGCGGCTGGAGATGGTGACCCGGATCGCCCGCGAGATCGAGGACTACGTGCTCGAGCTCGGCACCGACGGCCGGCTGCTGTCGCTGCAGCTCGAGGAGCTGGTCACCGGGGTCGACGCCGAGCGCGAGCTGGTGATCCGCGACTACCTGCCCGTGGGTCGCCGCGGCACGTCGCCCGAGACCTCCCTCCAGCTGCTGGGCGCGCTGTCGGCCACCGAGCTGGTCGACCCGGCCTCGGTCGCGCGGGCGCTCTCGCTCGGCAACGGCGAGCACCTCGACTCGGCGGTGGCGCCGCGTGGCTACCGGCTGCTGGCCAAGGTCCCGCGCCTGCCCACGGCCGTCGTCGACCGGCTGGTCGACCACTTCGGCACCCTGCAGAAGCTGCTGTCCGCCGGCATCGACGACCTCCAGGTGGTCGAGGGCGTGGGCGAGCTGCGGGCCCGCAGCGTCCGCGAAGGGCTCTCCCGGCTGGCCGAGTCCAGCATCCTCGGCGACCGCTTCTCCTAGCCGGCCCCGTCAGCCGTGGGGCTTCTTGGGCTTCTTCTTGCCGCCGTCCGGGGTGGGCGAGGGGGTGATGGTCACCGTCACCACCGGCCGCGGCGGCTTCACCAGCTCGACCTGGAGGTCGGTCGGCTCACCGGCCAGCGCGGCCGCGACGATGTGGTAGTACCCGGGCCGCGCCCACTCGGTCAGCGCCGAGCACTCGTCGTCCGAGCGCTTGCCGCTCCACCGCACGCCGAGGTTGGTGCCGACCTCGCGCCGCACCACGACCTCGCGGGTCGGGATCGCGGCCGGGCACTGCCGGCTCGACCAGATGTCGTCGGGACCCGAGGTGATCTTCATCGTCATCGTCTCGGGCGAGACGGTCCACGTGCAGGCCTCGGCCACCCGCGTCGTCAGCTGGAGGGTCACGAGGATCTCCGAGCCCGCGACCGCCTCGGTGAGGGTGGGCGCCACGACCACGTCGCTGCTGGTGCACGGACCGGTCGGCACCGCCAGCACCGGGGTGGTGGGGGCGGCCGGGGTGGGGGTCTGGTTCTTCTTCTTGTGCTTGCGCTTCTTCTTCGTCTCGTCCCCGGTCGCCGTCGCGGACCCGGACGCGGTGGTCCGGGCGGCCGCCTGCTGGGCCTGGTCGGGCGTCTGGTCGTCGCTGCTCGGCGTCAGCAGCCGGGCGATCCCGACCACCAGGGCCAGCGCGGTGCCGATCACCAGGAGCCGGCGGGTCCAGTAGACCCGCGGCGACAGCGGGCCTCGCGGCCGGGTCAGGGTGGACACGGCTTCACGCTAACCAGCGCGCGGCACTCCGTCCGGCAGGCACACCGGGCCTCGGTACCGTGACCGCGATGAGCGACCTGCACGCGCCGCTGCTGGAGTGGTACGACGCCCACGCGCGCGACCTGCCGTGGCGCTCCACGACCGCGACGCCGTGGTCGGTGATGGTCTCGGAGTTCATGCTCCAGCAGACGCCGGTCGTCCGGGTGCTGCCGGTCCACGAGGCGTGGCTGACGCGTTGGCCCACGCCCGCGGCGCTCGCGGCGGAGCCGTCCGGCGAGGCGGTCCGGGCCTGGGGTCGCCTGGGGTACCCCCGTCGAGCGCTGCGCCTGCACGCGGCCGCGGCGGCGATCGTCGAGCGGCACGGCGGCGAGGTGCCGGCGTCGTACGACGACCTCCGCGCCCTGCCCGGGGTCGGCGACTACACCGCGGCCGCGATCGCGGTCTTCGCCCACACCCGGCGGCACGCCGTGCTCGACACCAACGTGCGCCGGGTGCTCGGCCGGGTGCTCGGCGGCCGGGAGTTCCCGCCCGCGTCGGTCACCCGGGCCGAGCGCGACCGCGCCGCGGCCGTGCTGCCGGAGGACCCGCCGACCGCGGCGACCTGGTCGGTGGCGGTGATGGAGCTGGGCGCCCTCGTCTGCACGGCCCAGCGACCGCGCTGCGCCGACTGCCCGCTCGCGGACCGGTGCGCCTGGCGGGCGGCCGGCTACCCGGCGTACGACGGCCCGCCGCGCCGCGGGCAGACCTACGACGGCACGGACCGGCAGTGCCGCGGACGGCTGCTGGCCGTGCTGCGCGACGCCCCGGGCGACGTGCCCGCCGAACGCCTGGACGCCGCGTGGCCCGATGCCGCCCAGCGGACCCGCTGCCTGGCCTCGTTGGTGGCCGACGGGCTGGCGCGGACTACCTCCGCAGGAACCTACGCGCTCCCCTGACGGAGCCGGCGTCGTCGAGCAGCCGCGCTGACCTCGTCGGCCGGCTGACCGGGGTGGAACGCGCGCTTGGGGACCGTGGCCAGCCGCTCCAGCAGCCCGTCGAGCTCCTCGCGCGCGCCGGCCGCGAAGGCCTCGGGGACGTGCGTCCCCGCCCGCGGGTCGATCTCCTCGAGCAGCCCGAGATCGCGCAGCGTGGTCAGGTCGTCCTCGGTCGTGCGCTCGAAGATCCGCATCAGGTACGGCCGGGCCTGCTCGGCGGTGAGCCGCTTGCCGATCAGGGTGCGCAGCGCGACCGCGGTCGGCTCGCGGCCGGGCCGGAAGTTCACCGACGGTCCGCCGTCGAGGAGGGAGGTCCACTTGCGCACGAAGTCCTCGCCGGAGAAGGACTCGTAGTGCAGCAGCCGCAGCCCCGGGTGCTGCCACGGCTCCTGCTCGTTCTTGTCCGCGTCGACGACGTGGTGCAGCGTCAGCCACAGGTCGAGGGTGGGCCGCACGCCCGCCTTCCCGTCGACGTGGCCGTGGAAGTAGGCGCCGTTGTGCGCGCGGTCGATCACCCCGAGCGTGTGCAGCAGGGTCAGGTCGTCCTTGTCGAGCAGCCGCTTGAACACGCGTCGGGTCCGCGGCCCACGCGCGCTGGGAGACCGCCTCCAGCGGGGCGAGCCGGACCACCCGCGCGTCCGCGGGCGCGCTCGCCAGGGCCGCGCGGTCCACCTGCGCGATCTCGTCGGCGTCGATGTGGAAGACCCACTCCGCCCCGGGCACCCGGCTGAGCACCGCCTTGGTGAGGTTGGCGTTGATCCGCTGCCGGGTGTTGAGCTGCCCGGGCCGGTCGCCCTGCCACCACTCCTCGCCGGTGCGCACGCAGGTCACCGAGGGGTGCGACTCCAGCACCTCCAGCGCCGCGGGGTCCGTCGCCTCCGGCGCGTCCACGAACACCACCAGGTGGTCGATCCCCCCCGCCAGGTTGCCCGTCACGAACCGGCGCAGGTTGGCCGCGGAGTCCTTGACCGTGCTGGCCGTGAAGAGCATGCGCTCACCCTAGCCAGCGGGTTGAGTTCGGGCACTCCCTCGGAAACGAGTTGGGCCTCCCTCGGCAGGTTCTGCCGAGGGAGGCCCCAACTCAACGCAGGTGGATCAGTCCGAGGAGCGCTCGATGTCGATCGGGCCCAGGGAGTCGTCCGGTCCCTCGATGGGGGCGCCGTCGGGGCCGAGGGGCGGCCCGGCGTCGACGTCCGCGGTCTCGAAGGGCGGCATGTCGGGCAGGGCGCCGACCTTCTGGCCCTTGAAGGTGAACTGCGCAGCCTCGCCCTCGCCCTCGACGTCGACCACCACGATCTGGCCGGGGCCGACCTCACCGAAGAGCATCTTCTCGGCGAGCGAGTCCTCGATCTCGCGCTGGATCGTGCGCCGCAGCGGCCTCGCCCCGAGCACCGGGTCGAAGCCCCGGACGGCGAGCAGGTCCTTGGCGGCCTGCGTGAGCTCGAGGCTCATGTCGCGGTCCTTCAGGCGCAGCTCCACCGCGGTGATCATGTTGTCGACCATGTGCACGATCTGCTCGCGCGACAGCGGCGGGAAGACGATGATCTCGTCGACGCGGTTGAGGAACTCCGGACGGAAGTGCTGCTTGAGCTCGTCCGACACCTTCGCCTTCATCCGCTCGTAGGAGCCCGCGGCGTCGCCGGACTGCTGGAAGCCCAGGTTGACCGACTTGTTGATGTCGCGGGTGCCGAGGTTGGTCGTCATGATGATGACGGTGTTCTTGAAGTCCACGACCCGGCCCTGGGAGTCGGTCAGGCGACCCTCCTCCAGGATCTGCAGCAGGCTGTTGAAGATGTCGGGGTGCGCCTTCTCGACCTCGTCGAAGAGCACCACCGAGAACGGCTTGCGCCGCACCTTCTCGGTCAGCTGGCCACCCTCCTCGTAGCCGACGTAGCCCGGAGGCGAGCCGAACAGCCGCGAGACGGTGTGCTTCTCGCTGAACTCGCTCATGTCGAGCTGGATCAGCGAGTCCTCGTCGCCGAACAGGAACTCCGCGAGCGACTTGGACAGCCACGTCTTCCCGACGCCGGACGGACCGGCGAAGATGAACGAGCCACCCGGACGCTTGGGGTCCTTCAGGCCCGCACGGGTACGACGGATCGCCCGCGACAGCGCGCGCACGGCCTCTTCCTGGCCGATGACCCGCTTGTGCAGCTCGTCCTCCATCTTGAGCAGCCGCGTGGACTCCTCCTCGGACAGCTTGACGATCGGGATGCCGGTCGCCACGGCGAGCACCTCGGCGATCAGCTCCTCGTCGACCTCGGCGACCTCGTCCATGTCACCGGCGCGCCACTGCTTCTCGCGCTCGGACTTGCGCAGGATCAGCTGCTTCTCCTCGTCGCGCAGACGCGCGGCCGCCTCGAAGTCCTGGCCGTCGATCGCGGCCTCCTTGCGCTGCCGGACGTCGGCGATCTTGTCGTCGTACTCCCGCAGGTCGGCGGGCGCCGTCATCCGGCGGATCCGGAGCCGCGAGCCGGCCTCGTCGATCAGGTCGATGGCCTTGTCGGGCAGGAACCGGTCGGAGATGTAGCGGTCGGCCAGGGTCGCCGCGGAGACCAGCGCCTCGTCGGTGATGGTCACCCGGTGGTGCGCCTCGTAGCGGTCGCGCAGGCCCTTGAGCATCTCGATGGTGTGCGCGATCGACGGCTCGGCGACCTGGATCGGCTGGAAGCGGCGCTCCAGCGCGGCGTCCTTCTCGAGGTACTTGCGGTACTCGTCGAGCGTGGTCGCGCCGATGGTCTGCAGCTCGCCCCGGGCCAGCATCGGCTTGAGGATCGAGGCCGCGTCGATGGCGCCCTCGGCCGCGCCGGCGCCGACGAGGGTGTGGATCTCGTCGATGAACAGCACGATGTCGCCGCGGGTGCGGATCTCCTTGAGGACCTTCTTCAGCCGCTCCTCGAAGTCGCCGCGGTAGCGCGACCCGGCGACCAGGGCGCCGAGGTCGAGGGTGTAGATCTGCTTGTCCTTGAGCGTCTCGGGGACGTTGCCCTTGACGATGTCCTGGGCCAGCCCGGCCACGATCGTGGTCTTGCCGACGCCGGGCTCGCCGATGAGCACCGGGTTGTTCTTCGTCCGGCGGGACAGGATCTGCATGACCCGCTCGATCTCCGGCTCGCGGCCGATGACCGGGTCCAGCTTGCCCTCGCGCGCGGACTGGGTGAGGTTCTGGCCGAACTGGTCGAGCACCAGCGAGGACGACGGCGCCTCGCCGCTGCCGCTGCTGGAGGACGAGCCGGACGCGGCCGACTCCTTGCCCTGGAAGCCGGAGAGCAGCTGGATGACCTGCTGGCGGACCCGGTTGAGGTCGGCGCCGAGCTTCTGCAGCACCTGGGCGGCGACGCCCTCTCCCTCACGGATCAGGCCGAGCAGGATGTGCTCGGTGCCGATGTAGGAGTGGCCGAGCTGCAGCGCCTCGCGCAGGGACAGCTCGAGCACCTTCTTGGCGCGCGGCGTGAACGGGATGTGGCCGGAGGGCGCCTGCTGGCCCTGGCCGATGATCTCCTCGACCTGGGCGCGCACGGCCTCCAGGGAGATGTCGAGGGACTCGAGCGCCTTGGCGGCGACTCCTTCGCCCTCGTGGATCAGGCCGAGCAGGATGTGCTCGGTCCCGATGTAGTTGTGGGACAGCATGCGGGCCTCTTCTTGCGCCAGCACGACCACCCGACGGGCACGGTCTGTGAACCGTTCGAACATGTTGCACTCCTCGCCCTTGGGGCATCGACGCGGGTGGGGTCCCCGCCGCGGGACAGGACCCGCTCGTACGGTCGTTCCAACTCCGCCCCCAGCCTACGTGTTCCCAGGGAGCCGCCGCTCGGGTCCGCTCAGAGCGAACACGTCTCGGACGCGCGACGACGCCCGGCGACCTGCGTCGTCCGGGCGTCGTCGAGGTGTGGCTAGTTGGCGGCTTCGTACGCCGCGATCACGTCGGCGGGCACCCGACCGCGGTCGGAGACCTCGTAGCCGTTGGAGCGGGCCCAGTCGCGGACCAGTCGCGGGCTCGGCCCGAGGCTCGCGGAAGCGGCGGCCTTGCGGGCCCCGCGGCGACCGCCCGAGACCTTGCGGGCGTGGCCGAGGTACGGCGCGAGCGCGTCTCGAAGCTTCGAGGCGTTCTTGTCGCTCAGGTCGATCTCATAGGTGGCGCCGTCGATAGCGAAAGACACGGTCTCGGTGGCATCGCCACCATCGAGATCGTCCACGAGAACAATGTTGACTCGCTGAGCCATTGTTACCCCTCCTTTTTATGCAAACCCCCCGGTCGGAAGGGACACTAGCGGTCGCGGTACCCGGCGGCAATTAGACTTCCGAATCCTTTTCCAACGATCCGATAAACGGGGAAGGTAAAGGAATCGCGAATTCTCACCGGGTATTCCGGTCGAAGACGAGCGCGAGACCGCGAAGCGTCAACCACGGGTCGTGGGCGGTGAAGCTGCGGCACTCGCCGAGCACCGCCGGGGCGAGGTACCCGGTCGCCAGCACGTGCACGTCGTCGGCGACCACGTCGAGCTCCGCGATGATCCGGCCCACCATGCCGTCGACCTGGCTGGCGACGCCGAAGACCATCCCGGACTGCAGGGCCTCCACGGTGTTCTTGGCGATCACCGACCGCGGCCGGAGCAGCTCCACCTTGCGCAGCTGGGCACCGCGGCGACCGAGAGCCTCCAGGGAGATCTCGATGCCGGGGGAGATCGCGCCCCCGACGTACTGCCCGTGGACGCTGACCACGTCGAAGGTCGTCGCGGTCCCGAAGTCGACGACGATGGCCGGTCCGCCGTGGAACGTGGCCGCCGCCAGTGCATTCATGATCCGGTCCGCACCCACCTCGCGGGGATTGTCCATCAGGATCGGCACACCCGTCCGAATACCGGGCTCGACAAACACGTGGGCGATGGCGGGGAAATGCGACATCACCATCTCGCGCCATTCGTGCAGGACCGCCGGCACCGCGCTGCACACGGATATCCCGGTGACCTCGGCCGATTCCGGTGCGGTGGCGAGCAGTCCGTGCAGGAGCAGCGCCCATTCGTCCGACGTGCGGCGCTCGTCGGTCGCGACCCGCCAGTGCGCCACCACCTCACCGGCCTCGAGCAACCCGATCACGGTGTGGCTGTTGCCGATGTCGGCGGCGAGCAGGACCATCTCAGTCTCCGTCAGTCGTCCGCGAGGTCCATGCCCAGGTCGAAGACCTTCACCGAGTGGGTCAGGGCGCCGACGGAGATGAAGTCGACGCCGGTCTGGGCGACCTCGCGGGCCCGCTCCAGGGTCAGCCCGCCCGAGGCCTCGAGGGTGGCCCGCCCCGCCGTGATCCGCACCGCCTCGGCCATGACCCGTGGGTCCATGTTGTCGAGCAGGATCCGCTCGCAGCCTGCGTCGAGCAGCGCCCGGAGCTGGTCGAGGTCGGTGACCTCGACCTCGACCTCGAGGCCGGGGTACGCCGCGCGGACCGCGTCGAGGGCGGGCACGACCCCACCCGCGGCGATCACGTGGTTGTCCTTGACCATCGCCATGTCGCTGAGGCTGAACCGGTGGTTGACCCCGCCGCCGCACCGCACGGCGTACTTCTGCAGCGCCCGCCAGCCGGGCAGCGTCTTGCGCGTGTCGAGGACGCGCGCCGACGTGCCCTCCAGCGCGGTCACCCAGGCGGCGGTCGCGGTGGCGACACCGGACAGGTGCGAGGCGAAGTTGAGCGCCGTGCGCTCGGCGGTCAGCAGGCCGCGGGTCGGTCCGGCGACGCGCATGACCACGTCTCCGGCCGCCACCCGGCTGCCGTCGGGGAGCCGATCGGCGATCTCGACGCTCCCGCCCATCACCTCCTCGAAGACCAGCGCGGCGATCCCGAGACCGGCCACCACGCCGGGCTCACGGGCCCCGAACACCGCGGAGCCGCGAGCCGACTCGGCGATCGTCGCGGCACTGGTGACGTCGACGCTGTCACCGGGGAGGTCCTCCTCCAGGGCACCGGCGATCGCGGCCCGGACCGCGACCGGGTCGAGGCCGGCTCGGACGAGCTCGTCGAGGACGCCGCTCATGCGGCGCCGCCGTCCGACGGCGGCACCGGGTGGAACACCACGGAGGTGCTCCCGTCGGTGAGCACGGTGTCGAAGTGCCCCGACCACTGCGCGTCGTCCCGGTCGGGGTAGTCCTCACGCCAGTGCGAGCCGCGGGTCTCCTCGCGCAGCCGGGCAGCGTCGGCCAGCGCCAGGCTCACGGTGACCAGGTTGGTGGTCTCCCAGGCGTCCTGGTCGACCGCCGCGTCGGTGTCGCCGACGAGCGCCTGCAGCTTGTCCAGGGCGGTCGACAGCCCGGTCGCCGAGCGCAGCACGCCGACCTCGGCGGTCATCACGGTCTGGAGGTCGCGGCGTACGTCGCCGCTGACCAGGCCGGCCTTCCGGGAGTCGGCGGCCGGTGCCGTCCAGGGGCGCAGCTCGGTGGGCAGCACGTCGGCGATCCGGCGGGAGAACACCAGCCCTTCGAGCAGCGAGTTGGAGGCGAGCCGGTTGGCGCCGTGCACCCCCGAGCACGCGACCTCGCCGGTGGCGTAGAGGCCCGGGACGCTCGACCTGCCGTGCAGGTCGGTGGCGACGCCGCCGGAGGCGTAGTGGCAGGCCGGGGCGACCGGGATCAGGTCGGTGACGGGGTCGATGCCGTGCTCGCGGGCGGTCGCCAGGATGGTCGGGAACCGCACCTCGCTTCGCTCCTGCTCGATCACGAAGTCGAGAGCCAAGGTGCCGGGCGTCCAGCCACATGTGCGGATGGCCGGTCTCGTTCATCCGCCGGGTGATCGCCTTGGCCACCACGTCGCGCGGTGCCAGGTCGGCGAGCTCGTGCACGCCCTGCATGAAGCGGTGACCCTCGAAGTCCACGAGGAACGCGCCCTCGCCGCGGACGGCCTCGGAGATCAACGGCTGCTGGCCGCGGGAGTCGGGGCCGAGGTACATCACCGTCGGGTGGAACTGCACGAACTCCAGGTCCCGCAGCGTCGCCCCGACGCGGGCGGCGACGGCCATCCCGTCGCCGGTCGACACCGCGGGGTTGGTGGTCTGGGAGAACACCTGGCCGAGCCCGCCGGACGCCAGCACCACCGCGCGGCAGTGCACGGCGCCGACACCGTCGCGCTGGCCCTCCCCCATCACGTGCAGGGTGACGCCGGCGATGCCCGACGCGGGGTCGCCGACCGGACCGTCGAGCAGCAGGTCGACGGCCAGGGCGTGCTCGATGACCTCGATCTCGGGGGCCCGCTCGACGGCGGCGATCAGGGCCCGCTGGATCTCGGCCCCGGTCGCGTCGCCGCCGGCGTGCGCGATGCGGTCGCGGTGGTGGCCGCCCTCGCGGGTGAGGCTCAGCTCGCCGTCCGGCTGCTTGTCGAAGATGGTGCCCAGGGCGATCAGCTCGTGGACGGCGGCCGGTCCCTCGGTCACCAGCGCGTGCACGGCGGCGGGGTCGCAGGCGCCGGCGCCGGCCACCAGGGTGTCCCGCTCGTGGTCGGCGGGGGTGTCCTCGGGTCCGAGCGCGGCCGCGATCCCGCCCTGCGCCCACTGCGTCGAGCCGGCGTTGAGGACGTCCTTGGTGACCACCAGCAGCTTGAGCCGACGGTCCGCAGCATGGATGCGGAGCGCCGCGGTCAGCCCGGCGATGCCCGACCCGATGACCACCACGTCGGACCGCGTGGTCCAGCCGGGCTCCGGGGCGGTCAGACGCTGGGGGACGCGCCGGCTCGGTGAGGTCGCCATGCGGGCAGGCTAGCGTCCGGCGATCGTCGTACCGGCGGTGAGACCGGAGCCCGGGAACGCCTCCGCCGGGTCGAAGCCGGTCGCCAGGACCGCGTTGTCGGCGTCGACGAAGACCACGTGCGGCCGGAAGGACCGAGCCTCCTCGGTGTCCATCTGGGCGTAGGCGATCAGGATCACGCAGTCGCCGGGGTGCACCAGATGGGCGGCCGCGCCGTTGATGCCGAGCACCCCGCTGCCCCGCTCGCCCGCGATCGTGTAGGTCTCCAGGCGGGCCCCGTTGGTGACGTCGACGATGTGCACCAGCTCGCCGGGCAGCAGGTCGGCCGCGTCGAGGAGGTCCTCGTCGACGGTCACCGAGCCGACGTAGTGCAGGTCGGCCTGGGTGACCGTCGCCCGGTGGATCTTGCTCTTCATCATGGTCCGCAGCATCAGCGCTCTCCTCCGATGACCAGGGGCAGGTTGTCGATCAGGCGGGTGGTGCCCAGCCGGGCCGCCACCAGCACCCGGCCGGGGGTTCCGGGGGGTACCTCGGCGGGCAGCTCGTCGAGGTCGATCTCGGTGACCACGAGGTAGTCCACCTCGACCGCCGGCTCGGTCGCCAGCACGGCCCGCCCCGCGGCCAGCGCCGCGTCGCGCCCGTCGTGGGCGGCGGCCTGGGCGGCCCGCAGCGCCCGGCTCAGCACCAACGCCTGCCGCCGTTGCTCGGCGTCGAGGAAGCGGTTGCGGCTGCTCAGCGCCAGGCCGTCGGACTCGCGGACCGTGTCGGCGCCGAGGACCTCCACGTCGAGGCAGAGGTCGGAGACCATCCGGCGGATGAGGGCGAACTGCTGGAAGTCCTTGAGGCCGAAGACGGCGACGTCGGGTTCCACGAGCCCGAAGAGCTTGGCGACCACGGTCAGCACGCCGCGGAAGTGACCGGGCCGCACCGCTCCTTCGAGGACGGTGCCCAACGGGCCCGGCTCGACGGTGACCCCCGGCGTGGCGGCGCCCGAGGGATAGACCTCGTCGACGCTCGGTGCGAAGACGATGTCCACGCCTTCGGCGGCGCACACCGCGAGGTCGGCGTCGAGGGTCCGCGGGTAGCGGTCGAGGTCCTCCCCCGCGCCGAACTGGAGGGGGTTGACGAACACCGACGTCACCACCGGCCCGTCGCCGACGGCGGCCCGGGCGGCGCGCATGAGCGACGCGTGGCCGGCGTGGAGGGCCCCCATGGTGGGCACCAGCCCGACCGGCAGGCCCGCCGCCCGCGCGGGTGCGAGCAGCGCCGAGAGCTCCTCGCGGGTGCCCGCGAGGGTGGGGCCGGTCATCTCAGCCCCGGCGGAGCGCGGCCGCCGCGCGGGTGCTCGCACCCGCGAGCGCGGCCTCCAGGAGGCGGCGGATCTTGATCGCCCGGATCGGCAGCACCCGGCCGTCGGTCACCACCCGGTCGAGGGTGTCGGCGGCCAGCGCGACGTACGACGGCAGCGTGTGCGGCGCGTTGGCGGCGATCTGCTCGAGGTGGGCCTGCACGGTGTTGACGTCGCCGCGCACCATCGGGCCGGTCAGGGCGGTGTCGCCCTGGTGGAGGGCGTTGTCGAGGGCGGCGGTGAGCAGCGGCCGCAACGTGTCGGCGGGGTCGTACTCGGGGTTGTCGGCACCGGCGGCGGCGAGCATCTCCCGGGCCTGGGCCACCAGGGTGACCAGGTGGTTGGCACCGTGCGCGAGCGCGGCGTGGTAGAGCGCCCGCCGGTCCTCCGACACCCACATGGTGCGGCCGCCGAGGTCGGCGGCCAGTCGCTCGGCGAGGCCGCGCTCGCCCTCGCCGGCGGTGACGCCGAAGACGCAGCCCACCAGTCGCGGCAGGTCGAGGGCGGTGCCGGTGAAGGTCATCGCGGGGTGCAGCGCCACCGGACGGGCGCCGACCTCGACGGCCTCGGCCAGGACCGCGAGCCCGTGGCGACCGGACGTGTGCACGACGTACTGACCGGGGTGGATCGCGCCGCTCGCGCTCAGCATCGCCACCACGTTGGAGAGCATGTCGTCGGGCACGGTCAGCAGGAGCAGGTCGCAGTGCCGCGCGACGGCGGTCGGCTTGTCGACCGGGACCCCCGGCAGCAGGTCGGCGATGCGGTTGCGCGAGGCGTCGGACTCGCCCGCGACCGCGACGATGTCGTGGCCGGCGGACCGGAGTGCGGCGGCGAGGACGGCACCGACGCGACCCGCGCCGATGACGCCGACCCGGAGAGGGTGCGTCATCTTTTCGAACCTTTCGTTCCAGTCCACGTGGGGTACCGGACTACTCAACATCGAATCAACGCCAGCGTACGCGCGCGCCTTCCGGCCGGGAACCGAACGACCGCGTGCCGTGGGTCACACCGCCCGTGCCGCGTCAGCGCGGGTGGAGCATCCGGGGCAGGAGGGTGCCGGTCACGTGGTCGACGACGTGCACGCCCTCGGGGGCGGTCACCTCGAGCACCCCCTCGGGGACGGCGTCGCCGGCGCGGAGCGCGTGGAAGACCTCCCACTCGCGGCGCTTGCGCTGGTTGCGCCAGGAGGTGGCGAACGAGGCGGGGTCGGTCCAGTGCCCGAACTCGTCGCCCTGGAGGTGCTTGATCTCGACGCACAGCAGCGCCGGGAGGGTCACCCGGCGCACGTGTGGGGGGGTGCGCCGGATCTCCCACTCGAACGCCTTGCCGTAGGTGAAGTCCGGGCCGGTGGGGAACCCCCACTCCTCCTGGTTGCGCCAGCCGAGGTCGAGGTAGCCGCGCCGGTCGTCGTCGACGAACAGCCCGTGCCGCGGAATCCGCACCACGACCTGCTCCCGGCCGACCTGCCAGCCGAGGTCGTGCAGCGACCGCTCGCCCTCGCGGGTGAGCACCATGTCGCCGTCCCACTTCCAGGAGTACGCCGTCTCCACCTGGGCGAAGCACCAGTTGTAGAAGTAGCTCAGCGAGTGCACCGAGCGCTCGTGGGTGGCGAGGTGCTCGGCGCCGACGCGGGCCACGTCGAAGGGGTACGACGCGACCGTCAGCCGGTCCGTCCGCCCCGCCAGCCGGGCGACCTCGGCGGCGACGTCGGGGGTCCCGTCGGTGGACTGGTTGTCGACGAGCAGCACCCGGTCGGTGCACCGCAGCAGCGGCGGCAGCACGAACGGCAGGTTGGCCGCCTCGTCCTTCACCCGCAGCACCGCCGTGCTCCCGCGGCGCAGCCGCCGGTGACCGGCCCACGGCCAGGTGATGTCGAAGTCGTGGTGCCCCTCGAGGTTGCGCAGGTCGGGGTCGCTCACCGGGTGCGTCCCAGGGCGCGGCGTACCCCCTGCCGCACCGATGGTGGGATCGCGGCCCGCCAGGAGTGCGGGACCCGGTCGGTCAGCGACCGGTGGGCGGCGGGCTCCTGCGCGGCCCCGGGCCGGTCGACGGTGCCGCCCGGCACGCCCCCGGGCCGGGCGGTGGCGGCGACGACGGACGACTTCGAGATCGCCTCGGCCTCGGCATACAGGTCGACGTAGGCCACGAGCAGCTGGTCGAGGGTGGCCCGCCGTTCGGCGGTGTCGCCGTCGGGCTCGGCCATCGCGTCGAGCGCGGTCCAGGTCTCGGCGGTCAGCTCGCGCAGCGACGTCGGCAGGTCGAGGTCGTCGAGGGTGGCGGTGATCCGGCGCAGGCTGGGGTCGATGAAGCGGTGGCCGTCGCGGATCGCCTCGCTCTTCGCGTCCAGCACGTGCCGCAGGTCCAGCGTCTCGCCGACGCGCTGGGTGGTCCGCACCCAGTCGTCCAGCAGGTCGGCGTACCGCACGAAGACGCGGGCGCTGTCGCGGGTCGCGAGCTCGGTGTGCAGCAGCATGTTGACCCAGGACGCCGTGAGGTGGGCGGCCCCGAGCTTGTTGTTGTAGTACTTCGCGCGGCTGCCCGCGACCTCGGCGGGCGGGCGCAGCATCGTCGCGACCACCGGGGTCGCCTCGGCGCGCTCGACGGCGATCCGCCACAGGCCGAGGAACCAGCTCAGTCGGGGGTCCTTGACGACCAGCTCCTGCCCGTCGGCGAAGTGCCCGGCGAGCCAGTCCGCGACCCGGGCCCGCTCCTCCTCCCGGGCGCCGATCCGCCCGGTCTCGAACCACGCCTGCGGGCGGGCGTCCCCGACCGCGACGCCCGCCTCGGCGAGCAGCCGGTCGTGGTAGTCGACGACCCACCGCGGCTCGCCGAAGCCCTTGGGGTTCGAGGCGTCCGCGGCGACCTCGGGACGCGGGACGTGCAGGCCCATGATCTGGAGCAGCACCGCGAGGGTGCTGGTGCCGCTGCGGCCCGCGCCGGCCACGAGGAGCACCTTGCGCGGGTAGCCGGCGGGGTCGGGAGGACCGGTCTGCGTCACGGTTGGTGAGACTAACGGACCTCCGCGGCTACCCTCCGGGCATGCGATTCCGTCGACGAGCAGGGACCCCCGACCTGCTCAGCGTGGTCGTGCCGGTCTACGACGTCGAGGCCTACCTGCCGGCTGCCCTCGACAGCCTGCTCGCCCAGGAGGACGTCTCCCTCGAGATCGTGGTCGTCGACGACGGCTCGACCGACGGCTCCGGCGACCTCGCCGAGCGGTACGCCGGCCGCGACGCCCGCGTGCGCGTCGTCCACACCGAGAACCACGGCCTCGGCGCGGCGCGCAACGAAGGAGCGCGGCACGCGACCGGCGACCTGCTGGCCTTCTGCGACTCCGACGACGTCGTGCCGCCCGGCGCCTACGCGACGATGGCCGCCACGCTCGGCGTCACCGGGTCGGACTTCGTGACCGGCAGCATCGTGCGCTGGGAGGCCGACGGGTTGCACGAGCCGCCGTGGATGCGGCGCCTGCACGCGCCGACGAGGGTCGGGGCACGGGCCCTGGAGCACCCCGAGATCCTCGGCGACGTGTTCGCCTGGAACAAGCTCTTCCGCCGGTCGTTCTGGGACGAGGCCGGGCTGTCCTGGCCGGAGGGGGTGCGCTACGAGGACCAGCCGACGACCACCGAGGCCTACCTCGCCGGCCGCTTCGACGTGATCCCCGACGTCGTCTACCACTGGCGGATCCGAGCCGACGGCTCGTCGATCACCCAGCAGCGCTCGTCGGTGCGTGACCTGGGCGACCGGCTGGTCACCAAGCAGATGGCGCTCGCCTCGGTCACGGCGTACGACGACCAGGGCACCAGCCGGGTCTTCCTCGACCGGGTGCTCGCCGGCGACCTGCACCGCTACTTCGCCGAGATCCCCGGCTGCTCCGACGACTGGTGGGACCTGCTGTGCTTCGGCATCCGGGAGCTGTGGGGCGAGCACTCGCTGGTGAACAGCGGCCTGCCGCCGGTGCACCGGCTGACCGGGTGGCTGGTCGAGCAGGGTCGCCGTGCGGACGCGGAGGCGGTGATGCGGTACGCCGCCGCCCACCCCGGCCCGTTCCCCCGGGTCCTCGACGACGGCTCGGCCCGGCTCGACGTCAGCGTGCTGGACGGCCTCGACGACGTCCCGTTCGTCGCCGTCGCGCTGCGCTCCTACGAGGTCTGAGGGCTCGTCCGGCGCGCCAGGACCAGGAAGTTCGGGCCGCTGCGGTGCTCGTGGGTCTCCTGCCCGACGCTGACGTCGTCGAACCCGAGCCGGGCGAGCGCGTCGAGGATGTCGCCGCGCTCCATCCAGCGCGCGAACGTCTCCGGACCGCCGCAGAAGCCGCCCCACTGCAGCGAGCTCGGGTAGTAGTCGCGCGGATGCAGGGTGTACGTCGCGCCGTCGTCCTCGACCGTCTCCGGCTCGGCGCCGAACTGCCGCTCGAGCGAGGCGGCCGAGACCCCGGACTCGTCGAAGTAGTGGGTCCACAGCACCAGCTGGTCGGACCTGGCGGCCATCAGCCGGAGCGCCTTGACCGGGTCGGTCATGTGGTAGAGCACGCCGCTGGCCACCAGCACGTCGAAGCGCTCGTCGGCCTGCTCGAGGTAGGCCATGAAGTCACCGCGGACGAAGTGCGAGCGACGCAGGTCGAGGAGCTCCTTGACCACGAGGCACTTGAGGAAGGCCCGCGCGTTGGCCTCCACCGCGAGGACCTCGGCCCCGGCGGCGTCGAGCATCGAGGTGTGCCCGCCCTCGAGCGGCCCGAGCTCGAGCACCCGCCGGCCGGTCAGGTCGCCGCCGAGCCATGCGATGGCGGTGTGGATCCGGGCGTCGTCGAAGAGCGCGGCCTGGCCGGCCGTCACGCCGAGGTGCGCCGGGAGCGCCGAGGACCACTCCCCCGCGAAGACGTCGACCGCGGCCTGCGCCGAGGGGGCCCCGGACGCGTAGGCGTCGAGCGTGGCCGGTCGCCCGGTCCCGCCGCGGCGCCGGCGCCGGCCCTGGCGCTTGCGAGGCGCCGGCGGTGGGGCGGGAGCCACGGGCGCGCGGCCCCGGGCCGCCGCCACGACGGCCACCAGACGCGGTGACCGCCGCAGCAGCGACTTCAGCCGGCCGGTGGCCGTCAGAGCAGGCCCTCGGACTGCAGGAAGTCCAGGGCGACGTCCTCGGGCTTCTCCCGGTCGACGGCCACCCGGCCGTTGAGCTCGGTGAGGTTCTCGGTGGTGAGCGCGGCCATCAGCGGGTTCAGCACGTCGGCGACGTCCGGGTGCTCGGCCAGGAAGTCGCTGCCCACGGCCGGGACCAGGTTCTGGGCCGGCTGGATCTGCTGGTCGTCCTCGAGCACGACCAGGCCCTGGGCCTCCAGAGTGCCGTCGGTGGTGCTGGTCTCGCCGAGCTCGGACTCCCCGTCCAGCACCGACTGGTAGGTCTGGTCGCTGGCGTAGCCGAGCGGCAGCACCTCCGTCACGTCGATGCCGTACTGGTCGACGAGGCCGCCCTCGCAGTCGAGCCGGCCCTCGCAGTCGGGGGCGGCCGCGAGCGTGACGGACATGCCCTCGAGGTCGGACAGGGTGGTCACGCCCTCGGTCTCGGAGAACTCCTGGGTGACGAAGAACGCGTTGGTGTCGGTGGCCGCGGACAGGTCCAGCAGCGTGATCCCCGCCGCCTCGAGCAGGTCGGCGCCGGCGTCGGCCAGCTCCTGGCCGTCCCCGGCCTCGAACGGCTCGGCGTCCTCGCCGTTCTCGCTGGAGTTCAGGAAGTTCACGATGCCGCCGACGTACTCCGGCACCACGTCGATGCTGTCGGGGAAGGTCGGCATGTAGCCGTCGCGGGAGTCGACCAGCTTGACGGTGGGTTCGTAGCCCGCGTTCGCGAGCAGCTGCTCGTACATCGAGGCGACCAGGGCCGCCTCGGGGAAGCTCTGGCCGGAGATGGTGACCGGCCCGCCACCGCTGCCGGCGTCGGTGGACGAGGCGGTGTCGTCGGCCGCGGGCTCGTCGTCCTCCGCGAGGTCGTCGCCCGCGCAGGCGGTGGCGAGGAAGAGGGAGCTGACGGCCAGGACCGTCGCGAGAGTGCGTCGTACGCGCATGGAGTGATTTACCTTCTGTGTCCCGCCGCAGAGCGCGGCGCGTGTCCGGTTGATCGAGCTCGGCGAGCTCGTCCCCGATTATGTCCCGGTGGCCCCGACTTCGGTAACACCCTTTCGTGGTGCCCGACCGTTGGTGGCCGGGGTGGCGGCCCGTTGCGCCGAGGCGGCGGCCAGCTCCAGCACCAGCGCGACGGCCGCCACCACCAGGGCGCCGGCGATGCCCTTGCCGTAGTTGGTGCGGAAGAAGCCGTCGGTGATGATCCGGCCGAGCCCCGGTCCCGCGACCAGCGCCGCGATCGTCGCCGTCGCCCAGATCTGCACCAGCGCCAGCCGCAGCCCCGACGCGATCAGGGGGACCGCCAGTGGCAGCTCGACCCGGAAGAACTGCTGGCGCCCGGTCATCCCCATGCCGCGCGCGGACTCCTTGATGTCCGCGGGCACCTCGCGGATGGCGACGTAGGAGTTCGTGATGATCGGCGGCAGCGCGAACAGGGTGAGCGCGATGAGCGTCGCCAGACCGGCGCGGCCGTAGGGGCCGAAGGTCTGCGTGCCCGGGAAGTCCAGGGTCACGAGGATGGCGAGCAGCGCGAAGGTCGGCACCGCCCGGCCGATGTTGGAGATGTTGATGGCCAGGAAGCCGCCGCGGCCGAGGTGGCCCAGCCACAGCGCCACCGGCAGCCCGATGAGCGCGGCGACGGCGAGGGCGGTCACCGTGAGGAGCAGCTGCTGGAGGAGCAGGTGGAGGATCCCGGTGTTGCCCGACCAGTTGGCCCCGTCGGAGAGGTAGCTCCACGTGTCGCCGAAGACGGTCACGTCGTGACCCCCCGCGTCCACGGCGTCAGGACTCTCTGGGCACCCGACGAGGATGAGGTCGAGCAGCACCGCGAGCACCACGCACAGCACGGCGGCGGTGAGCAGCTCGGCCCGGAAGTTGGTGCTCACGCCGTCCTTGATGAGGTTGCCGAGGCCGCCGTACGCCACCAGCGAGCCGACGGTGACCAGCGCGACCGTGGAGACGGTGGCGACCCGCAGCCCGGCCAGGATCACCGGCAGCGCCAGGGGCAGCTCGATGCCGAACAGCAGCCGGCCCTTGCCGTAGCCGAGGCCGGTCGCGGACTCGCGGACGTCGTCGGGCACCGACCGCAGGCCCTCGAGCATGCTGCGTACCAGCACGGTCAGCGCGTAGAGCGCGAGCCCGATCACCACGGTCGTCGGCGTGAGCCCGGTGAACGGCACCAGCAGCGGGAAGAGCGCGAGCGAGGGGATCGTGTAGATGCCGGTGCTGATGCCCAGGATGGTCGACTCCAGCCACGGGATCCGCCGCGCCAGCAGGGCCAGCGGGAAGGCGATGATCAGTCCGGCCACGACCGCGGCGACCGTGAGGCCGAGGTGCTGGACGGTCGCGTCGACCAGCTCGCTGCGCCGGTCGGTGACGTACTGCCAGCAGAGCCAGTCGTTGGTCAGCCGGCTGTAGCAGCTCGGTTCCGCCGCCGCCTCCACGAGTAGGGTCACGGGCATGGACGCTACCCCGGGCCGCACCGAGCCAGAGCCGATGATCCGGCTCGCCGGGGTCGGAAAGACCTACGACGACGGCACGGTGGCGGTCCAGGAGCTCGACCTGGTGGTGGGGCGCGGTGAGCTGGTCTGCCTGGTCGGCCCGTCCGGCTGCGGCAAGTCCACGACGCTGAAGATGATCAACCGGCTGATCGAGCCGACGACCGGGACGATCGAGATCGACGGCCGCGACGTGATGGACCAGGACCCGGTGAAGCTGCGCCGCGGCATCGGCTACGTCATCCAGCAGGTGGGGCTGTTCCCGCACCAGAAGATCGTGAAGAACGTGATGACCGTGCCGCTGCTGTACGGCGAGTCCAAGGCGACCGCGCGCTCGCGTGCGGTGGAGCTGATGGAGCTGGTCGGGCTCGACCCCGCGACGTACGCCGAGCGCTACCCGCACCAGCTCTCGGGAGGCCAGCGGCAGCGGGTCGGCGTGGCCCGCGCGCTGGCGGCCGACCCGCCGGTGCTGCTGATGGACGAGCCGTTCGGCGCGGTCGACCCGGTGGTGCGGACCCGGCTGCAGGACGAGTTCCTGCGGCTCCAGCGCGAGCTCGGCAAGACGGTCGTGCTGGTCACCCACGACATCGACGAGGCGGTGCGGATGGGCGACCGGGTGGCCATCTTCGCGGTCGGCGGGCGGCTCGCGCAGTTCGGCACCCCCGCGGAGCTCCTCGCGCACCCGGCCGACGACTTCGTGGCCGACTTCGTGGGCTCCACCAAGGGGCTGCGCCGGCTCACGGTCACGCCGATCGACCCGGCGCACCTCGAGCCGCTGGACGGCATCAGCACCGGCGACCTGGCCGGCGCCATCGGCGTCGACGCGACCCTGGAGGAGGCCCTGGCCGCCCTGCTCCGCGACGACAAGCAGGTGATCGGCGTCCGCGACGGCGCGACCTTCGTCGGCGTGCTCACCCCCAACGGCATCCACCGCGCCCTGCGGGAGTCGCTGCGACGTTGAGTTGGGCCTCAGTCGGGCTCGAGTAGCGGCTCGCTCGGCGCGTCGACGCGAACGAGGCCCCACTCAACGCCGAGGGAGGCCCAACTCAACCTTCTCGGCTAGGCGTGCTTGCGGAGCTCGTCGGAGGAGCCGGTCTGGGCGAAGGTCTGCCAGGCGGCGAGCTCGGAGCGCAGGACGTCGGCCTCCTGCTCGAGCTCGGCGAGGTGCACGATCGCCTCGGCGGCGCGCTCCTCGGCCTCCTCGAGACGGCTGGTGAGGCTCTGGCCCTCCTGCTCGGCGAGGTCGGCACGGCGGGCCTCGGCGTTGCGCTTGCGGGTGGCCTCGGCGGCCCGACGCTGCGCGCCGACCAGGGCCTCCTCGAGCTGGCGCAGGGCGGTCTCGCGCTGCTCGACCCGGCCGACCAGGGTCGTGACGTGCACGGCGTTCTCGTCGGCCCGCTCGGCGGCCAGGTCGCGGTAGGCCTGAGCCTGCGCGGCCCGGTCCTGGTTGGCGTCGCGGCGCGACTGCATGAGCTCCGCGTGGGTGATCCGGGTGGCGGCCGCACCCAGCGCCACCGCGGCGACCGCGGCGACGGAGAGCACGAGGGACGACTGCAGGACCAGCGCACCGAGCACGAGCGCGGCGGCGGCCGTGACCAGCACGACAGCGACCGTCAGGCGGGTGCTCCGCTGACGGCGACGAGCCTTGGGGGAAGTCATGGCGCCAGGTTAGGGCGAATCGTCGGGCGTTCTGACCCGACACGCACGTTCTAGCACAAGAGCCGTCACCAGCACCATCAGTCCCCCCAGCCCCGCCAGTGCCGAGCGCAGGGCCCGTTCCTCGGCCAGCTCGGCCCCCACGCCGAGCCAGGACAGGGCGTAGCCGAAGTAGCCGCCGGCCACCAGAGCCCCGGCGACGGCGCAGGCGCGGGCCAGCACCAGCCGGTTGACCAGCCGGTGCGGCTCGGGCCGCGGCTGGGTGCCGTCCAGCGAGCGGCGGGTCTGCCACGCGACCACGGCGAGGATCGCGGCCCCGAAGAACAGCACCATGGCCTGCGTCCAGCTGACCAGGGGCGCGGGCCTCCCGGCGTACGACGCGATCCGGCGCACCAGCCAGCCCGCCACCAGGCCGACGCACAGGGCGCTGACGATGACCCCGGCCCCCATCGGGTCCAGGCGTCGCGGCGCCTCGCGTGGCTCGCCGTTCGACGAACCGTCGGGCGAACCGTCCGGCGGGCCACCACGGAGGGGGTCGCCCGACGGATCGCGGGTCACTGGAGCTCGAGCTCCAGGTCGTCGCGCCGGGTGATGATGCTGCGGTCGGTCTTCTCGAGCAGGTCGGCGATCGCGTCCCCGCCGGGGAAGACGGCGTCGGGCTCGACGTCGTACCAGGGCTGCAGGACGAAGGCGCGCTCGGCGGCGCGCGGGTGCGGCAGCCTGAGGTCGTCGGTCTCGCTGCGCCGGTCGCCGACGACGACCAGGTCGACGTCGAGGGTGCGCGGGGCGTTGCGGATGTCGCTGCGATCGCGGTCGAAGGCGTCCTCGATGGCCAGCGCGCGGTCCATCAGCCGGGGTGCGGAGAGCGTGGTGTCGATCAGCACGACCGCGTTGAGGTAGTCGTCGGAGCCCTCGGGGGCGTCGACCGGGGTGCTCTCGTAGATCGGGGAGACCGCGGTGACGAAGACGTCGGGGGTGTCCTTGAGCGCGTCGACCGCGCCCTGCAGGGAGTAGAGGCGCTCCCCGAGGTTGGAGCCCAGCGCCAGGACGGCGCGACGGATGGGTCGCATCTCCCCGGTGATCGTGTCCGCGTCGATGATGTGGGGATTGGGGGTTTCGGTCACGTCAGGCCCTCGCGTTTCCGGGTGATCGTCAGCGCGACGTCCGAGTACGTCGCGTCGATGGGAGCGTCCGGCTTGTGCACCGTGACACGACTCCATTCAACACGATCGTCCCTGAGGCAGATCGCCGCAATCCGTGCGGCCAACGTCTCGATCAGATCGACGGGGTCCTGCTCCACGGCAGCCTTGACCGCCGCGACGAGACTTCCGTAGTCCACGGTGTCCTGCAAGTCGTCGGAGGTCGCCGCGGCGGCGGTGTCGAGGCCCAGGGTCAGGTCGATCACGAAGACCTGCCCGTCGCGCCGCTCGAAGTCGAAGACGCCGTGGTGCCCGAAGCACTCGATCCCGGCGATGGTGAGCTCGTCCTGAGCAGCCGAGGCACGAGGCGTGTCGAAGGGCTCGTCGGTCACGGGGTGTCCTCCAGGGCGCCGTCGGGAAGCGGGGTCGTCAGCCGGTCGACCACGGCCAGTGCGTCGCGGCTGGACCGGACGTCGTGCACCCGGATGCCCCAGACCGGGGTCGGTTGCACGGCCAGCCACGTCGTCAGCGCGGTCGTGGCCGGGTCGCGTTCGGTCACCGGACGCACCGCCCCCTGGCTGCCCAGCAGTCGGCCGAGGAACGACTTGCGGCTGGCGCCGATGAGCAGCGGCAGGCCGAGCCCGTGCAGCACGTCGAGCCCCCGCAGCACCGCCCAGTCGTGCTCCGGTCGCTTGGCGAAGCCGAGCCCCGGGTCGAGGACCACCCGCTCCAGGTCGATGCCCGCCGCCTCGATCGCGTCGACCCGGCGGGCGAGCTCCTCGCGGACCACGCTGACCACGCCGCCCTCCTCGGGGTCGTACGACGCGAAGTCCCGCATGTGGTCGGCGTGCGCTCGCCAGTGCATGGCGACGTACGTCGCGTCGGAGCCCGCCACCACGGCCAGCATCCGGTCGTCGGCCAGGCCGCCCGAGACGTCGTTCACGATCCGGGCACCGGCCGCGAGCGCCCGCTCCGCGACGTCGGCCCGCATCGTGTCGATCGAGACGACCGCGCCGTCGCCGGCCAGCGCCTCGATGACCGGGAGCACCCGGGCGAGCTCCTCGGTCGCGAGCGGCCGGGTGGCACCCGGGCGGGTGGACTCCCCGCCCACGTCGACGATGTCGGCGCCGTCCGCGACGAGCCGCCGGCCGTGCGCCACCGCCGCCTCGGGATCGTCCCAGCGCCCGCCGTCGGAGAACGAGTCCGGAGTGACGTTGACGACGCCCATCAGCCGGGGCCCTGACGTCCTCATGGCCGTCATCGCCGGCTGTTGATCAGCGCCATCGCCTCCGAGCGGGTGGCGGCCTGGTGCATGATGCCGCGCACCGCGGAGGTGATCGTGCGGGCACCGGCCTTGCGGACGCCGCGCATGGTCATGCAGAGGTGCTCGGCCTCGATGACCACGATCACGCCGCGGGCGTCGAGGAGCTCCATGAGCGCGTCGGCCACCTGCGTGGTGAGCCGCTCCTGGACCTGCGGGCGCTTGGCGTAGACGTCGACGAGCCGGGCGAGCTTGGACAACCCGGTGATCTTCCCGCTCTCGGCGGGGATGTAGCCGACGTGCGCGACGCCGGTGAACGGCACCAGGTGGTGCTCGCACATCGACCACAGCTCGATGTCGCGGACCAGCACCATCTCGTCGTGGCCGAGGTCGAAGGTCGTGGTGAGCACGTCCTGCGGTGCCTGGCGCAGGCCCGCGGTCAGCTCGGCGTACGCCCGGGCCACCCGGGCCGGGGTGTCGCGCAGCCCCTCGCGCGTCGGGTCCTCGCCGATGGCCGCGAGCAGCTCGCGGACGGCCGCCTCGGCCCGGGCGTGGTCGAACGGCGGCACATCCTCCGGACGGGGCTCGGAGTAGGTGATCTGGTCGGTCATGTCACCGACGGAGGCCTCGGCGTGACGCCGACACCGCCGTCGAGCTCGGGATCCCCGTGCACGTCGCCGCCCGCACCCGGAGGCGTGACGACGAGTCCGCCCTCGTCCTCGTCGTGGTCGCCGCGCCCGTTGGCCGACACCCGGTCACGGATCTCCTGCGGGATCTCGATCGGCGGGATCGACGACGGGTTGCGCTCGGGCGAGCCGGTCCAGGCGGGCCGCGCGAGACGGCGGCGCAGCGGCTCGAAGACCTCGCGCGACCTCCTCCTTGTCGAGGGTCTCCTTGTCCAGCAGCGCCAGGACCAGGGCGTCGAGGACGTCGCGGTTCTCCTCGAGGATGTCGAAGGCCTCCTGGTGCGCGACCGCCACGAACTTCTTCACCTCGTCGTCGACCATCGCGGCGACGTCCTCGGAGTAGTTGCGCTGGTGGCCCATGTCGCGGCCCATGAAGGGCTCGGAGGCGCCGTCGCCGAGCTTGACCGCGCCGAGGCGCTCGGTCATGCCGTACTGCGTGACCATCGCCCGGGCCAGGGCGGTGGCCTTCTCGATGTCGTTGCCGGCGCCGGTGGTCGGGTCGTGGAAGACCATCTCCTCCGCCGCCCGGCCGCCCATCATGTAGGCGAGCTTGTCGAGCAGCTCCGAGCGGGTCTGGGAGTACTTGTCCGTGTCGGGCAGCACCATCGTGTAGCCGAGGGCCCGGCCGCGGGGCAGGATCGTGACCTTGTGCACCGGGTCGCTGCCGGGCAGCGCCGCGGCGACGAGCGCGTGGCCGCCCTCGTGGTAGGCCGTGACGAGCTTCTCCTTCTCGCTCATCAGCCGGGTGCGCCGCTGGGGTCCGGCGATGACCCGGTCGATCGCCTCGTCGAGCGCCGCGCTGTCGATCAGCTTGCCGTTGTTGCGCGCGGTCAGGAGGGCGGCCTCGTTGAGCACGTTGGCCAGGTCGGCGCCGGTGAAGCCGGGCGTACGACGGGCGAAGTTGAGCAGGTCGACGTCCGGGGACATCGGCTTCCCGCGCGAGTGGACCTGGAGGATCATGTGCCGGCCGTTGAGGTCGGGGGCGTCGACGGCGATCTGCCGGTCGAAGCGACCGGGTCGCAGCAGCGCCGGGTCGAGCACGTCGGGACGGTTGGTCGCGGCGATCAGGATGACCCCGCCGCGCACGTCGAAGCCGTCCATCTCCACCAGGAGCTGGTTGAGGGTCTGCTCGCGCTCGTCGTGGCCGCCGCCCATGCCGGCGCCGCGGTGCCGGCCCACGGCGTCGATCTCGTCGATGAAGACGATCGCCGGAGCGTTCTCCTTCGCCTGCTCGAAGAGGTCGCGGACCCGGCTGGCGCCGACGCCGACGAACATCTCCACGAAGTCCGAGCCGGAGATCGAGTAGAACGGGACGCCCGCCTCGCCGGCGACCGCCCGGGCGAGCAGCGTCTTGCCGGTGCCCGGAGGCCCGTAGAGCAGCACGCCCTTGGGGATCTTGGCGCCGACCGCCTGGAACTTCGCGGGCTCCTGGAGGAACTCCTTGATCTCGCCGAGCTCCTCGATGGCCTCCTCGCAGCCGGCCACGTCGCTGAACGTGGTCTTCGGCATGTCCTTGGAGATCAGCTTGGCCTTGGACTTGGCGAACTGCATGACGCCGCGGCCGCCACCGCCCTGGACCTGGTTCATCAGGAAGAGGAACAGCAAGATGATGACGGCGAAGGGCAGCAGCGTGGCCAGGATCGAGCCGACCAGGCTGGGCTGCGGGTTCTTGGAGTTGGACTCCTTGATGGTCCCGGCGTCCACCTGCTCGTCCACCAGCGCGAGGATCGACTCCTGCTGCCCCTGGATGTAGTGGGTGACGACCTTCTCGCCGCTCGGCCGCACCCCCGCGTCGAGGGTCGCCTGGATCTCCTGGTCGCCGTCGATGAAGGTGATCTCGTCGACCTCGCCGGCCTGGATGTACTTGGTCATCGTCGAGGTGTTGATCTCGTCGTACCCACCGTTGGGCGCGAGGTACTGCAGCGCCAGCAGGACGCCGACGACGGCCACCACGATCCACAGCCAGGGACCCTTGAAAATGCGCTTCACGGACTTCTTTCGCCAGACAATTCAGTGAAATCTTGACGGTACACGGCGCGAGCAACGCGCCGAGGGGCACCATTCTCGCAGGCGACGGCCCGTCAGGGCGCGCTCAGGAGTAGACGTGCGGCGCGAGGGTGCCGATGTCACGCAGGTTGCGGTAGCGCTCGCGGTAGTCGAGGCCGTAGCCGACGACGAACTCGTTGGGGATGTCCCACCCGACGTACTTCGGCTCGACGGGCATGGTGAGCGCCTCGGGCTTGCGCAGCAGGGTGGCGATCTCGACGCTGGCGGCGTTGCGGTTGCTGAGGCTGTTGACCAGCCAGCTCAGGGTGAGGCCGGTGTCGATGATCTCGTCGACGACGAGCACGTGCCGCCCGGAGATGTCGGTGTCGAGGTCCTTCATCAGGCGTACGACGCCGCTGGACTTGGTGCCCGAGCCGTAGGAGCTGATCGCGATCCAGTCCATCTCGACGTGCTTGGGCAGCGCCCGCGCCAGGTCGGCCATCACCATGACGGCGCCGCGCAGGATGCCGACGAGCAGCAGCTCACGGTCCTCGTAGTCGGCGGCGATCTCGTCGGCCATCTCCTGGAGCCGGGCCTGGATCTGCTCCTCGGTGAAGAGGACTTTGACGAGGTCGTTCCCGAGGTGCGCTGCATCCATGGGTGCAGCGTAGGGGTTGCCTTCCGCCGTAACGTTCTCGCCCGTGAGCGACAACATCGTGTGGATCATCACCGACGACCAGATGCGATCGACGCTCCGCTCGATGGACCGCACCTGGAAGCGGCTCGTCGCGAAGGGGGTGCGGTTCAGGCGGGGCTACTCGGCGATGCCCTGGTGCGGTCCGGCGCGGGCGTCCATCCTCACCAGCCGCTACCCCCACGACCACGGCTGCAGCACCAACATGACCCACCCGCCGTTCGTCGCCCAGGGGCACGACCTGGACACCGTGGCGACCCGGATCCACGCCGCCGGCTACGACACGGGCTACTTCGGCAAGTACATGAACGGCCTCAACCAGGACCCGGGCTACGTCGCACCCGGGTGGGACCGCTGGGTGGCGACGGTGGGCGACCAGGGCGGGATGAACGTCGACGGCGACGTGCGCGACCTCCCCTCGCAGCAGGAGGCGGACGCGTTCGCCGCCGAACGGTTCCTGCGCTTCGTCCGGCGGCACCGGGACAGCGGACCCTGGTTCGCCGTCCTCGCGCCCTCGACCCCGCACGACCCCTACACCCCGAGCCCCGCGCACCGGCACGACTTCGACGGGGTCGCCTGGGACCCGCCGGCGTTCAACGAGCCGGACATGACGGACAAGCCGTCGTGGCTGCGGGACCTCCCGCCCCAGGACCGCGACCGGATGCGGCGGGTCTTCGAGGGCAAGCTCGAGGAGCTCCAGGACCTCGACGACCTGGTCGGGCGGGTGCTCGACGTGCTGTGGCGGACCGGGCAGCTCGGGCGCACCTGGATCTTCTTCGTCTCCGACAACGGCTACCTGCTCGGCGAGCACCGGCTGTTCCGCAAGGAGCAGCCGTACGAGGAGTCCGCGGGCATCCCCTTCGTGGTGCGCGGACCCGGCGTCGAGCCCGGCACGTCCGACGCGCTCGTGTCCCAGGTGGACCTGATGCCGACCGCGCTCGAGATCGCCGGCCTCGACCCGGACGCGGGTCGGGACCTCGACGGACGCTCGCTGCTCGTCCCGCTGCGGACCGGGGACTGGTCGGGCTGGCGCCGCCGGCTGCTGGTCGAGAACACCAACCTGCGCTGGGCGATGCTGCGCGAGGAGACGGGGGCCTACGTCGAGCACTACGCGGACGGCGAGTGGGAGCTCTACGACCTCGCCGCGGACCCGCACCAGCTCGCCAGCCGCGCCGACGCCGACGTCACCGAGTGGTCCGCGCGCACCGCCCGGCTCCGGGACGCACGGGGGGTCGCCCTGCGACGGCTCGAGGTCTGAGCGGCGATCAGCCGCCCGGCTCGAAGCGGAGCGTGTCGTCGCGCCGAGCGGCGCGCAGGTGCCCGGGCAGGTCGATCCACTTCTGCCCGTGCCAGTCGGTGAGCAGGGCGTCGACGGCGAGCACGTGCTCGTGGAACAGCTCCGCGGGAGGCGCACCGGCGCGGAGGGCGGCGAGCCGCAGCACCCGGCGGCGTACGGCGGGCGGCAGCGCGCCGACGTCGGCGACGGGGAGCGGGTCCCCCACCGCGGCGAGGGCCCGGTCCGCGAGGTCGTCGAGGTGGTCCATGTCGATCCGGAGCTGGTCGGCGGTGCGGGCCAGCGTGGCCGCGACGCCCGGGCCGAGCTCGTCCTCGAGCGTGGGCAGCACCCGGCCCCGGACGCGCGCCCGGAGGTAGGCGGGGTCCGCGTTGTGCGGGTCCACCCAGGCCTCGATCCCCTCGACCTGGCAGGCGGTGACGGTGTCGTCCCGTGCGACGTCGAGCAGCGGGCGGCGGTAGACCTCGAAGGACCGGCGCATGCCCGCCAGCGAGCGGCCGCCCGAGCCCCGGGCCAGCCCGAGGAGCACCGTCTCGGCCTGGTCGTCGCGCGTGTGCCCGAGCAGCACGGCGGCGGCGTCGAGCCGTTGCGCGATCTCGTCGAGCACGACGTACCTCGCCTGCCGGGCGGCGGCCTCGGGACCGACCCCCTCGGCGGAGACGGTGACGCGCGCGGCGATCGTCTCGTCCGCCCCGAGCCCGGCCATCTGCACGACCACGCGGTCGGCGCGGTCGGCCGAGCCGGCCTGGAGACCGTGGTCGACGGTGGCGCCGACGACGTGCAGGTCGCGCCGGTGCCCCTCGTGCACCGCGGCCGACAGCAGGGCCAGCGAGTCGGCGCCGCCGCTGCAGGCGACCACCACGACCGCGCCGGCCGGCAGGTCCTCGAGCCCACGGCGGACCGCGAGCCGGACGGCCGCGACGGAGGGATGGAGCGACATCGGCTCAGCCCAGGACGCGGGTCATCCAGGCGGCGGGGTCGTGGATCTCGGCCTTGCTGGGCAGGTTCTCCGGTCCCGCCCAGACGGCGTTGAAGTCGCCCATCCCGGCCTTGTCGACGACGGCGCGGACGAACGCGGCACCGTCGCGGTACTGCGCCATCTTCGCGTCGAGCCCCAGCAGCCGGCGCAGCGCCTTGTCCATGACGCCCATGCCCTTGCGCCGCTCGTTGAAGCGCTTGCGGATGTGGTCGACCGACGGGATCACGCTCGGTCCGACCCCGTCCATGACCACGTCGGCGTGCCCCTCCAGCAGCGACATCACGCCGGTGACCCGGTCGACGATCTCCTTCTGCTCCGGCGAGCCCAGGACGTCGAGCAGGCTGCCCCCGCCCGCGCCGATGCCGCGGAAGGCCTCGGACACCCGCTTGACGAGATCGTCGGTCAGGTCGCTGGGCTCGACGCTGTCCGTGAGCGCCTGGATCTGGCTGAAGAGGTGGTCGCGCATCCACGGGACGGCCGTGAACTGCACCCGGTGCGTCTCCTCGTGCAGGCAGACCCACAGCCGGAAGTCGGCCGGGTCCGCCTTGAGCTCGCGCTCGATGTGCACGATGTTGGGCGCCACCAGGAGCAGCCGGCCGTCCGGGGCGTGGAAGGGGTCGAACTGGCCGAGCACCTTGCCGGCCAGGAAGCCCAGGAGCAGACCCACCTCACCGCCGGTGATCTTCGAGCCGATGGCCAGGGAGAGGCCTCCGGGTGGGCCCTTCTTCTCGGTGAGCTTCGCGGCCAGCGGCTCGATGATGGTGGCGAAGGCGTCCGCGTTGGCCTGGATCCAGCCCAACCGGTCGACCACGAGCACCGGCGCCGTGTGGTCGGCGGCGACCAGCCCCGTGAAGTCCCGCACCAGGCTCGTCGAGCGGTCCGCCCCGGCGCGCAGCTCGGCGACGGTGGCCTGCGCCTCGGCGGCGCCGATGGTCGGGCCGTCGCCCGCGAGGCGGGCGCCCACCGAGACCGCGGTCTGCCAGTCGACCATGTTCGAAGTCATGACGAGACCCTACGGTCGCGCGCAATCGCAGGCGGTCAGGGAGGCGGCGACGCCGTCCAGGGCGTCCCGCGCCGCGAGGGTGTCGCGCAGCGCCACCCGGTCCGCCACGGCGACGAACACCAGGGTCCGGCCGCCGGCGTCCGTGACCAGCCCGGCCAACCCGGACACCCCGGTGAGGGTGCCGGTCTTGGCGCGCACCAGGCCGCGGCCGTCGGCCTCACCGGCGGAGAAGCGGAGCTCCAGCGAGCCGGTGAAGCCGGCCACGGGGAGCCCGCTGATCACCGCCCGCAGCTCGGGGTGCTCGGCCGAGGCCGCCACCCGCAGCACGTCGACCAGGGTGGTCGGCCGGATCCTGGAGCGACGCGAGAGGCCGCTGCCGTCGTACACCCGGTCCGATGCCAGGTCCACCCCGAGGTCGGCGAGCGTGGCCGCCACGCCGCGCCGGGCGGCGGCGAAGGAGCCCTCCCCCTCGACCGCCAGCCCGACGTGGTGGGCGAGGACCTCGGCGGCCTCGTTGTCGCTCACGTCGAGGACGTGCTCGACGATCTCGGCGAGCGGTGCGCTGCTGACCACCGCGAGGTCGGTCGCGGCGCGCGGGGCCGCGCGCGGGGTGACCCCGCCGCGCACGGTGATGCCGGTCCGGCGCAGCGCCGCCGCGTAGACGTCCGCGGCGTACGCCGCCGGGTCGGTGACCCGCCCGTAGCCCCAGGGCGGGCGGCCGCCGTCGACCCAGAGCGCCGAGATCGGCGCGACGACCTGGTCGGGCACGTAGTCCGGCTCCCAGGTGGGGCTGGCCGTCGGGCCGGTGAAGAGCCCGTCGTCGTAGCCCAGCCGCACGGTGCGGACGCCGCGCTCGCGGAGCGTCGCCGCGGTGAGCCGGGCCAGGCTGACCACGTCGGCGCGCGGGGGGTACGTCGGCCCGTCGGCGGGCTTGCTCGCGAGGTAGGGGTCGCCGCCCCCGACCAGCACCAGCCGCCGGCCCGCGCCCGCGGCCACGACGCGGGTGGTGAAGACGTGGTCCGGCCCCAGGGCGGAGAGGGCCGCCGTGGTGGTCAGCAGCTTGGTCGTCGAGGCCGGCATCACCGTCCCCTCGTCGCCCTCGGTGACGACTGCGGAGTCGGGCGCGAGCCCGCCGACCACGGCCACCGCGTGCTTGCCCAGGTCGGGGTCGGCCAGGCCGGGGGCGACCGCGCGTCGCACCCGCGCCGGCGCCGGGCGCACCGCCTCGGCGTCGGGCACCGCGACCGGCGCGGGCTCGACGAGGTCGGGCAGGGTCAGCCCCTCCGGCGGGGGCACGGCGGCGGGCTCGGTGAGCGGATCGGGGTCCGCGAGCCGGTCCTCGACGTACTCCCGGCCGAGTCCCAGCTGCACCTCCTCGGCGACGATCCCGACCACGAGGAGGAGCGCGAGGAGCGGCAGGACGCGGCGTACCCTCACCTGCGACACTGTGCCAGAGGCTCCGAGCGGGGCCTTGATCGGCGACTTGGAGGAATCGGCTGTGTTGGAGTTCGACGTGCTGGTGGAGATCCCCAAGGGCAGTCGCAACAAGTACGAGGTGGACCACGAGACCGGTCGGATGCGCCTCGACCGGACGCTGTTCACCTCGACGCAGTACCCCGCCGACTACGGGTACATCGAGGACACCCTCGGGATGGACGGGGACCCGCTCGACGCGCTGGTGCTGCTGATCGGCGAGCCGACGTTCCCGGGCTGCCTGATCAAGTGCCGCGCGATCGGGATGTACCGGATGACCGACGAGGCCGGCGGCGACGACAAGGTCCTCTGCGTGCCCGCGACCGACCCCCGCCAGGAGCACCTGCGCGACATCAACCACGTGCCGAAGTTCGACCGGCTCGAGATCGAGCACTTCTTCACCGTCTACAAGGACCTCGAGCCCGGCAAGTCCGTCGAGGGCGCCAACTGGGTCGGCCGCACCGAGGCCGAGGCCGAGGTCCGCAACTCCTTCGAGCGCTTCAAGACCGAGGGACACCACGACGACCAGGCCAACCTCGCGGACGACTCGCTCGGCGAGAGCACGTAGCCCGGGATAGTCCGTCACGGAATGGTCCGATTCCGGCGCCTGACCGGTGCCGTGCGTGACGGACTATCGCCTCAGGCCCGGATGCCGCGGAAGTAGACGAAGGCGCCGGAGGTCTCGGCACGGACCCGGGTGATGCCGGAGTCGGTGAGCCAGGTGAGCAGGTCGGCGGTCGTGCAGCCGGGGCCGAGGATGCCTGCGGCGCGGCCGGTGATCCGCAGGCCTTCGAAGCGCAGGCCGGTGTCGTTGAGGATCGCGCTGCCGGTGAGCACGCCGCCCGGGCGCAGCACCCGCGCCATCTCCCCGACCGCGGCGTGCGGGTCGGGGAAGCAGTGCAGACCCGGTGAACGTCGCGACCAGGTCGAAGGCTCCGTCGTCGAGGTCGAGGTCGTGCACGTCCGCGAGCAGGGGCTGGACCTGGTCGGCGACCCCGCGCTCGGCGGCGGCCGTCATGGTGCGCTCGAGCATGGCGGGCGCGATGTCGGCGGCGACGTAGTCCAGTCCCTGACCGGGGCGGACGCCACGGAGGGCGACCCCGCCGCCGCAGGGCACGTCGAGCACCCGGGCTCCGGCCGGGAGGCGCCCGACCTCGGCGACGGCGTCGTACAGCGCCTGGAGGTGGCTGCCGGTGCCGAGCCGCCAGAGCGTCCCGCCCACCCGCTCGTGCTCGACCAGCCAGTCGTAGACCGGTGCCCACAGCGGGTTGTCGGCCCACGGGCCCGAGGAGCTTCATCGCGCCCCGTCGGCCGGTGCGGCGGTCTCGGTGGCCATGCCTCGGACCCTACCCAGGGGTCAGGGAGCGGCCGGCGTGGACTCCTCCGGCGTCGGCATCGGCTGCGGCGTCGACTGGGCCTCTCCCTCGATCGAGATGTGCGGGAGGATCCGGTCCAGCCACCGCGGCAGCCACCAGGCCGCCCGACCGAAGAGCACCAGGATCGCCGGCGCCAGCGTCACGACGAGGATGCCCGCGAGCAGGACGGCGGTGGCGAGGCCGAGGCCGAACTGTTTGATCACGGGATCCTCGTTGAGGATGAAGCTCGCGAACACCGACGTCATGATCAGGGCGGCCGCGGTGGTGATCCGGGCGCTCGCGCCCAGGCCGGAGACCACGCTCTGGCGGGCCTCCTCGCCGGCGTGGTGGTGCATCTCGACGTGGCTGACCAGGAACACCTCGTAGTCCATCGAGAGTCCGAAGAGCCCGGCGAACATCATCAGTGGCACGTAGCTCGCGATCGGGACCGAGGAGTCCGGGGTGTCGATGCCGAGCAGCGAGATGCCCCAGCCCCACTGGAAGGCGGCCGTGAGCACCCCGAAGGCCGCGGCGGCGGAGAGGAGGTTGGTGATCGCGGCCTGCAAGGGGATCAGCAGGGAGCGGAACGCCACCATCAACAGGAGGAACCCGAGGAGGATCACGGTCCCGATCACCAGCAGCAGCCGGTCGGTGATCAGGGTCGCGAGGTCGACGTACGACGCGGTGAAGCCGCCGACGTAGGAGTCGATGCCACCGTCCGCGTTGGTGGTGGGGAGCACGGTGGCCCTGACGAAGTCGACGAGGTCGGCCGTCTCCACGGCCGACGGTGAGGTCGACGGCACCGCCGACAGCATGACCACGTCGCCGTGGTCGTTGATCTGCGGCGGCGTCAGGGCGATGACGCCCGCGGTGGCCGACAGCCCGTCCTGCAGGTTGACCACGCGGGGGTCGGTGCCGCGCGGGTCACCACCGGCCGCGGTGACCATGTCGGTGAGCTGCTGCTTGAGCTTCTCGGCCTGCTTCTGCTCCTGCTGGGCCTGCTTCTGCTCGGCCTTGAGCTCGTCGGCCTGCTGCTGGAGGGCGGCACCCTGGGCCTGGAGCTCGTCGGCCTGCTCCTGCAGGCTCGCGCCCTCCGCCTGCAGCTGCGAGGCCTGGGCCTGGAGCTCGGCCCCCTGCTGCTCGAGGACCGTCTTCTGCCGCTCGAGCTCGGCGGCCTGGGCCGCCAGCTCGGCGGCCTGACCGCGCAGCTGGCCGATCTGGTTGCGGAGCACCCGGCCGCGTTCGGCCAGGTCCCGCGCCCGTCGCTCGAGGGGCGCGAGCTGCCGCCGGACGGTCGCCTCCCGGGCCCGGACCTCGGCCAGCCGCTCGCGCAGCCGCTCCTGGAGACGCGGTCGGTCCTTGGCGCGCTCGATCGCGCGCAGCAGAGCCCGCTCCCGCGCCTCGAGCCCGGCCAGCTCCCGCGCGAGGGGGCGGATCCGGGCGGCCAGCGCCTCGGCCTCCCGCCGCAGCTCCGCGGCCCGCCGCTCCAGCTCCGTCGCCCTCGTCTCGAGGACCTGACGCTCCTGCTGGAGCTGGGCCGCCTGCTGCTCCAGGGAGCTCTGCTGGGCCTGGAGCTGCGCGGCCTGCCTGTTCGAGACTGGCCTGCTGGTTCTCCAGCTGCGTCTTCTGCCGCTCGAGCGACTGCTGCTGCTTCTCGAGCTGTTGCTGCTGCTTCTCGAGCTGCTTCTGCTCCTTGGGCAGCTCGATCTGCTTGTTCTCCAGGTCGGTCTGCAGCGACTGCGCCTTGTCGTACTTCTTGGTGTACGCCGCGCTCGGCGTCGCGACCGGGTCGAGGGCCGAGGCCACCTGCAGAGGCCCGTTGTAGCCGACCCCGAAGCCGGCGGTGATCAGGTCGTAGGCCTGGCGCTCGGTCGTGTCCGGCGACGTCGCCCCGATGTCCTCCTGGCCCAGCCGGAGCGAGAACACGGGGATGATCAGCGGCACGAGCGCCGCCACCGACAGCACGGCGATCAGCAGCGGGTGCCGGTGGACCACGCCGGCCCAGCGCGACCACATGCCGGGGCGGCCGGTGGGCTTGGGACGCAGGAACGCCGGCAGCGCAAGCCGGTTGATCCGCGGACCCAGCAGTCCCAGGAAGGCCGGGAGCAGGGAGATCGCGACCAGGACGGCGCACACGACCGCGATCGCCGAGGCCAGGCCGAGGGCGCTCACCAGGGGGATCCCGGCGACGCCGAGCGAGAGCAACGCGATGACGACGGTGCAGCCCGCGAAGACGATGGCGCTCCCCGACGTCGCCACGGCGTTGGCGATCGACTCGGGCACGGGTACGCCGTCGCGCAGCTGGTCCTGGTGCCGGGTGATGAGGAACAACGCGTAGTCGATGCCGACCCCGAGCCCGATCATCGTGGCCAGGGTGGGGCCGCTGGACGGGATCGCGACGACGTGCCCGGCCAGCCCCACGATGCCGAGGGCGACGCCGAGGCCCACGACGGCGGTGATGATCGGCAGCCCCATCGCGACCAGGCTCCCCAGGACCAGGCTGAGGATGATCATCGCGGCGATGATGCCGACGATCTCGCTGATCTCGGAGTCGTCGGTGGACAGGGTGCTGCCGATCGAGCCCGCGGCCGCGGTGGTGATCCCGACGTCCTGGGCCGGCCCGGTGGCGTCGAGGACGTCCTGCGCGATCTCCGTCGTGAGGTCGCCCGAGCTGATGTCGAGGAGCACCGGCGCGAACGCCGTCTGCCCGTCCTCCGAGAGCAGGCCCGCGGTCTGGCCGGCGCTGCTGAGCGGGTTGGTCACGCTGTAGACGTGCGGTTGCTGCCGGATCGCCTTCACCGACGCCTGGACGGCCTTCTTGTTCTCGTCGTCGGTGAGCTTGCCCGTCTCGACGTCGAAGACGATCGGGTTGACGCCGTTCTGCTGGGGAGGGAAGCGGTCCTCCAGGAGGTCCTTGACCTCCTGGCTCCCGGTGCCCGGCAGGGACAGCACGTTGTTGGTCTGCGCGCCGAAGGCCGCGACCGCCGCTCCGACCCCGAGGGCGACGACGAGCCAGATGCCGATGACGACGAGGGCGTGACCGGGCGCAGAAGGCACCGAGCCGATGCAGGAGCCGTCCCACGTGCCCTCCCCCGGTCGCCGATCGCCGTCGCACGACCGGCGCGGCCCCGAGCTTCCGCGTCACGCTACTGACGACGCCTCGGTCGCATCAAGGGGTGGCGGGGCGTTCCAAAGTCTCGGATGACCCAAGGGCAGCGGTCAGGGACGGGCGAAGTAGTCCGGAGCCGTCCAGTAGTACATCGACTCGCGGCTGACCGGCCGGCCGGTGCGGGGCGCGTGGATGATCTCGCCCCCGCCGACGTACATCGCGACGTGGTAGATGCCCGACGGGCTGGCACCCCAGAAGACCAGGTCGCCGGGCCGGAGGTCCCCGGCGCCGATCGGCGTGGAGGCGGCGTACTGGCCCGCCGAGGAGTGCGGCAGCGAGATCCCGCCCGCCCGCCAGGCCATCAGCATCAGGCCCGAGCAGTCCCACGAGTCGGGGCCGGCGGCGCCCCACCGGTAGGCGTCGCCGAGCTGTGCGGCGGCGAAGGCGACCGCCGCCGCCGCGTCGCCGGACGGCGCGGGGGCCGGGGTGGGGACGGGAGCGGGCACCGGCGCGGGCACCGGCGTCGGGGTCGGAGCCGGCGCGGGCGCCGGGGTCGGGCGTGCGGGCGTCGGGCGCCGGGGTCGGCGTCGGTGCGGGCGCCGGGGTCGGGGTCGAGGGGGTCTTCGGCGGCTTCGGCGGGGCCGGCGTCGGGGTCGGGGTCGGCGTGGGCGACGGCACGGGCGCCGGGGGCGGCGGCGGGTCGTCCTGGTGCTCGCGCTTGCGCTTGCGCTCCTCGGCCCGCTTGCGGCGTTCCTCGGCCCGTCGCTCCAGCTCGGTCTGCCGCTGGGCCGCGAGCTCGACGGACACGCCTTGCAGGTCGGCCAGCTCGCCGATGAGCGTGTCCCGCTCGGCCGCGATCGCCGCGGCCTCGTCAGCGGCCGCCGCCTCGGCGGCCCGGGCCGCGTCCTTGCTGTCGCGGGTCTGCTCGCGCAGGTCCTCCGCGGCCGCCCGGGCCTCGGTGGCCTGGGCGGCGACGACGTCGGCAACGGTCGAGGCGGCCCGGAAGTCGTCGTACCGCTCGTCCATCGCCTGCTCGGCGTTGGTCAGCGTGGTGGCCCGGTCGACGACGGTGGCGATGCCGTCGGAGCGGACGATCGCGGAGAGCGCGGTGAGCTCGGGCGACATCTGGTAGGTCGAGGCGAGCGTGGACTCGTACGCCGCGCGCTGCCGGTCGACGGCGTCGAGCGCGGCCTGCTGGGCCAGGTCGGCCTCGCGAGCGGCCCGGCGTGCCAGGGAGAGCTGCCACCGCGCGGTGTTGAAGGCCTCGGCGGCCTGGGCGGCGGCGATCGAGGAGGTGCGCAGCCGCTGGTCGGCGAGCACGAGATCGGTGCGCACGGCGGCGACGGTGCGCGCCTGCTCGGCGACCGCGGCCTCGGCGACCGCGACGTCGTCGGCGCTGGGGAGGGTCCGGTCGTCGGTCCCCGCGACGGCCGGGGGAAGCGCGACCAGCAGCCCGGCGACGACGAGAACGGGGGCGAGAAGGGAGACCCCCAGGGTCCGGGTCGCGCGTCGCGAGCGGCGCGGTGTGGCCACGGAAACTCACTCCCTGCGTCGTGGGGCCCTGGGGGTCGTCATCGGGGGGCGGATGACGTCGCCCGCGGAATCCCATTCCCGTGGGCAACTCGCAGCACGCTAATGCTCAGTTGTCCCAACTGGAACAGTTTTCACAGAAAATGACGAATCGCCCGGCGTGTCGGCTTGACTAACCACACCGGTGTAATTCGCGAGGAGGCGGTCCTCAGTCGTCGATGGGGATCAACGAGGAGTCGGTCGTGGGGTGCGACGAGAGGCCGTGCCGGTCGAACTTCTGGCCGCTGGCGATGCCGCCGAGGTAGAAGGCCAGCAGCGCGATGACGATGCCGGCGATGTCGTCGGCGACGTAGTGCCAGCCGAAGTACAGCGTCGCCAGGACGGTGACCCCGAAGTTGACCCAGAGCACGACGTGCACGACGCGGGACCGCAGGGTGTACTGCGCCATCAGCGCCACCAGCAGCGTGATCGCGGTGTGCAGGGACGCGAAGCCGGCCACCGACTGGACGGCGTCCTGCACGGGTCCGTACAGCACCGCGTCTCGACCACCGTCCAGGGCGTCCATGAGCTGGGAGGAGGCCGTCTGGTCGATGTCCTGGTAGAGCCAGGGGTACTCGAAGCCGGGGCCGAGGGTCGGCAGCGCGTAGTAGGACAGCGTGCCGAGGGACCAGGCGATGCACTGGGAGGTGGCGAACCAGTAGCCGAAGGAGATGTTGCGCGACCAGATCAGCCAGGCGGTGAGGGCCAGCGGCACCAGCGGCAGGAACCACAGGTAGATCGTCGAGAGCAGGTGCGCGACCGGGCCCTCGCCGAGCAGGCCGTGGAGCACCACGGCGGGCTCGTGCCCGAAGAACAGCGCCCGGTCGATCAGGTGCAGCTCGCGGTCGTACTTCGTGTGGATGATGAAGGGCAGGAACGACTTGAGGTTCCGGTAGCTCACGTAGGTGATGTAGAAGCAGGTCACGCCGAGGACCACCAGCGTCAGCCGCTCGCGGGTCCAGTGCTCGGCCACCCGGACCCGGACGACGTCGCGGACCCGGCCGGGGCCGAACCTGAGCGCGGGGATCATCCGCGGCACGATGTCCATGAGGAAGGCGCCGACCAGCAGCATCGGCAGCCGCACCCAGGCGGGACCGAGGAACCCCTCCGGGTCCGCCAGCTTCCGGTCGACGCTGAGGGAGGCGATGATCGCCAGCAGACCCATGGTGGCGGCCACTCCGATGAGCAGCGCATAGGCCCGGCGATACATGCCGGTCAGTCTAGGAGGGTTCGTCCAGTTCCCCCTCCCGGCCCACGAGGGCCACCCGCGTGGGCTCCACGCGCAGGGCGACGGCGTCCCCGGGCGCGAGGTGCGCGTCGAGGGCGGCCACCGCGTCGAGCTCCCCGACGTCCGCGACGTCGACGACCAGCCGCAGCTGCTCGGGGGTGGCCCGCGCCGAGACCACGCGTCCGCGGAGCGACGTGCCGCCGGTCGGTGTCGCGACCAGGGCGGAACGTCGTACGGCGACGGCCGGCGCCGGCGGCAGGCCGGCGGCGTCGAGGACCCGGGCGGCCGGAGCGCCCGTCAGCACCCGGGCGTAGCCGAGGAACAACGCGGTGTCCGTGTCGACCGGCGCCCGCCAGACCGCCGAGAGCTCGCCGCGCTGGACGATCCTCCCCGCGCGCATGACCGCCATCTCGTCGGCGACGGTGAAGGCCTCCTCGTGGTCGTGGGTCACCATCAGCGCCGTCGTGCCCGCGGCGCGCAGGATCTCGCGCAGGTCGAGCGCCAACCGACCGCGCAGGGTGGCGTCGAGGGCCGAGAGCGGCTCGTCGAGGAGCAGCAGCCGCGGCTCGACGGCCAGCGCCCGGGCCAGCGCGACCCGCTGCCGCTCGCCCCCCGAGAGGGTCGCCGGCAGCCGGTCCTCGAAGCCGGAGAGACCGACGAGGTCGAGGAGCTCGCGCACCCGGCTCGCGCGGGCGGCGGCCGGGACCCCGCGCAGGCGCAGGGAGTAGGCCACGTTGCGGGCCACGCTGAGATGGGCGAAGAGCTGGCCGTCCTGGAACATCAGCGCGAAGCCGCGCCGGTGGGTCGGCACCCGCGCCAGGTCGCGGCCGTCGAAGGCGAGCGAGCCCTCGGTCACCGGCTCCAGACCCGCCACCGCCCGCAGCAGCGTCGACTTGCCGCAGCCGGACGGCCCGAGCACGGCGAGCACCCGCCCCTGCTCGAGGTCGAGGGAGACCCGGTCGACGGCGCGGACGTCGCCGTACCGCACCACCACGTCGCGCAGGGTGAGCGCCATCAGAACGCCGTCACCGGTGGCACCCGCAGCCGCTCGACCGCCAGCACCACGAGGGCGGTGGTGGCGGCGAGCAGCACCGACGCGGCCAGCGCCATCCCGTAGTTGAGGGCGCCCGGGTGGCCGAGCAGGCGGTAGATCGCCACCGGCAGCGTCGGGTGGTCGTCGCGGGCCAGGAACGACGTCGCCCCGAACTCCCCCAGCGAGACCGCGAAGGCGAAGCCGGCCGCCGCCAGCAGGGGCACCCGGATCGCCGGCAGGTCGACCGTCAGCACGGCCCGCCACGGGCTCGCCCCGAGCGAGGCGGCCGCCTGGCGCTGCCGGTCGTCGATGCCGCCCAGCACCGGCGCCAGGGTGCGGACGACGAGCGGCAACGCGACCAGCGCCTGGGCGATCGGCACCAGCAGCGCGCTGTCGCGCAGGTCGAGCGGCGGCTGGTCGAGGGTGATCAGGAACCCGAAGCCCAGCGTCACGGCCGACACCCCCAGCGGCAGCATCACGATCGCGTCCAGGCCGGTGCGGACCCGCCGCTCCCCGGGTGAGTACGACCGCCGGGTGACGATCACCGCGATCAGGAGGCCGAGGGACAGCGCCATCCAGGTCGCGTCGAACGCCGTGCGCAGCGAGTTGACGAGCGCGTCGGTGACGGGAACGGCGAGCGCCTCTCCACCGCCCGGGGACCGGCCGGTGGTGGCCAGCGCCCGGTAGTTGTCCAGGCTCCACGTGTCGCCCGCACGCAGGGACCCGGCGAGCAGCGTCAGCAACGGCGCCAGCACGAAGCCGAGCAGCAGCGCGGTGGCCACGAGCGCCCCCGCGTCGCCACGGCGGACCGGGTGCGGCCGGACCTGCAGCCGCGCCACGGTGGGGTCCTTGCTCGCTCGCAGCCGCCGCGCGAGCACCAGCAGGACCACGATCACCAGCAGCTGGAGGACCGAGAGCGCCGCGGCCGCCTGCAGGTCGAGCAGGTTGGTGGTGAGCAGGTAGATCTCCGTCTCGACGGTGCTGTAGCGCAGCCCGCCCAGGGTCAGCACGACGCCGAAGGCGGTCGCGCAGAACAAGAACACCACCGTCGCCGCCGAGACGATCGCCGGCCGCAGCGCCGGCAGGGTCACCGTGCGCAGCACCTGGAGCGGGGACGCGCCGAGCGCCGCGGCCGCCTCGCCCGGACGCGGGTCGAGGTCCTCCCACGCCGTGCCGACGGCGCGGATCACCACCGCTGCGTTGAAGAACGTCAGCCCGGCGATGATCGCGCGCCGCCGAGCCGTCGAGGCCGAGGAAGGCGAGCGGACCCGCCTCGCCGAGCAGCTGCCGGAAGGCCACCCCCACCACGACGGTCGGCAGCACGAACGGCACCAGCAGCAGCGCGCGCAGGGCGCCGCGCAGCGGGAAGTCCAGCCGGTGCAGCGCGTACGCCGCGGGCAGGCCGAGCAGCAGCGACATCGCGGTCCCGACGGTGGACGACCACAGCGTGAACCACAGCACGCGGTGCACCCGCGGCCGGGCCAGCACCTCGAGCACGCCGCGCACGTCGAGGCTGCCGTCGACCACGAAGCCCTCGGCGATCATGCCGGCCACCGGCAGCACGAAGAAGACGCCGAGGACCAGGAGCGGGACCGCGCTCAGCCCGATCAGCGCGAGGTGACGTCGGACCACGTGGTCAGCCACTCCTCGCGCTGGGCGGTGATCTCGGCCGGGTCGAGCGTGTACGGGTCCTCGGGCTGGGTCGCGAACCGCGCCCAGTCCTCGGGCAGCTCCACCCCGTCGACGACCGGGAAGACGTACATGCTCTCCGGCAGCGCCGCCTGCACCTCGGGAGTCAGCAGGAAGTCGACCAGCGCCCGGGCGCCGTCGGGGTTGGCCGCGCCCTCGAGGACTCCGGCGTACTCCACCTGGCGGAAGCAGGTGTCCAGCAGCGCCGCCGTCGTGGACGCCGAGCCGTCCGCGGTCGGCGTGAACGCCGGCGAGGAGTCGTAGGAGAGCACGATCGGGCGCTCGCCGTCGCCGCCGCCCTGGGTGAAGTCGACGTAGTAGGCGTCGCTCCACCCGTTGGTGAGCTTGGCGCCGTTGGCCATCAGGTCGGCCCAGTAGTCCGGCCAGGCGTCGCCGTACTCCGCGATGGTGGTGAGCAGGAAGGCCATGCCGGGCGAGCTGGTCGCCGCGCCGGGAAGGACGAACAGGTCCTGGTACGCCGGGTCGGTCAGGTCGTCGAGCGTCTGCGGCGCGGGCACGCCGCGCTCGTCGAACCACGTGGTGTCGACGTTGACGCACACGCTGCCCGTGTCGACCGGCACCAGCCGGTCGGTCCCGTCGTCGAGCGCGAAGTCCTCGGCGCCCGCGGGCAGCGTGACCCCCGAGTCGGCGAAGACCCCGGCGTCGAGCGCGCGCGAGGCGAAGGTGTTGTCGACGCCGAACGCCACGTCACCGGTGGGGTTGTCCTTGGTGAGGACCAACCGGTTGGTCAGGGTGCCCGCGTCGCCGACCGACCGGACGTCGAGGGTGAAGCCGGAGTCCGCCTCGAACTTCTTGAGCAGCTTCTTGGGCAGCGCGAAGGAGTCGTGGGTGACCAGCACGACCTCCGACGGGACCGCGCCGGAGGACGGGTCGGGGGCGGTGTCGTCGTCTCCCGTCCCCGACCAGCGAGCACGCCGACAGGACCACGAGGGCGACCGCGATCGCGCTGGAGCGGGCAAGCGTGAGTGAACGCCTCACGGTGACTCCCTTCGCCGGTGCTAACCGGAGCAGGTTCGGAGGGTCTGCGGGTCATCCGCACTCTCAGCCCGCGATCGGGCTCCCCTGTCTGTGAGGTCGAGTCTAGACCTCCCGACGGCACGACTGGCTCGCCGCCGGCACCTGGTGGCTAGGCGGCGGCCGCCACTCCGAGCGCCCGGCCGAGCTCGACCAGGGTCTGCGGGCGCTCGATCCCGAACTCCTGGCGCAGCGCGCGGTCGATGGCGGCGGCGAAGAGGGACGCGGGCGGGGCGCCGTTCTCGTGCGTCGCGGGCAGCCCGCCGCCGACACCCAGCAGCCACGGCTGGTGCCCGGCCTTGCGGAGCGCGGTGAAGATGGAGCTGGCGACGGCGACCGGGGCCCGCCAGGCCACGGGGTTGAGCCGCTCCGCGCCGACGTCGACCGACACCCCGGCGGCGTCGAGGCCGAGCCGCGCGGCGCCCACGAGCACCGACACGGCCTCCGTGGGTGTGCACCCGGCACCACCCTGGCCCTTGGTGACCCGCACCAGGACGGCGCTCCCGGGCGCCACCTCGGCGACCGTGCGGCAGTCCATCGCGCTGTCGACCACGAAGCGGCGGACCCCCAGCCGCGCGGCCTCGGCCACGCACTCGGGTGCGACGGCGTCCTCGGAGCCCGTGAGCCGGCCGTGCACGACCGTGCCCTCGGGGGCTCCGGCGGTGAGGCAGGCGTGCAGCTTGGCCGGCGTCTCCACCGAGAAGCTGCCCCCGGCCGCGACCAGGCTGGCGAGCAGCGCGGGGTGCGGGTCCCCCTCGACCGTGTGGTGCACGGTCGCCCCGGGGATCGCGCCGGCGAGCCGCCGGAGCCTGGAGACTGCGCGGGCGACATCCAGCTCGAGGCACGGGGTCTCGGGGCCGCGGCGCAGCGCGCGAACGGGTCGGGGGGAGGTGGCCATCAACGTCATGTCTTCACCTTCCTCCCAGTCCGATCGCGCCGCATCCGTGATTTCACTGGTGTTTACCCAAGCGGAGGCGACTGAGTGTGGGCTCCAGCGGGTACGTGGTCCCGGGTCATCCGACGACGAGCCGGGGAGGTGGGAGCCGCGAACGCGCCTCCGAAGGAACTGATCGGCGGTCGCTACCGCATCGATCGCGCCATCGGTCGCGGGGGGATGGGCACCGTGTGGTTGTGCCGCGACGAGGTGCTGCAGCGGACCGTCGCCGTCAAGCAGATCGGCGCCGTGGACGGCGAGCGGACCGGCGACACCCGTCGTGCGATGCGCGAGGCGCGCAGCGCCGCAGCACTCAACCACCGCAACGCCGTCGCGATCTACGACGTCGTCGAGCACGACGGCATCCCCTGGTTGGTCATGGAGTACTTCCAGTCCCGGACCCTGTCGGAGCTGATGGGCCCCGGACCGTTGCCCGCGGAGCGGGTGGCCAGGATCGGAGCCCAGGTGGCTGCGGCCCTGGCGGCGGCGCACGCGGCCGGGATCATCCACCGCGACGTCAAGCCCGCCAACATCCTGGTCGCCGACGACGACCTGGCCAAGATCAGCGACTTCGGCATCGCCCATCCTGCCCACGACGACCGGCTCACGCAGACCGGGATGACGAGCGGTACACCGGCGTACTTCTCGCCGGAGCTCGCGCGCGGCGCGGATCCCTCGACGGCGGCGGACGCCTGGGCGCTCGGCGCGACGCTGTACGCCGCCGTCGAGGGTCGCCCACCGCACCCTCGCCTGCCGAATCCCTTGGCGATGTTGCAGGTGATCGCGACCACACCGGTCCCACGGCCGGTCCGGGCCGGCCTGCTCCAGGAGCCGATCGGGCACCTGATGGACCCCGACCCGGCCACCAGGTGGGACATGACAGAGGCCAGCGAGGCACTGCGGGACCTGGTGTCCAGGACCACGGTCGGGACGGTGCCCGCCGTACGCACGCCCGGGCCAGCCGCGGTGCCCGAGCCGGACACCAAGCCGGAGCAGACGCCTACGCCGCCTCCTGCGGACACGTCGGCGGCTCCGGACCGCTCCCGGTTCTTCCCGGTGGCGCTCGTCGTGGCCGCCTTGCTCCTCGTGGGCATCGGCGTCGTCTACCTCGCCGCAGTCCCTCGGCGCCGACGACGCCGACGGGGGTCCTGAGGCTGACGACCGAAGCTCCGCGGCGCCGACGCAGTCCGACGGCGCCTCGGCGACCCCCGAGCGCGTCGTCGACCCCCGAGCCGTCGGCGAGCACGCCGTCCGACGACGAGACCGCTCCGGCGACGCCGACGGGCTCGGCGCGCGCACGGGAGCAGACCGTCGACACCTACTTCGACACGGTGCCCGGCGACCTGGACGCGGGCTGGGCCATGCTGTCCCCCGCCATGCAGGGCAGGGTCGGGCGCGACAGCTACGACGGCTTCTGGGCCACCATCGACTCGACCGACGCGACGAACGTGCGGGCCGTCGGCTCGGACCAGGTCTCCGCGCAGATCACCTACACACGCACCGACGGCAGCGTCACGACCGAGAACCAGGTCCTGAGGCTGGTGCCGGACGGCGACGGCTACCTCATCGACGCCGACCGCTGACTCGACCTGGGACCGCCTCCCGGCCCGCCGTAGCCTGAGCGCCGTGCCCAGCCGTCGCCACGAGCTTCTCGCCGCCGTCATCCCCCGCCTGCGGAAGGCCGGCGAGCTCGTGGACGAGCCGGCCGAGCGGGACCGGGTGGTCCGCTGGCACGCCACGCTGGACCGGTCCCTGCCGACCCGGGCGGTCCCCGGGTTCGAGCGTCGGTTCTCCGTCGTCACCGAGAGCCTCACCGGGCCGCGCGGCGCCTTCGCGTCGTACGTCATCACGCCGCGGCACCTCGAGCCGACCCGGACGGTGGTGTACCTGCACGGCGGTGGCTACATGGGGCCGATCAGCACCTTCCAGGTGCGCTACGCGGGCCGACTGGCCCGGGCGCTCGGAGCGCGCGTGGTGCTGCCCGACTACCCGCTCGCACCCGAGCACACCTGGCGCGACTCCTTCGAGCCGCTCGTCGCCCTGGCCGGCCGGTGGGCCGAGGAGCCCGGCGGTGCGGTGCTCGCCGGGGACTCGTCGGGGGGCGGCTACGCCCTGGCGCTGGCCGAGGCGATGCGCGACCGCGGACACCCGCAGGCGACGCACCTGCTGCTGCACGCGCCCTGGGTCGACCTGACGATGTCGGCGCCGGGCACGGTCGAGGCCGACGCGGTCGACCCGTGGCTCTTCCTCAGCAAGTCGAAGGCGTACGCCGCCTGGTGGGCCGGCTCGACCGACGACCTGACCCGGCCCGAGGTCTCGCCCGGGCTCGGCGACCTGCGCGGGCTGCCGCCTGCGCTGATGTTCTACGGCACCCGCGACCTGCTCGCGCCCGCCTGCGCGGCTGCTCGAACGCCGCGCCGCCGAGGCCGGCTGGGACCTGACCACGGTGGTCGAGCCGGACGCGATGCACGTCTACCCGGTGCTGCCGCTGATTCCCGGAGGCGGCGCGCGCGCTCCGGCAGACCGTGGCCTGGCTGTCGTGATCCGCAGCCTGGGCTTCGAGGGCCTCGACAGCCGCACCGCCTACGACGTCTGGCGGCTGCGGCAGGACGTGTTCGTGGTCGAGCAGGCCTCGGTCTACCCCGACCTCGACGGCCGGGACCTCGATCCCACGACCCGGCACCTGGTGCTGACCGAGGACGACGTCGTGGTCGGGTACCTCCGCCTCCTCGACGACGGCGACGCCGCCCGGATCGGCCGCGTGGTCGTGGCGCGGTCCGCGCGCGGTCGCGGGCTCGCCGACGAGCTGATGCGCGCCGCTCTCGCGGAGACCGGCGACCGGCCGGTGCGACTGGACGCGCAGACCGGCCTGGCGGGGTGGTACGCGTCGTACGGCTTCGAGGTGAGCGGTCCCGAGTTCGACGACGGGGGCATCCTGCACCTGCCGATGACGAGGCCGGCGGGCGTCAGCGGCTGAGGGCGTACGTCGACCCGTCGGGACCGTCGTGCCGGGAGACCTCGCCGCGCGCGACCAGCAGCTCCAGGTGCGCCCTCGTCTCGAGCGTGGCGAGGGCGGCGTTGAAGACGTCGAGGTCGCTGAAGGCGCGGTCGTGCCGGGTCCAGGGCAGCACCGTGGCCACGTCGTACGCCGTGCGGGCGCCCGGTGCCACGGCGTCCCGGCACAGCGCGAGTCGCACGTCGTGGTGGACGAGCAGCTCGTCGATGCGGGTGTGGCTCGACGGAGCCACCGGTCCGTGCGCCGGCAGCAGGGTCAGGTCGTCGAGCCCGCGCACCTTGGTGAGCGACCCGAGGAAGTCGGCGAGCGGCGCGGCCGTCGGCACCGGTTCGAAGCCGATGGACGGGGTGATGGTGGGCAGCACGTGGTCGCCCGCGAACAGCAGCCCGGCGGCCCGGTCGGCGAAGACGAAGTGGCCCTGGGTGTGGCCGGGCGTCGCGACGGCGTCGAGGGTGCGGTCGCCGACCGCGATCGGGTGGTCGTCCTCGAGCCACGCGTCGGGGTAGCCCCAGACCGACAGGTCCGGGTCGTGAGCCTCGTTGAAGGCGCGCCACTGCTCGGCGATGTCGTGGGCCCCGGCCCGGTGCAGCAGGGCGACGTGGGGGTCGTGGTGCCGGTCCGGCCGGTCCAGGAGGGCGTCCAGCGTGGGCTTGTCGCCGAGACCGAGGCTGATGTGGGCACCGAAGTCGCGGCGCACGGTGACCGCCTGCGTGTAGTGGTCGCGGTGGACGTGGGTCACCAGGAACCGGCTGATGTCGCTGGTCGCGTGACCGAGGCTGCGCAGGGACGCCTCGAGGAGGTCGCGGGCGACCTCGATCGCCCAGCCCGCGTCGATCAGGGTGAGCCCGTCGTCGGTCTCCAGGACGTAGACGTTGACGGCCTTGAGCCCGTCGGTCGGCAGCGGCAGCGGGATCCGGTGCACGCCGGGCGCCGCCGGCCACGCACCCGGCTCGGTCCAGTGCTCACCGGAGTCCGGGGAGACGGGTCCGGTGGTCACTCGGGGACTGTAACGCGTTCTAGTCTTGGGTCACGCGTGCTCGGCCCGGTAGCGCACGAGCAGCCGGTCGAGCAGCGCGCCGAGGTCCGCCTCGAGCTCGTCGTCCAGGGACGGGAAGGCGAACGTCGCCCGGCCCGTGCGCCGGGCCAGCAGCTCCGGCGAGGCGGCCGCCAGGTCGTCGGGATAGCGGTCCGCGATGATCAGGTAGAGGCTCACGTACCTCGCCCCGCGCTTGATCGCCACGAAGTAGTCGTGGCCCGTCGCGCCCGGCCAGACCAGCGACGGGATGCCGTAGATCGTGCCGTCCACGAGCTCGGGACGGTAGCCGTCGAGCAGCGCCTGCAACCGCGCCTCGACCCTCTCCAGGTCCGCCGTCGTCATGGCTCTCCCTCGATCCCGTCGTCGAGCACACCATTGTGCTGCCGGGATAGTCCGTCACGAAAGGCACCATGCGAGGGTCCGAACAGGTGCTTTTCGTGCCGGACTATCGGGGGTGGTGGGTCCGGGTCAGCCTCTGCACATCGGCCGGAGGCGAGACCCGCACACTCCCCGACGGACTGGCGCGCCGGCTCTGCGAGGTGCCCGGGATGGCCGGCTTGCCGCCGCGCGGAAAGCCCCCTGGTGTCGAGCAGAAAGCGCCGCCCCGGCAGCGCCACGTACCCGCCATCCCGACAATCGGGGTCACCGACGAAAGTCTGCCCGGCGGCGCCTGTATGCAGAGCCCGCGATCTCGTCGCGCACGAAGTCGGCGAGCCGGTCGGCGGTCGACGTGAGCGGGTCGGGACGGGCGAGCTCGGCGGCGCCGGCGATCACTCGGCCTGTCTCTTGCGTCTGGCACCACGAAGGGTGGAGGGGCTCCGGTCACGCGGCGCACAGCGCGGTCGGCCGGACAGGCGTCTGCGTGGGCCCCATGGTTTCGCCAACGTTGGCGATGCTGAGCCCGGCCGCTGGGGCGCATGCTCGTGGCGTTGCGCCGTTCGCACTGGCGACATGGGAGCGCATACGAGAGCATGGAGAAGCGTCGCCACGAGGTGACCATGACTCGATGGGGGATCCGCAGAGGCTCGGGTAGAGGATCGACAGAACAGCCCTTCGCCGCACCGTCACGCGTGTGGCGCGGCGTCCTTCGCCGACACCGGTGTCTCTTTCGGTGGTGGACGCCGAACCCGCTGCCAGGAGAACCCTTTCTGGATGGGGGGAGACATGTCGCGGAGCACGAAGGGGACCCTGCTCAGGCGCGGCCGAACGTGCGCCCGTGGTGTCCTGCCCACGCGGGGAAGGCCACCATTCTCCGCCCGGCACATGCCTCCCTCGCGGCTCGTGACGTGCGCTGACAGTCGTCCTGGTCGCCAGTCTCTCGGTGTTCGTCAAAGGTCCGCCGGCGGCAGCCCAGGACGACCATGTCATCGTCTCCTTCACCTTCGACGACGCACGGGAGACCCAGTACTCGGCCCTGTCGGTCTTCGGTGACCAAGACATGCGTGCCACGTTCTACGTGAACACCGGGACAGTCGGCTCGCAAGGAATCCTCACCTGGGCACAGCTGCATCAGCTCGCAGACGCGGGGCACGAGATCGGCGGCCACACGGTGAACCACGTAGCGCTGACCGACATCGACGAGGCCACGGCCCGGGCGGAGATCCAAGGAGACATCACCACCCTGCAAGCCCAAGGATTCCCCCGCCCGGTCTCCTTCGCCTATCCCTTCGGCTACCACGGGCCGGACCAGCAGCGGTACGTCAGGGAAGCGGGGTACGCCTCCGCCCGAACCACCGACATCTACACAGCGGGAGTCAAGCCCACCGGCGAACGCGTATGCGTTGCGGATACCCCGCGGGAGCCTCGACGGCTCCGAGGGCCTGGAGGCGCTGAAGAAGGACGTCACCGATGCCGAGGCGGCTCCCGGCAGCACCCACCTCGTCTATGTGCTGCACGACTTCTACTCTCCGATCGACTCCGAGGTCCGCGACTTCCTCGCCTGGCTGAAGCCGAGGGCCGCCATCGGCACCGTAGTCAAGACTGTGGGCGACGTCACTGCGGGGGAACCAGCCGCCGGTCGCGGCCGCGGGCCGGACCAGACGGTGCCGACCGGCTCGACCGTGCACCTCGATGGCTCGGGCAGCTCCGACCCGAACGGAGACCCGCTGACCTACCAATGGAGCCAGACGGGCGGCCCGAGCGTCATCCTCGCCAGCGATACCGCGGTGCAAGCCCAGGTTCACCGCGCCGCCCGACCCGGTGGCACTCACATTCCGTCTAGTGGTCGGTGACGGACGGGTCAGCAGCAGTCCGGCATCCGTGACCATCACGACACAGGCACGGGCACCGGCCAACACCCGCTCCCCCACGATCGCCGGCAGAGCGCGGGTCGGTTCTAAGGTGATGTGCAAACCCGGAGCGTGGACCGGCGCGACCTCCTACGAGTACAACTGGGCGGCCAACGGCGCGGTCATCCGTGGTGCCACCGGCACCAGGCTCTCCCTCAAGGCCTCCGTGCTGGCGAAGGAGATCGCCTGCGCGGTCACCGCGCACGGTCCGGGAGGCCAAGCGTCGAAGGGCAGCGCCGGCGTCGTGGTCGCGAAGGGCAGGGCCCTCAAGGCCACGGCCGCGCCCAAGATCACCGGTGCGGCGGTGGTCGGCAAGAAGCTCGCGGCCATGCCCGGCAGGTGGACGCCGGCCGCGGGCCGCTACGAGTACAGGTGGCTGCGGAACGGCAACGCATCGCCGGCGCGACCCACCGGACCTACGTGGTCCAGAGCGCCGACCGTGGCAAGAAGATCAAGGTCAAGGTCACCGCGACCAAGCGGGCGTACGTCCAAGTGGCGTGGCGTTCTCGGCGAGTCGGAGGGTTGAGAAGTAGTCACCCCGATCCCGCGGCAAACACGGAGAGTCGGGCACGCCCGACCGGGGTTTCGCTGCCGTGAGGATCGGCTTTCATCAACGTTGGCGATGTTCATCTCCCCCTCAGGGGTGAGGCTGGTGGCAAGGCTTCGTGCGCCGCGGTCGGCACCGTCGGCGCGGTCGGCGCGGGAGCACACCACGGGGGAGGGTCTCGAGCGTGCCAGCCATCGGGAAACGACAGCCTGGCGAGGATCGGCGGCAGGCTGGGTGGGCGGTCGGAACGACCATCGATCCCTGGCACCGATCCATCGCGAGTCGGGCGAGAACGTGAGGGCGACGAGCACACTCGAGAGTCTGGTTGGGCGACGGCGGCGCTGGTTCGTTTCAGGCAAGGCAGGTGGCCGGCACACATTGGCTACCCGCCCGGGGAAACTGCACCGCCGACTCGTGAGGCCACTCGCCGTGGCAATGTTTGCCAGCCTCCCGATGATCGTCAGCGACAACCCGGCAGCGGCCGTGGACGACCATGTGATTGTCTCGTTCACCTTCGACGATGCCCGGACCAGTCAGTACCCGGCGCTCTCGGTCTTCGACGCCCACGACATGCGTGCCACGTTCTACGTGAACACCGGAACCGTGGGCACGTCCGAGCCACATGTCCTGGGCACAGCTGCGTCAGTTCTCAGCCGCCGGGCACGAGATCGGCGGCCACACGGTCAACCACGCACCGCTGACCGACATCGACGAGGCCACGGCCCGGGCGGAGATCCAAGGAGACATCACCACCCTGCAAGCCCAAGGATTCCCCCGCCCGGTCTCCTTCGCCTATCCCTATCGGCTACCACGGGCCGGACGAGCAGCGGTACGTCAGGGAAGCGGGGTACGCCTCCGCCCGGACCACCGACATCTACAAGAGGGAGTCCACCCCACCGGCGAACGCGTACGCGTTGCGGATACCCCGCGGGAGCCTCGACGGCTCCGAGGGCCTGGCGGCGCTGAAGAAGGACGTCACCGACGCCGAGGCAGCTCCCGGCAAGACCCACCTCGTCTACCTGATGCACGACGTTCTACTCCCCGATCGACGAGGAGATCGACGAGTTCCTTGCCTGGCTGCAACCGCGTGCCGCCAACGGAACCGTCGTCAAGACCGTCGGCGAGGTACTACCGGGGACTCCCCCGACGTGGGAACCAGCCGCCGGTCGCGGCAGCAGGACCGGCCCAGACAGTGCCGGGCGGCTCCACCGTGCAGCTCGACGGAGCCGGGCAGCTCCGACGTCAACGGCGACCCGCTGACCTACCAGTGGACCCAGACGGCCGGCACCGCCGGTCACCCTCTCCAACAACACCGCGAGCAGACCCACCTTCACCGCACCGGGCGGCCCCGCCACCCTGACCTTCCGCCTGGTCGTCAACGACGGACAGGTCAACAGCACCCCCGCCACCGTCACCATCACCGTGACCAACCAGCCACCGGTCGCGGCAGCAGGACCGGCCCAGACAGTGCCCGTCGGCGCCACCGTGCAGCTCGACGGAGCCGGCAGCTCCGACGTCAACGGCGACCCGCTGACCTACCAGTGGACCCAGACCGCCGGCACCCCGGTCACCCTCTCCAGCAACACCGCGAGCAGACCCACCTTCACCGCACCGGCCAGCCCGCGCCACCCTGACCTTCCGCCTGGTCGTCAACGACGGGAAGGTCAGCAGCACCCCCGCCACCGTGACGGTCACGGTGACCGGCGGTCCCCAACCAACCACCGGTCGCGGCAGCAGGGCCGGCCCAGACAGTGCCCGTCGGCGCCACCGTGCAGCTCGACGGAGCCGCCAGCTCCGACGTCAACGGCGACCCGCTGACCTACCAGTGGACCCAGACCGCCGGCACCCCGGTCACCCTCTCCAACAACACCGCGAGCAGACCCACCTTCACCGCACCGGCCAGCCCCGCCACCCTGACCTTCCAGCTGGTCGTCAACGACGGACAGGTCACCAGCACCCCCTCCACCGTCACCATCACCGTGCAGGCCGCGGCCACCGACCATGTGATTGTCTCGTTCACCTTCGATGATGCCCTGTCCAGTCAGTCCCCGGCGCTCTCGGTCTTCGACGCCCACGACATGCGTGCCACGTTCTACGTGAACACCGGAACCGTGGGCACGTCCGGCCACCTGTCCTGGGCACAGCTGCGTCAGTTCTCGGCCGCCGGGCACGAGATCGGCGGCCACACGGTCAACCACGCACCGCTGACCGACATCGACGAGGCCACGGCCCGGGCGGAGATCCAAGGAGACATCACCACCCTGCAAGCCCAAGGATTCCCCCGCCCGGTCTCCTTCGCCTATCCCTATGGCTACCACGGGCCGGACGAGCAGCGGTACGTCAGGGAAGCGGGGTACGCCTCCGCCCGGACCACCGACATCTACCAGAGGGAGTCCAACCCCCCGGCGAACGCGTACGCGTTGCGGATACCCCGCGGGAGCCTCGACGGCTCCGAGGGCCTGGAGGCGCTGAAGAAGGACGTCACCGACGCCGAGGCAGCTCCCGGCAAGACCCACCTCGTCTACCTGATGCACAACTTCTACTCCCCGATCGACGAGGAGATCGACGAGTTCCTTGCCTGGCTGCAACCGCGTGCCGCCAACGGAACCGTCGTCAAGACCGTCGGCGAGGTACTACCGGGGACTCCCCCGACGTGGGAACCAGCCGCCGGTCGCGGCCGCAGGACCGGCCCAGACAGTGCCGGGCGGCTCCACCGTGCAGCTCGACGGAGCTCGGGCAGCTCCGACGTCAACGGCGACCCGCTGACCTACCAGTGGACCCAGACGGCCGGCACCGTCGGTCACCCTCTCCAACAGCACCGCGGCCAAACCCACCTTCACCGCACCGGCCGGCCCCGCCACCCTGACCTTCCAGCCTGGTCGTCAACGACGGACAGGTCAACAGCACCCCCGCCACCGTCACCATCACCGTGACCAACCAGCCACCGGTCGCGGCGGCGGGACCGGCCCAGACAGTGCCCGTCGGCGCCACCGTGCAGCTCGACGGAGCCGGCAGCTCCGACGTCAACGGCGACCCGCTGACCTACCAGTGGACCCAGACCGCCGGCACCCCGGTCACCCTCTCCAGCAACACCGCGAGCAGACCCACCTTCACCGCACCGGCCAGCCCGGCCACCCTGACCTTCCGCCTGGTCGTCAACGACGGGAAGGTCAGCAGCACCCCCGCCACCGTGACGGTCACGGTGACCGGCGGTCCCAACCAGCCACCGGTCGCGGCAGCAGGGCCGGCCCAGACAGTGCCCGTCGGCGCCACCGTGCAGCTCGACGGAGCCGGCAGCTCCGACGTCAACGGCGACCCGCTGACCTACCAGTGGACCCAGACCGCCGGCACCCCGGTCACCCTCTCCAGCAACACCGCGAGCAGACCCACCTTCACCGCACCGGCCAGCCCCGCCACCCTGACCTTCCAGCTGGTCGTCAACGACGGACAGGTCACCAGCACCCCCGCCACCGTCACCATCACCGTGCAGGCCGGCGGTCCGACGTACCGATCCAGCTCGTCGAGCGGCAACGATGTCTTTGCCTCGTCGGTGCGGGTGCCCGTGCCGACCGGGGCGGTGACAGGCGACGTCCTCATCGTCTCTGTGTCCACCTGGGGCGGGAGCGCGCCCGCGGTGACGGCACCGAGCGGGTTCACCCTCAAGGCCTCCTACACCGGCACCGCGGCGCAGGGTGGTGCCGACACCACAAGGATCTACTGGAAGAGACTCACCGCGGCAGACAGTGGCACGTACCTGTTCTCCTGGAACGGATCGCGCTGGACGTCGGGGCACGCCGTGGCGCTCTCCGGCGCGGTGGCTACTGGCGACCCGATCGAGGTGATCAACCGGGCAAACAGTGCCTCGGCGACGACGTTCCCGTCGACATCGGTGACCACCTCGACTGCGCCGTTGCTGGTGTGGTTCGGCCGCAACGACGAACCGCGCCGGGCACCCACGTCCCGCCCACGGGCTTCACAGAGGTGCAGGACACGGACAGCACCGCGGTGGCGTACCGGCGGCCGGCGGACATCGGGCACCCACAGCGCAGCGGGGGCTCGCTACACGGGGAAGGCCTTCCCGGTCCAGGCGATCCTGGTCGCGGCACGACCGTAGCCGAGGTGCTCGTCCGCAGGGGCGAACGGCCTGCTCGAGAGCGCTCAGGGAGCGGCGCTGACTCGCTCAGCGTCGGCCCCGCTCGTCGAACTGCCCGATCACCCGGTCGCAGAACTCCGTGACGGCCTGCGGCGACGGCGGTGCGGCCAGCGGCGAGGCGGCCAGGGCCGTGCGGAGGGAGGCGACGTCATCCACCGCTCCGGACGCCTCGGCGATGTCGAGGCAGACGTGGCCCGCGGCGCGCACGGGGACCGGGTCGAGCGTCCAGACCACCTCGAACTCGCGCTCCTCGTCGAGGACCGCCTCCTGGCCGGGGCGCTCCCACGCGGAGAGCGCCGGCGCCGCGCAGGCTGCTCGGCGGCCCTGCAGTGAACTCCGCGAGCACCATCTCGAGCCGAGAGCGGCGGGCCAGGTCGCGCCACCGCGAGGCGGCGGGCTCGTAGAACTGACCGCGCTGGAAGGCGCCGAAGGCGAAGCCCTGGAATCGGCTCGTCGAGCTGCTGCAGCGCGCGCACCGCCGCGATCGCCTGCTCCAGGCGCAGGCCGGACTGCTGGCGAGCGACCACGTCGCGGACCAGTGCTGCCGGGATAGTCCGTCACGAAAGGCACCATGCGAGTTTCCGAACAGGTGCATTTCGTGCCGGACTATCGGGGGTGGTGGGTCCGGGTCGGCCTCTGCACATCGGCCCGGAGGATGTGCGCGGACGGCATGCTCGTGCGGGCCGTTGGATGCCGAGGAGCGGATCGCGCACCACGTCGCCGTGGCCTGCCGGCACCTGACGGACCGGATCGTGGTGTGGCGGGCGTCGAGAGAGCCCGGGACCGAGCCCACGCCGGTCGAGCCGGGCCGGACCTCGTCGGCCTAGCCGTCAGCCGAGCCCCGCGAGCACGGCCCGGGCGACGCGCTCCCCGGAGACCAGTGCCCCCTGGATCGAGGCGGTGTCGCGGTGGTCGCCGGCGGCGTACACCCGCTCCCCCACCCGGGCCGGCGCAGCGATCCGGAGCGGCGCCGGCTGGAACGGCAGCGCATGCGTGATCTCGTGCCGGACCAGCAGGTCCCAGTCGCGGGTCGGCTGTCCCCAGAGCTCGGCGAGGTGCTGACGGACGGCGACCTCGTCCCCCGCGGCGTCGCCGCCGCGGCCCGGCAGGCACGTCGCCTCCACGAGGTGCCGCCCCGCGGGCGCGTAGGACGGCGCGGCGTTGCTCACCACGGCGGCGTGCTGCACCGGCCCGGGCGGACGACGCCCGCTGCCGCGGCCGTCCACGGTCAACAGCTTCTGGGAGTACGGCGCCTCCGCGGCCGCGAACCACCAGGTGGTCAGCGCGTGCGTGGTGGGTGCCGGCTGCCCGGTCAGCGCACCGCTGGCCTCGGCCCCGACCGCGACCACCGCCGCCCGCGCCGCGAGGGCGTCGGCGTCGGACCGGACCGTCACCCGGTCCGCCCCGTCCTCGACGCGGCCGACCCGGACGCCCAGCCGGAGCCGGTGCCGCAACGGCTCGGCGAGCTGCTCGGGCAGGGCCTGCATCCCGTCGCGCGGCAATCCGGGCGTGCCCAGCAGGAAGCTCCGGACCAGCAGCTTCACGAAGCCCGCCGACGTCTCGCCGGACGCGTCGGCCAGCACGCCGGCGAGGAACGGCTCGAGCACCTCCGTGCGCAGCCGGCCGCGCACCCCGGCGGCCTCGAAGGACTCGGTCAGGGTGGCCCCGTCGTCATGGGCCTGGGCGTGCCGGGGCCGGGCGGCGGTGGGACCGATCCAGCGCAGGAGCGCGGCCACCTCGCGCGCGTCGAGCAGCCCGCTGCGCAGGGTGGCGGGCAGCCGGCCGGGCGAGCGACGCGGGTCGGCCACGACCCGCAGCCCGGTGTCGCGACGGCAGGCCACTCCGGAGCCGAAGGTCTGCATCCCGAGCCGCCCGAGGTCGACCAGCCGCCGCACCGCCGGGTAGGCGGGGTTGAGCAGCTGGAAGCCGCGGTCGCAGAGGTAGCCGTCGACGCGGTCGGTGCGGATCCGTCCCCCGACCGCGTCCGCCGCGTCCAGCACGACCACGGACAGGCCGGAGCGGTGCAGCACGTCGGCGCAGCGCAGCCCGGCCAGTCCGGCGCCGACCACGACCACGTCGCAGTCCATCGCCGTCACCTCAGCCCGCCGCCGGTCGGGGCGAGCGTTGCCGGGCCGTCGCGGCCAGCACCACGAGAGCCGCGACGCCGGCGGCGACGGCGGTGACGGTCGACTCCGGCTGGTCGGCGAGCCGACCGACGACGATCCAGGCCAGTCCCCAGGCCAGCGCCACGGCCACCGACCAGCGTCCACCGAGTCGTCGGGCGAGCAGGATCCCGACGCCGGCCGCCACGGCCAGCACCGCGACCGCCGCGAGCACGGACGCCGTCGGCCCCGGGTCGACGCCGCTGTCGACCAGGGCCGCGGTGATGTTGGCGCAGGTCGCCACGGTCACCCAGCCGAGGTAGAGCCCGAAGGTGCCGTCCACGACGACGCGCTCCACGACTCCCGACGCGGGGTGCCGGGTGAGCCGTTGGAGCAGGACGCCGAGGGCCAGCAGCAGCGCGACGATGACCCCGACGCTGACCCAGATCCAGCCCTGCTGGGTGACGAGCAGCCAGGTCGCGTTCAGCACCATGGTCGCGGCGGCCAGCCAGCCGGTGGTGCGGGTGCGCGCCGAGGTGGCGGCGCCCGGCAGCCACTGCCACACGGTGTACGCCGCGAGGCCGGCGTAGATGACCGACCAGATCGAGAACGCCGGTCCCGCCGGCGCGATCAGCGTGGCGTCCGCCGCGAGGGCGCCGCCCGAGGACTCCGCGACCCGGGTGCCGAGCACGCCGACGCCGACCAGGGTGCCGAGCACGCAGAAGACCTCGGCGGCCGTGACCACCGCCTGCCGCACCCGGTCGCGGCGCACCGGCGCGTCCGTCATCGTCGGCCCCGCTCGTCGAACTGCCCGATCACCCGGTCGCAGAACTCCGTGACGGCCTGCGGCGACGGCGGTGCGGCCAGCGGCGAGGCGGCCAGGGCCGTGCGGAGGGACGCGACGTCGTCCACCGCTCCGGACGCCTCGGCGACGTCGAGGCAGACGTGGCCTGCGGCGCGCACGGGCACCGGGTCGAGCGTCCAGACCACCTCGAACTCGCGCTCCTCGTCGAGGACCGCCTCCTGTCCGGGGCGCTCCCACGCGGAGAGGACCGCGGCGAACGCGGGCGAGTCGCAGACGACCGCCCACTCCTCGCGCAGCGGGGCTCCCGGCACCAGCGGCACGAAGACCGGGAGGCCGGTGCCGCGGGGCTGCTCGGCGGTCCCTGCCGTGAACTCCGCGAGCACCATCCCGAGCCGCGAGCGGCGGGCCAGGTCGCGCCACCGCGAGGCGGCGGGCTCGTAGAACTGCCCGCGCTGGAAGGCGCCGAAGGCGAAGCCCTGCGTGCCGTGCGCGCACATCTCGTCCTCGATGGCCCACGACAGCGCGATCAGCGTGGACTTGCGGAGCCGTTGCCGCGGCAGCCGGGGATCGGCGTTGCGCACGGCGGCGAACACCGACGGCTCGTCGAGCTGCTGGAGCGCGCGCACCGCCGCGATCGCCTGCTCCAGGCGCAGTCCGGACTGCTGGCGCGCGACCACGTCCCGGACCAGGTCGACGTCACGGTCGCGGTAGCGCCGGTGCCCGCTGGGCAGCCGGGTGGGCTCGGGGAAGCCGAACCGGTTCTCCCACATCCGCAGCAGTCCCGGGCTGACCCCCGCGCGCTCGGCGAGGTGGCCGATGGAGAACAGCGCCGTGGGCTCGACCGACGGTGCGTCTTGCTGCGGCCTGCCCCGGGTCGACATAGTGAGTGACGATAACCTAAACAAGTTGTTCAAGAAACCCGCACGGAGAAGAGGCCCAGGCGTGAGCGGCGACCGGTACTGGTGGCAGCGGTTCGAGCTCGGCCGGTTCGTGCACGCCGCCCTGGTCGAGAAGGTGCCGCGCGACCACGTCGAGAGCGACGCGGCCTTCCGCCGCCGCCGCATCGTCGTCGCGATCACCCTGGTCGTGGGCGCCGCGCTCCTCGGGACCTCCCTGAGCCTGGCGCCGGGGGACGACCGGTTCTACGTGCTGACGCTCGCGCTCGCCCTGACCTGGGTGGTCGGCACCCTGGTCTCCGGGCCCGTCCACCTCGGGTGGGCCCGCACGCGACAGGCGGAGCGACGGGCCCGGCCCATCGTCCAGCCGGCCGCCCTGGGCGTCCTCGCCGTCGCGGTCTTCTCGCTCGGCGCGCTGGTCGTGGCGCAGATCCCGTTCCTGCGCGACCAGGTGCTCGACGTCTTGGACCATGCGGCGTTCGCGTCGCTGCCCGTGGTCGCGCTCATCACCCTGGTCAACGGGGTGGCGGAGGAGCTGTTCTTCCGCGGTGCCCTCTTCGCGGCGCTGCGGAGCCGGCAGGTGCTCTGGTCCACGCTGCTCTACACCCTGGCGACGGTGCCCAGCGCCAACCCGATGCTGATCTTCGCGGCCGCGGTGCTCGGCCTGATCGTCGGCCTCCAGCGCCGGGTGACCGGCGGCGTGCTCGGCCCGATGCTCATCCACGTCATCTGGTCGATGAGCATGCTGTTCCTGCTGCCCGTGATCGTGGGCTAGGAGCCGGCCCTGCCCTCGTCGAGGGCGCGTCGTACGGCGGCGTCGAAGCCCATCGGCTCGAACGGCACCACGTCGCGGATCGCGTCGTCGGAGACGACGACCTCGTTCTCCATCGAGTCGACCAGGGACCTGCCCGCCTGCACGTCCACGTCGGTGACCAGCGACAGCCAGCGCGACGAGAGGCCCGGGGTCAGCAGCGGCACGGGCACCAGCAGCAGCGGGCGGCGCCGCACCGCCGCGACCCGCCGCAGCAGGTCGGCGTACCGCAGCACCTCGGGGCCACCGACCTCGTAGATCTCGCCGAGGGCCACCGGGTTGCCCAGCACGCCGACCAGGTAGCGGATCACGTCGTCGACCGCGATCGGCTGGGTGCGGGTGCCGACCCAGCGCGGGGTGACCATCACCGGCAGGTGGTCGACCAGCTGCCGGGTCATCTCCCAGGACAGCCCACCGGCCCCGATGACGATGCCGGCGCGCAGCACCGTGACCGGCACACCGGCCTCGCCGAGCAGCTCCTCCACCTCGCGGCGGCTCCGCAGGTGCTCGGACAGGTCGTCATCGTTGCGACCGAGGCCGCCGAGGTAGACGATCTGGCGCACCCCGGCGTCGGCCGCGGCCCGGCCGAAGGCGGAGGCCGCCGCGGCGTCCTTGCGGGCGAAGTCGTGGGAGTCCAGCGAGTGCACGAGGTAGTAGGCCTCGGTGCACCCCTCGAGGGCGGCGGCCAACGACGCGGGGTCCCCGACGTCGCCGAAGACGGCGGTCCCGGGTCCGTCGTAGGCGTCCGGGTGCCGGGTCATGGCGCGCACCTCGCGCCCGGCCTCGACCAGGGCGGGCGCCAGCCGCGTCCCGACGAATCCGGACGCGCCGGTCAGCAGGACGGTGCCGTCGGACACGGGAGCTCCTCGCAATTCGGTGAACCTGGTCAGATTTTCTGCACAGCCTGTGCAGAATCCTGTGGACCCAAGGTCACCACACCCACACCCTGGTGGCAAGCGGCCGCCCTCCCCGGGGCCGCGGTGCCCCTCGCCGACGGGAGGCCGTGCACAACGGCGCTGAGCCGGCCCGGGGCCTGGCGACCCCGCAATTCGGTTGACCGGCCGTGGGTCACCGGACATCGTGGCCCGCGTGCACGTGATCTGATCCCCCGCCACCCTCGCCGCGCGGACGCACCGTCGTCTGCCCCGGTGGCGTGCCCACGGCCGGCCCCGACCAGCCCCGCCGGTCAGCCCACGGACCCGCTCACGAACGGACACCGCATGTCATCGATCTACCTGCACCCGCTCGCCTACCTCGTCGGCCTCGAGGGCGTCGCCCTCATGAAGGCCTTCGCCGGCGAGTACGACCGCGACTTCACCCACGCCCGGCTCGCCGAGGTCAAGCGACTGCTGGACGCCCCGGAGATCTGGGGTGACGGCGTCGAGGTCCCCCCGATGCCCAGCCCCGACGGGTACGACGGCTGGTCGGCCTCCTACGACGACCCGGGCAACGGCTACTTCGAGATGGACCAGGCCGTGCTCCTCCCCTGGCTCGACCGCCTGGCACCCGGCGTCGCCGTGGACGCCGCCTGCGGCACCGGACGGTACGCCGCCCTCCTGGCGGCACGGGGCCACCGGGTCCACGGCTTCGACACCTCGCCGGGCATGCTCGCGCGGGCGTCGGCCAAGGTGCCGGGCGCGCACTTCGCGGAGGCGGCGATGACCGCGATGCCGATGGCCGACTCCTCGGCCGACGTGGTGGTCAACACCCTGGCGATGACCCACGTCGGGGACCTCGGCCCCGTCTTCGCCGAGGCCGCCCGGATCCTCCGGCCCGGTGGGCACCTGGTCGTCTCGGACGTCCGCGGCTACTACATCGGGTCGGACCGGACCCCGCTGGTCGAGGAGAACCTGGCGGGCGAGATCGGCTTCGTCCCGTCGTGGAGCCACCCGACCAGCAGCTACCTGCGCGCCGCGCTCCCGGCGGGCTTCCTCGTGCGCGCCTGCGAGGAGCTGCCGCCGGACGCGGGCCCGCAGGCGTACGACGAGCCGGACGAGCCGGAGGCCAAGGTGCTCCCGACCCCGGGACGGCCGGCCAGCATCTGGGACCTCCACGCGTGGGTGCCCGAGGCCGCCGCCGCCGTCCAGGGGCGGCGCGTCTCGCTGATCACCTGGGACTTCGAGCTGGCCGGGTAGCGGTCAGTCCTTCGTGCTGAACGCCGCGTCGAACGCCGCGGTGGGCGCGTCGAAGGCGAGCCGGCGGACGAACTCCAGGGCCTCCGGCGCGCCGACGAGACGGTCCATCCCGGCGTCCTCCCACTCGACCGAGATCGGGCCGGTGTAGCCGATGGTGTTGAGCATCCGGAAGCACTGCTCCCAGGGCACGTCGCCGTGCCCGGTGGACACGAAGTCCCAGCCCCGTCGCGGATCCGCCCAGGCCAGGTGCGAGCCCATCCGGCCGTTGCGACCGTTGCCGACCTGCTTCTTGGCGTCCTTGCAGTCCACGTGGTAGATCCGGTCCTTGAAGTCCCACAGGAAGCCGACCGGGTCGAGGTCCTGCCAGACGAAGTGGCTCGGGTCCCAGTTGAGGCCGAACGCCTCCCGGTGGCCGATCGCCTCCATGGTCGCGACCGTGGTCCAGTAGTCGTAGGCGATCTCGGAGGGGTGCACCTCGTGGGCGAAGCGCACGCCCTCGGCGTCGAAGACGTCCAGGATCGGGTTCCACCTCCGGGCGAAGTCCTCGTAGCCCGCGTCGACGAGGTCCTGCGAGGCCGGCGGGAACATCGCGACGTACTTCCAGATCGACGACCCGGTGAAGCCGATGACCACGTCGACGCCGAGCTTGCGCGCCGCCCGGGCGGTCACCTTCATCTCCTCGGCGGCCCGCTGCCGGACCCCCTCGGCGTCGCCGTCGCCCCAGATCCGGTCGGGCAGGATGCCGCGGTGCCGCTCGTCGATCGGGTCGTCGCAGACGGCCTGCCCCTTGAGGTGGTTGCTGATCGCGAAGACCTGGAGGTCGTACTTCTTCAGCATCTCCAGCTTCGCCGGCACGTAGCCGTCGTCCTCCACCGCGGCCCACGGGTCGAAGTGGTCCCCCCAGCACGCGATCTCGAGGCCGTCGTAGCCCCAGCCCGAGGCGAGCTTGCACATCTCCTCGAACGGGAGGTCGGCCCACTGGCCGGTGAACAGGGTGATCGGGCGGCTCATCGCGGTTCCCTTCTGCAGTGCTGCGGTGCTCGGTGTCGTGGGATCGAGGGTGGCGCGGCTCAGCGCACCCCGAGGAGGTGCTCGAGGGCGAGCTGGTCGAGGACCTCCATGCCGATGCTGCGGGTGGCGAGCCCCTCGACGTCGTACGACGCGGCGCGCAGGTCGGCGAGCGACTCGCCGGCCGCGACCGTCGGCTCGTCGAGCGTGGCGACCTCGGCGGCGGCCATCGCGGCGGCCACCTCCGGGTCCGCCCGGAAGGCCTGCACCTTGTCGCGCAGGATCAGGTAGTTGCGCATGCAGGCCCGCGCCGACTCCCAGACGCCGTCCATCGCCTCGGCCCGCGGGGGCTTGTAGTCGAAGTGGACGTAGCCGTCGTAGGCACGCCCGGCGCCGCCGCCCAGCAGCGCGTCGACGGTCCAGAAGGCACCGCGCAGGTTGCCGGCGCCGAAGCGCAGGTCCTGGTCGAAGCGCGGCCCGTGCTGGCCGTTGAGGTCGACGTGGAAGAGCTTGTCGTGCCACAGCGCCTGGCTGATCCCCTGGGCGAAGTTGAGCCCGGCCATCTCCTCGTGACCGACCTCGGGGTTGAGGCCGACCATCGACGGGTCGTCGAGCTCGCCGATCAGCGCCAGCGCGTGCCCGACCGTCGGCAGCAGGATGTCGCCGCGCGGCTCGTTGGGCTTCGGCTCGAGCGCGAACCGCATCGTGTACCCCTGCTCCTTCACGTAGGCGCAGAACAGGTTCAGCGACTCGGCGTACCGGTCGAGGGCCGAGGCGACGTTCTTGCCGCCGCCGTGCTCGGCGCCCTCACGACCGCCCCAGAGCACGAACGTCTCGGCGCCGAGGGACGCCGCGAGGTCGATGTTGCGCAGCACCTTGGACACGGCGTACCGGCGCACCTCGCGGTTGTTCGCGGTGAGGGCGCCCTCCTTGAAGACCGGGTGGCTGAACAGGTTGGTGGTGACCATCTCCACGTCCAGCCCGGTGTCGGCCAGGGCCTTGCCGAACTTCTCCAGGGTGGCCTCGCGGGCGTCCTCGTCGGGCACCAGGTCGTCGTCGTGGAAGGTCACGGCGGCGGCGCCGAGCTCGGCGAGCTGGTAGGTCGCCTCGACCGGGTCGAGCAGCGGCCGGGAGGCCGGACCGAACACGTCGGTGCCCTGCCACCCGACGGTCCAGAGGCCGAAGGAGAACCTGTCGTCCTTCGAGGGGGTGTAGCTGCTCATGCCGGGATCTCCTGCCATGTGTGGGTCTCCGAGCTCGTCTCGACCGCGGCGAGGACGCGCTGGACCTGGAGCCCGTCGGCGAACGACGGCGTGGGGTCGTCGCCGCGCGCGATGTCGGTCACCAGGTCGACGACCTGGTGGGTGAAGCCGTGCTCGTAGCCGAGCAGGTGGCCGGGCGGCCACCAGTTCGCAACGTAGGGGTGATCCGCCTCGGTGGCCAGGATCCGCCGGAAGCCGGCGGTCGCCGACTCCTCGGTCCCGTCGAAGAAGTGCAGGACGTTCATGTCCTCGAAGTCGAAGGCGAGGCTGCCGCGGGACCCGTTGATCTCGATCCGGATCGCGTTCTTGCGGCCGTTGGCGAAGCGGGTCGCCTCGAAGACGCCGACCGCACCGCTGCGGAAGCGGGCCAGGAACATCGCCGCGTCGTCCACGGTGACCGGGCCCCGCTCGGTGCCCGCGGTGCCGGACAGGCCGGAGTGCTCGGTGGCCACCGGCCGCTCCTTGACGAAGGTCTCGAGCGTCCCGCTCACGGTGTCGATGGTGTCGCCGGAGATGAACTGGGTCAGGTCGACGATGTGCGCACCGATGTCGCCGAGGGCGCCGGAGCCGGCCTTCTCCTTGTCCATCCGCCACGAGAGCGGCGCCTCGGGATCGACCAGCCAGTCCTGGAGGTACTGCGCCCGCACGTGGTGGACCTCACCGATCCGGCCCTCGGAGACGAGCCGGCGGGCCAGGCCGATGGCCGGCACCCGGCGGTAGGTGAAGCCGACCATCGATCGGACGCCGCGCTGGCGCGCGCGCTCGGCCGCGGCCACCATGGCCTCGGCCTCCTCGACCGTGTTGGCCAGGGGCTTCTCGCACAGCACGTGCTTGCCGGCGTCCAGGGCCGCGATCGCGATCTCGGCATGGGTGTTGCCCGGGGTGCACACGTCGATCAGGTCGATGTCGTCGCGGGCCACCAGGGCCTGCCACGAGGTCTCGGTCGTCTCCCACCCCAGCTGCTCGGCAGCGGCCGCCACCTGGTCGGCGTTGCGTCCGGCCACGGCCCTCATCACCGGCCGCAACGGCAGGTCGAAGAAGCGGGGCGCGGTGCGCCACCCCTGGGAGTGGGCGGCACCCATGAAGGCGTAGCCCGCCATGCCCACGGACAGCGTGTCCTGCTCGGAGGTCATCGAAGTTCCTGTTCTTTCTCGGCCGGCACGAGCGATGGGCCCATCCGGCGCCCCGGGGAACGGGGCGCCGGACGGGACTGTGGATCAGGACTCGAAGGCCGAGTCGATGAACTGGTCGACGTTGTCGGCCGTGACCACCGGCGCGTAGAGCTGCACCGTGCGGGGCACCTCCACCTCGACGAGGTCGGACATGCTCTTGCCCTGGACGAGCAGGCGCGCCAGCTTCACGCCGTCCGCACCCTGCGTCGAGGGGTAGATGACGGTGGCCTTGAGGACGCTGTCGTCCTCCTGGATCTCCCGCATCGCGTTCGCCGAGCCGGCGCCACCGACCATGATGAACTCGTCACGACCGGCGTTCTCGATCGCAGCCATGACACCGACACCCTGGTCGTCGTCGTGGTTCCAGAGGCCGTCGATCTGCGGAGCGGCCTGGAGCAGGTTCGCCGCGGCCTCCTCGCCACCCTCGACGGTGAAGTCGGCGGCGACGCGGTTGGAGACCTCGAGGTCACACTCGGCGAGCGCGTCCTCGAAGCCCTGGCTGCGGTCCTGGGTCAACGGCAGGGAGTCGATGCCGGCGATCTCGGCGATCACCGCGTCGGGGTTGTCCCCGAACTGCTCACACATGTACTGGCCTGCCGAGACCCCCATGCCGTAGTTGTCACCGAGGACGGTGACGCGGGCGGCGTTGGGGTCGTCGAACTCACGGTCGACGTTGATGACCTGGATGCCGGCCTCCATCGCCTTGAGGGCGACCGGCGTCATCGCGGCACCGTCGAAGGGCAGCAGCACGATGGCGTCCACCCCGTCGTTGATGAACGTCTCGACCTGGCTGATCTGCAGGTTGACGTCGTTGGTGCCCTCCGCGACCTGGAGGTCGATGTCGGGGTACTCCTCGGCGAGGTCCCGGACGTTCTGGGTGATGGCACCCATCCAGCCGTGGTCCGCGGCCGGAGCCGAGAACCCGATGGTGACGGGGTCACCTTCCTCGTCGTTGCCGCTCGCCGCCGCAGCCGGAGCATCTCCGCTGCTGTCGTCGTTCTCGGCGTCCTCCGCGCTGCTGGTGCAGGCCGAGAGGGCGAGGACGGCGACAGCGCCGACCACGAGCCCGGTCCGTGCCCTCAGCTGACGGTGGGGTCTGAAGATGCTGCTCACGCGCTTCGACACTGTTGTGCTCCTTGTTCTTTCTCGGGTGTGACGGGGTGGTGCGTGGACGGGCTGTTCCGAGAAGCCTGGCTAGGTGTTGCTCCGTCGCGCGAGTCGCTGCTGGAGCAGCACGGCGACGACGATGATGACGCCCTTGGCGACCGCCTGGGTCGAGGTGTCCTGGTTGTTGAGGGTGAAGACGTTGGAGAGGGTCGTGAAGATGAGGACGCCGAACACGGTGCCGACGATCGTGCCGCGACCACCGGAGAGCAGGGTGCCGCCGATGACCACCGCCGCGATCGCGTCGAGCTCGTAGAGCCCGCCGTGCGTCGAGCTGCCCGTGCTGGTGCGGGACACCAGCATCAGGGCCGCGATACCGCAGCAGACGCCGACCAGGACGTAGAGGTAGACGGTGTGCCGCTTGACGTTGATCCCGGCGAGCCGCGCCGCCTCGGGGTTGCCGCCGACCGCGAGCGTGCGCCGGCCGAACGTCGTCCGGTTGAGGAGCACCCAGCCCACGATGGCGACGAGGACGAAGATCAAGACGATCACCGGGATCCCGAAGAGGTCGGCGGTGAAGGCGTCCAGGAAGCCCTCGACCCCGACGATCTGGGTCTTGCGCTCGGAGATGATCTCGGCGAGTCCGCGCGCACTGGCGAGCATCGCGAGGGTGGCGATGAACGGGACGATTCCGCCGTACGCGATCAGGAGCCCGTTGATGATCCCGCACCCGGCACCCACCGCCAGCGCGCTGAACACGATGAGCATCCAGTGCGTGTCCTCGGCCATCTGCTGGGTGGCGAACGTGGTGCACCAGACCGAGGACAGGGCCAGGATCGCGCCGACCGAGAGGTCGATGCCACCACCGGTGATGACGAAGGTCATCCCGACGCTGACGACGCCGATGGTGGCGGCGAGGCGGAGGATCGTCAGCACGTTGTTGACGCTGGCGAACCGGTCGCCCGCGGTGATCACGCCGACCAGACAGATCAGCGCCAGCGCCACGACCAGGCCGAGGTTGCGGCCGACGCTGGAGTTGAGGATCGCCGCCCAGCCGGTGTCGGCCGGCACGGCGGCCTGCGCGGCCTGCTCGACCCGGACGGTGTCGGCGGTGGGCTCGGCCGTGTTCTCCACGTGGTCCACGTCGGGGGTGGTGCTCTGCTCGCTCATGCGACCTTTCCTTCCATCACCAGGTCGAGGACCCGGTGACTCGTCGATCTCGTGGGCCGGGCCCTCGTGGACGATGCGGCCCTCGCGGACGACGAGCACCCGGTCGGAGAGGCCGAGCACCTCCTCGACCTCGCTGGAGACCACGACCACGGCGACACCCGCGTCGGCCAGGGACCTGATCAATGTGTAGATCTCGGTGCGGGCGCCGACGTCGACGCCGCGGGTGGGCTCGTCGAGCAGCAGCACCCGGCACTCCCGGAGCAGCCACCGCGCGAGCACGACCTTCTGCTGGTTGCCGCCGGACAACAGGCGCACTGCCCGGTCCACACCGGCCGGGCGTACGTCGAGGGACGCGGCGAGCTCGGCCGCCCGGCGCCGCTCCGCAGCGCTGTCCAGCAGGCCGAACCGGGAGAACCGGCTCATGGTCGACACCGTGATGTTGCGGTAGATCGCCTGGTCCAGCAGCAGGCCCTGACTCTTGCGCTCCTCGGGGGCCAGCCCCATTCCCGCCGCGACGGCGGCGGGGACCGAGCCGCCGCGGAGCTGCTTGCCGTGGATCTCCACGGTGCCTGCCGAGGCCTTGCGAGCGCCGTAGATCGTCTCGAGGATCTCGGAGCGGCCGGCGCCGACGAGGCCGGTGAGACCCACGATCTCGCCGGCGCGCACCGTCAGGTCCACGTCGGCGAACTTGCCGGCCAGCGTCAGGTCGCGCACCGCGAGGACGGTCTCGCCCGGCGGCGGGACGTCCTCGCGCGCCGGGAAGACGTACTCGATCGCCCGGCCGGTCATCAGCTTGATCAGGTCGGCGGTCGGGGTGTCCTTGACGGCCAGGCCGGTGCCCACGGTGCGGCCGTCCTTGAGCACGGTCAGCCGGTCACCGATCTCGCGGATCTCCTCGAGCCGGTGGGAGATGTAGACGACGGCCACGCCCTGCGCCGTCAGGTCCCGGATCACCCGGAAGAGGTTGCTCACGCCCTCCTGGTCGAGGACCGCGGACGGCTCGTCGAGCACGAGGAGCCGGGTCTCGTGCGACAGCGCCCGCGCCATGCTGACCATCTGCTGCGCTGCCGGAGCGAGCCGGCCGACCGGGCGGGTGGGCGAGATCTCGGGGTGCCCCAGGCGACGCATGAGCTCCTCGGCGCGCCGGTTGGCGGCACTGCGGTGGCTGAAGCCGCCCGTGGAGAGCTCATGGCCCAAGAAGATGTTCTCGGCGACGGAGAGCTCCGGCACCAGGTCGAGCTCCTGGTAGATCGTGCTGATCCCCAGGCGCATGGCCGAGACCGGTGTGGTGAGCGCGACGGGCTCACCCTCCCACCGGATCTCGCCCTCGTCGGGCTGGTAGCTCGCGGACAGCACCTTGATCAGCGTCGACTTGCCGGCGCCGTTCTGGCCGAGCAGGCAGTGGACCTCACCCGCGCGGACGTCGAGGTCGACGCCGCCGAGGGCGACCACGCCGGGGAACCGCTTCACGATCCCGTGCATCTCGAGCAGCGGGGTGCCGCCGGCGCCGGGGTTGGTGGTGTCGGTCACGAGATCGCCTCCAGGGGCTCGGAGACCCGCGCGACGAGCGTCGGGTCGTCGAAGACATGCTCCAGGGCCACGGTCGCGCCGCCGCGCACGGCTGCGGTGAAGCCCAGGGTGGACAGCGCCACGGTGGTGCCGCCGGCGCCGGGGGCGAGGACGCCGTCGGCCAGCTCGGCCTCGACGACGTCCTGCAGCCACGGGCCGACCTCGGCGAAGTAGCCACTGAGCACGATGACGCCGGGGTTGAGGGCGTTGCAGAGCATCGCGGCACCCACCCCGAGACCGTGGGCCACCTGCTGCAACGCGTTCAGCGTGCGGTCGTCGCCGAGCTCGGCGCGGCGGTTCAGCTCCTCCAACCGGGCCTCGAGCGCGAGCCCGGGGGCGCGCACCGGGTCGTCGGGGTCCGCGGCCAGGTCGAGCAGCCTGCTCAGCCCGACCACCGTCTCCCAGCAGCCCGTGCGGCCGCAGCCGCATCGCCGGCCGTTGGACTCGACCGTCATGTGGCCGAACTCGCCGGCGTACCCCTGCTTCCCGCGCAGCTGCCGGCCGTCGGCGACGAGGCCGCCGCCGACCCCGACCTCGCCGTGGATGACCAGGATGTCGCTGCGCAACGGGTCGCCCGCCAGCGCCTCGGCAACGGCGGCGAGGTTGGCCTCGTTGTCGATGCCGATGGGGAGGGCGGGGTTGCCGAGTCGCTCCCGCAGGAGGGCGGCGACCGAGACGTCACGCCAGCCGAGGTTCGGAGCGAGGCTCAGCGTGCCGGTCTCCCGGTCGATGAGCCCGGCGATGCCGACCACGATGCCCACCGGGACGCCGCCCTGCGCCCGGAGGTCCGCCAGGGTCTCGGTGAGGAGCTCCGCGAGCCGGTCGATGACCCGCTCCGGCGACTCGCCCGCCGCGTCCAGGGACAGCCGTCGCTCGCTGACCACGTCCCCCTGGAGGTCCAGGGCCAGCGTGGCCACGTGGTGCACGTTGATCTCGGCGCCGATGCCGCAGACCCGGTGTCCGTCCAGCTCGACCACGGTCGCCGGCCGGCCGACGGCGCCGCGCTCCTCGCCGGCGTCGTGCACCAGACCCCGCTCGGTGAGCTCGGTGACCAGGCTGGAGACGGTGGCCTTGTTCAGCCGCAGGTCGGAGGCCAGCCGGGCGCGCGAGCGGGGGCCGGAGTCGCGCAGGGCCCGGAGCACGAGGGAGAGGTTGGAGCGGCGCAGCGTCGCCTGGTCAGCGGCGGCCGAGGGGCCGTGCTGCCAGGACGGGGTGCTCACGTGCTGCGCTCCTCGCGGGAGTGGGGCGGACTCGGACCGGCGTGACCGGGGTCACGACTTCGTTTGTTTGTTTGACCGGCTCCCAAACTAAGAAGTGACAGGCGTCACGGTCAACGGGTCGATCCTGACCCATGAACCGGGTGCTTTGCAAGAGCATCGCCGGACTTTGTCCATTCGTTTGACGAAGTCTGTCCGCGAGCAGCCCCCGCACGCCGGTGCGGATGTGAGAAGGTTTCGACGTGTTGCACTCCTTGGCCGGCCGGCCCGAGAACCGGCTCCAGGCCGGAATCCTGCGGCTGCTGCGCGACGAGGGCCCCCTGTCGCGCGCCCAGCTCGGCGAGCGCCTCGAGGTCTCCCGGACGACCGTGGCGGCGGAGGTCACCCGGCTGACCGCCCAGGGGCTCACCAAGGAGAGCGGGTACGCCGCGTCCCGTGGCGGCCGCCGCTCGACGATGGTCGACCTCGCCGACGACCTCCGCTTCGTGGGCATCTCGATCGGGGCGACCGGCCTGTCCGTCGCCGTCACCGACGGCCGGCTCTCGGTGCTGGGGATGCGCTCGATCGAGTCCGACGTGCGCCAGGGGCCCGAGCCGGTGCTGGGGCTGGCCCTCACCGAGGTGCGCGCCTTCCTCGACTCGCTCGGCGTCACCGCACTGGCCGGCGCCGGCGTGGGCGTCCCGGGCCCGGTGGACTTCAGCCGGGGCCTGCCGATGTCGCCGCCGATCATGCCGGGCTGGGACGGCTACCCGGTGCGGGACACCCTGGCCCGCGAGCTCGGCTGTCCCGTCGTCCTGGACAACGACGTGAACGTGATGGCGCTCGGGGAGCAGCACGCCGGGGTGGCCCGGCAGGCGCAGGACTTCCTCTTCGTCAAGATCGGGACCGGCATCGGCTGCGGCATCGTCGCCAACGGCCGGCTCTACCGCGGCGTCGACGGCTGCGCCGGGGACATCGGGCACATCCGCGTCGAGGAGTTCGGGCCGACGTGCGCGTGTGGCAACACCGGGTGCCTGGAGGCCTTCGCCGGCGGCGCCGCGCTGGCCCGCGACGCCACCGCGGCCGCACAGGCCGGCCGCTCGCCCGCCCTGGCCGCGCGCCTCGCGGCCAACGGGGTGGTCACCGCCGCCGACATCGCGGGGGCGGTCGCCGAGGGCGACGCCCAGGCGGTGCAGCTGATCCGCGACAGCGGGCGCCGGGTCGGCCAGGTGCTCGCCGGCCTGGTCTCGTTCTTCAACCCCGGCCTCATCGTCGTCGGCGGCCGGGTCACCGGGCTCGGGCACGCCCTGCTCGCCGAGATCCGCGGCGTGACCTACCGGCGCTCGCTGCCGCTGGCCACCGGGCACCTGCCGATCGTGCTCAGCGAGCTGGGGGACCAGGCCGGGGTGATCGGCGCCGCCCGCCTGGTGAGCGAGACCGTCTACACCCCCATCGGCGGGGCCCCGGCCTGATCCGGCCGACCCGTTGACATTAGTTCGAGACTCGTACTTAATGGCCGGGTGACCCTCGTCGTCGGGATCGACTCCTCCACCCAGTCCACCAAGGTGCTCCTCGTCGACGCCGAGGACGGGACGGTGGTGGAGAGCCGGACCTCGGCGCACCCGGACGGGACCGAGGTCGACCCGGCCGCCTGGCTGCGGGCGCTCGACGCCGGCACCGCCGGCCTGCTCCCGCGGGCCGCCGCCGTCGCCGTCGCCGGCCAGCAGCACGGCCTGGTGGCCCTGGACGGCGACGGGGCTCCGGTCCGCGACGCGCTGCTGTGGAACGACACCCGCTCGGCGGGCGCGGCGGGCGACCTCATCGACGAGATGGGCGGCGCCCAGGCGTGCGCGGACACCATCGGCAGCGTGCTGGTGGCGTCGTTCACCGTCACCAAGCTCCGGTGGCTGCGCGACCACGAGCCCGAGCGCGCGGCCCGCGTCGCCTCGGTGCTGCTGCCCCACGACTACGTGTCCCGCCACCTCGCGGCTCCCGGCACCGAGCCGTTCACCGACCGCGGGGACGCCTCCGGCACGGGCTACTTCGACACCAGCGCGGGCACCTGGCTGCCTGCCCTCGCGGCCCGCGCGCTGGGGCACGAGGTCGCCCTTCCGCGCGTCGTCGCCTCCGGCGATCCCGCCGGCGAGACCGGGTCCGGCCAGGTGCTGGCCGCGGGCACCGGCGACAACATGGGCGCGGCGCTCGGCATGGCCCTCGAGCCGGGCGACGTGCTGCTCTCGTTCGGCACGTCGGGGGTGGCGTCCTCGGTCAGCACCACGCCGGTCGCGGACGGCACCGGTGTCGTCACCGGCTTCGCCGACGCCGCCGGCGGCTTCCTGCCGATGGTCACCACCCTGAACGCCGCCGGGATCCTCGACCTCCAGGCCGCGTGGCTCGGTGTCGACCACGCGGCGCTGGCCGCGCTGGCCCTGGAGTCCGGGCCCGGCGCCGGCGGTGTCACCTTCTCCCCCTACTACGGGGGCGAGCGCACCCCCAACCGTCCCGGTGCCGTCGGCACCTGGACCGGGCTGACCCCGCGGACGACCCGCGCCGACCTCGCCCGCGCGGCGTACGAAGCGCTCCTGTGCTCCATGGCCGACGGCGTCGACCGGCTGGTCCAGGCGACCGGTGTCGAGCCGCGCCGGCTGCTGCTGGTCGGCGGCGCCACCCGCAGCCCGGCGCTGCGGGCCCTCGCCCCGGCCGTCCTCGGCCGACCGGTGACCCTGCCCCCCTCCGGGGAGTACGTCGCGCTGGGCGCGGCCCGACAGGCCGCCTGGACCCTCGCGGGCACGGCCGCCCCGCCGACCTGGCCGCAGCCGGGCACCGAGGTCATCGACGCCGAGCCCACGCCGCAGGTGCGCGCGGCGTACGCCGACCTGCGCGAGCGCACCGCGGACTGGGGCTGAGCCCGGGTGCGGCCATGACGACCGGGACCGACCAGCTGCGCCGCGCGAACACCGCGTCGGTGCTGCGCTCGCTGCGCCGGCGTGGACCCGCGACCCGGGCGGAGCTGGCGCAACGCACCGGGCTCGCCAAGGCGACCGTGGGCACCATCGTGTCCGCGCTGGGGACCGAGGGCGCCGTGGTCGAGGGGGCGGACGGTGCCCCCCGCAACGGTGCCCGCGGCCGACCCGGCCGTCCGGTGGCGCTGCGGGGCGGGGCCCTCCTCGGGCTGGGCCTGGAGCTCAACGTCGACTACGTCTCGGCCGTCGTCCTCGACCTCGCCGGCGAGGTCGTCGCGAGCGAGAGCCGGTCCGCCGGACAGGTCGGGCGGGCCCGACCCCGAGAGCGTGCTGCTGTCGCTGGCCGGCGAGCTGGGTGCGGCCTGCCTGGCGCCCGGGCGGCCGCCTCGTCGGCGCCACCGTCGCCGTGCCCGCCCTGGTGCGCGACGACGACCGCACCATCGCCTGGGCGCCGAACCTCGACGTGCGCGGCGCCGGGTTGGCCGCCCGTCTCGAGCGGGTGCTCCCGGGGTGTCCGGTGCGGATCAGCAACGACGCCAACTGCGCGGCGTACGCCGAGGCGCACCACGGTGCCGCGGTGGGCGTGGGGCACGCGCTCTACCTCACGGGCACCGTGGGCATCGGCGCCGGCATCATCGCCGACGGCCGGCTCGTGCCCGGCGGCGCAGGGTTCGCCGGCGAGGTCGGACACATGCCGGTCGGCAACCCCGAGGCCCGGTGCGGCTGTGGACGGCGGGGCTGCTGGGAGGCCTCGATCGGCCTGCACGCGGTGCTGGCCGCGGTCGGCCTGCCCGAGCTCGACACCCCGGACGAGACCGCCCGGGCCGTGGCCGCACGCGCGGCGAGCGACCCGGCCACGCGCGATCGGCTGGCCGCGGTGGGTCGCGACGTCGGGCTCGGCCTCGCGACGCTGGCGAGCGTGCTGGACCCCGAGGTGGTCGTGCTGGGCGGCTACTTCGTCCCGCTCGGCGAGCTGGTGCTGGGTCCGGCACGACGGGTGCTCGACGAGCGGCTGGTGTCGCCGGCCCAGGTGCGGCCCGAGCTGCGACTCAGCACCCTGGGCATCGGAGCCGCCGCGCTCGGTGCCGCCGAGCAGTCGTTCGCCCACGTGCTCGCCGGCGACGTCGACCTCGCGCCCGGATCGGCGCACGCCTCGTGAGCACGACGAACTGGGCCGGCAACATCACCTTCCGCGCGCCCCGCCAGGAGCGCCCCGCGGACCTCGCCACCCTGCGCGGCCTCGTCGAGGCCGCCGCCCGGGTGCGCACCCTGGGGACCGGCCACTCCTTCAGCAGCATCGCGGACACCGACGGGCTTCTCGTGTCCCTCGCGGACCTGCCGCGCACCCTGGCGCTCGACCCCGACCGCCGGGTGGCCGAGGTCACCGGCCAGTGGACCTACGGCACCCTCGCGCCCGTGCTGCACGACGCGGGGTGGGCGTTGCCCAACACCGGCTCCCTCCCCCACATCTCCGTCGCCGGCGCCTGCGCGACGGGCACGCACGGGTCGGGCGTCGGCAACCAGGCCCTCGCCGCGAGCGTGCGGGCGGTCGTCCTGCTCCTCGCGTCCGGCGAGCTGCGGCGGCGTCGAGCGGGGCGACCCCGGGTTCGACGGCGCCGTCGTCGCCCTCGGACGGCTCGGGGTCGTGGTCGGGATGGCCCTCGACCTGGTCCCCACCTTCGACGTGGTGCAGAGCGTGGTCGACGCGGTCCCCGACGGACAGGTCGCCGACGGCCTCGAGTCGATCCTGGCGGCGGCGTACAGCGCGAGCGTGTTCACCACGTGGGGACCCGAGCGGCTCAGCCAGGTCTGGCTCAAGGAGCGCGCGGACCGGGCGCCGACCCGCGAGCGCTGGGCTGGTCGGGACGCCGACGGGCCGCGCCACCCCGTCGCCGGCATGCCCACGGAGAACGCCACCCAGCAGCTCGGCGTGGTCGGACCGTGGCACGAGCGGCTGCCGCACTTCCGGCTCGAGTTCACCCCGAGCCGTGGCGACGAGCTCCAGTCGGAGTACCTCCTGCCGATGCGGCACGCCCACGCCGCCTGGCGCGCGGTCGACGCGGTCCGCGAGATCGTGCACCCGGTGCTGTACGTCTCCGAGCTGCGCGCCGTCGCCGCCGACCCCCAGTGGCTCAGCCTCACCGGCGGGGTCGACAGCGTCGCCTTCCACTTCACCTGGCGGCCCGGCCCGCACGTGGCGGACGCGGTGGCCGCCGTCGAGCAGGCGCTCGCTCCCTTCGATGCCCGACCCCACTGGGGCAAGGTCTTCTCCACGCCGCCACCGCGCCTCGGCGAGCTCTACCCGCGGCTGCCCGACTTCCGGGCGCTGGTGCGCGCGCTGGACCCGACCGCGAAGTTCGGCAACGACCTCGTCGACGGCTGGCTCGGGCTGGCCGGGTCCTGAGCCGGGTCAGCCGGCCAGGCGGGACCGGACGTCGACCAGGGCGGCACCGAGGGCGGCGACCGGGTCGACGAACAGCGGCTCGAAGGCGATCTCGGCCGCTCCCAGCAGCACGGAGTCCCCGCCCAGCCCGGGCAGGGACAGGGTGACCGACTCCAGGGAGGCCGGGAGCGCACGCTCGGCCAGCCCGGCCTGGACCTGCGGCTGCACCAGCGCGAAGAGCGGGGCGAGGTAGCCCCCCAGCACGACCAGGCTCGGGTTGAACGCGTTGACGATGATGGCCAGCCCCTGCCCCAGGGCCACGCCGGTGCGGCGCAGCTCGGGCGTGGCCTCGGCGTACGTCGCGAGGACCTCGCCGAGCTGGACGACCTCGGACTCGGGGCACGAGATGGCCTTCGCGATCGCGTGGGCCCCCACCTCGGTCTCCCAGCAGCCCACGTTGCCGCAGTGGCAGGGCAGCCCCATCGGGTTGAAGCGCAGGTGGCCGACCTCCCCGGCGTAGCCGCCGGCTCCCTCGAGCTGGACCCCGCCGCTGATGATGCCGGCACCGACGCCGACGTTGCCCGAGATGTAGACGAGGTCGTCGACGCCCACCCCGACGCCGCGACGGTGCTCGGCCAGCGCTCCGAGGTTGGCGTCGTTGGCCAGCGAGACGGGGATGTCCAGCCCGAGCGCGGCCAGCACGATGCCGGCGAACGAGACGTCGTGCCACTCCAGGTTGGGGGCCAGCCGGATCAGGCCGTCGCTGCGCCGCACCAGCCCGGGGACGCTGACGCCGATCCCGACCAGCGGCGCGGACGACGGGACGTCCGCGACCACCTGCCGGATCAGGCCGGCCACGGAGGCGCCGACCTGCCAGGCCTCTCCCCCGCCGTCGATCGGCGCCTGGGCCCGATGGAGGATCGTGCCGCCCAGGGCGACCCCGGCCACCACGGCCCGGTCGACGCCGAGGTCGACCGCGATGACGTAGGGGCCGTCCTTCGCGAGCCGCACCCCGGCCGAGGGACGGCCCGCACCGCTGGGAGCCCCCACGGGCACGGCGCGCTGGGTGATGCCCAGCGAGCCCAGCTCGGTCAGCAGCCCCGCGATGGTGCTCCGGTTCAGCCCCATCAACGTCGTGAGCTCCGCGCGCGAGATGTGACCCGCGCCGTGCACGTGCCGCAGCACGGTCCCGAGGTTGTGCCGCCGCACGTCCTCCTGGTTGGTCCCTTGTCTCGAGGGCCGTTGTGGTGACATCGGTCCCCGGGCCTAGACGCCGGCTGCGGAGCGGCGACGCCGGGAGATGGCGTCGACGCTGGCGGCGAGGAGCAGGACACCGCCGGTCACCAGGTAGTTGATGTAGCTGGCCTGGTTGAGGAGTCCGAGGCCGTTGGCGATGGTCGCGATCACCACGCCGCCGATGACGGCGTCCAGGGCGCGACCGCGCCCGCCGAAGAGGCTGGTGCCGCCGATGACGGCCGCCCCCACGGCGTAGAGCAGCACGTTGCCGGCGCCCGAGGAGGGCGACACCTTGCCGCTGTACGAGGCGGCGAGCAGGCCGCCGACGGCGGCCATGGTGGAGCAGAGGACGAAGGCCGACACCTTGATCCGGCGCACGTTGATGCCCGCCCGGCGGGCGGCCTCGGCGTTGCCGCCGACGGCGTAGAGGTGCCGGCCGTAGGCCGTGCGGCCGAGCACGAACGTCCAGAGCACGAGCAGGACCAGCACGACCGGCAGCGTCCAGGGGACGCCCTCGATCGGGAAGTTGGGGTTCAGGCTGCGGTTCCGGTTCAGCGCGCCCGTGAGACCCAGGACGATGGCGGCGAAGGCGACGATCCGGATGATCACCAGGCTGAACGGCGGCCGCTGGAGGTCGCGACGCACCTGGGTGCGGTAGCGCTGCAGCGCGATGGCGGTGTACACGACCACCACGAGGCCCGCGATCAGCCAGCCGTACGACGTCGGGACGTTCTTGATGCTGAGCCCGCGCAGCACGTCGTCGCGGACCGGCACGGAGCCGCCCGACCCGATGAGCTTGAGGGTGACCCCTTGGAGCGCGAGGAAGTAGGCGAGCGTGACCACGAACGACGGGATGCCGAGGTAGGCCACCAGCAGCCCGATGACGAAGCCGATCGTCGCCCCGACGAGCATGCCGATGAGGATCGCGGCCCACCACGGCTGTCCGTGGTCGACGACGGCCAGCGCGGTGAAGGCGGCGGACACGCCACCGGTGACGCCGGCGGACAGGTCGATCTCGCCGAGCAGCAGGACGAAGACGAGTCCCATGGCGAGCACGATGATCGAGCCGGCCTGGATGACCAGGTTGGCCTGGTTGAGCATCGACAGGAACCGGTCGTTGGCCAGACCGAAGACGATGTAGAGGACGACGAGCCCCAAGATGGCCGGCAACGAGCCCATGTCACCGCCGCGCAGGCGGTTGACGTAGTCGGTCCAGGCGTCGCGCAGGGTGACGCTGCGCCGGCTGTCCTCGGCGAACCCGGCGGTGTCGGCGGGCTGGTCGGTCTCGACGGTCATGGCTCGTCCCTTCAGACGGTCGCGGTGGCGGGGTTCTCGGCGATGCCGAGGTCTCCCGACCGTCCGGCGGTGATCAGCTCGACGACCTGACCGTGGGTGACGTCCTTGGTGGCCACGTCGGCCGCGACCCGGCCGAGGTACAGGGCGGTGATCCGGTCGGCGACCTCGAAGACGTCGCCGAGGTTGTGCGAGATGAGCACGACGCCGAGGCCACGGTCAGCCAGCCGCCGGACCAGGTCGAGGACCTGACGGGTCTGGGCGACGCCGAGCGCGGCGGTGGGCTCATCCAGCAGCACGATCTTGCTGTTCCACAGCACCGCCTTGGCGATGGCCACGGTCTGCCGCTGACCCCCGGACAAGCTGGCGACGTGCTGACGCACCGACGAGACCGTGCGCACCGAGAGGGAGCCCAGGGTGTCGCGGGCGCGGGCCTCCATGGTGGCCTCGTCGAGCGCGAGGTGCCGCGACTCCTCGCGGCCGAGGAACATGTTCTGCACGATGTCGAGGTTGTCGCACAGCGCGAGGTCCTGGTAGACGACCTCGACGCCGAGGGCGGCGACGTCGCGTGGGCCGTGCACGGTGACGGGCTGGCCCTCGAAGATGTAGTCACCGCTGTCGCGCCCGTAGATCCCCGCGATGCACTTCACCAGGGTCGACTTGCCGGCCCCGTTGTCCCCGACGAGGGCGGTGACCTGACCGGGGTAGACGGCGAAGTCGACGTCGTGCAGCACGTGCACCACGCCAAAGCTCTTGTTGACACCTCGAAGCTCGAGCAGCGGCTGCGTCATCGTGCGCACTCCCAGTGAATTGTTGTTCGGTGGAACAAACTGTTCCGACTGACAGGCGCCGAGCCCGGCCCGCGTCGCCGCGGGCCGGGCTCGGTCCGATGGATCAGGAGATACCGGCCTCGGTGCACAGGTCGGCGTAGTCGCCCGTGCAGACGTCGGCGGCGGACTGGCCACCGTCGTCGATGACCTCCTTGACATTGTCCTTGTTGATCAACACCGGGTCGAGCAGGATCGACGGCACGTCACGGCCGCCGGTGTCGTCGGTGGTGGTGCCGTTGGTCTCGACCTCCTCGCCGTTGGCAAGCGCGATCGCGGCGTCGGCCAGGGCCCCGGCCTCGCCCGTGGCGGACTTGTAGATGGTCATGCACTGGTCACCCGCGAGGATGTTCTGCAGACCCTCGACCGTGGCGTCCTGGCCCGTGACGGGCACCTCGCCGTTGACGCCGTTCTTCTCCAGGATGGAGATGGTGGCGCCGGCCAGACCGTCGTTGGCGGCGTAGACGCCGTCGACCTTGCCGTCAGCCTGCGTGTAGAGCTGCTCGAAGATGGTGACCGCCTGGTCGGGGTCCCAGTCCGGAACGGCCTGCTCTCCCACGATGGTGTAGGTGGGGACCTCGTCCAGCACGCTGTGCGCACCGGCCGCGAAGAGCGTGGCGTTGTTGTCGGTGGGCGACCCGTTCAGGAAGATCAGGTTCGCGTCCTTGTCGCCGAGGCAGTCGGCGAGGCCCTGGCCCTGCAGCGCGCCGACCTTGTTGTTGTCGTACGACACGTAGGCCTCGGCGGAGCCGCCGAGCGTGAGCCGGTCGTAGTCGATGGTCTTGATGCCCTGCGAAGCGGCCTTCTCCTGGATCGCCGCACCCGACTCGGAGTCGAGGTTGACGATCGCGAGCACGGTGACGCCCTCGGTCATCATGCTGTCGGCGATCTGCGTCATCTTGTCCGCGTCGCCCTCGGCGTTCTGGATCGAGTACTCGACGCCGGCCTCCTCGAACGCCGCCTCCAGGGCCGGACGGTCCGCGCTCTCCCATCGCACCGACGACTTCGTGTCGGGCAGGATCACGCCGATCTTGCCAGCGCTGCCACCGTTGCTGCTGGTGTCGCTTGCTGAGTCTGAGTCTCCCGAGTCGTCACCGCACGCGGTGAGTGACATGGCCATCCCGAGCATGCCCACGAGAACCAAGCTGTGCTTTCGCTTCACGCGAACCGCCTTCCTAGCGTTCGTCCTGCGCGCCGTCCGCCGACCGTCGGGGAGGCATATGTTGCGCGGCACAACATATGAGTGTGGCGCCCGTCACGTCCAGACCCGCATGAAAGTTGTTTCATTCTTGTGACCTCCGGGTTCAGCCGCCGCGGGCGGTGGGGCCCGGCGGTGCACACCGGGCGACCCCGCCGGCGACCGCGGCGCTCCGGTTGACAGGCTGGTGGGCATGCCCGACACCCCCGCGTGGGTCAGCACACCCCTGACCGGCGACCTCCTGCGTGGTGCGCTCGACCTCGAGCGCACGGCGCGCGGGGTGCTCCCGCACCGGCTGCCGGCCTGGGCCCGCCGGCAGATCCCCGACGACCAGCTCGCCACCGCCGAGGCTCAGCCGTCCGGCGTCCGGCTGGCCTTCCGCACCGAGGCCACGGCCGTCGAGCTGGACGTGCTGCCCACCAAGCTGGCCTACCAGGGTGCGCCGCCCCGTCCCGCCGGGGTCTACGACCTGCTCGTGGACGGCCGGCTCGCCGGGCGGGCCGTCGCGCTCGACGGCAACATCCGCACCGTCGACATGGCGACCGGTGCCGCGACCCTCCAGGCGGGTCCGGTGCAGACGCTCCGGTTCACCGGCCTGGCGGGCGGGACGAAGGACGTCGAGATCTGGCTGCCGCACAACGAGATCACCGAGCTGGTCGCCCTGCGCACCGATGCGCCGGTCGCGGCCGTGCCCGGGCCGGGTCGCCGGGTGTGGCTGCACCACGGCAGCTCGATCAGCCACGGGTCCAACGCCGAGAGCCCCACCACGACCTGGCCGGCGTACGCCGCCGGGCTCGGGGGCGTCGAGCTGGTCAACCTGGGCTTCAGCGGCAGCGCCGTGCTCGACCCGTTCATCGCGCGCGCCATGCGCGACACCCCGGCGGACCTGGTCAGCCTCAAGGTCGGGATCAACCTGGTCAACCTCGACCTGCTGCGCCTGCGCGCCTTCGGGCCGGCCGTCCACGGCTTCCTCGACACCCTCCGCGACGGACATCCGACGACCCCCGTGCTGGTCGTCTCACCCCTCCTGTGCCCGATCCACGAGAACACCCCCGGCCCCGCCGCGGTGGACCTGAGCGGCCTCGGCGAAGGCCGGCTCAGCTTCATGGCCACGGGCGACCCCTCGGACGACACCCGCCTGACGCTCACCACCATCCGCGCCGAGCTCGCCCGGATCGTCTCGCTCCGGGCGGCCGACGACCCGCACCTGCACTACCTGGACGGCCGCGAGCTGTACGGCGAGGCCGACTTCGCCGAGCTGCCCCTGCCCGACCAGCTCCACCCCGACGCCGCCACCCACCTGCGCATCGGGGAGCACTTCGCCGAGCGGGCCTTCGGGCCCGCCGGAGCGTTCGCGGCTCGGAACCCCTGACCGTCGACGCGGACCGTCAGCGGCTCTCGGCGTACCAGGCTTCCTGGACGGTACGACGCCACTCGGCCGCCTGCCTGGCCTGCGAGAAGATGCCGCCGAGGGCGAGCACCAGCAGCAGGACGTACCAGCCCCAGCCGTCCTCGACCGCGTCGGTGAACGCTCCCCGGGTGAAGTCGGCGGAGTTCAGCGAGCCCACCAGCAGCATCAGCCCGCCGACCACTCCGACGGCTCCCGCGAACGCGCTGAACACGATGAGCACGATCATCGGCATGTTGCCGAACGCGGACGCGATGCCGACGACCAGTCCGACGGCCACCCCCACGAGGACGGCCACCCAGTTCCAGTCGATCCCCAGGGCGACGACGAGACCGGAGCCGATCGCGAAGCCGAACGCGCCCATGGCGAGGATGACGGCGACCGCGTAGTAGAGGTAGGCGAAGATCGCGAAGATCAACGCGAAGACCAGTCCGAGGACCCAGCCGAGCACGGTGCCGAGGAAACGCTCTTCGGCGAACTGGGCGACGAGCCCGGCACCGAAGGCGAACCCGGCGAAGAAGCCCCAGATGGGGATCACCAGCCGCAGCACGAACCGGCCTGCGAAGAGCATGACGCCTCCGGCGATGATCGCCAGGAGGCCCAGGAGGATGTCGGCCATGGGAGCAACGTAGAGGTCGGAGGCCCCGGCTGGTGGGACGTTCGCGTCGCGTCCTGAAGTCGTGGCGGGAGCCCGGCGAGGCCCGGATGTGGATGATGTGCGGTGAGACGCGGCTTCGCCGCCCCGATGCAGAGGAAGCACCGATGCCGACCACCCGGTTCACCGTCCACACGAGCCTGTCACCGAGCGAGGCGATGGTGGTGCTCACCGACTTCGGCCCCGATCGCTCCCGTCGGTGGCCGAACGTCGACGACGCCCACTTCACCGTCCACGAGCTGGGTCCGGACTGGGCGGAGGTGACCGAGGGCAACGCGATGGGTTGGGAGCGCGAGCGCTACACGTGGGACTCCGCTGCCGGCACCGTCTCCATCGACACCCTGGACTCGAACCTGTGGGGGCCGGGCAGCGGCTGGCGCTACGAGCTCACCCCAGCCGGCGACGGCACCGACGTGCAGGTGACGCTGACCCGCGAGGCCCGGTCCTTCCGGGGCAGGCTCGTCGGCGCGTTGATCCCCCTCGTGGGGGGACGTGCGCTCGGCGGGCAGCTGCGATCGGTGTTCCGGAACGCCGAGTCCGGCTGATCAGGACTGCTGCGGCTGCTGGGTCGGGGGCAGCGTGGTGCAGACACACGCCTTGTTGCCGTCCGGGTCGGCGATCACGACGTACGACGGCGCCTGGCTGTCGTCGACGACGACCCCACCCGCGCTGACGGCGGCGGCGATCCGCTGCGCGGCCACCTCGGGCGGCACCCAGACGTCGAGGTGGAACCGCTGACGTGGGGTCTCGTGCTCGTCGGTGTCCTGGAACCACAGGATGGGCACCCGCCCCGTGGCGTCCCGGACGTCGTCGCCGATCGTCCCGCGTCCCAGGGCCTCGGTGCTGCCGGTCAGCAGGGCCGCCCACACCGGGCCGATCGTCGCGGAGTGTGCGGTGTCGAGGGCCAGCTCGATGGTGGTGATCGAGGCGGGGTCGGCGGCGACGGTCTGCTCGGCGGCGACCTCGGTGACCCGTCGCGCGAGGTCCAGGTCCTGCTGGGTCACCCACTCCACGAGGTGCTCGGTGCCGTCGTCGTCGGTGTAGACCGCGTCGTCGCTGAGCAGCCGCAGGTCGACGTACCCGTCGCCCATCGTCACGCGGGGGTGGTGGCCGAGCGCGTCGCCGGCCTCCCCCACCGCAGCCAGGAACCGGACGCCGGCGGCGAAGCCGTCGACGAGGTAGCGGGCATGGAGTCCCTGCCCGAGCTTGCGCCAGTCGGTCAGGTCGGCCTCGGCGATCTGGTCGCCCGTCAGCATGTCCATGCGGGGAAGGTAACCCGGCTTCCGGACGTTCGGCGTCCGGAACCCTGGCGGACCCGATCCGAGTGCCGCTCGCGCCCAGGACATGCGAAGGGCGAGGGACAACCCCTCGCCACTACCAACGTATAGCGCACCCCGGGGCTTGCGGCAAGGCCCCGGTCGTGCCGCAGAATCGCCGTCCTGACCGCGCGCCCGCGCCCGCGCGACGGCGAGAAGGGCCCCCGACTTGGAGTTGATCACGTGACCCTGGTGACCAGTGCGTTCGAGCTTCCCGACCACCTGACGGCCAAGGCCGATCCCGCGTTGATCGCCGGGGACGAGGAGCACTTCGCGGCCATCGCGGAGAGCCTCGAGCAGACGATCGCCGACCTGTCCCTCCGCCTCGATGAGGCGCGCAAGGCCGCCGGTGGGGTGGGACAGGCAGCGATGGACCGGGACCTGGAGGTCCACCGGCTGACCGCTCGGCTGCGCGCCCTGCGGCGCTACACCCTGGACCTGTGCCTGGGCCGCATCGTCGACGAGGACGGCCGCGGAGCCCCTCTACGTCGGCCGGCTCGGCCTCACCGACAGCGCCGGCCGACGGCTGCTCGTCGACTGGCGCTCGCCCGCGGCCGAGCCGTTCTTCGGCGCGACCCACGCCAACCCGATGGGTCTGGCCAGCCGCCGCCGGTATCGCTGGACCGGCGGACGGATCACCGACTACTGGGACGAGGTCTTCACCCCCGGCGGCCTCGAGGGGCACGCCGCGCTCGACGACCAGTCGGCGTTCATCGCCAGCCTGGGCGGCAGCCGCTCGGAGCGGATGCGTGACGTGCTCAGCACCATCCAGGCCGACCAGGACGCCATCGTGCGGGCCGGCTCCCGCGGAGCGCTGGTCGTCGACGGCGGTCCGGGGACGGGCAAGACGGTCGTCGCCCTGCACCGCACCGCCTACCTCCTCTACGCCGACCCCCGCCTCGGGCACCGCCGCGGCGGCGTCCTCTTCGTCGGTCCGCACCAGCCCTACCTGGCCTACGTCGCCGACGTGCTCCCCAGCCTGGGCGAGGAAGGAGTGCAGACCTGCACGGTGCGCGACCTCGTCGCCGAGGGAGCGACCGCCGGACCCGAGCCCGACCCGGACGTGGCGCGCCTGAAGTCGTCGGCGGACATGGTGAGGGCGATCGAGCCCGCGGTGCGGTTGTACGAGGAGCCGCCCACCCAGGGCATGGAGGTGGAGACTCCGTGGTCCGACGTCTGGCTCAGCGCCGACGAGTGGGCGGAGGCGTTCGCGTCGCCGGATCCCGGTACGCCGCACAACGAGGCGCGTGACCAGGTCTGGGAGGAGCTGCTCACCATCCTGGTCGACAAGCACGACGCCGAGGAGGTCCCGGCCGACCAGCTCCGCCGGGCGCTGTCGCAGAACCACGACCTGCGCACCAGTCTCCACCAGGCGTGGCCGCTGCTCGAGGCGACCGATCTCGTGGGCGACCTGTGGGAGGTCCCGGCGTACCTGCGCCGGTGCGCTCCCTGGCTGACTCCCGACGAGGTCCAGAAGCTGCAGCGCACGGACCCCCAGGCCTGGACGGCGTCCGACCTGCCGCTCCTGGACGCGGCGCGGCAACGCCTCGGCGACCCCGAGGCGTCACGCCGCAAGCGCCGGCACGAGGCCGCCGTCGCGGCGGAGCGCGAGCAGATGGCGCAGGTGGTCGACCACCTGATCGAGACGGACGACTCCGAGATGCACCTGATGTCGATGCTGCGCGGAGCGGACCTGCGGGACAAGTGGGTCGACGAGGGCGCCCTGGAGAGCGTCGACCCCGACCTGCTCGCCGGCCCGTTCGCGCACGTCGTCGTCGACGAGGCCCAGGAGCTCACCGACGCGGAGTGGCAGATGCTGCTGCTGCGCTGCCCGTCCCGCAGCCTCACGATCGTCGGGGACCGCGCCCAGGCCCGGCACGGGTTCACGGAGTCCTGGCAGGAGCGGCTCGAGCGGGTCGGGCTGGACCAGGTCCGGCTGGCCTCCCTGAGCATCAACTACCGGACGCCGGCGGAGGTCATGGCCGAGGCAGAGCCGGTGATCCGGGCGGTGCTGCCGGGGGCCAACGTGCCGACGTCCATCCGCAGCGGCGGACTGTCCGTCGTCCACGGCTCCACCACGGAGCTGGACGCGATCCTCGACACCTGGCTCGCCGCGAACGCCGACGGGACCGCCTGCGTGGTCGGCTCCCCCACGTTCCGCGCGACGTCGAGGGTCCGGTCGCTGACCCCGGAGCTGTGCAAGGGCCTCGAGTTCGACCTGGTCGTCCTCGTGGACCCGGAGTCGTTCGGCGACGGCATCGAGGGGGCCGTCGACCGCTACGTCGCGATGACCAGAGCGACCCAGCAGCTCGTCATCCTCACCAGCACGGCGCTCAGCGGAAGAAGGTGAACCAGTGACCGCCGGGTTCGAGCGGCCGGGGCTCGGCGACGAGACGATGCGCGCCGACCGACCAGTCCTGCTCCTCCGCAGCGTCGAACCCGATCTCCTCGAAGCCGGCGTCGGCGAACCAGCCCCGGATCGACGGCGTCAGGTCGGGGTCACGGCGGTGGCGGGTCCAGATCACCGCGGCCCCCGGAGCGCAGAGCTGGCGCGAGGCCTCGACGGTGGTCCGGACGTCGGCGTCCCTGACGTTGCCGAAGATGCCGCACAGCAGCACCAGGTCGGCCGGGACCGACTCGCGATAGACGTCGCTCTGCGCCGCGTCGGCCTCGAGGACCTCGATCCGGGCGGGCAGACCCTCGGCCGACCGGCGGGCGCGGGCCGCCAGCTCGGCGTCGTACTCGACCAGCAGGGCGGTGACCCGGTCGGCGTCCGGCCGCGCGGACAGGACCCCGAGGAGATCACGACCGTCGCCGGCGCAGGCGCTGACCACCCGGACCGGACCCGGAGCGGGCGTCGAGGCACTGGTGGATGCGGGCGCGGACGGCCGTGAGCCGGTCGGCCAGGCCGGACCCCGGCCGGGCGTAGGCCTCGTGCCACTCCGACCAGTCGGTGCCCGGCCGCCGGCTCATCTCGGAGCTCCACCGTTCGTCCGCCGCATGGCCTCGATCGTAGGGAGCACGGCGACCCGAGCCGCGTGCCGCGGGCCGAGCTCGTCGACCCAGGCGAGCTCGGCTTCCCGAGAAATGTCAAGGCTGGGCCGCGTCGATCTCGAGACCAACGGCGACGGGTCCGGTCCCTCACGCCTCCCGTTCGACGAGCGTCTTGAGGTGGGCGAGCTCCTTGCGCGCCTCGCCGGGGTTGAGGATGGCCAGCTCCACGACGTAGCGATCAGGCCGAGTCCACGACGCCAGTGCGTCACCACGCGAAGCTCCAGGTCGGTGCCGTCCGACCGCCCGCGGAGCCGCGAGGTGACCTCGAGCTGGAGGCCGAGGGAGGTGTCGGTCCTCGTCACCAGCTCGTGCGGGGGCCCGCGACGTCAGCACCGTCGTCCGCGCGGAGAGGGGGCCGCGCTTCGAGAGGTACGTCGAGCCGGACCGGCCTGGCACGCCCTGGACGTCCCCGATCACCGGCCTCCCGGTCTGCCACTCGGGGATGCGCCGGGGATCGACGTAGACCTGCCAGACCTGCTCGGGCGCGGCCTTGATCCAGACCGAGTACTCGCGCTCGCCCATGCGATCCGCCTCCGGGCCGACGCCTGATGCCGACATCCGGCAGCGTACGGCGGATCCGGCCCCGACCCTTCCCGGGACGGCGCTGCCGGCTCGATCATGGGGAGGCGGAGGAGGAGAGATGGCGAGCAGTACCGCGGGTGTCCTCATGATCTCCGGATCGGTCTTGTTCTTCGTCGGCGCCGGCGTCGCCGTACCCGGTGTCTTCACCGAGCCCGACCGCGACGAGAAGCTGCGCATGCTCACGGAGCGCGTGTGGTGGTGGCGCCTCGGGCAGCCCCTCTACGCCCTGGGGGCGTTGGTCGCCGCACTGGGTGTCGGCTCGCTCGCGGTCGAGGACGAGGCCACCAGCCAATCCTCGCTGTGGGGGTCGGGTGCGCTCATGGTGCTCGGTGCGCTCGCCTGGACGTGGTCGGTGTACCGGCGCGCGCTGAGCCCGCGCGAGTTCGCGCTCGGGCAGCTGCCGGGCTGGCCCTTCGTCGCGTACGTCTGGCTCACACTCGTCGGCTTGCTCCTGCTCGGCCTGGGCATCTTCTGGGGGGACTGGCCCGCCTGGCTGGGCTGGGTCGTCGTCGGTGCCGACGCCGTGTTCGTCATCGGGTACCTGCGCTACCGCGACATCCCGCCGTTCGTGTTCTACGCGCTGTTGCTGGTCGTCGGGCTCGCCGTGCTGTAGCGGATCTCAGGCCGCACCGATCAGCGGGTTCCGTCGTCGTAGTCCTTGAGCAGGCGGCGCATGATCTTGCCGGACGCCGTGATCGGCACCTGGTCCGACGAACTGTCACGCGCCGGGGTCGGTCATCCAGCCAGGGACGTACCGCCAGCCCGGGGCGTACCGCCCATGGAGCCGGGGTATCTGCCAGGGCTGCGGCCCGCCCGGTGGATCCCCCGTTCGCTCCCTGACGAGTCGGAACACCTCGGCCAGGGCCGGGTCGTGCCACCGCTCGGTCTCCCCGCGGTCCAGCTCATCCGGCATCGGTCCGCCCCGGCGGTGTCGACGCGCCGCGGGTCGCGGTCGCCCTTCGAGGTGCTCGATCGTGCCCAGCACCAGGTGCGCATCCGCGAGCGGGGCCCCAGCCCAGAGGAGCTCGACCACCTCCGGCGCGCAGCGGAGCTCGGCGAACCGTGGGGCGAGGTCAGCCACCACAGCCGGTGCCAGGCCGAGCGCCGCGCCCCACAAGCCGTCCTCGCCGTACCACCACAGCTCCCGAGCCAGCGACAGTGGGGAGGTGATCACGTACTTGACGGTGAAGAGGCCCACCTCGACATCGTCGCAGGGTCCGGCCCCCTGGAGCCTCCGGCTGGCCTCGCGTCAGGCTTCCTGGTCGAAGAGGCGAAGCAGGAGGCGGCGGTTCCTGGCCGGCCACAGCAGGTCGCGGAACTGGTCGACCGGACCGACCGGCCACCGGTCGGCGATGCTCACGACGGCCGGGTCCTGGATCTGGGCCCTCAGCAGGCCCGGGAAATCCGCCCAGGCGACCTTGAAGGGCCGGTTCCACATCTGCTCGACCTCGGTGGTCACCGGCTCGGTGAGCTGAAGGGCGTTGTGCATCGCGGCCAGCTTCTCGTAGGCCACCAGCAGGGCGTCCTCACGACCCTGCCAGGTCTCGGCCCGGACGACGGCCCACAGGATCGGCGTCAGCTCGGGGCCGCACGGGAGCCGCGAGAACGCGGTGCCGAACCACTTCGAGTACGGCGCGTACTCCCGGTCCATCAGGAAGCACAGGCGCATCAGGTCCGACACGAGCCGCGACCCCATCAGCGCCGACCCGAGCTCATCGCCCACGGAGCCCGCCCTGCCCACGAGGTTGAGCTCCGGGTGGACGCGCCACCAGCCCGCCATCAGCAGGTAGAGCCACACGTCGCGGGGGTAGTACGCGAGGCGGTCGCGGGCGGCTTGCAGGCCGACATCGTCGTGGTAGACCTCCCCGGCCGTGAACATGCGGAGTCCGTGCTCGGGGAAGGTCAGCCAGTCGCGGGCCTCGATCTCGCCGTCGAGGTCCACGGCCAGCTGCTCGAGGAAGAACCCGCGAACGGTGTGGATCTCGTGATCGACCGGACGATCCCGGAAGGTCGGCGGCAGCTGTCGCCGCAGGACGGCGTCCACGGCGTCGCCGAGGCGAGCCTGGTCCTCCTCGTGGAGGAACAGCAGGACCCGCGGCCTCCAGTCGTGGTCGGTCGACATCTCGTCGTCGAAGCCCAGCACCTCGGACCCACGACCGAGGAGTGCGGCCGCGTGCGGAAGTCCGGGGAACTCGGCGTCCAGGACCGGCCGGACGAGCTCCAGGTAGAGCTCGCGGCTCAGCTCGAGCCCGGGGACGAACCTGGTCACGAGCGCACCCACGTCTGCTCGTCAGGAGGGGTGCCCAGCACCCAGAGGTGCGCCCGTCCCCAGGGCCTGTCCGCCGCCAGGAACGGCTCCTCCTCGCTCATCCACTCGTCCCAGAACGACTCCGCCTCGTCCGGCGTCCGGGTGCCGTACGACGCGTCCCGGGCAATGCCCCGGCTCCGGGCCAGCGAGCGGTCCGACTGCACCCAGACCACCAGATCGGCCAGCGGCGCCAACTCCGCACGCCCGGACCCCACCCCCTCGATCAGGAGTGGACACGCCGCTCTCGACCGTCAGGGAACCCTCGCGGTCGTGGGCCTCCCAGCCGGGGGGCCGGAAGTGCACGGCCTCGCCACGCCGCCACGGCCGCAGCACGCCGGAGAGGAGCGCCTCGGACCAGTCGAACATCGAGTGGTTCCACGCCACGTCGTCGGTGGTGACCACGGAGGCGCCGAGGAGGGCGGCCGCGTGGGCGGCGAACGTCGACTTGCCGGCGCCGGACCGCCCGTCCACGAGGACCAGACCGGGCCGGTCCGCCGGCAGCCACCGCTGGAGCACCTCGCGGAGCGCGCCGTCGTCGACGGCGCGCCACGGCGCGCCGTCCGGCTCCTCGGCGTGCAGGTCCACGTCACGAGTGTCGCGCACCGGCGTGGAGGCATGTCCCTGCCCGGTGGCAGGCTTGGTCGCATGGGTGAGCGACGCTACGACGTGAAGCCGCTCGACGAGTCGACGTGGCCGGCGTTCGCGGCCCTCGTGGAGGCCAACAACGGCATCTTCGGCGGCTGCTGGTGCCTGGGCTTCCATCCCGAGGGTTGCGGGGACTCGGCCGCAGCCAACCGCGACCGGAAGCGCGAGCGAGTCCTCGACGGTGAGGCACACGCTGCCCTGGTCTTCGCGGGTGACGAGTGCGTCGGCTGGTGCCAGTTCGGCGTGCCTGACGAGGTGCCGCGGATCAAGAACCGAGCGGCGTACGAGAAGGAGCTGTCCGACCTGCCGGACTGGAGGATCGCCTGCAACTACGTGGGCAAGGGTCACCGTCGCCTGGGTGCGGCCGCGGCCGGCCTCTCCGGGGCGCTGACGCTGATCGCCGGGTTCGGCGGCGGCCGGGTCGAGGGCTACCCGGAGGACGCCGCGTCGGTGCCCGCCGGGTTCCTCTTCCACGGGGCGCTCTCCACCTACGAGCAGCTCGGTTTCACGCGCGATCGCAAGATCGGGAAGCACCGCTGGGTCGTCTCGAAGATGGTCGATCCCTCGTAGCCGCGACACTCTCGGCTCCACGTGCCGGCGCCCCTGCAACTCACAGCTGCAGGATCGCGGCGGCAATCAGGTACGCCGCCGCCACCGCCTCCGGATCGTGCAGGTCCCCGGGACCCTGCACCGTCGACCGGGAGCGTGCGCGCACCGCGGCGCCGGGATCGGGAGCAACGAGGTCGACACACAACCCAGCAACGACGGCGTCAGCGTCGTGCTCGTCCAGACCGTCAAGGGCGAGACCGTTGTGGAGCAGGGTCGCCGCCTCGAGGAACACCTCACGGGCCATCTCGAGGTCCACCTCGGGTCGCGCCAGCGCGACCGCCTCCGCGGTCGCCAGGAACTGGTCGAAGGGTGGGCCAACGGTGCTGGGCGGCATACCGCGAGGCTCTCAGGACGGCCCCGCCCCGGCAAACGGATTCGGCCACGATCGCCGGGACCCGGCGTGGTCCTACCTCCCCGCCTCGTCCCGGATCTTGTCGAAACGTGCACCCATCTGCTCGGCGAGCGCCAGCGCGCCACTGAGGGGCCGGACCATCACCATGAAGTCGTCGATGAGGCCGGTGTCGTCGTGGTGGATGAAGTCGCATCCGGTGAGCTTCTTGCCGGCGACCTCGGCCTCGAAGACCAGCGCGTGGTCGGCGTGACCGTCACCGCCGATCTCCCGCACGTAGCGGAAGTTCTCGAAGACCTCGAAGACGTTGCGCAGGATCGCTGCTGTCAGCGCCTTGCCCCGATAGGGCGAGAACGCGACCGGGCTGGTGAAGACCACCTCATCGGCGAGCATCGCCTCCATGGCACTGAAGTCCTGCGCCTCGACAGCCTGACGGAACGCGTGCATCGGGTCTCCTGGTGATGTCTGGCCGGATCGCACGGTGGACCAGCCTGGTGCCGCGATCCGCGCGGTCATGCCGATGGTCGCTAGATTCAGGGTTCATGACCGATCACGTCACAGTGAACAACCTGAAGCGGTTCTCCGTCTGCAAGCTGGCGGGTCACAAGTACGTGAAGATCGCCTACCCGCCGTCCGCCGACGGTGAGGCGACCGGCACCTTCCTGCGTTGTCAGCGCTGCTTCAAGGAGAACCACGACGCGGGCACGGTGGGCCGTGGCGCCGGCGGCCTCTTCTAGGACGGCTCGTGGTCGTGGTGCCAGGATCCACTCGTGGAGGCAGAGCTCGTTTCGCGCGCGGTGGCCGCGGCGACCTCGCTTGCCGAAGCGTGTGACCTGCGGGTCGATGACGCAGTCGTGCTTCACGACTCGAACAAGCTCGGCCTCCGTCTCCTGCCGTGTGACGTCTTCGCACGGGTGGCACTGGTGGGGCACGAGGTCGCCGCGCTCGAGGTCGAGATCGCGGAGCGCCTCGCTGCCACGGCAAGCCCCGTCGCGGCGCTCGAGCCCCGGGTCGACCCGCGCGTCTTCGAAGCCGACGGCTTCGCGGTGACCTTCTGGACCTCCTACGCGGCAGTGACGCCTGACCGGGTCTCACCCGCCGAGTACGCAGACGCGCTCCAACGCCTGCACGCGGGGATGCGAAGCATCGAGATCGCGACGCCGCACTTCATGGAGCGAGCCGCACAGGCTGTGCGGCTGGTCGCGAACCGAGACGAGACCCCGGCGCTCTCCGAGGCCGACCGGCATCTTCTCGGAAGCACGCTGCAGAGCGCGCGTCGACGGATCCACGGACGTGGGGCTGCCGAGCAGCTGCTGCACGGCGAGCCGCATCCGGGCAACCTCCTCGGCGCGCAGGACGGGCCGGTGTTCATCGACCTCGAGACGTGTTGCCGGGGGCCCATCGAGTTCGATGTGGCGCACGTCCCGGACGACGTCAGCGCGCACTATCCGGACGTCGATCACGTCCTGCTCGAGGAATGTCGGCGGCTCGTTCTTGCGATGGTCGCTGCCTGGCGCTGGGACGTCCGCGATGAGTTCCCGAACGGGCAGCAACACGGCCGAGACATCCTGACCTTGCTGCGCCAGGGGCCACCGTGGCCGGCCCTCGGCGCCCTCACGGGCGGGTGACGCGCCCTCGCGAGCCCGCCGTCGGTCGTCACGCGAACCGATGCCTCAGGTGCTCGCCGGCAGAGTTGCGGTAGTCCGGGTGGTGGCTGCCTACCTTGCGGGCCTCGGTGAGGTGGCCGCCCAGGTAGGCGCCGGTCAGCGGAGACGGTGGCTCCGAGGAGGGCGAGCCGTGCCCCGGTGGCGTGCCGGCCCCTTCGGCGAGCGAGCCACGACGCGGCGTACACCCCGATCGCCACCCCGTTGGTGACCGCGTGGACCAGACCGACTCGCTTGTCGCGAGGTCCGGCTTGCGACCATTCGGCCCAGCCGGTCCAGGCCGTGGGCCCGGCGGCGAGCAGTCCGGTCCCGATGAGACGCTGCGCCGGCGCGGCCCACTCCCGGCCTCCGAGAACGTCGAGCAGGGTGGCGGACGTCCAGGTGCCGAGGACGAGGTCGGTGAGTGTGGGGTGCAGGGCGTGGCCGAGCCATTGGCCGCGCAGGATGGCTCCTCGGGTCCCGGTGCCGAAGATCGCGTGGACGTAGGGCTCCAGCGAGTGCACCGGCCGATCGAGAACGGCCGCCTCCTCGAGCTTCAGGGTCCACCGCACGATCGGGGGCTGTTGCACCTCGTTGTCCACACTGCGCCTCCTGGGTCGCGGCACCGGGCGCCCGTCCGGGCCGTCAATCCACTGTCCCTCGGATCCCTCGACGAGATCAACCGACCGACGGTGGTCACCCCACCCGCCGACAAGCGCAGGACACGTGGCGCTCAGCCCGCAGTGTCCAGAACCGTCGACCGGATGACGTCGCGCTCACCGTGCTCCCGCCACCCGACCGTGGCGTTGCCCTGGTCGTCGAAGTCCGCGGCCACACCATCGACGAACGGGTTCTCCATGTCCACGACGTCCGGCAGTCGCACGAACGGCGCGCCGGCGGTGGCCCGGTAGGCCGACCGCAGGTACGGGCCCGCGTCCCCGACCCCCGCCCACACCACCACTGTTCGCCCCCCGGGTCCCACGGCGATCGTGTGCTCGGGGGTGCCGCGACTCCCGGCAAGGGAGGTCGACGCGATCCCGGCGATCGGCGGGGCTCCCGACCACGAGACGACCCGCAGCCCGCCGGGATCTCGTCTCGCCCACTCCGAGAACACCACGGCGACCGAATCGCCGTCGGAGTCGATGACCGGCCAGACGCCCTGGCGACGGCCCGGCGTCAAGTGTCACCGGCTGACCGAACGCGCCGCCGACGGGTCGGAGGACCATCGCCACGTCGTCCTGCACGAAGTCGCTGGCGTTCCAGACCACCGTGGCGTTGCCGACGTCGTCGAGCTCAGCGCCGAAGGTCCACAGCTCGCCCGGCACCCGCACCACCCGGCCGGTCGCGCCGAAGACGGCCGATGCCGCAGTCAGCGACGCCGACTGCACGACGTACCGGTAGTGCTTGTCGATCCCTGCCCAGACCACGAGCGCATCGCCGCGTTCGTTGATCTCGACGTCCGCGCCGAGGAAGTTGTCGAGGTACGACGGCTCCGCCAGGTCCCGCAGCCGGCTGCGGAGACCCTGAGGAGTCGAGAAGGCCCTCGAGCCCGGAGCGAGGACGGCCGCGCGTACGCCGCGCCGTCCGGACCAGGCCACGACCGCGCGGCCCGCATCGTTGAGGGCGACCCGCGGCAGACCCGGGAAGCGGCCGACTCCGGTCAGCCGGCGAGCCGGGTCGAAGGACGTCCCGCCCGCCGGTCGGATGGCGGCCCAGACGGCAGCCCGGTCGTACGTCGCCCGCGATCGCCACCCAGGCGGCGACGGCGGTGCCGTCCGCGGCAGCCGCGACCGAGGGGGCATAGGGCCCCCAGCGGCCGCCCGGGTCAAGGGTGTGGACCGGCCCGAAGGCAGCCGCGCCCGGTGCCCGCGTCGCGACCTGGACGCGCCTGCTGCGCGTGCCCGTCAGCCAGCCGAGGGTCGCCGTACCGTCGCCGCCGACCGCGACCTCGGAGAGATGGAGGCCGCGCGGTGTCGGCTCGCCCACCACGACCGGCGGCAGCAGTCCCGGCTCCGCCGACGCGGACCACCCCCGGGCGCCGACGCTGCCGCCCATGACAACCACGGACGCGAGTGCCACCGCTGCGGCGCGCATCACGCCTCCAGCGTAGGAGCGCAGTCGGGCGGCGTCGAGGAACGCTCGGCAGCGAGGTCCCACGACTGCTTCACAGGCAGAACGACCCGCCGGGGAACACCCGGCGGGTCGTCGCTGCTGCGGTGCAGCTGCTACGGCAGCTGAGGGAGCTGCAGCAGCTTGAGGCCGCTGTTGCCGTCATCGGTGTAGCCGTAGACCAGCAGCTGGTGCTGGTCGTTCAGGCCCATCCCCTGGACGGGGAAGAACCACTGCGGGTTCACCATCCCGTAGACGTCGTAGACACGACGCTGGGGGTCCCAGACCACCGGCGTCTCGTCCCAGGGCGTGATCTGGGCCGAACCCAGCACCCAGCCGTCGCTGGTCACCTTGACGGCTGCGCCATCGAAGCCGAAGTCGGGCAAGCGGCGCATGCCGTCGGCGCGGGTCCACGTGAAGGCATCGTCGCCGCTGGAGCCGACCACGACCCCGGAGTCGTTGATCGCCCTGGCCCAGCCACCGGACTGCCCCGGCAGGTTGCCCAGGTCCTCGATCGTCCCGTCGGGTGACCACATCACCGCGTGCTGCTCGTTGCCGATGTGCGACTGCCCGACGACGTAGCCGTCGTTGTTGATCGCGTACGGCTCCGTGTTGTGCCGGTCGTCGCCGATGTGGGGCAGCCGCTGGAAACCGTCGGCCTCGGTCCAGACGAACGGGTCGTTGTACTCGTGGTAGTACCCGTCCTCCTCGAGCCTGAACAGGGACGCGTTCCCGACCACCGTGCCCGAGTCGTTGATCGCGAACGCGCGGGCGTAGTCGTACGGCATCCAGTCCGGCAGGCCCAGCTCGACGAGCGACCCGTCAGCACGCCACAGCGCGGCGACGGCCCCGCCGTCCTCGAGGTTGATCTGGCCGACCGAGTCACCGTGCTCGTTGATGTCGTAGGAGTAGCCGGACCAGGCGTCCTCCCTGACCACGAGCTCCTCGACTCCACCAGCCTGGGTCCAGCGAACCGGCATGGTGCGTGCGTCGATCTGCGCGTCACCTGTCATCACCCCGGCGTTGTTCAGGTCGTAGCCGACCATGGCCGGGGCCTCGGCCAGCACGCCTGCATCCGGGGTGGTCACCTCGTTGATCAACACCTCCGCGGAGCCGATCACCGCCCCCTGCGGGTTGGCGAACTGCACGCGGCCGACCAAGGGCCGGTCGTTGAGCGGCTCGGCGTACGCCGTGATCTGGGCGTCGACGTCGAGCGTGTCCCCGGGCCGCAGGGTCGTGGCGGCGCCGGAGACGACGCTGATGCTGCCGATCCCGCGGGAGTAGGACCGCTCGTGGTAGTCGAACTCCGTGGTTCCGGAGGGGACGTCCACACCGGCGACGACGACGGCGTAGGAGCCGGGCTCCGGGTTGCGCAGCACGATCTCCTCCGCCCCGGGTCCGACGTGGGTCGACTGGGCGGCCAACCCGAAGCGGCTGAACAGGTAGACGTCCAGGTCCGCGTCGGCCTGCCGGGGGGTGACCGTCAGCTCGAGGCGGGTCGCGTCCCGTGAGACGTCGACACCGCCCTGTGTCATCTGCCCCTCGGCGACCTCCGACCAGAGGTCGCGCATCCGCCCGACCTGTCCCTCGACCGGCGTCGCTGTCACCGTCCCCCAGGTGTTGGTCGCGGTGAACGCGGCCGCGGCCGGCTGGTGCACCGAGGTGGACTCGATCGTCGTGGTCTCCGGTGTCACGTGGACGCCCTCGAGCCTGGCGGTCAGCCGGTACGGGTTGTCCAGCGACGGCGAGGTACGCCGGGCCTCCACCTGGAACTCCCAGACACCGGCAACCGGCTCCTCGTAGGAGCGGGTGCCGGCACTGCAGGCCGTGGCGGCGGGGTCCGTGTGGTGGGTGTAGCAGCGGTTGCTCGCCGGATCGTCCACGGGTACGCCGTACGGGTCGATCGCGAGGAACCGGACCTGGTCGCCACCCTTGATGCCGGTGAGCGCGAGCTCCAGGTTCTGGACGCCGGCCGGCACCGCGACGAACATGGACTCGGTGTCGGCGCGCTGGACCGAGCCGGCCGCGCTGACGGTCCGGTCGGGCTGCGCCGGGACGTCGGTCGCGACCACCGTGACCGGGACCAGCCGGTCGATGCCCTTGGTGGCCGGGTCGTCGACCCGCAGGATCGCCGAGTGCGCGCCGGCACTGCGGGGACGCGACGTGACCTGGACCTGCGCGGCCTCACCACGACGCAGCGAGACCGTCGCGGCGGCCGAGAACGTGCCGTCGTTCCCGATCCACGAGAGCCGGTGCTGCGTGGCACCGCTGCTTCCCTCGAGCCGGGTCACCGAGACGGCGTACGTCGTGGTCGAGTTCGGCCGCTGGCCGCCGTCTTCGGGAAGGCAACGGTTGTAGACGCCGGTGCCCGAGTCGGGCGTGGTGAGCTGGTGCGACAGAGGGGTGCACACGGGTGCGGCGACGTCGTACCTGGCTGTCGCTGCGCCCTTCTCCAGGATCTTCCACGCGGCAGCGGTGTCGACGAGCCCCGTTCCCTGGGCGGTGGTGGGGACGCCGTCGATCAGGTTCGCGGTGCTGGTCATGGCCGTGCGCAGAGCCGGCGCTGGCGCGTCCTTGCCCGTCGCCTTCGCTGCCGACAGCAGCAGAGCCGCCGCGCCGGTGGCCTGGGGGGACGCCATCGACGTGCCGTTGAACATGGAGTAGCCAGGGGGCAGCGGGTAGCCCGCCTCCGGAACAGGCACTCCGGGGAGCCACAGCGGCGTGGTGGACACGGCCGCACCCGGCGCCGCGATGGTCGGCTTCAGGCCGCCGTTCTCCGCAGGGCCACGGGAGGAGAAGTTGAACATGCCCTGGCCGGCTTCGACGCGCGCGCCGTAGTTCGCCCACCAGGTGCCCTTGCTGACGGAGGCGGCGACACTGACGACCTGCTCGGCCACCGAGGGCGAGCCGACCGTGTTGAGTCCCGGCCCGGCGTTGCCCGCAGAGACGAAGATCTGGGTGCCGGTCTGCTCGACGAGCTCGTCGTACAGCAGGGCGGTGGCGTCGGAGCCGTCGTTGAGCGCCGGCAGCCCGCCGATCGACATGTTGACGACGTCGACGTCGTACTTCGTGACGAGGTCGATCATGCCCTCCGCCAGGGCGGTGCTCGTGCACCCGCTCGTGAACGTGCAGGCGCGACCCGACACGATCTGGGCGCCCGGTGCGGCTCCCTGCATCTCGCCCCCGAAGAGCCCGTTGCCGGCGATGATGCCGGCGACGTGCGTGCCGTGCGACGCACTGACCAGACCGATGCTGACGAAGTCGGCGACCTGCCCCTCGGCCCACGGGCCCTGCGGCGACAGGTCGACGTCCTCGCGGTGCTCCACCACGAACGGCACGCGCTCGCTGACGGCTGTCGCCTGGTCGTCGACGCCGAAGTGACCGACGCGCTGGTCCACGCCGTCGCCGGCCATCACCGGCCCGTCGGTGAAGTCGTTGTCCATGTCGCTGTCCACCCAGGTGCGGTGGTCGGCCGGGTCGTAGAGGACGGCCATCCGGTCCTCGGTGTCACCGTCACGGTTGACGTCACCTTCGAGCTCGGAACCGACCGTGTCCCCCTCGTAGAACCAGGCGAACAGGAAGTCGCCCGCGGGTGCGGTCCAGTCGGCACCCGAGGTCCAGAACGACGGACCGGTCACCGGCCTGTTCATCTCCAGCCAGGTCCCGTCACCGTCGACGAGCGGGTCGGTGGCCGTGAACCAACCAGCCACCTTCGGCTTGCCGTCCGTCGTGGTCTGGAGTGCGGGGTGGTCGAGGTCGACGCCGGTGTCGAGGACGCCGACGGTGATCCCGCGGCCGTCCCAGGTCTTGTGGTCGTCGATGAAGTCAGGAGCACCGATCTCGCCGACCGGCAGGTACGGGTTGTCCGCCGGGGTCGTGGCGCCGGGTGCGGCCACGGCCTGGCTGCCACCGGGGCCGCCCTTGGCGGGCCGGGGGTCCGGGATCCGGTAGCTGCGGTTGAGGTCGATCGCGTGCACGTCGCGCAGGGCGGCGAGGTCCCGCACCGCGTCGACCGGCACCGTGGCGCGGACGTAGCCGAGGTCCTCCTCGGTCCGGCCGACGGTGCCCCCCGCCTCGGTCACCGTCGCCGTCACCTGGTCCGTGTCACCCGGCGTCGCCGCGAGCAGGACCGTCACGGTCTCGTCGCCTCGCGCCTCGGACTTCTGGAACAGGCGCGCGTCGCTGTCGCCGAGCTTCTGGCTGAGCAGGGCGGCACCGGCGGCCGGCGTGAGCGCCTTGAACCCGGCGTCCGGCTTCGCATGCTCGTCGCGTGGGTCGGGTTGGCCCGGATGGCGCTGCTCTGCGAAGGCCTTCGGCAGCAGCCTGTTCTCGTCGTCGGCGCTCGCCGAGGCCGGGATGGCTGTCGCGCAGAGGCCGCACGCGATGGCGGCCACGAGCGCGGTCCCAGAAACGCGGCGCCGGATGGGTGAGCGGCCGCTGCGGGCGGGGGGTGTCATGCGTCTCCTTGATGTCTGACAACCAAACGCTCTGACCCTCGGGTCGCGACTCCACGTGATCAAGGTCTGGGAGAGGCGGGTGCGGGCCATGGCGCAAACCCGCCACCGGGCTCGACCTCTGGTCGTCCTCCGTGCAGATGTGGCGGGCCTCGCCGGTCATGGCTGCATCCGCGGGTCGTGCGAGGGGTCGACGTACATCCGAGGGCAGCCCCGCTCGATGGCCTCGGGGCGCAGCTCGAAGTGCCACGGCTCGTTGCCGTAGATCTGGCACAGCCCGTACCCGGGGCCGCGCTCGGACAGCCACACCCGGGCAGCGGAGCTCCCGACGTCGACCGCGTCGCCGGACACGTGAGGAGACGTCTTCGGAGTGGCTACCCATCGGGCGGCCTCCTCCTTCGAGCCGTACTCCGAGACCGCGTCGCGCGAGAAGCTGTTGCTGGTACTCCGCGGATCGCCAGCCACTGTTGACGTAGATCTCGACCCCGTCGTCCGCGGCGTCCGTTGCGGCCTGGCGGAGGGCGGCGAGGAGGGCGGGGTCGAGGTTGGTCACGGCCGGGTGTTCGTCGTCGAAGACGGTGACGCCGTCAGGGAGGAGACCGTCCGCTGCCCCGCGCGCAGCGTGCGGGTCGCCGAGCAGGACGTCGATGGGGGATGTGGCCGAGAAGGACGAGGGCGTCAGCGACTGGTGGACGAGGATCCCGACCAGTGCCGCGCCCACGACGACCGCGGCGGCGCGGACGGACGATCGGCGACGGCGGACTGCCGTCGGTCCTGGTTCGCTGAAGGACATGTCGTCAGTCAAGGGAGCGCGGCGTTGCCGGCCCGTATGCGGCTTTCCATACGCCGGGGATATGCGCCAGCCCTAGCATCGAGAGCGCCATGCGCGTGTTGATCGTCGAGGACGAGCCCTATCTGGCCGATGCCATCCGCGATGGGCTACGCCTCGAAGCGATCGCGGCCGACATCGCCGGCGACGGTGACAGCGCGCTGGAGCTGCTCAGCATCAACGCCTACGACATCGCCGTCCTCGACCGCGACATCCCCGGGCCCTCCGGCGACGAGATCGCCCGAGGCATCGTCGCCTCCGGAAGCGGCATGCCGATCCTCATGCTCACCGCCGCCGACCGCCTCGACGACAAGGCCTCCGGGTTCGAGGTCGGCGCAGACGACTACCTCACCAAGCCCTTCGAGCTCAGAGAGCTCGTGCTCAGGCTCCGGGCACTCGACCGCCGACGCGCCCACCACAGGCCACCGGTGCGGGAGATCGCCGGCCTGCGACTGGACCCGTTTCGCCGCGAGGTCTACCGCGACGACCGCTACGTCGCGCTCACCCGGAAGCAGTTCGCCGTGCTCGAGGTCCTCGTCGCCGCCGAAGGCGGCGTCGTCAGTGCCGAAGAGCTCCTGGAACGGGCGTGGGACGAGAACGCCGACCCGTTCACCAACGCCGTGCGCATCACGGTCTCGGCGCTGCGCAAGCGGCTCGGCGAGCCCTGGATCATCGCCACCGTGGCCGGCGTCGGCTACCGCATCGACACGGCACCCGACAACGGACGCGAGCGAGGAGACCGTGGATAGAGCCCCTGGTCCGAGCGTTCGCCTCAAGCTCACCCTCAGCTACGCCGCGTTCCTCATGCTCGCCGGTGCCTTGCTGCTCGCGGTCGTGTGGGTGTTCCTGCTCCGCTACGTGCCCGACGCTGTGGTGGTCACCCCTGACCCCACCGGGAGCCGCCCCGGGATGTTCGTTCCCAACCGGTCCGACCTCCAGCGCGCCTTCGCTCCGAGGGCGGCCGCAGCGCTGGCGTTCCTGCTGGCCTTCGCGCTCGCGGGAGGGTGGATTCTCGCGGGCCGGATGCTCGCCCCGCTGGGCCGCATCATGGACGCCACCCGGAGGGCCGCGACTGGGTCGCTCTCCCACCGGATCGAGCTCGAGGGCCGCAACGACGAGTTCCGGGAGCTGGCCGATGCCTTCGACGGCATGCTGGCGCGGCTCGAGGCGCATGTCGCGGAGCAGCAGAGGTTCGCGGCCAACGCCTCCCATGAGCTGCGCACCCCGCTGGCGATCACGCGGACCCTTCTCGACGTGGCCGGCAAGGACCCGGACCGCGACCCGGGCGCCCTCGTCGACCGCCTCCAGGACGTCAACGCCCGAGCGATCGACCTCACCGAGGCGTTGCTCCTCCTCAGCCGTGCCAACCAGCGGTCCTTCACCCGGGAGCGCGTCGACCTCTCCCTCGCAGCAGAGGAAGCCACCGAAACGCTCCTGCCCCTCGCCGAGAAGCGCGGCGTCACCATCAAGACCTCCGGCGACCCGACCCCCACCATCGGGTCACCCGCTCTCCTGCAGCAGATGACGACGAACCTCGTGCACAACGCGATCGTCCACAACCTTCCTGAACAGGGCTCGGTCTGGGTCACCACCAGCGTCGACCCCACGGGCGTGGTGCTCACCGTGGAGAACACCGGCGACGAGCTCGCCCCCCACCTGGTGTCCACGCTCGCCGCGCCGTTCCAGCGCGGGACCGCACGCATCCACACCGCATCACGCCGGCGTCGGCCTCGGCCTGGCCATCGTCAAGAGCATCGCCGACGCCCACGACGGGATGCTCACGCTGGATGCGCGTCGCGGTGGCGGGCTCGTCGTCCGCGTGCACCTTCCCGGCGTGCCCGCGGGCGCGCACGGACCGCCTGGCTAGGGTGGACGCATGGACCCGGAACCAGTCCCGATCGCCTACACCGCGCTGCAGCGCGGAACGCCGGTGCAGACGAGTGATGGCCGCGAGTTCGGCACCGTCTCGGCCGTTCTCGTCGACGAACCGGTGGACGTCTTCGACGGCATCAACGTCGAGACTCCCCAGGGCATCAGGTTCGTCGACGCGGACCAGATCGGTCGGATCTTCACCACCTGTGTCTGCACGAGCTTGTCCTGGGACGAGACGCTGAACCTGCCCGACCCGCACTGAGCGACTCGAAGGACCTGTCAGAGCCGTCTCGTGGTGAACAGGGTCGTCCCGTGAGACCGCGTCCACTTCCGTGCGCCCGGTCTCGGCGAACCCGATCTTGGCCAGCACCCGGCGAGAAGCGGTGTTCCACTCCCAGACCGTGGCCCACAGACGTGTGTACCCGGACGACCTCGCCCAGTCCAGAACCGCCCACGACGCCTCGGTCGCGTATCCCTGTCGCCAGACCCGGCGGAGCAGCTCGAACGCCAGCTCCGGTTCCCCTTGCGACCCTCGTCCGCTGTCGATCAGCCCGCAGTAGCCGATGACGTCACCGGCGGCCTTCCGCTCGACGGCCAGCAACCCGATCGACGACGGCGGGTTGGTGCGGATCGACTCCTCGAGGTCTGCGACCGAGGGGCGTCCCTCCGCGTCGATGCGGCGGTGCGGCGGCACTCGTGGATCACGCTCGGTCCACAGCTCACGCTGGACGACGGCCTCGGCCACCCGCCAAGGCCTGAGCAGCAGGCGACCCGTCTCGAGCACGACCTCGTGGCCCGGAGTCGCCCCACCTGCCATGACCGCAACCCTCTCACGGGTGATCAGGGCGGCTGCCTCCACGCGTGGGGCTGTCGACCCTTGCGGGGTGCTGCCGACCGGTGAGGGTGAGCAGATGGGACCGCATCGGCTTCCGCACCTCCTCGCCCGCCCCGTAGGCCCAGTCAACGTCGGTAGCGATCATGCGCACGCCCTGCGGCGGCTTCCATCGCCGAATGGGGCGCGGTGTCGCGAGCACCCGGTCTGCGGCCGCGGCGGCCGCATCGGGCGGCATCGGGTGGTCGATGCCCAGGGGTCGGCAGATGTCCTGGTTGTGCACCAGGATGTCGATCAAGGGCTCCAGATCGGTGATGAAGGCGACCTTTCGCCGGGACCCGACGAAACCACGCAGCGTGGCCACGATCTCCTCCGGGGTCAGGGGGCTGCGGATGGCAGTGTCCTTGACGATCGTGTCGTAGCGGAAGCCGGCCCGCACCGCGGGCCACAGCAGGTCGCGCACGCGTGCGTGAGCGAACGTGAGGTGCGCGGCGACATCGCGCACCGTCCACCCTTCGCACATGCTCGGCTGCCGCCAGGCCTCCGGGGGGAGCGACTCCAGGAGATCGGCCAACCAGGCGCGCTCGTTGTCGATGTGCTGCCACACGGTGTCGCTGTCCATGGCGTGTCACCTGCTCCCGCTCCAGGCATTAGACAGATTATCTGTCTAAAGTGGCACGATGGCTACCCTCGGTCAACTCCAGGAGCTCGGCATTTTGCTCTTCGTCGCCAACCGAGCGCTGGAGCAGCGAGCGTTCGACGCCGTCGTGGACGCTGGCATCACCGACATCACGCTGGCTCAGGCTCGCGTGGCGGCCAGGATCGGCCCGGACGGGTCCAGGGTCTCCGACCTGGCCGAGCAGGCGCGCGTCACCAAGCAGAGCGCGGCCTTCCTGGTCGAGCAGCTCGAGACGGCGGGCTACGTGGAGCGCGTCCCGGACCCCACCGACGGTCGCGCCCGACTGGTCCGGCTCACCACGCGAGCTCGACGCGTCGCCGAGGCGGCAGACGCCGAGGTCCAACGGGTCCTGACCGAGTGGGCAGACCACGTCGGGGAGGAGCGACTCCGACAGATGCACGAGACGCTGCGCGACCTGCGTGAGATCACGGACCCGTGGCGCTGACCGGTGCCGTCCGGACGACGCCGTGCCCACGAGGCGCCGCCATTGCAAGCCGCGACGCCGTCCGGGGCTAACATTCGCGGTCCGCCCCGAGAGGACCTCACATGGCCACCGACTACGACGCATCCCGCAAGACCGAAGACGAACAGAAGGAAGACAGCCTGGAGGCCCGCCGCCTCACCTCGGGCGAGCAGGACAAGACCTCGGGGAAGGTGGACGAGGACGAGACCGAGCTGGCCGAGTCGTACGAGCTCCCCGGCGCGGATCTCTCCCACGAGACTTTCTCCATCGAGGTCACCCCGAAGCAGAGCGACGAGTTCACCTGCACGGCCTGCTTCCTCGTTCAGCACGAGTCCCGGCGGTCCTCACCGGCCGCCGACCTCTGCGGCGACTGCGCCTGACGATCGGCGGCCCAGCTCCGGAGAAGGCGCACGAAAAGTGAGCAGGCGGTCTTGATCCGAACGGCCGCGGCGCGCATCCTCGAAGGAGGGGGTTTGCGATGAGGTCATCGGCTCTGCCCGACGGTGTTCCGGTTCTGTCCCGCGGCCGGCACAGAACGCCACGCCGTGGTGCCTGCTTCATGGAGTTCGCCTCGTTCCTCGCCGGTGAGCGGTGGAGCGACCACCCCTCCTGCACCCATCCCCTGCTCGGACAGCTGGCCCGCCAGGTGAACGACCAGATCAGCGATGCGGGCCGCCAGCAGCTGACGCCGTTGATCCCGACGGTCGTGGGCCGGCGCGGAGACGACCGGACCTGGGTCCGCCTGCCGGTGGCGGTGGCCGCGAGCTCGATCCTGCACGTGCCCGAAGCGACCCAGCGCGCACTGGCCGCCGGCCTGATCCGGGCCGTGGAGGTGTGCGCGGATCTCGGGCCGGAGATGGCTGCGACCGGACGGCAGGCGGAGGCCGCGCTCGAGCTGGTTCCCGGCGCGGTCGCCTGGGTCGAGCGGCTGGAGCTGCACGACCGGATCAGCGCACGAACGTTCGCCGCCCGGTGCTCCCCCACGATGGTGAGGTGCACAGTCGAAGGAGTCGCGGCGAGCGGCGGCCCGTACGCTGACACGCGGCTGCGCACCCTGCTCGAGGTGGGAATCTCCGCCTGCCCCGTGAGGGCACCTGTCCGGGCCGGTGCTCAGAAGGTCACGCAGTCGAGGTAGTCGAAGCCTTCCTGGGCGGCCTCGAAGGGGTCGAACGTCGGGTCGCCGAACCGCGGGTCGTGCTCGACGACGTAGTACTTCGTGCTGCCGCCCGCGGCTTCGAAGATCGACGGGAAGTCGATGATCCCGTCGCCGACGATCTCGATCCGACCGGGGAACGGGCCGGCCGCCATGTCCTTCACGTGGAACAGCTTGATCCGGTTGCCGTACTCCTCGATCACGTCGAGCGGATTGGCGACACCGCCGCCGTTGGTCGCCCAGTAGAGGTCGAGCTGGAACACGACGTTCTTCGGGTCCGTGTAGGCCATCAGGATGTCGAACACGGTCCGGTCGCCGAAGACCGTCTCGAACTCGATGTCGTGGTTGTGCACCATCAGCGTCTGGCCCTGCTGGCGGGCCAGGGCGCCTAGCTCGTTGAGGTACTCGGCGTACGCGATCCACTCGGCCTCGGTGGTGTAGATCGGCGGGAAGATCGGGGTGGATCCGGAGCCGAAGAACTTGATCCCCAGTGTCCGGTTGTCCGCCAGGATCTGGTCGATGTCGGCCGGGTTCTGCGGCGTCCCCACGTCGACGTGCCGCGCGGAAGCCTTGAGCCCGTACTCGTCGAGGAGCGCGCGATACTGCTCTGCGGTCATCCCACTCAGCGTGAACGGCTCGACGTTCCGGTACCCCATCTCGCTGAGGCGGCCGAAGACCTCCTCGGTCCTGGCGATGGTGGCGGCGTCGGTGCCGAAGCCGATGTACTCGGCGAACGTCCAGAGCTGGATCGAGATCTTGCTCGTCGGCACTCCTCGACCCGCGCAGTCCGGGGCCACCGCGGACGCGGTGGGCGCGGTGCTGACACCACCGGCGACGAGGCAGAGCGCGACCATGGTCGCGGCGAGGAAGCCCCGCAGCGTGCGGGCCGACAGTCGGTCAACGGTTCCCATCAGTGCCTCCCGAGACGCCATGTTCGAACGTCCTGGCACAGTAACCGGCGGTCGCGCCGATTGGGAAGGCCGTCGCGGACGGGAGGGGCACGCTGGCGAGGGGTGCGGAACGCGTCGATCGCGCCGCCGGGATCAGGGTCGCCCGGCGGACGATCGCCATCGCGTACCGCGGCTCGGCTGAACCCGGTCGCCACGGTCCCGAGCCGGCTATAACGTACCGAGGTGGCCTCACGTCTGGAAGCGGTGACCTTCGAGGTCGCCGACGCGTCCAGGGTTGCCGCCTTCTGGGCCGGGCTGCTCGAGCGGGAGGTCCTCGCGGAGCCCGGCGGCGCACTCGTCGCCGGTGGCGAGACGCAGGTCGGCCTCCGGTTCGTCACGTCCGACACCGTTCAGGTCGGCCAGAGACGCCTGCATCTACACCTGACGAGCAGCAGCCTCGAGGACCAGCAGCGGACCGTCGAGACGGCCCTGCGCCTCGGTGGTCGCCACCTCGACGTGGGCCAAGCCCCTGACGCGGGCTTCGTCGTGCTCGCTGACCCAGGTGACAACGAGCTGTGCGTGATCGAGCCGCACAACAACTTCCTCGCCGGCACGGGCCATCTCGGCGAGGTCACCTGCGATGGGACCCGGGACGTCGGCCTGTTCTGGCGCGACGCGCTGGAGTGGTCGCTGGTGTGGGACGAGAACCAGGAGACCGCGGTCCAGTCGCCACTCGGTGGCACCAAGGTCTCCTGGGGTGGCCCACCGGTCAGCCCCAAGCACGGACGCAACAGGCAGCGCTTCGATCTGGTGACCGCCGACCCCGGCAGCGAGGCCGAACGGCTGTTCTCGCTCGGTGCGACCCTTCGTGTCGCGCTGCCCGATGGTGTCGAGCTGGCCGATCCGGACGGCAACGAGTTCGGCTTGCGCGCCGGCTGAGCATCGACCCCGTTCGGCTCGGAGTCGCGTGGGAGGGGTGTCTGGCGGTTGTCGACAAGCCGAAGCGCCGAATGTGCGGAGCCGCCTGTCGGAATCGAACCGACGACCTTCTCATTACGAGTGAGACGCTCTACCGACTGAGCTAAGGCGGCGCGCTGCCCGGACGAGGTCGCGGGGACCTGCCGGGCAACCCGCCGAAGTATACGGACGCAGCACGCCTGGGGTGAAACCGCCGCGAGCGGCGAAGACCCTCGTGGTGCAGGGGGTCCGTCAGGCAGCTGCGAGGACGCCGGTGCGCCAGGTCTGCTCGGCGCCGCACCAGCAGGTGTAGGCCACCTCGATGCCGTGGTCGGTGTTGGCCAGCGAGGTGATCTGGCTGGTGAAGACGAGCCGGCGCTGGTCGCAGGCGGAGCAGTGAGCGTCGAACATGATGATGACCTCCCTCGAGGGCCGGGTGCTGCGGACTCGTCCATCATCTCCGATCACGAGAGATAGGAGTAGCCTGTCTTTCCATCGTTTGGCATAGGCTGTGCCTATGCTTTCGCTGCACCAGCTGAGGTGCTTCCTCACGACGTACGAGCAGGGCAGCCTGACCGCCGCGGCGGACGAGCTCGGGTACGCCCAGCCGTCGGTCTCCGAGCAGATCCGGCTCCTGGAGCGGTCCCTGGGGGTCGAGCTGTTCCACCGCGTCGGCCGGGGCGTGGTGCCGAGCGCCGCGGGCGAGTCGCTGCGGCCGTACGCCGAGCAGGCCGTGGGCGCCGCGGAGGAGGCGGAGCGGGCGGTGCGCGCGGTGACGGCGCTGGAGACCGGGACCATCCGGTTCGGGATCTTCGGCATCGCCCGGCTGTACGTGAGCGCGACCCTGGTCGCCGACGTGCTCGCCCGCTATCCCGGCGTGCGGGTCGAGCTGATCGGACAGAACTCCACCGAGGTCCTCGATGACCTCCGGCGCGGCCGGATCGAGGCGGCGATGATCGCCGCACCCCAGACCAGCGACGGTCTCGAGGTCATCCCGGTGGCCCGCGACGAGCTCGTCTACGTCAGCGCCGACCCTGAGCACCTGGCCGGGCCGTGCACCGCGAAGCGGCTCGCCGAGGCGCAGCTGGTCATGCCCGACACGACCTGGCGCGCCACCGACTCCACCCGGCTGATGCTCCGCCGGATGCTCCACGACGCCGGCCACAACCCGAGCACCCGGATCGAGGTGGAGGACGTCGAGACCGCCGTCGAGCTGATGGGGGCCGGGCTGGCGGACACCGTGCTGCCCAAGGGTGCGGCCCACGAGCTGCTGCCCCGGCTCGCGCCGGACGCCGGCTGGGTCTCGCTCCGGCCGCGGCTGTTCGACACCTTCGCCGTCGTGCACCGCTCGGGTGCCCGGCTCTCGCCGGCCGCACGGCTGATGATCGAGCTCGCCACCGAGCGGATCCGCCAGGTCGCCGACCCGATCCGGTGACGGCTCAGCAGGTCAGGCCGTCCTCGGGGACGGTGCCCTCGACCAGGTAGTCCTCCACCGCCTCGTCGACGCAGTCGTTGCCGGAGTTGTAGCCGGTGTGTCCGTCCCCGTCGCGGGTCACCAGCACGCCGGAGTCGAGCTCGTCGGCGAGGCCCACCGCCCAGTCGTACGGCGTGGCCGGGTCGCGGGTGGTCCCGACCACCACGATCGGGGCGGCGCCCTTCGCGTCGATCTCGAGGGGCTCCTGGCCGGAGTCGACCTGCCAGCCACCACAGCCGGCCAAGGACCAGGCGAAGAACCGGCCGAGCGTCGGGGAGGCCGCCTCGAAGTCGGGGTACTGCTCCTCGACCTCGTCGACCCCGATCGCGAACGGGTCGTCCAGGCAGCTGATCGCGTAGAACGCCTCCATCGAGTTGGAGGAGTAGGTGCCGTCGGGGCTGCGGGAGGCGTAGAGGTCGGCCAGCTGGAGCAGCGCTGCCCCGTTGCCGTCGAAGCCCTGACGGAGCGCCGTGCTGAGCAGGAACCAGTAGTCCCGCACGTAGAGAGGGGTGATGATCCCGTAGAGGGCGGTGCCCTCGGTGAGCTCCCGGTCGGACCCGGTCGGGAGCGGTTGCTCGTCGACCTGGTCGAGGAAGTCCCGGATCCGCTGCAGGCCCTCGTCCACCGAGTCGCCGAGGAAGCAGGCCTCGGTCTCCTCGACGCAGTTCTCGACGTACGCCTCGAGCGCGGTCTGGAAGCCGGTGGCCTGACCGAGCGCGAGGTCCCGTGACGACAGGGACACGTCCACCGCGCCGTCCAGCACCAGCCGGCCGACCCGCTCCGGGAACAGCTCGGCGTAGGTGGCGCCCAGCTTGGTGCCGTAGGAGGCACCGAGGTAGGTCAGCTGCTCCTCACCGAGAGCGGCCCGCAGCACGTCCATGTCGCGCGCGGCCTCGATCGTGGTCACGTGCCCCGCCACGTCGGGGGAGAGCTCGGCGCAGCCCGCGCCCAGCCGCTCCGCCTCGTCGGCGAACGTCGCACCCTCCGCTGCCGTGTCGGGATCGGGGTCCTGGGCGAGGAAGGCGTCCAGCCCCGCGTCGGACAGGCAGTCGACCGGGCTGCTGTCGCCGGTGCCCCGGGGGTCGAAGCCGACCACGTCGAAGGCGTCGAGCAGCGGCCTGCGCAGGACGGTCTCCGCTCCGGCGGCGTAGTCGGTGCCCGGCGACCCGGGTCCGCCCGGGTTGACCACCAGGGAGCCCACCCGCTCGCCGCTCGCCGGCACCCGCAGCAGCGCCAGGTCGAGCGAGCCGGCCGCCGGGTCGTCGTAGTCGAGCGGCACCTCGAGCGTGGCGCACTCGTGGCCGTCCTCGCACTCCTGCCAGTCGAGGGTCTGGGAGTAGAACGGCGCCAGCGCCGGGTCCGGCGGCTCGGTGACCGACGCGGCGGGCGGCGCCGTGCTCGAGTCCGACGGCGTCGGTGCCGACGGGGCAGCCGCCGGGCTGTCGGACGCGTCGTCGGCGCGCACCGCCACCCCCACGCCGACCACCACGAAGGCCAGCACCAGGGCGAGCGCCGCCACCGGCACCAGCCATCGCCTCATCGGCGCCCTCCGTCCGTCAACCGCAGCGCCACCATCATGGACTCCAACGCAAGCGCGGGCGGCACGTTGAACTCCAGCATCTGCTCGCGGGCCGCGAAGATCGCCTCGATGCGGCGCAGGTTGGCCTCGGGGCTCGACTGCCGGGCCAGCTCGAGGATCTCGGCTCGCATCTCCTCGTTGACCAGGGTGGACGAGGCGTGGGTGCCGAGAGCGATCGCGTCGCGGTAGACCGAGACGAGATCCATCAGGCCGCGGTCGACCACGTCGAGGTGCCGGCGCTTGGCCCGCGTCTTCTGACCCTTCTCCAGCGCCGAGAGGGCCGGGGCGTACTCACGCGGACGACGGCCGCGCTCGACCACGCCGTAGGCCGTGTCGAGGTCGGACTTCTCGCGCGCGTCGAGGTCGCCGGTGATCGACGCCGACTCCTCCTGGGTGGTCTCGACGAGGTTGGTCGCGGCGGTCATCGCGGCGCCGAGGCTCGTCAGCCGGGACGGGATGGACACCACCTCGCGCCGGCGGTTGCGGGTGGCCTCGTCGAGCGCGAGCACCCGGGCCCGGCCGATGTGGCCCTGGCTGGCGCGGGCGGCGTACGCCGCGAGGGCCTCCGAGACGCCCTCGGTGCGGACCAGGAACGCCGCCACGTCGTCGGCGGTGGGCGTGGTCAGGGCGACCAGCCGGCACCGCGACCGGATGGTGGGCAGCACGTCCTCGGACGTCGGCGCGCAGAGCAGCCACACGGTCCGGTCGGTGGGCTCCTCGATCGCCTTGAGCAGCGCGTTGCAGGCCGGGTCGGTCAGCCGGTCGGCGTCCTCGACCACGAGCACCTGCCAGCGGGCGCCGACCGGGGCCAGGGCGGCGCGGCGCACCAGGTCGCGCACGTCGTCGACGCCGATGGAGAGCTTCTCGGTGCGGACCCGGGTCACGTCGGGATGGCTGGAGGCCAGCACCTGGCGGCACGACGGGCACGCACCGCACCCGGCGTCCTCGCACTGGAGCGCCGCCGCGAAGGCGACCGCGGCGTTGGACCGGCCCGAGCCCGGCGGCCCGGTGAACAGCCACGAGTGGGTCATCCCGTGCCCGGCGGCCGCGCCGCTGAGCACCTCGACCAGGGCACGCTGGCCGACCAGCTCGTCCCAGACCGTCATCGCTGCGCCCGCCGGGCCTGGACGAGCAACGGCCGGACCCGCTCCCGCACCGCGTCGGCGAGCTCGTCGACGGGACGCCGGGCGTCGAGGACCAGGTAGTGCTCGGGGTTGGCCCCGGCCATCGTGAGAAAGGCCTCCCGGACCCGCTCGTGGAACTCCGTCGCCTCCCCCTCGATGCGGTCCCGGCCCTCGAACCGGCCCAGCCCCTGCGCGGGGGCGAGGTCGAGGACGACGGTGAGGTGGGGCCGCAGGTCCCGCGTCGCCCAGCGCGCGATCTCCTCGAGCTCGGTGACGTCGAGGTCCCGGCCGGCGCCCTGGTAGGCCAGCGTCGAGTCGACGTACCGGTCGGTGATGACGACCTCGCCGCGCGCGAGCGCCGGCAGCACGACGGTGTCGACGTGCTCGGCCTTGTCGGCGGCGTAGAGGAGGGACTCGGTGCGGTGGGACAGCTCGCCGGTGGCGGGGTCGAGGACGATCTGGCGGACCTTGCGGCCGACCTCGGTGTCGCCCGGCTCGAAGGTGAGGACCACCGGGAAGCCCTCGGCCTCCAGCCAGTCGCGCAGGGCGCGTGACTGGGTGGACTTGCCGGTGCCGTCACCGCCCTCGAAGCAGACGAAGACACCGGCCGCGGCGTAGCTGCCCCGGGCCGGGACGTCGGCGGCGTGGGCGTGGCTCAGGGCGGCTCCTCGGGGCTGGCGACCGGTCGCGGACGGAGGTCGTGGTGGATGACGCTACGAGGTGGCACCGACGCCCGTCACGGCGGTCCCGGACCGACGGGCGGACGGACACGAGGCGGCGAGTAGGTAACGGGTTGACTGGAGGGGTTGAAAGTCGTCGCGGGGTCATGGCTATGGTGAAGTCCGAGATCGTCTCGGGTTCGGATATTGGCACCTTCGGGGGAGGGGAGCGGCATGTCGTTGTCACGCGCCCGTCGTCGCGCCCTGGTCCTGGTGCCCGCCACCGCCCTCGTCGGGATCTGGGCGCACACCGTCGCCGTCCCGTCGGCCCCGTCGAGGCCCGCGACCGCGGTCGCTCCGGCGGCCGAGCCGGTCGCGCCGCCGACCGACCCGGCGAGCGTCTCGGAGCCCGAGTCCGCGGTGCCGACCGCCGCGCTGGTGCGCGACGTCGCCGTCGCCCACGTCGGCTCACCCTCCGACATCCCCAGCCTCGCGCTCGCGGCGTACCAGCGCGCCGCCTCCGTCCTGGCCACGGCCGACCCCGACTGCGGGCTCCGCTGGGAGCTGGTCGCCGCCCTCGGCCGGGTGGAGTCCGACCACGGACGGCATGCCGGTTCGACCCTCAACGGCAAGGGCGTCGCCAAGCCCGCGATCTTCGGCCCGCGCCTCGACGGGCGCGGCGCCACCGCCCGGCTCCGCGACTCCGACGCCGGCGAGCTCGACCAGGACCGGCGCTTCGACCGGGCCGTGGGTCCGCTCCAGTTCATCCCCTCCACGTGGTCCGTGGTGGGCGTGGACGCCGACAGTGACGGCGACCGCAACCCGCAGGACATCGACGACGCGGCGCTGGCCGCCGCGGTCTACCTCTGTGCGGGCAGCGAGGACCTCGGCACCGACGAGGGTCGCCGCGAGGCGGTGCACCGCTACAACCACAGCGACGCGTACGTCGACCTCGTGCTGCGGGTGATGGACTCCTACCTCCGCAGCGGCGACGCGCTGACCGGCGCCTTCACCACCGCCGCGATCTCGTTGCCGCTGCCGGCCGCCGGCCGGACGGTTCCCGAGGACGTCACCCCGGACGGTGGCCGCCAGCCCTCCGACCCCGCGCCCGAGCCCTCCCCCGGTCCGGAGCCCGGCCCGGCCCCCGAGCCCAAGGACCCGACGCCCGCCCCGGCACCGGCTCCCGCTCCGGCGCCCGACACCGGCCCCCTCCGGCGCCTGCACCGGCACCCGCGCCGGCACCGTCCCCCGAGCCCGCACCCTCCCCGGACCCCGGACCGGCTCCCGAGCCCTCCCCCGACCCCGGGTCCAACGACGGTCCGCCCACCCCGACCGACCCGGCCCCGGTGGATCCTGTCGACCCCGTCGACGCCTGCACGGCCCTGGGCTTCGTCGACGACCCCGCGCTGACCGACGACGCGTTCGACCAGTGCGTGGCGTCGTACCCCGCCGCCGCCGAGACCTGCACGGCGCAGGACCTGGTCGACGACCCGGCCCGCACGGACGACGACTTCGACCTCTGCGTGCTCGACCAGCTGCCGGCGCCGACGGCGACGGCGCCTCCGCAGCCCTAGCCGGGACCGTCTCAGCCCGAGGTGGTGGCCTTCTTGGCCGCCTTCTTCGCGGGCGCCTTCTTGGCGGTCTTCTTGGCGGCCGCCTTCTTCGTGGTCTTCTTGGCCGCGCCCTTCTTGGCGGTCTTCTTCGCCGGGCCGCGCTCGCGGCGGTCGGCGAGCAGCTCGGCGGCGCGCTCCAGCGTGATCGCCTCGACCGTGTCGTCCTTGCGCAGCGTGGCGTTGTACTCGCCGTCGGTGACGTACTCGCCGAAGCGGCCGGCCTTCACGACCACCGGCTGCCCCGAGACGGGGTCGTTGCCCAGCTCCTTGAGCGGCGGCGCCGCAGCGGCCCGGCCGCGCTGCTTGGGCTGGGCGTAGATCGCCAGCGCCTCGTCGAGGGTGACGGTGAAGAGCTGGTCCTCGGTCGTCAGCGACCGTGAGTCGGTGCCCTTCTTGAGGTAGGGCCCGTAGCGGCCGTTCTGGGCGGTGATCTCGACGCCGTCGGCGTCCTCGCCCACCACCCGCGGCAGCGACAGCAGCTTGAGCGCGTCCGCAAGGGTCACCGTGTCGAGCGTCATCGACTTGAAGAGCGACCCGGTGCGCGCCCTCGCCGACTTGGGTGCGTCGTCGGGCAGCACCTCGGTGACGTAGGGACCGAAGCGGCCGTTCTTGGCGACCACCGCGAGCCCGGACTCGGGGTGCGTCCCGAGCGGGATCTCCTCGCCGGCCGGGTTGGCGAACAGCTCGCGGGCCTTGGCCATCGTCAGCTCGTCGGGCGGCAGGTCGTCGGGGACGTTGGCCTTCCGGCCCGTCGGGTTGCCCTCGTCGTCGGGTCCCTCGAGGTAGGGGCCGTACTTGCCGACCCGCAGCGAGATGCCGGAGTCCGGCCCGCCGATCGGGAAGGTCGCGAGCTCCTTGGCGTCGATCTCGCCGAGCCCGTTGACCAGCGGGTGCAGGCCCTGCACCTTCTCGGAGCCGTAGTAGAACTCCGCGAGCTCCGAGACCCGGTCCTTGCGGCCGGCGGCGATGTCGTCGAGGACGTCCTCCATGCCGGCGGTGAACTCGTAGGACACCAGCCGGGTGAAGTGCTCCTCGAGCAGCCGGACCACCGAGAAGGCCAGCCAGGCGGGCACCAGCGCGGTGCCCTTCTTGTAGACGTAGCCGCGGCTGAGGATGGTGCCGATGATCGAGGCGTACGTCGACGGCCGGCCGATCTCGCGGTCCTCGAGCTCCTTGATCAGGCTGGCCTCGGTGTAGCGGGCCGGGGGCTTGGTCTCGTGACCGGAGGCGCTCAGCGACGCCGCGGACACCCGGTCGCCCTCGGCGACGTTGGGCAGCCGCGTCTCGGCGTCGTCCTTGCGGGCGGCGCCGCCCTCGGGGTCGTCGGTGCCCTCGACGTAGGCCTTGAGGAAGCCGTGGAAGGTGATCGTGCGACCGCTCGAGGAGAAGACCACGTCGCGGCCGTCGGCGGCGACGCCGCCGAGGCGGACCGTGACCGAGTTGCCGACGGCGTCCTTCATCTGGGAGGCGACGGTGCGCATCCAGATCAGCTCGTAGAGCCGGAACTGGTCGCCGGTGAGCCCGGTCTGCGCGGGGGTCCGGAACGAGTCGCCCGCCGGGCGGATCGCCTCGTGCGCCTCCTGGGCGTTCTTGACCTTGGTCGTGTAGGCCCGCGGCGAGTCCGGCAGGTACTCCGCGCCGTACAGCTCGCGCACCTGGGAGCGGGCCGCCTCGATGGCCGCCCCCGACAGCGTCGTCGAGTCGGTGCGCATGTAGGTGATGAAGCCGTTCTCGTAGAGCCGCTGGGCCACCGACATGGCCGACGACGCGCTCATGCCGAGCTTGCGGGACGCCTCCTGCTGGAGGGTGGTGGTGCGGAACGGCGCGTAGGGCTGGCGGCGGTAGGGCTTCGACTCGACCGAGCGGACGGCGTACGTCGTGTCGCTCAGCGCGTCGACCAGCCCCTCGGCGTCGGCCCGGCCGAGGTGCACCCTGCTCTTCTTCGCCGACAGCTCGCCGTCCTGGCCGAAGTCGGCCCCGCTGGCGACGCGTACCTCGTCGACGGAGTACAGCTTGGCCGGGAACATCCGCTGCTCGTGCTGCTCGCCGGCGTCGAAGGTGCCCTCGAGGTCCCAGTACGACGCGACCCGGAACGCCATCCGCTCGCGCTCGCGGTCGACGACCATGCGGGTCGCCACGGACTGCACCCGGCCGGCGGAGAGGCCGGACATGACCTTGCGCCAGAGCACCGGCGAGACCTCGTAGCCGTAGAGGCGGTCCAGGATGCGGCGGGTCTCCTGCGCCTCGACGAGGTCGTCGATGATCTCGCGCGGGTTCTCGACCGCGGCCAGGATCGCGGGCTTGGTGATCTCGTGGAAGACCATCCGGTGCACGGGGATGCCCTGGGGCTTCAGCTCGTCGAGCAGGTGCCAGGCGATCGCCTCACCCTCGCGGTCCTCGTCCGTGGCGAGGTAGAGCTCGTCGGCGTCCTTGAGCAGGCCCTTGAGCTTGGAGATGTGGCTCTTCTTGTCGCGGGGCACGACGTAGTACGGCGTGAAGTCGTTCTCCACGTCGACGGCGAGCCGTCCCCACGGCTTGTCCTTGATCTTGGCCGGGGTGTCGGCCGCGTTGTTCGGGAGGTCGCGGATGTGGCCGATCGACGACTCGACGACATACCCCGACCCGAGGTACCCGCCGATGGTGCGGGCCTTCGCCGGTGACTCGACGATGACCAACTTGTGTGCCACGAACGCTGACTCTCTCTCGCTCTGCTGCCCTGGTGGCGCGGTGCCCCCCGGCGTTGACTGTACGGCCGAACACGGTAGCGCGTGCCTCGCGGTCCCTCGACCAACGTCCGGCAGGACCGCCTTCTTCCCGCCACTGTGCGGGTTCGACGCCGCCTCCGGAAAATCGGTGATAAACAGTCGCGACAACATTAAATTCGGGTCGCGCAAGGTCCTCCACGTCCCGGGCGGTCTTCTGTGTCAGGGGTGCTCGAGGAAACCCTCGGCGACCAGGTCGCGCACCACCGGCAGGTACGTCGCGCGCAGCTCGACCGGCTCGCGGTCGAGGATCTGCGCCGAGGGCGTCCAGGATCTGGCCGACCGACAGGTCGCCGTCACAGGCGCCGACCAGCGCCGCCTCGACGGTGTCGACCTGGCGAGCGCGCCGGAAGCCCCGCTGCCGGCGCAGCACGATGGTGCTCGGGATCCTCGGCGCCCGGCGGGCCCTGGGTCTCCTGGACCAGGTCCGTGGCCGCGACCAGGTGCAGCGCCGCCAGGTCGGGCTCACCGCGCAGCAGGTCGACAGCCGTGGCCCACGCGGCGACGGCCGGCGCGATCGGCTGCTCCACGTCGTACGGCCACGCGAGCAGCTCCCGCACCGGGGCGTGGCCCGCACCTCGGTGGCGGCGCAGGTTGATCCAGCCGAAGCCCACGCCCTCGATGCCCTGCTCGTCGAACCAGCCGAGCCAGCGGTCGTAGCGCTCGGCGTGCTCCGGGCCGCCGAAGTGGCCGGAGTCCTTGAGCCAGAGGGCGACGTACGCCGCGGGGTCGAGGATCTCGCGCTGCACGACCAGCGCGTCGCACGACTGGTCGAGCCACCCGGCCAGGCGCTCGTCCCAGGGGACGTCGTGCGCGATCACCCAGTTGGCCAGCACCTGGCACCAGCCGCCCGGGTTGAGGTGGCGCGGCGCGGCCCGGACGAGGTCCTCCACGACCCGGTCGCCGGGGAGGCCGGAGTCGCGGTAGACCAGCCGGTCGTCGGTCGCCGGGGAGATCACGAACGGCGGGTTCGTCGCGATCAGGTCGAAGGTCTCGCCGGCGACCGGCTCGAACAGCGATCCCGTCCCGCACCTCGACCACCCCGTCGTCGACCCCGTTGAGCGCGGCGTTGAAGCGGGTCACCTCCAGCGCGCGCTGGTTGACGTCGGTCGCGACCACCCGGGCGCTGTGGGTGGACAGGTGCAGCGCCTGGACGCCGCAGCCGGTGCCGAGGTCGAGCGCGCTGACCACCGGATGCCGGAGGGTGAGCTGGGCGAGCGAGGTGGAGGCCGAGGAGATGCCCAGGACGTGGTCGGCCGCCACCCGGTTGACGGCGCCGTCCAGACCCGGGGTCAGGTCGCTGACCACCCACAGGTCGAGCCCGTCGGCGGAGTAGGGGCGGCAGTCGAGCCGCGCGGCGACCTCGCCGCCGTTGCGGGCCAGCACCCCCTCGTCGGCCAGCGCTTCGACCAGGCCGGGCAGGGCCCGCTCGCGGCGTCCTCGGCCGAGACCCGCACCTGGAGCAGGAACAGCCGGACCAGCGTCGCGAGCGGCGAGCCGTCGGCGGTACGGCGCAGCCCGGGGGTGGTCTCGTTGCGCTCCAGAGCGGCAGCGCGCGCGCGGGCCGAGCAGCTCCGCGACCGCGTCGTAGGTGTAGTCGGCCGCGGTGAGGGCCTCCCGGAGCCGGGCGGGCAGGTCGCTCATGCGGGCGGCCGCGGCAGGTGGTGGTAGTAGGTGTCCAGCGTGAACTCCCCGGCCTCGAACTCCGCGAGCGCCCCGCGGTAGAGGCCGAGCCGCAGCTCGGCCTCGTAGCCGGCGTACTCCGGGGCGCCGACGTCGCGGGCGTACGCGAGCTCGGCCTCGACGTCGTACGGCACGCGGACGAAGGCGATCGAGAACGGCGCCGGCTCCATGGTGTCCGGCACGCCCTCCAGGATCACGTAGAGCGGGGTCGGGTCGCCCATGCAGTTGCCCACGCTGCCGGTGTTGAACAGCGTGCGACCCCGGAACTGGGTCTCGTACAACGGGTCGTGGGAGTCGGCGAACCCGACCACGTCCGGCACCGGACCGTCGCCGGTCGCCGGGGTGTTGGCGAACTGGCCGAGGAACTCCCGCCTCGTCGTGCACGTAGCGCACCCGCCGGTGCACCGTCTCGGCCGAGGCGTGCATCAGCCGGATCCGTCGACCGCTCATGGTGAAGTCGTGGCTGAACGGCAGGGAGCGCAGCCAGTCGCCCTGTCCCGGGCCGAGCTGGTCGAGCCACCAGCGCAGCGAGTCGTTGTCGAACTCGCGGGCGGGGTGCGGGAGGAAGTCGTCCCAGTTGCCGAGCAGGTTGACCTCGCAGCGCTCGCGGCACCGCTCGACGACCTCCCGCCCGCGGGGGCCCTTGCCGACGTAGTCACCGAGGTTGAAGATCCGGTCGATCCCGCGGTCCTCGATGTCCGCGAGCACCGCGTCGAGCGCCGTGAGGTTGCCGTGCACGTCCGAGATCAGTGCGATCCGCTCCATGCCCCCACTCTCTCAGCAGGTCCGGGCACGACTCCGGCCCGCCACCTCGGGAGGTGACGGGCCGGACGGGTGGTACGGGTCAGGCGCTTGGCGTGCGGCGTGAACGACGAGGAGCCGGTGTTGTCACCGTCGTCGCTGATGGTCACCTCACGCTGCTTGGAGATGTAGACGGCGACCACGATGACCGCACCGCGACGAGCGCGATCCCGATCCGCAGCACGTCGTTCTGGTCGTCCCCGACGCTCGTGGAGACCACGGCGCTGGCGATCAGCAGCGAGACCAGGTTCATCACCTTGATCAGCGGGTTGATCGCCGGGCCGGCGGTGTCCTTGAACGGGTCGCCGACGGTGTCGCCGATGACGGTGGCCGCGTGGGCCTCCGAACCCTTGCCGCCGTGGTGGCCGTCCTCGACCAGCTTCTTGGCGTTGTCCCAGGCGCCACCGGAGTTGGCCAGGAACACCGCCATCAGGGTGCCGGCGCCGATCGCACCGGCGAGGAAGCCGGCCAGCGCGGTCACGCCGAGCCCGAAGCCGACGGCGATCGGGGCGAGCACCGCCAGGATGCCCGGCGTAACGAGCTCGCGCAGGGAGTCCTTGGTGACGATGTCGACGACCTTGCCGTACTCCGGACGGCCGGTGCCCTCCATGATCCCGGGGATCTCGCGGAACTGGCGACGCACCTCGAAGACCACGGCGCCCGCGGCCCGGGCGACGGCGTTGATCGCCAGGCCCGAGAACAGGAACACCACGGCCGCACCGAGCAGCACGCCGACGATGACGGCCGGGTTGAAGACGCTGAAGTCGAGCAGGTAGAGCTCGTCGGCCGCCGGCTTCGCGTCGTTGAGCGACTCGAAGACCGAGGTGGCGTAGGACCCGAACAGCGCGGTCGCCGCCAGCACGGCGGTGGCGATCGCGATGCCCTTGGTGATCGCCTTGGTCGTGTTGCCGACCGCGTCGAGCTCGGTGAGGATCTGCGCGCCCTCGGGGCTGACGTCGCCGGACATCTCCGCGATGCCCTGCGCGTTGTCGGAGACCGGGCCGAAGGTGTCCATGGCCACGATCACGCCGACGGTGGTGAGCAGGCCGCAGCCGGCCAGCGCCACCGCGAACAGCGACACGGTCAGCGCCGCGCCACCGAGGAGGTAGGCGCCGAACACGGCCGCGCCGATGACCAGGGTCGTGTAGACCGCGGACTCGAAGCCGACCGAGAGGCCGGAGAGGATCACGGTCGCCGCGCCGGTGAGCGAGGTCTTGCCGACGTCCTTGACGGGGCGGTACTCGGTGCCGGTGAAGTAGCCGGTGAGCGCCAGGATCCCGGCGGACATCACGATGCCGATGACCACCGCGGAGGAGGCGATGAACCGCGGGTCGCCCTCGGCGGTCGCGAGGTTGCCGGCGATGTTGGTGAACTCACCGAAGCTGCTCGGCAGGTAGACGTAGGACAGCACGACGCTGGCCACCGCGGCGATGCCGGAGGACAGGTAGAACGACCGGTTGATGGTCGTCAGGCCGTTCTCGCCGGACTTCGGGCGGGTGAGGTAGACGCCGGCCACGGCGGTCAGGGCGCCGATCGCGGGGATCAGGAGCGGGAAGACCAGGCCCTTGTCACCGAAGGCCTGCGAGCCCAGGATCAGGGCGGCGACCAGCGTGACGGCGTACGACTCGAAGAGGTCCGCGGCCATGCCGGCGCAGTCGCCGACGTTGTCGCCCACGTTGTCGGCGATCGTCGCGGCGTTGCGCGGGTCGTCCTCGGGGATGTTGTTCTCGACCTTGCCGACCAGGTCCGCGCCCACGTCGGCGGCCTTGGTGAAGATGCCGCCGCCGACTCGCATGAACATCGCGAGCAGCGCGGCGCCGAAGCCGAAGCCCTCGAGCACGTCGGGGGCCTCGTCGGTGAAGAACAGCACCACGAGGCTCGCGCCCAGCAGGCCGAGGCCGACGGTCAGCATGCCGACCATGGCGCCGGTGCGCAGACCGATCCGCATCGCGTTCTCGCGGCCGGTGGTCTCGGCGGCCGCCGCGACCCGGAGGTTGGCCCGGACGGCGAGGTTCATGCCGAGGTAGCCCACCGTGGCCGAGAAGCCGGCCCCGATGAGGAAGAACACCGAGCGGAAGATCCGGACGGTGGTGTCGTCGGCGGGCAGCAGCAGCAGCGCGAAGAACGCCACGCGCCGCGAAGACCGCGAGGGTCCGGAACTGCCGGGTCAGGTAGGCGTTGGCGCCTTCCTGGACGGCCTGGGCGATGTTCTTCATGTTGTCGGTGCCTTCACCGGCGGCCATCACCTGCTGGCGGAACATCGCAGCCATCCCGAGAGCGCCGAGCGCGATCAGGAGTACGACGATGACCAGCGTGAGATTGCCCCCGTTGAGCTCCACGACAGCGGGATAGATCCCGGTCATGTGTTTTCCTCCTGGGGATGATGCAGATCGCATGAACGCCGGGGAGTCTACGCAGGGAAGCGCCTGGGACCGCATTCGGGTGTGACCAGGCACACGAGGGGCACACGCAGGGGCGCACGAGGGCGCGCGCGGAGCCTGCCGGGGCCCCGGGACCGGTGGGTCAGGCGGAGGAGTGCTCGGCGCCGAGGGCGTCGTCGGTCGAGCGGTGGATCACGAAGACCTTGGCCAGGCCGGTGATGCGGAAGATCTTGAGCAGCCGCTCCTGGTTGCAGACCAGCTGCAGCGAGCCGCTGTTGGCGCGCACCTTCTTCAGCCCGCCGACCAGCACGCCGAGCCCGGTGGAGTCCAGGAACTCGACGGCCTCCATGTCGACCACCAGGTGGTAGCGCCCGTCCGCGACGAGCTCGGTGATCTTGTCCCGCAGCTTGGGCGCGGTGTAGACGTCGATCTCACCGCCGACAGAGACGATGGTGGTGCCATCGACCTCGCGCGTTGCCAGTGTCAGATCCACATCTGCTCCTCAGGGCACCTGAGTCTTGGGGTGCCGACCTCCTCGGTGGCGCCTAGCCCCGAATGCTGCCAGGTGTTATCAAACCATGCCCCCGGCGGTCCCGCAGAAAACCCCGCACAGACCTCCGATATCCGCCGCCGTCGGTCGTCTTTGCGACACTCGTCCTATGCACGCGTCCGCCCGGCCCCTCGACGTCCGGAGCACCGGCGCCGTGCCGCCGGGTGCGGCCGGGGCGTCCGGGGTCACCGGCGCGATCGAACGGCTGGCCGGGGTGCCCGGACGGGCCGACCGGCTGCGGCACCTCGAGCTGCTGCCGCCCCGGACGGCGGACGTCGAGCCGTGGCCCGGGTGGGCCGCGCCGGACGTCGTCGCCGCGTTCACCGCCCGGGGGATCGCGGCGCCGTGGCGGCACCAGGCGATGGCCGCCGACGCGGCGCACGCCGGCCGGCACGTCGTGCTGTCCACCGGGACCGCGTCGGGCAAGTCGCTGGCCTACCAGCTGCCGGCGCTCACGGCGATCCGGACGGGGCGCGGCCCCCGGGCCCAGCGCGGCGCGGGCGTGCTCTACCTCGCGCCGACCAAGGCGCTCGCCCAGGACCAGCTCGCCTCGCTCCAGGCCCTCGGCCTCGACGTCCGGGTGACCACCCACGACGGGGACAGCAGCCGCGAGCAGCGGGACTGGTCGCGGGACTTCGGCGAGTACGTCCTCACCAACCCCGACATGCTCCACCGCTCGATGCTGCCGGGGCACCGCCGGTGGGCGCCGTTCTGGGCGAGCCTCCAGTACGTCGTCGTCGACGAGTGCCACCACTACCGGGGCGTCTTCGGGGCGCACGTCGCCCAGGTCCTGCGCCGGCTGCGGCGGGTCGCCGCGCTGTACGGCGCCTCTCCCACGTTCGTGCTCGCCTCCGCGACCATGGCCGAGCCCGAGGTGACCGCGTCGCGGCTGACCGGCCTGGACGTCCTGGCCGTGACGGGCGACCACTCCCCGCGCGGCGCCGTCACCCTGGCCCTGTGGGAGCCGCCCTTCACCTCGTTCCTGGGCGAGAACGGCGCCCCCGTGCGGCGGGCCGCCTCCTCGGAGACCGCGGAGCTGCTGACCGACCTGGTCCTCGACGAGGTCCGCACCCTCGCCTTCGTGCGCTCCCGCCGCGGGGTCGAGCAGGTGGCGAGCACCGCCGCCGCGCTCCTGGCCGAGGTCGACCCCGCCCTCACGGGCCAGGTGGCGTCGTACCGCGGGGGCTACCTGCCCGAGGAGCGGCGCGCCATCGAGGCGGACCTGCGCGAGGGCCGCCTCACGGGCCTGGCCGCGACCAACGCCCTCGAGCTCGGCATCGACGTGCACGGCCTCGACGCGGTGGTGCTGGCGGGCTACCCCGGCACCCGCGCGGCCTTCTGGCAGCAGATCGGGCGGGCCGGGCGCGACGGGCAGGACGCGCTGGGCGTGCTCGTCGCGCGTGACGACCCGCTCGACACCTACCTCGTGCACCACCCCGAGGCGCTGTTCGGCCGTCCGGTCGAGGCCTCGGTGTTCGACCCCGACAACCCGCACGTGCTGGGTCCGCACCTGTGCGCCGCCGCCCACGAGAGCCCCCTGTCGGAGTCCGACCTCGCCCTGTTCGGGCCCCGGTCCCGGGAGTGCGTCGACGACCTCACCCAGGCCGGGTTGCTGCGCCGCCGCGCGCAGGGGTGGTACTGGACCGACCGCCGGCGGGCCTGCGACCTCACCGACATCCGGTCGGCCGGCGGGTCGCCCGTCCAGCTGGTCGAGTCCGCGACGGGCCGGGTGATCGGCACCGTCGACGCCGGAGGTGCGCACGCCACCGCCCACGCCGGCGCCGTCTACGTCCACCGGGGCGAGACCTGGCTCGTGGAGGCGCTCGACCTCGAGGAGCGGGTGGCGGTGATGACGCAGGCGATCGTGGACTTCTCGACGACGGCCCGCGAGATCACCGACATCTCCATCGCGGGGGTCCGCGAGACCCGGGACTGGGCGGGGGCGAGCCTGGCGCTCGGCGAGGTCGAGGTCACGCACCAGGTCGTGTCCTTCCTCACCCGCCGCTCCCCCGGCGGCGAGGTCGTCGCGGAGACGCCCCTCGATCTCCCGCCGCGCACGCTGCGCACCACGGCCGTGTGGTGGACGATGCCCGCGGAGGCCCTGGCCGAGGCCGGGCTGGCGACGGCCGACCTGCCCGGCGCGGCGCACGCCGCCGAGCACTGCGCGATCGGGCTGCTTCCGCTGTTCGCGACCTGCGACCGCTGGGACATCGGCGGGGTCTCGACGGCGCACCACCCCGACACCGGCCGGCTCACGGTCTTCGTCTACGACGGGCATCCCGGGGGCGCGGGCTTCTCCGAGCGGGGCTACCGGGCCGCGGCGGAGTGGCTGGCCGCCACCCGCGAGACGATCGCCTCCTGCGGCTGCCCGGAGGGATGCCCGTCCTGCATCCAGTCACCCAAGTGCGGCAACCAGAACAGCCCCCTGGACAAGGCCGGCGCCGTGCTGCTCCTCGACACCCTGCTCGCGGGACGGGGACTGCACTAACCTGCCCCCATGGTGATCCTGGGTCTGCTCCTCATCGGCGCTGGTGTGATCGCGATCCTGTCGGCGGTCTTCGTGAGCGAGGGCACGGTCACCTACCTCGGCCTCGACCTGAGCGCGCTCGGCATCTTCCTGGTCGGGGTCGGCGCGGGGGCCGCGGTGCTGTGGGGCTACTCCATCCTCAAGTACGGCACCCGCCGCGAGCTCAAGGCCCGCCGCGAGCGCAAGGAGCTCAACGAGCTGTCCGCCAAGCTCGACAAGGCGGAGTCCGAGCGCAAGAGCGACGACGACGTCACGCCCTGAGCTCAACCGGGACCGGCCCGCGCCCGCGCGTCCAGGTCAGCCGTCTGCCCGAGGAACCGCGGCCCGGCCGCGACGACGCTGACCGTCACGGCCGTCCCGTCGACCAGGCAGTCCTGCAGCGACGTGCCGTTGGCGGCCGCCACTCGCGCGGCCGCCCCGCAGGCATCGTGACCGCGGCGGAGCGCCCCGGCGGCGGCGAGGGCCGCCAGGTCCGCGGCCGCCTGGGCCTGGCGGTGGGCCGCGACCATGGCGACGACCACCCCGAGTGCCGTCCCGACGAGCAGGAGCAGCCCGAGGAACGCGGTGGCCAGCACCGTCACGGCGCCGCGCTCCGGTGACCCGCGGCTCACGGGTCGTCCTCCAGGAGGGCCACCGCCCGCGCCGACAGCTCGACCTCGGGCACGAGCGCCAACCCGGGCCCGGGTCCACCCGCCGGACCGGTGGCCCGCACCGTGACCAGACCGTCGGACTCGGTGACCGTGAAGACGGCGCCCGCCGGTGCGACCTGTCGCCCGACGGCCAGGGCGTCCGCGGGGTCGTCGCCGCGGGCCAGGGCCCGCGCGGTCTCACGCGCGGCGTCGATCATCCGCACCTGGGCGAGCCCGACCGACAGCAGCCACACGAGGGCGGCGGTGACGGCGACCAGCAGCGGGATCGCCATCACCAGCTCGGCCGTCACCGCGCCCCGCTCCGCCCGGGCCCGCACCGCGCCTCAGCCGATCCCGAGGAGGCCCAGCACGTGGTCGAACAGCGTGGTGAGCAGCTCGTTGCCGAACCCGCCGGTCAACAGCTTGTAGAGCAGGCCGGCCAGCCCGGCGCCGGCCGCCGTGCCGACGGCGTACTCCGCCGTCGTGATGCCTCGCTCGTCATGGTCGTGGTGCGTCGTCATCGAGATCTCCTGTCCGGCGGGCGCCGTGCCCGTCCCTGGAGCCGACTCTGACCGAGGCGCGGCACCGCCGGGCCGGGCCGGCGAAGAGCTGTGGACAGGACGTTCGGACGCACGGGCTGTGAGCGGCGGGCGGGTCGCCCTCAGCCGGTCAGGGTGTCGAACAGCCCCGCGACGACGGGCACGACGCCGAGCAGGAGGAAGGCCGGCAGCAGGCACAGACCGAGCGGGACAGCCGCCCGCACCCCCACCGAGCGGGCCTGCTCCTCACTGCGGGCTCGCGCCTGCCGGGCCAGGTCCACGGAGAGCCGGTCCACGGCGTCGGCGACCCTGGCACCGGACCGGGCGGCGCGGGACAGGGTCCGGGCCAGCGGCGCCAGCACCGGATCCGTGGTGAGGGGCTCCCAGACCGCCACCGGGTCGACGCCGAGGGCGAGACGGGCCCGCACCCGGGCCAGCCGGTCGGCCGCCGCCCCCGGCAAGGCCCCGCAGGCCAGCGCCAGGGCGGCCTGGGGGGCCGCACCGCTGCGCAAGCCGGCCGCCAGGAGCAGCACCAGGGCCGGGAGGTCGGCCTCCGCGGACAGCCGGGCCCGCCGGGTCACCGGGTCCTCGCTGCGGCCCAGCACGACGTACGACGCCACCGCGGCCAGCACCCCGGCCACGGGGCCGGCGGGGCCTCCGACGAACCACGCGGCGGCCGCGCCGCAGAGCAGGCTGAGCGGGAGCCGAGCGCGGCGGGCCCGACCCGGCGACGGGCCGTCCGGGCCCGGGTCGTGCGGCAGCAGACCGCGCGCCGAGGGCTTGGCCGGCATCACGAGGAGCACCGCCCCCGCGGTGGTCACGGCCGCGACCAGGGCGGTGCTCATGGCGGACTTCTCACTGACGGGCTCACGAGAGGTCCCCGGACAGTCCCTCGATCCACCAGAGCCCGGCCAGGCCCAGGGCGAGACCGCCGCCCAGGCACACCAGGCCGGCGGGCGTCGCGAGCAGGAACCGCCACGGGGCCCCGCCCACCCCCGAGCCCATGACCAGGACCAGCAGCGGCAGGGCGGCGACCAGCCGGGCCGTGGCCCGGGCGGAGGCGAGCTCGCCGGCCACCAGCCGCCGGGTGGCCTGCTGCTCCCGCAGCGCGTCGGCGATCCGGGCGACCGCCTCGGCCAGTCCCGCGCCCGTGCGGTGGGAGACCTGCCAGCCGGCAGCCAGCAGCCGGAGGTCGGCGGCCCCGGGCGCCGCACTCGCGGCGCGCAGCGCGGTGGGCACGTCCGCCCCGAGGGCGAACGCCTCGGCCGCCGGCGCCAGCGGCGGCCAGTCGACCGCCAGCCGTTGGAGCGCCGACCCGGGGGGTTGGCCGGCGGTCAGCTCCGCGGCGAGCTGCTCGCACGCCTCCAGGACCCTGACGGAGGTGGCCGCCGCCGCCGACCGGCGCGCTCGCCGCCGCCACAGGCGTCCCACGCCCACCGCGGTCAGCGCCGCGATCGCCGCCAGGGCGAGCCACCGCCCCGGCAGCCAGGCGACCGTCGCGGCCGGCAGGGCCACGACGGCCGCCCAGCCGAGGGCCCGGCCGGGCAGCGGGCCGAACCCCCGCACAGGGACGGCCCCGGGGCGCAGCCACAGGAGCACCGCCAGCGCGGCGGAGACCGCCGCCAGGATCACCGGGCGATCCGTTCGTCGAGCGCCTGCGCTCCGGGCCCGGCCCGCGCGCGCCCCGCGTCGTCGAAGGAGACCGCGGTGGCCATCGACACGAGGCCGGACGACTCCCGCACGGGCACGGCCACCTCGCGGAGCAGGCGTCGGCCGGTCGGGGTCCGCACCACGTGCACGACGGCGTCGAGCGCGGCGGCGAGCTGGCTGTGCGCGGCGGCGCGCGGCAGCCCGGCCGCCAGCGCCAGCGCCTCGACGCGGGCGGGGACATCGGCGGCGGAGTTGGCGTGGATGGTCCCGGAGCCGCCTTCGTGGCCGGTGTTGAGGGCCGCCAGCAGCTCGGTCACCTCGGCGCCGCGGACCTCCCCCACGACGAGCCGGTCGGGCCGCATCCGCAGCGCCTGGCGCACCAGGTCGCGCACCGTGATCTCGCCGGCGGTCTCGATGTTGGGCGGTCTCGCCTCCAAGGAGACGACGTGCGGGTGCGCGGGTCTCAGCTCGGCGGAGTCCTCCACCACGACGACGCGCTCGGCGGGATCCACGAGACCGAGCAGCGTCGAGAGCAGGGTCGTCTTCCCGGACCCGGTGCCGCCGCTGACCAGGAGCGCCGCCCGCGCCCGCGACCAGGTGCTGCAGCAGCCGGGCTCCCGCCGCGGTCAGGGAGCCCGCGGCCACCAGCTCGTCGAGGGTGAACGCGACCCGCGTGGGCACCCGCAGCGACAGCGCCGTCCCGGGGCGCGCGACGGGCGCGAGCACGGCGTGCAGGCGGGTGCCGTCGGGGAGGCGCACGTCCACGTGCGGCGTGGCGTCGTCGAGACGCCGGCCGCCCCCCGCGGCCAGCCGTTGCGCCAGGCGGCGGACCGCCTCGTCGTCGGCGAAGCGGACCTCGGTGAGCTCCAGGCCCGCGCCCCGGTCGACGTAGACCCGGTCGGGGCCGTTGACCAGGACGTCGGTGACGCCCGGCAGCCGCAGCAACGGCTCGAGGAGGCCGGCCCCCAGCACGTCGCCGCGCAGCGCGTCGTGGACCGCGAGGACCGTGGCGTCGCCGATCGGCAGCCCGGTCTCCCGGAGCGCCTCGGCCACCCGCGCCGGGGTGAGGTCCCCGGGCCGGCGGCTGAGCCGGTCCCGCACCGCCTCGACGACGCCCAGCGGCAGCGTCCCCGCGGTCACGCCGCCCGGGCTCTCGGCGCGAGCGACGCCAGGACCTCCTCGACGGCGCGACCCAGCGGCCCGCGCCGCGACCGGACCGGCCCGAGGCCGAGGTCGAGGGCCTCGGCGAGCCCGCGCTGGCCGGGCATGTCCACGACCGTGGGGACCAGCGTGACCCGCTCGATCTCCCGCGTCGGGATCCCCTGCCCGCGGACCACCAGCCGGGTCGGTGTCGCCCCCCGGAGCCGCGCGGCGAGCCGGGCCGCCGCCGCGACGCCGCTCACCGTCGGCACGGTCATCACCAGCAGGAGGTCGCAGCGGGCGACCACCTCGACCACCAGGGCGTCGCTCGAGCGGGGCAGGTCGACGACCACCAGGTCGTGGCCCCGGCTCGCGGCCGAGAGCGCCTCCCGCACCGCGAACGGCTGCACCGAGCCGCTCGGACCGGGCGGCCAGGTGAGCACGCCGAGGCCGTCTCGCCGGGGGACGGCGTCGTGCAACGAGCGTGCGCTGAGCCGCCCGGTCGTCTGTTGCAGCGCATCCCAGCGGACCCCGTCGCGCTGCTCGAGCCCGAGGACCCGGTCCAGGCCGGGACCCAGCGGGTCGAGGTCGACCACGATCGCCGAACCGCGGCGGGCCCCGACCTGACCGAGCGCACAGGCGAAGGTCGTCGCCCCGGCTCCGCCGCTGCCGCCCACCACGGCCACCACCCGGCCCAGGCTCGGCGCCCGGTCGCCCGCATCGGTGAGCACCTCGACCAGCCACGCCTCCGAGCGAGGCAGCTCGGCGACGCTCTCGGCGCCCACCGACAGGGCCACCGCGAACAGGTCGTCAGGGACCGGCCCGGCGACCACGACGTGGGTCGCGTCCCGGCGGCCCGGCCGGAGCAGGGCCATCTCGGCGGCCACGTCGGCGCCGAGGAGGACCAGCGGCGCGGCCGACCAGGCGGCCAGCGCGTCGGTCACCGAACCGCACACCCGGGGAGTCACACCAGCGGCCGCGGCGAGCCGGAGCAGCTCGTCGAGCAGCGACGCGTCTCGGGTGACCACCAGTGGTGCGCTCATGCCGTCGACCCTCCCGCGGCGCGGCGGGGCACGAGCGGGTGGCGGACGTCCCTGGGGACACCGGCTGCCGGAGCGTGGCCTGTGGACACCCGCCGGGCCGTTCTGCGCCGGGCACCCCCGCTGCTCTCCTACCATGAGCAGCGTGGAGACGCGCGCGACCGCGGCCTTCTTCGACCTCGACAAGACGATCATCGCCAAGTCGAGCTCGCTGGCCTTCAGCAAGCCCTTCCTGGCGGGTGGGCTGATCACCCGCGGGGCGATGCTGCGCTCGGCGTACGCCCAGTTCGTCTTCTTCGTCGGGGGCGCCGACCACGACCAGATGGAGAAGATGCGGCAGTTCATGTCGCAGCTCGTCGCGGGCTGGGACGCCGCCACCGTCCGCGAGATCGTCGCGGACACCCTCCACAACGTCGTCGACCCGCTCGTGTTCGACGAGGCCGTCTCCCTCATCGAGGAGCACAAGCTGGCCGGCCGCGACGTGGTGATCGTGTCCGCGTCCGGCTCCGACGTCGTCGGCCCCATCGGCGAGATGCTCGGCGCCGACCGGGTCGTCGCCTCGCAGCTGGAGATCGTCGACGGGCACTACACCGGCGAGATCGAGTACTACGCGTACGCCGAGCAGAAGGCGGCGGCGATCCGGGAGCTGGCCGACGAGTGCGGCTACGACCTCGACGCGAGCTACGCCTACAGCGACTCGATCACCGACGTGCACATGCTCGAGGTCGTCGGCCACCCGCACGCGGTGAACCCCGACAAGGAGCTGCGCAGGGTCGCCGTCGCCCGCGGCTGGCCGGTGCTGGTGTTCACCAAGCCCGTGGCGCTCCGCTCGCGCGTCTCGTTCCCGCGACCGACGCTCACCGCGCTCGCCGTCGGGGGCGCGGTCGCCGTGGGCGGCGTCGTGTGGGCCGGCGTCCGGCGCCGCCGCCTCGGCGCCTGAGCGGCCCCACCCGCGCCCGCGCCCCGGCCGTCAGCCGCCCGTGTCCTTCTCCGGCCATCACGACCACATGGTCACGACATCGTGGTGGCCACCTGCTGTCATCGCACGAGCCCCACGTCGGGACGCCGATGTCAACCCTTGAAGGTGCTGCCGGATCGGCGTACAAACGAAGCAGAACAACTAGAAATTGCACGTGAGCCGGGTACCCACGCGGCGATCTACCCTTCCTACAGGGCGCGAGCCACCGGAACACTTCCGAGGCAGCAGTTAGACGTTGCACGCCTGGTAGCCATGGCTTCACGTGTCAGCGGCGGCATCCGATCTCCCTGTGAGTCGGGTGTCGCTCGCATGTCCGGGGCGGTGCTCAGCCCGCGACGGGGCTGGCCGCGGCCGCCACGGTGTACGCCTCGGCGGCGTACAGCAGCCAGGCGTGGACCCCCGCGGGTCCGCCGTCGCGGAACGCGCGCAGGTTCGACTCGTACTCCGCGCGCAGGGCGAGGTGCCCCGCCTCCGGCACCACGAGCGACTTCTCGTCGAGGCCGCGCGAGACCAGCACCAGCCGTTCGGCGGCCCGGGCGACGAGCCCGTTGTGGGTGGCGAAGGGTTCCGCCGCCATCAGCTCGGCGTGCACGACCGCGGCCAGCAGCAGCGCCGGCTCGGCCGTCGGGGCCGCCAGCAGCCGACCGACCTCCTGCAGCCGGGCGGCCGCGGCGGCGTCGGTGGGCCGGCCCGCCAGGTCCAGGGGCCCGGCCGCGGCGGCGATCGCGTGCATCCGGGCCAGCGCCTGGAGCGGGGAGGTGCGCAGGAGGGGCGCCAGGCCGAGCAGGTGCGTGGACAGCCGGACGGCGTCGTGGGCGACCGCGTCACCCGCGCCGGCGCGCACCTCGTCGAGGGTGGCCGTCGAGCCCTCCAGCACCGCGCTCGCGTGGGCGCCGCGCAGCAGCGACTCGGCGGTGGTCTCCGGGCTGGTCCGGCGCAGGCCTCGGTCCCGCAGCACCAGGTCGATCCCGTCCCGGGCCGCCGCCAGCGCCGACGGGACACCCTCGAGCGCTCCCAGCTCCGCCAGCGATCCCGTCGTCACGTCGCCCAGGCTAGGCCCGCCTCTCCGGGTAGCGTGAGGGCGATGGACGAGGAGCAGGCAGACGACGCCCGCGCGGAGCGCTGGGCTCGGTCGTTCGGCCCGGTGGCCGAGGCCTACGACCGCGGCCGCCCGGGCTACCCGGCCGACGCGGTGCGATGGCTGGTCGGCCGGGACGCGGCGAGCGTCCTCGAGATCGGCGCGGGCACCGGCAAGCTCACGGCCGAGCTGCTCGCGCAGGGTCACGACGTGCTCGCCACCGACCCCGACGAGCGGATGCTGGCGTTGCTCGAGACCCGGGTGCCCGAGGCGCGGACCGCGGTCGCCGCGGCCGAGGACCTCCCCGTCGAGGACCGCTCCGTCGACGTCGTGGTCGCCGCGCAGGCCTTCCACTGGTTCGACCACGCGGTCGCCCTGCCCGAGATCGCCCGGGTGCTCAAGCCCGGCGGCGCGCTGGCGCTGGTCTGGAACCACCGCGACGGGCGGATCCCGTGGGTCCGCCGCCTCGGCGACCTGATCGGCACCCAGGAGCAGCTCGCGGACCCCAGCGAGCTGCTGGCCGCCTCCGAGCTGTTCGAGCCGACCGAGGCCGAGACCTTCGCGATGTGGCAGGACATCAACCGCGACTCCATCGTCGACCTCGTCGTCTCCCGGTCCAACGTGTCGACGCTCGACGCCGAGGCGCGGCAGGCCAAGGTGGCGGAGGTCCTGGCGTTCTACGACGACTTCGGTCGGGGGTACGACGGGATGCAGCTGCCGTACCGCACCCACTGCTTCCGGGCGCGGGTCATCGACCGGCTCAGCGGGCGCAGCGACGACGCGGGCGAGGCCGGCATCGAGGATCCCGGGCCGCACAACGACGGCTCGGACACCGACATGCTGCTCATCGACTTCCGCTGAGCGGACCCAAGGTAAAGAACCCCGAAATGGGCAGCGCCGCCGCGACGAAGAGCGTCATGATGATGCCCCCCGCCGCGGCGGCGACTACTAGAGATTGCCCCCCGGCGCGCTCTATCTGCCATCTCGGCAAGGCGAGCATAAGTGCTTCCTGGGGCCCTGAGAACAGCCCAAAGGACGTGGTCTAGACAAACCGTCCACGGACGCGCTCGACAGCGCCCGCGATGGGTGGCTACGGTCGCCGCAGATGTCCTCGCGACGCCCCGGCTCGGTCCTGGGGATCTTCCGACGGGCCCACCTCGGCACCGAGGCCGACCGGGCCACGTTCCGTACCCTGCACACCGCCTCGCTGGCGTCTCCCGCGCTGCGCGAGGGGCTCACCGAGGCCAGCGCCGAGCGCAGCGCGAAGCACCTGCGCAGCCTGCTCGGGGCGCCCGCGATCGGCCTCACCCGCGGCGCCCAGCTCCTCGCCTGGGACGGCGCGGGGCGCCACCACGCCGACGCCGCGCCGGCCCTCGCGGAGATCGTCCTCGAGCACGGCTACACCCGGGTCGTCGACGACCGCGAGCTCGCCTGCGAGCAGGGGGGCTGCGCGGTCCGGCACGCGATCGTCTCCCCGCTGGTGGTCGACGAGTCGATCGTCGGCACGCTCCAGGTGTTCGCGCCGTACCCCACCGCCGGCCTCACCCGCGCCACGTCCGAGGTCGCCCAGTGGGTCTCCGGGCAGCTCGAGCTCGCCGAGCTCGACGCCTCCCGCACCCGGCTCATGGAGGCCGAGGTGCGGGCGCTGCGGGCCCAGATCTCCCCGCACTTCGTCTACAACTCGCTGGGCGCGATCGCGTCGTTCGTGCGCACGGACCCCGACCGGGCCCGCGAGCTGCTGCTGGAGTTCGCCGACTTCACCCGCTACTCCTTCCGGCGGCACGGCGAGTACACCACCCTCGCCGAGGAGCTGCGCTCCATCGAGCGCTACCTGCTCCTCGAGCAGGCCCGCTTCGGCGACCGGCTCCAGGTCACGTTGCGGATCGCACCCGAGGTGCTGCCCGTCGTGGTGCCGTTCCTGTGCATCCAACCGCTGGTCGAGAACGCCGTCCGGCACGGGCTCGAGGCGTCCGCCGACAAGGAGGACGGCGTCGGCCGACTCACCATCGAGGCTCGCGACCTCGACCAGGAGTGCGTGATCGAGGTCGAGGACGACGGCCGGGGCGAGGACCCCGACCGGGTGCGCAGCGTGCTCGCCGGCGAGGCGGAGGGCGACTCGGTCGGGCTCGGCAACGTCGACGCGCGGCTGCGCAACGCCTTCGGGGACGACTACGGTCTCGTCGTGGAGACCGCTCCGGGCGCCGGCACGAAGGTCATCGTCCGGGTGCCCAAGTTCGCACCGGGGGTGCACGTATGAGCTCCGCGCCGCCCGAGCCCCTCCAGGTGCTGGTGATCGACGACGAGCGCCCGGCGCTCGACGAGCTCGCGTTCCTGCTGGCCCGGGACCCGCGGGTGGGCGAGGTGCTCACCTGTGACTCCGCGACCGAGGCGCTGCGCACCCTGCACGAGATCGAGGTCGACGCGGTCTTCCTCGACATCCAGATGCCCGGGCTGACCGGGCTCGACCTGGCCCAGGTGCTGGCCCGCTTCCGCACCCCGCCGCCGGTGGTGTTCGTGACCGCGCACGACGAGCACGCGGTCGAGGCCTTCGAGCTGCGCGCCGTGGACTACGTCCTCAAGCCGGTCCGCGAGGAGCGTCTCGCCGAGGCGGTACGCCGGGTGGTCGAGGACGCGGGCCGGTCCGGGCCGTCGTCGGACCGGCAGATCCCCGTGGAGCGCGGCGGTGTCACCCGCTTCGTCAACCGCTCGGACGTCACCCACGTCGAGGCCCACGGCGACTACGCGCGCCTGCACACCGGCAACGACTCCTACCTGCTGCGCACCCCGCTCACCCGGCTGGCCGACGACTGGGCGAGCGCGGGCTTCGTGCGGATCCACCGTTCCATGCTGGTCTCCCTCGCCCACGTCGAGGAGCTCCGCACCGACAGCGGGCACTGCACGGTGGTCGTCGAGGGCCACGAGCTGGCGGTGAGCCGGCGGCACACCCGCGAGCTGCGCGACCTGCTCACCCGGCGGGACCCGTGAGCGAGCAGCCGCCGGTCCGGGTCCGGGTCACCGGCCCGGCGCGCCGCCGGACGGTCGCGGCGGCGCCGCCCGGCACCCGGGAGATCGACGCGGACACCGCGCTCGGCGCGATCTACATGGGTTCGCTGGTCCGCGACCAGCTGCGGCTGGCGCTCCGCATCCTGCTGCTGCTGGCGGTCTCGATGGGCGGGCTGCCGCTGGTGTTCCACCTGGTGCCCCGGCTCGCCGACACCACCGTGGTCGGCGTACCCCTGCCCTGGGTGCTGCTCGGCGTCCTGGTCTACCCGTGGCTGATCACGCTCGGGTGGGCGTTCGTGCGCCGGGCCGAGCGGCACGAGCACGACTTCGCGGACCTGGTGGCCGAGGTCGAGCGGTGACGCCCCCGTGAGCCCCGACCTCTCCGGGGTACCGGGCGTCGTGGCGGTCACCCTGGTCACCCTCGCCACGCTGGCGATCGGCACCTGGGGGCTGCGCTTCTCGCGGACCACCAGCGACTTCTTCGTGGCCTCGCGGACGGTCGGCCCGCGGCTGAACGCCTCGGCCATCGGCGGCGAGTACCTCTCCGCGGCGAGCTTCCTCGGCGTCGCCGGGCTGCTGCTCGTCTTCGGCGCCGACATGCTGTGGTACCCGGTCGGCTGGACCGCCGGCTACCTCGTGCTGCTGGTGCTGGTGGCGGCGCCGTTGCGCCGCTCGGGCGCCTACACGCTGCCGGACTTCGCGGAGGCGCGGCTCGGATCCCGCCGGGTCCGGGCCGCGTGCTCCGTGCTGGTGGTGCTGATCGGCTGGCTCTACCTGCTCCCGCAGTTCCAGGGCGCGAGCGTCACGCTCACCGCGGCGATCGGCGCACCGCGCTGGCTGGGCGCGGTGATCGTCGCGGCCGTGGTGCTGGCGAACGTCACCAGCGGCGGCATGCGCAGCATCACCTTCGTCCAGGCCTTCCAGTACTGGCTCAAGCTCACCGCGCTGCTGGTCCCGGCGGCGTTCCTGCTGGTCGTCTGGTTCGGCGACGGCGCACCCGACCTGACGACGGCGGCCGGCGGCGGCGCCGACTCCTGGTCCCTGCCGCTCGGCGAGGGCGGCGGCCAGGGGCTCTACGTGACCTACTCCCTGATCGTCGCGACGTTCCTCGGCACGATGGGCCTGCCGCACGTCGTCGTCCGCTTCTACACCAACCCCGACGGCCGCGCGGCCCGGCGCACCACGCTCGTGGTCCTCGGCCTGCTCGGCATGTTCTACCTGCTGCCGCCCGTGTACGCCGCGCTCGGCCGCGTCTACGCCCCGGAGCTGATCGGCTCCGGACGCAGCGAGGCGCTGGTGCTGGAGCTGCCGCGGCTGATGCTGCCCGGGACCACCGGCGACCTGCTCACCGGGCTGGTGACCGCCGGCGCGTTCGCGGCGTTCCTGTCGACGTCCTCGGGGCTGGCCATCGCGGTCGCCGGCGTGCTGAGCCAGGACGTGACGGGCCGCCGCTTCGGCACGCACCGGCTCTCCGGGGTCACGGCGTTCCGGGTCGGCGCGGTGTTCGCCGTGGTCGTCCCGTGCGCACTGGCCCTGAGCTCCCCCGACGTGGGCGTCGCCCGCACGGTCGGCCTCGCCTTCGCCGTCGCCGCCTCGACGTTCTGCCCGCTGCTGGTGCTCGGCATCTGGTGGCGCGGGCTCACCGCACCGGGAGCGGTGGCCGGGCTGCTGGTCGGCGGCCTGGGCTCGGGAGCCGCGGTGGGCTGGACCCTGGTGACCAGCGGCACCACCGGCTGGCCGGCGGTGCTGCTCGGCCAGCCGGCAGCCTGGAGCGTGCCCGCCGCCGCGCTCACCATGGTGGCGGTGAGCCTCTGGACGAAGGACCGGGCGCCGGCGCACACGCACCGCTTCATGGTCCGGCTGCACACGCCGGAGTCCGTGCTCGTCGACCGCGGCTGACCGTTCGTCGCGTCGTAGCGACCGCTGGTCGCAGGCCCCGTCCCGCTCGGCGCGAATCCGGGATGAGGGCCTCCCGGACCGGGTACGACCACTTCTAGCGTGAGGGCCGTCACACCCCGTGCAGTCCCTTACTCGGCGAAAGGAGCCCGGCGGTGACCACCGGCTCGTACGACCGCACCACCCGGCACGACCCCATCTACGACACGCTCCACGAGAACCATGACTTCGTGGAGCTGCGCAAGCGCTACCGCGGCTTCGTCTTCCCGGCGACGGTCGCCTTCCTGTCCTGGTACCTCCTCTACGTCGTGATGTCCATGTGGGCCCACGACTTCATGAGCACCGAGGTCGTCGGCAACATCAACGTCGGCCTGGTGTTCGGACTGCTCCAGTTCGTCACCACGTTCGTGCTGGCGTGGCTCTACGCGCGCTTCGCCAACAGCAGGCTCGACCCGCTGGCCCGGAGCCTCGACGAGGAGTACGAGAAGGGACACCGCTGACATGGACCACCAGGCACTCACCACCGTCCTCTTCCTCGCCGTCGTCGCGCTGACGATCGGCATCACCATCTGGGCCAGCCGGCAGACCCACGGCGCGGCCGACTACTACGCCGGTGGCCGCGGCTTCTCCGGCGTGCAGAACGGGCTGGCGATCGGCGGCGACTACATGTCGGCGGCGTCGTTCCTCGGGATCTCCGGAGCCATCGCGCTGACCGGGTACGACGGCTTCCTCTACTCCATCGGCTTCCTGGTGGCCTGGCTCGTCGCGCTGCTGCTGGTCGCCGAGATGCTGCGCAACTCGGGCCGCTACACGATGGCCGACCAGCTCGCGTACCGGATGAAGCAGCGCCCGGTCCGCACCGCGGCGGCCACGTCCACCATCGTCGTGTCGATCTTCTACCTGCTCGCGCAGATGGTCGGCGCGGGCGCGCTGGTGGCGCTGCTGCTCGGCATCGACGGCCAGACCGCCATCAACCTCACCATCTTCGCGGTGGGCGCGCTGATGGTCTTCTACGTCACCGTGGGTGGCATGAAGGGCACCACCTGGGTGCAGATCGTCAAGGCCGTGCTGCTGATGACGGGCTCGGCGCTGATCGTGGTGCTGGTGCTGGCGAAGTTCAGCTTCAACCTGTCCGACCTGCTCGGCACCGCGGCCAGCAACACGGGCAAGGGCCAGGCGTTCCTGGAGCCCGGCCTCAAGTACGGCGCGACCACCACGAGCAAGATCGACTTCCTCTCGCTCGGCATCGCGCTGGTGCTCGGCACCGCCGGCCTGCCGCACATCCTGATCCGCTTCTACACGGTGCCGACGTCGCGGGACGCCCGGAAGTCCGTGCTGTGGGCGATCGGCCTGATCGGCACGTTCTACCTGTTCACCCTGGTGCTCGGCTTCGGTGCCGCCGCGCTGCTGAACGGCGACGACTACGCCCGGGTGGCCGAGTCGGGCGGCAACCTCGCCTCCCCTCTGCTCGCCGAGACCGTGGGGGGCGGTGCCGGCTCCACGGGCGGCGCGATCCTGCTGGCCCTGATCGCGGCGGTCGCCTTCGCGACCATCCTCGCCGTGGTCGCGGGCCTGACCCTGACGTCGAGCACCAGCCTGGCGCACGACCTCTACAACAGCGTGTGGAAGAAGGGCAACGCGACCGAGCAGCAGGAGCTGCGGGTGGCGCGGTACGCCGCTGCCGGCATCGGGACGGTCGCGATCCTGCTGGCCATCCCGGCGCAGAAGCTGAACGTCGCCTTCCTGGTGGCGCTGGCCTTCGCCATCGCCGCGTCGGCGAACCTGCCGTCGATCGTCTACAACATGTTCTGGAAGCGGTTCAACACCCGCGGCGCCGTGTGGAGCATCTACGGCGGCCTGATCGCCTCGGTGGGTCTGGTGATCTTCTCGCCGATCATGTCCGGGAAGGGACTCGACCCGGTGACCGGCAAGAACCTCTCGCTGCTGCCCACGAGCATCGACATCTCGTGGTTCCCGCTCGAGAACCCCGGCATCGTCTCGATCCCGCTGGGCTTCCTGCTCGGCTACATCGGCAGCGTCACCTCGCGCGAGCCGGAGGCCGAGGAGCGCTACACCGAGCTCGAGGTGCGGGCGCTGACCGGCGCCGGGTCGGAGAAGGCGGTCATCCACTAGCCGGACGGCCTCCGGTTGCCCCGCTCGGGAGGGCAACCGGGGGCCAACCCCGACCCACCATCCTGGAGACGGCGCACCCCGCGTCCTAGGGTGGCCACGACTGCCGACGCTGAGTTCTGGAGACACCGTGAGCGAAGAGACCCTGGCCAACCTGAGCCGCGAGGACCGCACCTTCGAACCGCCGGCCGACCTCGCGGCCGACGCGAACGTCAAGGAGGAGGCCTACGCCCGCGCCGACAACGACCGGGAGGCCTTCTGGGCCGAGGCCGCCGAGCGCCTGGACTGGGGCCAGAAGTGGGACCAGGTGCTGGACTGGAGCAACCCGCCCTTCGCCAAGTGGTTCGTCGGCGGGACGATCAACGCCGCGGTGAACTGCGTGGACCGGCACGTCGAGGCCGGCCGCGGCGACAAGGTGGCGCTGCACTGGGTCGGGCGAGCCCGAGGACGACACCAGGGACCTGACCTACGCCGACCTCAAGGACGAGGTCTGCAAGGCCGCCAACGCGCTCACCGACCTCGGCGTCCGCAAGGGAGACCGGGTCGCGATCTACCTGCCGATGATCCCCGAGACCGCGATCGCGATGCTCGCCTGCGCCCGCCTCGGTGCGCCGCACACGGTCGTCTTCGGGGGCTTCTCCGCCGACGCGCTCGCGACCCGGGTGACCGACTGCGACGCCAAGGTCATCATCACCGCCGACGGCGGCTACCGGCGCGGCGCGCCCTCCGCGCTCAAGCCCGCGGTCGACGAGGCCTGCGCCAAGTCGGGCATCGTGGAGAAGGTCCTGGTGGTCCGCCGCACCGGGCAGGACGTCGACTGGGACGACGACCGGGACGTGTGGTGGCACGACGTCGTGGACGGTGCGTCGGCCGAGCACGAGGCCGAGCAGCACGACGCGGAGCACCCCCTGTACGTCATGTACACCTCGGGCACCACCGGCAAGCCCAAGGGCATCCTGCACACGACGGGTGGCTACCTCACCGGCACGTCGTACACGCACTGGGCGGTCTTCGACCTCAAGCCCGAGACCGACGTCTACTGGTGCACCGCCGACGTGGGCTGGGTGACCGGCCACTCCTACATGGTCTACGGACCGCTCGCCAACGGCGCGACGCAGGTGATGTACGAAGGCACGCCGGACTCGCCGCACAAGGGCCGGTGGTGGGAGATCGTCGAGAAGTACGGCGTGACGATCTTCTACACCGCGCCCACCGCGATCCGGACCTTCATGAAGTGGGGCTCGGAGATCCCGGCGAAGTTCGACCTGTCCTCGATCCGGCTGCTGGGCTCGGTGGGTGAGCCGATCAACCCCGAGGCCTACGTCTGGTACAAGAACACGATCGGCGGCGGTGACGGCGCCGGTTCTGGCGCCCCCGTGGTCGACACCTGGTGGCAGACCGAGACCGGGCAGATCATGATCTCGCCGCTGCCCGGGGTGACCCACGGCAAGCCCGGCTCCGCGATGAAGGGCCTGCCCGGCGTCAGCGCCGACGTGGTCACCGAGGAGGGCGAGTCGGTTCCGAACGGCTCCGGCGGCTACCTCGTGCTCAAGGAGCCCTGGCCGGCGATGCTGCGCACGCTGTGGGGCGACGACGAGCGCTTCCAGGAGACCTACTGGGCCAAGTACGCCGAGCAGGGCTTCTACTTCGCCGGCGACGGGGCCAAGAAGGACGAGGACGGCGACCTCTGGATGCTCGGTCGCGTCGACGACGTGATGAACGTGTCCGGGCACCGGCTGTCGACCACCGAGATCGAGTCGGCGCTCGTCTCGCACCCCAAGGTCGCCGAGGCCGCGGTCGTCGGCGCCGCCGACGACATGACCGGCCAGGCCGTGTGCGCCTTCGTCATCCTGCGGGAGTCCGCCCTCGGCGACGACGGGGCCGCGCCCGACGACCTGGTCGAGGAGCTGCGCCGCCACGTGCAGAAGGAGATCGGCGCGATCGCCAAGCCGCGCCAGATCATGATCGTCCCCGAGCTGCCGAAGACCCGGTCGGGCAAGATCATGCGCCGCCTGCTCAAGGACGTCGCCGAGCACCGCGAGGTCGGGGACGTCACCACGCTCGCCGACTCGACGGTCATGGACCTGATCAAGGACAAGGAAGGCTCCGGAGCCGCGGCCTCGGAGGAGTGACCCAGCGGCGCGGGCCGCCGCGGTCCTCGGACGTCAGGGCGTGACGTAGAACCGGTCGCGGTGGCCGAGCAGCAGCGCGCCGGCGATCGCGGCGACCAGCGACCCCGCCAGCACCGCGGCCTTGGCGGCGTCCCGCTGGTCGCCGGTGAAGGACAGGTCGGCCACCAGCAGCGAGACGGTGAAGCCGATACCGGCGATCACCGCGACGCCGGAGACGTCGCGCCACGACAGGTCGTCGTTGAGCTCGGCGCGGGTCACCCGGGTCACCAGCCACGCCCCGCCGAAGACCCCGACGGGCTTGCCCACCAGGAGTCCGAAGAACACGCCCAGCACGACGGGGTCCCGGATCAGCTCCCCGTTGAGGGTGACCACGACCCCGGCGGACATCAGGGCGAAGAACGGCACCGCGATCCCCGAGGACACCGGGGACAGCAGGTGCTCGAGCCGTTCGCAGGGGCTGCGCTCCTCGCCCTCGTCGCGGCGGACCCGCACCAGCAGGCCGAGGGCGACACCGGCGATGGTGGCGTGGATGCCGCTCTCGTGCGTGCACCACCACGCGGCCAGGGCCAGCGGCACCAGGAGCAGGGGCGAGCGGACCCGGAACCGCTGGGCGACCGCGAACAGCCCGAGCGCCACCCCGGCGAGCACGAGCCAGCCCAGGGACAGCTCCTCGGTGTAGAACACCGCGATGATGGTGATGACGATGAGGTCGTCCACCACGGCGAGCGTGAGCAGGAAGGCCCGCAGCGCGGTCGGCAGGTTGGACCCCACCACGGCGAGCACCGCCAGGGCGAAGGCGATGTCCGTGGCCGCCGGGATCGCCCAACCCCCGGGCTCGCCGGCCGGGCCGGTGTTGAGCAGGAAGTAGATCGCCGCGGGCACGGCGACCCCGCAGACCGCCGCCACCACCGGCACGGCGGCATCCGACACCCGACGTAGCGAGCCGACGACGAGCTCGCGCTTGAGCTCCAGCCCGGCCACGAAGAAGAAGAGGGTCAGGGCCCCGTCGGCGGCCCAGTGCTCCACGTCCAACGGGCCGATGGCGAGGTGCCGGAGCTCTTCGTACGACGCCGCCCACGGCGAGTTCGCCCACACCACGGCGACCGCCGCGGCCACCAGGGCGATCGTCCCGCCCACGGCCTCACGCCGGAACAGGTCACCGAGGTAGGTCGACTCGTCACCCGACAGGGCGGGGAAGACGAGCCGGCGCCGCGAGGTGGGTTCGGTCATGAGCAGCGGTTCCGATCGGTAGGGGTCGGCTCGACGTTGCCGACCAGACTTCCCGGCGCACCGGGGCTCAGCCTAGCGGCCCCGCACCACGGGTAGGGTCTGCTTCGAGCACGCCCGCAGCGGAGGAAGGACGAGCATGGCAACCGAACCGGTCAAGGACACCGATCCGACGATCGGGCGACTGGTCAGCGACGCGAGTCGTGACATCTCCACGCTCATCAACAAGGAGATCCAGCTCGCCAAGTCGGAGCTCAAGGTCAGCGTCAAGGCTGGCGGCACCGGGATCGGGCTGTTCGCCGCGGCGGCGTTCCTGGTCGTGCTCGCGGTCATCATGCTGTCCGTGGCGTTCGCGTACTTCATCAACTGGAACGGCGACGGTCTCGCCCTCCAGTGGGCCTTCCTCATCGTGTTCGCGGTCTACGTCCTGATCGCCGCGCTGCTCGGGTTCATCGGCTACCGCAAGGTGCAGCAGGTGAAGGCACCCGAGAGGGCGATCCTGCAGGCGCAGGAGACCAAGCAGGCGTTGACCTCTCGCGAGAGCGCCTAGCCCACGCACTCACCGGTGTCGACCGGCTCGGCGTTGGTGACCCCGATCGCCGCGCTCGCGGCCAGCTGCTCGGCCGTGAGGGCGTAGCCGGTGTCCCGGTCGGTCACCGAGGCGGCGAACACCATCCCGACGACGTCACCGCCCGACGACACGATCGGGCCTCCGGAGTTGCCCGGACGCACCAACCCGCGCAGCGAGTACACCTCGCGCAGCACCGACCCGCCGCCGTAGATGTCCGGGGACCGCAGGCGTTGCACCGACCGGATCCGCGCCGCCCGCACGTCGTACGGGCCGTCCTGGGGATAGCCCAGGATCGCGACGCCGTCCTTGGCCTCGGCGGTCTTGTCGAAGGCGAGCGTCGGCAGGTCACCGTCGTCGAAGGCGATCACCGCCACGTCGAGCTCGGGGTCGTAGTGCACCACCTCGCCGCTGACGACGGTGTCCCCGACCACCACCTCCGGCCGGTCGACGCCCGCGACCACGTGGGCGTTGGTCATCAGGCGGTCGTCGGCGAACAGGAAGCCGCTCCCCTCGACCCCGCGCCCGCAGCTGTTGGTGCTGCGGACCTTGAGCACGCTGTCCTGCGCGTTGACGACGTCGGGGTCGTTGAGCAGCCGCCTGGGTCCCGCGGACACCTCGACGATGCGCTCGGGGGCGAACGGCTCGAGGTAGCGCGGGAAGAACGTCGTGCCGACGACGTCGTCGAAGGCCTTGAGGACCTGGTTGGCGCCGCTGGGCAGCGCCGTGTCCACCTGGCCGAGCACCGCCGACTCCCGGACCAGCGGGGTGACGCTGCCGAGCCGGGAGCCCGAGATCGCCACGCCGAGCGCCCACGCGACCAGCAGCACCGCGATCGCGCTGAGCAGGGCGCCTCCCACGGCGTCCACCGCGCGGATGGGCTGCCAGGTGATGCGGTCGCGGATCCGGGCACCGGCGTACTGGAAGGTCGCCTGGCCCACCGACGCACACACGATCACGATGAACAGCGCGCCCAGGGAGACCCACAGCGCGGGCTGCGCGTTGCCGAGCGCGACCGGCGCCAGCCAGATGCCCAGGAACCCGCCGATCAGCAGCCCGAAGGTCGCGAACGCCCCCGTGACGAACCCCTGCCAGTAGCCCGAGAGCGCGTAGGCCAGGACCACCGCCAGGAGGATCCAGTCCAGGGCGTTCATGCGGGCTCCACGAGGTCAGGGCAGCCGGGGGTCGGGGTCGACCGGCATCGGCCGTCGGCTGGTGTCACCCTGCAGCATGTACGACGGCACGTCACGCACCTCGGTCGCGTCCCAGCCGTCGGTCCAGCCCAGGTAGTCGAACAGCCGCGTCACGATGCCGGCCGTGAACCCCCACAGCAGCACGTCCTTGTCGGGACCGATCAGGTACGCCGGCGAGATCCAGCCGTTGGGCAGCCGGACGTTGAGACGGTGGGTGGGATCGAGCAGCTCCGGGATCGGGGCCGGCAGCACGGCGTGCACCTCGTCGGGGTCGACGACGGAGACCGGGGTGGGTTCGCGCCACCAGCCGAGCACCGGGGTGACCGCGAAGTTGCTCGGGGGCAGCCACAGCTCGGGCAGCGCGGCGAAGACGTCGACGCCGGCCGGGTCGAGACCGGTCTCCTCCTCGGCCTCGCGCAGAGCGGCCTGCACCGGGGTCTCGTCGCCGTCGATCGAGCCACCGGGGAAGGACACCTGCCCCGGGTGGGAGCGCATGTGGTGGGCCCGCTCGGTGAGCAGCAGGTAGCCGTCGTCGCGGGAGTGCCCGCCGAACAGCATGAGCACCGCGCCGCGGCGGGCCTCGGCGTCCTCGGGCGGCAGGAACCGGGTCAGCTCCTCGCCGGTGATGGTGCGGGCGGCGGCGCGCACGTCGTGCAGCCAGGTGGGCAGCTCCGGCTCGTTCCTCGCTCGTCCGGTCGCTCACAGGTCGACCCCCAGGTGCTTCGACACCAGGTCCTCGAGCTGCCCGACGGAGGTGACCTCGCCGTACTCCATGTAGGCGACGTTGCCGTCGTCGTCGACGAGCATCAGGAACGGCAGACCCATGATGTTGGGCAGCGGGTCGGCGGAGTTCAGGTCGCCGCCGAGGTCCGAGAGGAGCCGGTAGGTCACGCCGGTCTCGTCGGCGAGCTTGCGGGCCTGGCCGGCCTGGGGGTCCTGGTAGTCGACGCCCACGACCTCGACCTCGTCGCCGTGCCGCTCGTGGAAGTCCTGGAGGATCGGCATCTCCTGGCGGCAGGGTCCGCAGTACGACGCCCACAGGTTGACGACCATCGGGCCGCGCAGCGAGGAGACGTCGACGGGCTGGTCGGTGCCGAACTCGAGCACCGTCACCTCCGGGAGCGGCTTCTCGTCCCCGGAGACGGCGGAGCAGCCGGTGAGCACCAGCGCGCCGGCGGCGAGGCCGAGGGCAGCTCCCCTCATGCGCGGCCCTCGGTGCGCAACAGGGTCGCGGCGACGACCGGGTCCGTCGGTCCCTCCCCGAACGCCGGGCACCACCGCGCGATCGGGCAGGCACCGCAGGCGGGGCTGCGCGCGTGGCAGCAGCGGCGGCCGTGCCAGATCAGGTGGTGGCTGAGCATCGTCCAGTCCCGCTTGGGGAAGAGCGCGCCGATGGCGTGCTCGACCTTGACCGGGTCGGTCTCCTCCGTCCAGCCGAACCGACGCGCCAGCCGGCCGAAGTGGGTGTCCACGGTGATGCCGGGGATGCCGAAGGCGTTGCCCAGCACGACGTTCGCGGTCTTGCGGCCGACCCCGGGCAGCCCGACCAGGTCGTCGAGGCGCGGCGGCACCTGGCCGTCGTACCGCTCGACGAGGGCGGCGCTGAGCTTCAGCAGGGACTCGGTCTTGGCCCGGAAGAAGCCCAGCGGACCGAGGATGCCCTCGAGCGTCGCGCGGTCGGCGGCCGCCATCGCGGCGGGGTCGGGGTAGGCCGCGAAGAGCGTCGGTCGCACCGCGTTGACGCGCTTGTCGGTGGTCTGGGCGCTGAGCACCGTGACGACGAGCAGCTCGAAGGGGTTGTCGAAGTCGAGCTCGCAGCGTGCGTCGGGGTAGGTCTCGGCCAGCGCCCGGTCGATCTTGCGGGCCCGGCGCACGAGCGTGGTCGGCGGGGCGGGGACGGGCACCTGCCCAGCGTACGGGCCACCTCCGACCGTTCTCCCCTGTGACCCGGGCCACTGGCTAGTATCAAGTCCACGACGCCCGACCGCCGGGTGACAGCGACGTGGAGGTCCCGTGGACACAGACGTACTCCGTCAGGCGCCGCTCTTCAGCGCCCTTGACGACGAGGCCGCCACCGCGCTCGGCGCGTCGATGGGCGAGACCCGGCTGCGTCGTGGCGATGTGCTCTTCCACGAGGGCGACTCGGGCGACAAGCTCTACATCGTCACCGAGGGCAAGGTGAAGCTCGGGCGGACCTCGGCCGACGGCCGCGAGAACCTGCTGGCGATCCTCGGACCCGGCCAGATGTTCGGGGAGCTCTCGCTGTTCGACCCCGGCCCGCGCTCGGCCACCGTCACCGCGGTCACCGACACCGTCTTCGCCTCGCTGTCCCACGAGGACCTGCTGCGCTGGCTCGACGGCCGCCCGGTCGTCGCCCGCGGCCTGCTCGCGCAGATCGCCGGCCGGCTCCGCAAGGCCAACGACGTCAACGCCGACCTGGTCTTCTCCGACGTGCCCGGCCGGGTCGCCAAGGCGCTCCTCGACCTCGCCGACCGCTTCGGCCGCACCGCCGACGACGGCGTGCACGTCCACCACGACCTGACCCAGGAGGAGCTCGCCCAGCTCGTCGGCGCCTCCCGCGAGACCGTGAACAAGGCCCTGGCCGACTTCGCCTCCCGCGGCTGGCTCCGCCTCGAGCCCCGCTCCGTGGTGATCATGGACGTCGAACGCCTGGCCCGCCGCGCCCGCTGACCCGTCGTTGAGTTGGGGGGAATGGCCCCGCGAGTCGGGGCAAATGGTCAGCGTGCGAACCAGCGCTGCGGCTTCTGTTGAGCCATGGCCAGTGCGTCGCGGAGCTCGCTGACCCATGCGTCCACCGCGTCGGGCGCGAAGCTGTGCCGGTCGAGCACGATCACGGTCCAGCCGTGCTCGCGGAGCCAGGTGCGTCGGGCGAGGTCCCGCTCGCGATCCGCGAGCGACGAGTGGAACTCCGCGCCGTCGTACTCCACGGCGATGCGGGCATGCGGGTAGGCCAGGTCGAGACGGTACGTCGGGACCCCGTCGACGTGGATCCAGCACTGCAGCTCCGGCGCTGGCAGGCCATGGTCGATGATCGCCAGTCGGGTCCATGACTCGCGTGGAGACTCTGCGCGGCCGTCGACGAGCGGGACGAGCTCGCGGAGCTGGACGACACCGCGTCGGCGGAAGTACCGCGGGAGCAGGCGTCGCAGGTCGCCCACCGAGAAGCCGTGCTCGCGCATGAGGCCGTCCATCGCGGCGAGCGCCCGATGGCGCACCAACGAGCATCCCAGGTCCATCGCGGTGCGGATCGGGGTGGTGACCCGCACGCCTTCGACCTCCACCCAGTCGCACGGCATCAGGTCCCGCGTCCCTCCGGCCACCTCGGACCGATCACTGGGCGGGTGGCCGCGCAGCACGTAGGTCTCCACCGGCGGGACGGAGTCGAGCTCGCGGTGGTCGTGGCAGGGGACGCCCCGGATCCACGCGGCCGTCCGGTCGCACACGACTGCGTGCGGACCGACTACCAGGGCCGCGGCCTGCAGCTTGGTCCGGGTGTCGCACGGCACGACCCGGTCAGCACGCGCACCAGCTCCGAGTTGGCACGCCGCGGAGCGACCGGCGTGACCGAGGGAACGTGCCGCGTGAGGTGACGGCAGTCGGCGCAGACGCTCATGGCAGTCCGCTGCCGGACCGACCTCCATCACTGTCTCGCACTGGCAGCGTGCGCAGCTGTGCACCTGACGGCGACACGGTGTCGACAACTACCGCGAGCCAACGCCGTGCGAATGGCGACCAACTTCGGCAGCCCGTCGAGCGGCAACCTGACTGCAGACCTATTGCAGGTAGGCGAGCTGGGCCCGGACGGAGAGCTCGGCGGCGGGCCAGAGGACCTGGTCGACGTCGGCGTAGACCCGTTCGACGACCGCGCGGGGGAGGTCCGGGCGGGTGGGGTCCAGGGTGCGGAGGGCCTCGCGGACCTGGTCGAGCCGCTGGTGGCGGTGTGCGACGTACTGGTCGAGGACCGCGAGCGCGTCGTCGATGACCGGGCCGTGGCCCGGCCAGATGGTCCGCAGCTCGTGCGTCTCGGCCAGCCGGTGCAGCCGGTCCAGCGAGCCGAGGTAGGCGCCCAGCTCGCCGTCGGGGTGGGCCACCACCGTGGTGCCGCGGCCGAGCACCGTGTCACCGGTGAGCACCGCGCCCTCGGCGGGCACCACGAAGGACAGCGAGTCCGCGGTGTGCCCGGGGGTGGCGACCACGCGGATCTCCAGGTCACCGACCGCGACGACGTCGCCGTCGTGCAGGCCCTCCCCGCCGAGCCGGTACGCCGGGTCGAGGGCGCGGACCCCGCAGCCGGCGGCCTCGGCGAACGCCCGGGCGCCCTCGGAGTGGTCGAGGTGGTGGTGGGTGAGCAGCACGGTGGCCACCTCACCGGCCGCCTCGGCGATCGCGGCCAGGTGCGCGGCGGCCAGGGGCCCGGGGTCGACGACGACGGACCGCTCCGAGCCCGGCGCGCGGAGCACCCAGGTGTTGGTGCCGTCGAGCGTCATCGGCGACGCGTTGTCGGCCAGCACGCAGGTGCCCACCCGGCCGAACGTGCCGCCGGACCAGCTCACGGCGGCGTCGACAGCATGAACGCGCCGTCGACCTCGATCACCTCGGGCGTGAACATCTCCACGACCCGCTCCCGCGCCGCGGCCAGCACCTCGGCGGGGCCACCGTGACGCGCGACCTCCGCGCAGGTGAGGTACGTCGGCGGCATCATCAGCATCTCTCCCGCGTCGACCATCGCCACGGCCCGGCCGGCGCCGACCCAGGTCACGTGGTCGGACTCGGTCGACACGTCCCGGGTCCGCTGCCCGCCGGGCAGCTCGGCCACGAAGAACCAGGTCCGGTAGCGCCGCGGCTCGAAGACCGGCGTCAGCCAGCCCGCCCACACCCCCAGCAGGTCGGAGCGGAGCACCAGCCCACGCCGCTCGAGGAACGACGTCATCGACAGCTCCCGCGCCTCCAGGGCGATCCGGTCGGCCTCCCAGTCCGCCCCGGTCGTGTCGGCCACCACCGCGGAGGCGGTCGGGCCGGCCAGCAGCACCCCCGACTCCTCGAACGTCTCGCGCACCGCGGCGCACACCAGGGCCCGGGCGGTCGCCTCGTCGACCCCGAGCCGGCCGGCCCAGGCGGCGGGCGGAGGACCCGCCCAGGCCACGTCGGCGTCGAAGTCCCGCGGATCGACCCCGCCGCCGGGGAACACGCACATCCCGGCCGCGAAGGCCATCGAGGTCTGCCGCCGCAGCAGGTAGACCTCGGCGGGGCCGGCCGCTCCGGGACGCAGCAGCACCACGGTCGCGGCGTTGCGCGGCTCGGCCGGCGCGCGGGACCCGTCGGTGTACGCCCGCGCGTGCTCCACCAGGTGCGGCGGCAGCGGGACCCGCATCAGAGCGAGACGACGAGCTCGACCTCGACGGGGACGTCGAGCGGCAGCGCCGCGACCCCGACAGCCGACCGTGCGTGCCGACCGGCGTCGCCGAAGACCTCGCCGAGCAGCTCGGAGGCGCCGTTCGCGATCTTCGGCTGGCCGGTGAAGTCCGGCGTCGAGGCCACGAAGACCACGACCTTGACGATCCGCGTGATGGCCGACAGCTCGCCGATCTCGGCCTTGATCGCGGCGAGCGCGTTGAGGGCGCACTGCCGCGCGCACGCGTAGCCGTCCTCCTCCGAGACCCCGGCGCCGAGCTTGCCGGTGGCGATCATCTGCCCGTCGCGCGCGGGCAGCTGGCCCGCGGTGAAGACCAGGTCGCCGCTGCGGACGGCCGGGATGTACGCCGCGAGCGGGGGCACGACCTCGGGCACGGTGAGGCCGAGCTCGGCCAGCTTCTCCTCGGGGGTCGGCATCGCTCAGCCCTCCAGCGGACGCTTGAAGTAGCCGACGAGGTTCTCCGGGTTCATGCCCGGCGCGATCTGCACGAGCTCCCACCCGTCGGCGCCGAAGTTGTCCAGGATCTGCTTCGCGGCGTGCGTCAGGATCGGCGCCGTCAGGTACTCCCACTTGGTCATGGTGGCGACCCTACTCGCGCCCGTCGGGGTCCACGGGCCGGGCCTTCTGGGGGTACGGCGTCTCCCCGCGCGCCAGCATCGCCACCGCCTCGGTGATCTTGCGGGCGCGGGTCTCGGCGCGCTTGACCGTGGTCACCCGGTGGACCAGCGTGAACCGGTTGGTCTTGGTCAGCACGTCCCACATCGCCTGGGCGGCACGGGTCCTCGGCGATCGCCGCCTTCAGGTCGTCGGGAGCCTCCGTGGTGGCCGGGCCGGCGTACGCCCGGTCCCACCGGCCGTCGGCCTTCGCCGCCTCGACCTGCGCCCGCCCGGCGGGCAGCATCCGACCCTCGGCCTCGAGCTTCGCGACCAGCCCGACGTTGCGGGCCGACCACAGCCCGGTCGGGCGCCGGGGTGTCACCCGGATCGTCCAGCTCTCGTCGTCGCGCTTGCCCGCCTGGCCGTCGATCCACCCGACGCAGAGCAGCTCCTCGACCGCCGTGTCCCAGGTCAGCGTCGTGACCGAACCGCCCACCTTGCCCAGCACCAGCCGGACACCGGGCGACGTCTGGTGGTGCTCCACGAGCCAGTCCCGCAGCGCCGCCGGGTCGGGCACGAGCAGCTCCTCCAGCTCCGCCTTCGCCATGCGGCGACCCTACCGACGCCCTGCACGCTCCCCTAGGGTCACCCGATGGACACCCGCGACGCCGCAGACGACCGCAAGAAGCCGGACGGACGAGGTCCCTTCGAGAAGTTCGTGGAGGCGGTCAACCAGCGGGTCAGCCGGGCGCCGTTCTTCATGGTGATCCTCGTGGCGCTCGCGGTGTGGGCGGTGAGCTACCCGCTGTGGTCGAGCACCACCAAGTGGGAGCTCGCGCTGCACACCGGCTCGTCGGTGCTGTCGCTCCTGCTGCTCGTGCTGCTCGAGAACGCCGGCCGCCGCTCCGAGGAGGCCGCCCAGGAGAAGCTCAACGTGCTCGCCGACGGTCTCGCCGCCCTGATGCGCTCCGTGGGTCGCGACGACCCCGAGCTCCAGGAGGCGCACCGGCGGCTCACCGAGGCGGTCGGGCTCGAGGAACGCCACTAGCCCACGGAGCCGAGCCAGACGTTGACTGCCGAGAGGAGGAGGGCGAGCAGGAACGCCCAGCCCCCCGTCAACACCCGCTCCGGGGTCCTGGGTGCAGGCACGAGCGGGGCTGGTCCGCCCAGGAGGAGGAACGCCGCCAGCCCGAAGGGAGCCCCGGTCGTCAGCAGCCAGAACCAGGCCCACCGGCTGGCCCGCCATGGTTGCGGTCCCAGGATCACCAGACCGAGCGTCACGAAGTAGAGGGCGAACGACGACCACACGATCCAGGAGGGCAGCTGCCACCCCAGGGCGCTCGAGCCGGACCGGTCGACGTGGATCACCCGCAGACCCGGCTGTTGGGCGGTCAGTCGCTCGGCGACGGTTCCCGTGATGACTGCCGTGCCTTCGACCAGGTCGACCCCCTGGAGGTCCTGGTTGCGCGGCCGGACCTCGATCACGGTCGCCACGTGGCCGCCGAGGCGGTCGCGCCAGTGCACGTCGACCGTCGCGAAGCCGCGCACGCCTGGCTCCAGCTCCCTGCCGGCGACGCGGACGTCCCGGACCTCGCCGGCGGCGACCTGCGCCTCCAGCCGCTCCAGCGTCGACGGGCGCGAGCCGAGGAGGAGGGCCGCGAGGACGAGGAGGATCCAACCGGCCACCAGGGCACGGAACAGGAGTCGCCAGGGGCTGCGCGCCTGGCTGGACCAGTCGTACGACGAGGCGAACGAAGGCGCCGGCGGTGCGCGGCGCCGACCATCGACGGTCCACTCGTCATGCGCGGAGTGTAGGGGCGGAATCGGAGCCGCACCCTGGATTTCACCCCCTGGGGTGAATCACCACCAGGCCGGTCGGGGCACCGTCACCTCAGCACCGCTGAGGGTGCGGATCATCCATCGGGGGAATCGTCATGGTCACTGTCCTGCTTCGTCGCCTCCTGGTCCTGTCGATGGTGGTCATCGGCGTCGTCGGCACCGGGACCCTGCTCCCGGCTCAGGCGGCGAAACCGGTCCGGGCCGCCGTGGAGATCACCGCTGTCCAGACGCCCGCGGAGAGCGGGAACGGCTTCGAGCTCACCGTCGTCGGGACCGTTCGCGGCAGCAACTACGTCTACGTCACCGTCGGCGAGGACCCCAACGTGTACGAGTCCTACGCCTACAAGGGTGACTGGGCCGCCGGGCTCAACCCGCAGCCGGCGGGGACGCTGCCCATCTGCGCCGAGGTGCGCGACGCCGCCGGCGCGGTCCTGGCCCGCGACTGCGTCGACTACACCCGCCCGGTCGACCCGGTCTACTTCCAGGTGATCTCGCCGGCGCAGGACGAGGAGGTGTCGAGCACCTTCACGAGCGTGGTGGGCTGCCACGCGGGTTCGACGGTCCGGATGACCCTGGACGGGGTCTCCGAGGTGCTGCCGTGCGACGACTACGGCGTCTACCGGCGCTACGTCGACCTGGTCGAGGGGAGCCACACGCTGACCGTCGAGATGCTGGCCCTCGACGGCACCACCGTCGTCGCCTCGGAGACCCGCACCTTCACCTCCGGAGCGATCCCGGTCGCCGCCGTCGACATCACCTCCCCTGCGGATGGTGCCACCGGGTCCTCGACGGAGCTCACGGTCAGCGGGACGGCGGCCTCCAACGTCTCGCAGGGCGTCCAGGTGTACGTCGACGGCGTGTTCGCCGACGCCGTCACCGCCTCCGACGGCACCTGGACGAGCACGATCACGGTGCCGCTCGGCACCAGCCGGATCTGCGCCCAGATGACCGACTGGCGCGGGAACCCCCTCACCAGCGACTGCATCACCTACTCCGTGGCCATCGACCCGGCGTCGCTGACCATCGACACCCCGTCGGAGGGCGCCCGCACGAGCACCTCGGTGGACGTGGCGGGTGGGTGCTACGCGGGCTCCCGGGTCACCCTGCAGCTGGCCGGGCAGAGCGCGGACGTCTCGTGCTCCGCGGGCACCTACGCCCACACCTTCGACGGGGTCGCCGGCGGTGAGCAGACCCTGACGGCGACCATGACCTACGACGGTGCCGAGGTCTCGACCAGGTCGACGACCTTCGTGGTCGACGTGGTGGCACCCGCCGCCCCTGTCGTGACCTCGCCCACCGCGGGAACCACCATCACGACCCGGCAAGTGACCCTGGCCGGCACCGCTGAGCCGGGGAGCACCGTCTACGTGTTCGAGGGCGACGGAGACCAGTACGCCAGCACGCCGGTCGGAGCCGACGGCACGTTCACCGTGGTGCTGGGCGAGGGCTACCTGCTGGGCGCCGGCGTGCTCACCGGGAAACGCGGCACCCTGAGCGTCCCGCTGTTCGCCGAGGACGAGTTCGGCAACCGGTCGGCAACCGCGACGTACACGTTCGCCACCCGGATCCGGTGAGAGGCGACGACACGGTCAGCGCTTGACCGCGTACCTCGTGTGCACGGCGTACGGCGAGTGGTGGACCTGCAGGATCTCCAGGTCCAGGTCGCGGCTGAAGCCCTCCCACAACCGCTTGCCCGCGCCCAGCACCACCGGGGCGGTGGAGATCGCGAGCTCGTCGACCAGCCCGGCCTCGAGGGCCTGCCGGATGACGCTGGCCCCGCCGCCGAGGGAGACGTCCTTGTCGCCCGCGACCGCGCGCCTGGGCGAGGCGTCCTCGACCCCGTCGACGAACCGGAAGCCGGAGCTCTCCTCGGGCCCCGGCCGGTCGTCCGGTCCGGTGACGTAGCCGGCCAGGGAGGTGGTGATGCTCACGTTCCCGCACCCCGAGTGACGTCAGGCTCTAAGACCCTGGGCGCGTCACCCCGGAGAGCACGGCCCCCACCACGGCAGGGTCGCATGCACCTGCGCAGGCCCTGTGTGCAGCATCCTCGCCGATCGCACCTCGGTGATCATCGACCACCGTCTCCACGGTCGAGATCGCCGACCGGGTGCTGGTGATGGAGCACGGCCTGATCGTCGAGGACGGCACCCCGGCCGACCTGATCGCCGAAGGTGACGGCCGGTTCTCCGACCTCGACCAGGCCTGGATCGACGCGCTGGCATGAGCGCCCGGGGGCTCATGCCTCCCCAGGTGCGACCAGGCCCGTCTCGTAGGCGACCACGACCGCCTGGACCCGGTCGCGCAGCGCAGCTTCCCCAGGATCCGCGCCACGTGCGTCTTGACGGTCGCCTCCGAGAGCTGGAACGCGGCGGCGAGCTCGGCGTTGCTCAGTCCCCGGGCGAGCATCTGCAGCACCTCCCGCTCGCGCGGGGTCAGCAACGCCAGGTCCCGATGCACGGCGGACGTCTCCTGGCTGCCGCGCGCGAACCTCTCCACCAGTCGACGGGTGATGGACGGCGCCAGCAGCGCGTCCCCGGAGCGCACCAGCCGCACCGCGGCGGTGAGCTGTTCGGGCGGCAACGTCCTTGAGCAGGAATCCGCTGGCGCCCGCCGTCAGCGCCGCGTAGACGTACTCGTCGAGGTCGAAGGTCGTCAGCATCAGGATCCGCGGCCCCGTCGCCGTCGGCCGCCAGGATGCGCCGAGTCGCCTCGAGCCCGTCCAGCTCCGGCATCCGGATGTCCATCAGCACCACGTCGGGGCGGGTACGCCGCACGGCTTCGATCGCCTCGGTGCCGGTGGGACGCCTCGCCGACGACGTCGATGCCGTCGGCGGTGAGGATCATCCGGAAGCCGGTGCGCACCAGGGCCTGGTCGTCGGCCACCACGACCCGCACGGGGTCACTCACGGGGCCCGTCACGAGACTTCCGCCGGATCCGGCGTGGTGGCGGGCGTCAGGGGGATGACCGCCGTGAGCCGGTACCCACCGCGGATGCGCGGGCCGGCGTCAAGCGTCCCGCCGTACAGAGCGAGCCGCTCGCGCAGGCCGACTGGGTCCCCGGCCACTGCCCGCGTCGGCCGACGCCGGATGCGAACCGCCCGTGTCCGTCACCTCGATCGACACCCGGTCGGTCCCGTAGTCGACGCGGACGGTCGCCGACGAGCCGGTCGCGTGCTTCACCACGTTCGTCAACGCCTCCTGCACGACGCGGTAACCCGCCAGGACGACACCGTCCGGCATTGGTATGTCCGGTCACCCGTCACCTCCCGCTCGACCGGCAGTCCCGAGGCACGGACCCGGCCGACCAGGGACTGGAGCCGGCCATCCCCGGCTGCGGCGCCAGGT